>NZ_JANCPR020000043.1 GCF_028657195.3 Streptomyces iconiensis
CCCCGTTGGCCTCGCCGGCCGGGCGTCGGGGGGCTCCTCCCCCAGACTCCGTCCGGGGGGACCCCCACCCGGCAATCCCCCCGCCAAAAGGGGCTCCGCCCCCTCTGGACTCCCCCGCCCGTATCGGCCCAAGCCCTGGAGTAAGAAGTCCGAGGGGGGCTAGTTCGAGGCCGACATGGGGGGTGGGGGTGGTTTAGGCGACTACTGGGAGGGCTGGGTGTTCGTGGGCTCTTAGCCAGTGGGCGTAGACGGGGCTGGACCAGGCGACCTCTTCGTAGGCTGAGCGCAGGTCGCGGAAGACGGCGTCGCTCTCGGGGAGCAGGGTGCGGCCTGCGCGGAAGCCTACGACCAGGCGGACGCCCAGGGGGTCGCCGCGCAGGGGGACGATGGCCATGCCGGGGCGGGGTTGGGAGGTGGCCTGGCAGGGGGTGACTACTTCGCCGGCCGCCACCAGGTCGCCGGCGGACATGTAGTCGCCGTAGACGATGCGGGGGGCCACGCCCGCGTGGGTGAAGACGCGGCGCAGGCCGTCCCAGTCGCCGTCGACGCTGGGGTCGACCATCCATTGTTCGTCGGCCAGTTCGGTGAGGCACACGTCGCGTCCGGAGGTCGCTGCGGGGTGTCTGGCGGGTACGGCGACGAACTGGGGTTCGCGGTGTACGAGTACGCGGAGTTCTACGCCCTCGGGGACACGGAGGGGTGAGCCCTCCACCTCGTGCACGTAGGCGGCGTCGAGCTGGTTGGCGGCGACCATGCGCAGGAGGGTGTGGGCCGATACGTCGGTCTGGAAGGTGATGTCGGCTTCCGGGAGCCGCGCGTGGAGGCGGCGGAGCCAGCCGGGTACAGCCCTGCTGGCGGTGCTGCCGAGGCGTAGCCGTGCCTCTCCCCCGGCGGCACCGAGGCCGGCTGCGTCCTTGGCCTCGGCTATGAGTTCGGTCATCTGCGTGACGATGGGGCGGGCGCGGGCGAGTACGGAGCGGCCCAGGAGTGTCGGCCTGCTTCCGGTGCGTTCGCGGGAGAAGAGCTGGCCACCGATGGCCTGCTCGATGCGCCGTAGCTGGGTGGTCAGGGACGGTTGCGTCATGCCCAGTTGGCGGGCCGCCTTGTGCACGCTGCCTGTATCGGCGATCGCGCACAGTGCACGAAGGTGCCTCACTTCGAGCTCCACAGGCCGGAGCATAACGGCGGCGTCGCACGTCACACCAGATGTCCCGGGGGCAGCCTTACGGGGTGTGAACGCCCCTGCGGCATCGGGGGATTGAGCCGTCCTATCCCCAGTTGGCATCATCACGGGCCGCGCGGTCTCGAACAGACTCTCCGTCAGCAGGAAACCGTCCGGAGGGACCGGTACCGCCCCCCACTCCCACAACCTGTGCGGTGCCGGTCCCTCGGAACATGAGGAGACCCCCCATGAGATACCGCAGAGCGGCTCTTTCGGCGACGGTCGGCCTGGGCCTGACCGTGGGCCTGGGCCTCGGTGCCGTGCCGGCGACGGCTGCGCCGGACAGCCACGACACCACCCCCCGCAGCACGACGCAGGGTTACACAGGCGAGAACCAGAAGAACAACGAGGCGTTCTTCAAGGCCGTCGTCAAGGCCGCGATGAAGAAGCAGGCGGAGAAGCCCGGCATCCAGCAGGTGACCGTCAACTACCGTGCGAGCAGCGCGCCGACGTTCCGCAGCCAGATAGCCAACAGCACCTCGGTCTGGAACTCGTCGGTCCAGAACGTCAAGCTCGCCGAGGGCGCCGGAGCGACCTTCGACTACCGCGAGGGCAACGACCCGCGCGGTTCGTACGCGTCGACCGACGGACACGGACGCGGCTACATCTTCCTCGACTACGCGCAGAACCAGCGCTACAGCTCCAACCGCGTGGTCGCGCACGAGACAGGGCACGTGCTTGGGCTGCCCGACCACTACTCGGGCCCGTGCTCCGAGCTGATGTCGGGTGGCGGACCCGGCACTTCCTGCACCAACGACAGGCCGAACGCGGCCGAGCGCTCACGGGTCGAACAGCTGTGGGCCAACGGTGTGGCGAGCGTTCTGATGGAGCGTGCCACCTTCGGCTGACCCCCGGGTACGGCCTCCTTCCCCGCTTCCCCGCAGGCCGTACCTCTCCGAGGACGGGCGTCAATGCCTGACCCATACGTCGGCCCCCCGGCTCCCGACCGGGGGGCCGACGCACGCGCGTACCGGCTCAGCGTGCGCCGGCCGCCTCGTCGGCCGCCTGCGCGTTCAGTGCGCGTTCCACTCCGGCCCGCGACTCGGTGACCAGGCGGCGCAGCGCCGCGCTGGGCTCGGCCGAGGCGAGCCAGGCGTCGGTGGCCTCCAGCGTCGCGCGGGAGACCTGGAGCGTGGGGTAGAGGCCGATGACGATCTGCTGCGCCATCTCGTGGCTGCGCTGCTCCCACGCGTCCTTGACGACGGCGAAGTACCGCTCGGTGTACGGGGCGAGCAGCTCGCGCTGGTCGGTCTGGAGGAAGCCGCCGATGACGGCCTCCTGGATGGCGTTGGGCAGGGTGTCGTTCTCCACCACGGCGGTCCACGCCTCGGCCTTGGCCTCGGGGGTCGGGCGCGCGGCGCGGGCCGAGGCGGCGTGCCGCTCGCCGGCCGAGGTCGCGTCCTTCTCCAGTTCGGCGGCGATCTCCGTCTCGCCCGCGCGTCCGGCGGCGGCGAGCCGGTGGAGGAGCGACCAGCGCATCTCGGTGTCGATGGTGAGGCCCTCGACGGACCGGCTGCCGTCGAGCAGCCCCGCGAGCAGGTCGAGCTGTTCGTCGGTGCGGGCAGCGGCGGCGACGGTGCGGGCCCAGGCGAGCTGGTGGTCGCTGCCGGGGTGCGCGGCGCGCAGGTGGTCGAGCGCGGCCTGGGCCCAGCGGGTGAGCCCCGTCTCGCGCCAGGCCGGCGCGGCGTACAGGTCGAGTGCGAGCTTGACCTGCCGCTGGACGGACTGGACGACGCCGATGTCCGACTCCTTGCCGACACCGGAGAGGGCGAGGTCGAGGTAGTCGCGTGCGGGCAGTTCGCCGTCGCGGGTCATGTCCCAGGCGGAGGCCCAGCACAGGGCGCGGGGCAGGGACTCGGCGAAGTCGCCGAGGTGCTGGGTGACGGTGGCGAGGGACTCGGCGTCGAGGCGGACCTTGGCGTAGGAGAGGTCGCCGTCGTTCAGGAGCAGCACGGCGGGGCGCTTGCGGCCCTCGGGCAGCGGCACCTCTGTCCGTTCCCCGTCCACGTCCAGTTCGACGGTGTCGGTGCGCAGCAGCTTGCCGTCGACCAGGTCGTAGAAGCCGACACCCAGGCGGTGCGGGCGCAGTGTGGGTGCGCCCCTGGCCCCGGCCGGCAGCGCGGGGGCCTCCTGGCGGACGGCGAGGGAGGTGAGGGTGCCGTCGTCAGCGGTGGTGATCTCGGGGCGCAGCGTGTTGATGCCCGCGGTCTCCAGCCACGCCTTCGACCAGGTCGTCAGGTCGCGGCCCGAGGTCTCCTCCAGGGCGCCCAGGAGGTCTTCGAGGCGGGTGTTGCCCCAGGCGTGGCGCTTGAAGTAGGCCCGTACGCCCTGGAAGAACTCCTCCATGCCGACGTAGGCGACGAGCTGCTTGAGTACGGAGGCGCCCTTGGCGTAGGTGATGCCGTCGAAGTTGACCAGCACGTCGTCCAGGTCGCGGATGTCGGCCATGATCGGGTGGGTGGAGGGGAGCTGGTCCTGCCGGTAGGCCCAGGTCTTCATCTGGTTGGCGAAGCTGGTGAAGGCGTCGGGCCAGCGGCTGCCCGGCGCGTACGCCTGGCAGGCGATGGAGGTGTAGGTGGCGAACGACTCGTTCAGCCACAGGTCGTTCCACCACTCCATGGTGACCAGGTCGCCGAACCACATGTGGGCCAGCTCGTGGAGGATGGTCTCGGCGCGGCTCTCGTAGGCGGCCTCGGTGACCTTGGAGCGGAACACGTACTGGTCGCGGATGGTGACGGCGCCCGCGTTCTCCATCGCGCCCGCGTTGAACTCGGGCACGAAGAGCTGGTCGTACTTCGCGAAGGGGTACGGGTAGTCGAACTTCTCCTGGAACCAGTCGAAGCCCTGCCGGGTGACGGCGAAGATCGCGTCGGCGTCGAGGTACTCGGCGAGCGAGGGGCGGCAGTAGATGCCCAGCGGCACGCTGCGGCCCTCGCCCTCCCAGCTGCTGTGCACCGCGTGGTACGGGCCCGCGACGATCGCGGTGATGTAGCTGGAGATACGGGGCGTGGCCTCGAAGCGCCAGGTGTTGTCGCTGGGCTCGGGGCTCGGGGAGTTGGAGATCACCGTCCAGCCCTCGGGTGCCTCCACGGTGAACTGGAAGGCCGCCTTCAGGTCGGGCTGCTCGAAGCTGGCGAAGACGCGGCGCGCGTCGGGGACCTCGAACTGCGTGTAGAGGTACGCCTGGTCGTCCACGGGGTCGACGAAGCGGTGCAGGCCCTCGCCCGTGTTGGTGTAGGCGCAGTCGGCGACGACGCGCAGCTCGTTGCGGCCCTCCACAAGCCCTTCAAGGGTGATGCGGGAGTCGGCGAAGACGACGGCGGGGTCACGGGACTCACCGTTGAGTGTGATCTCGCGCACGGTCGGCGCGACGAGGTCGATGAACGTGTCACCGGGCTCGGCCGCGTCGAAGCGGACCGTGGTGGCCGACCGGAAAGTGCCCCCGTCCTGTGCCCCGCTCAGATCCAGCTCGATCTCGTACGAGTCCACATTGAGCAGCCGTGCCCGCTCCTGGGCCTCTTCGCGCGTCAGATTTGTGCCAGGCACTGTGGTGATCTCCCCACTCTCGCGGATCTCGAAGTGTTGTGTCGCAGCCATACTTCCACGCGGTTGCGCCACCCGGCGGCGGGCGTTCCCGCGCTGTTCAGGCAGGGGTCATCCGGGTTGCCAATGCACTCGGGAGGAGGGGGCTCCGCCCCTCTGTTCCCACCCGGGAGACCGTATGTCCCGCAGCTGCCGCTCGCTGTTCCCCGACTCCCCCGCCTCTCCCACCTCACCCGAGGGCTCCCCAGAAGGCTCCCTCGAAGCCCCCGCCGACTCCACCGCCGAGCCCGGCGCCGAGTCCACCGCCGGTGAGTCCGCCGCTCCCCCGCCTCCGGGGAGGACGTGGTACGGGCGCCGCAGGATGCTCGGGCTCGCCGGTACGGCGGGTGCCGCCGCCGCCTTCGGCCTCGTGGGTGCTCCGCGCAGTGCCCCGGCGCGTGAGCGCGTCCGGGCCAGGACCCCGCGCGTCGCCGCACACGGGCCGGCCACGGTGGGCCCGCCGGATTCCGGGACCACCCTCACGCAGGTGGCGACGCCCTCGGGCGACGGACCGTACCGGCGACTGGTGACGGGGCCCGGCTGGGCCCGCGTGGTGCGGACGGAGCTGGCGGACGCCGGGCGGCACCGTGCCGGACGCCGGGTACCGCTGGCCGCCTTCGTCCAGTTCACCGACATGCATCTGGTGGATGTGCAGCACCCGTTGCGCTACGAGTACCTGCGTGCTCAGACGTCGAGCGCGTGGCGTCCGCAGGAGGCGCTGTCCGTGGCCGGCGCCGTCTCCCTCGTCGAGCGGGTCAACGCGCTCGCCGGAGGGCCCGCCACAGGTGCGCCGCTGGCCTGTGTGGTGACCACGGGGGACAACACCGACAACAACTCCCGCGCCGAACTCGACTGGTTCCTCCGCGTGATGAGCGGAGGCCGCATCACCCCGAACACGGGCGACCCGCGACTGTACGAGGGCGTACAGGACAGCGGAATGGCCGACTACTGGCAGCCCGATTCGGATCTGCGCGACACCGACAAGGCCGTCGGCTTTCCCCGTATGGAGGGCTACTTGCGCGCGGCGACCAGCCGGGTGACCAGTCCGGGCCTCGCACTGCCCTGGTACGTGACGATCGGCAACCACGATCTGCTGCCCGGTGGCTGCTTCGCCGCGGGGTCGTCCGGCGGCTTCTTCGCGGACTTCGCGACGGGCGGCAAGAAGCTGATGCGCCTGCCCGAAGCCGCGGGAGCGCGCCTGTGGCACGCCGTCCAGAAGGGCCTGGACCCCAGGGGCGTGCGCTTCGAGGAGCTGCTGCGCACACAGCGCCGCCACATGCGCGAGGTCACACCGGACGCGGCACGGGCGCCGTTCACCGCGCGGGAGTACGTACGGGCGCTGTCCGACCCCGCCGTACGGGGGCGGGGGCCGACCGGGCACGGGTACACGGAGGAGCACGCCGACAGCGGCGCGGCCGACCGGCTGTACTACGCGTTCCGGATCTCCGACGAGGTGAGGGGCTTCAGCCTGGACAGCACGCGCCGGGACGGGCACTACGTGGGCCGGATCGGTGACGCGCAACTGGACTGGCTGGAGGACCAGTTGCGGCGCGAGAAGGACACGTACGCGATCGTCTTCAGCCACCACACCAGCACCACGACCCCCGAGGGCGGCGCCCGTCTGCTGGAGCTGCTGGACCGCACCCCGCACGCGGTGGCCTGGGTCAACGGGCACAGCCACCGCAACAGGGTCACCCCGCACGGCACCTTCTGGGAGATCAGCACCGCCTCGCACATCGACTTCCCCCAACTGGCGCGCGCGGTCGAGCTGGTGGACAACAAGGACGGCACGCTCTCGCTGTTCACCACGCTCCTGGAGTCGGCCGCTCCGCACGCGACCGACTTCACCGACCTGTCCCAGACCGGGCTTGCCGCGCTCTACAGGGAGCTGGCCTTCAACGCGCCGGGCGCCCGCGAGGACCTGGCGGGCGGGTCCGCCGACCGGAACACCGAACTGCTGCTGCGCAAGCCATGACTCAGCCGGCGGCGTCCGGCCCGGCCGCCCCGCCCCTCGGGTCCGACCCGTCCGCCACGTCCGCCAGGAGGGCCGCCACGCACGCGCGCACGGACGGGCTGTCCGCGTGCGCGCGCCAGGCGGCCCGCACCTCCCGGCGCAGGGCGGGGCGTACGGGCACGAAGCGCACTCCGGGAGGGCAGAGGCGCTGCGCCATCTCCGGCACCAGCGCCGCGGTCAGACCGCGGGCCACGAAGGCGAGCTGGGTGGCGTACTCGGTCACGGTGTAGCGCACCTGCGGCTCCAGGCCGCGCACGCGCAGCGCCTGGACAAGCGCCTCGTACGGCTCGGTGCCGGCCGGGCAGCTGGCCCAGACGGCTCCGTCCAGCTCGGACAGGTCCAGCCAGGGCCGCCCGGCGAGGGGGTGGTCCTCAGCGAGCGCCACATGCACGTCCTCGACGGCGAGGGTCCTCAGATGCAGACCCTCGGGCAGGGGCATGGGGCGACTGTGCCAGCTCTCGATGAGCAGCAGGTCCAGCTCGCCGCGCAGCAGCAGGGGCACCATGTCGACGGCCTCGCCGTCCACGACCGTGACGGTGAGCCGGGGATGTGCCCGGGTGAGCCCGGCCAGCACGTCGGGGAGCAGGGCACGCAGGGAGCTGCCGACCCCGCCCAGTCGGAGGGGGCCGAGGATCTCGTCGCCGAGGTCGGCCAGATCGGACTCGGCCTCAGCGAGCTGACCGACGACACGCGCCGCGTGCCCGGCCAGGACGCGCCCCGCGTGGGTGAGGCGGACGCCCCTGCCGTGCGGCTCCAGCAGCGTGTGCCCCGACTCGCGCTCCAGCTTGGCGAGTTGCTGGGACACGCCGGACGGGGTGATGTGCAGGGCGCTCGCGGCGCGCGCGAGGGATCCGTGTACGGCGACCGCGTCCAGGGCGCGGAGCCTCTCCAGGCTGAACACACGAAAGAGGTTAACTCGACAGCAGCGCTCATCAGTACCGGACATAAATCGTCGCTTTTGCTTGTGAGTGCCAGCAGGCACAGTGGCGGGCATGACCACAGAGGGAGCGGAGGCAGGCGGCAAGGTGACGGTTCCGCCGGGCAGCGGACCCGCACACGGCACACCACACGCACGACCCGGAAACGGCGAGGGCGGCCCGCGCGGCGGACGCAGCAGGCAGCACCAGCAGCGTGAACACCGCGAAAGCCGCACACAGCGCAGCCCCGTCGCGCTGGCCGTGATGGGTTCCGCCTGCATCTCGGCCTCGGCGATGTTCGTGAAGCTGTCGGGGGTCGACGCGGGCACGGCGGCCTTCCTGCGCTGCGTACTCGCGCTGCTGGCGCTGCTGCCCTTCGCGCTGGTGGAGCTGCGCAGATACGGCCCGCGCCCGTTCCGCTTCCAGATGCTGGACCTCGCGGCCGGCGCGCTGCTCGGGATCGACTTCGTCTTCTGGGCGCAGAGCATCCACGACGTCGGCTCGTCCATCGCCACGGTGCTGCTGAACCTCCAGATCGCCGTCTTCCCGCTGCTGGCCCTCCTGTTCGGGCGCACCCGCCCCGGCAAGCGCTACTGGCGCACACTGCCCGTGATGGTCCTCGGCGTCGCCCTCGCCAGCGGTGCGCTCGGCAGCCCCGAGCCGGGCAGCAGCCCGGTCTCCGGCGTCCTGTACGGCGCCGTGGCAGGCGTGGCCTTCGCCGGCTACCTCTTCCTCACCCGGCTCGGCGCGGGACACGCGCACACCGTGCATCCCGTATGCGTCTCCACGCTGGCCGCCGGGGTGACCTCCGGCATCCTCGGCTCGCTGTGGACGGGGATCGATCCGGCGCCCGGCTGGGGCCCGTTGGGCTGGCTCGCGATCATGGCACTGTTCGGGCAGGTGTTCGCGCTCATCCTCATAGGACCCGCGCTGGCCCGCCTGGCACCCGTGACGAGCGCGGCGCTGCTGCTGCTCCAGCCGGTGCTGGCCATCGGCCTCGGTGTCGTTTTCCTTGGCGAACGGCCCACCGTGACCCAGTTCGCCGGATGCGCCCTTGTCATCCTCGCGGTTTGGCACTCCAGCAGGAGTGATCACTAAAGTTACGGTCCATGCGCCTGCCGCGTGCCGTCCTCACAGGTCTGATCGCCACAGCAACCGCCCTCGCCCTCTCCGTCGGCTCGTCCGCCGCCGCGGACCGCGGCCACGCCCGCACGCGCGAGGCGATGGACGCCGTCGTCCAGGAACGGCACGCCCCAGGGGTGTTGGGCCACGCCGAGGACGGCGGCGGCGTGTGGAGCGGCAGTTCGGGCACGGCCGATCTGCGGACGCTGCAGCCCCGCATGCCCCAGGACCGCTTCCGCATCGGCAGCCTCACCAAACCGTTCGTGGCGACCGTGCTGCTCCAGCTGGAGTCCGAGGGCAAGGTGCGCCTCGACGATCCGGTGGGCCGCTGGCTGCCGGACGTACCCCTGGGCCGGTACGGCGCGGGCATCGGCGACCGGTCCCGTCCGTCCCGCACCCTCACGGTGCGTCAACTGCTGGGTCACACCAGCGGAATCCCCAACTACACCGCCGACCCGGTCCTGCGCCGTGACTACTTCTCGACACGCTTCCTCACCCGGCGCTGGACCACCCACACCCCCGAGGGACTGAGCGGGGCCGCGCTCGCCCAGCCGCCGCTCTTCGCGCCGGGCACCAAGTGGAGCTACTCCAACACCAATTACCTTCTCGCCGGGATGATCATCGAGCGCGCCACGGGGCACTCCTACGCGCACGAGATCGAGCGCCGTATCGTCCGCGCCCTGAAGCTGCACGACACCTCGCTCCCCGGCACCTCGCCCCGCATACCCGGCCAGCATGGAAGGGCCTATTCCACGCTGTTCGTGCCCAAACGCGAGGCGGAGGTACACGATGTCACCGCTTTCAACCCGTCGTTCGCCGGGCCGGCGGGCGAGATGATCTCCTCGACCCATGACCTCGTGCGCTTCGTCCGCGCGCTGCTCACGGGCGGGCTGCTGCCCCCACGGCAGCTCCAGGAGATGAAGTCCTCGGTCGCCGTACCTGACGGCGACCGCTACGGCCTCGGCCTGACCAGGCGCACCCTCTCGTGCGGCGTCACGGTGTGGGGCCACGAGGGCACCATCCACGGCTCCCGCTCCTCCGCCTTCACCACCGAGGACGGCACGCACACCGCGGCGTTCAACATCAACGGCGACTGGTCGGGCGACACACGGCCCCTGGTCGACACGGAGTTCTGCGGCACCTGACACGGGCGCCTGTCGCGCGGGTACCCGGCTCCGGGGCGCTCTGCTCCGGGCGGCGAGCAGCGGGTGACGGGGCAGGGCCGCGCGGCTCAGGCGAGGTCGGCGGCGGGTGTCGAGACGTCCACGAGCTGCCCGTTGGGGTCGCGGACGAGCATGCTGCGCTGCCCGTAGAACGTGTCACGCGGGGCCTCCACCACGTCGAAACCCCGCTCGACGGCTGTGCGGTGCGCGGCGTTCACGTCGTCCACGACGAAGGTCAGAATGGTGCCCTGGTGCCGCCCCTCGGCCCCCGCGTGGGCGCCGGGAACCAGTTCGTGGTCGCGGCGCCAGATCCCCAGCTCGTTGACGGGCAGGTCAGGGTCCTGGAGGTTCACGAACCAGTCGCTGTCGAAGACGGCCTTGAGGCCGAGCAGCGCGGCGTAGAAGTCACGGGTCTCCTCCATGCGGCCGGCGTCGGCCAGAACGCTGGCGAAAGCGCGGTTCACAGTCATACGGACCACCGTAGGTGCCCCCGGTGACAGCGGCACGTGGAGGGGGGTCAGCGCGGCAGGACGGTGAGGCGCGCCGCGGGCTCGCGCTCCGCCGAGGTCATCAGGGCCGTGCGGACCACGGTGGCCTGCTGCTCCAGCGCGTCCCTGAGCTTGCGCGGGGTGACGTGGACGACGGTCACACCGAAGCGTTCGAGGATGTCGCGCCTGCGCGCGTACTCACTCCAGACGGCAGCCTCCTCGGCGGACTCCGCGGACTCCGCGGACTCGGCCGCTTCGGCTGCCTCGACCGGACCGGCCGCTTCGACCGGACCCGCCGGATCAACCGGGTCGGCCGGCCCCGGGCCCCCGGCGCGTGGTGCGCGGGCGTCGATCTCCACGGCGACGCAGTGGTCGGGCCAGTACGCGTCGACGACGCCCAGCCGGGGGCCGCCCGGCACCCGCAGTTCGACGTTCCAGCAGGGGTCGGGCAGATCGTGGCGCAGCACCATGTCGTAGAGCCGCCCCTCGGCCAGCGCGCGCCCCTCGGCCAGCAGGCTGTCCACGGCGTCCACCACGTGCGCCCGCCCCAGCAGCCTGGCCCTGGCCAGCTCGCGCACCACCGCCTGCGGCTCGCAGTGGCCGCTGCGTACCGACTCCGTGAGCAGCCGCCGTACGACGAGCGCGTCGGCGTCGCCCAGCGCCCGTACCGCGTCGGCCAGCGCGCGGGGCACGGGCGCGACGGGCAGCCCGGTGATCTCCTCGGGCTCGGGAAGGTTCCGGGCCCTGACGATCCGCGCGCAGCCGGTCGAACGGGGCCTGCGCCCGCGCGGTACGAGTACGTCGATCCGGTCGAGCGACGGCAGGGTGGGCGCGGCCGTGAAGCGGTGCAGGGCGAGCGCGGCGAGGCCCGTGATCATCGCGTCCCGGGGCAGTCCCGTGCCGGGCGCGGTGCCAGGCGTGGTGCCGGGCGCGGCGGGCGGCGTGACGGCCGTCGCCGCGTCGAGCGCGGAGTCGGACGCGGAGTCGGACGCGGAGTCGGACGCGGAGTCGGACGCGGAGTCGGACGCGGTGGCCGGTGCGGCGTGTGCCGCCTCCGGTGGGGCGTACGGGGCGCCCGGTGCGGCACACGGGGCGTCCGCCGCCGGGCTTGTCACCGGGTCTGTCGCCGCCTCCGGTGCCGGTGCCGGTCCTGCGGCCGTTCCCGCGGCGGACCTGCCCGGGGCCGCCTGTGGAGGGACCGTCGCGTCCGTCGCGTACAGCAGCGCGGCACGCAGCCGTTCGTCGCTGGTGGGCTCGCCGGTATGGAGGAGGCAGACGCCGGGCAGCAGCATGCGCCAGGGGCCTCCCGGGCGGCAGCGCTCCTGGGCCATGGCCGCGGTGACCCCGTGCTCGCGCAGCGCGCGTGCCGTCATCACGCTGCGGTTGGCCTCGGGGAGGTGGCTGAGGGGGCGGGGCGAGAGGGGAGCGTTGTGCGTCATGGTTCGGCGATTCCCCGCGGAATCACGGCTCCCACGCGTGTGACAGAGCTGTCGACAAAGCCGGACAACTCTGTCCTAAAGCACGGGAGTTCGAGTGCCGAAGGGTGGCCTCGCGCACGACGCGAAAGCGGAGAACGCACCGCCATCCGGCGGCGGGGGAACGCACCGGCACCCGGCGGCGACCGCGCAGGGTGTCCGACGCACGCAGCAGAGCGCCCCCGGCGTGGGGCGCCCTGCTGTGAGAAGTTTTCCGGCTGCCGGCTCCGCCGTCAGCTGCTCTTCTTGCGGGACTTGTCGCCCACCATGACCAGCCCGGCGATGACCAGGAAGAGCACGATCGGTGCGGCGACGTACAGTCCGAGGGTCTCGATGATGCTGAGGCCGGGGCCCGGGTCGTCGCCGTCGTCGCGGGTGAGCGCGAAGGCGGGGGACGACAGGAGCATCATCAGCGTCGCGCCGGCGGTGACCGTTCCGGCGCGCAGGGCGTTCTTGTTGACCTTGTTGCTCACACAGCCAACATATAGGACCGTCGAACAGCCCGCGCGCCGGGGTGGGCCTATCCGGCGGGCGCCTTGCTGAGGTGCAGTGTCACCGGCTTCAGATGGGGTTTCGCGCGGCTCTCCTGGACCTTCACCCGCACCTTGTCGGCCGTCACGGGAGAGGGCAGGGCGAGGATGCGGCGGTGTCCGACGGTGGTGCCCGAGGCGATCTGCTTCCAGGTGCCGCCCGAGCGGGCCTCGACCGTGAAGCGCTCGACGCGCTGCCCCTTGCGGATGTCCTCGCTCACGCCGACGCGGTCGAAGGTGTGAGGGCCGTGGCCACTCCTGCGCAGGTCCTTGCCGTAGATGTCGCGTACGGCCTTGCCGAAGGAGGTCAGCTCGGTGATGTCGGCCGCCGCGATCCTGCCGTCCTTCGCGGGTGGGACGTTGAGCAGCAGCGAGGCGTTACGTCCGACGCTCTGCTCGTAGAGCGACAGGAGTTGGGCCGCCGTCTTCGGCTTCTGGTCGGGGTGGTGGTACCAGCCGGGCCTGTTGGAGACGTCGGCCTCCGCCGGGTACCACTGGAGGTACTTCACGGAGGGGTCGAGGATCTTCTGCCGGGAGCCGATGTCAGGGTCCGTCGAGTCGTTCGGCAGCGGGGCGTGTGTGGTCCACGGGTCGACGGTGTGCGGGGTGACGCTCCACTCGGCCTCGCGTGCGATCCCCTTCTCGTTGCCGACCCAGCGCACACCCTGGGGTCCGCCGAAGACGGGGGTGTCGGGGGAGAGTTCGTGGAACATCTTGAACCACTCGGTGTGGCCGTACTTCTGGGTGATGCCCGCGTCGCGCCAGGGGTTGGCGCCGTCCAGCCACAGCTCGTCCAGGGGGCCGTACTGGGTGAAGACCTCGTAGACCTGGTTGAGGTAGTACGCGTCGTAGTCGTTGACCTTGACCTTGAAGCTGGGGAGCTTGCCGCTGCGTACGTCGGCCGCCCTGTCGTCGCCGGGGACGAGGGTCGGGATGGTGCGCTCGGTCGGCTCGCTGCCGTTGCCGTAGCGGCCGTGGCCCTGCGGCGGGCCGCCGTCCTTGAGCGCGGTGCTCTCGACGGTGGTGAGCGGCTTGCCCGCGTCCTGCTTGGCCTTGATCTCCGCCAGCCACTTCTTGTGCCAGCCGTGCGGGAGTTCGGCGCCGTCGGCCGGTGAGAGATAGACGCCGACCTTGAGCCCCGCCTTGCGCGCGGCCTTCACATAGGCACCGAGGATGTCCTTCTTCCAGGGCGTGTTCTTGACCGAGTGGTCGGTGTAACGGCTCGGCCAGAGCGCGAAGCCGTCGTGGTGCTTGGCGGTGAGCATGACCTGCTCCGCGCCTGCCGCCTTGTAGGCCCGCATCCACTGGTCGAAGTCGATGCTCTTGGGGTCGAAGTTCTTACGGTCCTCGGCGCCCGAGCCCCATTCGCGGTTGGTGAAGGTGTTCATGCCGAAGTGCGTGAAGGCCGTCACCTCCCGCTGCTGCCAGGCGTACTGCCCCTTGGTGGGCACCGTCTTCGCGGCCTTCTCGATGACGCGTTCGGGGGTGTCGCAGGACTCGATCGTCATCTGGGAGGCGGGCTTCACGGGCGACTGGCACCCGGACCCCGCCTGCGCGCTCGTCTGCAGCGGAAGCACCACCGCCCCAGCCAGCCCCAAAGCCAGCAGCAGCCGCACACGCGACCGACGTCTCGCCATGTCTCCTCCAGCTCCCATACCAACATTGGTCGGATCTTTTGCAGGGACATGACGCATGGTGCCGTAGAGGGAGGGAGCCGAGAAAGACATAGGTCCCATCTATTTCCGACCGGTCCCGCGCGGGACCGGACAGCGGCCTGCGCCATGACGGCCGTACGGAGGGCTACGCCGGCGCCGCCTGGAGAGCTACGCGCGCGCCGCCCGACACACACCTCCGGCGGAGGGCGTCCCCAGGCAGCGGGCTCCGCCGACGGAGGAGCCCACGCCGGTCAACAGGAAGTGCGGCGGGCCGCGAAGCGCGCGGTGGGCCGTGTGGTGGTCAGCGGAGCGCGTGGCGGAGGGCGGTGAAGAGGTCGTGCACGCGGGGGGAGGCGGCCAGGTCTTCCAGGGGCAGGGGGCGGCCCTCGGCATCCGCCAGTGGGAGGCGCCAGTTGGGGTACTCCTCGCTGGTGCCGGGGACGTTCTGCGCGCGCCTGTCCCCCACCGCGTCCGGCAGCCATACGCCGACCAGCCGCGCCGGCGTACGGGCCAGGAAGCGGTAGACCGCCCGGATCTCGCCCTCCTCGTCGCCCCTGCCCTCGGGCAGCAGCCCCAGGCACTCGAACAGCCCGAGCCACTCCTCCAGTTCGGCGTTGTCGGCTGCGCGCTCCTGGACAGCGGGAGCGTTCAGCAGGCCGAGGCGGTCGCGCAGCGCGATGTGCTCGCCCGTCAGCCGCGCCGCCGTGCTGGGCAGGTCATGCGTGGTCGCCGTTGCCAGGCAGTCGGCACGCCACTGTTCGGGCCGCAGCGGGACGGCCTCGCCCGCCGGATGCGCCGTCTCGTCGGCAGGGTGCGCCGCCTGCTCCCCGTAGCTCTTCTCGAACCACAGGACGGACGTGCCCAGTACGCGCCGCGCCGCCAGGCCCTCCCGTATGCCGGGTTCGACGGTGCCGAGGTCCTCTCCGATGACGGCGGCACGCGCGCGGTGCGCCTCCAGGGCGAGGACGCCGTGCATGGCCTCGGTGTCGTACCGCACGTACGTGCCCTCTGTCGGCGGCCTGCCTTCCGGGACCCACCACAGCCGCGAGTGGCCCATCACATGGTCGACGCGCAGCGCGCCCGCGTGCCGGAACAGGCCGGTCAGCACCTCGCGGTACGGCTCATAGCCCGCCTCGGCCAGTGCGTCGGGGCGCCAGGGCGGCAGCCCCCAGTCCTGGCCCCGCGCGTTGAACGCGTCCGGGGGAGCACCGACAGTGATGCCTTTCGCAAGGATGTCCTGCTGCGCCCAGGCGTCCGCCCCACTGGGGTGGACGCCGACGGCCAGGTCGTGCACGAGTCCGACCGACATCCCGGCGTCCCGCGCGGTGCGCTGCGCAGCCGCGAGCTGGCTGTCGACGAGCCAGGCCGCCCAGCAGTGGAAATCGACGCGTTCCATGTGCGCGTCGCGCGTACGGGCCGTACGGTCCGAGCGCGGATCGTCCAGACCCGTGGGCCAGGAGCGCCAGTCGGGGCCGTGGAGTTCGGCGAAGGCGCACCAGGTCGCGTGGTCCTCCAGCGCCTGCCCGCGCTCGGCGAGGAAGTCGCAGAACGCCGCGCGCCTTCCCGGACTGAGGGGCACAGCGCGCAGCAGCTCCAGCGCCTCGCGCTTGAGGTCCCAGACGGCGTCGCGCTCGATGTACGCGTCCTTGCGCAGCACGGCCTCACGGAGCGAGGCGGCACGGGAGACCAGCGCGGAGACGCGCGTACGGTCCTGCTCCCCCAGGTACGCGTACTCGGGGATCTCCTCGATGCGCAGATGCACCGGATCGGGGAAGCGGCGCGAGGAGGGGCGATAGGGGGAAGGGTCCGTGCGCTCGCCCGAGGCGCTGGGGACGGCGCTGTGCAGCGGGTTGAGCTGGACGAAGTCGGCGCCCAGCGAGCGGCCGGCCCAGGCGGCGAGTTCGCTCAGGTCGCCGAGGTCGCCCATGCCCCAGGAGCGCGCCGAGAGCAGGGAGTAGAGCTGCACGAGCAGCCCGTGTGCCCGCCCGGCTTCCGCGCGTAGGCGCGGCGCCGGGAAGAGTTCGGGCGCCACGATCAGCGTGCTGTGCGCTGCCCGGTCGTCGGGCGCGTGCACGAACAGGGTGTGGACACCGAGCGGCAGCGCCGTACCAGGGCCCCAGTCGAGGGTCTCCCCGCCGTCCGTGACGACACGGAGGACGGTGCCCTCCGGGAGCCCGGCGAGGGGTCCTGCGGGGAGCGTGGCACGGGGTAATGACCGCGAGGGGTGCCCGGGTCGCGAAGGAGAGCCGGACGACTGGGGGCGTGAAGGAGAGCCGGACTGCGGGGGTCGCGGAGGAGAGCCGGGCTGCGAAGGAGATCCGGGCCGCGCTCCCGTCGGCCGTAAGGGGGCGGGCGGGGGCGTCGTCGGGGCGCCCGCCGCGCCGGAGCGCAGCACGACGGTGGGGGGCAGCAGGCGGAGCCCGTCCCACTCGTGCCGCTCCAGCGCCTCCCGTACGGCGTGCGGCGTGGAAGCGTCCGTTCCGAGGGCCGCGAGCACGTCGACGACCGTCTCCCGGGGCACCTGGACCTCCCGGCCCGGCGCCGGCTCGTAGGAGAGCGAGACCCCGTGCGCCGCGGCGAGCCGCGCGAGGGGGGTCCCCCCGGACGGAGCCTGGGCGGGTGTCGCCCGGGACGGGCCCTGGGGGGCCATCAGATCTCCGCGGGCTCCGTGCCGAATCCGGCGCCGGCCGGCTCGCTGGTCAGGGGTGCTTCGGCGAGCGGGGGCTCGCTGGTCAGGGGGGCGACGTCGGCGAGCGGGGGCTCGCTGGTCAGCGGGGCTTCGGCGCATCCACAGGTGCACGAACCGTCGAGTCCGGAGTCGGGGTGGGACACACCGGACAGGTCTACCGGCTCGTGCCCCCGTTTGCGGTGTGTCCGCTGGCGGGGAAGCGGGGCGAGGGCGGACATCAGAAGTTCAGCGGACGCGGCCACGGTGGGCCTCCGTTCGTTGACGAAAGGATGGACAGAACTGCCCCTTACCCAGTCGGTCCGGGCGCAGACGTATCCAAGGGGGGAACGTGTCCCAGCTCACTTCGGTTCCCCGCGTGGATTTCCCGGAGCGGGGGACGAGCAGGCGAAGATGTGCGGGACTTTTCGGGCATCTCGCAACAGGATTTGCGTATCCCCCGGCGTGCCCCGCCTCCGCCTCCCCGGCACCCCGCGCCCGGCCTCCGGCCACGGGTTTCCGGGCGGCCGACTGGCCGCGAAAACCAGCGAAGGGCGGGCCCCGAACTCCTAGAATCTGGGCGTGCGTTCCGGTTCGGCGGCGTGGCCGGGTGCGGGGCGCGGATACGGTCGCGCGTACCGGTTCCGTTTGTGGCCTGTCTGTGGCAACCCTTGGTACATGCCGGGTGACCACCGCACCTAGGGTTCTGGCGGGGCCCGGACGCGTGCGCTGCGGGACATGTGCCCGTACGGAGGCAGAACGCACACCAAGCGGGACGCGCACCAAGCGGGACGCACATCAGTGGTACGCACATCCGGCGGGACGGCGAACAGCCCGGAGGGCCCCTCCAAACGGGGCGCGGGCGACATCGGGGAGGAAGCGGTGGGGACAGCGGCGCGCGGCGGCGGCGAGCGGGAGGCGCCTTCTGGAGGTGTGGGGGCGCGGGTCCGTGAGGTTCCGGGCGGCCGGGGCCGGATGAGCGCCGCCGTACTGACGGCCGCGGTCGTCGGCGGGCTGCTCGGCGGCACGCCCGCCGCGCACGCCGCTCCCCCGCCCTCGCCCGACGACCCGTCGGCAGGCAGCCCCGACGACGACAGCGCACGCGGGAGCCTGCCTCCGGTCTGGCCGCGCCCGCAGTCGATGCGCGAGCAGGGCGCGTTCACACGCGTCGGCCCCGAAGTGGTGCTCGTCGCCGACGAGGACGCCGACCGGTACGCGCTGGACGTCCTGCGGGGGACCTTGCGGGACGCGGGCGTGCGCACCGTCCACGAAGCGCACCCCGGCGACACGCTGCCCGGACAGCCGCGCGGGAAAGGCCAGTCGGGCCGGGAGAAGCGGGCGAACGGGCAGCAGCAGGACGGCGACAGGCAGTCGGGGCAGTGGGGCGGTGGCCCCGGTGCGCACAGCGTGGTCGTGCGCGTGGGCGAGAAGTCGGCGGGCGCGGCGCTGCGCGCCCTGCGCGCACCCGAGCGGGGCGACCTGCCCCGTGGCGGTTACCGGCTGGCCACGGGCACGCACGACGGGCGGGACACCGTGGCGCTCGAAGGCGCCGACGGGGAGGGGCTGTTCTACGCCGCGCAGACCCTGCGGCAGCTCCTCACGGAGCGCGGCGGCTCGCACGGCTTTCCCGGAGTGGCCGTACGGGACTGGCCGACCGCGGCGGCGCGCGGTACGACGGAGGGCTTCTACGGACAGCCCTGGTCGCACGAAGAGCGCCTCTCCCAGATCGACTTCCTGGGGCGCACCAAACAGAACCGCTACTTGTACGCACCGGGCGACGATCCCTACCGCCAGTCGTCCCGCTGGCGCGACCCGTATCCGGCCGCCGAGCGCGCCGCCTTCCGGCAGCTCGCCGAGCGCGCGAAGCGCAACCATGTGGTGCTCGGTTGGGCCGTCTCGCCCGGACAGGGCCTGTGTTTCTCCTCCGAGGAGGACAGGAAGGCACTGCTGCGCAAGGTGGACGCCATGTGGGCGCTGGGCGTGCGCTCCTTCCAGCTCCGCTTCGAGGACGTGAGCTACAGCGAGTGGCACTGCGGGGACGACGCCGACAAGTACGGCTCAGGCCCCGAGTCGGCGGCACGCGCCCAGGCGGAACTCTCCAACGCGGTGGCCGAGCACCTGTCCTCGCGGCATCCGGAAGCGGAGCCGCTGTCGGTGATGCCGACGGAGTTCTACCAGAAGGGCAGAACGGCCTACCGCAAGGCGCTCGCAGGTGAGCTGAACGACCGGGTGCACATCGGCTGGAGCGGCGTCGGCGTGGTGCCACGCACCATCTCGGGCGGCGAACTGGCGGGGGCGCGCGCCGCTTTCCCGCACCACGGCCTGGTGACGATGGACAACTACCCGGTCAACGACTTCGCGCAGGACCGCATCTTCCTCGGCCCCTACCGGGGCAGGGAGCCCGCTGTCGCGACCGGTTCGGCCGCGGTGCTCACCAACGCCATGAAGCAGCCGACCGCCTCCCGCATCCCGCTGTTCACGGCAGCCGACTACGCGTGGAACCCCCGGGGTTACCGCCCGCAGGAGTCCTGGAAGGCCGCCATCGACGAGGTCGCGGGCGGGCCGGGCGCCGCCCCCCGTACGCGCGCCGCCGTGCACGCGCTGGCGGAGAACGACGCCTCCTCCGTGCTGGACAGCGAGGAGTCGGCGTATCTGCGCCCGCTGCTGGACGCCTTCTGGAAGGCGTACAAGGGCGGCGACGGCGCGAGCCTGGAGTCGGCGGGCCGGCGGCTGCGCGCGGCCTTCGGAACGATGCGCACGGCGCCCTCACGGGTCCCGGCCCAGCTGGCAGGGGAAGTACGGCCCTGGCTGGAGGAGTTGGCCCGGCTGGGCGAGGCGGGCGAGCGGTCCGTCGACATGCTGCTGGCGCAGTCCAGGCACGAGGGCGCAGCGGCCTGGGAGGCCCAGCTGGACGTGCGGCGGCTGCGCGGCGAGAGCGCACGGGCGAAGGCCACGGTCGGCAAGGGTGTGCTGACGGACTTCGCCGACAAGGCACTCCGCGTCTCCGACGAATGGACGGGCGTCACCGAGAAGTCCCCGGGCGGCAAGCCGAAGAACCGGCCGGAGAGCGAGGGCGAGAGCAAGAAGAAGACGGAGGAGAAGGGCGGCGAGAAGAGCGGCAAGAGCAGCGAGAGCGGCGGCGCGACCCGGGGCGGTGGCGGCCCCGACGGGAGCGGCGGCCGGGACGCGTTGACCGTGACCGGCACGCCGGACGCACTGCCGGGCTCGCCCCTGTCGGCCGTCGTGGACGGCGACCCGGACACGGTGTACCGCGCGGCCGGCACCCCGTCCACCGCGCACTTCCTGCGGGAGCGCCCGCCCATGCTGGTGCCCCCGAACCAGGCGGACGGGGCGCACACGCGGGCTGCCGGGGACACAGGGGCAGCCCGGGAGGAGACCCGCTCGGCGCTCACCGTGCGGCTGCCCGAGCCGCGTCGGCTACGTGCCGTCACGGTGCTGTCGGGCCCCCGTTCCGGCACGAGGGCACATGTGGAGGTGCACCTTCCCGGCAAGGGCTGGAAGCGGCTCGGCGCCCTGTCGGACACCGGCTGGACACAGCTGCCCAGCACCACAGCACAGGCCGACGCCGTCCGTCTGACCTGGGCGAACAACTCCGAACCGCCCGTCGTGCACGAGGTCACGCCCTGGTACGCGGACGGCCCCGACACCTCGCTCGCGCTGCCCCGTACGACCGTGGACGCGGCCATCGGCGGCGGCCCGACGCGGGCGCACGCGCGGCTGACCGGGCACCGGCCGGCCGACGCGCGGGGCAAGGTCACGGCCAAGGCGCCCAAGGGCTTCACGGTCCGCACACCCCTGCGGACGACCGTACGGCAGGGCAGCACGGTGGACGTGCCGCTGCGGATCACGGCGGACAGCTCGGTCAAGCCCGGGAGTTACGGGATTCCGGTGTCCTTCGACGGGGAACGCACCACGCTCACCGTGCGGGCCTACCCACGTACGTCAGGGCCCGACCTGGCGCGGGAGGGCAGCGCGAAGTCCTCGGGTGACGAGACCGACGACTTCCCCGCCTCCGCTGCCATCGACGGCAAGCGCGGCACACGCTGGTCCTCGCCGGCGAAGGACGGTGAGTGGGTGCAGGTCGAGCTGCCCGAACGCACGCGCGTCGGCCGGGTGGTGCTCCGCTGGCAGGACGCCTACGCCTCGCGCTACCGCGTCCAGGTCTCGCCCGACGGCAAGCGGTGGCGCACGGCGGCGACCGTACGGGAGAGCAAGGGCGGGCGTGAGTCGGTGCGCATGGACTCACCGCGCGACACCCGGTTCGTGCGCGTCCAGGGCGACGAGCGGGCGACGCGCTTCGGTATCTCGCTCTACTCGTTCGAGGTCTACGCCGTCGACACCGGCAAGGGCGCGCACGCGGGACAGCGCTCACGCCCGGAGAACGAACGGCCGGGGAACGAGCGGACGAAGGCGCGTACGGGCGACGGCACGGGGAAGGCACGGCACGCGCGGCGCACAGGCAGCGGGCGCGGGGAATGAGGCGGCGGGCCGGCCCACCGACCGTGCCACCGACCGCCGCCCTCCCGTCGACCGCTGCCGTGCCGCCGACCGCCACCGTGCCGCCGGGCACCGTGACCGGCGCCGCACCTGCGGGCGTGCCCACAACAAAGCCCGGCTCTCAGGCAGAGGATCTGCCGTCGATCCGGGCGAGGTCGTCGTCCGCGCCGTAGGGCTGGAGGTAGGGCAGCCAGCGCGGATCCCTATGGCCTGTCCCGATGATCCGCCAGGCCAGCCCGGAAGGTGGCGCGGGTTGATGGCGCAACCGCCAGCCCAGCTCGGCCACATGGCGGTCCGCTTTCACATGGTTGCAGCGGCGGCAGGCCGCCACGACGTTGTCCCAGGCATGGGGGCCTCCCCTGCTGCGGGGGATGACGTGGTCGACGCTGGTTGCGACGCCACCGCAGTACGCGCACCTGCCGCCGTCCCTGGCGAACAGCGCGCGGCGCGTGAGAGGAACAGACCCCCGAAAGGGCACCCTCACGAACCGCTTGAGACGGACGACACTCGGGGCGGGTATGACTCGGGTCGCGCTGTGCATCAGGGCGCCGGAGTCCTCCAGGCTGATCGCCTTTTCGTTGAGGACGAGGATGAGCGCGCGGCGTAGCGGTACGACGCCGAGCGGCTCGTACGACGCGTTGAGGACCAGGACATGCGGCACGGTGCCTCCTTGTACGTCGGCGGCGCGTGGCTCGCGCCGGGACGATCTCCCCTCAGTGTGTCCCGTGCCCTGGTGACTTCGCCACCACGACCGGGTAACCCACTGAGCGTGTTTTGGACCACATCACGTCCGTCACCTGTCGCAACACCGTTCCCGCCCGGTCACTCGCGGCCTCCGGTCGGGTGGCAGGACCGGGCTCATATTGCTCGTTGGCGCCGAATGTGAAGGCCCTGCGCCGTTAGTGTGGTCGCGGCATCCGCACCCCTGCCTTCGGGTGCCGCTCGCACGGAAGGTCACACCCCTGTGTTCTGGCTGATCAGCGCGTCTCCGTCGCCCGAAGGACCCGACCCGGCCCGCTCCCTGGAGGACGCGCAGGAGCGGGCCGGCGAGGCTGCCGGATGGCTGGGCGAGAACTGGTCGCACTGGCTGACTTCCGGCCTCCGCATCCTGTTCATCTGCGTCGTCGCCGTGGTGCTCCGCTACGTGATACGGCGGGCCATCACCCAGCTCATAGCGCGGATGAACCGCAGATCCGAGGTCGCGGACAGCGGCAACGCGCTGCGCGGACTCCTGGTCAACGGCGAGCGCAGAAGGCAGCGCTCCGAGGCCATCGGGTCCGTGCTCAGGAACGTCGCCTCGTTCGTCATCCTCGGCACGGCGGCACTGACCGTGCTGTCGGGCCTGGGCATCAATCTGGCCCCGCTGCTGGCCAGCGCCGGTGTCGCCGGTGTGGCGCTCGGCTTCGGCGCGCGCAACCTGGTCACCGACCTGCTCGCGGGCATGTTCATGCTGCTGGAGGACCAGTACGGCGTCGGCGACCACGTGGACGTGGGCGAGGCGTCGGGCACGGTGATGGAGATCGGACTGCGCGTGACGCAGCTGCGCGGCGACGGCGGCGAGATCTGGTACATCCGCAATGGCGAGATCAAGCGGGTCGGAAACCTCAGCCAGGGCTGGGCGATGGCCTCACTGGACGTGCAGGTGCGCTCCAGCGAGGACCTGGTCGAGGTGCGGTCGGCCATCACGGCGGCGGGCGAGGAGATGAGCAAGTCCAGCCCGTGGGACGAGGTTCTGTGGGAGCCCGTCGAGGTGCTGGGCCTGGACGAGGTGACGCTCGACTCGATGATGCTGCGGGTCTCCGTCAAGACGATGCCGGGCAAGGCACTGGGTGTCGAACGGGAGTTGCGCTGGCGCATCAAGAAGGCACTGGACCGGCGGGGCATCCAGATCGTGGACGACCACTCCCTCGCGATCGAGGCCGGCCGCCCCGTGACCACCCTCGACAAGGGCGAGGGCATCCCCTTCCAGCGCTGAGCGCTCCGCACGCGGGCGGTCCCGGCGGGCCGGCGGTTCACCGACTCACCGACCCGCCAGGTCGCCGACTCACCGGGTCGCCGGGTCGCCGGGTCGGCAGCCTGGAAGCCCGGCAGCAGGCGCGTCGCGGCGGACCGGGAGGGCGGTTCCCCCGCCCCCTCGGTCCGCCCAACCGGTGGGCGTGCGCCGCCCATTGACGGTCCCCGGGCGGGGGCCTACGGTCCCACATAATGGGAAACCTTCCTAACAGTTAGCTATGGAGGCAGCGCCGATGGCCGGGACGACTCCGGGGACGCCACGCGTGCTGCGGGCGATGAACGACCGGGCCGCGCTCGACCTCCTGCTCGCGCACGGGCCGCTCTCTCGCGGGCGCATCGGCAAGCTGACGGGCCTGTCCAAGCCCACGGCCTCCCAGCTGCTCGTCCGCCTGGAGGCGGCGGGGCTCGTCGTCGTCACCGGAAAGAGCGAGGGCCGGCCAGGACCCAACGCGCAGCTGTACGCGGTCAATCCGGACGCCGCGCATGTCGCGGCGATCGATGTCACCTCACTGCGGCTGCGCGCTGCCGTGGCCGACATCACGGGCCGCACCGCGGGGACGTACGAGGTGCCCACGCCGGGACGGCGCTCGGCGGGGACCGTCCGGCAGGTGGCTGACGCGGTGTACGGCGCAGCGAAGGCGGCCGGAGTGCGCACGGAGGACCTCCAGCGCCTCGTCATCGGTACCCCGGGGGCCTTCGACCCCAGCACGGGACGCCTCAGGTACGCCTCCCACCTGCCGGGCTGGCACTCCCCCACCCTGCTGGACGAGCTGGCAGCCGCGCTGCCGATGCCGCTGGAGTACGACAACGACGTCAACCTCGTGGCGCTCGCCGAGCAGCGCCTCGGCGCGGCACGCGACCACGACGACTTCGTGCTGTTCTGGAACGAACAGGGCATCGGTGCGGCGCTCGTCATCGGAGGGCGTATGCACCGCGGCTGGACGGGCGGGGCCGGCGAGGTCGGCTTCCTACCGGTCCCCGGCACCCCGCTCGTCCGCAGGCCGGCGCAGGCCAACAGCGGCGGGTTCCAGGAACTCGCGGGCGCCAACGCTGTGTTGCGGCTCGCCGGTGAACTCGGCCTGGAGTACGACCCGCAGGCGGAGATGAAGGACGCGGCGGCCGGGCTGCTGGCCCGGGCCACGGCGGACGACAATGTGCCGGACGAGGGCCCGTACGCGGAGTTGCTGCGCCGCTTCGCCACCGGGGTCGCCGTCGGGCTTGCCTCGCTGGTGGCCGTGCTGGACCCGCAGCTCATCGTGCTGTCCGGGGGTGTGCTGGCCGCCGGAGGGGAACAGCTGCGCGAGCTGGTGCGCGCCGAGCTGGCTGAACTCGCCGTTCCGCGCCCCAGGTTGGTGCTCGGCACCGTGACGGAGCACCCCGTACTGAGCGGGGCGCTGGAGAGCGCGCTGGCGACGACCCGCGACGAGGTGTTCGACACCTCACACTGAGGGACACCGCACACCTCGGCGTCCCCGGCATGTGGCGAACGCCACGTCCGGTTCCCCGGGCCCTGAGGCTCCGGGGAACCGGACGTGGCGTTCTGCGTTCTAGGCGCGGTGCAGCGTGATGGTCGTCCAGGCGCCCACGTGCACGCGGTCACCCTCGGTGAGGGGCACGGGTACGTAGGGCTGGATCGGGTCCTCGGCACCGTTGATGGTGGTGCCGTTCGTGGAGTCCTGGTCCACGACGGACCAGCTGCCGTCGGGCTGCTGGACCAGAACGGCGTGCTGGTGCGAGACGCCGGGGTCCTCGGGCGGCCGGCCCAGGTCGATGTCGGGGGCCTCGCCCGTGGAGGCGCGGCGCCGGCCGATGGTGATCTGGGACCCGCTGAGCGGAAGCTGCTGCTGCGGGGAGTACGCGGGCAGGTTGAGCGCCGCCGCCTCCGGGCCGCTACGACCCATCATCGCCTGGAAGTAGGCGCGGTCGGGAGCGATCAGCGCGACCCAGGGGCCACCGTTCTGCGGGGCACCCTGCTGGCCGTAGTCCTGCTGTTGGCCGTAGTCCTGCTGCTGCCCGTAGTCCTGCTGCTGCTGTTGCTGCCCGTAGTCCTGCTGCTGGTGGCCGTACTCCTGCTGCCGTCCGTACTCGGGCTGCTGGCCGTAGTCGGGCTGGTACTCGCCGGGGTGGCCCTGCTGGCCCGGCTGCTGCGGCCGGCCGTCGGGGGCGTGCGGCTGGAGAGGGTGGGGCGGCGCGGGCGGCATGCCCGGGCCTCCGCGCTCCTGCTCGCGCTGCGCGCCTCCGGGCGGGGAGAGCACCCAATCGTCGGCGGACCCGCCGGACTGCCCGTGGCCGCCCTGCCCGCCGCCGTACGGCGAGCCGGGGTCGAGGGGTTCGGCAGGACGGTTCATCTGCGAGGGGCGGGAGCGTTCGTAGTCGAGCCCAGGACCGCGTTCGCCGGGGCCGCCCTCGGGCCCGTTGGAGTAGGGCTGCATCGGCGGCTGCGCCTGCTGGCCCTGCTGCCCCGGGAAGCCGCCCTGCCCGCCGGGACCCTGCTGGCCGCCAGGACCCTGCTGGCCGCCGGGCGCACCCGGGTGCTGCGGCGTCGGCGGCACGTAGGTCGTGGGCGAGTGGGTCAGGAAGTTGTAGCGGCACTCCTCGCAGAAGGGTGCCTGCACCTCGCGCGGCGTCCCGCACTGCGGGCACAGCTCGGGCTGCGCCTGGCCCGGGCCCTGTCCGGGAACGGCCGAGCCGGGGCCCGGGTAGCCGTAGCCCTGTCCCGGCGCTCCGGGAGGCCCTTGCGCTGCGGAACCCGGAGGGCCGGGATAGCCGTAGCCTCCTGGCGCACCGGGTGGCGGCGGCGGGGGCGGCGGCACGGCACCAGCGGGTGCGGCGGGTACGCCGTTCATGCGGTGACCGCAGACTTCGCACCAGTCGTCGGCCGCCGACTGGTGACCGTTCGGGCAAGTCGGCATGGTGAGTGCCTCCCCCTCCGTACTCCTGATCTTCCGTACCTGGTCGGTGACGCTGTGCTTACTTCTTCACGCGGACCGTCTTGGTGGACCGCGTCTCCAGCGTCATCTCGTCGGCTTCGGCGACCTTCGCCTTCAGTCGAACAGTACCCGCCGCGGCATCCACCACGTCGACCACCTTCGAAAGCAGTTTCGCAGTATCCGCGTTCCCGGATTCGTTCGCCAACTGCACCGCGCGCCCGAGTTTGGCCGTCGCACCCGCTTCGTCCCCCGATTTGCGCATATCCAGTCCCGCCTGGATCGCCTGGGCCAGTTCTGCCTGTCCCGTATAGTGCGCGACCTGCGGATTGATGGAGGTCGTCGCGACCATGTCGTCGGTCCACACGGCCCGGATGAGCCCCTGCGAAAGCGTCTGCGGTGTGCCTCCCTCGGGCGCCGGGAGGATCAGCGAAACGCGCGCCGCGAGCATCTCCTGGCCCACCTCGGCCGACGGCACCTCCACACATACGTGGTAGTCGCGCGACTCGTCGCCCCATGACCCCGTCGGGTAGTCACCCGCGCGGGGACCGGCCTCCGTACGGCGTCCTGTCAGCTCCTCCACCGCCGGCGCGACCTGCTTGACGAACTTGATCTCCGAGCCCAGCGGGGTCCACAGGCGCAGCGCCACATCGGCGACCTCCTTGCCCATGGCGCTCTCCATCATCTGCGTGAAGTCCTCGGCCAGGCCGCCCGGATCGGCCACGATGTCGGCGGTGCCGAGCAGCGCGGAGGCGATCCCCGTGACCTCCTTGACCTCCCAGTCGGTGCCGACGCCCCGCGCGTCGCAGGTGAAGCGTCCGGCGCACGCGTCGAGCGCCGCCCTCAACTCCTCGGGCTCCTCATGCTCGTTGCGCCCGTCGGTGAGGACGATGCCGTGCCGGATGGCCACATCGGCCGAGCCCAGCAGCCTGTCGGCGAGGGTGAGCCAGGTGCCGATCGCGGTGCCGCCGCCCGCCGACAGGCCGCGCAGCGCGTCCTTGGCCTCGGCGCGTGTTCCGGCGTCGGCCGTGGCGAGCGCGCCGTTCCCCGGATAGACCTCCTTGGCCACGTGCGTACCGGCGACGACGGCGAAGGCGACACCGTCCCTGAGCGTGTCGATGGCGGCAGCTGTGGCGTCCCGCGCGTTGCGCATCTTCGTCGGCGGGTAGTCCATGGAGCCCGAGCAGTCGACCATGATGACGACGCCCGCCTCGGGCCCGTCATGGAGGGTCGCGCGCGCCGGGTCGGTCACCGGCAGGGGCATGCCGCCCGTGGTGCCGCCGCCCGTCGAGGTCACGGTGACGATCGCGTTGACCTCACGCGCGCCCTCGGGCAGGTACTCGTTCTGGTAAACGTCCACCGAGAAGCGCGGCGCGTTGGACTTGGAGAAGTTGGCCATCTTTTCCGCTCCTGATTGCTCTACAGCGACAAGTAGACAATGGGGCGGGCCGACCTGTATTCGTTCTCGCGCCGCTGCCCCCGGTGGTCCCCGCCCCGCATCTTCCCCCCGAAAGACTTCTCAGGGCCGCCCTGTTGGGGCTGCCCGTACGCGCATCAGGCCGATCCTGCCCCTCCGGGCGCAGCGGGGAACGGGACCACCGCCACTGTTACGTTGTCGTGGCCCCCGCCATCCAGCGCGTAACCGACCAGGTGCTGTGCGGAGTGAAGGGGCCGCGCCAGCGCGTCGGACGGCACCGCTGCCGCCATCTCCTCGGCCGACTCGGCGTAGTTCCACAGCCCGTCCGTGCACACCACCACTACACCGGGCCTGTCCGGCTTGAAGGAAGCCGTGTGCGGGTCGAGTTCGTACGCGTCGGCGCCGAGCCAGCCGGTGATGGCGTGCGCGCGGGAGTCGGCGTACGCCTCCGCCTCGTTCATCAGCCCCGCAGCGACCATCTGCGCGGCCCAGGAATCGTCCTCGGTCAGCCGCGCCGAGGGCGCTGTCCTGTCGTCGGGCACCCAGTAGGCGCGGCTGTCACCGACCCAGCCGACGGTCAGAATCCCGTCGGCCGTCAGGGAGCTGACGATGGTGCAGGCGGGCGCGTTCCTCGTCGGGTCCGAAGGGCCCTCGTCCGCGAGGACGTTGACCGCCTCGGCAGCCGCGACGAGCGCGTCGTGCATGGACTGCTGCGGGTGGCTGCCGCGCGGCACCGACTCGCACAGCGAGGCACTCGCCGCCTCGGCCGCCGCCGCTGACGCCTCGTCGGGGCGCGTGGCGGAGGAGACGCCGTCGCAGATGACGGCGATCGTCGCGGGCGAGCCCTCGGCCGTCGTCGTCTCGGCCACCGCGAAGAAGTCCTCGTTGCGGTGGTGGCGCAGCCCGCGGTCGCTGGCGGCGGCGACGGAGCCCAGCGCGTACTCCATGTGGTCACGCTCACACGGCTGTTTGTGGCCGCAGTGCTCGCAGTAGCCGTCGTTGTCGATGGTGCCCGTGCCGCACGCGACACAGCGCGGCCCCAGCGGCTCGGGCCCGCTGGACACCCCGCCGACTGCCGTGCCCTGCCCGGCTTCGTGCGCGGGCGCCTCGTCCAGCACCGTACGGGGATCACTCGTACGGGGATCGGGCGTGGAAGGCGCCCCGGCCCCTGCGGGGGCCCCGGCCGCTGGTGGGCCCGACGGGAGGGGTGGCGTGCCAGGAGGGGGCGTCGTCGCCTCGCGGGAGGCGTCCGGGCGCTCGTCGGGCGCCGCCGCCCCGTTGCCCGCCTGTTCGGGCAGCGCCACGGCGGGCGGCAGCGCGAAGTCGGGCTCCGTGGGCGTGTGCGTGGGCGTGCTCGCGGGCGCGGCCGTGTGCGGAGGCGCAGGGGTGCGCGGAGGCGTGGCCGGGGACGCGTGTGGGCGCGCCGCTTCCCGTGCGCCCGGCCGGGACTGGTCGCCGGGTGCCGGTGTCACGGGCAGCGCATCGGGGCGCGGCGGCACACCGTTGACCGAGGCTGGGGGGCCTCCGGCGCCCGGCGCCGGATCCCTCAGGGCAGCCTCAAGGTCGGTGCCGCAGGCGCCGCAGAAGCGGTCGCCCTCCTCCAGCGGCTCCTCGCAGCTGGGGCAGGTGGACAGTTGGTCGAGCTGCGGCATGGTCACACCCACGTCCTGGGGCGGAAGCGGTTGGCGCGTTCCACCAGTTCGATCCTCTCGGTGCCCGACTGTGCGAGCCGGGCGAGCAGCCGGTAGGAGCGCTCAAGGCCGAAGCGCAGCCCTTCCTCGGTGAGCGGACTGTCGAACAGCCGCACTCCGGATCCGTGCCGCGCGCTCTGTGGCCCGCCGACGACTCCACCGGGCGGAGCCGCGCCCCGCACTGTGGTGCCCGGCGCTGCTCCCTGCCCGGGAGCAGCCTGGCACAGCATCCAGTCCAGCGCGCAGCCGAGGACCTCCGTGATCAGTTCCTCACGGCGCACCGCGTCCAGTCCGACGTGCTGGAGTTCCTGCACCTGGCGGGCCGCGGCCTGGAGGTCGTCCAGCAGCGGATCGTGCGGCGAGCGCTGCCGGAGCCGTGCCCGTACGGCGGCGACGCGCGCGGCCGTGTAGTGGATCGACGCCTCGGGAACCGACTCCAGCGCCGCCACGGCGCCGGGTCTGTCACCGGCGGCCAGCCGTACCCGTGCGAGCCCGAACGCGGCGCTCACGTACGAGGGATCGGTGGTCCACACCAGCCGGTAGTACTCGGCCGCGTTGTCCAACTGGCCCAGCACCTCGGCACAGATGCCCAGCGCGAGCTTGGGAGCCGGCTCGCCGGGAAAGGCGTCGTAGACCGCGTCGAAGGAGAGCGCCGCCGTCTCCTTGTCGCCCGTCGCCAGCGCGGACAGGCCCCGGTACCAGACCACACGCCAGTCGTCGGCGTGCCGGGCCTCCAGCGCGTCGAGCGCCTCGTCCGCTGCCCGCACGGACGTACCGCCGCCCCCTCCGGACGGCTCCCCCGTCTCCAGGTGCGCGCGCAGCTCGCGCAGCCGCCGTTCGATGGAGTCGGTGGGCGCGTTCTCCAGGGCCGCGATCAGCTCCGCCGGAGCCGCCGCCATCAGCCCGGCGAGGAACCCCGCGTTGGGGTCGGCCGGATCGACGCGGGGTACCGGCAGCGCCATGGCGGTCTGACGGGACTTGAGCGGGACCAGCGAGACCCCGTGCGCCGCCTGAGTGCCCTGCGCGGCCTGCCCGTTGGTCCCCGCCGGTACGCCGGGAGGTGCCGGCGGGGCGGGGGCGCCTGGTGCGGTGCCGGGCATGGCGGGCCCGGGGCCGGTACCGGGTCCCGCACCGGTGCCCACCTGCGCGGGCAGCGGTACGGAAGCGGGTGCGGGTGCGGAGCCGGACACGAGTGCGGAGCCGGCCGCGGAAGCGGGTCCCGGCGCCGGCACCGGGGCGCCTGCCGCCAGTTGCCCGGGGCCGGGTGCGGGTGCGGGCACGCCGCCGTGCACCTGTGCGAGTACGGCTGCCCGTACGGCCGGTGCGGAGCCCGGGGTGAGCGCGGGCGCGCGTGTGCTCCGGCGTCGTCCGTCCGTGGTGCGGGCGCCCAGCAGCGAGGCGTCGCCCGTGTGCCGGGCGACCAGTTCGGTGTCCACGACGCGGAGTTCGGGCCCGAACAGGGTGGACAGCGCGGGCCGCGGCTTGCCTGTCTGCAGCGCGACGACCTCCCGCAGCACACCGAGCAGCTGATCAGCCATCTCCTCGGCCGAGGCGAAGCGGCGCTGCGGATCCGGATCGGTGGCGCGGACCAGGAAGCGGTAGAAGGACTCGTACTTCTGGAAGACGTCGATGTTCTCCGGCTCGGGGAGGCTGTCGGCGAAGACGTTGGTGTAGCCCTGGAAGTCGAAGGTGAGGATGGCGAGCGTCCGCGCGACGGTGTAGAGGTCGGAGGCCACGGAGGCGCCCTCCTCGGCGACCTCGGGCGCCTGATAGCCGACGGTGCCGTAGATGGCGCTGTCCTCGTCGTCCATCCTGCGGACGGCGCCGAGGTCGATCAGCTTGAGCTGGTCGGACTGCTGTATCGCGTTGTCGACCTTGAAGTCGCAGTACAGCAGGTTGCGGGTGTGGAGGTGGCCGAGCGCCTCCAGCGCCTCGATGCCGTAGGCGCACGCCTGCTCGACGGGGAGCGGATCGCGCTTCCCGTCGGGCGTACGGCGCTCGTTGGCGATCTCCTTGAGCGACTTGCCGCCGACGTACTCCATGACGATGTAGCCGTCGAGGCTGCCGGTGCGCTGGTCGAGGTGCTCGACGAAGTTGTAGATGCGGACGATGTTGGCGTGCTCGATCTCCGCGAGGAAGCGGCGCTCGGCGATGGCCGCCGCCATGGCGTCCTCGTCGCCGGTGTCCAGGAGGCCCTTGAGCACGACCCACCGGTCGGACACGGCGCGGTCGACCGCGAGGTAGACCCAGCCGAGGCCGCCGTGTGCCAGGCAGCCGGAGACCTCGTACTGCCCGTGCACGATGTCGCCCGGGCGCAACTTGGGCACGAAGGAGTACGGGTGGCCGCACTTGGTGCAGAAGCCCTCCGTACGCCCTGGGCGCTCACCGCGCGAGCGGCCCACGGGTGCCCCGCAGTCGCTGCTGCTGCAGAAGCGCTTGCGCTCGGGCACCTCCGGGTTCTCCAGCACGACCGTGGCCGGGTCCGGCCTGGGCACGTCGGGGATCTGCACGAGCCCGGCGCCCAGCCTGCCGCGCGCCGAACTCGCCGCGCCCGAACGGCCGCTGCGCACGGATACGGAACGGGCCGAGCCCTTCCCCGACAGCGAGCGCGAGAGCCGCCCGGAGACCGACCGCCGCGAGGACTGCGACCTGGACGAGGATCGCGAGGAGGCACGGGAGGACGATCCGGAACGCGCCGAGCCCGAGGACCTGCTGTCGCGGCCCGCGCTGGTCATGCCGGTCGGCGTTGAGCCGAGCACACCGCCCGGTGCGACGACGGGCGCGAGCCCGCACGTGTCGCAGTACAGCTCGCCCCCGCCCATGTCCTCGTAGGTGCCCTCGCACGCCGGCCGCTGGCACGGCTTGTTCAGCGCGCTCGTCTGCTCGCTCACTCTGCCCCCATGTTCATCGCTCCGTCAGCTCCCCCGTGCTGCCGTGGCGCGAGCGCCTCCTGCGCGGCGCGCTGATAGCGCAGCACCGCGTCCTCGGCGGCGCGCAGGTCACAGGGCGCGCTCCACAGCATCCGGCGTGCCACGTCGTACCGCTCGATGAGAATCCGGTCCTCCGCGTGCCCGAGCTGGGCGACCTTCGCCTTGTAGGCGTCCAGCCTGCCGCGCAGCTCAGCGCGCACCGCCAGCGGCGCCGTGACCGCCGACAACTGGGCTCGCGCGCGCTCCAGTTCGTCCTCCGCGCGCTGCTCCAGGCTCTCCAGCAGCGGGGAGAGCCGGTGCCACTGCGCGTGCCTGCGGTAGTCGGCCGCCGTGGCCAGCTGCTCCTGGAGCGCCGTGGGCGGCCCGCTGACGGCCGGCACCTCGGAGGCGGCGATCTTCGCCAGCACCTCCCCGCGCGCCGAACGGGCCTCGGCGAGCGTACGGTCGGCGCGTGAGAGCAGGTCTCGCAGCTTCATCAGCCGCTGCTCCGCGTCCTGCCTGACGGTGAGTACGGCGTCGATCTCGCGGCGCACGTCCTCCAGGGCCCGTGCGGCACTGTCGTAGCGCGAGGTGTCCGGCCTGCCGCCGCCCGGCGCGCTGCTGCCTCCGGTCGGCGCCCAGAAGGCGAGCGGGTCGGAGACCACCTCGGCCCGCAGGGTGGTGAGTTCGGCCGTGGTGCGCTCCAGGTCGTCGCCCGCCGGGTGTTCGCCGGGGCGCACCCCGACGGAGTGCGCCAGCGACCGTACGCGCTGGAGCTCGGCAGCCAGCAGGTCGATACGGGCGGGCAGCGCCGACCACACGGAGTCGGCAGCGGCGACGACGTCCAGCGCCTGCGCGTACCACTCGTTCATGCGCTCGACGAGCTGGCCGAGGGTCATCTCCTCGGCCAGCTTGGGCCCTTGGGTCAGCCGCGCCCCCTCGGTGCCGCCCGACGCCTGTCCCGACAGCGCGCTGCCGGCGACGGTGAGGGTGCCGCGCAGCAGGCGGGTCAGCTCGGTGAGGTCGTCGCGGCTGGGCCAGCGGCGGCGTGCCCGCAGCTCGCGCGCCGTCTCCAGGGTGCGCGAGTAGGTCTCGAACGCGTTCCACAGCAGGGTGATGGCCGCCTCGGCGCGCGCCCAGCGGTGTTCGGTGGTGCCGGTGAGCGTGGCGCCTTCGAGGAGGCGGCGTCCGGCGTGGTCCTGGAGCGCGAGGAGCGACGACTCGACCGCCTCGTGCTCGGCGTCGAGCCGCTCCAGAGCACGGTCGGCCTCCTCCCGGCTCATCACCGGTCCGGTGGGTCCCGCGGGCCCCATCGATCACCCCTCTGTTCCTGTCGTTCTCCGGTACGGATGTCAGTCGCGGTAGCGCGCCTTGGGCGGTGCGGGCTTCTCCTCGTCCTCCGTACCCATCCTGTCGTCGCCCAGCCACTTGTCGTAGGCGGGCCTCCACTTGGTCTTGCGGAAGCTCTCCAGAACCTTGTTGACCCTGCGCACCAGATCCTCGTCCTTGAGGTTCATCGCGACGCCGTAGGGCTCCACGGTCTCCGGCTCGCCGATCAGTTCGACGGAGGGGTCCTGGGCGGCCTGTCCCGCGCCGAGCGCGCTGTCGGTGACGGTGGCGTCCGCCTCGCCGAGCTGCAGGCGTACGAGGCAGTCGAGCTGGTTGGGAACGACCACGGGGCGTGCGCCAAGTGCCTTGTAGTTCTTGGACTTCATCATCTTCTCGGCGGTTGAGCCCGACGCGTAGCAGATCTTCTTGCCGCGCATGCTCTCGTCGAAGCCCTTGACCCTGTCCTCGTCGTCCCCGGAGGCACCTGCGCCCGGGGAATCGCTCTTGTCCTTCTCGTCCTTCTCCTTGGGCACCAGGAGCTGCTGGCCCGCCTCGAAGTAGGCGGTGGAGAAGGCGACCTTGTCGATGCGGTCGCAGGCGATGGTCATGGTGCGTACGACCATGTCCACGTCGCCCTTCTGGATGGCGGGGATGCGCTGGTCGGTCGGGATGGTCTTGTACGTGATCTTGTCCGGGCCGTCCCCGCCGACCAGGTCCCGCGCGATGGCGCGGACGAGTTCGATGTCGAACCCGTCGATGTCGCCCGTCGTAGGGTCTCGGTAGCCCCACAGGTAGCTGTTCTGGTCGACACCGACCGTCAGCTTGCCCTTCTCCTTGATGCGCTTGACAGCATCGCCCGCGTCTTCCGAGTCCTTCGAGGGCCGGAGGCTGGCGGCGGGGTTGTCGCCGTTCTCGCACTTCTCCGGCTTGGGCTCCTCGCCAGGGCGGTCGGCTGAGGCCGGGTGCCCCTGCGCCACACCGCGCGGGGCGGTGTCGCCCGCGCCGTCGGTGCCGCCGGTGCCCGTCGAGGACAGCACGGTGGAGACGAGCACGCCGGTGACGACGGCCAGCCCTCCCACGGCGACAGCGAGCGGCTTACGGTGCGGCGTCCACTTCGACGGCGCTGGCACGGCCTGCGGTTCTTCCCTTCCCATGCCTGCCTCCTCCCCCCTCACCTGTACTCCGCGAGCCTGCGTCCGATGCCGAGCACAGCGGCTGCCGCTCCGAGCACGGCCAGCACCATCGCGCCGATGGAGAGGCCGCTGAACCAGCCGAGCCCGTCGTTCGCAGCGGACTCGAACTGCCCCTGCTCGTGCCCGCTCGCCTTGTCGAGGCTGTCGTCGACCTTGTCGAAGCTCTCGCCCGTACTCTTCTCCGCCCCGATCACCATGTCGACGGCCTCGTCGTAGTTTCCGCCGTTGTCCTTGCCGCGGGCTTCGGCGTGACGTTCCTTCCACGTGGTGACCGATTTCTCGGCCGCCTGCACGGCGGAGCGTCCCGCGGGGTCGTCCGCGAGAGAGAGCGCGTGCGCGAGCCCACCTGCCTTGCCGCTCCCCGTGACCGCTGCCATCTGCTTCTTGTAGCTGTCCTCGTACGCCGCGCCGCCGCCGCGTGCCACCAGCGTCATGTTCTCGTCGCCGCGTGCCTGCAGCGCGCTGATCCACGTCTCGTTGAGCGCCTGGAGCGAACGTGCGCCCGTCTCCTCCGACTCGCCCAGCCCGGAGCGCGCGAGCGCGTGCCCGCCGACCAGCCACACCAGGACGGCGACGGTCGCGGCCGTCGCACCCAGCAGCCCTTGGTTGAACACCCTGTTGGTACGGCGGTAGTTGCGGCGCTGCGCCCAGCCGAGCGCGCCGAGCGCCAGGACGCCGACGCCGATGGCCAGGAAGGGCCACGACTTCGCGTCGCCGTAGTCGCTGTCCAGGCGCGCGGTCTCCGCCGTGTAGAGCTTGCGTGCCGCGGGCAGCAGTTCGCCGCGCATCTTGTCGTCCGCGTACCGCAGATAGGCACCGCCCAGCGGCAGGCCCTGGCGGTTGTTGGCGCGTGCCGACTCGACCAGGCCCGTATAGACGGGCAGTCCGCGGTTGAGTATGGCGATCTGGCGCTGCGCGCTACGGGAGTTGTCGGAGTTGGCCGCCGCCGTGGCCAGCAGCTCGGCGGAATCGCGGATGTCCTTCTCGTACCGCTGACGCACCGCGCGCGGCTCGTCGCCACCGGCCAGGAAGCCGCTGGCCGCCGAGGTGTTGGCGTCGGCCAGCGAACGGTAGACGCGCGCCGCGTCGGCGCTGAGCGGCTGGCTGTGGTCGACGACGGCGACGGCGGAGTCCTTGCGGTCGGCGACCTGCCACGCGGTCACCGCGCCGAACAGCACCAGAAGCGCGGCCAGTACGGCACCGATCGAGCGCAGGCGGCCGGGCTCGGTCGTGGCAGCGGCTCGTATTCGGTGCACGCCCTCGGACCACGCGGTGCGCCGCGAACCGCCGGGCTGCGGCATCCCGTGGACATCGCCCGGGCCCGGGCCCGAACCCCGTACGGGCGCTGGCGCTGGCGCGGGCGGTGGCGCAGGCGGCGCCGGTGGCGCGCTCGGCGGCTGTGTCACGGCTGGAGACCTCCCCCTCGGTCGCTGGCAGGGACGCTGCCCTGTGCTCGCACGCTGTCACGCCAGGGCAGTGCCTCGGCCAGCAGTATGGCCGGAGGGACCGGCCACCACAGTGACTTGACCGGGATCTTGTTCGGATCGGGACAAGAAAATGCGGCGACCAGAACGCGAAGCCTGCCCGGAACGCGGTGCGTGTCCGGCCGCTCATTCTGCCCGGAGACGGCGCTGTCCGCGCGGGCCTGTGGATAACCGGGGACCGGCCATGGCACGAACGGTCACCGCACAACCTTTCGTTCTTCTCTCACGCACCCCGCTCGCCTGCGGTTCCCCGCGTACCCTCGCCGGCCCCGCCCCCCTCGTCCAGCAGCCAGGTGTACGGGCCCTCCGGGTCGTCGAGCCAGGCCCACTGCCTGCCGTCCCGCACCGTCACGCCGTACCGCTCGCGCCCCGGGCGGCCTTCCGCCTCCCACAGCGAGAACGCCTCGGAGGGCTCCAACTGTCCACCCGTGAGGGTGAGCAGGAAGCGGAAGGCGTCGTCACGCAGTGCCCGCCGGGGCACACCGCGCGGTACGGGAGGCGCGGGCCGCACCCCTCCCGTACCGCGCAGGGAGACGAAGAACGCCGGTGTACGCGTGAAGTGGCCCTGCGCACACCCGTCCTGGTCGGTCCGCAGCGCCAGCAGCCCCGTCGCCAGCGGGGTGAGGACCAGCGCGCCGGGAGAGCACTGCGCGATCCACGCGCGGGGTACCTCCGGCACCGCACACGTGGCGATGACGCGGTCGTACGGCGCGTGCGCGGGGCAGCCGCGCGCACCGTCGCCCGTGATCACCCGTGGCCGGTGTCCCGCGGCAGCGAGGTGCGAGCGCGCCGCGTCGGTGATGTCGGGGTCGAGGTCGACGGTGGTGACGTGCGAGTCGCCGAGCCGGTGGCTGAGCAGCGCCGCGTTGTAGCCCGGCCCTGTGCCGATCTCCAGCACGTCCATACCGTCGCGCACGTCCAGGTACTCCAGCATGAGGGCCATCAGCGAGGGCTGGCTGCTGGAGGAGAGCAGCTCACCGTCGCGCATGCGGGTGGCCAGTGGCTGATCGGTGTAGACGCCCTCACGCCAGCGCGCGCGGCGCCCCGGGTCGGGGTCGTCGCGCCAGAGCCGCTCGTAGTCGCCACCGGGCACGGCCGAGTAGAAGAACGGCACGAACAGCTCGCGCGGCACCTCCTCGAAGGCAGCGCGCCAGGCGGGGTCACGGAGCCCTCCTCCGGCGACCATCTCCCGCACGAGCTGGTGGCCGGGACCAGACGAAGCAGCCATGTTCCCAATGTGCGGGCAAATATCTGATCACGCGAGACCGGAAGGGGAAACTCCGGCGTTAGCCTCCGCCCATGCCAGAGAACGCGATCAGAGCCGAGGGACTGCGCAAGCGGTACGGGGAGACGCAGGCCGTCGACGGGGTCTCCTTCGAGGTGGAGCACGGTGAGTTCTACGGGATCCTCGGTCCGAACGGCGCGGGCAAGACGACCACGATGGAGATCGTCGAAGGGCTCCGCGAACCCGACGAGGGCACGGCGCAGATCCTCGGCCTGCCCTCCTGGCCCCGCGACCGGGGCCTGCTGCGCCGTATCGGCGTACAGCTCCAGGCGTCGGCCTTCTTCGAGCGGCTGACGGCGCGCGAGCAGATACACACCTTCGCCGCGCTCTACGACATCCCCGCCTCCCGCGCCGACAACATGCTGGAGACCGTCGGCCTCACCGACAAGGCAGGCACCCGCGAGGACAAGCTCTCCGGTGGCCAGGCACAGCGCCTGTCGATCGCCTGCGCGCTGGTGCACGACCCGGAGCTGGTCTTCCTGGACGAGCCGACCACAGGGCTGGACCCGCAGGCCCGCCGCAACCTGTGGGACCTGCTGCGGAAGATCAACTCCGAGGGCCGCACGGTGGTGCTCACGACGCACTACATGGACGAGGCCGAGACCCTCTGCGACCGGGTGGCCGTCATGGACAACGGCAAGGTGCTACGGGTGGGGCCGCCGCAGGACCTGGTGCAGGAGCTGGGAGTCAGCACCCTGGAGGACGTCTTCCTTCAGCTCACGGGGCGGGAGTACAGAGAGTGAGACCTTTCCTCAGTCTGTCGGCCGCGATGACGCGCGGGCTGCTGCGCGACCGCTCGGCCGTGTTCTTCATCCTGATCTTCCCGCTGATGTTCCTGGTGCTCTTCGGCGCGCTCTTCAAGGACACCAGTACCGATCAGGCGAAGATCGTGCAGGTCGGCGACGTCAAGGTGCTCGACGGCATCCCCGCCAAGGAGCGGGAGGAGCTGCGCGAGGTACTGAAGATCGAGAAGACCGACGGTTCGGCGGAGGCGCGGGATGAGGCGCTGACGAAGGTACGCAAGGGCGACACCGACGCGGCCGTCTTCGAACGCGGGGGCAGGATCGAGCTGCGCTACTCGGCGGCCGACGAGGTGCGCGCCGGCAATGTGCGCGGCGTCCTGAACTCCATCGTGCAGCAGGCCAACCAGCGCGTCACCGGGCAGCCGCCCGCCTTCCGTCTGAAGACGGCCACTCTGGCCGACCAGTCGACCAAACCCATCCAGTTCCTCACCCCGGGGCTGCTGGGCTGGGCCGTGGCGATGGGCGGCGTCTTCGGCTCGGCGTTCAACCTCGTCAGCTGGCGCAAGAAGCGGATTCTGCGCAGGCTGTGGCTGGCCCCCGTGAGCCCGGCCGCCGTGGTCGGCGCACGGGTGGGCGTCAACCTCGCCACGGCCTTCGCGCAAACAGCGATCTTCCTCGGGATCGCCTCCCTGCCCTACTACGGGCTGGAGTTGACCGGTCACTGGTGGCTGAGCCTGCCACTGGTCGCCTGCGGAACGCTGGCCTTCATGTCGATCGGCCTGCTCGTCGGCTCGTGGGCGAAGACGGAGGAGGCCGCCAACGGGCTGGCGCAGATCATCGTCCTGCCCATGGCGTTCCTGTCCGGTGCCTTCTTCCCGCTCGACGGAACGCCGTCGTGGGTGCGCGCCATCAGTGACTTCATGCCGCTCAAACATCTCTCCGAGGCGATGCAGGACGTACTGTCGCGCGGCGAGAGCTGGGGAGCCGCGCTTCCCACCATGGGCGGCCTGCTGCTGTTCGCCGCCGTCCTGACGGCCCTCGCCTCCCGGATCTTCCGCTGGGACGCGGCGTAGGCGGTCCCCCGTGGCTCGGTTCGGTGACGCATGCGCGGTGCCCTGTGGGCGGCGAGGGGCGGTGACGCATGCGGGGTGCCCTGTGGGCGGGCGTGCCGGGGCCGGGCCCCGGGGTGTGGTCCTAGGTCCAGGGGTCTCCTCCGGGGCGTCTGAGACCATGGAGAGGTGATGGAGATTCCGCGCGGCAGCTTGCAGACGCAGACCTTCTACGAGCAGGTCGGCGGCGAGGAGACGTTCCGTCGACTCGTGCACCGCTTCTACCAGGGAGTCGCAGAAGACCCCGTGTTGCGGCCGATGTACCCCGAGGAGGACCTCGGCCCAGCCGAAGAACGCTTCGCGCTCTTCCTGATGCAGTACTGGGGTGGACCCCGCACCTACAGCGACCAGCGCGGCCACCCCCGGCTGCGCATGCGGCACGCGCCCTTCAAGGTCGACCAGGAAGCCCACGACGCCTGGCTGAAGCACATGCGGGTCGCCGTTGAGAGCCTGGAGCTGCCCACCGAGCTGGAAACACAGCTCTGGGACTACCTGATCTACGCCGCCGGATCCATGATCAACTCCGCGGACTGACCAGACCGGCCGACCCGGCAACCCCCTCGCTCTCCCCTGCGGTTGAGGGATGCGCGCCGCACGGCGCGTGAACAGGACACGGTCGCCGAACCGGGCGCCGCCCTCGCACCCCTGGCCGTACCTGGCACCCGGGCGACGACGAAAGGGCGGGCGCAAGCGCGCACCAAAGGCCGGGTACAAGCGCACACGAAGGCCCCGGGCACAGGAACGAACGTGCCCGGGGCCTTCGTGACGGATACACCGCCGGCTACATCAAACCGGCGTGACGCTGAGCCCACCCGCGCCCGAACCGGAGCCCCCGCGCCGGACGGCCACGGAACCGTAAGGCGTACGCAGCCGCAGCCAGGCACCCGCCTCCAGCAGGCTCACCGGCCCCTTGCCGCGCAGGAACCCGAGCGCGTGCGCAGCGTGCGCGGCACGCAGCGGCAGGCCCGTACGGCCCAGCGGCCTGGACCAGATCTCCTCGGCGAGCGCGTCCAGCGCCTCACGGCCCCGCTTGTCGGGCCCCAGCCGCTCGGCACGCTCCTTGAACTCGCCGACGGCGGCGGCAGCCACCGAACCGATCGCCTCCACGGGCGCCTTGGCGTACTCGTGCCACCCGGCGCGCGGCGGCAGCAGCCCCGCCCACGAGGGCCCTGTCACCTCCGACGGCACCCCGACGGCCTCGCGCTTCTCGTCGACGCGCTCCAGCAACTCCCCCGCCGAGACGGTCACATCCAGCTCGGCGGGCTCCAGCAGCCTGCCGGTGCGCACGGCCAGCACCTCGAACCGCGCGGGCTTGGCGAACACCCCCGCCACGCCGTCGCCCGCCTGGATACGGACGGCGGCGCTCTTCTCCCAGCGCAGCAGCCGCCCGAGGAAGGCGGCGAGCCCCGCCGACTCGCCGGGGTCCGCGAAGACCAGTTCCCTAGCCACGGTGGCTGTCATCGAAGTACCTCTCCAGGAAGGCCCGTTCCCCGCCGGTCAGCCGCCGGGGACGCTCCTCCTTCAGGTTGTACGGCACCACGACGGTCTTGGCCCGCACATACGGCCTGACGTCCGCCCCGGGCACCGCGGTTTCCCTGATCTCGTAGGCGAACGTGACCGAGGCCGCGTTGAGCTTCGTCACCCACAACTCCACGGTCACAGGGTTGTGCTGGTGCACCAGCGGGCGCAGGTAGTCGATCTCATGGCGCGCAACGACGGTCCCGCCCGTGAAGCTGTCCGAGTCGGCCTCCCGCGCCGGCCGTGTCATGAAGTCGATCCGTGCCTCCTCCAGATAACGGAGGTAGACCGCGTTGTTGACATGCCCGAAGGCATCCATGTCCGACCAGCGCAGGGGGCACTGATAGCTGTGGCGCACGCACTCAGCTCCGGGTGAGCTTCTTGTACGTCGCCCGGTGCGGGCGTGCCGCGTCGGCACCCAGCCGCTCGACCTTGTTCTTCTCGTACGACTCGTAGTTGCCCTCGAACCAGAACCACTTGCTCTCGCCCTCGTAGGCGAGAATGTGCGTCGCCACGCGGTCGAGGAACCAGCGGTCGTGGGAGACGACCACGGCGCAGCCCGGGAATTCGAGCAGTGCGTTCTCCAGCGAGGAGAGCGTCTCCACGTCGAGGTCGTTCGTCGGCTCGTCGAGGAGCAGCAGGTTGCCGCCCTGCTTGAGGGTGAGCGCGAGGTTGAGACGGTTGCGCTCACCGCCGGAGAGCACACCGGCCGGCTTCTGCTGGTCCGGGCCCTTGAAGCCGAACGCGCTCACGTAGGCGCGCGAGGGCATCTCCACCTGGCCGACGTTGATGTAGTCCAGCTCGTCGGAGACGACGGCCCACAGCGTCTTCTTCGGGTCGATGTTCGAGCGGCTCTGGTCGACGTAGGAGATCTTGACCGTGTCGCCGACCTTGATCGAACCGGAGTCCGCGTCCTCGAAGCCCTGGATCATCTTGAACAGCGTGGTCTTGCCCGCACCGTTCGGACCGATGACGCCCACGATGCCGTTACGGGGCAGCGTGAAGGACAGGTCGTCGATGAGGACCTTGTCGCCGAACGCCTTGCTGAGGTTCTGGACGTCCACGACGATGTTGCCCAGTCGCGGACCCGGCGGGATCTGGATCTCCTCGAAGTCGAGCTTCCGCGTCTTCTCCGCCTCGGCTGCCATCTCCTCGTAACGGGTCAGACGTGCCCGGGACTTGGCCTGCCGCCCCTTCGCGTTGGAGCGGACCCACTCCAGCTCGTCCTTGAGGCGCTTTTGCCGCTTGGCGTCCTTCGCGCCCTCCACCTTGAGCCGCGACTGCTTCTTCTCCAGGTACGTGGAGTAGTTGCCCTCGTAGCCGATGGCACGGCCCCGGTCCAGCTCCAGGATCCAGCCCGCGACGTTGTCCAGGAAGTACCTGTCGTGGGTGATGGCGACGACGGTGCCGGGGTACTTCGCCAGGTGCTGCTCCAGCCACTGCACGGACTCGGCGTCCAGGTGGTTGGTGGGCTCGTCGAGCAGCAGCAGGTCGGGCTGCTCCAGCAGCAGCTTGCACAGCGCGACGCGGCGCTTCTCACCGCCGGAGAGGTTGGTGACCGGCCAGTCACCGGGCGGGCAGCCGAGCGCGTCCATGGCCTGCTCCAGCTGAGCGTCCAGGTCCCACGCGTTGGAGTGGTCGAGCTTCTCCTGAAGCTTGCCCATCTCCTCCATCAGCTCGTCGGTGTACTCGGTCGCCATCTGCTCGGCGATCGCGTTGAACCTGTCGAGCTGCTGCTTGGTCTCCAGGACACCGTCCTGAACGTTCTCCAGCACCGTCTTCGACTCGTCCAGCGGCGGCTCCTGCAGCAGGATGCCCACGCTGTACCCGGGTGCGAGCATCGCGTCGCCGTTGGACGGATGCTCCAGCCCGGCCATGATCTTGAGCACGGTCGACTTGCCGGCGCCGTTGGGACCCACGACACCGATCTTCGCGCCGGGCAGGAAGCTCAGGGTGACGTCGTCGAGGATCACCTTGTCGCCGTGCGCCTTGCGCGTCTTGCGCATGGTGTAGATGTACTCAGCCAAGAGGAACCGTCCGGCAATCTGTAGGTATTCACATGCGGCCAGGCCGCGCTGGTCGTGTTGCGGCAGGCGCCGCGAGGTCGAGGGGCGGCACCGCCGCGCGGATCGAGGCACGGCCATGCCGCGTAAGGCATACGCACCCCATCTTGCCGCACACGGTGCCACGCGCGGAAACGGGTTCCCTGACCCCCGCGACGAACTCCGCCGGATTCCCTCAGGAACGCCGGCGTACGACGGTCAGGACAGCGCCGCCTATCGCCACGAACGCGGCGGCCACGGCCGCGAACAGTGGAGCGTTGCTTCCGCCGGTCTGCGCGAGGTCCTGGCTGCCGCCCATGACCGTGTCCCCGCCACCGCTTCCGCCACCGACCGTGGCGGGACGCTCGGCGCGCGCCGGTGCGCTCCGCTGGTCCAGCCCGCCCGCGGCTGCCGAGGTGGCGCAGTCGAGAACTCCGCTGAAGGTCCGCTCGTATCCGTTCGGTCCCGTGACCGGTATCCGGTAGGGCTGGTCCTCCTTGACCGGCACCGTGAGCGTCCCCTTGTCGCCTTGCTCGACCTCGTCCTTCTGACCGCCCACCCGGAGCGGGAACGGGGCGTCCCCGCTGTTGTCCACGGTGATGTCCACGCCCCCCTTCGCGCAGTTCTCCTCGGCCGTGGTGGCCGGTACGGGTCCGCCCTCGGCCCAGTTGACCGCCGCCGCCGAGGAGACGGTCGACTGGCTCGATCCGGCGAGGACCTGGGTCTGGCTCTTGCCCCGGCCGCCCGACCCGGTGAACACCCGCCCGACCGGGATCTTCGTCGCCGCCTCCGCCGTCAGCGAAGCCGTTCCCGGGTCGATGTCCTCGGGCAGCTGGAAGTACAGCTCGGTGCCGTTGACGGCGGAGTCGACCGGCTCGCCCTTCTTGTCCACGACACGCACGCCCTGGGAGGTGGCGTGCGGGTCGGGCGCGAGGCTGACGGCGGGCGCGTTGGTCCGGACCGTGACGGGACCGGGCCGTTCACCGTTCCTGCCGGAGACCTCAGCCGGTTCGAGGGTGAGCGACGCCTTCGGCTCGGACATCCGCTTGGCCGCCTTCACCAGATGGTCGGCGAGCTTCTGGGCCGCCGGGTCACTGGCGGTGATCCGTACATGCTCCCGCGCACTGCCCTTGTGTGCGGCGTCCGCGCCGGTGCCTGCCCCCGCACCTGCCCTGCCGGCACCTGCCCGGGCGTCCGGCCCCTCTTCGGAGAACCGCCATATCGCGACCTGGGTCCCCGCAGCCGCGGTCTGCGGGGTGAGCCGCTTGGCGCCCGCCGCCTCGGCGAGGGCCTGGAGGTCGTTCATGCGGGGGTAGGAGTGTTCGAGGACCCAGCGGATCTTGCCCGCGTTCCGGTTGCCGTACAGGGACGAGGACTTCCACTCTCCTTCCTCGTAACGCGCCTGCTCCTGTATGGGGTTGAGCATGTCGACGCCGTAGGTCTGCAGGGTGCCGCCACCCTCGACCGTCATCTCGAAGAGTCCCGCGCTGATCTCCTGTCTCTCGCTGCCCGTGCGGATCACCGCCTGGTCATGGGTCCTGAGCCCGTCGAGCGTGGCGCTGGCTCCGCCCCGCTGCCCGGACACGCCCTCGCCTGGCGCACCGCCGGCGGCGGCGGGGGCAGCGGTCGCCGCCATCCCCGCGGCACACAGTCCGGTGGTCGCCGCGACAGCAGCGAGACGGCCGGTCATCCGCCCGCGTACAGAAGTCATGGTCTTCCCCTCTTGGCCGGGGTGGCCCGCGCGTGGCCATCTCCCTGCCGCAAAGCTCTAACCCCCCGTCAGTACGCGACGGATAGTAGAGACGGAGGCACACCTCAGTCCCCAGGAACCCCGTCTGCCACGCGTTCCGAATCGGAATCGTTATCGCCGAATCCGACGGACCGGGACGATCACGGCACGGGCCGCTGACCTGGAATGTCTCCTTCCGCTGAGGCTCCCTCCTCTCCCGTGACCGTGCCGGCGGCGGTTCCGAGTGCGGTCCCGGTGGCGGCTTCACGACCCCTGCCGACGGTGGCGGCGACCGGCTCCGCGCTCACCGCCCATGGGTCGGTCCCGTCGGCGGCACCCGTCGCGTGCGTCCAGCTCCCAGCCACTACCGGCTCGCCTCCGGCCCGTGCGGCGCGCATGAAGACGGCCGTGCCGCGCGACAGGTCGTGCCCGACCGACGAGGCCGTCAGATCCGCGGCGAGAAGGCGCCTACCCTCGCGCTCCTCCTCCAGGATCCTCAACTGCCCCCGCACGATGACCGGCTCGCCCCGCGAGACCGACGACGCCACGTTCGTGGCCAGCGAGCGCCATGCCCACACCGTGTAGAAGCTGGTGAAGGCGTCGGTCCAATTCCCCCTCTGCCGGTCGAAGCGCCGCACCGTACTGGCGAGCCGGAACCTCGCCACCGGTACACCCGACGACGACGTCCGGTAGTCGACCGGTGTCGCCACATTCCCGGCGACCGTCGTATGTGTCTCGTTCATACCAACCACCCCCTGGCTCCCGTGCCTTCGGAACCAGAATGCGGCCGGGAGCGGATCTCCGGGGAAACGCCCTCAGATCTGTGGATTACCTGAGCGTTGTGGACAACCCGGCCCCTCGTGTGGGTGACCGGGATGACCGGCCGCCCCGGTCACCGACGGGACGAAGACACCGTCCCAGCGGCTCCCGTCACACCACCTGACCAGCCACTACGCCCCTACGCCCGCACCACTCCGGCAGCGATGGCGTACTGTTCGCGCACCTCGCGGTAGCGCATCAACTCGGTGGCCACCGGCTCCAGCACCCGCGTCCTTCCGCAGCCCGCCGCCAGTCTCCGCAGCCTGCGCTCCTCCTCCAGCCCGTAGGCCCGCGCAGGCCCGCGCGCCATCGCCCGGCATCCCCACGCCAGCAGCGGTCCGCCCGCCGTCGCCGCGAGGAACAGCGCACACGGCGCCAGCGCCCCGCCGAGGTTCCCGCCGCCGAACGCCACCATGGCCACCGCCCACACCACGCTCAGCACCTGCGTCCCCAGCAACAGCCCCTGGCCCACGCGCGCCGCCGTCCACCACGGAGGACGCGGTGGGCGCGACGGACGTGCGGCGCCCGCGGCACGCGGTGGCCGCAGCACGCGCGGGGCCCGCGGCGTGCCCTCGCCCCGAGGCTGCGCCACACCGTCAGCGTCGCCAACACCGGCACCGGCACCGGCACCGGCACCGGCGTGAACGTCAGCACCGGCGGCATCGCCCGGCTCAGCACCGTCGTCCCGCGATGCGGAACCAGGCTGAGGCACGGGCTCCGGAACGGCGCCCTCCGGCCCCTCCGCCCGGCCCGTGTGCGCGGCCCGTTCCGCCTGTCCGCCCCGTGCGCCCTCTCCCCTGCCCGCGCCGACCGCCCCCACCTCCATGACCGCGTCCAGCGCCTCCGGCAGTCCGGCCGCACCGCGCCGCGCCGACTCCCGTACGGTCCGCGCCCAGGCGTCCGGCAGGCCGTACGCGGCGGCGTCCGCCAGTTCCCGTACCGCCTGCGCCACTACGGGCCGTGCCGCGCGGGCATGTTGCAGGCTCTCGCGCGGCCTCGCCACCCGGGAGACCGTTCCGCGCGCTTCGGCCCGTGTGCACGAAGCCCCGCCCGCCGCCGAACGGTCCCGCGCCGAACCGTCCACGGCCGCACGGTCCCCCGTCGCCGTACCCGTGGCGTCCCCCCGTACGGCGTCCTTTCGTAGCGACTCATCCCGTACCGCCTCACCCCGTACGGCGTCGTTCCTGGACAGGGCCGTGCGGGCGCTGTAACGGCGGAGCAGTCGTACCCATGGGGTCGCGGAGGCGTGTCCGGCCTGGCGGAGCCAGGCGCGTTCCGCGGCCTGCCCCGCCGCTGCCGCGCCGACGGCGATGGCGAGGCGGTCCTCGAAGTCCTCCCGCGCGGGTTCGGTGAGTCCCGGCGCCCCGCCGATACCGGGGTCCGCGTACACGGGCTGGAGCCGTTCCATCGCTCCGTCCAGGTCGGCGTTCAACCGGAGAACGGCGGCGCGCTGGGCCGTGACGAACTCGCCCAACTCCTCGCGGAGCAGGGCGACGCCCTCTCCCGTGAGCGCGGAAGCGGAGAGGACGGCGGCGCCCGGCTCGCCGTGTTCGCCGAGTGCCATGCCGTCCTCGTCCAGCAGCCGCCGCAGGTCGTCCAGAACGGCGTCGACGGCGTCCGAGGTGAGCCGGTCGGTCTGGTTGAGGACGATGAAGGTGACCTCGGCGTGTCCTGCCAGCCGCCGCAGGTACTGCTCGTGCAGCACGGCGTCGGCGTACTTCTCCGGGTCGACGACCCACACGACGGCGTCGACCAGTTCCAGCATCCGGTCGACCTGTTCGCGGTGGTCCTTCGCCACGGAGTCGTGGTCGGGCAGGTCCACCAGTACGAGGCCGCTGAGCGCGCCGTCGCGGGTCCTGTGGCGCGCGTGAGCCGGAATGCCCAGCCTGTCGAGCAGCCCGTCGGCCCCGTCGGCGCCAGCGGCCTCCCACGTGCAGGAGACCGGCGCGGCCGTGGTGGGGCGGCGCATGGCGACCTCCGAGAACCGCGCTCCCGTCAGGGCGTTGAACAGGGAGGACTTGCCACTGCCCGTGGCCCCCGCGAGCGCGACCGTCGTGTAGGCGCGGGGCAGGCCCCGGCGTGCGGCTGCCGCGTCCAGCACTCGTCCCGCCTCGGCCAGCACCTCGCCGTCGAGCCGCGTACGGGAGAGGCCGACCAGTTCGCGCAGCGCGCCGAGGCGCTGGCGCAGCACGTCCTCCCCGGCCTTCCGCTCAGTCGCTTCCCGCTCGGGCCGCTCGGGCCGCCCGACCCGCTCCGGCCGCTCGGCCGGGCCACTGTGCTCGGCCGTCTCGCTCCGCCCGGCCCCTTCGATGTCCAGGGCCACCGCTTCGTGCCCGTCCGCCCGCTCCCCCACGTTCGTTCCTCCTTGGCCCTCGGTTTCGGCGCACGGGATGGTGGCTGCGTAGTGGTGCGCCGGATGCTGCGCACGCCGCTCGGTCAGTGGTGCGTTTCCGGACATGGGAGCGGGCGCCGCGGGCCGGACCACCGGCGCTCTACGGGCAATCAGTCCGTCGCCCCAGGGGGTCCCACGGGTCTCGCCCTCACCTGGGGAGGTGCCCGGCGCGCTGTCGGGGCGTGCGTCGTCCCCGGCTTCGCACACGGCGTCCTCGGCGTCCTCGGCGTCCTCGGCGTCGCGCTCCCCGTCCCCGCCTCCGTACGCCGCCGCCGGGTCTGTGTCTACCGGTCCGCCCTTTTTCAGGGGCGGCGGTGCGGCGCTCCATTGGGTGTCCGGATCGTCTGAGTGCGCGCCCGGTGCGTTGTTTCCTTCGGCTTCGACGGGCGGTACGGGCGGTGCGCTCGGCCCGGTATGCGGTTCGCTGTGCCGTGTGCACAGTCCGGCATCGGTGGAAGCCACCATGGTCACCTCTCCCTCTGCGCGCTCTCCAGGCCGCGCGCCCTGTGCGTCGGCTGGAGGGTGCGGGCCGCCTCCGCCTTGCTCAGCAGGGAGAACGCGGCAACCAGTTCCATCTGTGGTTCCGGGCCCGCGTCGAGCGCGTCCAGGGGGGCGAGGCGCCTGTCGCGCTCCCCGTAGAGGACACGTTCCACGCACCCGTTCAGCAGTTCCGCGCAGCGTTCCCGTAGTGCTCGCGCGGACTCCTCGCCGAGGAGGGCGGACAGCGCCGCTTCCGCGCCCTCCGCGCGGCGCCCGCCCAGGAGCGCGGCGGCCAGGAGCCCGGCCACTCTTTCCGTCTCGCCGTCGGGACCGCTGGAGGCGCGACCTGTAGCGCGCAGTTCGTCGTCGGCCAGTTCTTCCACGCACCGCCGCCACCTGCGTACGAGTACGCCGATCCGGCCGTGCCCCTCCGCGCCCGCCAGCGCGGGCGGTACGGGGAGATCGAGCGCGGGTTCGCCGCGCCGTACGGTGGCGATCCGTTCGTCGGCCGCCGCGACAGCGCCAGTGAGGAGCGCGGTGAGCCCCTCGGTGAACGCGTCGAAGAGTTCTTCACCGCCGCTGTCCCGGGGAAAACCGCGCCAGTGCGCCTCGGCATCGCCTGCCAGTAGTTCGCCGTCCGCGATGCGCACCTGTAGTCGCTCACCGGCTCTCTCGTAGGCCGCGTCCACTTGCTGGGCGAGACGCAGCGCCGCCGCGTACTGCGCTGCCGAGGCCCCCGCGAGCGAGGCGATACGGGAGCGGAGCGAGTCGACCGCGCCGGCAGCCGTACGGCCCGCCGCCTCGCTCCTGGCCTCTACGGTCCTCGCCCTGCGCTCCAGCCACTCGCGCAGCCCAGCGACCGCAGAGACGGGCAGCAGGCCCGAGCCGCCCGCGGACTCGGGCAGCTCGGGAATCGTGAACCGGGGCACCTCACCCAGCCCTTCGCGCTCCAGCAGCAACCGGTACTGGCCCGCCACCTCGGCCGCGACCTGGTGGGGTACCCGGTCGAGAACGGTGGCGAGAGTGACGTCGTACTCCTTGGCCGTACGCAGCAGATGCCAGGGAACCGCGTCCCCGTAGCGCGCAGCTGTTGTGACCAGGACCCAGATGTCGGCCGCGCAGATCAGTTCGGCGGCGAGGTCACGGTTGCGGGCAACCAGGGAGTCGATGTCGGGAGCGTCGAGCAGCGCGAGGCCGCGGGGCAGACCCGAATCGATCTCCAGCCGGAGCGCGCGCCCACCGGACTCGGCCTCACTACCGGAGCCGCAACCGATGCCCGAGCCGGTGAAGGTGCCGGTGCCGGAGTCAAGATCGAGGCCGAGATCGAGATCGAGGTCGGGCTCGGTGCCGAGATCGAGGCCGCTGCCCGCCTCCGTGTTCACCGCGTGTGCGTGTGCGTGTGCGTACGCGTACTCGTCCGTGTCCGCGTACGTCAGGGGACCCGGCGCCTGTCCCTGTCCGCCGTCCTGACGGCGCGAGTACGGGTGGGGCCCGGGATACGGGCGGGTGTCCGGGGAGGAGGGAGAGCCCGGGTAGGAGCGGGCTCCGGGGTACGGGTGCGCGCCGGAGCCCGCTCCGGGCGCCTCGGGGGAGCCGCCGGGAGTGCCGACGGGGCTGGTCTCCTGGCGGGGTACCCACACCCGTTCCAGGCGGGGCAGCACACGTCGGCCCACGAACCACGAGCGGTCGTCCGGGTGACAGACCAGCACCGGCGTGTGTGTTGTCGGCCGCAGAACGCCCGCCTCGCTGACTCTGCGGCCCACGAGCGAGTTCACGAGCGTCGACTTGCCCGCGCCCGTCGAGCCCCCGATCACCGCGAGCAGCGGGGCCTCGGGGGTGCGCAGGCGCGGAACGAGGTAGTCGTCGAGCTGCGCCAGCAGTTCCGCCCGGGAACGACGAGCGCGCTCGGCCCCCGGAAGCGGGAGCGGAAAGCGGGCGGCGGCGACACGCTCGCGCAGTGCGGTGAGCGCGTCGAGCAGGTCGGGCCGTACGTCCAAGATCGCCACATGTGCAGAATGCCCAATTTTGAGGCGTTTTTGAAGCCTATCCACGATGGATCCCTGCGAAAAAGGTGGCTTTCGCCAGGCAATGGACCTGTTCACCCCGCATGACCCACCTGCAACCCGGCCGCACCCATAACGACTGAGCAACACCCGCACCGCACACCGCCAAAAGCAATGCGTAAATCGCACCCGCCTGCGATTATCGGGACCGCTTCACTGAACCTCCACATGGCATCGCGGAGGTGAAGCGAGCAGGACGAGCCTCCCGGCCCCCTATCCTTGACCCCGCCATGGTCACTCTGGGGGCGAGCCCGCCCACCGCGACGGAGACCGGCCCCCGTAGCTCAGTGGATAGAGCAGGTGCCTTCTAAGCACTTGGCCGCAGGTTCGAGTCCTGCCGGGGGCACACTCACAGCCTCACCAGCGAAAGCGCGGGTGGGGCTTTCGTATGCGCGCACATTCCGGTCCTCCGGTGGGTCCATCCGGTCCTGCGGTGAGGCCGTGCGCTGTGCTCTCGGCCGCGTCGGCGCACGGCGCCGTGCGCATCGCTGAGACGGACAGGGTGGCCGAGGGGTCTGGTGGCGGCCCGGGTGACCGGCCCTTACCGTGGCTGAGGGGGATCTCTGATCAAAGAGGTGTTTCCCGTGGCGGACAAGCCCGCAGTTGTTCTGGTGCACGGTTTCTGGGGCGGCGCAGCCCACTGGGCGAAGGTCGTCGTTGAATTGCGCAAGCGAGGGTTCACTTCGCTGCAGGCGGTGGAGAACCCGTTGACCTCGCTGGCCGACGACGCCGAACGCACCCGGAAGATGGTCAGGCAGATCGAAGGGCCGGTGCTGCTCGTCGGGCACTCCTACGGCGGCGCGGTCATCACCGAGGCCGGTGACCTGCCGAACGTGGCCGGGCTGGTCTACATCGCCGCGTTCGCACCCGACGCGAACGAGAGCCCGGGGCAGATCAGCGAAGAGAAGCCGCCGGCGGCGTTCGAGAACATCGCCCCGGACTCCGACGGCTTTTTGTGGATCGCGCAGGACAAGTTCCACGAGAGTTTCTGCCAGGACCTGGCCGCCGATGAGGCACTGGTCATGGCGGTGACCCAGAAAGCTCCGCTGAGCCCTGCCTTCGGCGACAACGTGACCGCACCGGCCTGGCGGTCCAAGCCCGTCTGGTATCAGGTCTCCGCAGCCGACCGGATGATCCATCCGGACAACGAACGTCGCATGGCCCAGCGGATGAATCCCCGCAAGACCATCGAACTCGACGCCAGTCACGCCTCACTCGCCTCTCAGCCTGTCCCGGTCAGCGACCTGATCGCGGAGGCCGCGAACGACCTCGCGGGGTAGCGCGAACGACCTCCGGGGGGAGTGCGAACGACCTCCGGGGGGAGTGCGAACGACCTCGTGGAGCACGCGAATGACCTCGTGGAGCAGAAGAGGGCCTCCCCCGCCCTGCACGTGACTGCGCCCCGCCTCTCCTCCCGGAGAGCCGGGGCGCAGTCGTCGCGCCGGAAAGGGGCACCTGTGCGGCATGTGTGCGGGGCCGTTACGCCCATTCCGGGCGAGGGCCTGGCGCTTCCGCCACCGGCGGCAAGGGGCAAGTGCGGGGCTGCTCCGGACCGTTAGGCGGTGTTGTGAGGGCTGGAGTCGTGGGGCCCGGTGTTGTGGGCGAGGGCGCTGGGGGTTCGGCAGCCGACAATGGCCGGGGCCTCCTGGACGAGGGTGTCGTTGGTGAGTGCTTCCACCATGAACAGGGCGAAGTCCACCCGGCGCGTCAGGTTGCCGGCCAGTACCGGGTCGCCCACGTGCCCGCTCCATACGGGCAGGCCCTGGCTCTCGCCTTCCTCCAGGGTGCTGCCGCGCACCACGGTCCACCGGGTGTCGCTGGCGAACACCCGGCGGCACGCCTCCACCTGGTCGCCGATCTCCACGGCGCGCACGAGCTTGCCCAGTACGGAGGCGACGAGGACGCCCATGGTGAACATCCGCGAGTACTGGTCCTTGCCGTCGCGCGTGATGTGCCATCCGCAGGAGAAGACCAGGCGCGCGTCCGGCGGTGCGTGGTCGAGCACCGCCTGCGCCGTGCCCGACGCGTACTGCTGAACGCCCCAGGGCACCAGCACCGTCAGCACCCCGTCGCACCCGGCGACCGCCCGCCGGATCACGTCCGGATCGTTCGTGGGCCCGGGGACGACGGTCATCCGGCCCTCGAACGCGGCCAGTTTGGCCACACTGCGCTCCCGGCACACGCCGACCACCTCGTAGCCGCGTTCCAGTGCGTGCCGAACCATGTACTGCCCGAGCTTCCCCGAAGCCCCGACGATGCAGACCTTCTTCACGCGATCCGTGCCCATGGAGCAGCCCTTTCGCCGGCGTGCTTACCTTATGCCGTAAGGTAGCCTTATACTGTAAGGCGGTCAAGGGGAGCGAGAAAGAAGGGAAGGAGGAGTGCATGCGTGAGGGAGGCAAGGGCCGGCGCGGCGCTGCGGCGCGTACCCCGCTCAGTCGCGAGCGCGTGATCCGTACGGCGTTGGCGGTGGCCGACGAGAAGGGGTCAGCCGCGCTCACCATGCGGGCCATCGCCGAACCGCTGAGGGTCGAGGCGATGTCGCTCTACCACCATGTGGCGGGCAGGGAGGACATCCTCGACGGCATGGTGGACGCGGTGTTCGGAGAGATCGAGCTGCCACCGCGCGAGGAGGACTGGAAGAGTGCCATGCGCCACCGCGCGGACTCGGCGCGCGCCGTCCTCCGGCGCCATCCGTGGGCCATCGGCCTCATGGACTCCCGCTCCCGGCCCGGCCCGGCGACCCTGCGCCACCACGACGCCGTCATCGGAGCGTTGCGCGCCGGAGGATTCTCCGTGCCGATGACCGCGCACGCCGTCTCGCTGATCGACAGCTACCTGTACGGCTTCGTACTGCAGGAGCTGAGCCTGCCGTTCAGAGGTGCGGCGGAACAGGACGAGGTCGCGGGCGCCATCATGCGCGACATGCCGGCCGACACCTACCCCCACCTCACCGAGCTGGCCGCCGAGCACGTTCTCAAGCCCGGCTACGACTACACCGACGAGTTCACCTTCGGCCTCAGCCTCATTCTCGACGCACTCCACCCGGACGAGACCACGAGCGGCTAGCCCGGGCCCGAGGCCCGGGGGCCGGCGCCAAGTACGGGCAGCTGAAGCGGCGTTCGCCGGGCGTCCGTCCCGGTCAGGCCGTGAACTGGCCCAGAGCTTGCATCACCAGCAGCAGGGCGACCAGTACGGCCACGCCGATACCGCCCACGCGGGCGCCGCCCCGGGGGAGGAACGTTCCGATCACCGTTCCCAGCGTGGTCAGCGGCACCGCGATCCAGGCGACGGCGACCAGTGCGGCGTCGAAGCGCAGCGGACCGCGAATGCCGTCCTGGCAGGAGTCGCAGGCGACGGCGAGCAACGGCCCGAACAGCCCCGCGAAGGCGCCCAGGACCAGAACTCCCGCCGCGAGAAGCACCAGCCCGGCCCAGTCCAGGGCGGTACGCCCGCCGCGCGCGTGAAGGCGCTCGGAATCGGAGCCGGGGTCGGGGTCGGGGACTGTGGGAGCGGTGCTGGTCTTCTCCATGTGGCGAACGCTATGGAGCCTGCTCGCGGGCCGGTACCCGCCCGCGTACTCAGATCGGCGGGGCGCCGGTCCGAGTCGGTGCCCTGGCCCCGGGTCCGGGCCCAGCCTCGGTGCGGTGCGGTGCGGTGCGGTGCGGTGCGGTCACGCAACAGGGCCCGGATCCTTGAGGATCCGGGCCCTGTTCACAGTAGCGGGGACAGGATTTGAACCTGCGACCTCTGGGTTATGAGCCCAGCGAGCTACCGAGCTGCTCCACCCCGCGTCGGTAAACCTCACTCTACGCCCTTCCGGCACCCACCCGTGACCACTTTTCCGCGCACCGTCCCCGAGCCGTCCCGCGAGCCATCCCCGTGCCGTCGTACGAGCCGCCCCCGAGCCGCGTCATTGCGGGCGGAGGGGGCGCCAGCGGCGTCGGGTCGTGTACGCCTCGTACGGCTGGGGGTCGGGGTAGGTGATCAGTTCGAGGGTGCTGCCCCAGGGCGTGCGTGTGTAGGTCATCCGGTTGCGCGGGCCGGCCTCGACGCCGGGGAGCGGCCGGGGGCCGCCCACCGGGAGTCCGCCGGCCTCCTCGACACGGGCGAGGGCCCCGTCGAGATCGTCGACGTACACGGCCAGGTGCTGCCAGCCCAGACCGGACGGCGGCACGGGCCCTCCTTGGCCGGGGGCGCGGAACTCGAAGAGTTCAAGTCCCGGGCCGTCCGGCAGGGCGAGCATGCGCACGGCCACCTGCGCGGTGCCTTCCGGAACGCCCAGCCCCTGTTCCAGGGACGGGCCGGTGCGGGGGCCGTCCTCGCGGCGGAGCGTGTCGTAGAGGACTTCAGCGCCCAGCGCACGGCGGAAGAAGACAGTGGCCGTTTCGATGTCGGGGACGGTGACCCCGACGTGGTCGATGCCGCGGACGCCCGGCATCTCAGGACCCCGGGGTGCGGGGAGTCGTGGCGCGAGGAGTCGTAACACCTGGAGTCATAGCGCGCGGCGGTTCGCCGTCGGACGCAGGGTCAAGGGCAGGCGCCGGGGCAGCACTCGCAGGGGCAACGCTTCGGAAGGCAACTTCGCCGATGTCCATCTGCCGCTCGTTCCTCTCGGTCCCCGACCTCTGGCGTGGAGGTCAGCTGCACCTTGGCAGGGCGGGCCGAAGGGGATGAGGAGGCGTGCCCCCGCCCGTGTGCCGGTCGCCCGGTCGGCCCCGTTGCCGCGCCGCGTCCGTTTCGGAGCTGCCCGAAACACCTGCCGCCGTCGGAGCCCGGTACCCAACATGGGCATGGCGACGCCGTACGGCCAGGGCCCCGCTCGGTGGAGGCCCGCGCGGGGCGAGCGACCGACCGAGCGCACAAGGAGTACGAGTCCGATGACGTACGCACTCCCACCCGATGTGACGGCGACCAGGACCGAGGGCGGCATGGTGCTGCTCCAGGAGACGACGGGGCGCTACTGGATGCTCAACGGAACCGGTGCGGCCGTGGTCCAGCTCCTCACCGAGGGCAGGACCGTGCCCGCCGTCTCAGCGGAGCTGAGCGCCCGCTTCGGCCAGGACCCCGCCCGGGTCGCAGCCGATGTGCGGGCGCTGCTCAAACAGCTCAGCGACGCACGGCTGGTGACCCCATGAGGCTTCCGGCCGAGCCGAACAGCGCAGCCCGGGTGTGCTGTTCGGCCTGCGGTCGTTGAACGCGGGTGCGTCACGGGGTCCGTGCCGTCGAGCCCGGAGAGCGGGACGCCGAGCCCGCCCCGGGTCGTTCCCTCGTTCGGGGTGAGCGGCAGACCGGGGCGCGGGCTCGGGACAACAGGCGGTCAGTTCGTGGAGTGGGCTGCCTTGTTGATGAGGCGGGCCACGGCGTCGGGGTGGGAGACGGTGACCGCGTGGGACGCGTTGATCTTGACCGTGCGGGCGTGGGCGCGGTCGGCCATGAAGGTCTGCGCCTTGAGGGGGATGTTGCGGTCCTGTGTGGTGATCATGGACCAGGACGGGATCGTCCTCCAGGCGGCGGCTTCGGCGCCCTCGTCAAGTGCCGCACTGGTGACGGGCCGCTGAGTGGCCGCCATCTGCTGCGCCGTGGAGCGGGACACGTCGGCGGCGAACTGGCGGTGGAACTTGCCCTGTTCGATGTACAGATCCGTCACCTTCGAGCCGTCGGGCAGAGCTGTGGGGACCTCGTTGAGCGTGGAGCCGAGGGTACTGCCGGGGAACTTCGCGGACAGCTCGGACGCGCTCTCGCCCTTGTCGGGGAGGAAGGCGGCGACGTAGACGAGGGCCTCGACGTTCTTGTTGCCTGCGGCGGCCTCGCTGATGACGGAGCCGCCGTAGGAGTGTCCCGCCAGGACGACGGGGCCTTTGATGCCGGCGAGTACATCGCGGAGGTAGGCGGCGTCACTGCTGACACCGCGCAGCGGGTTGGCGGGCGCCATGACCGGATAGCCCTCCCGCTTCAGCCGCTTGACCACACCGTTCCAGCTGGAACCTTCGGCGAAAGCGCCGTGGACCAGGACGACGGTCGGCTTGGGGCCGTGGTGCCCCTTCGGCACCGCCTTGAGGGTGCTGTTGGCCTTGTCGGCGCTGCCGCCGCTGTCCGCCTTGCCCGCGTTGGCAGTGCCGGTGGCCGTGAGGACGAGCGCGACAGTTGCGGCGGCGCCGAGAGCGGCCAGGGTGAGCTGCGAGCGACGGAGCGGCTTGCGGTTCGGCATAGGAATCTCCTGATGTGGGGTGTTGCGCGCGCGGTGTTGCGTGCGGGGGTGAGTGCGGTCCTGCGTGCGGTGTGTATACGGCCGGTGCTGTTCGGCCCTCATGGGCGGGCCGCCGCGACGGCGGGGCGCACGATGGTCCGTGGAACACGGATGAGGTACGTGTGGGGGCGCGGCATGCGCGCTCGCGCAGTGGCTCCATGCAGCCAGGCGGCAAGGGCGTTGGCGACGTAGGTGCCGTCCAGGTCGGCAAGGGAGAGTCCGGCCGAAGCGGCCGAGGATTCAGAGGTTTCGCGGCGGAAGCGATTCAGAGGTTTCGCGGCGGAAGCGGGGCTCGTCGGTCGTCGCCGCCTCGACCACGACCGTCGCCACGTCGTCCGGGGGTGTCTGCGCGACCGGCATGGCCGCCATGGCGAATCGGCCGGATTCCTCGCTGAGTTCGCGGTAGGTCCCACCGGGGGTGGAGAGCGCCTCGACGTCCATGTTCCCGGTGACGTTCGTCCATGTTCGCGGTGACGTTCGTCGCGACGTACGGGGGTTCGGCCACGCTGACCGCGCCCCCGGAACGGACGGCGACCGGCTCAAGTGACTGCGTCAAGCCTTCCCGTGCGGACTTCGAGGCGGAGCACGCGTCGAGGAACGGCCGGCCGTGGGTCGCACCGTCGCTGGTGACGGTGACGGTGACGGTGCGCCCGGCGCCGACCTCCCACACCGGCGGAAACACATGCCGTATGAGCCTGGCGGCTCCCCAAATGGACTCCCTGGGTCGTGGCCCCGTCCAGCAGGGCGTCTGCCTTGCCGGTGCCCCGCGTCGCCGCGACGACACGTATGTTCCTGTGGACCGCCAGGCCCACGTCGGTGTACAGGCCGATCCCGCTCGACGTTCCCGTCACGACCGCGAGCCGGGGTTGGGTGGTCATCTCGGACTCCTTCATGAGCGGGGGCGTGTGGGCGTTCGGTCCGGCGTGGTTCATGGTGCGGCCCGGTTCCGCACCTCTGGTCGCGCTCCTGACAGTACGGAGCGGAAGGAAGTTTTAGCAGTGTGAACTTTTCTTAACACTGCCAAACCCCTTTGTTGTTGTTATGCGACCGCCGTACGGTCCTCGCATGTCCCCAGACACGTCCGCTTCCACCGGCACGTCCGCTTCCGCGAGCGACGCGCTCACGCTGCGCCAGCGGCGCCGGGCCGTCGCCACGCGCGAGATCCTGACCGCCGCCGAGTCCCACATCGCCGAGAACGGGCCCGCCGCGCTGTCCCTGCGCGCGGTCGCGCGAAGTCTCGGCATGACGGTGCAGGCGCTCTACCACTACTTTCCGAGCCGGGACGACCTCGTCACTGCGCTCGTCACCAAGGCGTACGACGATCTCGCCGACGCCGTACAGGCCGCGGTCCCCGGGGACGCGGCCGAGCCGCGGGTACTGGCACCGGCCGAGGGGTACAGGCAGTGGGCCGTCGACCACCCCGAACGGTTCCAACTCCTGTACGGGGCGCCGCTTCGGTACTACCAAGCTCCCGTCGAAGGCCCGACCACCATGGCGGTCCGCCGGATGAGCAATCTCTTCCAGCACGAGCTGTTCGCCGAGTTCACGACGGAACAACTGGCCGCGGCCCGTACTCCCGAACTCTCCCCCGCACTACGGGCGCATCTCGCACACCTGCCGCACGACGGGATGGGGTCGCTGCCTCCTCCCGCCGCCTCGCTGCTTCTGAGCGCGTGGGGGCACATGCATGGCCTCGTCACACTGGAGGTCTTCGGGCACACGGCGTTCATCGGTGACCACCAGGCCGAGGTCTTCCGCGCGGCCATGCGGAACCTGTCCGAGGACATACACCGCCGGATCACTGCTCAGGCGGCGTGATCACGGTTCCTGGGGTCAGGATCTGGTCGAGGGTGTCGCGGATGGCGCGGTAGGCGATGCTCTCCATGACCGTGAGGGACTCGGGGGACTCAGCCGCCGGAGCCGGTGAGTTCGACACCTCGGCGTCCGCCCAGTCCCGAGCCCTGCGGATGCGCTCCAACAGCTCTTGTGCGTCCAGAGGCTGTGTCATGCCGAGGACCGTACAGCCGCGAACCGGACGTTGTCCGTCCGCCAACCGTGCCCCGGGGTTGTGCACATGAGTGACGGTCGGTACGGCCCTCAGCGCCGCCCGTACGTCCGAACGCCCGAACGTTCCTATGGAAGGTCGGCGGGGCCCCGGGTGTTCCCGGCGACGGTGGGCGCGTTCCGGCCGGATCGTTCGGTCATGCCGGTGCGCGCTGGTCATCAGCGTCGCGGAGGAACCGCACGGGCTTCCGGGGCCCCGCCGGTCGGACGGCGGGCCGCCGGTCCCTTTCGGCGGCCCACCGAACTCGCGTGGCCCGTCAGGCGCCGCCGGTACCGGGGGACAGCGTGCCGATCTTCGGCACCGATGCCTTGCCGGTGGCGGTCACGGGGCCGCCGTTCCAGTCGACGCGGATCGAGGCCCGCTGGTCGGGCGGCGTGAGCAGCGCCGTGTCCGGGGTGACGGTCGGTACGCCGGTCATCTGCGGGTTGCTGAAGGACAGCGGAGCCCAGGCGCTCTTGCCGGGAGGGAGCGTGACGGTCCGCGCACTCCCCCCGTTGCGCTCGGGGTTCACCGAGACCTGGTCACCGTCGGAGTTGAGGAAGGCGAACCCCGGGAAGCCACGCACCGAGCATGTGCTGCCGGAGTCGTTGGTGAAGACGAGAGCGAAGTTCTCCTGTCCCGCACCCGGGTGGTTCGGGCCGATCGTTCCCTTCAGGTCCGAGGACGTGCAGGCGCCGGGCTTGCCGGAGCCGTACTGGCCACCGGCCTGGCCCGCCTGGCTGCTGCTGCCGCCCTTGACGCTGGTCGCCTCCCCCTTGGCGCCGCCGGCCGAGGCCGAGCCTGAGTCCCCCGAGCCACCGGTGTTCCCGGCCCCCTCCTGGCCGTTGCCGCCCGTACCGCCGTCTCCCGCACCCCCGGTGCCGCCCTTGGCGCCCTTGTCTCCGTGCTCGCTGCCGCTTCCGCTGCCGTGATCGCTGTGGCCGCTGTGGTCGCTCTGCGAGGAGCCCGCTGGTGCCGCGCCACCCTCGGCCTTCTGGGGCGGCGAGGCGCTGCTGTCCTTGTCGCCGCAGCCGGCCATCAGCGCGCCCGCGGCCAGTACAGCGGCGGCGGCTGCCGCCACGCGCGCCGGGCGGCCGGAACGGCGCAGGGCCGGGACAGGTACCGCGCCGGTGGTGCTCCCCTGGTCGCGGCGCCAGGTCGTCGTCTCCTCGTGCTGTGCCATGGCTTCCGTAACCCCCTTGCTCCTCGCGTCCCCGCTATCGGGCCGTACACAGAGTTCGATGGCGGGTGCTGCGGATAAGTTCACGGGGCCGGGGACTTTTTTCCGGGCAGCTGACGGGCCGGCACGTGGGGCCTGCCCCGTCGGTCGGTGGGCCTGCCCCGTCGGCCGGTTGAGGCTCAGGGGGCGTCCGCGGGGCTCGCGCCGTGTCGTGCGCCGCACGGGCGCGGGGCACGCCGCTGCGGCCGAACAGGACACGCGGCGCTATGCGTTGTGGAGTACGGGCCCGGGGGAACCACACCAGTGGCAGAGCCGTTCGGCGAGCCCGTACAGGGGCGCCGCGCGGTTCGCTCCCAGCACAGTCATCCGGCGGCCGGACGGAACGAACCATGAGCAGTGGCACCAGCAGCACCCTCACCATCGAACAGGCCACCGAGGCGTTCGCTGCCGAGGTCGCCTACTGGCGTGAGGTGCGGGGCCTCTCCAAGAAGGCCCTCGCCAAGGAGCTGGGCTATACGTCCTCCTATGTCAGTCACGTGGAGTCCGGACGCCACGGACCCAGCGAGGACTTCGCCCGCCGCGCCGACAGCGCGCTGAACGCGGGCGGTGCGATCGAACGGCGCGGACGCGAGTACGTGCAGGCGTGCGGAAGCGTGTACGGGCAGGCATGCGGACGCGGATGTGGGGCGGTCCGTGAGCAGGGGCCCGAGCCGGGGTCGGGGGCGGAACTGGCATCGGAGCCAGGGCCGGTGTCGGGGCCAGGGCCGGTGTCGGAGTCGGGGCCGGTGTCGGAGTCGGGGCCGGTGTCGGAGTCGGGGCTGGTGTCGGGGCCAGGGCCGGTGTCGGAGTCGGGGCCGGTGTCGGAGTCGGGGCTGGTGTCGGGGCCGGGGTACGGGTCCCGGGCCGAGCCCGCGTCCGGAACCGAGCCGCCGTACGCGCCCGGAACCGAGCCCCCGTACAGGCCGGCGCACGGGGAGGAGGGCGGGGCGGAACGCGCGCCCGGCGAGGTGTCCCTTGCGCGTCCGGTGGAGCAGCCGTACGCCACAGGCTCCGCGCTCGTGGTCGAACATGACGCGGCACGCCTCGACTACGACGGCACCGGATACCGGATCACGACCCGACGCCTGCTGCGCAACGTCGGCGCCGAACCCATCGCCCGCTACCTCATCCGTATCAGCGTCGACCGCTACCCCGGCAGGCCCGAGCGGTCCCACGCGCACTATCGCCGGCACCCGCTCACCTGGGCCGGCCTGGAACTGGCCGCGCGCTGTGCGGACGAGCCCATGCGGCTGGAGGCGCGGCACGACCGCGAGGCGTTCAAGGAGGTGTGGCTGCTGTTCGAGAACGCACACGGCCGTTTCCCGCTCCACCCCGGTGAATCCGTGTGGATCGAGTACGGCTACCGCGTGAGCGATCAGCAGTGGGGCCACTGGTTCCAGCGCGCCGTACGGTTGCCGACCAAGCGGCTGGAAGTGCGGCTCACCTTCCCCCGTGTCCTCGATCCGGTGTTGTGGGGCACGGAGACCTGCACCGGCGCCCGGCGGATCCCGCTGCGTACGGCGCCGCGCCACCGCGACGACCTCATGGGAGGCGGCCTGGCCGACGAGGGCACCCGTGTCTTCTACTGGTCGGTCGCCACGCCACCCCTGCACGCCCGCTACCGGCTCGAATGGCGCTTCCGCGCCGGGTCGGCGGGGGTGCCCCCGGGTACGTAGCAATGCCGCGCACAGTCGCGCACCGCCGCGTGGCAACGCCCCGCCGAGGACGGGCAGTTCGGCCCGGGCAGTCCGGCACGGACGGTCAAACATGGGCGGTCAGGCCGGGCAGTCCGGCACGGGCGGTCAGGCCGGGCGGTCTCCGAGGACGGTGACGCGTTCCATAAGGCGTGCGTGCGGGTAGTAGTCGGCGCTGGCGTAGTGCTGGGTGGCGCGGTTGTCCCAGAACGCGAGGGTGCCGGGCTGCCAGCGCAGACGGCACTGGTATTCGGGGTGGCGGGCCTGGTCGCAGAGGAACCGCAGCAGTTCGTCGCTCTCCTCCCGTGGCATGCCGTCGATGTGGTGCGTGAAGATCCGGTTGACGTAGAGCAGCTTGCGGCCGGTCTCCGGGTGGGTGCGGACCACCGGGTGCGCGACGGCGGGGAACTTCCGCTGCTGGCGGGCCAGTTCCTCCGGGCCGAGTCCCTTGCCGAAGGTCCGGGTGAAGCCGTGCACCGCGCGCAGGCCCTCCAGGCGCGTCTTCATCTCTGCGGACAGACCGTCGTAGGCCGCCGCCATGTCGGCCCACAGCGTGTCACCGCCCACGGCGGGCACCTGTACGGCGCGCAGGAGGGAGCCCATGGGCGGGGTGGCCTCGAAGGACGCGTCGGAGTGCCAGACGTTCTCCACGGCGGGCGAGTCCGCACCACGGGCGAGACGCACCACTTCGGGCACCTCGGCCTTCGGGAGGAAGGGGTGCACCTCGGGCGTGCCCCACCAGCGGGCCATGGCGCGGTGCTGTTCGGCGGTGAAGTGCTGGTCGCGGAAGAAGAGCACCTTCCACTCCAGTAGCGAGCGGTGGAGTTCCGCGCGCAGTTCCTCGGTGAGGGGCCGGGCAAGGTCAACCCCGGACACCTCGGCCCCGATGGTCGGACTGCACGGGGCGAGCCCGAACGATTCGTACGGTGCACTCGGCGCGAAGTGGCCGGTGGGGCTCAACTCACGTACGGGGGCGGCCGATACGCCGTTGTCGAACACCGGCCGTTCGTCCACGACGGCGGCGCTCGCGGGACCGGTCGCGGCGGCGGCGCTCGCGGGACCGGCGCTCGCGAAGGCGGTCACCGGGGTCGCGCTGTCGGTCGTGGCGCCCGCGTCTGTGGCGCTACCAGTAGTTGCGCGCTCGGCGGCTGCGCTGCCAGTAGCTGCGCGGCCAGCCGTTGCGCAGCCGCCTCCCGGCGCGTGGAGCGTGTGGCCTTTGAGTACCGAACTGAGCACCGCCACGCCGGTGGCTGCCCCGAGTTGGGTGCAGACGGCCAGCAGGCCGTTGCCAGCGCCGCTCTGGTGTGCGGGGACGGCGTCGTTGACGAGGTTCACCACGGAGACGAAGAACAGGCCCATGCCGAGCCCCGCCATCGCCGTCAGTGTCAGCAACTGCCAGCGTTCGTGCGGGAGTCGCGTGGGGAGAGGAGCAGCGCTGACGAGAGCAGGACCAGCGCGGCCATCAGACCGAGCCTGGGACTGTGGCGGCGCGCGAGCAGCCCGCCGAGCGGCCCTCCCAGCATGCTCATGAGCCCCTGCGGGAAGAGCCAGCCGGCCGTCGCGAAGGCCGTCAGTCCGACGCCGTACGAAATCGCACCGTGCGGCGGGGTTTGCAGCACCTGTGGCAGCAGATAGCCGAACGTTCCGATCAGCGACACCCCGAAGAAGGCCGCGATCAGGGGCGTACGCAGCGCGGGCGACGCGAGGACGCGCAGGTCAACGGCGGGCTCCGGAGTGGTGCGCTCGCGGGCCACGAAGCCGGCGAGCAGCACGGCGCCGCCCGCCAGCGTGCCGACCGTGGGGCCGGAGAGCCACCCTTCGCGCGCGCCCACGCCGACTCCGGCCAGGAGCACGGCAGCGCCGGCGCCCAGAAGCAGCGCACCGGGCGCATCGAGGCTGCGGCACTGGCGGATCGGTGACTCCGGCAGGATCAGGGCAGCGAGCGGCAGCATCACCAGTACGAGGGCCAGCAGGAACCAGAACACCCCGCGGAAGCCGAATCCGTCGACCAGCGCCCCGCCGAGGAAGGGGGCGCCCAGGCCGCTGATGCCGATACCGGTGGAGACGATGCCGAGCGCGACCGGGACCGTACGCCTGGGGAACACGTCACGGATCAGCGCGTAAGCGACCGCGAGAATGCCGCCCACGGCGCCCTGGAAGACGCGGCCGAGCAGCAGTACGGGGAGCGTGGGCGCGAGTGCGCAGAAGAGGGAGCCGACGGCGAACAACCCGCCACAGCACAGCATCATCCGCTTCTTGCCGTACAGGTCGGCGAGCCGGCCCACGAGCGGGATGGAGACGACCGCGGCGAGGTTGACTGCGGTGACGGCCTTGTCGACGTGGTCGGGGCCGAATTCACTCGCCATGGAACGCACGGCGGGGTAGACGAGGCTCAGTTCGAGCGGCGCCGTCTCGGTGAACAGGACCAGGACAACGAGTGTGGCGACGAGGCGGGCCCGGGAGTAACGGCCCTCCTCGCGCTCCGGATCCAGCCCCGGGTCCCGACCCAGCTCTCGACCTGGCTCCGGCTCCGGCTCCTCGGGGGCAACTGGCAAGCCGTCTCTGTCAGAACGCACCGAACACCTCCGTTCGATTGCGGTTGCGGTCGCTGCACGGCCCCCGGCTCGCAGCACGGAGTCCCCCCGCTCGGGCCCGGGCTCGGTGGTACTGGGGGCAGCACGGAGTCCGCGCGGGGCGCTCGGGCTGGTGCGGTGACCGGGACTTCGTCCAGACGCTGGAATTCCCGACCGCTGGGATTTCGGCCACCGGGATTCCGATCACCGGGATTCCGATCACCGGGATTCCGGTCAAGCAGGTTTCCCGGTGACTGGGACTCGGCGTCTCCCGGCGTTCCGGTTCACCGGAATCACGGCGCTGCGGGTCTGCTCCCACCGGGAGCCGAGCCCTTGTCGAACGTAAAGCAGGGTCAACGTGACCCGGGTCAACGTACCCCGGGTAAACGTAATCCGGGGTCAACTTGATCCGGGGTCAACCCAGTCCCAGATCAACGCCGTCAGGGATCGCCGCCGGACGAGATACCGCCGGAATTCCGGCGTAACTCGCTTACTCTCGCCGGGATTTCGGGGTGAGTTGCCGGTCTCCCGGACATCTGATGCGCGGGCTACAGGGATACGGGGGGCAGGGGGTCGGGGACGCGGTCGGCGCGGGGTGCGCGCTTCGGTGGCCTGGCATTCGGTCAGGGTGAGGGCTGTCTCGCGGCACGGAGCCGTGAGGAGGACGACCGTCGGGTCACCCGGCCCCGCCATGAACCGTTCGGCGGAGCCGAGCGCCTGCCCGGGTACAACCGCTCGGCGGTGGCGATCAATTGCACCCGGGTCGTCACGGTCGGACCTTCCATGTCGCGGAAGTTAGCGCGACCGAGTCAACGAAACAAGAGACATTGTGAATTCATTTTTCCCGACCTCACCGCTTGACTGCTGTACACCCGAATAAGACACTCCGACTTATACCCGCGGCGAGCCACGACGAAGCTTCGGCCCCACGCTTGCGAGGAGCTTCCGTCCGCCTTCCAGCCCCAGGTGCACGCCCGTCCGACGTAAGCGATCGGAGCGCCGACATGAACGAGTCGACATGAACGAGTGGAGAGCGGAATGACGGCAACGTCCGTACCCCCGACAGCGCCGGACAGGACCCGCGCCACCATGGGCGCGCTGTTCGACATCTGGTCCGAACCCGCAAGCCGGGCCATCGAGGTCGCACCCAGGGCGTGGTCGGTGTGCGCCGGGATCGTCAACGTAGGGGTGATCGAGACCGACGAGGGCCTGGTCCTGATCGACGCCGGCCTTCGACAGCAGGGGGAGGAACTGAGAGCCCTGGTCCGCTCGGTGACCTCGGCGCCGCTGCACACCGTGGTGTTCACCCATGGCCACATCGACCATGCCCTCGGACTCGGCCCGCTACTGGAGGAGACCGTCGAGCAGACCGGCTCCCGCCCCCGTGTGCTCGCGCACCGGAACGTACCCGCCCGTTTTGAACGCTACTTGCGCACCGCCGGCCTCAACTCCTCAGTGAATGCCCGGCAGTCCGGCGGCCCCGCCACGTGGTGGCCTACTGGTGAGCGCGACTTCGTCTGGCCCGACACCGTCTACGACGACCGCATGACGCTACGGGTGGGCGGCGAGGAGATACACCTGCGGCACGCCAAGGGCGAGACGGACGACGCCACGTGGGCGTGGATGCCGGGCAGGAAGCTGCTCGCCGTGGGTGACCTGTGGCTCGGCGTGTGTCCCAACGCGGGCAACCCGCAGAAGGTGCAGCGTTACGCCGAGGAGTGGGCGGACGCGGCGGAGGAGATGGCCGCCACCGGCGCCGAGGCGATGATCCCGGGACACGGGATGCCGGTGACGGGTGCCGCCGCTGTCCGCGAACGGTGGCTCGACGCGGCCGAACTGATCCGGCACCTCGTCGACCACACCCTCGCCGCACTCAACGCGGGGCGGACACACGAACAGATCGTGCGGAGCCTGGAGCTCCCCGAACACCTGGCGGCCAAGCCGTATCTCCAGCCGTACCACGACAGACCGGAGTTCGTCGTACGCAACCTCATCCGCCGGTACGGCGGCTGGTGGGACGGCAGGGCCGCGAACCTCCTCCCCGCCGCCACAGGCGACCAGGCCAGGGAGCTGGTCACGCTGGCAGGCGGCGCGGGCACTCTCGTCGACCGCGCGTACCGCCTCGCGGACACCGATCTCGCCCTGGCCTGCCACCTCGCCGAATGGGCCGCACTCGGCGAGCCGGACAACCCCACCGCTCACCGCTGTCTGTCCGAACTCTTCGAACGACGCTACGCGGCCGAGCCCTCCTTCCAGGCCAGAGGCATCTTCCGGGACGCGATCACCCGCTCCCAGGCCGCTCTCGACCGCCTGGGAGCGGCCGAGAACACCGCCACGTAGCGACGCGGACAAGCGGGTCGGCGGGGCGGCGGGGGCGGCGCGGTATCGGACGGCGTGCGCGTGGGCGCGCGGGTGTGGGACGCGATACCGAACAGCGGCTCCCCCGCCCACGAAGGTGTGGGACGCGATACCGAACAGCGCACCCCCACCCGCGAAGGCGTGGGACGCGGTACCGAACAGCGCGCCCCCACCCTCGGACAAGCCGTCCTAAGATGCCCGCGTGATCGTCAAGAACGGTGCGCAGCTGAGAATCCTCCTCGCCGCCGAGCGGCTGTTCGCCCAGTACGGCATCGACGGCCCGTCGCTGCGTGAGATCGGCGCCCTGGCCGGGCAGCGCAACAACTCGGCCGTGCAGTACAACTTCGGCAGCAGGGAAGGACTCATCAAGGCCCTGTACACCTACCGTCTGGCGCCCCTGAACCAGCGCCGCCTGGCCCTGCTCGACGACATCCGGACCGCCGGCCTCGAAGAGGACCCGCACGCCTTGGTGACCGCCTACGTCCGGCCGCTGGCGGAGTCCGTTCAGCGCGACCGTGGCAGCAGCTGGTACGCGCGGTTCACCAACCGCTACGTCCTCAGCGACCACATGTACACGGACACCCTCGGCAACGACTCCACCAGCGGCATCCGCGCCACCGTACGACTGCTCTCACACGCACTCGCCCACCTGCCGCAGCCGGTCCTCGACGAACGCCTGCGCAAGATGCATCTCCTGGTCACCAGCGTCCTGGCCGACCTGGAACGCCGCTACGAACACCAGGAGACGGACGACGCCCACGCGCGCCTCATAGTCGACGACCTCATCACCACGACAACCGCACTCCTCACGGCTCCGGCTCCGGCTCCGTCCTGAATCCGCGGAGCCGGGTCGTCACCAGGAGCCGTGTCGTCACCAGGGGTTCACCTGCGGCCGGCGGTTCCAGAGCCACAGGGGAGGGCGCCTTTCCATGGGGGTGAGCCAGGGGGAGAGGGTCGCTTCGTCTGTGGGGTTGTCCGGGAGGGTGTGGTGGAGGAAGCGCTGGTCCAGGGATTCGAGGGTTTCGGCCAGGGGGCCAGGGGGCCGGGGGGCGAGGTCGTGGAGGGCTTCTTCCAGGCCGGCGCGGGTGTCCAAGGCGAACAGGTAGTCGTCCAGGAGAGGGCGGGGTTCCACGTCCCCTTCCCGGGCGACGGCCTCCACCATCAGCTCCCACTCCTTCATCATCCGGAACACGGAGTGGGTGGGCTCCTTCATCTTCTCCGCGATGTGTGGGGCGACGCGGCTCTTCTCCAGCTGAAGCCGTCTGTCGTCCCGCTCCCGCACCGCCTCGGCCTCGCTCCCGGTGAGCGAGGCGAAGGCGCGTTCCGTCTGTGGCCATGCGGCGTGGTGGGGCATTCGGTGCCTTACTCCTTCAGCTGGTCCATGAAGTAGTCGTACCCGCGGCCGGGCTGCATGAAGGTCCCGTTGTCTCCCTCACGGATGATCATGGTGCCCGTCGCATCGTCCCACCAGGCCCAGCGGGGGACCCCGCCGCCTCCGTCGCGCAGACGGTGGCCCTGGCTGCCGCGCATCACGTCCTCCAGATGCTCGGCGACATCGAGGGGGTCGACTCCGGGGATCGAGCGCTGGGTCGCGTGCGCGGCGATCGTGTCGGCGACGACTCCCACGTCTCCTGACTGGCTTGAGGGGTCTTTCTGGCCCTTGTCCGCCTGCGGGCAGCTGTAGAGGCCGAGTTCGTCCGCCCAGGTCAGCGGGTTGCGCACGTAGGCGTGCTGGTTGGGCGACGGTACGAGCCCGAGGGGGTCCGCTGTCACATAACGGGCCGCTGAGGGGTCGTAATAGCGGAAGTAGTTGTAGTGCAGGCCGGTCTCGGCGTCGGCGTACTGGCCTGCGAAGCGGAGGGGACAGTATGCGGTGCCGGTGGGAGCGGGAAGGGGGGTGCCCCAGTGCGTAGTGCGGTGTTGCCAGGTGACTTTTCCGTCCGGGGAGAGCAGTTCGGCCGGGGTCCCGGTCTGGTCGGTGACGATCGCGTGGAAGCGGGGTTCCTTGACCAGGGGGTCGCGGTCGGCCTGGGCCAGCGGGCGGTGGGTGCCCGGCGCGTGGTCCCAGGTGGTCGACGTGCCGTCGGAGGTGGCCTGTTCGGCGAGGCGGGTGCCGTCCCAGGTGAAGAGGAGAGGTTCGCCGTCGGGCCCGGTCTTGGATGTGCGGCGGCCGAGGGGGTCGTAGGTGTACGTCCACTCTTCGCCACGCGGCGTCGTGGCCCGCACCAGGCGGTCTTCCGCGTTCCAGGTGTAGGTCCAGGTCCGCGACTGGCCGTTGAGGGCTTGCGGGTCCGGCGCACGAGTCGGCCGGCCGCGTCGTGCTCGTAGGTGGTGCGGCCCGCGTGCCGGACGAGGGTGCCGGTGAACTCGCGGTCGCCCTCGTCCGGGTGACCCGGCGCCGTGGCGTGGGTCTGATTGCCGGCCGCGTCGTAGGCGTAGGTCTCCGTCCAGCCGTGGGCCTGGACAGAGGTGACGCGGCCGACCGGGTCGAGCGTGAACTGCCGCGTCCCGCTGGTGAGTTCGCGGATCTCCGTGACGTAGCCGTCGGGCCTGTGCGCGTATGTGCGGTGCTGCAGCAGGTCGTGGGAGGAGGTGACGGCCTGGGTGGTCAGCCGGTTGCGGGTGTCCCAGACCTGGGTGAGGGTGACGTCCCCGACCGCGCGCGTGGTCTCACGCCCCGCCGCGTCGTGCGCGAAGGTGAGGGTGCTGCCCCCTGTGGTGAGCGCGGTGGGCCGGCCCGCCGCGTCGTACGCCCAGGTGGAGGTGTGGCCCGCTGGTGTGGTGCGGCGTACGCAGCGGTCCGCCGCGTCGTACGCGTACGACACCGTGCGCCCGTTGACCGTCTCGGCCAGGACGCGGCCCCTCGCGTCCCGCTCCAGCGTGAGCAGCGAGGCCGGGTTCTCCGCGCGGACGAGCGCTCCGGCGGCGTCGTAGGCGTATGTCGTGACCTCGTCCGCCGACTCGTCGTGCTGGGTGAGCACACGGCCCGCGGCGTCCCGCTCGTAGCGCACCGTCTCGTCCAGCGCGTTCGTCCGGGACACGAGACGGCCGGCGGCGTCGAGTGCGTATGTACGGGTGGCGCCGTTGAAGTCGGTCTCGGCGGTGAGTCGGCCCGCGGCGTCGTAGACGTAACGCCACTCGCGGCCCTGCGGGTTGGTGACGGTGGTCAGGCGCAGCTCGGTGTCGTAGGTGAAGGCGTAGTGCGCGCCGTCCGGGTCGGTGCGGGTGGCGGGGAGATCGAAGTGGGTGTGGGTGTAGCGGGTGGTGTTTCCGGCCTCGTCGGTGCGGAGGGCGAGGTTGCCCTCGCAGTCCCACTTCCACTCCTCGCGGGTGCCGTCGGGGTGTTCGCGCCAGGCGGGCTTGCCCTCGATGGTCCAGCCGTTGCGGGTGGTGTTGCCCAGGGGGTCGGTGACGGCGGTGACGCGGCCGTGCGGGCCCCGGCGGGCGTGGGTGGTGTGCCCGAGTGGGTCGGTGAGGGCGACCGGGAGGCCGGCAGCGTCGGTGGTGATGCGGGTGGTGTGGCCCAACGGGTCGGTGAGCGCGGCCAGATGGCCCGACGCGCCGTACTCGTAGCACGTCGTCGCACCGTCCGGGTCACGCGCGGAGGTGCGGTTGCCCCGGTCGTCGTAGGTGTACCGCCACACCGCGCCGCCCGGCCCGCGTATCTCCAGGGGAAGGCCCCAGCCGTCGCGTACGGCTTCGGTGACGGTGCCGTCGGGGTGTTCGACGGCGATGAGGTGTTCCTCGTCGTCGTACCTGTAGCGCGTCGTGTGCCCCGAGGGGTCGGTGACGGCGAGCCGGAGGCGGTTGGTCTCGTCCCACTCGGTGCGGGTGGTGTGGCCGAGCGGATCGGTCTCGGCGATGACCTTGTACGCGTCGTTGCACACGTATGTGGTGGTGTGGCCGAGCGAGTCGGTGTAGCGGTTGGTGCGGGACGCGGGGTCGTAGTGCATGCGGCCGGAGAGGATGCCGCCGGGGCCGATACCGCGCAGGACGCGGCCCCTGTGGTCGTAGACGTAGCCGTACGACGTGCCGTTGCGGTCGGTCCACGAGGTGATGCGGTGCTCGTCGTCGTAGCGGTAACGCAGCGGTCTGCCGGTGGAGTTGAGGACCTCGGTCAGGTCCCCCGCCTTGTCGTAGGTGTAGGAGACGAGAGCCGTGGAGCGTGCGTCACCTTCGCCGTGCAGGAGGCGGAGCCCGGTGACGCGGTGCAGGTCGGGGTGGGTGTCGACGGCGATGCGGTAGCCGCCGGAGTGGGTGATCTCCGTCGGGGTGCCGTGCGCGTCGTAGACGAACGTGACACGGTCGCCCTCGCCGGTGCGGCCGGTGATCGCCTTGAGGGCCAGTTCAGGGCCGCCGGCCGGGTGAGGCGCGAAGTGAAGGGTGCGGTTCTGCTCGGGGACGGTGACCGTGAACGTACCGTCCGGCTTGCCGTCCCAGCTCAGCGGCCAGCGCGGGCCCGAGGCCGGCAGCGTGGGCACGTCGGGTTGCGGCACCGGGTAGGTGAGGATCATGCCGTCGTCCGTGACATAGACGACGCCGCTGTCGTCGATCTCCAGACGCTGATCGAGCGTGCCCGCCCATGTGGCGCCGAACCAGCCGCCGCACGGATGCCCGGAGACGTAGTGCCGCTCCAGGACCAGGGGCAGCGCGCCGGGCAGGGACACATCGGTGTCGGACATGACCATCTCGCCCGTGGCGACGTCGATGGGCTCACCGGTGGTGGACCGGTCGTTGTTGGGGGTGTTGTTACGGTCCGGGTCCTCGTCCGTACGACCGCGCGCGCTGCCGTCCCTGCGCAGACCCCGCTCGCGGCTCGCCAGCCGCTGCGCCGCGTCCTTCGCCGCCGAACCGCCGCGCCTCAGAGCGCCCGAGCCGCCGGTGGCGAGGGCAAGCAGCAGTTCGGGGGTGAGCTGGCCTGCCGCGCGGGCGGGGTTGCGCTGCCACTCCTCCCAGTTGGTGACCGCTTTGGCGAACTCTTTCGGGTTCTCGGCGGCGTATGCGACACCGTCCGCCATGCCCGCCAGCTGGAGGCCGGCGCCACGGGGCCCGTCCTCGACCATGTACTCGAACTGCTTGAGCATGCTCAGCCCGGTGTCGCCCATGCCACCGAGGAAGTCGTTGCCCCACTTCTTCCAGCGGGGTTGGCCGGCCGGCGCGTCGGGGGCCTTCTTGCTGGCGTTGTCGAGCTTGGTCTTCGCCGCGGTCACGACGCCGTCCAGCTCTTCCTCCAGTTTGTCCAGGCGGCCGTGGCACGCTTCCATCGCGGCGACGCCCGGGTCGTTCTCCGGAGGCCGTTCGGGCAGCGGGTCGTCCCCGCGGTCATACGCCGCGTTGTACGCCTTGACCCGCTTCCAATAGCTCTTGGACATCGCCCGCGCCTCGTCCGCGTCCTCGATCAGCGGTTTGAGACGCTTGTGCACGGAACGGAGCTTGTCCGCGTAGTCCTCCAGGGCGTTCGCGGCGGACTTGAAGTGCGTCTGCGCGGACTCCAGTTCCTTGGGAAGCTTCTTCGTCGCGTCCTTGAAGCTGCGCGAACCGGCACCCGTCCAGTCCATCCACTCAAGGACGTCGAGTTGGGTGTGCCCTTCCTTGAACGCACCTGCATACGCACGGAGCTTGACGACCAGGTCGTCGATGTCCGAGGGCTTGCCGTAGATGACATCGCTGGGCTTGGCGTGCGGCGGAATCCGCTCGACTGTGCCGCCCTCTGTCGCGTCACGAGAAGTCATGCGATCGGTGCCTTCCCGCCGTCGGTGACCCAGCCACCGTCGTAGAGCTTGCGCGGATTGGTGGGCAGCTCACCGGTGCCGGAGCCGCCGTTGTCATCGAGCCAGGGCTCTTGGTAGATCTGCGGCGGCGGGTCGAACTCGGGCCTGAAGCCCTTGTCCCACGCCTTCATGCCGTTCTCGCCGAAGGGCAGCTTGGCCATGTTGTCGGCGGTCGGTGAGAAGTTCTTGATGGCCAGCAGGTCGGCCAGCATGTAGGCGGCGATGACCTGCCTGAGCGTCTCCACCACCGTGTCCGTGTGCTCCGCGAGACGCCCCATGCCGAAGCCCCAGCTTTCGAGCACCTTCTCGGCAGAGGTCACGATGTCGATCGTGGCCGCGTTCCGGATGTGCTCGGCCATCGGCTTCCAGTCGTCCTTGATCTTGCGGGCCGCGACGACGGACTCCTCCAGCGGCTTCAGCACCTTCTTCACGGAGGCGATCTCGACCTTGTACCCGTCACCCGGTTTCGGACCGCCCCCGCCCCCGCCCCCGTCGTTGGGCCCCGCGTCCTCCGCGTCCTTGCTCGTCACTCCGACCCCACCGAAGTGTCCGCGCCGCCCCGAGCGTCCGCGCCACCGTCCGCACCCGCACCGTCCTCCGCGCCCCCGGCGGCCCGCAGCGCTTCGGCGTCCAGCAGGAACGCGCGGGGACCCAGCGGGTCCACGAGCGCGCGTACGCCTTCGGGCAGCAGTTCCACCAGGTCGGCGACGGTCGTGGACGCCCACGCACACTCGCCCGCGAACAGCGCGAGCCCGGCGAAGGAGGTGAAGACCGGTACTACGGGCCCCTCCTCGGTCTCCGAGACCAAGAAGCCGGGCGATTCCGGTTGTTGAAAGTAGAGCCGCACCGAACGCGAAGCCGCGAGACGCTCCGCCGGTGACATCCGGGCGGCCGTCTCATCTCGTACAAGATCGCGCAACGACATGTGTACTCCCCCATTCCACCCGCGCCGACAACGGATGAATCATCGGGATGATTGCACACGCGCCTGACACCTGTCCGTGGGCAAAGACACTGCGTACGGGGCCGTGACGGAACGTGCGTCCGCACGTGACATGCGCGTCCGAGAGACGCGCCCGCGTTCCGCTTCCACCGCCGGGCCCCGTCTCGCGGCCTCGCCTCCCGAGTCACCTCGCCGGGTCGCCCTGCCGCCTCGCCTTCCGGCTCACCTCGCCGGGTCGCCCTGCCGCCTCGCCTTCCGGCTCACCTCGCCGGGTCGCCCTGCCGCCTCGCCTTCCAGGGCATCTCGCCGGGTCACCTTGCGGCTATGCCCCCGACTTCGCTTCGCGGCATCACCTCGCCGCTCCGCCCCGCGACTTCACCTCGCCGCTCCGCCCCGCGACTTCACCTCGCCGCTGCACCCGACGGGTCCACCTCGGCCCACACGGTCTTGCCGGGCCCCGACCGTTCGCTCACGTCCCACCGGGACGCCAGCGCCTCGACCAGGACCAGCCCACGACCCCCATCCGCTTCAGCGTCCACCTCGGCGTACACCTCCGCGTCGGCCTCCACGCCCACCTGCGCTTCGGCCTCCGTACCGGCTTCCGTGTCCGCGCCCGCGCCCGCCTCCGCTTCGACCTCCGCAGCAGAGCCCGCTTCCGGGCTCGCTCCGGCAACCCGGGGACGCCGCACCGGCAGTGCGGGGTGGGTGTCGGAGACCTCGACGCGTACGAGCCCCGTTCCCCGTTCACGCGAGAGTCGCAGCTCGAAGTCCCGGCCCGGCACGTGCCCGTGCAGCACTGCGTTGGCGCTCAGTTCGGCCACGATCAGCGTCACCGCTTCCGAGAGCGGGTCGTCGTACGCCACGCCCCAGACGTTCAGTTGGTACGCGGCCAGCCGACGTGCGAGCCGCGCGCCACGCCGCGTGGCGGAGAACCGTTGGACGAACACACTCACGGTTACGGGCAGTTGGGCCCCGGGTGCTTGCATGCGGCTCAGCGTTTCGGCTGGTCGCCGGGCTTTCCCAGGTACGGCACCCATACAGATCGAGCTGTACCAGCTCGCGCTCTGGACCGGGTGCGTAACTCCCAGTGAACATGGGTCCGTTGAGCGGGGAACGGCACCTGCACGGAAGGCACACGCCGATGACGTCCGACCACCAGGGCAACAAGCCCAGCGAACCCGAACTCTCCGACAGCCTCAAGACCTACGGGGCCGTCCTCAAAGCCCTACGCGACGAAGCGAACCTCACCCAGGAGCAGTTCGGCCCGCTCGTTCGCTTCTCTCCCCCGTACATCGCAAAGATCGAACAGGGCAAGCGGTTCCCTCCCCGCGACCTCCCCGATCGCGCGGAACAGCCTCTCGGCCCCCTCGCCGCGAAGATCCTCAAAGCCGCCGCCCGCAGCTTGAAGCGGAAGGCGGGCCTCGCTTCCTGGTTCCATGAGTGGGCTGGCATCGAGGAAGTAGCGATCACGCTGTGCGCGTACGAGTGCCGGGCGATTCCTGGACTGTTGCAGCCCGAACAGTACGTTCGCGCGCTGTCGGAGAGGCGACTTCCGCCGCTCACGGAGGCGCAGATCGACGAGCAGGTGGCCGCCCGGCTGGAACGCCAGAGGGTCCTGACCGAAAGGCCGAACACCGCCTTCAGCTTCATCATCGAGCAGTACCTCCTGGAACGGCGCCTGGGAGGCCGCGAAGTCACTCTGGCTGTGATCGATCACCTGCTAGACCTAGGCCAGCGCCGCAATGTGGAAATTCAGCTCATGCCGCTCCAACTGGAGGATCACGTCGGTGCAGATGGCCAGATGTATTTGGCGGAGACACAGCCCAACGAATGGATCGGTTACTTTGAAGGTCACGAGAGCAGCGCTCTGCTAACCGACCCCAAGGTCGTCAGTTCCATGCTCCAGCGCTATGGCAAGATGCGCTCGCAGGCCCTGGATCATCGAGCAACGGTGAGCCTGCTGAAGCAGATGCGAGGAGCGCTATGAGCACCGAACTGGACTGGCACAAGAGCAGCTACAGCGGCAGTAGCGGCGACAACTGCGTCGAGGTCGCGATGCGACCCGACACCGTCCACGTACGCGACTCCAAGGACACCGGCATCAGCCCGCTCACCGTCTCCCCCACCGCGTGGGCGGTCTTCACGGCTCACGCCGCAGGTAGCAACATGTGAGGTGCCGACCCGCACACCTGGCTGGGGGCGGCACCACGCCAACTGGCCGCCCCGGCCAGGGTGAAGCGGAGGCGGGCAGTGCCATGGAAGCTGAACTGAACTGGCACAAGAGCAGCTACAGCGGTGGGCAGGGCGACAACTGTCTAGAGGTCGCCATCGAACCACTCACCACCGAGCGGACGTGGCACAAGAGCAGTCACAGCGGCAGCGGCGGTGACAACTGCGTCGAGGTCGCCGTACGGCCAGGGGCGGCGGTCCTCGTCCGGGACTCCAAGGACATCGGCGTCAGTGCGCTCCGGGTCTCCCCCGCCGCGTGGCGGGCGTTCGCACAGGCGGTGGGCCGGAGTCTCTGAGCGAAAAGCCGTCGTGCATGGCCAGGTCAGGCGGTTCACCGGCCGCGAGTGAAGCCGGAACAGGTACATGTCGGACAATTCTCCGTAATAAGTGAAGCAGCTTGAAGGTGGCGGTGATGTCGGCTCATCCTTGCCCGCATGCGCCTCACCTCCTCCTCCGCCTCGCCCGCTGACATAGCGAACTCCGCACCGGTTCTGTCCGGTTCCTCTCCCGACGCGTCCGGGTATGCGCACGACTGGGCGCTGGTGGACGTGGAGACGTCGGGGCTGGTGGCGCGGCAGGATCGGGTGCTGTCGTTGGCTGTGATCACGGTGGGGGCCGACGGGGAGCGGACCGGAGAGTTCTCGACGTTACTGAATGCCGGAGTCGACCCGGGGCCTGTGGAGGTGCACGGACTGACGGCGGAACGGCTGCGCGGGGCACCAACGTTCGCGGAGGTCGCCGGACAGGTCGCGGCGATGCTGGAGGGCCGCGTACTGGTGGCGCACAACGCGCAGTTCGACTACGACTTCCTCGCGCACGAGTTCGCGCGCGCTTCCACGTGGCTGCCGGTGGCCCGGCGCTTGTGCACGCTGGCGCTGAGCCGCCGGGTCGATCCGCCGACCGAGGACCTGCGGCTGGGCACGTTGGCCGCGTACTACGGCGTACCGCAGACGCGTGCGCACGACGCGCTGGACGACACCCGTGTGCTGGCCGGGGTGTTGCGGGCCTCGCTCGACGAGGCGGAGCGACTCGGGTTGCCGTTGCCCTTTGTGTCGTGCCCTCCCCGGCAGGACCCGGCGTTCGCGCCGCAGCCGCCGAAGACGCCATGCGCGTACGGCAATCCGGGGCGGCTTGCGCCAGGTGGCCCGTTGGCGCAGGGCATGAAGGTGGCGATCACGGGCGCGACGGCCACGTCCCGCGCGGAGTTGGTCGCGCGGTGTGTCGCGGCGGGGCTCAACGTGGTGGGCTCGGTCAGCCGCCACACCAGCGTGCTGGTCACCAACGACAGTTCGGCAGGTTCGGCGAAGGCCCGCCGTGCCCGCGCCGAGGGCGTGCCGGTCATCGACGAGGCCGCACTGCTGCGACTCCTTGAGGACGTGCGGCCGGGCGCCCCGCTCGAAAACGCCGCCGCGCCACCTGCCGTCCCGCTCACCGCTGCGCTCGGCACCCCGACCGCCTCTCCGCCCGCCTCCACACTCGCCGCTCCTGCGGCGCCCTCGCCGCCGACACCCGTACCGGCCGGTGTGCCCGAGCCGGCCGACGTCCCCGAGCCGACTGGCGTCCCCGAGCCGACCGACGTCCCAGAGCCCAGGGGGCCCGAGCCCGTGGGGGCCGAGTCGCCGGTTTCCGCACCGGCTCCGGCACCGGCACCCCCACGCGTCCCGGCCGCCCCCGCCCCCGTACGGGACTCGGGAACCGCTCCCGCGTCAGGAACCGCTCCCGCGAAGGGCCCCGCCCCCGTATGGGGCAGCCCGCTCGCGGCCCGTCGCGTGCTCGTCGTCGGCGGCACACACGGTGCGGCGGCCCGGGCGCGTTCGCGGATAGTGGAGTTGGGCGGCGCAGCGGCGATCAACCTGTCAGCGAGCGTGACGGACGTCGTCGTACTCACCGACGGCGAGACCGACCGCCGCATGGCGCGGATCGCCGCGCTGGAGATCCCCACGTACGCGGCGGAGTGGCTGGACGCACCCGTCGTCCCGCACGCCGTCCGGCCCGTCCTGGCGCGGCGGGAGCCTCTGGTGTTGCCGCGGGGCGGCGTCTTCGACCTGCCGCCGGCCGGACCGGGGCAGGGGGTCGTGTGGCAGGTGGGGGCCAGTTGGGCGCAGCGTACGGCGTGCGAGGTGGATCTGGTCGGCTTTGTGCTGGACGGCGACGAACAGGTGTCCTGCGACGCGGACTTCGTCTTCTACGGCGCTCCGGAGAGCCCGGACGGCAGCGTGCGGCTGCTCACCGACGGGCCGACCGAGCAGACCTTGACGGTCGATCTGGCGGTACTGCCGCCGGGGGCGCGCCGGGTGGTGGTGGCAGCGGCCATCGACGGGGAAGAGGTCACCTTCGGCGACATCGGCGCCGTACAGGTCACCGTCGCTCCCGGCGGCCGGGCCAGACCGCTGGCGCAGGCGGCGCTGGACGCGGCGACGACGGAACGCACCCTGCTGCTGGCCGAGTTGTACCGCCGGGGACCCCTGTGGCGCTTCCGTGCCGTGGGGCAGGGCTACGACCACGGTCTCGCAGCGCTGGCCGAGGAGTACGGCGTGAACGTCGGCTGACGTACGGCGGTGACGCGAGCGCGGCGGCCCGCTCCGGCCCCTTCGGTCCAGCCTTTTCGGTCCGGCGCCTTCGGTCCGGCCACGCAAGCCCCGCGAAGTTCGCGCGGCTGCGCTCGGGCAGGTACCCAGGCCGGGGGCCGCCTCGTAGGGGGAGGGGAGACACCGGCACCCTTGCCCACATGGGGCGGGCCGCCGATGAGGTGGATCACGCGCAGAGGCTACGCGCAACGCCGAACCCCCGCCTCAGCGCGGATCGGTGCGGCTGAGGCTCGTGGTGAGGGACCAGATGACGAAGAGCGCGATGACGATGGCGATGACCGCCCAGACCGGCTGGTACGGCAGCCACATGAAGTTCGCGACCATCACCAGTACGGCCATCACGGTGCCGGTGATGCGGGCCCAGGCGATGCCCTGGAGGATGCCGATGCCGGTCAGGGCCACCACCACACCGAGTACGAGGTGGACCCAGCCCCAGGTGTGGATGTCGAACTTGAACATGTAGTCCTCGCCCACGGCGCCGTACACGTCGTCGGTCGCGATGCCTGAGATCCCCGTGAGCATCCCGAACACGCCGGTCACCAGGAGCAGGACTCCGGCGAACATCGTTCCGCCGGACACCCACACCTCCGTCTCGTCCTCCGGCACGGGCGTGGTGTGCCCCTGGTGGTCCGTTACGGGCCCGAGCTTCTCGTCCGTGCTGTCGTGCATGGGCCACCTCCCGGTCGCTGCCTCCGAGAGTGGCGCCGCGCGTCCGGAGGGGGCGAGCGAACGGGGGCCATTCGGGTGGCCTCCCGGTCCCCGTTCCACGGTCGCGCCAGGGTTGCCGTCGTCGGCTAGGCCCCCCACACCGCCTGCGCCAGCACGACTCCGGCGTAGGCGGCGCCCAGGCCGGCGACGATGCTCGCGGCGACGTTGACGAGGGCGTAGAACTTGGTGCCCTCCTCGGCGAGGCGCATCGTCTCGTAGGAGAAAGTGGAGTACGTGCTCAGGGCGCCGCACAGGCCGGTTCCGAGCAGGAACTGGAGCTGTGAGGAGGCCGCTCCGGCCAGCGCCGCGCCCGTCACGGCACCCAGGATCAGGCAGCCGGCGACGTTGACGAGGAACGTGCCCCAGGGGAAGACGGAGTCGTGCCGGGACTGCACCGCGCGGTCGGTGACATAGCGCAGAGGGGCGCCGACGGCGGCGCCTGCGATGACGAATACCCAGCTCACGCGGCGTCCTCCTGCTCCGTACCGCCCATGGGGCGCAGGACTTCGACCTCGTCGAGGACCACCAGAGCCTCCCGCGTCAGTTCGTCGATGCGCGGCAGGAAGGCACGGACGCGCTCCTCGGTGTCAACGATCACCACGGCGACGGGCAGGTCCTCGCTGAGGGAGAGCAGCCGCGCGGAGTGGATCAGGGAGGAGGCGCCGAAGCCCTCGACGCCCCGGAAGACGCTGGCACCCGCGAGACCGGCCTCGTGGGCCCTGTGGACGATCTCCGTGCAGGCGGGCCTGTGCCCGTGCTGGTCACTCTCGCCGAGGAACACCGTCAGGCGCAGAGCGTTTCCGTGCGGCCTCGTCATCGTGACCTCCAGGCGAGCGCGCGCCGGGTCAGTACGGCCGCGGTCCATACGGCTGCCAGCGCTGCCAGCAGGGTCAGCCCGAGGTAGGCCAGGCCGATTGCGATCCGGCCCGTGTCCAGCAGGCGCTGGATGTCGACCGCGTACGTCGAGAACGTGGTGAAGCCGCCGAGCACACCGGTGCCGAAGAACGGCCGTACGAGGCGGTGCGCCGCCCACGCCTCGGTGACGAGGACGAGGAACACGCCGATGACGGCGCATCCGGTGACGTTCACCCACAGGGTCGTCCACGGGAAGCCGCCTGGCGGGGTGGGCCACACGAGGGAGGCGCCATAGCGGGCACAGGCGCCGAGTACCCCGCCGACGGCCACGACGCCGATGACGGGCGACTGCCCGCGCCAGGCATGCGGGTTGGGGGCACCTTCCGGCCGAAGGCTGGGGGAAGGACCCGGGGCGAAGGCCACGCCGAGATCCGGGTCCATGGGTTCATCGGCCTCGCGGTCATCGGTCTCGCGGGGCCCTGGAAGCCGTTGCACACTTTCTCCTACTCGCCGGGCGCCCGGACACGGGCGCACACTCTCGCAAGCAGGGACCGTTGGCGGCACGACACCGCGGTTCGGGTACGGCAGGCCCCTCCGCCGCCCGGCGCACTCAGATGCACCGTTCCTCCAGGCTAACCCCACCCCTCGAACGGGGCTCGTCCGGTCCAGGCAAGGGGCGGGCACCCCCGCCCTCAGGGGCGCGAGGAACTGCGCGACAAGCCACAACGGTCTGCAGCCCGCAAGGCACACACAGACCCACCCCCTCCCCGCGCACCCGCACCCGGACGAGCCCCGTTCGAGG
>NZ_JANCPR020000044.1 GCF_028657195.3 Streptomyces iconiensis
GGCCCCGAGAACGGCGGAGAGCCGGGGCCATGGACCCCGGCTCCCCGGTGTGAATCGTTCACGTCGCTGGCTCGCCTGACCGCGGTGGTCGGTACGGCGGTGCAGGACGTCGCACGTGTCGCGGGCGTCACTGCATGACAGCCATGGCGAGTGCTCGCCGGGCGCGGCGCGTGGCGCGCTCGGCCTTCCGCTGGAGGCGCCGCGCGTTGACTACCCGCAGCGCCCTGCGTTCGGATTCGGCCTCGCGCGATCTGTGTTGCATCTGCGCCCGGGCCATGGATTCTGGCAGGAGTTGCATGTCACGGGTCCTGTTCTGACGGACGGCTGTCGCGTCGGAGTGTGTACGGGTGGTGGTTTCGTGGGTGGTCGCCATCGTGGGGTCCTGCTTCGTGAGGTGATGCGTACGCGGGTCGAGCGCCGACGGGTTGTCGATCGTTCCGGCCGCCGGGCGGCGGGCGGGCCTTCCGGGCCGGCGGGTGTTCACGCCGACACCGGGTTCTTGCGGGGACGCCCGCGGGGCCGCTTCTTGGGGACGACGACACCCTGGACGAACAGCTCGCCGCCCCAGACTCCCCAGGGCTCGCGGCGGTCCTTGGCACCCGCCAGGCATGCCTCGCGCAGCGGGCAGGTCTGGCAGAGCGACTTGGCGTACTCCACGTCGGCCGGGGACTCGGCGAAGAAGACCTCGGGGTCGTAGGAGCGGCAGGGAACGTCGACGCCGAGACGCTCGATGGCGTCGTCGAGTTCGGTGAGAGTGGTGAGCGGGGCAGTCAAGGTGTCCTCCGTGGTGGCATCGGGCGGCAGAGAAGGCGCGGGGCGCAGCGTGTGTGTGTGCGTCTCGGTGTGCACTGTCGGTTCTTCCTCGTCTGTTGGTGTCTGTTGTCTTGTCGGTCCGGCTGGTGGCCGGTCGGGGCAAACAGAAGGGCCGCGGATCCCTGTATGGGTTCCGCGGCCCTGGAAGGTGCCGACCTGATCTCGCCGATCAGGCTGGATCTCTCCAGGGTTCGAGCCCACGGAAGGCCCACATCGTCTGGTGCTGCGTCTTCTGGTGTCCCTCACCGGCACCGTTGACCGCGACGGCAAAGACATCGGCGCGTGCCTGTGCCTGTGCTGCTGCTACCGCGGGTGCCTTGGTCGGTCGCTCATTGCCGCCGGGGACGACACCGGACACACCGGTGCTGTAGAGGCGAGAGCCGAGCAGGCAGGTGTAAACGACCGAGTGACCGGTCATTTTGGTGATCGTCATGAGTTCGCTCACTGGTCTCGCCTCCTCTCGGCGTCTCAAGGGACCGGCCGCGAGGCCAGTCCGGGAATGTTCGGGACTTAGTACAGCATGGATCAGGCAGAAGCGAAAAGCCCCGCCCTCTCCATGTCCGGAAGGCTATGAGGCTTCGGACGGCAGGCGCAAACTATTTTTCCCGGCTTTCTGTCACAGCTTCTGTGACATGGACGGGGCCGCCGGCGGGCGGGCGGGGTCAGGGGGTTCCGGTGTCGTCCTGCTGTGCCCTGTGCAGCTCCTCGCCTGCGCACAGGGCGAGGACGTCGGCCCCGAACTGCTGGATCTTGCGGCCTCTGACGCCCGAGATCCTGGACAGCGCGGCCTCGTTGTCGGGCACCGTCTCGGCGATGGCGAGGAGCGTCTTGTCGGTGAAGACGCAGTAGTCGGGCTGGCCGAGCGAGGTGGCCTGTTCCGATCGCCACTGGTGGAGCCGCTCGTAGAGCAGTTCGTCCAGCTCCGAGGGGCAGTCCTCGCAGCGCATCAGCTTCACCTCGCCGGGGTCGGTGAGGGAGCGTCCGCAGATCCGGCAGCGCGCCGGGGCGCGCCGCACGCGTGTACGGGAGGCCGTGCCGGGGCGTTCGGCGCCGCCGGTCACGCTTCCGGTGGGGGCGCCCGCACGCGGGGCCGCACCGGAGCCGCCGGGGCGCAGGCCCTTGAGGAAGCGGCTCGGCTGACGGTTCGGGCGGCCTCCGGGCGAGCGGGCGAGGGCCCAGGAGAGGGTCAGGTGGCGGCGGGCGCGGGTGACGCCGACATAGAGCAGCCTGCGCTCCTCCTCTATCTGTTCCTCTGTCTTGGCGTAGGTGATCGGGAGCATGCCGTCCGTGAGGCCGACCAGGAAGACGGCGTCCCACTCCAGGCCCTTCGCCGCGTGCAGGGAGGCGAGGGTGACGCCTTCGACGGTCGGGGCGTGCTGGGCCTTGGCGCGCTCGTCCAGCTCGGCCACCAGGTCGGAGAGGGTGGCCTCGGGCTGTGCTGCGGAGAAGTCGACGGAGAGCCGCACCAGTGCGGCCAGGGACTCCCAGCGGTCGCGGACGGCGCCGGAGCCGGCGGGGGCCTCGGCGGTCCAGCCCTTGGTTCCGAGGACGGCGCGTACCTGGGAGGGGAGGTCGACGGCGTTGTCGAGCAGCGCGTCGTTCCCTCCTGCGCGTGCGGCTCCGCGCAGGGCGACGCCCGCTTCGCGGACCTCGGGGCGCTCGAAGAAGCGCTCGGCGCCGCGGAGCTGGCAGGGCACGCCGACGTCGGCGAGCGCCTGTTCGTAGATCTCGGACTGGGCGTTGATACGGAAGAGCACCGCGATCTCGCTGGCGGGGACGCCGGCGTCGATGAGGCCGCGGATGCGCCTGGCCGCGCCTTCGGCCTCGCCCGGTTCGTCGGCGAATTCGGCGTATACGGGGTCGGGGCCCGGGTCGCGCTGGGAGATCAGTTCCAGTCGCTGGTCGGCGGCGCGGCCACTGGCCTGGGCGAGCAGTCCGTTGGCGAGGTGGACGACCTGGGGGGTGGAGCGGTAGTCCCTGACCAGCTTGACGACGGTCGCGCCGGGGTGGTGGGTGCGGAAGTCGAGCAGGTGGTCGGGGGTCGCGCCGGTGAAGGAGTAGATGGTCTGGCTGGCGTCGCCGACGACGCACAGGCTCTCGCGGTCGCCGAGCCACAGCTCCAGCAGGCGCTGCTGGAGCGGGCTGACGTCCTGGTACTCGTCCACCACGAAGTGCTGGTACTGGCCGCGCACGGTCTCCGCGATGTCGGGCCGGTCCTGGAGCACGCCGACCATGAGGAGCAGGACGTCCTCGAAGTCGATCACCGGACGCTCGCGCTTCAGCTGCTCGTAGAGCGCATAGATCCGGCCGATCTCGGCGGGGTCGCGCGGGGCCGCACGGCCGGCCTTCGCGGCGGCTGCCGGGTAGTCCTCGGGGACGGTCTGGGTGACCTTGGACCACTCGATCTCACCCGTCACGTCCCGCAGTTCGTTGCGGTCCAGCCTGATGTGGTGGCGGGCCGCCGCCTCGGCGACGAGCTGGACCTTGCGCTCCACCAGCGGAGGCAGCTCTCCGCCCACGGCGCGCGGCCAGAAGAACTGGAGCTGGCGCAGCGCGGCGGAGTGGAATGTCCTGGCCTGGACGCCGGTCGCTCCGAGCTGGCGCAGCCTGCCGCGCATTTCCCCGGCCGCGCGGTGCGTGAAGGTGACAGCCAGCACGCTGGTGGCGGGCAGGATGCCGGCTCGCACGCCGTATGCGATGCGGTGGGTGATCGCTCTCGTCTTGCCGGTGCCCGCGCCCGCCAGCACGCACACGGGACCGTGCAGGGCCGTCGCCACCTCGCGCTGCTCCGGGTCGAGTCCTTCGAGCACGGCGTCAGGGGAGTCGGGGACCTGCGGGAAGAGTGTGGAGTCCGTTGCTGCTGTCACACGGCCATGCTGCCAGGTCGCCGGTGACCCCCGAGCCGCTTGTCCACAGGCGGGCGGGGTTTGTCATATGAATGCGCGTGGGGTGGGGAATGGCCGGGCATGGTCACGCGTTCACCCACTGCACTCACCGATCACGAAGGAGCACTGGACAGATGGCGGGCACTGTGACGATGTACAGCACCACCTGGTGCGGCTACTGCCGTCGGCTGAAGGGCCAGATGGAGCGCGCCGGGATTCCGTACACCGAGGTCAACATCGAGCAGGACCCGGATTCGGCGGATTTCGTGGAGAAGGCGAACGGCGGCAACCAGACGGTGCCGACCGTGCTCTTCCCCGACGGGTCCACGCTGACCAACCCTTCCCTGGCGCAGGTCAAGGAGAAGGTCGGCGCGTAACGCTCCGGCACGCGGATACGGGCGGCCCGGCTCGCCGGACGCCCGTATGCGTGCGTTCAGGGCGCCCGCCCGTGCTGGGCGCCCGTACGGACGCGTTCCGGACGCCCATCCTGAACCGCCCGTATCCGCGTGCGTTGCGGCGGTCAGGCGCTGCCGAGGGGCCGCGGCAGCGGCTCTCCGTACCAGAGCTCGACCAGGCGGGCCGCGATCGAGATCCCTGAGGGAGGCAGAACCTCCCCGGACTCGATCGCGGCCCGCAGGTCGTGGCGGGAGAACCAGCGGGCCTCTTCGATCTCGTCGCCGTCGACCTGGATGTCGGGCGAGGTGGCCCGTGCCATGAAGCCCAGCATCAGGCTGGAGGGGAAGGGCCAGGGCTGGCTGGCCACGTACTCGACGGAGCCGACCGAGACACCCGCCTCTTCGGCGACCTCGCGGACGACGGCCGCCTCGATCGACTCGCCGGGTTCGACGAAGCCGGCGAGTGTCGAGAAGCGGCCCTCGGGCCAGTGCACTTGGCGGCCCAGTAGCGCGCGGTCCTGGTCGTCGGTGACGAGCATGATCGCCGCCGGGTCGGTACGGGGGTAGTGCTCAGCGCCGCAGGCCGGGCAGCGGCGCACGTGTCCGGCTGCTGCGATGACCGTACGTTCGCCGCAGCGCGAGCAGAAGCGGTGGGTGCGCTGCCAGTTCTCCAGACCGATGGCGTGGACCATCAGTTCGCTGTCGCGGTCGGAGAGCAGGACCCCGGCCTCGCGCAGCCCGGCCGGGCGCGCGATGGCGTCCATCCGGCCCGGGAGGGTGTCCTTCTGGAGCGCGAAGTAGCGCACACCGTCGCCGTCGATGCCCAGGAAGTAGCGGTGGGCCTCGGTGAACGGTGCGTCGAAGGACGGCATCATCACCAGCTCGGTGCTGCCGTCGTCCTTGTCCTCGACCAGCGCCTGGCCACCGGAGACCACGAAGACGCGCGTGGTGGGGTGGCTCCACGCCGCCGCCAGCCACGCCTCGTCCATCCGGTGGTGGGAGGCGCGGTCGATGCCGCCTGTGGTGGTGAGGGTGATGGGGCGGCGGTCTGCGGCTGCGCTCTGGTGGGTCGAGGTGGTCACTGGTGCTTCCTACTCCCCCTGGGATCAGGGTCTCCCTGCCCGGATGCCGGGTCAGGGGACGGTGGGCCGGACATGGACGGTGTGCGGGCGTGCGTGGCGGTGGGGGTCGCGCCGGGGTCAGCGCCCGTTCCAGTGTTCCGCGAGGTCTCCCCACAGGTAGGCGGAGGTTTCGACGCCTTTCATGAGGAGGCTCAGTTCGACCTTCTCGTTGGGCGCGTGCCATCCGTCGGAGGGTACGGAGATGCCCAGGAAGAGAACGGGTACGTCCAGCACGTCCTGGAGGTCGGCCGCAGGGCCCGAACCGCCCTCCCTGGTGAAGCGGACCGGCTTTCCGAAGGAACGCCCCATGGCGCGTACGAGCGACTGGAGCGCGGGGTGGCCGAGCGGGGTCAGGCAGGGGCGTGTGGTGCCCCAGAACGTGATCTCGTGCCCGATGCCGGCGGGGAGGCGGTCGGCGACCCAGGTGCGCAGCGTCTCCTGGATCTTTTCCGCTTCCTGGCCGGCGACCGTACGGAAGGAGAGCTTGAGTTGCGCGCGTGACGGCACGATCGTCTTGCCGCCCGGTCCCTGGTAGCCGCCGGCGATGCCGTTGACCTCGGCGGTCGGCCGGGCCCAGACGCGCTCCAGGGTCGTGTGGCCGCGTTCTCCGAGCGGGGCGTGGGAGTGGGCAGCGCGCAGCCATGCCTTCTCGTCGAAGGGCAGTTCGGCGAAGAGTGCGCGTTCCTCGTCGGTCAGCTCGACGACGCCGTCGTAGAAGCCGGGGAGGGTGACACGGTGGTCCTCGTCGTGGAGGGCGGCTGCGAGCCTGGCGGCCTCGTTGGCCGGGTTGGGTACGGCGCCGCCGAAGGATCCGGAGTGCACGTCCTGGTCGGGCCCGTACAGGTCGATCTGGCAGTCGGTGAGCCCGCGCATACCGGTGCAGACCGTGGGGGTCTCCGGGTCCCACATGCCGGTGTCGGAGACGACCACCGCATCGCAGGCGAGCCGGTCGGCGCGCTCGCGCACCAGGTCGGGGAAGTGCGGTGAACCGGACTCCTCCTCGCCCTCGATCAGCAGCTTGAGGTGGACCGCCGGTGCGGTGCGGCCCGTTGCGGCGAGGTGGGCGCGCACTCCCAGGGTGTGGAAGAAGACCTGCCCCTTGTCGTCCGCCGCGCCGCGCGCGTACAGGCGGCCGTCCCGTTCCACGGGTTCGAAGGGGTCGCTGTCCCAGCCGTCGGCGACGGCGGCGGGCTGCACGTCGTGGTGCCCGTAGACGAGCACGGTGGGTGCGTCGGGTTCGTCGGAGGGCCACTCGGCGAAGACGGCGGGTGCGCCCTCGGTCTCCCAGATCTCGGCCACGGGGAACCCCGTGCTCCGCAGGCTGCCGGCGAGCCATTCCGCGCTGCGCCGTACGTCGTCCGCGTGCTCCGGATCGGCGGAGACGGAGGGAATCCGCAGCCATGTGGTCAGGTCCGAAAGGAACGCGGAACGGTGGTCTTCGATGAAGGCCCGGACAGCGCTGTCCGGGGGAGCCGGGGTGGTGCTCATGCCATCGACCTTATCGGGCGTCCGCGCTTCCCTCCGCATCCGGCCGCTCACCACGTAGCAGCCGCTCCAGCTCCGCGCGGCCGGGAAGCACGCCGGGTCGCACGAGTTCGCCGCTGCGCACATAGAGGAACGCGGCGCTCACAGCGCTCAGCGGGACGCCCTGCTGTTCGGCCCAGGCGAGGCGGTAGACCGCGAGCTGGAGTGGGTCGGCGTCCTGGCTGCGGCCGGTCTTCCAGTCGACGATGTCGTATCTCACACTCCCCTCGGCGCCGGGGTCGCGGTAGACGGCGTCGATACGGCCGCGTACGACCCGCCCCGCGAGGCTCAGCTGGAAGGGTGCCTCGACGCGGTAGGGCGTGCGGTGCGCGTACGGGGTGCGTTCGAAGGCTTCCTTGAGCGCTTCCAGGTCGCGCTCGTCGGCGATACGGGGAGGCTCGCCGCCGTCGGGGCCCTCGCCGTCCAGCCCGGGCAGCTCGTCCGGGCCGAGCATCGGGAGCGTCAGTTCCTCGAAGCGGGACTCCACCCACGCGTGAAAACGGGTTCCCCTGCGCGCGGCCGGCTGCGGCGGGCGTGGCATGGGGCGGGCCAGCTCGCGCGCGAAGCGCTGGGGGTCGGCGGCGACGCGCAGAAGCTGCGAGGCGGTGAGCGTACGGGGCAGCGGTACGTCGCGCACAGCGGTACGGGAGCGGCGCAGCTCGGAGGTGAGCGCGTCCAGGTCCCGGTCCCAGGCGGCGGCCAACCTGGCCTCTTCCGGGGCCAGTTCGCTTCCGGGGCCCTCGTGGTATTCGCGGGCGTGGCCGTCGTCGGCGTCCCCGTGGTGTTCACGTTCCCCGTCTCCGGGGTGCCCCGGATCCGCGTACTCCTCTTCCGCGTACTCCGGGTCCACGTACTCCGGGTCCGCGTGTTCCGGAGCCGTGTGCGTGCTCCCTGTGTGCTGCGGAGGTTCGGGCGCGGCGTCCAGGTAGTGCAGCACCCGGTCGGCAGCCGCCCTGCGCAGGGCCATCGCGTCGCGGTCCAGGGGCAGCGGCCACACGCGGTCCTCGGCGGGTTCCTCCAGTGCCGGGTTGGCCTCGTCCTCGGCCGGGGGGTCTGCCCAGTGGTCGACCTCGCCGTGTCCTGGGCCGGCCTCGCAGTGGGCGCGGAGCGCCTCCAGGAACGCCGAAGGGCCACGGGGCTTCTTCTGGGAGGGGCCCCACCAGTGGCCCGAGCCCAGGAGAAGGGAGCGGGGACGGGTGAACGTCACATATCCCAGCCGCAGTTCCTCTGTTGCCTGGTGGTCGCGCAGGGCCGTGTCGTGGTTCTTGAGCCCCTTGGCGCTCCATTCGTCCACCTCGGGGAGGGTCGCGGTGTCACCGCGCAGCGCGTAAGGAAGCACCTTGGGCTGGGAGAGCCAGGAGTCCTGTGCCTGCTCGCTGGGGAACTGTTTGGCGACCAGTCCCGGCACGGCGACCACGTCCCACTCCAGGCCCTTGGACTTGTGCGCCGTCAGGACCTTGACGGTGTTCTCGCCCCCGGGCAGTGAGCTGTCGAGTCCCTTCTCGTACTGCACGGCGGTACGCAGGAACCCCAGGAAGGCCAGCAGGGTGGCCTCGCCGTCCAGCGAGGCGAAACCGGCGGCGATGTCGAGAAACTGGCCGAGCGTCTCGCGCCTGCGGGCCGCCACGGCGTGCGGCGAGGCGGCGAGTTCGACCTCCAGCCCGGTCACGGTCAGCACGCGGTGCAGCACGTCCATGAGGGGGTCGGCGAGGGAGCGGCGCAGGTCACGGATCTCGGCGGCCAGCCGCGCGAAGCGCACTCTGGCCTCGGCGGAGAACGGCAGTTCGTCCTCGTACCCGTCGGAGTCCAGGAAGGTGTCGAGCGCGTCGGCGAGCGAACTCAGCTCTGCCGGGTCGGCGCCCTCGACGGCGGCTGCGAGGCGCACGTCGGGATCGTCGTCGGGGGAGGCACGCTGGTGGCGTACGAGGAGGCCGGCACGCCGTCCCAGCAGGGCCAGGTCGCGCGGGCCTATGCGCCAGCGCGGCCCGGTCAGCAGCCGGACCAGGGAGGCGTTGGCCGTGGGGTCCTGAAGGACCTCGCAGACGGCGACGAGGTCGGCGATCTCGGGGAGGTGCAGCAGTCCGGACAGGCCGACGACCTCCACGGGGATGTCGCGTTCGACCAGCGCGCCCTGGATCTCGGCGAAGTCGGCCGCGCCCCTGCACAGGACGGCGATCTCGCCGGGCGGCGTGCCCGTGCGGACGAGGTGGGCGAGCGAGTCGGCCAGCCACTCGGTCTCCTCTGCCCGCGTCCCCAGAAGGGCGCAGCGCACCCGCCCGTCCCGTTCGGCGCCCGGGGCGGGCCGCAGCGCCTCGACGCCCGCGTGGCGCTCCCTGAGGGGCGCGGCGAGGCCGTTGGCGAGGTCGAGGAGGCGCCCGCCGCTGCGCCGGTTCTCGCTGAGGGACTGGCGGCGGGCGGGGGTGCCATCGGCGAGGGGGAAGTGCCGGGGGAAGTCGTCCAGGTTGGCGACGGACGCACCGCGCCAGCCGTAGATGGCCTGGCAGGGGTCGCCGACGGCGGTGACGGGGTGGCCCGTTCCCTCTCCGTAGAGCCCCGCGAGCATGACCCGCTGGGCCACGGAGGTGTCCTGGTACTCGTCCAGGAGTACGACGGAGAACTGCTCGCGCAGTGAGCGGCCGACCTCCGGCATACGGGCGAGCCGGGCGGCCAGCGCGATCTGGTCGCCGAAGTCGATGCGCTCATGGGCGCGCTTGCGGGAGCGGTACTCCTCCACGAGGCCGAGCAACTCGCCCCGCGCGAGCGCCGCCTGGGGCACCTTGCGCAGCTTCTCGTTGGTGAGCTGTACGCCCTCAAGTTCGCCGAGCAGGTCCGCGTCGTAGGCGCGCAGTGCGTCGGGTTCCACGAGGTGTTCGGACAGTTCGCCGTCGAGGGCGAGGACGTCCTCGACCAGCGCCGTGACGGACTTGGTGAGGGCGTGGAAGGGGCCCCGGGCGGCGCGCAGCACGTTGGCGGCGAGCTGAAAGCGGGTGGCGTCGGCGAGGAGCCGTACGGAGGGCTCCATGCCGAGCCGCAGCCCGTGCTCGGTGAGGAGCCGCCCCGCGAAGGCGTGGTACGTGGAGATCTGGGGCTCGCCTGGCGCGTGCTCGGAGTCGGCGGGTCCTGCGGGGTCCGGTTCGGTGACCCCGGCGCGTACGAGGGCCTTGCGTACCCGCTCCGCCAGCTCGCCGGCCGCCTTGTTGGTGAATGTGAGGCCCAGGACGCGTTCGGGAGCGACCTGTCCCGTGCCGACCAGCCAGACGACGCGGGCCGCCATGACGGTGGTCTTGCCCGAGCCGGCGCCGGCGACGATCACCTGCGGCGCCGGCGGCGCCGTGATGCAGGCCGTCTGCTCCGGGGTGAACGGGATGCCCAGCAGCTCATTGAGCTGCTCGGGGTCGGTGAGCTGTGGGGACACAGGAGAGACGCTAGCGCCCGGCTCTGACAGCCGGGACCGGGGTCACTCGACGATCTGGCGGCCCTCGGGCCGCGCCGAGCAGGCGGCACGGAAGGCACAGTGTGTGCAGTGCTGGCCGGGGGACGGCGCGAACCGTTCGTCCAGTACCTTGCCGGCCGCCGTCGCCAGCAGCTCGCCCACCCAGTCGCCACCCTGGGTGCCCTGCGTGCCCTCCGCGCTCCCCGTGGTGCTCGGATCGCTTCCCGGGGTGCCAGGTTCGCCGTCCGCGGCTCCTGGTCCGGCGTCCGCGGCGCCCTGTTCGGTGCCCTGCGCTCCCAGGGGGTCCTGGCGCTGTACGGACGGCAGGGTGTCGCCTCCGTCACGCTTGGCCGCGCCCAGACGCAGGTGCACCAGTTCGGCGCCGCCCGGCTCGGGGCGCTCGCCGTCGAAGAGGGAGTCGGCCGCGCCTTCCCGTACGGCGAGCTGGTAGACGGCGAGCTGGGGGTGGCGTGCCACTTCGGGGCCCGTGGGCCGCGTACGGCCTGTCTTGAAGTCGACGACGTAGGCGCGGCCCTGGCCGTCCCGTTCGACCCTGTCCATGCTTCCCCTCACACGGACGGTGTGCTCGCCCGCCTCCAGGGTCACGTCGAAGCCGTGTTCGCTGCCCACCGTCTCGCGTCCCTCGCCGCGCGCCATGACGTGCCAGCGCAGGAACCGCTCCAGTGCCGCGCGGGCGTTCTCCTTCTCCTGGCGCGACTTCCAGGGTGCGTCGAAGACGAGTCCGTCCCAGACCGCGTCCAGGCGTTCCATGAGGACGGACAGATCGGCGGGCGCGCTGCCCGAGGCGACCTCGTCGGCGAGTACGTGCACGACGTTCCCGAAGCCCTGCGCCGCGGTCGCCGGCTCGTCGGCCCGCACCTCACGGCCGAGGAACCACTGCAGCGAGCAGGTGTGCGCGAGCTGTTCGAGCGCGCTGCCGGACAGCGCGACGGGCTGGTCACGGTCGCGCAGGGGTACGTCGGAACGCGTGGGCGCGTTCAGGCCCCACCAGCGTTGCGGGTGCGCGGACGGTACGAGCGCGTAGCCCTCGTCGTCACGCTCGGCGGCGAGCCGTGCGAGCCGCCGAGCCGCGGCGTCGCGCAGCGCCGGCGAGGCGTCCTGGTCGACCGTGGTGGCGCGCAGCTCAGCGACGAGCGCGGGCACCGACAGGGGACGGCGCGGGCGGCTGCCGACCGCCTTGGGCTCGACGCCCAGTTCGTTCAGGAACCGGGACGGCTGGTCCCCGTCCTCGGTCTGGGCGCGTACGGCGGTGACCACCAGGCGCTCCTTCGCGCGGGTGGCCGCTACGTAGAACAGCCTGCGCTCCTCGGCGAGGAGCGCACCAGGAGAGAGCGGTTCCGCGATGCCGTCGCGGCCGATGCGGTCGGCCTCCAGCAGCGAGCCGCGGCGCCGCAGGTCGGGCCACAGCCCTTCCTGCACACCGGCGACGACGACCAGCCGCCACTCCAGTCCCTTGGAACGGTGCGCCGTCATGAGCCGTACGGCGTCGGGGCGCACCGCGCGGGCTGCCAGGGTGTCGGCCGCGATGTCCTGGGCCTCCAGCTCCTCAAGGAAGTTGAGCGCGCCTCTGCCGCCGCTGCGCTCCTCCGCGCGGGCGGCTGCCTCGAACAGGGAGCACACGGCGTCCAGGTCACGGTCGGCGTTGCGCCCGGCGGGGCCGCCTCTGCGCGCGGCCCGTTCGAGGCGTTCCGGCCAGGAGGTGCCCTCCCAGAGCGCCCAGAGCGCCTCTTCTGCCGTGCCTCCTCCGGCGAGCAGTTCGCGCGTCTTGCGCAGCAGCAGTCCCAGCGCGTGCGCGCCCTGTCCGTGGCCGCCACCGGGGCCGCCGGAGGCGGGGGTGTGCGCCACCAGGCGTTCGGGTTCGGCCAGCGCCTCGGCGAGGAGCACGTCGGAGGGGCGCGGCACCTTCACTCCGGCCGCGCGTTCCTCCTCGCGCAGCGCCCGCCCGAGGCGGCGCAGATCGGCGGCGTCCATGCCTCCCAGCGGCGAGGAGAGGAGTGCCAGCGCCGTCTCGGTCGCGGTTCCCGTCCCGGTTCCGGTCGCGTTCCCGGTCGCGGGCTCCGCGGTGGTCCCGGAGGCGGCGGGCTCCCCCGCACCGAGACCGGACCCGTCGGCGCCGGGCTCCGGATCTCCGGGGGCGTCGGAGCCGTCGGGTCCGCCGGGCTCGTCCGGCTCCTCGGGGCCGGGCTCCCCCGCGCCGCCTTCCGTGCCGCCCACGCCGTCCAGCGCGCCCGTGGCCGCCACTCTCAGGGCCGTCAGCAGCGGTGCGACGGCCGGCTCATGGCGCAGCGGTACGTCGGCGCCGTCCACGTCCAGGGGCACGCCGGCCGAGGTGAGGGCACGGCGCACCACGGGCAGCGAGCGCCCGCCTGCGCGTACGAGGACGGCCATCTCGCTCCAGGGCACGCCGTCTTCGAGGTGGGCGCGGCGTACCAGGTCGGCGATGTTGTCCAGTTCGGCGCCCGCGGTCGGACAGGTGAACACCTCGACCCTGCCGCCCTCGCGTGCGGGGGTGAGCGCGCGGTGTGCGCGTACGGCGGCTGCGGGGAGGCGGGTGAGCGGCATCCGGGCCGTGAGTTCCCGGGTGGCCGCCAGTAGGCGTTCACCGGACCGCCTGTTGGCGCGCAGCACATGGACCGGGGCCGGGTCGCCTGACGGCTGGGTGAAGGTGTCGGGGAAGCCGAGGATGCCGTTGATGTCGGCGCCGCGGAACGCGTAGATGGACTGGTCGGGGTCGCCGAAGGCCACGAGCGTACGGGCGCCGCCGGAGGCGAGGGCACGCAGCAGGCGGACCTGGGAGGGATCGGTGTCCTGGTACTCGTCGACGTACACCGCGTCGTAGGCGGCGCCCAACTTGGCAGCCACCTCCTCGCGCTCGGCGAGGAGTACCGCGCGGTGCACCAGTTCCGCGTAGTCGAGCACCCCTTGGGCATCCAGTACGTCCAGGTACTCGGCGAGGAACTGTGCCGCCGCGCCCCAGTCCGGCCGTCCCGTGCTGCGCGCGAAGGCCGCGAGCGCGTCGGGCCCGAGCCCCAACTCCCTGCTACGGGCGAGCACCGCCCGGACCTCGTCTGCGAAGCCCCTGGTGGTGAGGCAGGCGCGCAGCTCGTCGGGCCAGCGTGTGGCGGCACGGCCCTTGCGCTCCAGTACGAGCTGGCCTTCGAGCAGCTCGCGGATGTGCAGGTCCTGTTCGGGCCCGGTCAGCAGCCTGACGGGCTCGGCGAACAGGTCGGCGTCCTGGTGTGCGCGGACGAGCCCGTAGCAGTACGAGTGGAACGTCGTCGCCTGCGGGGCGCTCGGCCTGGGCCCGGTGGCGTGGCTCTCCTGGGCGCCGTGGGAGAGCCTGGCCGCCATCCGGTCGCGCAGGTCGACGGCGGCCTTACGGCTGAAGGTGAGGACAAGGATGCGCTCGGGGTCCACGCCCTCGTGCACGCGGGCAGCGACGGACTCGACGAGGGTGGTGGTCTTGCCCGTGCCCGGCCCCGCGAGGACGAGAAGCGGTCCGCCCTTGTGGTCAACCACAGCCCGCTGCGCTGCGTCACACGCAGGGAGATCGACCGGTCCCTCCAGAGCGCGCACCAGCCGGTACGCACCGGGCTCGCGGGGCCGCTGATGCGCATCGGACGGGATGGAGGAGCTCACGTGGGTCGCCTAGGGGAGGGTCTGTGCGGGGTGGTGCAGACGCTACGCCAGCGGGCACACGAGTCGCAGCGCATCGCTCCTGTACTCCGTACGGCCTGCTCAGCGCATGGGCCCGTTCGGCATGACGGAAGCTGGGACCTGTGAGCAGCCGCAGCGGGGGGTCACCCGCCGTTCCCGTCCCACCGGGCCCGGCGTATGTCGATACGCGGCACGTGACCCCCGGCGCGGGACGAGCGGCCCGCGGTCTCCCGCAGGGGTGTGCCCTCCGCGTGGTAGTGCTCCAGCGCCTCCCGCTCCTGCCCCGGCAGTGGAACGCCGTCGGCCCGCACCACGCGCCACCAGGGCACGGCGCCGCCGTACAGCGCCATGGCCCGGCCCACCTGACGCGGGCCGCCCTCCTCCAGCCACTCCGCGATGTCGCCGTACGTCATCACGCGCCCCGGCGGGATCAGGTCGGCCACGTCCAGTACGCGCTCCGCGTAATCCGGCAGCTCGGGGGGAGCGCCGTCACGGAGCGCGGCGTGCCCTTTCGGCAGCCCCTTGTCTCCAGACATGCGGGACATGGTGCCTCATGCCACCGACAGCCGTGCCGACTTGAGGCCCGGAAGCGCCGGTGGGCAGCGGCGGGAACGGTCGTGACGCTCCCGTACCCCCCGCCCCTGGAATGCACCCTCGTGCCACCAGAAGCCGTCCCCTCGTGCCACCATCTTCCGGGCGGTGACGAGTGATACGGGACCAGGACGAGACGAGAGCCGGGAAGCGGCAGGGCGAAGAGCCCCTCACAGAGGGCTCCCCTGCCGCCGGAAGTGCTGCCCCGGCCGACGGTTCCGAGCAGGACCGGAGCCCCGTCGGGAGCCGGCGCGAGCGCCGCGCCTTCCCGTGGTGGCGCAGGCGGTCGGCCCGGCCGGCCGGGTCCGCCGCACCGGCCGGAGCTGCCGGGTCCGCCGCGGGCGGGGACACTCCTGAGGAGGACGGCCCGGAAGGAGCCACCCCCGCGAAGGACGCCCCTGGGGATGACACCCCGGCGAACGGCCCGTCCGCACCCACGGAAGACCCCGGCGGTCCGACCCGTAAGAGGGCCACGGAGACGCTCGCGCCCGGCGAGACGCTGGAGGCCGTGGCGAGCGCCGACCGTATCGAGATCGAGAGCGACGAGCCGCTGCTGTCCGCGCGGGTGCACCGCCCCTCCGACCTGCTCCGGCTGGTGCTCGGTCTGCTCGGGATCGCCCTCGTCCTCACGGTCGCCAACTTCGCGCACGGCACCACGGCGGGGCTCACGGAGGACATCAAGAAGGGCACGGGGGAAGCTCCCGACCTGCTGATCAGCCTGACGGGGCTGGCCTCCAGCATCGCCGTTCTCCTGGTGCCCGTCGCCTTCGCCATCGAGCGCCTGATCAAACGGGACGGGCTGCGGATCGCGGACGGCGTGCTCGCCGCCGTACTGGCGCACGGCGCCTCCCTTGCCGTGGACCTGTGGGTCACACAGGCGGCCCCCGACTCGCTGCGCCAGGCGCTCATCAAGGCCAGCACCTCCGGTGACGCCTCCAACCCGGTGCACAGCTACCTGGCGCCGGTCATCGCCTACATGACGGCCGTGGGGATGGCACGCCGCCCGCGCTGGCGGGTCCTGCTGTGGGCTGTGCTGCTGCTGAACGCGTTCGCCGTGCTGGTCCCCGGGTACACGACGCCGTTCTCCATCCTGATCACGATCCTCATCGGCTGGTCCGTCGCCTACGGCACCCTCTACGCGGTCGGCACGCCCAATGTCAGGCCGACCGGGCAGACCCTCCTGGCCGGGTTGCGCCGGGTGGGTTTCAAACCGGTCAGCGCGCTGAGGGTGGAGGACCCCACAGAGTCCGACAGGCGCGACCACAACGACCGGGGACGGCGCTACCGCGTGACCCTGGAGGACGGTCCGCCCCTCGATGTCACAGTCGTGGACCGCGAACAGCAGGCGCACGGTTTCTTCTACCGCGTCTGGCGCAGGCTCGCGCTGCGCGGGATCACCCAGCGGCGCAGCCTCCAGTCGCTGCGTCAGGCGCTGGAGCAGGAGGCCCTGCTGGCGTACGCCGCCATCGCCGCCGGCGCCAACGCGCCCCGGCTGATCGCCACGTCCGAACTGGGCCCCGACGCCGTGATGCTCGTCTACGAGCACATCGGCGGGCGCAGCCTGGACTCGCTGCCCGACGAGGAGATCACCGACGGGCTGATGCGGACGGCCTGGCGCCAGGTCAAGTCGCTCCAGTCACGCCGTATCGCGCACCGCAGGCTGGTGGGCGACGCACTACTGGTGGATCGTTCCGGCGCCGTCTACCTGACCGACCTGCGGGGCGGTGAGATCGCGGCGGGCGACCTGATCCTGCGGATGGACGTGGCGCAGTTCCTGACGACGCTCGGACTGCGCGTCGGCGCCGAACGGGCCGTCGCCGCGGCCGTTGACGTGCTGGGCCCCGATGCCATCGCCGACAGCCTGCCGCTGCTCCAGCCGATCGCGCTCAGCCGCAGCACCCGTACGACCCTCCGCAGGCAGGCCAAGGAGCGCGCGCAGCGCGAACGCCAGGCGGTCATCGAGGCGTCGCGTGCCAACAAGGAGATGAAGGCCAGGGAGGCGTCGACCGAGACGGGGCCCGAGCCGGAGGGCGAGCCGGGCGGGCGTGCGCACCGCAAATCGCTGCGCGCGGAGAAGCACGCCGAGAAGAAGGCCATAGACGAGGCGCTGGAAGGTGCACGCGAGGAGGACATGCTCGCGCAGATCCGCGAACAGGTGCTGCTCATCCGGCCGCAGGCGCCCATAGAGCCGGCCCGCCTGGAGCGCATCAAGCCCCGTACGCTCGTCAGCTTCATCGCGGGCACCCTGGCCGCCTACTTCCTGCTGACCCAGCTCAGCCAGGTGCCGCTCGACCGGGTGCTCGCGGCCAACTGGGCGTGGGTCGGCGGCGCGGTGATCTTCTCCTCGCTCACCTACCTGTGCGCGACGATGTCCCTGCTCGGGTTCGTCCCCGAGAAGGTGCCGTTCTGGCGCACGGTGCAGGCCCAGGTGGCCGGCTCGTTCGTGAAGCTGGTCGCACCGGCCGCCGTCGGGGGTGTCGCGCTCAACGCCCGCTTCCTCCAGCGTGCCGGTGTGCGCCCCGGGCACGCGGTGGCGAGCGTGGGCGCCTCACAGCTCTTCGGGCTCGGCAGCCACATCACCCTGCTGCTGCTCTTCGGGTACATCACGGGGACCGAGCACACCCCCACCCTGTCGCCCTCGCGCACGGTCATCGCCGGGCTGCTGACGGCCGCCGTGCTGGTGCTGATCGTCACGGCGGTCCCCGCGCTGCGCCGCTTCGTCTCCGACCGGGTGCGCTCCCTGTTCGCCGGCGTGGTGCCGCGCATGCTGGATGTCGTGCAGCGCCCGCAGAAGCTCCTCACGGGCGTGCTGGGCATGCTGCTGCTGACGCTGGCCTTCGTCATGTGCCTGGACGCGTGCATCCGCGCGTTCGGCTACGAGACGAGCTACGCGAACCTCGCCGTGGTCTTCCTGACGGCCAACGCGCTCGGCTCCGCGGCGCCCACACCGGGTGGCCTGGGCGCCGTCGAGGCGGCGCTGATCGCGGCACTGATCGCCTTCGGTGTCCCGAAGGAGGTCGCGACGCCCGCCGTACTGCTCTTCCGGCTGCTGACACTCTGGATGCCGGTGCTTCCCGGCTGGCTGTCCTTCACCCAACTGACGCGCAAGGGTGCGCTGTAGCGCGCGGGCTCCCTGTAGTACGCCGCCCGTAGTGGCCCGGCGCGCGGCCGGGCAGCGTGCCGCCAGTGGATGTCCAGTACGCGGCCGGGCAGTCCGTCACCTGTAGGTGACCAGTAGGCGGCCGGGCGGCACGCCACCAGTGGATGACCACTACGCGGCCAGGCAGTAACGCGCCTCCAGTAGTGGCCCGGCAGCCCGTCGCCGGTACGGGCCGGTGCGGACCGGCAGGGGCCGGTACGGGCCTGCCACCCGCCCGGCGCGCCTTCCTTGCGCACGGTCACCACCCGTACGCATCACACAGCGCGCTCCGGCGCCGGTCCCGTACGCACGATGAATCTCCCAGCCATCCGTCGGGAGGACGTCCCATGCCCGCTCTCCGCTCCGTACGGCCGACCCGCTCCGCGCGGGCGGTGGCAGCGCTGGCCGCGGCGCTCGTGCTGGCTGCCGCCGGGACGGCGGGATGTGGCGACGACCCGGACCGAGGGCAGAAGCAGGACACGGGGAAGACCGGCAGCACGTCCCGCCCGCCCGCCTCCAAGTCCGCGTCCAAGAAGACATCGCGGTCCACGCCCCCCTCCACCTCCAGGAGCGCCTCCCCCAGGCGCTCCCCCGCGCTGCCCGACGCGCTGACCCGGCAGCGCCCCGCGTGGTCGCGCTGCCCCGCGCCGAACGCCGCACAGGGCGAGGACGCCGGGTCGCCCACGCCGCTGCCGGGCGGCGCACGGTGGGAGTGCGCGAAGCTGAAGGTGCCGCTCGACTACGACAAGCCACAGGGAAAGACCATCGGGGTCGAGATGATCCGCGCCAAGGCGCGCAAGGGCGGCGGGAAGCGCATCGGTTCCCTGGTGTTCAACTTCGGCGGCCCCGGAGGCTCGGGCGTGGCGACCCTGCCGTCGTTCGCGGACGACTACGCCAGGCTGCGCGGGCGCTACGACCTGGTCAGCTTCGATCCGCGCGGAGTGGGGCGCAGCGAGGGCGTCAACTGTCTGAGCGACAAGAAGCTGGACGCCTACTTCGCGGCCGACTCGACGCCCGACACCAAGAACGAGGAGAAGGGGCTCTTCGCCCGCCAGGGCTCCTTCGCGGACGGCTGCGAGAAGAAGGCGGCCGACCGCCTCCCCCACCTCACCACCGAGAACACCGCCCGTGACATGGACCTCATGCGACATGTGCTCGGCGACAGGAAACTGCACTACTTCGGCATCTCCTACGGCACCGAACTGGGCGGCGTCTACGCGCACCTGTACCCCGACAAGGTCGGCCGCGCGGTCTTCGACGCCGTCGTCGACCCGACGTCCTCGCCCGTGCGGGGCGCGCTCAGCCAGACGGGCGGCTTTCAGCTCGCGCTGGACAACTACCTCAAGGACTGCGCTTCACGGGGCGGAAGCTGTCCGGTCGGAGAGGACCCGGAGGAGGGCAAGCAGCAGATCTCCGAGCTGCTCACCCAGCTCGACGCCGAGCCGTTGCCGACCGACAGCGGTCGCAAGCTGACCGAATCGCTCGCCCAGGGAGGCATCGCGCAGTCCCTGTACTCCAAGGACATGTGGGAGATGCTCTCGCAGGGCCTGGAGGAGGCCATGACGGACCGCAACGGCACCACGCTGCTGATGCTCGCGGACGCGCTCAACGGCCGTAACCAGAACGGCACCTACAGCACGCTCCAGTCCTCGCTGACGGCGATCAGCTGCGCCGACGCCAAGCAGCGCTACACGGCGGACGACATCAGGTCCAGGCTCCCGGACTTCACCCACGCCTCCCCCGTCTTCGGCCCCATGTCGGCCTGGGGTCTCGTGCAGTGTCACGACTGGCCGGTCAAGGGCCAGTGGAAGGCACCCACGGTGGGTGCGCAGGGCTCCGACCCGATCCTTCTGGTGGGCACGACGGGCGACCCCGCGACTCCCTACGGGGGCACCCGCAACATGAAGAAGCAACTCGGCGAGGGCGTCGGCGTGGAACTCACCTACAGGGGCGAGGGGCACGGCGCGTACGACAGCAAGGACAAGTGCGTGCGCGCCCGTGTCGACGGCTACTTGCTGAACGGCAAGGTTCCCGCCGACGGCAGCACCTGCGCATGACCCGAGACCGCCGTGCGGTGCGCGGCGTACGTAAAGTGCCGTACAGGGAAGGTCCGTACGGTCGGTGGGGTTCGGGGAGGGACATCACGATGTCGGCAGGTATGTCCGCATGGGTACGGCGGGGCCTGGCACGCGAACGCGACGCCAGTGGTGCGCACGGCAGAAGCGCGCACACAGGAGGTGCGCGAAGGGCCGGTTCCGTACCGCGCGGTGCCGCGCTCCTGGCCGCTGCCGCACTGGTGCTCACGGGGTGCACGGACGGCGGCGGGGACCCCGAACGGACCGGCAAGGGGCCAGGTGAGCAATCCAGCGAGGGCGGCCCGGCCGCACCCGGTGGGGGCAAGCTCGCCTGGAAGTCCTGCCCGGGGCCGACCGCGAAGCAGTACCAGGTGCGCACCGCACCGGAGCAGCTGCCCGACGGCACCTCCTGGCAGTGCGCCAAGCTGCGGGTGCCGCTCGACCACGGCAAGCCGGACGGCACGCACATCGACCTCGCCGTCGTCCGCGCACAGGCCGCCAAGAAGGCGCGCTCGCAGGGCAAGCACAAGGGTTCCCTGGTCTTCAACTTCGGTGGCCCCGGAGGCTCCGGCGTCGCCGTGCTGCCGCTGACGGCGCCCAAGAGCTACGAGAAGCTGCGTGAGGGCTACGACCTGGTGAGCTTCGACCCGCGCGGAGTCGGCGAGAGCGCGGGCGTGAAGTGCCGTACGGACAAGCAGGCGGACGCGGATTTCGCCGCCGACACCACCCCGGACAGCCCGGCCGAGGAGAAGGCGCTGCTCGCCCTCCAGAAGGAGTCCGTAGCGAGCTGCGAGAAGCGCGCCGGCAAGGTACTGCCGCATCTGACCACCGAGAACACGGCCCGCGACATGGACCTGCTGCGGGCCGCTCTCGGTGAGGAGCGGCTGAACTACTTCGGCATCTCCTACGGGGCGCAGCTCGGTGGCGTCTACGCGCACCTGTTCCCCGAGCGCGTCGGCCGTACGGTCCTGGACGCGCCGGTCGACCCCACGCTGGGCATGCGTGAGATGGCCGTCCGCCAGACCGCCGGCTTCCAGCACGCGCTGGACAACTACCTCAGGGACTGCGCCGAGAAGCTGCCCCGCTGCCCCATGGGCAAGGACCCCAAGAAGGGTCCTGAGCAGCTGAGCGCACTGCTCAAGAAGATCGACAAGAAACCCCTGTCCACGGCTTCGGGCCGGAAGGTGACCGAGTCGCTGGCGCTGACGGGCATCGGGGCCTCGCTGTACTCGCAGGAGACCTGGATGCCGCTGAGCATGGCCCTCCAGGAGGCCAAGAACGGCAAGGGAGACACCCTGCTCACCCTCGCCGACGCCTACACGGGCAGGGGCGAGGACGGCAAGTACACGAACTCCCAGGAGGCCGGTACAGCGATCAACTGCGCCGACAGCAAGACCCGTTACACGCCCCAGGAGGCCAAGAAGTACACATCCGACTTCCGCGCGGCCTCGCCGGTCTTCGGGCCCTCCCAGGTGTGGGGACTGGCCATGTGCGACGGCTGGCCGGTACGGGGCAGCAGCGACAGGGTCGAGGTCGGCACGGAGAGCGACGCGCCGATCGTCGTGCTGGGTAACACGGGCGACCCCGCGACGCCGTACGCCGGTGCGCGCAAGATGACCGACGCGATCGGCGGCGGCGCACGCCTGGTGACCTACAAGGGCGAGGGCCACAGCTCCTACGACGCGGGTGACACCTGCGTGAAGGCCGCCGTCGACGGCTTTCTCCTGGACGGCAAGGCACCCAGGGGCGGCACTGTCTGCCCCTGACCGGGCCGCCTGTGGTGCGCGAGAACGCCGAAGGCCCGTACGCGTGGTGCGTACGGGCCTTCGTTCCGGGTCGCGTGCGACCACGTGTGCGCCTGTGCCGGTCGCGGGCCCGCGCCGGTGGCGGGCTGCCGCGCCGGTGGACGGGCTCGGGTCAGTAGACGGGCTTGTCGGGCTCGATCTGGTTGACCCAGCCGATGACCCCGCCGCCGACGTGCACGGCGTCGGAGAACCCCGCGTTCTTCAGCACGGCCAGGACCTCGGCCGAGCGGACGCCCGTCTTGCAGTGCAGGACGATCTTCTTGTCCTGCGGCAGGTCCTGGAGCGCGTTGCCCATCAGGAACTCGTTCTTCGGGATGAGCCGCGCGCCGGGGATCGAGACGATCTCGTACTCGTTCTGCTCGCGGACGTCGATGACGTCGATGCTCTCGCCCTCGTCCATCCACTCCTTGAGCTGCTTGGGAGTGATGGTGGCCCCGGCCGCGGCCTCCTGCGCCTCGTCGGAGACGACGCCGCAGAACGCCTCGTAGTCGATCAGCTCGGTGACCGTCGCGTTCGGGCCGCACACCGCGCAGTCGGGGTCCTTGCGGACCTTGACCTGGCGGTAGGTCATCTCCAGCGCGTCGTAAATCATCAGACGCCCGACCAGGGGGTCACCGATGCCGGCGAGCAGCTTGATGGCCTCGGTCACCTGGATCGACCCGACGGAGGCGCACAGCACGCCCAGGACGCCGCCCTCGGCGCAGCTCGGCACCATGCCGGGCGGCGGGGGCTCGGGGTACAGGCAGCGGTAGCAGGGGCCGTGCGCGCTCCAGAAGACGCTGGCCTGGCCGTCGAAGCGGTAGATGGAGCCCCATACGTACGGCTTGTCCAGCAGTACGCACGCGTCGTTGACCAAGTAGCGGGTGGCGAAGTTGTCCGTGCCGTCCACGATCAGGTCGTACTGCGCGAAGATCTCCATCACGTTCGAGGAGTCGAGGCGCTCCTCGTGGATGTTGACCTGGGTGAACGGGTTGATCCCGAGCACCGTGTCCTTGGCCGACTCGGCCTTGGGGCGGCCGATGTCCGCCTGGCTGTGGATGATCTGGCGCTGGAGGTTCGACTCGTCGACCTCGTCGAACTCCACGATGCCGAGCGTCCCGACGCCGGCCGCCGCCATGTACATCAGCGCCGGCGACCCGAGCCCGCCGGCGCCCACACAGAGCACCTTCGCGTTCTTCAGGCGCTTCTGTCCGTCCATCCCGACGTCCGGGATGATCAGGTGGCGCGAGTACCTGCGGACCTCGTCGACGGTGAGCTCGTCGGCTGGCTCGACCAGGGGTGGCAGTGACACGGGGACTCCGTTGGTCGGTGGGACGTACGGGGAACCACCCGCGCGGGGGCGGGTTTTCCTCTCGTAACACTGCCACGCCCGATCTCATTCCGAGACACCTGGTCCAACGCGCGAGACGAGTTCGTCCCAGTAGCCGGGCAGCGCGTCCCAGGGCTCCTGACCTCGGCACCGTGTCCTGTCCGTGAAGCAGACCGTGCCGGCGCCCTGCCAGCGGGCGATCCGCAGCGCCTCTTCCAGGTGGGTGCGGGGCAGCGAGTGCACCAAGTGGCAGAAGCGCTCGGGTGGATGGCCCGCCGTCCACTCCTCCGCCTGCGACCAGCGGTAGTCGGCCCAGCTCCCGGAGAACGTGACCAGCTGGTCGCCGCACTCCGCGTACCCCTCGTGGGGATGCGTCCCATGGGACAGAACGATGTGTCCCGCCTCACACAGGGCACGCAGGGTGGTCACCGCGCGGCTGGTCTCCGGAAGCAGCGCACTGCTGGAGGGGCACCGCGACACGTAGAAGCCGTCCACGCGGTACCACTCCAGGAAGCGGTGCGCCTCGGAGACCAGGTCGCCGAGCGTCCGCGCACCGTCCCGCATGTCGAGATGCCCGAGTACGGCGACCCCGGAGGCGCGCAGTGCGCAGGCGGCGGGCGCGCAGTACGGGTCGGGGCGCGAACCGGGCCCGCCTGCGATGTCGAGCACGGCCCACCGCAGTGGTCCCGTACGCCCCCTGGGGCCGGGGAGCGCACCGAGGCCGGGCCGGGCCAGCTCGCCCCACTCCATGGGCGCCAGCATCGGGTGGGCACAGCCGGGAACGCCCAGCGTCAGGCGCTCTCTTCGCCCTCCGGCGGCGCCGCCCAGCGGCGGCGCTTCACCCGGCGTCGTCAGATACGGCACGCCGCCTCCATCCAGATGTCGGCCAGCGACTCCTCCAGCCCGATGCGGGGCCGCCAGCCCAGCCGGTCACGTGCCGTACGCACGTCTGCCTGCTGCCAGCTCCCGCAGCCGTCCGGGTACGGGTAGGCGCCCGGCGGAGGCACGTGCTGCGCGTGCGCCTGCGCGGGTACGACCGGCGCGTTCCCCGGGTTGCCCTCGCCCCCGGCCGGCCCGGCGGTGCCCGTACCGTGCTCGTGCACGGCGCCGGTGTACCCGGCGACGCGTGCGAGCAGCGAGGCGGCGTCGCGCAGCCTTACGGCACGGCCTGTGCCGATGTTGACGACCCCTTGCGCCGCTGAGAGCGAGGCGGCGTGCACGGCGCGGGCGATGTCCCGTACGTCCACGAAGTCCCGCTGCACGCCCAGACCGCTGAGCTTCAGCTCACCGTCCCCCTGCTGCATCGTGCGCCGCATCGCCTCGGCCAGCCTCCCCAGGGGCGAACCCGCGGGTGTGCCGGGCCCGATGGGCGAGAAGACGCGCAGCACGACGGCGTCCAGGCCCGAGGCGAGAACCAGCTCGGTCCCCGCCAGCTTGCTCACGCCGTACGGTCCTCCGGGGCGCGGCACGGCGTCCTCACCCGTGGAGGAGCCGGACTGGGAGGGGCCGTACTCGGCGGCGCAGCCCAGGTGCACCAGCCGGGCGCCGCACCCGCTGCGGCGCAGCGACTCACAGACCGTGGCGGTCGCCACGGCGTTGTGCCGGATCAGCTCGCGCCCGCCGCCCCTGGTGGCACCCGCGCAGTTGACGACGACGCCCGGGTGCACGGCGTCCAGGAAGCGCGTCAGCGCCCCCGGGCTGCCGGTGGACAGGTCGAACCGTACGTCCGCCTCGTCGCTCCTGCCGAGCGCGGTGAGCTGGACGGCGGGGTCGGCCAGCAGCCGGTCGGCGACGAAACGGCCGAGGTAGCCGGTGGCTCCCAGCAGCAGCACTCTCATCGTGTGCCCTCCTGGTCTCCGGCCGGGCCAGGCCGCCGGTCTTCTGGGCCGGTCAGCGACCGGGTGTTTCGGGGTCCCAACTGCGCGCTGGTCATGCGGTCTTGCTCCTTGTCGGTGTCACACGGGCGGTGGTGTCGTCCCGTGCCGGAACGGTGAACGGAGGGCGGGGCCGCTGTCACGTGGGCGCCGCCTCCCGGTGGTGTGCGGAGGCGCGGGTCAGCGCCGTGCAGGCGTACGCCAGGAGGCCGAGTGCGGCGCACCCGCAGGCGACGAGGGGGACGGCCGGGGTGCCCAGTAGTGCGACGCCGCGCTCCACGGGGCGGCCCAGCACGTCGAGCCCCGGCAGCCGCGCGGCGAGCACGCACATGAGGGCCCCGGCCTCCCCTGCGCACGCGGTGGCGAGCCCGGCGGAGGCCACGCCGCCGAACCCGTGCGCCGTCAGCAGCAGCGCGGCGAACAGCAGCAGGGCCAGGCATGTGGTGGCGGCGGAAGCGGTCGGTGCGGGGCCGCCGACGGCACCGGACCGCCCGAGCGCGCGGGTGCACGCCTCTACGGCCCACTGGAGCGCGAGGAGGAACCCGGCGAAGAGCGCGACGGCTGCGGCCAGCAGTGGCCGTACCGCGGCGGCGAACTCCTCCAGGCTGCGGCTGCCCGTGAGCCCGCGCAGCGCGGCGTGGGAGAAGCCGCGCGCGCACCAGAGGGCGGGTGCGAAGGCCAGGGCGAGAGTGAGCGGGACACCGTGCGGGAGCGCGACCGGTGTGGCCGACGGGATGTCGGGCCCTCCTCCGAGCAGTTCGCCGAGCAGCCAGTCACCGAACAGTGCGTAGGCGAACAGCCAACACGCGCACAGCACAAGGGGCTTCGGAAGCGGCAGCGCGCGCAGTGCCATACGTACGCCGGCGCACACCGCGACGGCTCCCACAGCAGCGACCGCGAACCGCGCGTAAGAAGGCGTGTCCCGCACCAGCGCGAGCACACCGAGCGTGGACCCGCACAGCGCACCGGGCAGCAGCGGCAGCAGCGCTGCCGGGGCGGGGCGGGGGCGGTGCCCGAGGGCCACGGCGCGGGGCTTCTCAGCGGCGGCCACTTGGCCGCCGTCAGCCGTGAGGGTCACGCCGCCCACGGCGCCGGGGCCGGTGTGCGGCACCCGCGCGTACAGCTCCTCGGCCAGCGAGAAGACGTCACGGTGCTTGAACCGCGCCGCCGTACGGTCGGTGACGCCCCGTGCCTCCAGTACCGCCGCGATCTCCAGGGGATCGACGGCACGCTCGCACAACTCCCGGTGCTGGTACAGCAGTTCGCACACGGGGTCGGCCGGCCCATGGTGAGCGGTCACCGCGCCTCGGCCTCCCCCATGTCGGCACCCACGGTGACGGACGCGCTCTCCTCGTCCCCCGCGCCCTCATGGCGCCCCGCGGACTCATGTCCCCCCACGACCCCGTGGCGCCCCGCGGACCCGGAGCGCCGGGGCCCGGCCTCGGAGTCCCGTCCGGCTCCGCCGCCCGAGCCACCTGACGGGCTCCCCGACGCGTCTCCGGGTACGGGCTCTGTGGTGCGCCCGGCGGGACGCCCGGCTGGGGCGCCGTCACTGGCGCGCTCGGGCGTGGCCCAGCTCGGCACCGGCGGGAGCGCGCCGCCGTGCGCATCTGCGGGGGTACGGGGCGGCCTCGTACCGGTGCCGGCACGGCGTCCGCCCGTGGCCACCGCCGCGACCCTCCGCGCCGTGCCCGCCCAGCGGCCGGGCACGTGCGCTTCTGCGGGGCACGCGAACGGGAGCGAGGCGTCCTCACCTCCGGGGGCGGCCACGGCGCCCCCGGCTCCCCCGTCCGCGCGCACGGACCGGTGCGACATCAGCTCCAGGTAGATGCCGCGGAAAGCCTCGGTGTTCTGCTCCACCGTGAACAGCTCCAGCGCACGTGAGCGTGCGGCAGCACCCAGCAGCGCGCAGCGCGCGGGATCCCGCAGCAGCGCCACGCAGGCGTCGGCCAGCGCCCTCGGGTTGCGGGGCGGAACGACGAGCCCCGTACCGCCGATCACCTCGCACACAGCGCCCACATCCGTGGAGACGGTGGCGCGACCGCAGAACATCGCCTCCACGAGCGGGACGGGAAAGCCCTCCACGACACTCGACAGCACCACGACCTCACCCGATCCGTAGGCTTCGGCGAGCGTGGGGGCCGCCGGGGAGCCCAACTCCTCGAAGGAGACCGGGCCTTGCCCACCGGACAGCGCGTCACTGGCCGCGCAGGGGAACATCCGCGCGGCCAGTGCCCGGCAGTGCGCGCCGTAGTCGGCCGCGCCTCCCGGCCCCTCGGCGGCGGCACCCGCCCCCGTCTCGACGATCCGCAGCCTCGCCTCCGGCACCGCCTCACGGACCCGCGCGAAGGCGTGCAGGAGGGCGACCAGATCCTTCGAGGGCTCGCCGCGGCCCACCCACACCAGCGTCGGAGCCGCGCTGCGCCAGGGACCGCCGCTGGGCCCGGCGGGCGCGGCCCGTTCACCGACGGCCTCGAACGGGGCGGCGTCCATGCCCGGATAGACGGTGCGCAGCCGCCCGGGGTGCGCACCGCAGCGCTCCTGCCAGCGCCGCGCGTGCGCGTTGCCCGGAGTGATCAACTGGGCCTGTGCGTACGCCTCGCGGGTCAGCCTGCCCTGGAAGGAGGCGAGCAGCGCGCGTACGGGCGCCCCGGCGCTCCTGGGGGCCACGGCACCCGCCGCGCTCGCGAGATAGTGCTCGCGCAGCCGTACTCCGTACTCGGTGATCAGCAGCGGTACGCCGTAGGCACGCGCGGCCAGCAGCCCGGGCAGCGCGGCGAGGCCGCCCCCGACGGCGTGGCACAGATCTGCGGCCGACAGCCCGGGGTCCTCGCCCCGCGCCCCGTACCAGTCGAGGGAGAGCGGGCGCAGGGCTCGCTCCAGCCGTTCGGTGACCGCGAGCAGGTCGGCGACCTGCGCGGCGTGGGCGGCACGGAGCGCACCGGGCGCGCGGCAGGCTGACTCCAGGATGCGCACGGCGAATTCGGAACGGAGCGCCGGGGCGAGCCCACCCCGCTCGGAAGCCAGCTCAGCGAGTCCGTACAGCCCTGCGGCGAAACGGTCCGCCTGCGCCGTGCTCTGCCGTACGCCCGCCTCCTCGGCGGCCGGGCCCTCGCCGCCGTCCTCCGCCTCGCCGGCACAGACGGCCTCGGCGAGCGCCGTGAAGTGCTCGGCGAAGCGCCGCCGTTCACGCCGCCCGTACGAGACGGCGCCGCCGTCGCTCCCCGGGCCCGGTCCAGGACCGGGGCCCCACAGCGGCGCGGTGCGTACGCGGACGACGTTGCGGGGCAGTTCACGCCAGCCCGCGGCCTCCTGGCGGGGCCCGCGGCTCAGTGCGTAGACCCCGAACTCATGGCCCTCCAGCCCGCGCAGCAGGCGGTCGCACCACAGCGCGGACTCACCCCGCGCGTAGGGGAAACCACCCTCCGTAAGCAGTGCGACGCGCACGCGCGCACCCCCGATCGCTCCTCGTGGCAGGCCACCGGCGGTTGGTCGCGGCGCGGTGGCGGGACGCGGAAGACGCTATGCGCGAGCCCCACCCGCGTGATGGACGGTTGTCCGTCGCGCCATCAGAAGGGGTGAACAGCCGTGACTTTCCGCACGCTCACGCGTTGGCGGGCGCCCGGACGGGACACCGGGAGCCTCAACCGCGCGGGAACGGCCAGGCGTTGGTGCGGCAGATGTCGTTGCCCGTCGTCAGGGTCTTGGTCTGCTGCATCATGACCGGCGCGATGGCGCCGTTGGCGGGGCAGCCGACATGGCCCTTGCCGAGCCGGTGTCCGACTTCATGGTTGATGAGCATCTGCCGGTAGGCGTACATGTGCCCGGGACCGTAGGTCTTCGCGCCGCGCGCCCACCGGTAGGCGTTGATCATGACGCGCTCGGTGGTGGCCGAGTCGCAGGAAACCTTCTCCTGACTGGTGTCCAGCCCTGACTTCGCACACCACACGTCGGTCGTACCGGGGCTGGCCAGCGTGATCACGAAGTCGGCCTTGCCCGAGGAGACCCGCTCGAAGCTGCGCTCACCGCCGTGTGCCCAACTGCGCTTGTCGTTCAGCGTCTTGTGCACCGCCTGTGCGAACAGCCCGCCTTCCAGGGGGAGGTCCTTCTCGACATCCACCTTGTAGCGCACGGTTTCGCCGCCGCGCGGGCCGTTGGCATGGCCGCCGACGGTGGTGAAGCCGCCGGGTCCCTTGAAGTCGGCCGCCAGTGGATAGCTCTTGGTCATCTTCTCCTCGTAGGGCAGCGGTTTGTCGCCCCGCGCCGCCTTCTCCGGAGTCGAGGGCCGTGCGGCCGGCCGGCTGTTCTGGTCGGCCGCCGCGCGCTGTCCCGTCTTCAGCCCGTGGTCGCCCTCCGCGCTCTTCTCGCCGCCGGTCACCTGCCCCGCGATGAGGAACGCCAGTACGGTCGTGACAGCCGCCGCGGCGACACCTGTGAACGTCCGCCCCTTGCCGCCCTTACCCCTGGGCGGCGGAATCGGGGCGAGCGGCGCCAGCGGCTCGTCCCCGGGCGGCTCGCCCTGACCGGCCCCCGTACCCGGCACCTCGGGCGCCGGGCCCTCCGGCACACCGGTCTGCCGCTGCTCCCCCGCGCCCTCGGATCCCTGGCCCGTACGGGGCCCCTGCCCCTGCGCGGCCTGGCGCTGCCCCGGCATCTCGGGGTGCGCGGGCTGCGCGGGGTGCGGCCCGGCCCCGGGCGCGCGCACCGCACCGGGCGCACCGGCGGCGAACACGTCCTCCCCGAAGGCGTCCAGGTACTCCTGCCGGGGCCCGCGCCCGCGACGCTGCCCTGGTGCTGGTCCCTGCGGCTGCCGGCCCGGCTGGGGCGCCTGGCGCTGTCCCGGCGCGGAACCCTGACCCTGCTGCCCCTGCTGACCGGGCACTCCGGGCCCCTGGCCCTGCTGGCCGGGTACGGGCCCCTGGCGCCTGCCGCCGCGTCCGCCGCGCGGCGCGGGGTAGCCGCCGCCCGTCTCGGGCTGCTGCGGATGGCCGCCGCGCGCCGGGGTCACCTGAGGCACCCCGCCTGCCGGTGTCGGGCCGCCGTACACCGGCGAACCGTGCGCGGGCGTCACGGGCCCGCCCACGTGGGGCGTGCCCTGGGGCGGTGTTCCGGGCCCTCCCCCGGGGCCTGCCGCGCGGGGCACGCCGTGCGCCGGGGTGCCGTAGGCGGGCACACCGTGCGCGGGCGTCCCCGCGGGCCACTGGCGTTCCCTGGACTGCCCGGGCGGTCCTGAGGGTGCCGGAGGCATGGCCCGGGGAGAGGCGCCCTCGGACCCCGCGGGTATCCCGGAGGTGTCCTCGGCGTCGGCGATGTCGGCCTTGCCTCTACGGCTGTGGCGTCCCACTAGTCACCTTTCGGGTTTGCCGGAGTCGGCTCGGCAGGGTCTCGGTCGCCCGTGCGCCGCGTCAACCGAGCGGTGTCGTCCATCAGTTCACGCACCGCGCCCGCCACGATCTCGGGGTACTCCATCATCGCGACGTGCCCGGCGTCCGGCAGCACGAGCACCCGCGAGTCACGGAAGGCCGCGGAAGCGCGCCGCAGCATCCGGAACGCGACCAGTTGGTCACGCCCGCCGTAGACCAGGAGGGTCGGTGCCAGCACCCGCTCGGCCTGCCGCCACAGCGCGTGCTGCCCGCCCAGCGTGTACGCGTCCACGATCCCACGGGTGGAGCGGACCATCGCGTCCCAGAAGTAGGGCAGCTCCAGCCTGCGCGCGTATTCCTCCGCAGCGGCGGCGAAGTCCTCGGGGGAGACCCGCGCCGGATCCCCGTAACAGAGGCCCAGCACACCGCCCGTACGCCGCTCGGCCGGCCAGTCCCTCGTCAGCCTGTCGAACAGCCCGGCCACACCCGGTACCGCGAGCAGCGCCGTGGGCAAGGCCGTGCGCTGCGGCGGGATCTCGGGGAGCGCGGGCGAGACGAGCGTCAACGTCCGCACGAGGTCGGGCCGTACGGCGGCGACGCGGGTGGTCACCGCGCCGCCGAGGGAGTTGCCCACGAGGTGCACGGGGCCTCGCCCGCTCGCGTCGAGGTAACGGATCACCGCGCGGGCGTGCCCCGACACCGAGTAGTCACCGTCGTCGGGCGGCGGGGAGTCACCGAAGCCGGGCAGGTCGAGTGCCTCGCCGTCCACCTCGTCAGCGAGCTCGCGCATCAGCGCCGTCCAGTTCAGCGAGGAACCGCCCAGACCGTGAACGTACAGCGCGGGAGCACGGGTGTCCCTGCCCTCGCCCGAGCGCTCTCCCCGCGCGCCCCGCACGGCCACCGTCAGACCGGGCAGCGGCACCATACGGAGCGTCTCCCCCTTGCCGACCCGCGAGCCGCAAGGGGGAACGGAGGCGGCGGAACGGGGATGGGCGGTACGGGTTCCCGGCTCCTGGGTGGGGGACATGGGGCAATGTTACGAGACGATCACATGTGCCCTCACGTGTTCACCGTCACAGACGGAAACACACGGATTCACGGCGGAAGCACAGAGCCTGCGCCGTGCGTTCCCTGGGACGGGGACGCCTGTGGCGTGCGCCCCCGGACAGTGGCTCCTAGTCTCGAATGAAGGGCGCCCGCCCTGGAAAGGGGAGCTGGCATGCCTGTGGATCCGACAGACCCCGAAACCTTCGAAGACGTCTACGAGGAAGAACCGGAGGGCCCGGACGACCCCGAGGCCCCCGAGGCGGACGCCGCAGAACAGCAGGCGGAACTGCTGCGGCAGCGGGACGCTCCCCTGACCGAGCCCGCTTCGCAGGAGGTCGACCCCGCCGATGCGGCGGAGCAGGCACGGGTGGTCGAGGAAAACGAGGACGATTACCGATAAAGCGCCCGGCCATGGGGGCCGCGCGTGAAATTCTCCGCCCGTGACCCACACACTCCTGTTACCGAAAAGTACGATGGCGGGCGCAGCGCAGTTCGCGCTCAGAAAATTCAGGGAGGCGGCGTGACAGCCATCGAGCAGACCGAAGCGCGCCCGCGTGGCACGCGTCTGCCCCGTCGGGCTCGACGCAACCAACTGCTGGGCGCTGCTCAGGAGGTCTTTGTCGCGCAGGGTTACCACGCGGCGGCCATGGACGACATCGCCGATCGCGCCGGGGTCAGCAAACCGGTGCTCTACCAGCACTTTCCTGGCAAGCTCGACCTCTACCTCGCGCTACTCGACCAGCACTGTGACGCGCTGCTCCAGGCCGTGCGCGCCGCCCTGGCCTCCACGACGGACAACAAGCAGCGGGTCGCGGCCACCATGGACGCCTACTTCGGCTTCGTCGAGGACGAGGGCGGTGCCTTCCGGCTGGTCTTCGAGTCGGACCTGACCAACGAGCCCGCCGTGCGCGAACGCGTCGACAAGGTCAGCCTCGACTGCGCCGACGCGGTCAGCGAGGTCATCTCCGAGGACACCAAGCTGCCCCGCGAGCAGGCGATGCTCCTCGCCGTCGGGCTGTGCGGCATGGCACAGATCACCGCGCGCTACTGGCTCGGCGCCGGGCAGAAGATCCCGCGTGACACGGCGTCCAAGCTGATCTCTTCCCTCTCCTGGCGCGGTATCGCCGGTTTCCCGATCCAGTAGCTTCCTGGCCTGCGCCTCGCGGTGTTCGCTGCCGGCGTGCAACCACGCCGCCTCGGGGCGTTCGCTCCGGGCTAGGGTTGCTCCGTACGGCGCGGCTGACCGCGCACCACACCCCAAGGCTTCGCCATGGGGAATTTGGACCGTCGGAGGGACATAGCCGTGGAGGTCAAGATCGGCGTGCAGCACGCGCCTCGCGAGATCGTCATCGAGAGCAAGCAGACTCCTGACGAGGTCGAGAGCGCGGTTTCGGCGGCACTTGGCGGCGGCTCAGAACTGCTCAGCCTGCAGGACGAGCACGGCCGCAGGATCCTGGTCCCGTCGGACCGCATCGCCTACGTCGAGATCGGCGAGACATCAGGACGCAAGGTCGGCTTCGGCGCGATCTGACCGTTCCGCGCCATGTGAAGTGGAAACGGCGGCCCCGGGATTCTTCCCGGGGCCGCCGTTTCAGCGTCCGGCCCCACGGGGAGTACGGGAGCGATCGATACGCACCTCGGTCCCGCACCGTCCACACCCCGGGGAGGTCCCCATGTTCTGGGAGGCACTCGGTTCCGCTGCCCTCGGGCTCGCCCTCGCGTACGCCGTCGACAGGCGCTGCGCCGCGCGGCTCCCCGACCGGCGGCTCGTGCTGGCCACAGGCCCCGTGGCCGCCCTCGTCGGCGGGCTCATCGCCCGTACCGTGCTCGGTCCAGGTCATGTGGTCGTCACGCTGGTCTGCGCGCTCGGTGTGAGCGCCGCGCTGCTCTCGCTGCTGTTCAGGGACGAGGGCCCCGGGCACAGGCAGTGGCGCAAGGACCCGCTGCGTGCCTCCGGCCCCCCGCGCGGCAACGGCGGTTCGGCGGCGGCCGTCAGGCGGCCAGCCCCAGCGCGGCCATCCGCTTCGTATGGGCCTCGGTGATCCGGGAGAACATCCTGCCGACCTCGGCCAGATCGAATCCGTCGGCGACCCCGCCCACCAGCATCGTGGAGAGCGCGTCCCGCTCGGCGACCACCCGCTGCGCCTGGGAGAGCGCCTCCCCCATCAGCCGTCGCGCCCACAGCGCGAGCCGTCCGCCCACGCGCGGATCGGCGTCGATCGCGGCGCGTACCTTCTCGACGGCGAAGCTGGAGTGCCCCGTGTCGTCGAGGACGCTCAGCACCAGGCCCCTGGTGTCCGCGTCCAGCCTGGCGGCGACCTCGCGGTAGAAGTCCGAGGCGATCGAGTCGCCGACGTACGCCTTGATCAGCCCTTCCAGCCAGTCGGAGGGCGCGGTCTGCCGGTGGAACTCGTCCAGGGCGGCGGCAAAGGGCTCCATGGCGGCCGTGGGCTCCGCGTCGATCTCAGCGAGCCGCTCGCGCAGCTTCTCGAAGTGGTGGAACTCGGCCGAGGCCATCGACGCCAGCTCCGCCTTGTCCGAGAGCGAGGGCGCGAGCTTGGCGTCCTCGGCGAGCCGCTCGAAGGCCGCCAGCTCGCCGTACGCGAGCGCGCCGAGCAGGTCGACGACCGCCGCGCGGTACGTCGGCTCGGCGGATGCCTGGTTCCAGTCCTGGGTGGCGATCCCCGTGGGCCGGGGTTCTTCTGCGGATTCGGCGGCGGTCTTGTCAGGCGTCTCCATACCTCGCACGATAGCCCTCGTGGCCTGGTCGGGAAGCCCCCAGCCCTGCTCGGGCACCCGCTTCGGCAGCCTCGCAGAACTCGTACACAACAATCGCCCCGGTACACATGCGCGGATCCGGGGTACAGTGATATTGGGCCTGCCGGACACGCGGGCCTGTGCATGCATGAAAATGCGGATGCCCGGTCGGTGGCCCGATCGGCTCCGACCCGACAGCCTTCTGCCTGACCCGCGCTCCCCGCACGGGTCGCGCTGAGAGGGACCGCTCGCGCGAGAAGGGCGCTTGAGCGAGAGCCAGTGGTCCCGCACCGCCAAGGCGGGCCGATATGACGGCCGCTTCGGTGCGGTACGACCCTCTCCTCGCTCCGCTGGGTTGCCCAGACGCTGCTGCCCACGCTCGCGCGTCACACAGAAGAGGCAAGCATCCTGTCCACCACGTTTCGAGATCTCGGAATTCTCTCCGAGACAGCCGAGGCCCTTGAGGCCGTCGGCATCATGTCCCCCTTTCCGATCCAGGAGATGACGCTTCCCGTCGCCCTCGCGGGCAACGACGTCATCGGCCAGGCGAAGACCGGCACCGGCAAGACGCTGGGCTTCGGGCTGCCGCTCCTGGAGTCGGTCACCGTCCCCGCCGATGTGGAGCTGGGCCGCGCCAAGCCCGAGGAGCTGACCGACGCGCCCCAGGCTCTCGTCGTCGTCCCCACCCGAGAGCTGTGCCAGCAGGTCACCAACGACCTGCTCACCGCGGGCAAGGTCCGTAACGTCCGGGTCCTGTCCATCTACGGCGGCCGTGCCTACGAGCCGCAGGTCGAGGCGCTCAAGAAGGGCGTCGACGTCGTCGTCGGCACCCCCGGCCGGCTGCTCGACCTCGCGGGCCAGAAGAAGCTGCGGCTCTCGGAGATCAGGACGCTCGTCCTGGACGAGGCCGACGAGATGCTCGACCTGGGCTTCCTGCCCGACGTCGAGAAGATCATCCAGCTGCTGCCCGTGCGCCGCCAGACCATGCTGTTCTCGGCGACCATGCCGGGCCAGGTCATCTCCCTCGCACGCCGCTACATGAGCCAGCCCACGCACATCCGCGCCACCGCGCCGGACGACGAGGGCCTGACGGTGGCGAACACCACACAGCACGTCTTCCGCGCGCACTCCATGGACAAGCCCGAGATGGTCGCGCGCATCCTGCAGGCGGACGGCCGCGGCCTGGTCATGGTCTTCTGCCGCACCAAGCGGACGGCGGCCGATGTCGCCGATCAGCTCGCGCGGCGGGGCTTCGCCTCCGGCGCCGTGCACGGTGACCTCGGCCAGGGAGCGCGCGAGCAGGCGCTGCGCGCCTTCCGTAACGGCAAGGTCGACGTGCTGGTGTGCACGGACGTCGCGGCGCGCGGTATCGACGTCGACGGCGTCACGCACGTGATCAACTACCAGACGCCCGAGGACGAGAAGACCTACCTGCACCGCATCGGCCGCACCGGCCGCGCGGGCGCGTACGGAATCGCCGTCACGCTGGTCGACTGGGACGACATCCCGCGCTGGCAGCTGATCAACAAGGCGCTGGATCTGGACTTCAACGATCCGCCGGAGACCTACTCCACCTCGTCGCACTTCTTCGAGGCCATGGGCATCCCGGAGGGCGCCAAGGGCGTTCTGCCGCGTGCCGCGCGTACGCGTGCGGGGCTCGCGGCCGAGGAGGTCGAGGACCTCGGCGAGACCGGCGCCAAGCCGCGCGGCAAGCCGGCAGCGGCAGCGGCGCCCGCCGCCGAGCGCGAGCGCCCCGCACGTTCCCAGCGTGAGCGGCGGCGCACGCGCGGCGGTCTGCGCTCCGAAGACGGTCAGGGCAAGCCGGCCGCTTCCGGTGCCGAGCAGGCGACCGCGACGGCCGAGGCCGGCGAGGAGACTGCCACGCGCAAGCCCCGCAGGCGTCGGCGTACGCGTTCGGGAGCCGCGGCTTCCGAGGCGCCCGCAGCGCGCGAGGCGTCCCCGGAGTCCGGGGCCCAGGCGCCCTCCGCACCGAAGGCCAGGCAGGCCCAGCAGGCGGAGCCGGCGGCTGTTACGGCCCCGGCCGACTCCGCATCGGCTGAGCCCCGTAAGCCCCGGCGCCGCACCAGGTCCCGTGCCGGCGCGGGTGCGGCGGCGAAGCAGTCGCAGGCCCCCGAAGCCTCGGACGGCTGAGCGAGCGGGCTCACGGTCACCGAAGGCCCGGCACCCCTGGAGGGTGCCGGGCCTTCGCATGTCCGGGCCCGGTAGCGTCCTGGCCATGAGCAAGCCCCCCTTCCTCGACCTGCCCGCAGGGGTTCGCGCGTACCGTCTGGCCACGGCGCGCGGCGAGTTCGCCGTGCACGACACGGGCGATACGCCCGCGACGGCGGGACATACGGCGCTGCTGCTGCCCGGGTTCACGGGCAGCAAGGAGGACTTCATCGGCCTCCTGGAGCCGCTGGCACGCGCGGGAGTGCGGGCCGTGGCCGTCGACCAGCGCGGGCAGTTCGAGACGGGAGGGCCACGCGCCGAGGGCGCCTACACGCAGGAAGAGCTGGCCGGTGACGTGCTCGCGCTGGCCGACGCGCTGCTGCGGGAGCGGCCTGGGGAGCCCGTACATCTGCTGGGGCACTCGCTCGGCGGGCTGATCGCGCGCGCCGCCGTGCTGCGTGCGCCGTCGGGGTTTGCCTCACTGACGGTGCTGAGCAGCGGCCCCGCCGCCGTGTCGGACTCGCAGCGCGAGCGCCTGAACCTGCTGCTGAGCGCGCTGCCCGCCATGAGCATGGAGGCGATCTGGAACGCGATGCGCGAGCTGGACCAGTCGCTGGGCGCCGCGGGTGAGGCGCCCTACTCGGAGCGGGAGGCGGAGGAGATCCCGCCGCTGATGGCCGACTTCCTGCGGCACCGCTGGCTGAGCAACATTCCCGAGCAACTGGCCGCCACCGGGCGGCAGTTGATGACTGAGCCGGACCGGGTCGGTGAACTGGCCGCGCTACCGCTGCCGTTCCACGTGGTCTCGGGTGCGCAGGACGACGCCTGGCCTGTGCCGCTGCTGGACGGGATGGCCGTACGGCTGGGCGCCCGGCGCTCCGTCGTCGCGGACACGGGGCACTCCCCCAACGCGGAACGCCCCGGCGAGACGGCCAGGATCCTCGCCGACTTCTGGCTCAGCCTTTGCCCTGTACGAACTGCGTGACGCCGTTGGCGATCTGCTGTACGGCGATGGCGGAGAGCAGCATTCCGGACAGCCGGGTGACGAGTACGACGCCGCCGTCCTTGATCACGCGGATGATCAGCAGCGAGTAGCGCATCACCAGCCACAGCACCAGGTGCATGGCCACGATCGCCGACCACACGGAGAGCTGTCCGCCCATGCCGTCGGCGTGCTGCACGGCCAGGATGACGGAGACGATCGCGCCGGGGCCCGCCAGCAGCGGCATGCCGAGCGGTACGAGGGCGACGTTCACGTCCTTCGTCTGGGTCGGCTCGTCGGTCTTGCCCGTCAGCAGGTCCAGCGCGACGAGCAGGAGCAGCAGCCCGCCGGCGACCATCAGGGCCGGGATGGAGACGTGCAGGTAGTCGAGGATCTGCTTGCCGCAGATGCCGAAGAGCGTGATCACCCCGAACGCGACGGTCGCGGCCTGCCACGCCATTCTGCGCTGCACCTTGACGGGCCGCCCCGAGGTGAGCGCGAGGAAGATGGGCGTGGTGCCAGGCGGGTCCATGATCACGAAAAGCGTGACGAACACGGATCCGAAGACGGCGAAGTCGAACACAGTGGTGCCTTGCTGAGAGCGGGGAAAGGGAACGGGGTCCGGGCGGAGCCGGGGCGTGACGGCGCACGGAAACGGCGCAGGCCACAGAGGAGTGCTGGGGTGCCGGAGGCGGCGCCGCCGGGGAGGGGCGGCGGGCGTACGTACGGTCCGGGTCAGCCCCTGACGGGGGGAACGCCGGAGCCGCGCGCCGCGATCTCGGCGTAGACGTCGGGCGCCGTGGTGTGGTCGCCGAGCCGGATGTCCTTGCGGCTGCCGTGGTAGTCGCTCGATCCGGTGGCGAGGAGGCCGAGTTCCCCGGCGAGCGCGTGGAGTCTGCGCCGGGTGGCGGGTTCGTGGTCGGCGTGGTCGGCCTCGATGCCGTCGAGCCCGGCGGAGGCCAGGTCCGCTATCGCGCTCTCCGGCACCGTGTGGCCGCGCTTCGAGGCCAGGGGGTGTGCGAAGACGGCGACCCCGCCCGCGCCCTTGATCAGCCGCAGTGCGTCGAAGGGATCCAGCTCGTGCTTGCCGACGTGGGCGCGGCCGTCGTTGGCGATCCACTCGGGGGTGAAGGCGTCGGAGACGCTCTCGATGACGCCCGACTCGACCATGGCCGCCGCGATGTGCGGGCGCCCGACCGAACCGTCGCCCGCTGTCCGGGCCACCTGCTCCCAGGTGACGGGGACGCCCAGTTCGCGCAGCCGCGCGACGATGGCCTGCGCGCGGGGCACGCGGTCGTCGCGCACCAGCTCGCGCTCACGCGCCAGTTCGGGCTCGTCGGGGTCGAAGAGGTAGGCGAGCATGTGCAGGCTGATGCCGTCCAGCCGGCAGGACAGCTCGGCTCCGCGTACGAGCGTGAGGCCCGGGGGCAGTGCCGCGAGGGCCTCGGGGTGCCCGGCCACCGTGTCGTGATCGGTGAGCGCCACCACGTCCAGACCCGCAGCCGCCGCGTTACGGACCAGCTCCGTGGGGGAATCGGTGCCGTCCGAGGCGGTCGAGTGGGTGTGCAGGTCGATGCGCACGGGACGGGCTCCCTCTACGGGATCTCTCGGGATCTCCGGATCTTGCACGGCGGATGGCGGGCGTGTTCCAGGATAGCCGTACGCCCCTCCCGCCCCGGGTCACGCCCGGAACCGGGCCGCACAGAACGGGAGGCGGCCCCACGGCAGGCACGCGACCGTACGGAAGGCACGCGGCCGTACGGAGGGCGAGCGGCCGGAGCGCAGCGGGAACGTGTCAGCCGATGAGCCGGGGTGAGAGGGCGCCGCACGGCAGCAGATCGACCTCGGCGCCGGCGTCGCGCAGGTCGGTGAGGACCAGTTCGTCGTAGAGCATCAGCCCGGACTGCTCGGGCCAGACGATCGCCCAGAGCCACAGCCCTCTGGCCTCACCCGCGAAGACGGCACGGTCGGGGGGCGAACCGCTCACGTGCCACAGGGGCGTGGGCCGTCCAGCGGCGAGCACCTTGACCTGTGGCGGCTTGCCCGCACAGATGCCGGGTCCGGGGTCGGGGCCCTCGATCCCGGCGTACCGCGCGCCGAGCCCGACGCCCAACTCCTCGGCCACGAGCAGCAGTTCACCGGGGCCGCCGAGCGGTCCTGGACCGGAGCAGGCGACCACGGTGGCGCGGCCTCCGCTTCTGTCGTCCCCCGCCGACATGACGCCGGTGAACAGCCAGCCGACGGGCAGTGGCCAGGGCATCCACACCGGGACCTGCGTACGCCCCACGACGACGGCGAGCGCTTCGACGCTGGGCGGGATGACCGGCTGGAGCGGATGCACGGCGCCATGCATGTCGCACTGCCAGGTGTCGGCGAAAAGACCGGGCGCCCTGACCCGGCCACCACACTTCGGGCAACTGGGTTCGCCCCTCATGGGCCATAACGGTCCTACCGGGCCGCTCTCCCGTCAAGGACGATCACTCACCTGGCCGGGACGCCCCGGGAGAGCCGTGGGGAGGTCCATGCCGACGGCATGTACGTGTAGTTTGCATTAATTAGCTTGGCTAACTTATCGTGTGTATACGTCAACGACTTCCAGGGCTCGCATCTAAGGAGCGGCAGGCATGAGTGGTGATCCGTTCGACGAAGGCGGGGGCAGTATTCTGCGCCAGCCGAAGGCCGTGTGGGCCACGGCAGGCGCATCCGTCGTCGCCTTCATGGGCATCGGTCTGGTCGATCCGGTCCTTCCGTCCATCGCCAAGGGACTGGAGGCGACGCCCAGTCAGGTCTCCCTCCTGTTCACCTCGTACTTCCTGATCACGGCCGTCGCGATGCTCGTCACGGGCTTCGTCTCCAGCCGCATCGGCGGCAAGAAGACGCTGCTCGCCGGCCTCGCACTCGTCGTGATCTTCGCTGCGCTCTCCGGAACCTCCGGTTCCGTCGGCGAGCTGGTGGGCTTCCGCGCGGGCTGGGGACTGGGCAACGCGCTCTTCGTCTCCACGTCGCTCGCCGTGATCGTCGGCGCCGCGGCAGGAGGCAGCGCCGCCGCGATCCTGCTCTACGAGTCCGCGCTCGGGCTCGGCATGGCGTGCGGTCCGCTACTGGGTGCCGTACTCGGTGACGCGAGCTGGCGCTTCCCGTTCTTCGGCACCGCGATCCTGATGGCCATCGGCTTCATCGCGATCACCCTGTTCCTCAAGGAACAGCCCAAACCGGCGCGGAAGACCTCACTGCTGGACCCGGTCAAGGCACTGGGGCACGGCGGGCTCGCCTCCGCCGCGGCCTCGGCCTTCTTCTACAACTACGCGTTCTTCACGGTGCTGGCCTTCACGCCCTTCGTGCTGAACATGTCGCCCTACAGGTCAGGTGCCGTCTTCTTCGCCTGGGGCGTACTGCTCGCCGTGTTTTCCGTACTCGTGGCACCGAAGCTCCAGGAGCGCTTCGGCTCACTCAGGGTGCTGGGCGGATCGCTCGTCCTGATGGCGATCGACCTGGTGCTGCTCGGCTACGGGAACCACACGATGGCGGTCGCCGGCACGATCGTCTCCGGCGCCTTCATCGGCCTCAACAACACCGTCTACACGGAGCTGGCCCTCGGCGTCTCGAACGCGCCCCGCCCCGTCGCGTCCGCCGGCTACAACTTCGTCCGCTGGTTCGCCGCGGCAGCCGCGCCGTTCCTGGCGCCGAAGATCGAGGAGTGGACCGACATCCACATGCCGTTCCTGGTCGCCGCGTGCGCTGCCGTGGTCGGCGCCGCGATCGTGGGCGTACGGCGGAAGTCGCTCACCATGGAGGCCGAAGAGCTGCTCCCCGAGCACGACCGGGAGGACGCGGCCACACCGGCCGGCGCCGCCCAGCCCGTCAGCTGAGCCCTCGGGGAACCCGGCCGGCGAGCCCGTCATCCCGGCTCCCCCGCGCCGTCGCGGTCACGCACCGTGGCGGCGTGCCGCTGTGCCCGCTCAATCGCCCAGTGGTACGGACCCGCGTACGGGGTCGCGCAGGTCCGTGCCGTGCCGCAGCCAGCGTTCCTGTAGCGCCTCGGCGCCGTGCACCCGCTTCCACGCCGCCTCGTTGGGCGTCATCGGCAGCAGCGGGAGAAAGCGCACGGGCTCCAGGGGCGCTTCGAGTTCCAGGTCCTCGACCAGACCGCCCGGCTCGGCCACGAGAACGGAGGTGAAGGGCGCCCCCGGCCACAGCGCCTCCCCCGTGTCGAGGGAGGCGCCGGGAGCGATCACGATGCCCTCGACCTGCGGCGAAGCGGCGAGGACCGCGAGCGGGCGCAGCGCCTTGTCGGTGTCGGCCGATCCGGCCCTCACGGTCAGCAGCAGCTCGGCACGGGGGCCGCGGTCGGGGTCGGCCAGCACCTCGGCCGGGTCGGCCATCGGAGCCGCCGACATCCCGCGGGTGACGTAACGCACCGTGCCCGCCCCGGCGTCCAGGAAGCGGAGAACCTCGATCCGCTCGGTACCGAGGAACGTCACCGAGGCACGCGCTCCGGGCTCACCGAAGGTGTCCCGCAACCGCGCCTCGACCAGTGTCAGAACGTCAGCCATCCCGCGAGCATAGATCGCGTGAGAACGCGGCAAAGGGGCACCCGGGTTGGCGGATGCGGGCGCCGGGACGGTACGCGCAGTGCTACCGTTGACCGCCGGTCAAGGCGTGTACACATCGTCCCCCACGGGGGCCCGGCCGGAGGAGGTGGGACCTGACATGGATCCGAGTCGACCGTGCAGTACCAGCCGCTCTTCCCACCGGCAGCGCCACCGCTCCTGAGGCCCCCACTCCCCAGCAGCCACACGGTGAAACCTCCCCACCGGGTTTCCTGTAGCAAGGCGCGCGGCACGGCGGAAGAGCGCCCGCGTTTCGCTTTGTTCCGTCTGTCAGCGAACGCCGTCGCCGCGGCCAGCGAGCGGTGCCCGCTTTGCGGACCTCCGGGTACGCCCTGTAGGTCCTCGTTCCGGGCAGCACTGCGCCCCGAGCCCGTGCACGACGGCATGGCACGCCATGGAGGGCCCCATGTCGATGATCCGAGAGCTGCGCGCCGCTGTGCGCCCGGCACTGCGCAAGGAGACCCGCTCGTACGGGTTCGAGGGCTACCACGGCGTCGGCGGTACGACGAGCAGTGCCGTGGTCGACTGCGCCGTCTACCGCGAGGGCAGGCGCGACCGGAACCACCTCAGCCCTGACGAGGCGCTGCGCACGGTGCGTTCGCACGACGGGCACAACCGCCAGGGCTTCGTATGGATCGGTCTGCACGAGCCGACGGAGGAGGAGTTCGCCGGCATCGCGCAGGAGTACGGGCTGCACCCGCTGGCCGTCGAGGACGCGGTGCACGCGCACCAGCGGCCGAAGCTGGAGCGTTACGACGAAAGCCTGTTCACCGTCTTCAAGACGATCCACTACGTCGAGCACGCCGAACTGACCGCCAGCAGCGAGGTGGTGGAGACCGGCGAGGTGATGTGCTTCACCGGCCGGGACTACATCATCACCGTCAGGCACGGCGGCCAGGGCTCGCTGCGCGCGCTGCGCCACCGCCTGGAGGAGGACCCCGAACTGCTGGCCAAGGGCCCCTCCGCGGTACTGCACGCCATCGCCGACCAGACCGTCGACGGCTATCTGGCCGTCGCCGACGCGGTGCAGGACGACATCGACGAGGTCGAGATCGAGGTCTTCTCCGACCGCTCGGGCAACGGGCGGCGCGGCGGCGACGCGGGCCGCATCTACCAACTCAAGCGCGAGGTACTGGAGTTCAAGCGGGCCGTCTCCCCGCTGATGCGCCCCATGCAGGTGCTGAGCGAGCGGCCTGTGCGGCTGATCGACCCGGACATCCAGAAGTACTTCAGGGACGTCGCCGACCATCTGACACGGGTGAACGAGCAGGTGCTCGGCTTCGACGACCTGCTCAACTCGATCCTCCAGGCCAACCTCGCACAGGCGACGGTCGCGCAGAACGAGGACATGCGGAAGATCACCGCCTGGGCCGCGATCTTCGCGGTGCCGACGATGATCGCGGGCATCTACGGCATGAACTTCGACTACATGCCGGAGACCGACTGGAAGTACGGCTATCCCGCTGTGCTGTTGGTGATCGTCGGTATCTGTTACGCGATCCACCGCGGCTTCAAGCGCAACGGCTGGCTCTGAGCGCGACCGCCGACGGTAGCCTGCCGCCATGACCGAGAGCCCTCAGCAGCACCACAGCACGCTCGACCGGGCACTGATCGAGGAGACGGCCAAGAAGTCCGGCCTCGTCTGGGTACGGGGCCCTGGCGGACCGGCGCGCGCACTGTGGCACGTGTGGCACGAGGGCGCCGTGTGTCTGGTGGGCGACGGTTCCCTGGAGCAGCCGCTGGAGGGACTCGGGCTGACGGACGGCGGCGGCGCGACCGTCACCGTGCGCGGCAAGGACAAGGGCGCGCGCCTGGTGGCCTGGCCCGCGCGCGTGAGCGAACTGCCGCCGCACGGCGAGGAGTGGGAGGCGGCGGTCGCCGAACTGAAGGGCAAGCGGCTGAACGCCCCCGACGCCGACACGGTCACCGACCGCTGGGCCCGCGAGTCCCGCGTCCTGCGCCTGGAGCCCGAAGGAGCGCTCCTGGAGCGCCCGGGCGCCATGCCCGACGCCTCGCACGCCGCCGCCCCGCTCCACACGCCCGCCACCACCCGCAACCCCCAGCCCGCCGGCCTGCCACGGCTGCTCTTCCGGCGGCGCCGCAAGCCCTAGTAGCGGGCCGCGGGCACTACTGGTAGCGCGTCACCGGGCTGTCGCGGTCGGCGGGCCGTAACCGCCGACGCGCCCACGGGGACGCCGTCACCGGGCCGGCCGCGGGAGCCCGCGAGAGTCAGTGCTTACTGGGTGAGATCTGCTTCCCGTAGTCGACGGTTTCGTTCTTCGAGGGGGCGCTCAGCTCGAACCCGCGGTTCCAGCCGCTGAGTTGGACCGTACCGGCGTCGCCGCCACGCTGGAGGCGAAGCGGGTAGGGGGAGCCCTTGAGGGAGACGTCGATGGTGCCGCCGCGGCCGGCGCCCGCGCTGACCCGTACCGTCTTCACCCCGTCGACCTGCCCCCGGTCGCCGGCCTCGCGCTTGCCGTCCATGGCCAGCAGCCCGTCCAGCAGCACGCCCATGTCCGTGAAGCCGCTCAGCTGCTTGTAGGCGGGGTCGTTGCGCGGAACCTTGACGTACTTGCCCTCCAGCTTGCCCGCGGCGGCGACATCGCTCTTGGTGGGCTCGGAGCCGCCCTTCTCCTGCTTGGCCCAGAAGTCGGTGCCCGCCTTGAGGTAGAGATCGCTGCGCACCCGTAGCAGTTCGAAGGTGGCACCGCCCTGCGCCGAGACCTCGCCGACGCCTCCGTCGCGCTTGAGGCGCATCTTGATGCGGTAGGTCTGGCCCTTGCTGACGACGTTGCCCGAGACGCGTACGGCCTCGGCCTTCTCCGCCGCCTTTCTGGCCTTCATCTCGATCTTCGCGGGCGACAGTTTGCCGACGCCGTTGGTGCCCTTGTCCGGATCCTCCTCCGCACCGCACCCGCTGAGCGCCACTGTGGCTCCGGCGCAGACGACCGCGAGCAGCGCAGCACTACGGGGTGCGCGGGCACGTCCAGTCACGGGGTGCTCCTCCTGTGGTCGGCGGCAGGACCGCACCCTACCCGTGCCTGTCGGCGCTTTCGGAAGGCAGCCGTCCGGACCACACCACGGCGCGGCCGTGGCACGGGTCACGCTAGCCTTAATCCGGCATAACGACTAAAGCTCCCAAAGACGTATAGCTCCGTGAGACCGCAGCCCCGTGCGACGCACATGGCGCCACGGCTCACCCGAAGGGAAAGGGGCGGAGGATGGCAGCGGGCGCCCTCCGTGTCTTCGTCTCCCATCTGGCCGGCATGGCCGTCTTCGACCCCAACGGCGACCACGTGGGACGCGTCCGCGACGTGGTCGTCCTGATGGGCGGCAGGCGGCGGCTGCCAGGGGTTCTGGGACTCGTGGTCGAGGTCGTCAGCCGGCGCCGGGTCTTCCTCCCCATGACGCGCGTGACCGGGGTCGAGTCCGGCCAGGTCATCACCACGGGCGTGCTCAACATCCGCCGCTTCGAACAGCGCCCCAACGAACACCTCGTACTCGGCGAACTCCTCGACCGCCGGATCTCGCTCCTGGAGACCGGCGAACCGGTCACCGTCCTGGACGTGGGCATGCACCGGCTGCCGGCCCGCCGGGACTGGGAGCTGGACCGGCTCTTCGTACGCAAGGCACGCACGGGCGGAGGGCTGCGCGCGCGTCGCGGCGAGACGCTGACCGTCGACTGGGACGCGGTCACCGGTTTCGCGCTGGAGGAGCGCGAGCAGGGCACGGCCAACCTGCTGGCCACCTTCGAGCAGCTGCGTCCTGCCGACATGGCCAACGTGCTGCACCACCTGTCCGAGAAGCGCAGGGCAGAGGTCGCCGCCGCGCTGCACGACGACCGGCTCGCCGACGTCCTGGAGGAACTGCCCGACGACGACCAGGTGGAGATCCTCGGCAAACTCCATGACGAACGCGCCGCCGTCGTCCTGGAGGCCATGGACCCCGACGACGCCGCCGACCTGCTGGGCGAGCTGCCCGAGGACGAGAAGGACCGCCTCCTGGACCTCATGCAGCCCCAGGAGGCGGCGCCCGTACGGCGGCTGCTCACGTACGAGGAGGGCACGGCGGGCAGCCTGATGACCACCGAGCCGATCGTGCTGCGGCCCGACGCGAGCGTCGCCGAGGCGCTGGCGCGCGTACGCAACGAGGACCTGCCCGCACCACTGGCCGCGCAGATCTACGTCTGCCGCCCGCCGGAGGAGACCCCTACAGGCAAGTACCTGGGCGTCGTGCACTTCCAACGGATGCTGCGCGAGCCGCCGTTCGAACTCGTAGGCGGCCTCGTGGACACCGACCTGCGCCCGCTGCCGCCCAGCGCCTCGCTGCCGGCCCTGACGAGCTACATGGCGGCCTACAACATCGTCTCCGCGCCGGTGGTGGACGAGGACCGGCACCTGCTGGGCGCGGTCACGGTCGACGACGTACTCGACCACCTGCTGCCCGACGACTGGCGCGAGTCGGCGGACGTGGGCGGGCTGCCCGGACTGGCGCACGAGGAGGCGGTGAACGGTGGCTGAGCGCGAGGGACCCCGGCTGGACGTGCCCCGCACACCCCGGCGCAGCCTGCTGCCCGAGTACGACCCGGACGTGTTCGGGCGCACCTCGGAGCGGATCGCGCGGTTCCTGGGTACCGGGCGGTTCCTCGTCTGGATGACGGTCGTGATCGTCGCCTGGGTCGGCTGGAACGTCGTCGTTCCCGACCCGCTCAAGTTCGACCGCTACCCGTTCATCTTCCTGACCCTCGCGCTGTCGCTCCAGGCGTCGTACGCGGCCCCGCTGATCCTCCTCGCGCAGAACCGCCAGGACGACCGGGACCGGGTCAACCTGGAGCAGGACCGCAGCCGCAACGAGCGCAGCATCGCCGACACCGAGTTCCTGACCCGCGAGATCGCCTCCCTCCGCATGGGACTGGGCGAGGTCGCCACCCGCGACTGGATCCGCTCCGAACTCCAGGAGCTGGTCAGGGAGCTGGGCCAGCCCCCACCGAGCGACCGGAACGACCAGGACCACTGAGGCCCCCCACACCGTCACCCGACCCCCGCCCCTTACCCGACGCGCTCCGCGCGGCCGTACCGCCCACACCGTCGCCCGACCCTTACTCGATGCGCTCCGCGCGGCCGTACCGCCCACACCGTCACCCGACCCCCGCCCCTTACTCGATGCGCTTCGCGCAGCCGTACCATGCCTGTATGGCTACCGTGACCCAGGACTCGACCCCCACCGAAGACGCGGTGCGTGCCGCGCTCGCCACGGTGAATGATCCGGAGATCCACCGGCCGATCACCGATCTGGGGATGGTCAAATCCGTCGCCATCGCGCAGGACGGCACGGTGGATGTCGGGGTGTACCTGACGGTCTCCGGCTGTCCGATGCGCGAGACCATCACCTCGAACGTCAGCGAGGCCGTCCAGGGCGTCCCCGGTGTGACCGGCGTGAACGTCGAACTGGACGTGATGAGCGACGAGCAGCGCCGCGAGCTGGCCTCCTCCCTGCGGGGCGGCAAGGCGGAGCGTGAGGTGCCCTTCGCGCAGCCCGGTTCGCTGACCCGTGTCTACTGCGTGGCCTCCGGCAAGGGCGGCGTCGGCAAGTCGTCGGTCACCGTGAACCTCGCCGCCTCCATGGCAGCGCAGGGCCTCAAGGTCGGCGTCGTGGACGCGGACATCTACGGGCACTCCGTTCCCCGCATGCTGGGCACCGAGGGGCGTCCCACGCAGGTCGAGGACATGATCATGCCGCCGTCCTCGCACGGCGTGAAGGTCATCTCCATCGGGATGTTCACACCGGGCAACTCCCCCGTGGTGTGGCGCGGCCCCATGCTGCACCGCGCGCTCCAGCAGTTCCTGGCCGACGTGTACTGGGGCGACCTGGACGTGCTCCTGCTCGACCTGCCGCCCGGCACCGGCGACATCGCGATCTCGGTGGCCCAGCTCATCCCGAACGCCGAGATCCTCGTGGTGACCACCCCGCAGCAGGCCGCTGCCGAGGTCGCCGAGCGCGCGGGCTCCATCGCCGTGCAGACGCACCAGAAGATCGTCGGCGTCATCGAGAACATGTCAGGGATGCCCTGCCCGCACTGTGACGAGCTGGTGGACGTGTTCGGCACCGGAGGCGGCAAGCAGGTCGCCGAGGGCCTCACACGGACGACAGGGGCCGAGGTGCCCGTACTGGGCGGCATCCCGATCGACATCCGGATGCGCGAGGGCGGCGACGAGGGCAAGCCCGTCGTGCTGAGCGACCCCGACTCCCCCGCCGGATCCGCGCTGCGCTCGATCGCCGACCGGCTGGCCGAGCGCGAGCGCGGCCTGCAGGGCATGTCACTCGGCCTGACGCCCAGCAACAAGTTCTGACCCCTGGCGCAAGGCAGTTGGCCGGAATGCTTCCGGCCGGCGGCCCGCCCGGACATACAGGGACCCCCGCACGGAGAACGTTCCGTGCGGGGGTCCCTGTATGCCGGTCCACGGCAGGCGCGTGCACCCGGAGGCGCGTGCGCCCCGCGGTCAGCGCTCGTAGCCGGTGATGTCCTGGACGACCGCGAAGCCCAGGCCGTACGCGCTCATCCCGCGCCCGTAGGCGCCGAGGTGCACGCCCTCCTGCGCCGAGCCGGCCAGCACCCAGCCGTACTCGGACTCGCGGTAGTGGAAGTCGGTCGGTACGCCGTCGACCGGCAGCGACAGCCCGGACCAGCCCTGACCCCCCAGATCGTCCGCCAGCTCCCACGCGACACCTGTCTGCTGGTCCAGCCAGTCCTGCCGCAGGCTGCGCTCCATCTCCAGCGGCCAGCTGCACGAGAGCAGCCCCGAGCCGGCCAGCCACGCGGCCGTGGAGACGGACGTCGCCTCCAGCACCCCCGTACCGTCGGCGCTGCGCCGTACCGGGCGGCTGGCGACCGTCACCGCGACGGCGAAGCTCTGATCCTCCGGGCTGGTCTCCACCCGGATGGACGGTTCCTCTCCATGCCCGATCGACCCGTGCTCGACCGTGCCGTCGGCGGCTGTTCCGACCTGCATCAGCCAGCGTGGCCCCGTGAATGCCGCATCGAGGCCGTACCACGGGAAGGCGGCCATCAGAAAGCCGTCCACCGCCCGCCGCGCGCCCGGAACCCCTTGCGCGGCGGGCTCGGATTCACCGGCTAGCCGACTCGTCGTCTCCATGTGTGCGACGCCTCCTCATTGCCCTGTGCCATGGGAAGCCAGCTCCGTCGGACGGCGACCCCGGACACAGGGAGGATAGCCACATGGGTCCGCCGTGTCGGGCATGCCGGGGGGATCAGGACGCGGTACGGGGGGTGAGATGGACGGCAAACGCCTCAGATGTCCCAGGTGGTACGCGTCCCGGAGAGCACTCTCAGAGCTGACACACCGTCAGGTCGCGTCCGCGTCGAACGGAGGCGGGTCGCTCTTGGCGAGCGGGTCGCTCTTGCTGAACGCGTCACCGGAACCGCCCTGGTCACGCCCGGCCGAGGAGTCCACCTTCTTGGTCATGTCGGCCCTCTTGGTCATGTCGGCCTTCTTGACCGTGTCGACCTTGCCGTTCGAGCCCGAGCCGTTGGCTCCGCTCTTGCTGAGGCTCGTCCTGCCGCCCGCCGCACCCGCCGTGTCACGGGAGTCGTCGTCGCTGTCCGTGCCGTTCACCGCGTCGGTGACCTCGGCCAGATCCTTGCGCAGATCGAAGCTGTTGCGGATCTCCTTGATGCCCAGGTCGTCGTTCTCCATCAGGTGCTTGCGCGCGAAGGTCTTGGGATTCAGGTCCTCGAACTCGAAGTCCTTGAATTCCGGGCCCAGTTCGGACTTGATGTCTTCCTTCGCGCTGTCCGAGAACGCCCGCACCTTACGGATGAAAGCCGAGACGTCCTGGATCACCTTGGGCAGCTTGTCGGGGCCGAAGATCAGCACCGCGAGAACGACGAGCGCGACCAGCTCCAGTGGTCCTATGTCGAAGAACACCGTGCAGCTCCCTCACTCCGTCCACGGCCCAGTACGGCCAGGTGTCACGGTACCCGCCCACACGCCGTGTGGGGGACCCCGCCCTCATCCTGTGGAAGAACCCAACGTCACCCGCACCGAGCGTTCCTCGCCGTCCCGCCGGACGTTCAGCTTCAGCTTGTCCCCTGGCCTGTGACTGCGGATACGGACGATCAGTTCCTCGCCGCTGTGGACCTCGCGCCTGCCCGCTTGCGTGATCACATCGCCCTCCTTCAGGCCCGCCTTGTCCGCAGGCCCGCCGGGCTCCACGGCCTCACCGCCGGCACCGGGATCAGCGCTGGGGCCGCCACCGGGACCGGCGCCGGGTGCGCTGCCGCCGGGGCCGCCGATGCGGGCGCCGTCACCCGCGTACTGCATGTCGAGCGTGATCCCGATCACGGGGTGCGTCGCGCGGCCCTCGTTGATCAGCTCTTCCGCCACGCGCCTGCCCTGGTTGACGGGGATCGCGAAGCCGAGACCGATGCTGCCGCCGCCGGAGCCCTCGGGCAGGTTCGCATCGCTCCCGGCTCCCTTGATCGCGCTGTTGATGCCGATCACCCGGCCCTTCGCGTCGACGAGCGGTCCGCCGGAGTTGCCGGGGTTGATGGGAGCGTCCGTCTGCAGCGCGTCGACGTAGCTCATCTCGCTGCCCGACTCCTCGCCGCCCGCGGTGATCGGCCGCTCCTTGGCGCTGATGATGCCGGTGGTGACGGTGCCGTCGAGATCGAAGGGCGCCCCGATCGCGACCACCGGGTCGCCCACCCGCGCGGAGTCGGAGTTGCCCAGCGGGAGCGGCTTGAGTCCCGCGACGCCTGACACCTTGACCACCGCCAGGTCGTATCCCCCGTCCCTGCCCACGACCTCGCCCGTCGCCGTCTGACCGCTGTTGAAGGTGACCTGTACGGCGCCGTCGCCGTGCGCCGACTCGACCACGTGGTTGTTGGTGAGGATGTGGCCCCGCCTGTCGAGGACGAACCCTGTGCCCGTCGCCTCCGCCCCGCCGCCGCGCGCGTGCAGGGTGACGACGCCGGGCAGGGTCTGCCGGGCGATACCGGCGATGCTGCCCTCGGGCCTGTCCCCACCCTCACCGGCACGCTCCGACGGTGTCTGGGGCAGCTTCACGTCGCCGACGCTGCCGTTGCGCTCGACATAGGCCCCGGCCAGCCCGCCGATGCCCCCCGCGACCAGCGCCAGCACCACGGCGCCCACCACGATCCGGGCCCTCCCCCTGCGACGGGGCACGCCCTCGCCACTCCCCGCCTGCGGGGGGACGGTGTGCGGGGGAACGGGCGCGTGCGGCGCGTGCGCATGCGGCACGGCGGTCCGGGGTGCGGGTCCCTGCGGTACGGGACCCTGCGGCGGCACGGCGCCCTGGTTCACGGGGTGCGGCGCCCATGGGTCGTGCGGCCCCGCGGGAACCCCGTACGGAGGCGTGGTCGCCATGCCGGGAGGCACGGCGACACCGTGCGGCGGCGTCACGGACGGCAGCTGTACGGGCGGGGCCGGAGCCCAGGGCCCCGGCCCTCCGTACGGGGGTGTCGCGTACGGGTCGGCACGGTGCAGCGGTTCGGGTGCCCTGGCACGCGGCACCTGGGGCGGGGCCGGCTCCTGGGGCTCCGGCTGCTGGAGGCCCGGCTCCTGGGAACGCGGCTCCTGAGCGGGTGCGGGCCCGGCGGCCTCCGGTCCCTTGCCCGAAGGTGCCGTGTCCTGGTTCACCAGGGACGCGGGCCCGGCGTCACGTACGCCACCGACGGACGGCGACTTCGTGGCGGGCCCGCCAGCAGCGCGTTCCGCTGCGGCGTGCGTATCGGCGGCGTGCGTGTCGGCGGCGGACACGGCGGTGAGGGGCCCGAACGCAGCGGACGCCTCGGCAACGGGCGCCTGCGCTGCGGGTACCTGCGCCGTGGGTGCCGACTCCGCCGTGGGTGCCGACTCCGCCGTGGGTGCCTCCGCTGCCGGCGCTCCGGGGGCAGCGGGCACTTCGGCAGTGGGCGCTTCCGGGCTACCGCTTCCGCTTGCCGCAGCGGCGGCCCGCTCGGCCGGACCTCTGCGTGGACGGCTCCACCACTTGGGCACCGGCTTGGTGGCCTTCCCCTCGTCCATGCTCTCCCCACTGTTCACCCGCACTGCTCACCCGCGCTGGGCGACCGGCTTGCCGGACAGCGATTCAACCAGGTGTGGAAGGCCCCGCACAGCGGCGCCGAGGCGTCAGCGCACGGGTGGGACGGCGGTGCCCGAGGGTGCCGTGGCCATCGGGACGCGCCCCGGGAAGGAGCGCAGGGTGGACGAGGGTGCCGTCGCGGAGACGAGAGCTTCGGGGCCACCGGCCTCCGCGTACCAGCTCGTCTCGGTGACGGGCGGCAGGTTCTGCGGGCGCAACCGGGGAACCGGGGCCTGCTGAAGCGGACTCTGCGTTGCCGCGAGAGAGGACAGCAGCGGAGGCGCGGCAGCCGAGGCGCCGGTGCGGCCCCCCGCGAGGCCGCCGCGTGCCGCGCCCGCGGCGAATGTCGAGGCGGAGAGCGAAGCGGCTGCGCTCGCGCTGAGCACGCCGGTGCGGTGTTCACCGAGCGGCGTGCGGCGTCGGCTGTCCCGTGAGGCGCCGCCGCCCGCCGGCGCCGTACGGACGGGGCTGGCCGAAGCGCCGGAACCGTCGCCCTTGGCCGCTGCGGGCGTGCCGGTCGTGCCTGTGGTCAGGGCCCCACCGATGGCGAGGGCCGCGAGCGAGAAGGCACCGGCGGCAGCGAAGGCGAAGCGCCGCCGCCCGCGCAGAGCGGCGCGTTCCGTACGGTCCACGCGGTGGACCTCGTGTATCCGGAAGCCCCTCGGAGGGGTGAGAGGGCCGCGCCCCTCGCTCTTGCCCACCGGCAGATAGTCGAAGGCGAAGGGCGAGCGGCCGGAGCCGCCGGGCAGTGCCACGGGCAGCGCCTCGCGCCCGTCGGCTCCGGGCCCGAACCCGGCGCCCGGGCCGCCGGGACCCCTGTCGGTGTCATCGGCGTTGTCGCCGGCTCTTCCCGCGCTGTCCGCACCTCCCCCGGCGGGCAGCCCCTGGAGCCGCGCGAGCAGCCCCTCGGAGGGCGGGGGCGGCGCGGTGTCGGCGAAGACGTTCTTCAGGCGCCGCTGCGCATCGGCCTCGGCCTTGCAGCTCCGGCAGGTCGCCAGGTGCGAGAGGACACGCTCCCGCGCGTCATGGCCCAACTCGCCGTCGACAAGGGCGGCGAGGCGGTCACCGAGATGGTGCTCAGTGGGCGTCACTCAGCCCCCACCTCCCCGGTCCGGGCCGCAGGCACCACCGCGCTCAGTGCACGCTGCTGCTCGGCCCGCGCGGCGGGTGAACGGTGCTGGAGCGCCTTGCGCAGATGCGAACGGCCGCGGTGGATCCGGCTGCGCACCGTGCCCAGCTTCACGCCGAGGGTCGCGGCGATCTCCTCGTAGGAGAGCCCCTCGATGTCGCAAAGGACCACGGCGGCACGGAACTCGGGCGCGAGGGTGTCCAGGGCCTGCTGCACATCGGCGTCGAAGTGCGTGTCGTTGAAGTGCTGTTGGGGCGTGGGCTCCCGGCTGGGCAGGCGCTCCGCCGCGTCGTCGGCGAGGGCGTCGAACCTGATGCGCTGCTTGCGGCGCACCGTGTCCAGGAAGAGGTTCGTGGTGATGCGGTGCAGCCAGCCCTCGAACGTGCCCGGGGTGTACGTGGACAGCGAACGGAAGACGCGGACGAACACCTCCTGGGTGAGGTCCTCGGCGTCGTGCTGGTTACCCGTGAGGCGGTAGGCGAGGCGGTACACCCGTGCGCTGTGCGTGCTGACGATCTCCTCCCACGACGGAGGGGTCCACGCCTGCGCGTCCGCATCGGTGTCGAAAGTCGCCGTTGTCGCGGAGTCGGCGGTGCGGGCCTGGTCAGCAGTCTTGGTCACGGATTTCGGCTGTCCCGCCGACCTGCGGAATCGCGCAAGCAATCCCCGGTCACGGATCGCAGCCGCACCTCCCCTGTCGGCTCTGGTGGTGTCCAGTGGAGCCCCTACCATAGCCACATCTCCCGTTAGCTCCGGATAAGCTTTTTTGCCCAGCTTTTGCGACGGCTGTCCGGCCCCGCCGGGCTCCTCTTCCCGCTTCCCGTTCTCCTCAACGCCCAGTCCCATCAGCAGGTTCCCGGGCCAACGGATACAGTCACGATTGCGTGAAGGACGGGGACAGGAGAGGGCCATTACCGGCAACCGGCAGACGAGCTGGGCGTTCGCCGACGCGTACGGCGCCGAGCTGGTCGAGAGCGCCGAGAGCGAAGCACTGCGCTGGGCCCAGGACCGGGCCCAGGACGCGGGGCTGCGCTCGGTGTCCCCCGGCACGGGCGCCGCGCTGCGGCTGTTGGCCGCGACCGCCGAGGCGAAGGCGGTGGCCGAGATCGGCACAGGCACCGGCGTCTCCGGCATCCACCTGCTGCACGGCATGCGGCCCGACGGAGTGCTCACCACCGTCGACATCGAGCCCGAACGGCAGCAGTTCGCGCGTGAGGCGTTCCGCGCGGCCGGATTCGCGGGCAACAGGGCGCGTTTCATTCCCGGCCGCGCCCTGGACGTGCTGCCCCGCCTCGCGGACGGCGGCTACGACCTCGTCTTCTGCGACGGCGACCGGATGGAGTGCATGGACTACCTGGGCGAATCGTTGCGGCTGCTGCGCACCGGCGGGCTGATCTGTTTCGCCGGGGTCTTCGCAGAGGGCCGCACGGTCGACTCGGCGGCACAGCCCGCCGAAGTGCTCAGGCTGCGCGAGCTGTTGCGCACCGTACGGGAGAGCACGGCGCTGGTCCCCTCGCTGCTGCCCGTGGGTGACGGCCTACTGTGTGCGGTCAAGCGCGGCGAGTGACACCGGAGTTCTCCGTGTGTACCAGAGCCCCCTGTGTCCGAGGTCACATCAATCCGTTGCGCGCCACCTCGGGCAGAAACAAGAAGAAACACTTAAAAGGGGACAAAGCTGCCCCGGGGTGCACGTACGGATACGTACACCCCGGGGCAGCGTAAGTAAGCCAGCGAAGGGCCGCTTACTCGGCATGGACGGCTTCGCTCAGCCGCAGATCTTCTTCAGCTCCTCGCCGAGTGCAGTCGCCTCGTCCGGTGTCAGCTCGACGACGAGTCGTCCACCGCCTTCGAGCGGAACGCGCATGACGATGCCCCGCCCCTCCTTGGTCACCTCGAGCGGGCCATCACCCGTCCGCGGCTTCATGGCCGCCATGCTCGTTCCCCTTCCTGAAACCAGCCGATCGCAGCCGGCGGTCCCACAAGCGGGCACAGTCTCACCGGCATCGAACAAAATGCTTCTTCGCCATTATCCCGCATGGCAGGACCCAATGACCAACATCAGTCCGCATCTCTTCCGCCCCGGCCCGACACAAAACGGCGCATTGCGGCGATCAGCCTGCGATACTGCCCCGCTTCGCCCCCCATGCGGACCACCATCGGTTTGACGCAGGTCACACCGGAAGGCTCCGGAAGCACGGCCGGGCCTCTGTCCGGGCCCGATGATCTAGGCCATCCTGAGCGCATGTCCGACACCGTGCTCTATGAAGTCAACGAGGGCCTCGCGACGGTCACCCTCAACCGCCCCGACGCGATGAACGCCCTCAACAACGAGATGAAGGTCGCTCTCCGCGACACCCTCCGGCAGGCCGCGGCCGACGACGGCGTACGGGCCGTGCTGCTGACCGGCAACGGGCGTGCGTTCTGTGTGGGCCAGGACCTCAAGGAGCACACAGGGGCGCTCCACGAGGGGGGCAGCGCCGCGCTGAACACGGTCGAGGAGCACTACAACCCCATCGCCCTCGCCCTCGCCGGCATGCCCAAGCCGGTGGTGGCGGGCGTGAACGGAGTCGCGGCCGGGGCAGGCGCGGGCTTCGCCTTCGCCGCCGACCACCGCGTGATGGCGGACACCGCGGCGTTCAACACCTCCTTCGCCGGGGTCGCGCTGACCGCCGACTCGGGCGTCTCCTGGACGCTGCCGCGTCTCGTCGGCCCCGGAAGGGCGGCCGACCTGCTGCTCTTCCCGCGTGGGGTGAAGGCCGAGGAGTCGCTCGTGCTGGGCCTCGCCAACCGCGTGGTGCCGGCGGCCGACCTCGCCGAGGAGGCCGCCGCCGTGGCACGCCGGCTGGCGCAGGGGCCGACGGCCGCCTACGCGGCGCTCAAGGAGTCGCTGGCGTACGGGTCTTCGCACTCACTGGCAGAGACACTGGACAAAGAGTCCGAACTCCAGCTCAGGGTGGGCGGTTCGGCCGACCACAGGATCGCGGTCGAGGCGTTCGTGAAGAAGGAACAGCCCCGCTTCACAGGCCGCTGAGCCGCATCGCGCGGTGCCATTGGTGCACCGCGCGGAGCCCTCGCCGCACCGCGTGGCACACCGCGCGGGCCGTTACGCGGTGCCCAGGTCGCGGCACCAGCAGTCCGCCAGGTGGTCGTTGACGAGTCCGCACGCCTGCATCAGCGCGTACGCCGTCGTCGGGCCCACGAAGCGGAAGCCTCGCTTCTTGAGGTCCTTGGCGAGCGCCATGGACTCGGGTGTGGTGGCGGGCACATCGGACAGCACGCGGGGAGCGGCGCGGCCGGAGTGGTCGGGCGCGTAGGACCATACGAGCCTGTCCAGCTCGCCTGGCTCCCACGTGGCCGCCACGCGCGCGTTGTTGAGGGCCGCGCTGATCTTGGCCCGGTTGCGGACGATGCCGGTGTCGGCCAGCAGCCGCTGCTCGTCGGCCTCGGTGAACCGCGCGACGGACGGGATGTGGAAGTTGGCGAAAGCCGCGCGGAAGCCCTCGCGCTTGCGCAGGATCGTGAGCCAGGACAGCCCGGACTGGAAGCCCTCCAGGCACAGCCGTTCGTAGAGCGCGTCGTCCCCGTGCACCTCCCGGCCCCACTCGGTGTCGTGGTACACGGCGTAGTCCTCGGCCGTCGTGCCCCAGGGGCAGCGCAGATACCCGTCAGGGCCGGGAAGGGCTCCCTCCCCGGTGGCCGCTGGGGCCCCAGCGGCCCCGGCGGCCTCCGCCTGTCGCGCTGCCGCGCCTTCGGTCTGCGGGGTGCCGGTGCTCATCGCTCCATGCCTCCCTGACGCCCGTTCTCCGGGTCGCGGTCGCGGGGCCCCGGCTCCTGGGTGCCGGACGCCTCAGCGCGGCTCATGGCGACCGCCTGGGCGCCCGCGAGCGCCGACTCCAGCTCGGCGATACGCGCGTCGCGCTCGGCCAGCTCGGCGCCGAGCCGGTCGAGGATGTCGTCGACCTGCCGCATGCGGTAGCCCCGCACCCCCACGGCGAGGCGCAGCCCGGCGACGTCCGCGTGGCTCACGGGCCGGTCAGGGGGCAGCGGCTCGTCCAGGAGGTCGGGGGGCGCCTCCTGGAGCCCGCCGCTCGCGCCGCGGTCCGACTGGTCGCCGCTCCCCACGACGGCCAGCGTGACCGCGGCGACGACCACGACAAGCGAGATCAGCAGGAACACGAACACGGACGACTCCCGAGGCGTTTCCGGATGTGGGCGGACCCCGATCGTGCCACGGCCCACCGACGGTTATGGTCAGCGGCGGGGACCGTGCAGAGGCCACGCGGTGTGCGCGCCGCACGCGGTGCCCGCCGAGAAGGAGAGGATGGCTGATGCTGCGCCTGGGCACGCGTGAGTTCGGCGAGAACGAGCCGGTGATCATGGCGATCGTGAACCGTACGCCGGATTCCTTCTACGACCGCGGCGCCACCTTCAGGGACGAGCCGGCGCTCGACCGCGTCGAGCAGGTGGTGGCGGAGGGTGCGGCGATCATCGACATCGGCGGGGTCAAGGCGGGCCCCGGCGACGAGGTCACGGCCGAGGAGGAGACCCGGCGCACGGTGGGCTTCGTCGCCGAGGTCCGCCGGCGCTGGCCGGACGTGGTGATCAGCGTGGACACCTGGCGGCACGAGGTCGGCGAGGCCGTGTGCGAGGCCGGGGCCGACCTGCTGAACGACGCGTGGGGCGGCGCCGACCCCCGGCTGGCCGAGGTCGCCGCCCGGTACGGCGCGGGGCTGGTGTGCACGCATGTGGGCGGAGCCAGGCCGCGTACGCGCCCGCACCGGGTGACGTACGACGTCTCGGAAGAGCAGGGCGGTGTCGTCGGCGACATCCTGCGGGTGACCGCCGGGCTGGCGGAGCGTGCCGCGGGTCTCGGCGTGCGGCGTGACGGCCTGGTGATCGACCCGGGGCACGACTTCGGCAAGTCCACGCGGCACTCCCTGGAGGCGACGCGTGAGCTGGGCCGTATGACCGCGACGGGCTGGCCGGTGCTGGTCTCGCTCTCGAACAAGGACTTCGTGGGCGAGACCCTCGACAAGCCCGTCAAGGAGCGGCTGACCGGCACACTGGCCACCACCGCTGTCTCGGCCTGGCTGGGCGCCCAGGTCTACCGCGTGCACGAGGTGGCGGAGACGCGGCAGGTGCTGGACATGGTGGCGTCCATCAAGGGCCACCGCCCCCCGGCGGCGACCCGCCGGGGACTGGCCTAGAACCGGGGCCGGATCAGCTCCGGAGGCCGGCTCGGACCCGGGGACCGGTCCCCGGACCGGGGGTCAGGCCCCGGCCTCCTTGGTGACGAGGGAGACGGCTTCTTCCTCGTCGTCGGTGACGTGGAACAGCTCCAGGTCGCGCTCGGACGCCTTGCCCTCGGCGACGACGGAACCGCGCACCCAGTCCACGAGCCCCTTCCAGTAGTCCGTGCCCAGCAGCACGATCGGGAAGCGGGTGACCTTCTGGGTCTGGACGAGGGTGAGGGCCTCGAACAGTTCGTCCAGGGTGCCGAGTCCGCCCGGCAGCACGACGAACCCGGTGGCGTACTTGACGAACATGGTCTTGCGCACGAAGAAGTAGCGGAAGTTCACGCCGATGTCGACGTACTGGTTCATGCCCTGCTCGAAGGGCAGCTCGATGCCGAGTCCGACGGATGTGCCGCCCGCCTCCAGCGCTCCCTTGTTGGCCGCCTCCATGGCGCCGGGGCCGCCGCCCGTGATGACGGCGAAGCCCGCATCGGCCAGCGCGCGGCCGATACGCACGCCCTTCTCGTACTCCGGTGAGTCCGAAGGGGTGCGGGCCGAGCCGAAGACGCTGACGGCCGGGCCGAGTTCCGCCAGGGCTCCGAAGCCCTCCACGAACTCCGACTGGATGCGCATGACGCGCCAGGGGTCCTTGTGGATGAAGTCGGAGGGCCCAGCGGTGTCCAGCAGCCGCTGATCGGTCGTCCCCGGCTGCACCTGGCCACGGCGGCGCACCACGGGTCCCAGCCGCTGTTCCTTCGGCTCCCTGCTGGCCTTGTCGGTCATACGGTGCTCCCTCCGCCTGCGATCTTTCGCTTCAGGGTACGCAGACAGGGCAGCCTCGCGGCGGCCAATCCGGGCGTTGGATGCGCGTCAGGACGAGAGCCAGTGCCGCAGCCGCTCCTCGCACCGCAGAATCAGCCTGGTTTCAACCCTTTCATCCCGCTTGTGGGCGAGATTGGGGTCACCCGGGCCGTAGTTGACCGCGGGCACCCCCAGGGCGCTGAACCGGGAGACATCGGTCCAGCCGAACTTGGGCCTCGGCCTTCCGCCCACCGCCTCGACGAAGGCACGGGCAGCGGGCCGGTCCAGACCCGGCAGGGCGCCGGGCGAGCTGTCGTCCACGGCCAGTTCGTCGACCCCGCACCCGGCGAAGACCTCGCGCACGTGCGCGACCGCCTCTTCCTCGCTCCTGTCGGGCGCGTACCTGTAGTTGACCGTCACGGTGCACACGTCCGGGATCACGTTGCCCGCGACGCCGCCCTCGACGCGGACGGCGTTGAGGCCCTCGTGGTACTCCAGACCGTCGATCACGGGGCGGCGGGGCTCGTACGCCTCCAGGCGGGCCAGGATCGGCGCCGCCGCGTGGATGGCGTTGGCGCCCAGCCAGCCGCGCGCCGAGTGCGCCCGCACACCGGTGGTGCGCAGGTTGACCCGCAACGTGCCCTGGCAGCCGCCCTCCACCTCGCCCTCAGAGCCCTCCAGGAGCACCGCGAAGTCGCCCGCCAGCCAGTCGGGGTGGGCCTCGGCCACATGACCGAGACCGTTGAGGTGCGCGGCGACCTCCTCGTTGTCGTAGAAGACGAACGTGAGGTCGCGGTTGGGCTCGGGCACCGTGGCGGCGATGCGGAGCTGTACGGCGACGCCCGACTTCATGTCCGTCGTACCGCAGCCCCACAGCAGCCCGTCGTCGTCGAGACGCGAGGGCACGTTGTCGGCGATGGGCACGGTGTCCAGGTGCCCCGCGAGGATGACGCGTTCGGGGCGGCCGAGGAACGTACGGGCGACGACGTTGTTGCCGTACCTGTCGACACGCAGATGGGGCAGCTCGCCCAGTGCCGCCTCGACGGCGTCGGCGAGTACCTTCTCGTTCCCGCTCTCCGAGGGGATGTCGACGAGTTGCGCGGTGAGCCGCGCGGCGTCCTGATGCAGGTCGAGTGCGCTGTGAGGCATGCCGCCACCCTACGGCCGGACACACGCCCCTCCGCACGCTCCCGGCGCCTCCCGCCCGCAGCGGACGGGCACCGCGGGACAGCGGATACCTTTGACCGCGTGCCCTACTCAGGACCGGCCCGCACGCCCCGTACGTCCCGCGCGAAGGGCCGCGGCAAGCTGCTCAGGATCGCCGTGGCCTGCGTCGTGCTGCTCGCGATCACCGCCTATGTGGCGGTGCGGCTCGTCACGGGCGAGGAAGGCGTGGCGAGCTGTGTCGTGCACGCCGACGGCGCCTCGGCAGGCGGGGGCGGCGGTGACTACGAACTCAAGCCGGGGCAGGCGGTGAACGCTGCCACGATCGCCGCGGTCGCCTCACAGCGCGGGCTGCCCGAGCGCGCCGTGACCATAGCCCTGGCCACCGCCATGCAGGAGTCCACGCTGCACAACATCCGTCACGGTGACCGGGATTCGGTCGGCCTCTTCCAGCAGCGCCCCTCGCAGGGCTGGGGCACGGAGGAGCAGATCCAGGACGCGGTGTACTCGGCGGGCAAGTTCTACGACCACCTGGTGAAGATCCCCGGCTACTCACGGCTGCCGCTGACCGTCGCCGCACAGCGCGTCCAGCGCAGCGGCTTCCCCCAGGCGTACGCGAAGCACGAGGCCAACGCCACGCTGCTCACCGCGGCGCTCACAGGGCGCAAGGCAGCGGCGCTCAACTGCACGCCCGAGCCGGGGAACGACCGCGAGCCGGGCGACGCCGAGCGCGTACGGGCCCAGCTGGTGCGGGAGTTCGGCAAGGGCGTGCTGGCCGAAGGCGCCGGCACGGTGACCCCGGCAGCCGCACGCGCGGGCGGGAGCAAGCCGGAGACGGCGATGACCGTACCCGCGCGCGGCGAGCGCAGGGGCTGGGAGCTGGCGCACTGGGCGCTCGCGAACGCCTCGGCGCTGCACATCGAGCGGATCTCGTTCGCGGGCCGCGTATGGAGCGCGGAGCAGGCCGGCGACGGCTGGCGCGAGAGCGGGTCCGGCTCGGGCGCGAAGGGCGGCGAGGGTACAGGAGACGGGCGCTCCGGGGGCTCCGTCGTGCTGCGACTCGCGACCGGACGTTAGTTCCCGCGATCGCCCGTCCCGGGGACGCCGGGTCCACCTGAGTGGACGCCGGGTCGCCCACCCGGCGCACTCCGTCCCTGAGCGGTGACTTGCCTGGAGAGACGGGGTCCGGCTCCTCACGTACAGGTCAACTCGCCGCGTGGAATGCCCAGTTTGCGGGCCCACGGGTCCGGCCGCATTGCCAATCCTTTACCTGGATTCCCCGCAACCTGTGTGCCGCCCCCGGCGATAGGCACTGCGCCCGACCGGGGGAATCGGCCGGGCACTCCACAACCCCTTCTCCGTCAAAGGAGCACCATGTCCCTCCCCCTCACGCGCCGGATCGCCCAGGCCGCGCTGCTGACCGCGGCGGGCGCCGCCTCCGCCGTCGGTGCCGCCGGTTCGGCGAGCGCAGCCGACATGCCCCCGAGCCCGGTGGGCGGGCTGAGCAATCTGGACGGCGCGGGCATCGGCAACGCCGTGGACAAGGCGTCCACGGACACCACAGGGCTGGCCGGGGAGGCCGGCGGCAACGCCGTCAAGAAGTCCGTACCGACAGCGGGCAAGGCCGTCGGCAACACCGGCAAGACCGCGGCTCCGGCCGCCCAGAAGGTCGCGAGCAACACCGCGGGCGAGACGGGTGGCCTGCTCGGCGACACCGCCTCCTCCGCCACCGGCAAGGGTCTGCCCACCGGCAAGGGCCTGCCCACCCCGGGCAGCCTCGGCGGCCTGCCGGTCGGCTGAGCCCGCCTGCCGGCCGGCACAACGGCCGAGGGGCCCCGGATCATCGGTGATCCGGGGCCCCTCGGGCGTGTTCATGTGCGCCGGCCCGGCGCGGCCCGTACGGGCGCGCGGACCGGGTGCTCAGCTCTCCAGCCGTCGTACGGCGGCGCCGACGCGCTCGTCGGTGGCCGTGAGGGCCACGCGGACGAAGCGGTCGCCCGCGGGCCCGTAGAAGTCACCGGGGGCCACGAGGATGCCGCGCTTGCACAGGTCGCCGACCGTGTCCCAGCACGACTCGTCCCTGGTCGCCCACAAGTAGAGCGACGCTTCGCTGTGTTCGATACGGAAACCGGCCGACTCCAGGGCGGCGCGCAGCGCCGTACGGCGTGCCATGTAGCGCTCGCGCTGCTCCGCCACGTGGTCGTCGTCACCGAGCGCGGCGACGACCGCCGCCTGTACGGGTGCGGGGGTCATCATGCCGCCGTGCTTGCGGATCTGGAGCAGCTCGCCCAGTACGCCGGCGTCGCCCGCGGCGAACGCCGCGCGGTAGCCGGCGAGGTTCGAGCGCTTGGAGAGCGAGTGGACCGCCACGATGCCCTCGTAGGAGCCGCCGCACACGTCGGGGTGCAGCACCGAGACGGGGTCGCTCTCCCAGCCCAGCTCCACGTAGCACTCGTCGCTGAAGACCAGCACTCCGTGCTCGCGCGCCCAGGCGACGACGGCGCGCAGCTCGTCCTTGCCCAGCACGCGACCTGTGGGGTTGGAGGGCGAGTTGAGCCACAGCAGCCGCAGCCCGGCGGGGTCCAGCTCGGTCGGTTCGTCGTACGCGACGTACTCGGCTCCGGCGAGGCGCGCGCCGACCTCGTATGTCGGGTAGGCCAGCCGCGGGAAGGCGACCCGGTCCCCGGGGCCCAGGCCCAGCTGGGTGGGCAGCCAGGCGACCAGTTCCTTGGAGCCGACCACGGGCAGGACGTTGCGGTGCTCAAGACCGCGCGCGCCCAGCCGCCGTGCGCACCACCCGGTGATCGCGTCACGCAGCGCCGGTGTGCCCCACACCGTGGGATAGCCCGGGCTGTCGGCCGCCTCGGTGAGCGCCCGCCTGATCACCTCGGGCACCGGGTCCACAGGGGTGCCGACGGACAGGTCGACGATGCCGTCGGGATGCGCGGCAGCCGTGGTCTTGTACGACTCGAGCCGGTCCCAGGGGAAGACGGGAAGCCGGCCGGATACGGCAGACACTGTTGGGGCTCACTTTCTGGAGGCGCCGGAGAATGCCTCCTGGTGGCACGGAAGACATCGCGGTCCCGTACGGCGGGCGCTCGGCCCGCCGTACGGGACCGCGGACTTGCTCCGGAGGCCGGGGTCAGCGCGCTGACCGCCCGGCCTGGGGGCGCGGAATCACTCGTCGTGTTCCTGCGGCGGGAGGGCCGAGATGACCGGGTGGTCCTTCTCGATCAGGCCCAGCTTGCTGGCACCACCGGGCGAACCGAGGTCGTCGAAGAACTCGACGTTCGCCTTGTAGTAGTCCTTCCACTCCTCGGGAGTGTCATCCTCGTAGAAGATGGCCTCGACCGGGCAGACCGGCTCACAGGCTCCGCAGTCGACGCATTCGTCCGGGTGGATGTACAAGGACCGCTGGCCCTCGTAGATGCAGTCGACGGGGCACTCCTCGATGCAGGCCTTGTCCTTAAGGTCGACACAAGGCTCCGCGATGACGTAAGTCACGCTGTCGTTCCTCCTCGATAGGGCTGGCGGGCCGGTGTCCGGCTCCGCCACGGGGCGCGCGGGAGCGCGGCGACGTCGATGCCCACACCTAGTATCTCCGTTCCGGGGCACAAGACGAACAGGAGGGGCGGGTAGAGCTGTGGAATTCACCACGGGAGGACGTCTTGAAGTCCGTATCACCGCGTCCGACGTGGGAAAACGCGTCTCCGTGAGGTCATTGACCGCCGCTGGAGAGCGGCTCGGAAGGTTCACGGACACGGTCGGCATTCTCACATCGTGGACCGGTGGCGTGCTCAGGATCACCCGGCGCGATGGTGAGCATGTGGAGATCGAGGAGGAGTCGATGGTCGCTGGAAAGACCGTTCCCCAAACTCCGGCGCGCAGGCGCGGAGTCCCCTCGGCCACCGTGCGCGAACTGGTCACCGTCGCCGCGCGGGGCTGGCCGCCCGCCGAGTCCGAACGGCTGGGCGAGTGGACCCTGCGCGCTGCCGGAGGCTTCACCTCCCGCGCGAACTCCGTGCTCCCACTGGGCGATCCAGGAGGCCCGCTGCCCGCCGCTGCCGACCGCGCGGTGCGCTGGTACGCGGCACGCGGGCTGCCCGCACGGGTCCAGGTGACGGTCGAGGACGACGCGCTCCTCGACCGGGAACTGCGCGACCGCGGCTGGACGGCCGAGCGGTTCGCGCTGGTACGGGTGGGCGCGCTCGCCCCGCTGGCCGACCGCGAGCCGGACCAGCGGGTCGTGCTGAGCCGCGAACCCGGCAGCGAGTGGGCCTCGCTCTACCACCGCGCGGAAGGCGGCGGGCTGCCGGAGGCCGCGCTGACCGTGCTCAGGGGCGGGCCCTCGGTGTGGTTCGCGACGGTGCCAGGGGCGGAGAACGGCTCGGGCCCCGCGGCGATCGGCCGGTGCGTGGTGGACGGCAGGTGGGCCGGGTTCGCCGCGATAGAGGTCGCTCCCGGGAGGCGCGGAGAGGGGCTGGCCCGCGCCGTCATGGCCGAACTCGCCCGCGCCGCGCTCGCGGAGGGCGCCTCGGCCGCCTACCTCCAGATCGAGCGGGGCAACGAAGCGGCACGCGCGCTCTACGACAAGCTCGGCTTCGTCGACCACCACGCGTACCACTACCTCAGGGCACCGCAGGGCTGACGTATGGACGACGGCGCGGAGGAACGGAACAGGCGGCGCTTCAGCGAGGCGGTGCGCGAGGAACGCCCCGATCTGGCGCTGCTGTGCCTTCTCATCGGTGTGGAGGCCACGCACGCGCACGGACAGGGGCAGGGGCGCGGAAAGGGCCAGGGGCAGGGCGGCGAGGACGGTGCCGTGCGGGACCCCGGTGAGGAGCTGGTCGACGAGGCGCAGGTCGAACTCGACCGGCTGGCCGGTCTGTTGCCCTTCGAGCGCGGCCGTACACCCGACCAGTGGGCGCGGGCGATGGAGCGGCTACTGGGTGAGGAGCACGGTTTCCACGGCTCTCCCGGTGACTACCAGCGCCTGGACTCCTCCCTGTTGCACGCCGTTCTGCGGCGGCGGCGCGGACTGCCCATCCTGTTGTCCGTGGTCTGGATGGAGGTCGCCCGCCGCGCGGGCGCCCCGGTGTACGGGGTGGCGCTGCCGGGGCACTTCGTCGTCGGCTTCGGCGACCCACTGGGCGCACACGCACTGGCCGACCCCTTCGGTGGCGGGAAGCCGCTGTCGGACGGCGACCTGGAGCTGCTGCTCGCGGGCGCCACCGGTGCGCGTACGCCGGTCTCCACGGCGCTGCTCCAGCCCGCGGGGCCGCTGGAGACCGTGCAGCGGGTCCTCAACAACATCCGCGCCTGGGCCGGCACCAGGCCCGAGCAGTCGGCCGTACGCCTGTGGGCCGTCGAACTGTCGCTGCTGCTGCCGCACCACCCGGGCCATCTGCGCTTCGAGCGGGCCCAGTTGCTGGTGGAGCGGGGCGAGTTCGCGCGCGGCGCCCGCGAGATGGAGGAGTACGCCGATGTCGTGGCCGCGATGGAGCCGAACGCGGCCGACAAGGTACGCAGGGCGGCGCGGGCCGCACGCGCGCGCCTGAACTGATTCCCGCCTGACCGGTGGCCGCCCGCCCGGGGCGGCTACAGCCAGCCCTTCTCGCGCGCGATGCGCACCGCCTCGGCCCGGTTGCGTGCGCCGGTCTTCTGGATGGCGGTGGACAAGTAGTTGCGCACCGTGCCGTGCGAGAGGTGCATGGCGGCGGCGATCCCGGCGTTGCCCGCGCCCTCGGCGGCGACCATGAGCACGTCGCGCTCCCTGTCGGTGAGCGGGCTGGCGCCCTCGGCCAGCGCGGCTGCCGCCAGCCCGGGGTCGATGACCCGCTCGCCCTCCAGCACCCGGCGTACGGCGTCGGCGAGCTGGGCCGCGGGCGCGTCCTTGACGAGGAAGGCGTCGGCGCCCGACTCCATGGCCCTGCGCAGATAGCCCGGCCTGCCGAAGGTCGTGAGGATGACGACCTTCAGCCCGGCGTACGGGGCACGCAGCCGCGTGAGCGCGTCGAGCCCGGAGAGACCCGGCATCTCGATGTCGAGCAGCACCACGTCGGGGGCCTGCGCCGCGACGGCGTCCAGCACCTCGTCGCCCCGCCCGACCTGGGCCACCACCTCGATGTCGGGCTCCAGGTCCAGCAGGGTCGCGAGCGCCTCGCGGACCATGGCCTGGTCTTCGGCGAGCAGCAGTCTGATCACTCGGTTCAGGTTACGGATCCCGCGGGCACGGTGGCACGCAGGGTGAAGCCTCCTCGCACGCCTGCGGCGGTGTCCAGGTGGCCGTCGGCGAGCGCCAGCCGCTCGCGCAGCCCGGCCAGGCCGCTGCCGTCGGCGAGGCCGGAGGGACCCGCTCCGTTGTCCGTGACGGTGAGGCAGACCGTGTCGTCCGCCTGCGCGGCCAGCGACACGGCGCACCGGTCGGCGCCGCTGTGCCGTACGACGTTGGTGACCGCCTCGCGCAGCGCCCAGGCCAGCGCGGCTTCCTGCTCGGGGGCCGTACGGGCCTCCTCGGGCGGCGTGGAGGGCACATCGGCGCGGATCCCGGCGGCGACCAACGCCGTGCGGGCTCCGGCCAGTTCGACGGCGAGCGTGGGGCGCCGGTACCCGCTGACGGCCTCGCGTACGTCCACGAGCGCCTGGCGCGAGACCCGTTCGATGTCGGCGACCTGCTCGGCCGCCTGCTCGGCGCGGGCGGGGAGCATACGGCCCGCCAGTTCGCTCTTCAGCGTGATGAGGGAGAGCGAGTGCCCGAGCAGGTCGTGCAGGTCGCGGGCGAGCCGCAGCCGCTCCTCGTTGGCCGCCAGCCGCGCGACGGTGGCCCGCGCCTCCCGCAGCTCCCGCAGGGTGAGGACCATCTTGCGCGCGGACATCAGCGCGAAGCCGCCCAGCAGGACGGGGACGAGGAGCGACGTCCAGTGCCCCCACAGCGAGCTGGTCCCGAAGCGGGTGCCGATGGCGGCCAGCGCGACGACCGTCAGACCGAGGCTCGCCACGGCGCGCGGGCCGGGAAGCACGGCACCGGAGGCGACCGCGAAGTACACGAACAGCACCAGCCAGGGGTCCCCCATCGTGAGTGAGAGTGTGAGGGCGAGGGCGAACATGACGGCGAGCAGGGCGTGCACCCTGCCGCTGGGCAGCGGCGACCTGGTGTGCCGGAAGATCAGCGCGGCGTACGTGGCGATGAAGGCGGCCAGACCCAGCGCGCCGCCTGAGGTGGCGAGCGGCCTCTGATCTGCCGACCACAGGTCGACGACGGGGCCACCGAGGAAGACCATCCACACGGCGATCACCAGGGCCTTGGCCAGCTTCTGGCGCCGCGTGTCGGGCTGCATGCCGATGACGGGAAAGCCGTCGGGGCCGGCCGTGTCCCCATGCCCCGGAACGTGGCCCGTGCCGGGGCCGGAACGGGGGCCAGGCTCATGCCCAGGCCCGGACTCATGTCCAGAGCCGGGCTCATCCCCAGGTCCAGGTCCAGGCCCAGCCTCGGGCTCGTGGCCGGGTTGGGTCCCGGGCACGGCCGCGCCGTCCGGTTCCGTCTCCCGCCGTGTGTCCGCCATGCCTTCGCTCCTCGCGCGCGGCCCGCTCGGGCGCCTCATGCCTTCCGTGTGTCCTTCCGGTAGAACCAGGCGGCGGCGCCGGCGAAGACCACCAGGTAGCCCAACAGCAGCCCCGCGTCCTTGAGGTGGGGCGCCTCGCCGACCTCGACGGCCTGCCCCAGCGCGGTGTACGCGTGGGTGGGCAGCCACTCGCCGACGTTCTGGACCCAGTCGGGCAGGCTCGACATCGGCATCCACAGCCCTCCGAGGAACGCCAGGCCGAAGTAGAAGAGCATCGTGATCGGGCGCACGGCGTCGCCCGTCGCAAGGTAGCCGATGGCCACACCGAGCGCCGCGAAGACAAAGCTGCCCGCCCACGAGCAGAGCGCGATGGCGGCCCACTGCCACGCGTCCAGCCGTACGCCCTTGACGAGGGCGGCCGTGAGCAGCACGAGCAGGATGGACGGCAGGCTGACGGTCGCGGCCGAGGCGATCTTCGCGGTGACGTAGCCGCGGCCCGGCAGCGCCGTCAGCCTCAACTGCCGCACCCAGCCCTGCTCGCGCTCCTTGGCGATGCGTTCGCTGTTGCCCATGAGGACGGCGGTCATCGCACCGAAGGCGGCCATCGCGACCATGTAGTAGAGCGCCACGTCGATGTCGAGCCCCGGCATGTTCCCGCCGTCGGCGCCGCCCGCGATGATGAGGTAGAGCGCCGGCGGATAGATGACCGAGAAGAACATGAACTTCCGGTTGCGCAGTGCGCGGGTGATCTCCAGTTTGACCAGGGTCTTCATGCTGTCGCTGCCTTCTTGTTCTCGCGCTTGTCCTCGCGCTTGTCCACGGGGCCGGGGTGACCGGTGCCGGTGTCCGGGGCTGCGGGGCCTTCGGTGTGGCCTCCCGCCTCTTCGGCGCGCTGGGTGAGGGTGAGGAACGCCTGTTCAAGGCCGAGCCCGGTGACCTCCAGGTCGCGCGGGTAGAGGCCGAGCCCGTAGAGCGCGTGCACGGTCGCGTCGGCGTCGGCCGAGCGCAGCCGTACGGCGCTGCCCGAGAGGTCGGCCCCTGTCACAGCGGGGAGGGCGCGCAAGGCGGCCTCCAGGCGCGCGTCGGGCAGCGCTTCGAGCGTGAACCCGACGCGGCGGGTACCGGCCATGGCCTTGATGTCGGCCGCAGAGCCGTCCGCCAGCAGCGAGCCCCTGTGCAGGACGAGGACACGGTCGGCGACCTCGTCGGCCTCTTCCAGGTAGTGCGTCGCGAACAGCACCGTGCGGCCCTGTGCCGCCTGGGCGCGCATCGCCGACCAGAAGGTCTGCCGCGCCGTGACGTCCATGCCCGTGGTGGGCTCGTCCAGCACGATCAGGTCGCTGGCGCCCGCCGTGGCGAGCGCGAACCTGACGCGCTGCTCCTGCCCTCCGGAGAGCTTGCCGACCATGCGGTCCGCGATACCGGTGAGCCCCGCGTCCGCCAGCACGCGGTCCACGGGGTGGGCGCGCGGGTGCAGGTCACAGGCGAGCGCGACGAGTTCGCGCACCTTGACGCCGTCCATCAGCCCGCCGGACTGGAGCATCGCGCCGACCCGCCCGTCGGTCACGGCCTGCCGCGGCGAAGTGCCGAACAGCCGTACGGTGCCGCCGGGGTCGGGGTTGCGCAGGCCGAGCAGGAGGTCGAGCGACGTGGACTTGCCGGCTCCGTTGGGCCCGAGCAGGGCGACGGTTTCGCCGGGATGCAGGCTGACGGTGAGCCCGGAGAGCGCACGGAAGGAACCGTAGGTCTTGCTCGCCGAGGTGAACTCGACGGCTGGCGTGGTGGTGCGGGACGAAGACATGCCCCCAGCTTCACCGCCGAGGGAGTGCGCCGTGCAGTGCCGGAGGTCGTGACCTCGGCCTGACAGATGTCATACACACGTACCCGGTGGAGTGCTGGGCCGGAGACGCGTCAGGGCGCCTCCGGCGTGCGGAGGCGCCCTGGTGTGCGCGAGTCAGCGGTGCGCTTCGGTCACTGGGAGGTCGCTCCCGGTACCTTGGCGACGCGCTCGCCCGGCTCGGGCGGTGCCTTCTTCTGAAGGGCCTGGACCATGGCGGACGCGGCATGCCGCGGGGTCATCTTGACCGCGCCCGCACCGCCCTGCACGACGACGTTGTCGAACGCGGTGCCGTATGTGGCCTTCAGCGCCTTGGGGTCTATGACGAACTGCAGCTTGCCGCCGCCCGGGCGCATCGTGAGGAACTTGCCCATCGTCTTCTGGCTGAACGGCACCTTCACATCGCCCGCCTCCAGCCAGACCCAGCCGGACATGGCGGTACGCGCCGGGCCCTTGACGGCCTCCTGGAGCTGCGCGTCGGTCACCGAGGGCTGCTGGAGTGTGACGGGCAGCGTGACGGGCTTGTTCTGTCCCGAGATGGCGCGCTGCTTGTACGCCTTCTCCAGCGTCCCGGAGGACTTGTCCAGGTCGACGCCCTTGTGCGGCTTGCCCTTGACCGCGACGGCCTTGCCGTTGACGAACTTGACCATGCCGTCCGAGGGGCCACCGCCCGTGTCGCCCGTCTCGGCGGTGACCCGGGCGAGCGCCGACTCCATCTTGGCCTCGTCCACCTTGACGGCGGGGTCGGCGTCGCGCCCCATGCCGAAGAGCGAGCCGATGACGGAGACCGGGTTGTAGTCCCGGCCCGCCGCCGCCCTGACGGTCGCCTCGGTGTCGAAGGTGAGCCCGGCGACACCCGGCTTCAGCTCGGCCTTCTGACCTGCGGCGACGATCGTGAACGGTTCGGTCGTACGGCCGCCGAGGCCCTCGTCCAGCTTGTTGACGGCCTCGTGCTTGGTCAGCCCGCCGATGTCGACGCCGAGGACCGTGGTGCCCTTGGGCACGTCGGCGTGGTCGAGCAGCAGCCCGGTGCCGTAGGCGACCCCGACGATGCCGACGACGGCGACACCGGCCAGCACCAGCTTGTTGCGGCCACCTTTGCGCTTGGCAGCGGGCGCCGGTGCCGGAGCGGGCGCCGCGGGGGACGCAGGGCCCTGCGGAGCCGCCGCGGGGCCACCGTCGGGGGCACCGTGCGGGACGCCGCTGACCACGGGGTTGCCGGCGCGCAGCGAACCACCGGCGCCCGCGCTCTCGTCCGGGCCGCCTGTGCCGTACATCGCGGTGCCCACACCGTCGGGTGCGAAGGGCGCGGGGCCCGTGCCCAGGCCGAGGGTGGAGTGCGCCGGCGGCTCTCCTGGCGCACCCGAAGTACCCGGCGTGCCAGGCCCGTCGGGCGCCGCCAGCGGGCCCGGTACCGGGGGCTGCGGGGCGCCTTCCGTGCGGGGCGTGTGCGGCACCGGCATGTCACCGGTGGCAGGACCGCTGGTCGGGCCGCTGGGCCCGCCCGGTGCCTGCGTGCCGGCGCCCCGGCCCAACGACGGGTCCAGCAGCGGAAGTCCGTCGGCGGGCGTGTCCTGGGGACTGCCCACGGCCGGGAACGGGATTCTCGTGCCCGTACCGTCCGTCGACTCGCGCTGCGCGTCCCGCTCGTCGCTCTCGCCGCGCGCCGGCGGCTCGTTGAAGTACGGAAGGTCCGGGCGGTCACCACCCTTGCCACCGCCCCGCCCCGCGCCTCCGGAGGACTGCGCCGACGAGGGCTCGGAGGACGGCGGTGGCGCGCTCTTGGACTTGCGCGGCGCGAACCAGTCGCTGGTCTGCTGGGTGAACTCGCCCGTCCCTGAGGTGTCGTCGGACCCCTGGCCCTCACCGCCGCCGGAAGCCGAGGCCGAGGCCGAGGCGGGAGCCGAGGCGGATACGGGAGCGGGAGCGGAGGCCGGGGCAGCGCCCGAGGGCGCGTGGGCGCCCGCGCCCGGTGTTGAGGGCACCTTCGGCAGCGGCGACGTGGCGGTCACGCTTCCCGTGGACGCGCCGCTCCCGGTCACCGCCGCGGCGCCGTTCCCGGAGAAGGGACCACCGTTCGGGCCGAAGGGCCCGGCGCCGCTCGCCGCGGCGGGTCCCGCGCCGGGTCCAGCGCCGTTCCCCGGCGTGGTCGCCGCGTCCGGCCCGTTCTCCTCGCCGGCGTCCTGCGCCTCCCCCTCCTCCTCGGAGACGGGTGTGCGCATCACCACGGGCGGGATGGGCCGCGAGCCGGGGATGTTGATCCGGATGCGGGTGGTCAGCGTGGTCTCGGTGCGCGGCTCGTCGGACTTCCCCTTCTTGGAGCGCGCACGCGACTCCGGCTCAGCGCCCTGATCGGCCGGGCCGACGCCCGCACCTGAGGTGCCGTACGGCTCGGTGCCCGGCGGATACGACGATCCGGAGCCGGGCGTGCGCCCCTTGGGCCCGGAGGAAGAACTGTCAGTTTCACGACTCAAAGCAGGTACTCCCGGATGGATTCGCCGTCTTCATGACTGCCCGAAGGCGGCTCGCCGGCGCGCACCACAATACTTGGGGCACCGGACACGGGCCCTGGGACCGCCGAATCGCCCCAGTGGCAGCCCTCTCAGCGGTACTTGTCCGCTGGCACGGGGGGTGCGGGCAGCGCGATCGTGGTACACATCACAGCCGCGAGGATCCCGCCGAACAGGTAGATGTAGGCCGCGAGTCCCGCGGCGAACAGGAAGTCGCCCTCCGGCCGCGAGGCGGTCATCAGCAGCACCGCCACCGCCCAACCGGCCCCGGGTGCCGCGGCGCCGGCCTTCGTACGGCACAGCTTTCCGCCGCCCCAGAAGAGGCCGACAGCCGCCGCGAGCGCGGCCACCAGCCCGAGCGGGAACCATCCGCCCTGGACGAGAGCTCCGGCGGCGCCCGTCAGGACACCGAGCACGGCCAGTGCCGCGTAGAGCGCGATCCGCGCTCCCCGCGCCGCCGGGTACGGGCCCCACTCCCTGGCGGCCCCGCCGCCCCCCGGGCCCCCGGCCTTCTCGCTCACCGCGCTCACTCCCTCACCCCCGCGAAGAGGTCGCGGGCACCGTGCGTACCGGCCGGCCCGTCCGTTCCGTGGCCGCTGTCGGGCGCACCGTACGCGCCCTGGGCCCGCTGGAAGAACTCCGTGCCGTTCAGCGGCTGCCCGAGGCCGTTGGAGAGCGCGAAGAAGAACTCGCCCCGCGCGGTGCTCCGTACGGAGACCTGCGTCTCATGGGCCGCCATGGCAGCCGCCTTGGCCTTCACGTACGCGGTGGCGTCGACTGTGACATCGACCTCGTTCCGGTCTTCCACGACGCCCGGGACGTCGTCGGGTCGCGCGAAGCCCGTCTCGCCCGTGAAGCCGGGAAAGGGAAAGATCTCCCCTTCGTCCGCCGCCTCACGCAGCCGCGCGAAGCCCTCGTCGAGTACGGGGCGCGGTACGCAGTTCCAGTAGACCCGCGCGACCGTGTGCGGCGCGGCCCCGTCGGCCCCGGCCCGCGTGGCCAGCTCGGCGGCGCGCATGGCGACGCGGTGCGCCTGGATGTGGTCGGGGTGGCCGTACCCGCCGTCGGGCCCGTAGGTCACCAGGACCTGCGGGCGCACCTCGCGGAGCACATCGGCGAGCAGCTCCCCCGCCTCGTCCACGTCGGCCTGCCAGAAGCAGCCGGGGCGCTCGTTCTGGGGGGCGCCCATCATGCCGGAGTCGCGGTAGCGGCCCGGGCCGCCGAGGAAACGGTGGTCGGTGACGCCCAGTTCACGCATCGCGGCGGCCAGTTCGCCGATGCGGTACGGGCCCAGCGCGTCGTCGCGGTCGGGCGCCAGATGCGCGAGGGAGGCCGGGATGACCTCTCCCTCCTCACCCAGGGTGCAGGTGACGAGGGTGACGTGAGCGCCCTCGGCCGCGTACTTGGCCATCGTGGCGCCCGTAGTGATCGACTCGTCGTCCGGGTGCGCGTGCACCAGCAGCAGACGGCGCTCAGGGGCGGCCGGGGGTCCGGAGGGGCCCCCGGGTGGAAACGCGACGCTCATGCCCCTGAGCCTACGACGGGGCCGAAAGCCGTCAGAACTTGATGCCGCCGATCATGCCCGCGACGTTCGTGGTCAGCTCATTGATCGTCGGGGCGATCGACGAACTGGCCAGGTAGAAGCCCAACAGCACGCAGACCACCGCGTGTCCGGTCTTCAGCCCGGATTTCCTGACGAGCAGGAAGACGATGATCGCCAGCAGCACCACCGCCGAAATCGAGAGTGCCACGGCGGTTCACCTCCAAGTACGCGCGGTCGGTACGGGATCGAAATCGGTCGAACGGACTACGGCAGCTCGCATCCGGCACGGAGGAGCCACCGGCTTCATACCCAGCACCCACCATGCGCAACGGATCATAATTATCCGCGCGACCGCACAGGTCGGTGCACAGGTGCAGACGAGGGGCGCATATTCAGTTCCAGCCAACTCCGCACGCACGGACCACCGTCCCGCGTCCCTCCCGGGACGGATCACAGGTCCACTGGAGCGCAGTACGGTCAGCCGCATGGCTACGACTTTCCCGCAGCAGCACGCGCGTACCCACAGATTCACGCTTGGTGCTCCGCGCGCTTTCACTGTCTCCCCTGACGGCACACGCGTCGTCTTCCTGCGCTCCCGAAGCGGCACTGACCTGGCACATCTCCTCTGGACCCACGACGTGGCCAGCGGCACGGAGCAGCCCGTGGCCGACCCCCGCACACTGCTCGGCGGGGCTCCCGAAGAGCTGTCGCCGGAGGAACGGGCACGCCGCGAGCGCAGCAGGGAGGGCACTGCGGGAGTGGTCGGATATGCCACCGACAGTTCCGTGGAGTTGGCTTCTTTCGCTCTGTCCGGGCGGCTGTTCATGGCGGAACTGCGCGCGGGAACCACCCGTCTGCTCCCTACACCCACTCCTGTGGTGGACCCGCGACCTGCCCCGGACGGGCGACACGTCGCGTATGTCGCGGGAGGCACCCTGCGGGTGATCGGCGCCGCCGACGAGGAGGGCGGAACGGACCGTGCGCTCGCCGAGCCCGAGTCGGAGACGGTCACCTACGGGCTCGCCGAGTTCGTCGCCGCCGAGGAGATGTCCCGCACCCGCGGCTTCTGGTGGTCCCCCGACTCCGACAGGCTCCTCGTCGCGCGGGCCGACGACGCACCCGTACAGCGCTGGTGGATCGCCGACCCCGCGAACCCGGAGGCCGAGCCCTCGCGCGTCGCGTACCCGGCGGCCGGCACCCCCAACGCGGAGGTGACGCTGCACCTGATGGACCTGGAGGGCGGCGCGCGTACGGAGGTCGTCTGGGACCGGGAGCGCTACCCGTATCTCGCGCGCGTGCACTGGTCGTCGGCGGGGCCGCCGCTGCTGCTCGTCCAGTCGCGCGACCAGCGTGAAGCGCTCTGTCTGACCGTGGAGACGGCGACGGGCGCCACCTCTGTCGTGCACGAGGACAAAGATCCAATCTGGCTCGAACTCTTCGGCGGAGTGCCGGCCTGGGCACCCGGCGGGGACCTCGTACGCGTCGAGGACGTACGGGAGAACGGCATGCCGGAGGCGGAGGGCGCACGGGTGCTCATGGCGGGCGCACGGAGGCTCACTTCCGCGCGCCTCCATGTGCGTTCCGTGCTGGACATCGGGCCGGACGACGTTCTGTTCAGCGCCTCGGAGGGCGGCGTGAGCAGGCGTTCCGCACCCGGTGAGGTGGGGGTCTACCGCGTGCGGCTGGCCGGCGGCGAACCCGTGCGGATCGCGGCGGAGGAGGGCCCGCACCTGGCCTCGGCCGCTCGCGGGGGCGGCACGCTCGTCCTCGTCTCCGCCACCCTCGACCGGCCGGGCTCCACCGCGGCCGTCCTGCGCACGGTGGACGCAGCGGGCGGGGACCCGGGGGTCCCGCACCCCACGGACGTGATCACCTCGTACGCCGAGACCCCTGTGCTCACCACCGCGCCCGAACTGGTGCACGCGGGCAAGCGGGAGATCCCCGCGGCCGTCGTACTACCGACCGGGTACCGGGAGGGCGACGGGCCGCTGCCCGTCCTCATGGACCCGTACGGCGGCCCGCACGGGCAGCGTGTGGTCGCCGCGCACAACGCGCACCTGACGGCCCAGTGGTTCGCCGACCAGGGCTTCGCCGTCGTGGCCGCCGACGGGCGCGGTACACCCGGGTACTCGCCGGGATGGGAGAAGGCCGTCTCACGCGACATCGCGGACGTCACCCTCGACGACCAGGTGGAGGCGCTGCGCGCGCTGGCCGACGACTTCCCGCTCGACCTCACGCGGGTGGGCATCCGCGGCTGGTCGTACGGGGGTTACCTCTCGGCGCTCGCCGTGCTGCGGCGCCCCGACGTCTTCCACGCCGCCGTCGCGGGCGCACCGGTCACGGACTGGCGGCTGTACGACACGCACTACACGGAGCGCTACTGCGGGACCCCGCAGGACGACCCGGAGGTGTACGAGGCGACCTCACTGATCACGGACGCGGGCCTGTCCGGGGTCGACCCCGAGGCGCCCCAGCGGCCCCTGCTGCTCATCCACGGGCTCGCGGACGACAACGTCGTGGTCGCGCACACACTGCGGCTGTCCTCCGCGCTGCTGGCCGCCGGGCGGCAGCACGAGGTGCTGCCGCTCTCCGGGGTGACCCACATGGCGACCGACGCGCAGGTGGCGGAAAACCTGCTGCTGCTCCAAGTGGGCTTCCTCAAGCGCTCGTTGGGCGTCGAGTAGTCCGGGCGCGGGGGCGGGGGCGCGAGCAGACCCCGCCCCCGCCCGCTTCGGGCGCACGGGCACGGCGATGCTGCTGAAACCCCGCCCGGTCCGGACGCGCCCCGAAGGGGCGCGGGGAACTGCGCGCCAAGCCCACGACCCACCCGCAGTCGGCAACGCGCCTGAGGCGGCACCCACGGCACCCGCGCGGAGCGCCGCGGCGCCGCTCACCGGGCGCTCAGGCGTGCTCCGTCTCCCGCCTCTCCATGGCCAGGAGCGCGCTGTCCAGGATCACGTCCTCCTCGCGTGCCGCCGCTGAGGTCGTGCCCTCCTCGGGGAAGTGGCAGGCGGTGAGATGCCCCTCCGTGTTGCCGGGGATCCGGACCAGCGGGGGCTCCTTCTCGGCGCACACGTCCTGGGCCTTCCAGCAGCGGGTACGGAAGCGGCAGCCCGAGGGCGGGTTGATGGGTGACGGCACGTCACCGGCGAGGCGGATGCGCTCCCTCGCCTCGACCGCTGGCTCGCCCTCGTCCTCCAGCAGGACGGCCTCGGGCACGGCCGAGAGCAGCGCGTGCGTATAGGGGTGGCGGGGGCGGTTGTAGATCGCCTCGCGCTCACCGACCTCGACGATCTTGCCGAGGTACATCACCGCGACCCGCTCCGAGAAGTGCCGCACGATGGCCAGGTCGTGCGCGATGAAGACGAAGGCGATGCCCATCTCGCGCTGCACCTCCTGGAGGAGGTTGACGACCTGCGCCTGGATGGAGACGTCGAGCGCGGAGACGGGCTCGTCCGCCACGATCAGCTTCGGTTCCAGCGCGAGCGCCCTGGCGACGCCGATGCGCTGGCGCTGGCCGCCGGAGAACTCGTGCGGGAACCGGTTGTAGTGCTCGGGGTTGAGGCCGACGGTCTCCAGGAGTTCGCGGATGCGCTGCTCGCGCCCGCCCGGCGGCTTGATGCCGTTGACCTCCATCGGGCCGCCGATGATGCTGCCGACGGTCTGGCGGGGGTTCAGCGACGAGTACGGGTCCTGGAAGATCATCTGGATCTCCGAGCGGATCGGCGCCATCTCCTTGCGGGAGGCGTGCGCGATCTCCTGGCCCCGGTAGGTGACAGAGCCGGCGGTGGGCTCCAGCAGCCGGGTCAGCAGCCGGCCCGTGGTCGACTTGCCGCAGCCCGACTCGCCGACCAGCCCGAAGCTCTCCCCGGGGTAGACGTGCAGATCGATGCCGGAGACGGCCTGGACCTCGCCCACCTTCCGTTTGAAGGGGAAGCCGCCCATGATCGGGAAGTGCTTGCCGAGGCCCTTCGCCTCCATCAGCGGCTCGCCCGTACGGCCCGGCACGGCGTCGCGCGGGCCCTCGTCGTCCTGCTTGGTCAGGGTGAGGTCCTCACTCATCGGTTCTTTCTCCCTCTCCCTGTCCTAGCCCAGCCTGGGCTTGATCTGCTCGATGAAGAACGTGCGCTTCTGCTCCGCCGTCAGATGGCAGGCGGCGCCGCGCCCCTCGGGCAGCGGCGGCCTGTCCCCGCTGCACGACCTGCCGCCTCCCACCTCGTCCACGAAGCCGCAGCGCGGGTGGAACGGGCAGCCCGGCGGGGGTGCGAGCAGGCTCGGCGGGGTGCCGTGGATCGGCGTCAGCTCCTCGTTCACATCGCCGCGCAGCCGCGGCATCGAGCCCAACAGGCCCCAGGTGTACGGGTGCTGGGGCGCCCGCAGCACCTCGCCCACGCTGCCCCGCTCGACGGCGCGGCCCGCGTACATCACCAGGATGTCGTCGGCGACGTTCGCGATCACGCCGAGGTCGTGGGTGATGAAGACGATCGCGGAGCCGAACTCCTGCTGCAGGTCCTTGAGCAGGTCGAGGATCTGCGCCTGGACGGTGACATCGAGCGCTGTCGTCGGCTCGTCCGCGATCAGCAGATCCGGGTCGCACACCAGCGCCATCGCGATCATCGCGCGCTGCCGCATACCGCCGCTGAACTGGTGCGGGTAGTCGTTGACGCGGTACTTGGCGTTGGGGATGCCCACCTTGTCGAGCATCTCGACGGCCCGCCGGTGCGCCTCCCGCTTGGAGACCCCCCTGTGCTTGCGGAACGGCTCCGCGATCTGCCGGCCGATGGTGTAGTACGGCGAGAGCGCCGTCAGCGCGTCCTGGAAGATCATCGCCATCTTGTTGCCGCGGAGGTCCTCCAGCGTCTTCTCGCGCGCGGCCGTCAGCTCCTGCCCGTCGAGCAGGATCTCTCCGGACACATCCGTGGTGCGCGAGTTGTGGAGCCCGAGGATCGACAGGTTGGTGACCGACTTGCCCGAGCCCGACTCACCGACGATGCCGAGGGTCTGACCGCGTTCGAGGTCGAAGGAGAGCCCGTCGACGGCCTTGACGGTGCCGTCCTCCGTGGCGAAGTGCACATACAGGTCGCGCACCGACAGAAAGGCGTCCCCGTCGCCCGAGTCGCGCGGGGCCGGTACGTCCGCTTCCTTGGTCAGGGTGGTCATGGTGCGGGTTCTCCTAGGCCAGGCGCACGCGCGGGTCGATGAACGCGTAGGCCGCGTCCACGATGATGTTGAAGAGGATGATGAAGGTGGCCGCGAAGAGCATCACGCCCATCACCATGGGCAGATCGGTGTTCTGGACCGAGTTGACCGCCAGCGTGCCGAGGCCCGGCAGCGAGAACGTCCACTCGGTGATCATCGCTCCGCCGAACAGGGAGCCCAGGTCGACGCCGAAGATGGTGACGATCGGGATGAGGGAGCCGCGCCAGGCGTAGCGGAAGAAGACGAACTTCCCCGACATCCCCTTGGCGCGTGCCGTTCTGACGTGGTCCTCCTGCAGCTGCTCGATCATCGAGGAGCGGGAAAGACGCGTGTAGTTGGCGGTGAAGATGATCTGCACCACGAGCCAGGGAATCAGCAGGCCCAGGAACCATCCCGCTGGATCCTCCGTGATGGGGACGTACTGGGGTTGGTCCAGCAGCTCCATCTTGTAGACCACGAGGGCCAGTACGAGCGGGCCGATGAAGTAGATCTGCATCGAACTGAGCACCAGCGATGCCGAACTGAAGAACTTGTCGACGATCGTGCCGCGCTTCCAGGCTGCGATCATGCCGGAGCCGAGACCGATGAACAGGAAGACGACGGCGCCGCCGATGGTGAGCGAGACGGTGGTGGGGAAGCGGTCGACGACCGTCTGCCAGACGGGGTCCTGGTTGGCGAAGGAGTAGCCGAAGCAGGGAGCGGGACAGGCGCCCTGTGCGAAGTCACGCCCGGCGAAGATGCCAACCATGAACTGCCAGTACTGGACGGGGACGGGCTTGTCGATGCCCATGTTCTTGCGGATGATCTCCAGCGCGTCCGGCGTGCAGTTCTTGCCGCAGGCCAGGGCTGCCGGATCCCGGGGGACGGCGTAGAAGAGGAAGAAGGTGACGGCGCTGATGACCAGCAGGATCACCACGGCGCCGAGTGACCGGCGGAGAAGGAATCGCAGCATGACGGATCGCAGCTCTCG
>NZ_JANCPR020000045.1 GCF_028657195.3 Streptomyces iconiensis
TAAGGCTCCCTGGAGATGACGGGGTTGATAGGCCGGATCTGGAAGCCCTGTAAGGGGTGGAGGTGACCGGTACTAATAGGCCGAGGGCTTGTCCATGTTTGCTCGCGTCCACTGTGTAGGTTCTGAGACAACAACCATGTCTTCTTGCGGTACCGCAAATTGAAGAGTGTGCTTGTTCGCTTGACTCTGGGGCCGAATTCTCTGAATTCAGGATTCCCGAATAGAGTTTCGGTGGTCATAGCGTGAGGGAAACGCCCGGTCTCATTCCGAACCCGGAAGCTAAGCCTTTCAGCGCCGATGGTACTGCATGCGGGAGCGTGTGGGAGAGTAGGACACCGCCGAACAATCTTTAGGCCCTTGGCCTTCAGCGTGCATGCGCTGAAGGCCAAGGGCTTTTTTGTTTTTCCGGAGAGCGCTATTGAGGCGGCTGCGCGACAATGTTGTGCGGTGCCCGCAGACAGGAGTCACGCTGATGTCCCCCAATCCGTCCGACGACCGACCTGAGCGTCGGCCGCGTCAGTCCGGTCCTCGCCGGAGCGATGACAGGTCGCGTGGGCCCCGGCGTGATGACAGTGGCCGTGGTGGATCGGGTGGTGGTTTCCGGCGGGACGATGACCGTCCGCGCAGTGACCGTCCCCGTAGCGACCGGCCCCGCGACGAGCGCCCTCGTACTGACCGCCCTCGTGACGATCGTCCGCGCGATGACCGTCCCCGTAGTGACCGGCCCCGTGACGAGCGCCCTCGTACTGACCGCCCTCGCGAGGACCGCTCTCGTAGCGAGCGTCCCCGCAGTGACCGCCCTCGTGACGACCGTCCCCGTAGTGACCGTCCGCGCGAGGACCGCCCTCGTAGCGACCGTCCCCGTGACGACCGGCCCCGTACGGACCGGCCGCGTAGTGACCGGCCCGGGGGTGAACGGCCGAGTGAGGAGCGGGGGCGTGGGTTCGGGACCGGGCGGGAGCGGGACGACAGGCGTAGCGAGCGGCGGGATGATCGGGGTCGTGGCGGATCGGGTGGGGGTTTCCGGCGCGATGACCGGTCCCGCGATGATCGGCTGCGTAGTGACCGTCCCCGTGAGGAGCGTCCCCGTACGGACCGGCCGCGGGACGAGCGTCCGCGTGGTGATCGGCCGGATCGGGCGCGTGATGACAGGCCCCGTGGCGATCGGCCGCAGCGTGATGACCGGGACCGGGGGCGTCCGCAGGGGCGGGGCGCTGAGCGTGCTCCGTACCGTCGGGACGACCGGGACGCGGGACGTACGCAGGGGGCGCGTGGGCCTCGGCGGGATGACGAGCGTGGTGGCCGGCGGCCGTATGGGCAGGCCGGTGGCGGGCGCGATGACCGGCGTGACGACCGACGGGACGACCGGCGTGGGGCCGCGCCTCGGCGGGATGACCGCGGGGGTGGCTTCCGGGGCGGGGACCGGGATCGGGACCGCAGGGAGCGTCCGGACCGCGAGCCGTTGCGGCGACTGCCGATCGATGAGGAAGTCACGGGCGACGAGCTGGACAAGGACGTCAGGCAGGAGCTGATGAGCCTGCCGAAGACGCTTGCCGGGGACGTCGCGCAGAACCTGGTGATGGTGGCCAGGCTGCTGGACGAGGATCCGGAGCGGGCGTACGAGTACGCGAAGATCGCGCTGCGGCTGGCCTCCAGGGTTCCTTCCGTACGGGAGGCGGCGGGCTTCGCCGCGTACGGGGTCGAGAAGTACGCGGAGGCGCTGGCGGAGTTCAGGACGGCCCGGCGGATGACGGGGCTTCAGCATCTGTGGCCTGTGATGGCCGACTGTGAGCGCGGTATGGGGCGTCCGGAGAAGGCGCTGGCCATGGCTGGTGAGCCCGAGGTCAAGAGGCTGGACAAGGCGGGGCAGGTCGAGATGCGGCTCGTCGCCGCTGGGGCCAGGCGTGACATGGGGCAGCCGGACGCGGCCGTGGTGACGTTGCAGAGCCCCGAGTTGGCGTCGAACTCTTCGCAGCCGTGGACGGCGCGGCTTCGGTACGCGTACGCGGACGCTCTGCTGGAGGTCGGGCGGGAGAGCGAGGCGCGCGAGTGGTTCGCCAAGGCGCTGGAGGCCGATCAGGGCGGGCTGACCGATGCGTCCGACCGGCTGGCCGAGTTGGACGGTGTCGAGTTCATCGACGCGCTGGACGAGGGCGCGGAGGACACGGACGGCACCAAGGAGTGAGCTTCGGCTCCGCGTGACGCGAGTGTGAGGGAAAGAAAGGGCGGGCTCCCATGGGGCCCGCCCTTTGCTGTTCCGGTGTCGTGTCGCGGTGCTTTTTTGTGCGGGTGCTTCCTCGTCAGCGGTTGGCTATGGGGTTCTTGAGGGTGCCGGTGAGCTGGAGGGCGCCCGAGGGGTCCTGGAGGTCGACCATCTGCTGGTTGTCGCGCAGCTGGAGGCGGTTGAGGCAGGAGAGGGCGAAGTCCTCGGCGAACAGGTCGTACTGCGCGAAGCGGTCGGCCAGGTGCGGGTTGGCCTTCTGGTAGGCGGTGACGTGGTCGGCGACGGTGGACCAGAAGGTGTCCTCGTCGAGGGTGCCGGCCTCGGCGAGCGTGGGGGCGAGGAAGCGGAAGAAGCAGTCGAAGACATCGGTGAAGAGGGAGAGGATCTTCATGTCCTCGGGGACCTCGGCGCGGATGCGTTCGACCTCGGGCGGGAGTACGGCCTCGGTGTTCATGACCGCGATCTCCTCGGCGAGGTCCTTGAACAGGGAGCGCCGGGGAACTCCGTTCTCGTCCAGGACGAGGATGACGTTCTCGCCGTGCGGCATGAAGACGAGGTCGTAGGCGTAGAAGCAGTGCAGCAGCGGGGTGAGGTACGCGTCGAGGTAGTGGCGCAGCCAGGTGGTGGGGGGCAGGCCCGAGTCCTCGATGAGGGCGGCGGCGAAGGAGTTACCCTCCCGGTCGACGTGGAGGAGCGAGGCCATGGTGGCGGGCTTCTCGCCCTCGTTGAGGAAGGCCGCCGGGCTCTCCCGCCAGAGCGCCGCCAGCATCTTGAGGTAGGGGGAGCCCTTGGGCGCAGCGGCCTCGTAGGGGGCCGGGTGGTAGCCGACGGCGGCGCGTTCACGCAGGACGGCGAGGCCCGTGGCGCGGAGGGTGTCGTCCTGGGCCACGAGGCGGGCGAGCCAGTCGTTGATGGCCGGTGTGGCCTCCATGTAGGAGGCGGAGAGGCCGCGCAGGAAGCCCATGTTGAGGACGGACAGCGCCGTTTTCACGTAGTGCTTGGCGGGGTTGCTGGTGTTGTAGAAGGTACGGATGGACTGCTGGGCGAGGTGCTCGTCGTCGCCGTGGCCGAGGCAGACCAGATGGCGCTGGGCGACCTCGGCGGCGAAGGTGACGGAGAGCTTGTTCCACCACTGCCAGGGGTGTACGGGGATCAGGAAGTAGTCGTCCAGGTCCAGGCCCTGTTCCGTCATCGTGGCGGAGAAGCGGCGGAGGGTGGGTCCTGACAGTTCGGAGAGGATGAGCTTGTCGTAGCCGAGGTCGGCGCAGGCGGTGAACGTCGCACGGTCGCGGTGCGCTGCGACCCAGATCAGCCGTACGGGGTTACCGGTCTCGGGGGCGTAGGCGCGGTACTCGGCGATGTCGAAGCCGAGGCGGCCGTTGTTGGCGACGAAGCAGGGGTGGCCCTCGGTCATGCCGGCCTCGATGGCCTGGAAGCCGGAGCGTGCCAGTTCGGCGGCGCCGACGTGGGGGGCGGCGAGCTTGTAGGCGGTGCTGGCGAGGGTGCTGCTGATCTCCTCCAGGTAGACGGGGAGGATCTGCTCGCCCAGGCCGAGGGTGGTGCGCAGCTCGGTGATGAACGCGAGCGCGTCCAGGGGGAGTTCGGTGGTGGCCCGGTGGCGGGTGATGCTGTCCGGGTCGACCTGCCAGTGGTCGAGCGCGAAGCGGCGTGCGGTGAAGCGGTATTCGGTGGCGCCGTCGTCGGAGCGTACGGCGTAGCCGTCGGGGACGCCGTCGAGTGGCTCGGGGGTCAGCAGCCGCTCGTGGGTGAACTCCGCGAGTGCCTTGCGGATGAGCAGCCGGGTGGCGTGCGCCCAGCGTTCGGGCGTGAGATGGGACACGGCCTCGCGGGGCGAAGTGGCGCGCGGTGTGGTCGGGAGGGTCATGAGGGGGTGTCTCCTGTGGCGGTCCTGAACTGCTCGCGGGTGCAGAAGCTGAGCAGGGCTTCCTTCTCCGGCTTGGTGAGGGTGGAGTCGACGCGGAAGCCGACCGCCTCGTTGAGGGCGTGCACCGCAGTGTTGCGTACGTCGGGTTCGACGACGACGCGGTGCACGGCGGGGTCGGAGAAGAGCATCTCCATGACGGTCGTGAGGACGGCGAGGGTGAAGCCGTGCACCGGGGTTTCGGCCGGGGCGCAGAGGAAGTGCATGCCGGCGTCGCCCTGTTGGTGGGCGTAGAGCCCGGCGAGTTCCACGTGTGCGGGGTCGTAGCGCTCAGCGAGGAAGGCGGGGGTGCCGTCGTGGAGGCCGAGGAACGCGTCGTGGTGGGGCGAGGCGGCGATGCTCATGAACTCGCGCTCGACGTCGAGGAGCGTCGCGTCCTGGAGCAGGTAGAAGGCGGACTTGGGGTGGGTGACCCAGCCGTGCAGCAGCTCGCAGTCGGTGAGCGGGTCGACGGGGCGCAGCGTGAGGGTGCCGAGCCGGGGGTCGGTGCGGGTGAAGCGGGTGACTGCGGTGGTCACGGGGCCTCCTCGTCGTTCTGGAGGGCGAAGGGCGCGGCGAACTCCTGGAAGGCGATGGCCTTTTCGACGGCGTAGTGCTCGTGGCCGAGCAGCTCGCGGATGATGCAGGAGTTGCGGTAGGCCGCCATGCCCAGGTCGGGGGCCGCGAAGCCGTGGGTGTGCAGTTCGGCGTTCTGGACGTAGATCTCGCCGCCTGCGCTGTCAGCGTTGTCGATGCGGTAGTCACGCCGTACGGCGAAGCGGCCCTGGGTGTCCCATTCGATGCGGTCGGCGACCGGGTCGAGGAAGGCGGGGCGCTGGTAGCGGTAGCCGGTGGCGAGGATCAGGCCCTCGGTGGTGAGGGTGAAGTCCCGCTTCTGTTCCTCCTGGCGCAGGCCCAGGGCGTAGGTGCCGTCGGCCTCGTCGTAGGAGGCGTCGGTGAGCGCGGTGTTGGTCATGAGGCGCGTGGGGCAGGGGGCGAGCCGGTTCTTCTGGTAGAGCAGGTCGAAGATGGCGTCGATCAGCTCGGAGTTGATGCCCTTGTAGAGGTTCTTCTGCGAGGCGACGAGGCGGTCGCGGGTGTCGGCGGGGAGCGAGTGGAAGTAGTCCACGTACTCCGGGGAGGTCATCTCCAGGGTGAGCTTGGTGTATTCGAGGGGGAAGAAGCGGGGGGAGCGGGTGGCCCAGGTGAGGGTGTAGCCGTGCCTGTCGATGTCCTGGAGGAGGTCGTAGTAGATCTCCGCGGCGCTCTGGCCGCTGCCCACGAGGGTGATGCTGGACTTCTTCTGGAGTGCTTCCTTGCGTCCCAGGTAGCGGGAGTTGTGGATCAGGTCGCCGCCGAGATCCCGTACGGGTTCGGGGAGGTGGGGCGGTGTGCCGGTGCCGAGGACGAGCTTGGCGGTGCGGAAGGTGCGCCGGGTGCCGTCGGGGAGGTGGTCGGCGCCGACGGTGTAGAGGCCGTCGGCCTCGTCGTAGGTGACCGAGGTGACGCGGTGGCCGAAGCGGACGGTGTCGCCGAGCCGGTGGGCCGCCCAGCGGCAGTAGTCGCTGAACTCGGCGCGCAGGGGATAGAAGCTCTCGCGTATGTAGAAGCTGTAGAGCCGCCCGCTCTCCTTCAGGTAGTTGAGGAAGGAGTACGGGGATGTGGGGTCGGCCAGGGTGACCAGGTCGGACAGGAACGGCGTCTGGAGGGTGCTGTCTTCCAGGAGCATGCCGGGGTGCCAGGTGAAGTCCGGCTGGTCGTCCAGGAAGAGGCCGTCGAGCCCGGGTATGGGGTCGGTCAGACAGGCGAGGCCGAGATTGAAGGGGCCGAGGCCGATGGCGATGAAGTCGTGTACGCGCGCTTCGGCTTCGTCGGCCTGGTGGGGGGAGGGGGTCACGTGGGGACTCCGGGGACGGTCGGTCAGCGTGCCGGGGCGCCGCTGAGTGTGGTCTGTGTGGCGAGGTGGCGTTCCGCGTGCCCGGCGATGAGTTCGAGGACCGTGGCGATGTCGGCCAGCGAGGTCTCCGGGTTGAGCAGCGTGAACTTGAGGTAGTGGCGGCCGTCGACGACGGTGCCTGCCACGACGGCCTCGCCGGAGGCGGACAGGGCCTCGCGGGCGTGCAGATTGGCCTGGTCGGTGAGGGCCGCGCTCTCGTCCTGGTAGGCGTCCCCGGGGGTGTCCTGGGGGACGTAGCGGAAGACCAGGGTGGAGAGCTGGGGTTCGGTGACGACCTCGTAGCGCGGGTCGGCGTCGAGCAGGTGCCAGGCGTCGGCCGCGCGGTCGATCACCTCGTCGAACAGCTCGCCCACGGTGTCCGCGCCCATGACGCGCAGGGTCATCCAGAGCTTGAGCGCGTCGAAGCGGCGCGTGGTCTGGATCGATTTGTCGACCTGGTTGGGAATGCTGTTCTCGGCCGAGCGTGCCGGGTTGAGGTAGTCGGCGTGGTAGGTGACGTGGCGGAGCGTGTCCCGGTCACGGACGAGGACGGCGCTCGAACTCACCGGCTGGAAGAAGGACTTGTGGTAGTCGACGGTCACCGAGTCGGCACGTTCGATGCCCTCCAGCAGGTGGCGGCGCCGGGAGACCAGCAGCCCGCAGCCGTATGCGGCGTCCACGTGCAGCCACGTACCGGTCCGCTCGCACAGCTCGGCCGTCTCGGGCAGCGGGTCGATGCTGCCGAAGTCGGTGGTGCCGGCCGTGGCGACGACGGCCATCACCACCTGGCCCTCCCGCGCGCAGCGCTCCATCTCGGCTGCCAGCGCGCTCGGGCGCATGCGGCGGTTCGCGTCGGTGGGCACGGGGACGACGGCGTCGGGCCCGAGGCCGAGCAGGACGGCGGACTTCTCCACGCTGAAGTGGCTGCACTCGGAGGTGAGGATGCGCAGCCGGGGGAGGATCTCGGGGGTGGTGAGCGCGGTCTCGGCGTTCTTGCGTACCAGACGGCAGGTCTCGGCCCGCGCCAGCAGCAGCGCTTGCAGGTTGGACTGGGTGCCGCCGCTGGTGAAGATGCCGTCGGCGCCCTGCCCGAAGCCGATACGGCGGGCCGTCCAGTCGATGAGCCGGCGTTCGATGAGGGTGCCGCCCGCGCTCTGGTCCCAGGTGTCCAGCGAGGAGTTGACGGCGCTGAGTACGGCCTCGCCGAGGACGGCGGGTATCACCACCGGGCAGTTGAGGTGGGCGAGATAGCGCGGGTGGTGGAAGTAGACGGCGTCCTTGAGGTAGACGTCCTCCAGTTCGTCGAGGGCTGCCTGGGGATTCTCCAGGGGCTGTTCCAGGTCGATAGCGGAGACGGTGGGTGCCAGTTCGGCGGGCGTGATGCCTGTGAACGGCCGCTCGGTGCCGGCGATTCTGTCGGCCAGGCGCTCGACCCCTTGGGTGAGGGAGCGCCTGTAGTGCTCCGCTGTCCTGTCGTTGAGCAGGTGTGACCTGCTGCTCATGAACTGTCCTCCCTGACGCGGACGTCGTACGGCGCACCGCGCAATTCCTACTGCGCGGTCAGGTAAGGCTAGCCTAACTAGGTGGCCGAGTAGCACCGCAAGGGGGACCGCCCCGCCCCGGGTGAAAGGACTGGGCGGGCGCGGTGAAGGAGGGGAACGTGCAGGTCAGCCGGGTGCGCGCGGGTCAGAGGTGCGCTCAGCCTGCCGCGCTGTCGACCGTGCGCAGCACCAGTCCGGTGGCCGGTTTCGGGCCGAACGAGGTGGACTTACGGGGCATGGTGACGCCCTGCTCCGCCAGGGAACGCACCGTCTCCTCGCGTACGGGCCGCATCAGCACGGCCGTTCCGCCGTGCAGCGCTGCCTGTTCGACCGCGGCCTCGGTGTGGTGGATGTAACTGATGTCCGAGGAGTGGTCGGGGATCCGCCAGATCTCGTCCAGCAGCACGGAGTGCAGCACCGTCGCGTCCAACTGCCGCCACGCCTCGGGCCGGCCGCCGTCGACCGTACGCGCCAGCAGCGCGGGCGAGGGCCGGTCCAGCAGGCGGAAGGAGCCGTCGCCCTCGGTCAGTACGAAGGCGTTGCCCGGGGTGTCGTCCAGCTCTTCGAGCACCTCGTCCAGCGGGGCCTCGATCGTACGTACCCGGAACGAGCCGTCCGCGCGGTCCAGCAGGTCGAGCGCGCGCTTGAGCGGGAGATGGGGCAGTACGCGGTGGATGGCGCGCACCTGGAGCGGGTACCGCGCGGTGTCGACCAGCAGCACCAGCCCGTAGTTCCAGGGGGACGAGCCGTCGGTCGTCTCTCCCGTGTGCTCGGCGCGCAGCCGCAGATACGTCGCCCAGCGGTGGTGCCCGTCGGCGATCAGCGCGCGGTGAGCCGACAGATCGGCGTCCACCTCGGCGAGTTCGGCGGGGTCCGTGACCGACCACAGGCGGTGCGAGAAGCCGTCCTCCGTGGTGGTCGCGACCAGGGGCCGTCGCCGGGTGGTGCGTTCGATGACCGCTGTGGTGCCGGTGCGGGTGCCGCCGCTGCGGTACGAGAGCAGCAGCGGCTCCGGATTAGCGGCGGTCTCGCGCATCAGGGCTGCGCGGTCCTCGACGACCTCAGCTATCACCTCCTCATGGGGAAGGACGATGCCGTCCTCGGGAGGTGACAGGCACAGGGCGCCGATGATGCCCCGCTGGAGCAGTTCGCCCCTGCGCTGCTCGTAGACGTACAGCGCGGGTTCGGGGTCCGGCGTGAGCACGCCGTCCGAACGCCAGCGGCGCAGCGTCTCGCCGGCCTGGCGGTGCCGGGTGGCCGGATCGGCTGCCTGCGGAAGGATGAGCCGCACGATGTTGTACGGGTCGGCCGTCTCCAGATGCCGCAGCCCGTCGGGCCTGACCACCACGTCGTACGGCGGGGAGGTCACGGCGGCGAGGCTGCTGACCCGGTCCGGCGCGTAGCGAAGCCCGCGGAACGGGGTGAGTCTCAGGCCCTCGGCGGTCATCTGTGCATGTTATGCCGCTGCTGCGCCGGGCGTGGAGTGGGGCACAGGGGGCGCGCTGAGTCGGGCTCGATGCAACACCCCGCCGGGTTTTGACCCCGCTTTGGGCGGACCTTGAACCCCGCTTTGTGCCGGCGCCCGCCGCGGGGCCCGGGTGCGCGGGTGTGCGAGAGGATCAGGGTGAGCGAGGAGACGCGGGGCGGCTGACGGGTTCACCCTGCGCACCCCGCTCCCGGCGAACGAACCCCCGAGGAGCGAAATCCATGCACGACACCCCCGCTGATCACGGCGAACGGCAGCGGCGGTCACCGTACGGGCCGCTGCCCAGCGCGCAGCCGCTGAGCGAGATGTACGACACGGCTCTGCTTGACCTGGACGGGGTGGTGTACGCCGGGGGAGAGGCACTGCCGCACGCGGTCGGCTCGCTGCGCACCGCCGGCGAACGCTGCCTGCGGCTGGCGTATGTGACCAACAACGCCGCGCGCACGCCCGCGACCGTCGCGGCCCACCTGACCGAACTCGGGGTACCGGCGGCCCCGGACGAGGTCATCACCTCGGCTCAGGCCGTCGCCCGGATCGTCGCCGAGCGCGTGCCCGGCGGCGCTCCGGTGCTGGCCATCGGCGCCGAAGGGCTGCGGGCCGCACTGGAGGAACGCGGGCTCACCGTCGTGGAGTCGGCCGACGAGGAACCCGCAGCCGTGGTGCAGGGGTACGGGGGCCCTGGCATGCCGTGGGAGCGGCTGATGGAGGCGGCGGTGGCCGTGCAGCGCGGGGTGCCGTGGTTCGCCTCGAACACGGACCCGACGATCCCCAGCGGCCGGGGCATCGCGCCGGGCAACGGTGCGGCCATCGAGGTCGTGCGTATCGCGACGCGCTGGATGCGGGAGGCGCCCGAGCCGGTCGTCGCGGGCAAACCGCTGCCGCCCATGCACCGCGAATCCATCCTGCGTACGGGCGCACAACGGCCGCTGGTCGTCGGCGACAGGCTGGACACGGACATCGAAGGGGCGCACGCGGGGCGCGTGGATTCGCTGCTCGTACTGACCGGCGTGACGGACGGAGCGCAACTGCTGGCGGCCCGTCCCGAGCACCGGCCCACCTACGTCGCCCGCGATCTGCGGGGGCTGCTGGAGGCGCAGCCGGAGGTGACGGGTGAGGCCGGCTCCGGCTACATGTGCGGCGGCTGGACTGCCGTCGCGGCCGAAGGGGAACTCCAACTCATCGGTGGGGGAGGTCAGTTGGGCCCACTGGGTGGGTCCGACCCGCAGGAAGGGCCCGGTTCGCCGGACGGGCTGGACCCGGTGGACGGGCTCCGCGCGCTGTGCGCCGCCGCGTGGAACGCGGCGGGCGACACGTCGTGCGCGCTGGAGAGCGGCAAGGCGCTGGCGCTGCTGGGCTTCTAGCCGCCGGCCCGGCGAGAGGGTGCCCCTTGCCGTGCGCTGCGGGCTGTCGGCCTGCTGCGGCTGGTCGCGCCCACGCGGCGGAGCCGCACATGTCACGGCTCCGCGCCCTTCCGGGGCGTACCCGTTTTGCTGGGCCCCGCCTCGGGGTCAGCCCGCTGTGGCCAGGGCTTCGGCGACGAGCTGTTCCTCGGTGGCGCCCAGGCGCCAGTAGCCGGTGAACTTGACCGCGCGGCGGTCGATGTCGCGTTCCTTGACGAGGTGCCGGCGCAGCGCCTTGACCGTGCCTGCCTCGCCCGCGATCCACGCGTACGGGGTGCCGGCGGGGAACGCGGCGGCACCGACCGCGTTCACCACCGTCTCGGCGCGGGGCTGCGAGGACTCGTCGCGTACCAGCCAGGTGATCTCCGCGTCCGCGACCGTCGGGAGGTCCTGTACGTCCTCGGCGTGCGCGACCTCGGCCCACACCCGTACGGGCATTCCGGCGGGGAGCCACTCCAGGATGGCGCCGATGGCGGGCAGCGCTGTCTCGTCGCCGCTCAGCAGCACCCAGTCGGTGCCCTCGGGCGGCCGGAAGTCCACGCCGCCGTTGTCCTCGACCACGGGCCCGAGCAGGGTCACGCGGTCGCCGGGCCGCGCGGAGAGCGCCCAGCGCGAGGCGGGGCCGCCGTCGCCGTGCAGCGCGAAGTCGATGTCCAGCTCGTCCTCGGCGCCGTACTCGCTGCCGCGCCGGAAGGAGCGCACGGTGTACGAGCGCATGAGGGCCCGCTCGTCCTCGGGCATGGCCCGCCACTCGGCGAACCAGTTGTCCCCGGCTTCGAGCGGCAGCACGGGCCTGTCCTGGCCCTGCTGCGGCAGGAACAGTTTGAAGCGCTGGTCGCGCCCGCCGGAGGCGAACGAGGAGAGCTGGGCGCCGCCCAGGGTGATCCGCAGCATGGTCGGGCCCAGCCGCCGTGTCCTGACGACACGCAACTCGAAGAACTTGAAGGGGACGGTGGCGGGTGCCGGCGGCGCCTCGGAGACCGTGGTGCTCATCGTGTCTGCTCCTCCCGGGAGTGCGTTTCCTGGCATGTGGGCGTGCGGGCTGTGGCGTGCGAGCTGGGGGGCGAGCTGTGGCGTGGGGGCTGTGGGGTGCTCGTCGGCGGGTGCCCGTGCCGTGCGGTCAGCCGACCTTCTTGGCCTTCTCGATCGCCTCGGCCAGTTCCTCGACGAGCGGTGCGGCGCCCGCGTACGAGAAGCGCGGTTCGGCCATCCACTCGCCGACCTGGCCGGCCTTGACGGCGGGCAGATCGCCCCAGGACGGCTTCGACTTGAGGGCCGGCGGCTGGAGCGACTGGGTGCGGTTGTCGAGGATGATCAGGTCGGCCTTGTACTTGTCGGCGTTCTCCCAGCTCAGTTCCTCGAAGAAGCCCTGCGAGCTGACCTTCTTGGGGACGACGAAGTTGACGCCGAGGTCCTTGAAGTACTTCAGGTCGGCGTTGGCGCTGGGGTCGGAGACGTACAGCAGGTCGGCCGAACCGGAGGCCGCCATGACGCGGATGCCACTCTTGGCCGCCTTGCGCAGCCGCTCGGACGCCTTCTCGAACCTGGCCTTGGCGTCGACGACGCTGCCGGCCTTGAGGTCGGCGCCCAGGGACTCGGCGAGCTTGGCGAACTGCTGGATCGGCTCGATCATCGGGACCTGCGCCGCCGTCATCGCCACGGCGGGCGCGAGCTTGAGGATCTTCTCCTTGCTCTCGTCGGGTACGTACCACAGCGCGTTCTTGACGTACATGTTGGTGATCAGCAGCTGGGGGCGCGTCTTGGCGTACTTCTCGATGTCGAACTCGCCGTAGGCGTTGCCGATGATCTCCAGCTTGGAGATGTCGAGGTCGCCCGCGACGACGTCAGGCTTGCCGTTCTTCTGCTTGGTCGGGCCGAAGACGCCCACGATCTTGTCGCGCACGCCGAAGTCGTGGAGCGCGGCGGCCGTTCCGGTGTAGGCGACGATCCGCTCGGGTACGGCGTCGAGGCTGACCTTTTTACTGCGGCCGTCGGTGAAGGACCAGGCGTCGCCCTTGGAGCCGCCCGAGCCTGACCCGGAGTCGCTGCCGCAGGCCGAGATCAGCGCACCGAGACCGGCGACGCCGCCTGCTGCGAGCAGTCCTCGCCGGGAAAGGTGGGGCATTCGGGACGAGCTGGGCATGTGTGGAGCCTCTTTCAACGTGCTGACGGGGCGGCCCTGAGACCGAAGTCTTGGTTAGGCTAACCTAACCAAAGTCATTGTTGTCCAGTGGTCGGAGCTCCCCGTCTCCGGCCCCCCGACCGGAGCCCGTACGTGACTCTCACCAAGTCCCCGCAGGTCCGAGGAGACTCGGCGGCCGGTCAGGACCAGTCCGCTCGTGCGCGGCCTCCCCTGGCACGTGCCGCGGGACTGATCGGCGCCCTGCTCCTCCTGCTGCTCGTCCTCTTCCTCAGCCTCGCCGTCGGCGCCCGCCAGCTCTCCCTCGGCGAGGCATGGGCGGGGCTCGTCGACAGCGGCTCCGCCACCTACACCGTCGTGCACGAGATGCGCCTGCCCCGTACGCTCCTCGGGCTGCTCGCCGGGGTCGCGCTCGGGCTCGCGGGCGGCGTCATGCAGGCGCTGACCCGTAACCCGCTGGCCGATCCCGGACTCCTGGGCATCAACGCGGGCGCCGCCGCTGCCGTCGTCACCGCCATCTCGTTCTTCGGGATCTCCGGATACACCGGGTACATCGGCTTCGCCTTCCTCGGTGCCGCCGCCGTCTCGGCGCTCGTCTACGCCGTCGGCGGCGGACGCGGAGCCACCCCCGCGCGGCTGGCGCTCGCGGGAACGGCGCTCAACGCGGCCCTCATCTCCTATGTGAACGCGGTGCAGTTGCTCGACACCGCGTCGCTGGACCGGATGCGCTTCTGGATGGTCGGCTCGCTCGCCCGTGCCCAGGAATCCACCGTCGTGGGTGCGCTGCCCTTCATCGCGGCCGGCGCCCTGGTCGCGCTGGCGCTGGCCAGACCGCTCAACGCGCTCGCGCTCGGCGACGAGCCCGCGCGCGCCCTCGGCTCCCGGCCCACCAGGACGCGCGCCGGTGCCATCGTCGCCGTCACCCTGCTGTGCGGCGCGGCGACGGCTGCCTGCGGACCCATCGTCTTCGTCGGCCTGATGGTGCCTCACATGGTGCGCGCCCTCACAGGTCCCGACCAGCGCTGGATGCTGCCGTACTGCGCGGTCCTCGCGCCGGTGCTGCTGCTGGCCGCCGATGTGCTCGGGCGGGTGCTCGGGAGGCCGGGCGAACTCCAGGTCGGCATCGTGACCGTGGTGCTGGGCGGTCCCTTCTTCCTCTACTTCGTCCGCCGCCGGAGGGTGGCACACGCATGAGCGTCATACGTACAGGAGCCGGCCTCTCCGTCACCTACAGGCCCCGTGCGCTGCTCGTGGGCGGCGCCTGTCTGGTTCTCGCGCTCGTCGCCGCCGTCTTCGCCATCGGCAGCGGCGAATACCCCATGGCGCCCGCCGACGTGGTCCGCACCCTCGTCGGCCAGGGCGACCCCGCCGACGCGTTCATCGTCCAGGAGCTGCGCCTGCCGCGCACCGTGACGGCGCTGCTCGTCGGCACGGCGCTCGGGCTGTGCGGGGCCGTCTTCCAGGCCGTCGTACGCAATCCGCTCGGCAGCCCCGACATCCTCGGTTTCACCAACGGCGCCGCCACCGGAGCGCTCGTCGTCATCGTCGTCGCGGGCGGCGGCAGCGCGTTCCTCGCGGGCGGCGCCGTGCTCGGTGCCGTCGTCGTCAGCGGGCTCATCTACGCGCTGGCGTGGAAGCGCGGCATGCACGGCTACCGGCTGGTGCTGGTCGGCGTCGGCGCCACCGCCATCCTCACCGGCGTCAACAGCTACCTGATCACCCGCGCCCAGATCACCGAGGCGTCCCGCGCCGTGCTGTGGATGACGGGCAGCCTCGACGGGCGTGGCTGGAGCAACGCGCTGCCGCTGCTCGCCGGTATGGCGGTACTCGTGCCGCTGGTGCTGTTCGGGTGCGCGCGTGCGCTGCGGATGATGGAGATGGGCGACGACGCGGCGTACGCGCTGGGCGTACGCGTGGAACGGACGCGGCTGGCCCTGCTGGGTGCCGGGGTGCTGCTGGTCGCGCTGTCGGCCGCTGCCGCGGGCCCGGTCTCCTTCGTCGCGCTCACCGCGCCCCAGCTCGCCCGGCGGCTGACGAAGGCGCCGGGGCCCAACCTCGTGCCCGCGATGTGCATGGGCGCCGTACTGCTGGTGACGGCCGACCTGGTGGCCCAACGCGCCTTCGGCGATCACCAGTTGCCCGTCGGCGTGATCACCGGAGTGCTGGGCGGCGGCTACCTCGTATGGCTGCTGGCCACCGAGCGCAGGGCCGGGCGGATATGAGAAACGGGCCGGAGGCGGGAACGGCCGCCACGGCCGGGGCGGATGCGAAGGTCGTGGCGGAGACGAGCTGCGGGGCGGCGGCCGTAACGCGTACGAAGGCCGCAGCGGACACGGAAGCCCGAACGGATACGAGTGCCGGTGCCAACACGGAGGCGGACCACAGGATGAAGACCGACATCCGGACAGCGAAGCGGGACAGCGCGACGGGCGCCGCCACAGGCAAGGCCACGGGCACCGGCGGAACGGCGGACGCGGCCACGGGCGCCGCTGCCGGGGCCAGGCTGACAGGGCGTGACCTCACCCTCGCCTACGACCAGCGCACCATCGCCGAAGAGCTGGACGTGGCGATTCCCGACCAGTCCTTCACCGTCGTCGTCGGCCCCAACGCCTGCGGCAAGTCCACGCTGCTGCGTGCCCTCTCCCGCATGCTCAAGCCCGCCAAGGGCAGCGTCATGCTGGACGGTTCCGACATCGCGCGCATGCACGCCAAGGCGCTCGCCCGCACCCTCGGGCTGCTGCCGCAGTCCTCCATAGCGCCGGACGGGATCACCGTCTCCGACCTCGTCGCCCGTGGCCGCTACCCGCACCAGGGCCTGCTGCGGCAGTGGTCGCGCGAGGACGAGCGGGTCGTGAACGAGTCCATGGAGGCGACCGCCATCAGCGAGTTGGCCGACAGGTTCGTCGACGAACTCTCCGGCGGCCAGCGCCAGCGGGTGTGGATCGCCATGGCCCTCGCGCAGCAGACCCAGCTGCTTCTGCTGGACGAACCCACCACATACCTGGACATCGCCCATCAGATCGAGATCCTCGATCTGTGCGCCCGGCTCCACGAGGAGGAGGGCCGCACCCTCGTCGCCGTCCTGCACGACCTCAACCACGCGGCGCGCTATGCCACCCACCTGATCGCGATGTGCGAGGGCCGGATCGTCGCGCAGGGCCCGCCGGGCGAGGTGGTCACGGCGGAACTGGTCAAGGACGTCTTCGGCATGCCGTGCCGCGTCATCGACGACCCCGAATCCGGAACGCCGCTGGTCGTGCCCGCCGCCAGGCGCTGAACCCCGGCGGCTCGCGGTAGCGTCGGGGCATGAGCGAGTTCGCGCAGGGGCCAGGGCCCGAACAGGCCGGACACGGCCCCGAACAGGACACCCACGAGCCCGGTACCGCCGGGGCACGGGAGCGGCCCGGCCAGGCGCGGCCCGGCCAGGCGCGGCCCGGCCAGGCGCGGCCCGGCGACGAGCAGGCCCACCCCGAGCAGGCCCACCCCGACCAGGCACAGGCGCACCCCGACGGAGAGCAGGAGCGGCAGAGCGGGCAGGAGCCCGAGGAGGGTCCCGTACCGCTCGGCGTCGGGGTAAGGCCCACGGGGCACGGCCCCGTCGACGCGCGGCTGCACCGCCTGGAAGACGCCGACCACCTCGCCGTATCGGGTCATCTGGAGGTGTACGAAGATGTCCACCGCGGCCTGCGCGAGACGCTCGCCGCACTGGACCGCCCGCACACACCCCGGAGCTGACACGTGGCCGCACGACCCCGACTCGACGCGGAGCTGGTGCGCCGCAACCTCGCACGGTCGCGCGAACACGCGAGCCAGCTGATCGCCGCGGGGCGCGTGACCGTCGGCGGCAACACCGCGACCAAGGCGGCGACCCAGGTGGAGACCAGCGCGGCCCTGGTCGTCAAGGAGGACAAAGGCGACCCGGACTACGTCTCACGCGGCGGGCACAAGCTCGCCGGGGCACTGGCCGCTTTCGGCCCGGGTGGGCTGCGCGTGGAGGGCCGGCGGGCGCTGGACGCGGGGGCCTCGACGGGCGGGTTCACGGATGTGCTGCTGCGTGCGGGCGCCGCTCATGTCGTGGCCGTCGACGTGGGCTACGGGCAGCTGGCCTGGTCCCTGCAGAGCGATGCGCGCGTCACCGTCAAGGACCGTACGAACGTACGGGAGCTGACGCTGGAGGCGATCGGAGGGGAGCCCGTCGGCCTCGTCGTCGGTGACCTCTCCTTCATCCCGCTCGGCCTGGTGCTGCCCGCACTCGCGCGCTGCGCCGCGCCGGACGCCGACCTGGTGCTGATGGTGAAACCGCAGTTCGAGGTGGGCAAGGAGCGCCTCGGCAGCGGCGGTGTGGTCCGCAGTCCGGAACTGCGCGCCGAGGCCGTACGCACGGTCGCGGGGCACGCCGCCGGGCTGGCCCTGGGGGTGCTGGGCGTCACGGCGAGCCCGCTTCCTGGGCCCTCGGGGAACGTCGAGTACTTTCTGTGGCTGCGCGCCGGGGCGCCCGACCTCGACCCGGCCGATGTCGAGCGAGCGGTGGCGGAGGGGCCCAAGTGACCCAAGTGACCCAGTTGACACAAGAGACAGCGGCGGGGGACATGGACGGCATGGAGGAGCGTACGGTCTTCCTGCTCGCGCACACGGGCAGGCCGGCGGCCGTCCGGAGCGCGGAGCTGGTCGTCCGGGGGCTGCTGCGCTGCGGAATCCGCGTACGCGTGCTCACCGAGGAGGCGGCCGACCTGCCGCTGCCAGGGCTCGTGGAGACCGTGGCAGCCAAACCGGACGCCGCAGAAGGGTGTGAACTGCTCGTCGTGCTCGGCGGGGACGGAACCCTGCTGCGCGGCGCCGAGTTCGCGCGGGCCTCGGGCGTGCCCATGCTCGGCGTCAACCTCGGTCGCGTCGGATTCCTCGCCGAGGCCGAACGCGACGACCTCGACCAGGTCGTCGAGCGGGTCGCCTCCCGTTCCTACGAGGTCGAGGAGCGCATGACCCTCGACGTCCTCGTACGCAACGACGGCCACATCGTGCACGCCGACTGGGCGCTCAACGAGGTGTCCGTCGAGAAGGCGGCACGCGAGCGCATGCTGGAGGTCGTCACCGAGATCGACGGCCGCCCCGTCTCCAGCTTCGGCGGCGACGGCGTCGTCTGCGCGACCCCCACGGGCTCGACCGCCTACGCCTTCTCCGCCGGAGGGCCCGTGGTGTGGCCCGAGGTGGAGGCGCTGCTGATGGTGCCCATCAGCGCACACGCGCTGTTCGCCAAGCCCCTGGTCACGGCGCCAGACTCGGTGCTCGCTGTCGAGGTGCAGCCGCAGACGCCGCACGGCGTGCTGTGGGCCGACGGGCGGCGCAGCGTCGAACTCCCGGCCGGCGCGCGGGTGGAGGTCAGGCGCGGCGCCGTACCGGTACGGCTCGCACGGCTGCACCACGCCTCCTTCACCGACCGGCTCGTCGCGAAGTTCGCCCTCCCCGTCTCCGGCTGGCGCGGGGCACCCCGGTAACGGCGTACACGGGCTGTATGTCCGCTGTGTATTCCCCCCGCACGAGGGGCGCCGCACGCCCTGGGGTGGGGGGACCCCGCGGAACCTCGTATGGTCGTATCCGTGTTGGAGGAGATGCGGATCAGAGCCCTGGGCGTGATCGACGACGCCGTCGTGGAGCTGTCCCCCGGCTTCACCGCGGTGACCGGCGAGACCGGCGCGGGCAAGACCATGGTCGTCACAAGCCTCGGGCTGCTGCTGGGAGGAAGGGCCGAAGCGGCGCTCGTGCGGGTAGGAGCCAAGTCCGCCGTCGTGGAGGGCAGGATCGCCGTACAGCCGGGGTCACCGGCTGCGCGCCGTGCCGAGGAGGCGGGAGCCGAACTGGACGAGGGCGCGCTGCTCATCAGCCGCACCATTTCGGCGGAGGGCCGCTCACGCGCCCACGTGGGGGGCCGCTCCGTTCCCGTGGGGCTGCTGTCCGAGCTGAGCGACGACCTGGTGGCGGTGCACGGGCAGACCGATCAGCAGGGCCTGCTGCGCCCCGCACGCCAGCGCGAGGCGCTCGACCGGTACGCGGGTGACGCCGTCGCCGTGCCCCTCGCCGCCTACACCGCCGCCTACCGCCGGCTGCGCACCGTCGCGGCCGAACTCGACGAGCTGACCACCCGTGCCCGCGAGCGCGCGCAGGAGGCCGACCTGCTGCGCTACGGCATCCAGGAGGTCGAGGCGGCGGAGCCGCAGCCCGGCGAGGACACCGAACTGGCAGCCGAGGCCGAGCGGCTGGGCCACGCCGAGGCCCTGGCCTCCGCCGCCACCACCGCACACGGAGCCCTCGCGGGCGACCCCGCCGACCCCGAGCGCTTCGATGCCGCCACCCTCGTCGCGGGGGCCCAGCGCACCCTGGACGCCGTACGCACCCACGACCCGGCACTCGCCGCGCTCGCCGAACGCCTCGGAGAGGTGCACATCCTGCTCGCGGACGTCGCGGGCGAACTCGCCGGATACGCCGACAATCTGGACGCCGACCCGCTGCGCCTCGCCGCCGTCGAAGAGCGCCGCTCGGACCTCGGCCAGCTCACCCGCAAGTACGGGCCCGACATCGCGGCCGTGCTCGCGTGGGCCGAACAGAGCGCCGACAGGCTGGCCGAGCTGGAGGGCGACGACGAACGGATCGGCGAGCTGACCGAGGAGCGCGACGGCCTGCGTACGGAACTGGCGGGGCACGCGCGGACGCTGACCGAGGCACGCGCCGACGCCTCCAAACGGTTCGCCGACGCGGTCACCGAGGAACTGGCCGAGCTGGCCATGCCGCACGCCCGTGTCTCCTTCGACCTCAAGTACACCGAGACCACCGGAGAGGGGGAGGGGCTCGACATCGACGGCCGCACCCTCGCGTTCGGGCCGCACGGAACCGACGAGGTCGAACTGCTGCTGACCCCGCACCCCGGAGCGCAGGCCAGGCCCATCGCCAAGGGCGCCTCGGGAGGCGAGCTTTCGCGGGTGATGCTCGCCGTGGAGGTCGTCTTCGCCGGCTCCGACCCCGTACCCACCTACCTCTTCGACGAGGTCGACGCCGGTGTGGGCGGCAAGGCGGCCGTCGAGGTCGGCCGCCGCCTGGCACGTCTGGCCAGGACGGCGCAGGTCGTTGTCGTCACCCACCTTCCGCAGGTCGCCGCGTTCGCCGACCGGCACCTGGTGGTGGAGAAGACGGACGACGGCTCGGTCACCCGCAGCGGTGTGCAGGCCATGGAGGGCGAGGACCGGGTGCGTGAGCTGTCCCGGATGCTGGCGGGCCAGGAGGACTCGCGCCTCGCACGGGCACACGCCGAGGAACTGCTGGAAGCGGCGCGCGCCGGGAGTTGAGCCCCAGGACCCAGGACCGGACCCCACGTCCCGCCGGGAGTTGAGCCCTCGGACCGGACTCCATACCCGCCGGGAGTTGAGCCCTCGGACCGGACTCCACACCCCGGACTCGCACACGCGGCGGGCCGGCTCGCACGCGCGGCGGCCGGCTCGCACACGGAGTGCTGAGCCGCACGTGTGCACCCATGGTCGCCCGAGTGAGTGATAGGGCGTGGCCCGTCCCGTGGCCGGCCGCCCGAGCGGCCGTACTGCGGTGCGAAGGCGCGACCCCACCTGGCATCCTGGGGCAGACTTCGCCAGCCATCCCCTGCACCTCCCCCCTGCGAGCCGGGAGCCCGACCTGCCGTGAGCCGTACCGCCTCCCCGTATCAGCCGCCCGTCGGCAGGGCCCCGCTGCACGCCGTCCAGGTGCTCGGTGGTGCCTCATCCGCTTTCGGCGGCGCTCCCTCGGCGGTCACGGCGGCGCATGTGCGCTCCCTCGCCGAGGGCCTGGTCGCGCGGGGGGTACGGGTCACGGTGTGCGCCGCACAGGAGTCGGGCCTCGACCAGGAGTTCACGGGGATCGGGGCGCGCTTCGCCGCCACCCGCGGCCATACCGAACCCGAGGCCGTCGCCTCCCTGCGTGCCGTCTGCGCCGACGCCGACCTCGTGCACGCGCACGGGCTGCGCGCCGGGCTCGCCGCCGCGCTCGCCCTCGGCAGGCTGCGCCGCGAGGTGCCCCTCGTCGTCACCTGGCACACCCTGCCGCTGCCGGGTACGGGGGAGCCCGGCCGTGCGCACGGGGCGCGGGGACTGGTCACGCGGCTGCTCAAGAGGCGGGTCGCCCGCGCGGCCACCGTCGTTCTCGGCGTCACGGCCGACCTCGTGGACGCGGCGCGCGACTGCGGCGCCCGGGACGCACGGCTCGCCCCCGTCGCCCTCCCTGGACCACGCCGCACCGCCCCTGCCGCCTCCGCCCCCGCTCACCCGGGCCGGCCTCCGCACCCGGACCAGCTCCCGGACCCGGAGCAGCTCCCGAACCGGGACCAGCCCTCGAACCCGGACCGGCCCCCGCACGCACAGGCTTCCCACGGCCGGGACGGTGACCCCGGCGCGGGAGGCGAAGGGCGGGCCAGGACCCGTGGCCCCGCAGCCCCCGGTGTGCCCGGCCCGTCCGGCCCTTCTTCCGCCGGTGGGGCGGGCGTTACGGACGCTACGGGCGTTACGGGCAGTACGGACGCCAGGGGCAGTACGGACGGTACGGGCGCGGCGCACGGGCACGCCGATGCCGGGCGGGCGGAGGCGCTGCGGCACAAGATCCGCGCCGACCTCGGTGCGGTGGGCCGTCCCCTGCTGGTCGCCGTCGGGCGGCTCGACCGCCGGCACGGGTACGACACGGTGCTGACCGCTTCCCGCGCCTGGCGCGGCCTGGAGCCGCCGCCGCTGCTCGTCATCGCGGGCGAGGGCCCTGAACGGGCCGCGCTCCAGGCCCGTATCGAAGCGGAGGCGCTGCCCGTCCGGCTGCTGGGGCGCCGCGAGGACGCGCTGCGGCTGCTGGCGGGAGCCGATCTGGCGGTGGTGTCCGCTTCCTGGGAGGGCAGGTCGCTGCTCGCGCAGGAGGCGCTGCGCGCCGGTGTACCGCTCGTCGCGACGGAGGTTGGTGGTATCCCCGAACTGGTGGGCGAAGCGGCCGTGTTGATCCCGTACGGCGATCCCGACTCGCTCGCTTCCGCCGTCCTCGCGCTGCTGGCCGACCCCGTACGGCGCGACGCGTTCGCCGACGCGGGCCGCACGCGGGCGGAGACCTGGCCGACCGAGGACGACACCGTGGCCCAAGTCCTCAGCGTCTACGACGAGTTGACGCGCCCGGCGCCGGGCTGAGCGATGCGGAGCCGCGGCGGTGCGGAAACGCGCTGGTGCGAAGCCGCGACGGTGCGGCTCCGCGGTGTCGCGGCGATAGGCCGGTGCGGTGTCGCGGCGGTCCTGTCCCTCAGCCGGAGGCCCGTACCACCAGCTGTGCCTCGGTGATCACCGGCGCGACCGGTGCGGCGCACCCCGTCCGGCCGCCACCCGCGCCGTCCTCGCCCTCGCGGCCACCGCCACCACCGTCACCGTCACGGCCGTCACCGCCACCGTCACCGTCGTAGCCGTCCTCGCCCGCGATCCGGCGCAGCAGCAGTCCGGCCATCAACCTGCCCATGCCCTCGACGTCCTGACGGACCGTCGTCAGCGGGGGATCGGCCCAGGAGGCGGCCTCCAGGTCGTCGAAGCCGATCACCGCCACGTCCTGCGGAACCCTGCGGCCCGCGGCGCGCAGCGTGCGCAGGGCTCCCACCGCCATCAGGTCGGACCCGGCGAACACCGCGTCCAGGCCGGGCTCCCGTGCGAGCAGCGCCGCCATGGCATGCTCGCCGCCCTCGGCCGTGAAGCCGCCGTCGGCGCTCAGTGCGGGATCGGGCGGCAGGCCGGCCGCCGCCAGCGCGTCGTGGTAGCCGTGCAGCCGGTCGAGGGCCGAGGTCTGGTCGAGCGGGCCCGTGAGCACGGCGATCCGGCGGCGCCCCTGCTCCAGCAGCCGGGCCACCGCGAGCCGTGCGCCGCCCCTGTTGTCCGCGTCGACGTACAGCAGGCGCGGGTCCCGGTCCGCGCCGTGCCAGCCCGGTCTGCCGCCGAACACCGTGGGCAGCCCCGCCTCCAGGGCGCATGCGCCGGGCGGGGGCCCCTCGCCGTGCAGTGAGAACATCAGTACCCCGTCGACGTGTCCGCCCGCGAGATACCGGCCGATGCGTTCGTGGTCCTGTGCCCGCTCCTGGAGCATGAGCAGGAGCTGGGTGTCGTTGTCGGCCAACTCCCGGATTATTCCGCGCAGTTGGCGTGAGAAGAACGGGTCGGAGAAGACCCGGCTCTCCGGCTCGGCGATCACCACGGCCACGGCACCCGTGCGGCGTGTGACCAGGCTGCGTGCCGCGATGTTCGGTGTGTACCCCAGTGCGCTCACGGAGCGCCGCACCCGCTGGCGCACCTCGTCGCGCACGCCCGTACCGCCGTTGACCACTCGGGAGACGGTGGCGCGCGAGACACCGGCGTGTGCGGCGACGGCCTCAAGGGTGGGGCGCGCGGGGCGCTCGTTACGCACGTCGTCGAACTCCTTTTCCTCCGAAGGCACTTGACGCTATCGCCAACTCGCGCCAATGTGCATGCCCATGACGTGAGAGCGCTCTCAAATTCCCCCCACACCGAGAGGCGCGCGAAATGAGAAGAACACGACATGCGCCGCGGATGCGCGGCAGAAGCCGGTGGTTCCCCGCCCTGGCAGCCACGGTCTTCCTGGCCGCCGCCGCCACCGCCGTACCGCTCGCGCAGAGCGCGCAGGGCGCCCCCGAGCGGCAGAAGGGCCCGGGTGCCATGGAAGAGGTCTGGCGTACGGACTTCGACGGCGCGGGCGGCAGCCTGCCCTCGGAGGACGACTGGATCATCGACACCGGCCATGGCTATCCGGGCGGCCCCGGCAACTGGGGCACGGGCGAGGTGCAGGAGTACACCAAGGACCCGGCCAACCTCAGCCTGGACGGCGAAGGCCACCTGAAGATCACGGCGTTGAAGAACGGTGACACCTGGACCTCAGGCCGTATCGAGACCAAGCGCACCGACTTCGCGGCGCCCGAGGGCGGCAAGCTGCGCATCGAGGCGAGCCTGAAGCTGCCCGAGGTCTCGGGCGACCAGGCACTCGGCTACTGGCCCGCGTTCTGGACCCTCGGCGCCGACTACCGCGGCAACTACCAGAACTGGCCCGGCGTGGGCGAGTTCGACATCATGGAGAACGTCAACGGCGACGCCGCGGCGCACGGTGTGCTCCACTGCGGCGTGAACCCCGGCGGCCCCTGCAACGAGACCCAGGGCATCGGCGCCAAGGCCCAGTGCGGCGGAAGCTGCCAGGGCGGCTTCCACACGTACGCGCTGGAGCTGGACCGTACGGGCGGGACCGAGGAACTGCGCTGGTACCAGGACGGCCAGCAGATCCACTCGGTCAAGGAGTCCGACATCGGCGCCGACACCTGGCGCCAGGCCACCGACCACGGCCACTTCATCCTGCTCAACCTGGCCATGGGCGGGGCCTTCCCGGACGGCGCCGCAGGCCGGGCCACCCCCACAGACACCACCGAGCCCGGCGCCTCGCTGTTCGTCGACCACGTCTCGGTCCAGACCACCGGAGGTACCGCACCGTGAGCCCCCTCAGCCGCAGGACCCTGCTGCGCACCGCCGCAGCCACCGCCGTCGCCGCGCCCGCTGCCGGCCTGCTCGCCGCGCACGCGAACGCGGGTCCGGACGGCCGTTCCGCGCGGTCCAGCGCTGCCGGACTGTCCCTGAAGATCGCCAACAAGACCGGTGAGTACGACAGCGGCTCCATCCACGTCTACATCGTCGGCAACGACGGCACCCGCCAGTGCCGCGTCACACCCGAGGGCGAGCTGAAGCCCGTCGAGCTGTCCGACAACGGCCCCGACGGCTACACCGACTACGCCATCCCGCTCACCGGCGACGAGACCCCGCTCCAGCTGCCGGAGATGTCGGGCCGGATCTACGTCGCGTGCGGTGAGAAGCTCAAGTTCAAGGCGGTCGACGGCGGCCAGGGCGCCGCGCTGGCCTACCCGGCGGCCTGGGTGGAGTCCGACCCGAACTACGGAGTCGTCCACGACTGCGCCGAGTTCACGTACAAGTCGGGCGCCATGTACTGCAACACGACCATGGTCGACATGTTCAGCGTGCCGTTGGCCATCCACCTCAAGGGCGCCAAGGACCAGACGACCGGCACCCTCAAACCGGGTGCGCGCGCCAAGGTCTTCGAGCAGGTACGCGCTGCCGAGGGCTTCTCCGGCCTGGTCATCGACGACAAGCGCGTCATCGCACCCGGCCACGGCATAGGCGCGGGCAAGTTCGCCGAGGACCACTTCGCCGCCTACATCGACGAGGTGTGGAGCCTGTACGAGGGCAAGGACCTGAAGGTCACCACCAACGCGGGAACGTTCACGGGCCGGGTCAGGGGCGGCAAGTTCGCCTTCACGGGCCCCGGCGAGGTTTCCTTCGACAAGCCCAGCACGAAGGACGTCCTCTTCTGCGACGGTGCGCTGGCGGCGCCCAACGACGGCGTCACGGGCCCCGTCGCCGCGGTACTCGGCGCCGGCTTCAACCGCACCACCCTGGTCACCGAGGCCGAGCAGCCCTCGAAGGACCCCGCGCGCTTCTACCAGGGCGGCACCCCGCACCACTACGTGAAGGCCATGCACGAGGCGACCGAGGACGGCAAGGCGTACGGCTTCGCCTTCGACGACGTGGCCGGATTCGCCTCGTACATCGAGGACGGCGCCGCCTCGGAGATGACGCTGACCCTCACACCCTTCTGACCCGCACGCCCCTCTGAGCCGCACCCTCTGAACCGCACGGTCACGCGCCGTACGCCACGAGCCGTACGCCACAGGGGAGTTCACGCGACAGCGGCCCGTACCCTCCCGCCGTCACACGGGGAGGTACGGGCCGCCGGGTTCCGCCTCAGACGCCGTAGGCGCCCGAGGCCGTCAGCCGCAGCGCGGTGTCGATGAGCGGCACATGGCTGAACGCCTGTGGGAAGTTGCCCACTTGGCGCTGGTTGGCCGAGTCCCACTCCTCAGCGAGCAGCCCCAGGTCGTTACGGAGCCCCAGCAGCTTCTCGAACAGCTTCCTGGCCTCGTCCACCCTGCCGATCATGGCCAGATCGTCGGCCATCCAGAACGAGCAGGCCAGGAACGCGCCTTCCTCGCCCTCCAGACCGTCGACGTTCGCGCTCTCCCCGTCCTCCCCGTCCTCGGAGCTGGTCGGGTAGCGCATGATGAAGCCGTCCTCGGTGGACAGCTCCCGCTGGATGGCCTCGATGGTGCCGATGACGCGCTTGTCGTCGGGCGGCAGGAAACCCATCTGCGGGATCAGCAGCAGCGAGGCGTCCAGTTCCTTGGAACCGTAGGACTGCGTGAAGGTGTTCCGCTCCTTGTCGTACCCCTTCTCGCACACCTCCCGGTGGATCTCCTCGCGCAGATCGCGCCACCGCTCCAGCGGACCGTCCACATCACCCGCCTCGATCAGCTTGACGCTGCGGTCCACAGCGACCCAGGCCATCACCTTGGAGTGCACGAAGTGCCGCCGGGGACCGCGTACTTCCCAGATGCCCTCGTCCTTCTCGTACCAGTGGTTCTCCAGGTAGCCGATGAGCTTGATCTGGAGGAGCTGTGCGTAGTCGTTGCGCGCCAGGCCCGTCATATGGCCGAGATGCAGCGCCTCGACGACCTCGCCGTAGACATCGAGCTGGAGCTGACCCGCCGCGCCGTTGCCGACGCGTACGGGTGTGGAGTTCTCGTAGCCCGGAAGCCACGTCAACTCCGCCTCCGACAGCTCCCGTTCGCCCGCGATGCCGTACATGATCTGGAGGTTCTCCGGATCGCCTGCCACCGCGCGCAGCAGCCACTCACGCCACGCGCGTGCCTCCTCCCTGTACCCGGTGCGCAGCAGCGACGAGAGGGTGATCGCCGCGTCCCGCAGCCAGGTGAAGCGGTAGTCCCAGTTCCGGCCGCCGCCGATGGCCTCGGGCAGCGAGGTCGTGGGTGCGGCGACGATGCCGCCCGTCGGTGCGTAGGTCAGCGCCTTGAGCGTGATCAGCGAACGGATGACGGCCTCGCGGTAGGGGCCGTGGTACGTGCACTCCTCGACCCACTCGCGCCAGAAGTCCTCCGTCGTACGCAGCGCCTCGGCCGGCTCGGGCAGCGGCGGCTCGCTCTTGTGCGACGCCTGCCAGCTGATCACGAACGTGACCTGGTCACCCGGCGCGACGGTGAAGTCGGAGTAGGTGGTCAAGTCCTGGCCGTACGTGTCGGCTTCGGTGTCCAGCCACACCGAGTCCGGCCCGGCGACCGCGACCGTGCGCTGGCCCACCTTGTGCACCCACGGCACGACCCAGCCGTAGGAGAAACGCATCCGCAGCGAGGAGCGCATCCGCACCCGGCCGCTCACGCCCTCCACGATCCGGATCAACTGCGGTGCGTGGTCCTCGCGGGGCGGCATGAAGTCGATGACTCGCACGGTGCCCCGCGGGGTGTCCCACTCGGATTCCAGCACCAGGGAATCTCCCCGGTAGCGGCGACGGTCGGCCGGCGGTGGATCACCCCCGCCTGCGTGGGCGGGGCCCACCCGCCAGAAGCCGTGTTCCTCGGTACCCAGGAGTCCTGCGAACACCGCGTGGGAGTCGAATCGCGGAAAACAGAGCCAGTCGACCGTCCCCTCCCTGCCGACGAGGGCTGCGGTCTGCATGTCCCCGATAAGTGCGTAATCCTCGATGCGCCCAGCCACGTGCATCTCCAGTCGAACGAACTGCGGTGACGTACCCCGACATGGACGAGGTACGTGCTGGATGACCTGTGCTTTTTCTGCCTGTCCACGGCAAGTTTCCGAGCAGGATACGACGCAGTGATGGCGTACGCCCGACGGTCGCCGCAGTCCGGGTGCGCCGATTAGGTGAGGTTGCCGACGCGTTCACCTGCTGCGACGCTCCGGTCACCCTGGGATGCGCCTGGCGCGCTCCTGCGTGCCCCTGACCGCCGGGGAGCAGCGTCCGGAGCGGCCCGGCAGAGGCACTGTTACGCTGGTAGCCCGTGGACCGGTGGGCACGCGAACGCGTTCTGTTCGACCCGAAAGCCCCCCGAACCGCAGCGACGGCACCACTGGCACCGAAGCCAGGTTGCCGCTCCGCACCCCACCAAGCGACCACGGGAGCCCCCTCTTGGCCATGCCGCCTACGTCCATGACGACCAAGCATCTCTTCGTCACCGGGGGTGTCGCCTCCTCGCTCGGCAAGGGGCTCACCGCCTCCAGCCTGGGCGCCCTGCTCAAGGCCAGGGGCCTGCGGGTGACCATGCAGAAGCTGGACCCCTATCTCAACGTCGACCCCGGCACGATGAATCCCTTCCAGCACGGAGAGGTCTTCGTCACCGACGACGGGGCCGAGACGGACCTGGACATCGGCCACTACGAGCGCTTCCTCGACGTCGACCTCGACGGCTCGGCCAACGTCACGACGGGCCAGGTCTACTCCCAGGTCATCGCCAAGGAGCGCCGCGGTGAGTACCTGGGCGACACCGTCCAGGTCATCCCGCACATCACCAACGAGATCAAGCACCGCATCCGGCGGATGGCGACCGACGACGTCGACGTGGTCATCACCGAGGTCGGCGGCACCGTCGGCGACATCGAGTCGCTGCCCTTCCTGGAGGCCGTGCGCCAGGTGCGCCACGAGGTCGGCCGGGACAACGTCTTCGTCGTCCACATCTCGCTGCTGCCCTACATCGGCCCCTCGGGCGAGCTGAAGACCAAGCCCACCCAGCACTCGGTCGCCGCGCTGCGCAACATCGGTATCCAGCCGGACGCCATCGTGCTGCGCGCCGACCGCGATGTGCCCATCTCCATCAAGCGCAAGATCTCACTGATGTGCGACGTGGACGACGCGGCGGTCGTGGCCTGCAAGGACGCGCGCTCGATCTACGACATCCCCAAGGTCCTGCACACCGAGGGCCTGGACGCCTACGTCGTACGCAAGCTGGACCTGCCCTTCCGCGACGTGGACTGGACCCAGTGGGACGACCTGCTGCGCCGTGTGCACGAGCCGGACCACGAGGTCACCGTCGCACTGGTCGGCAAGTACATCGACCTGCCCGACGCCTATCTCTCGGTCACCGAGGCCCTGCGTGCCGGAGGCTTCGCCAACCGGGCCCGCGTGAAGATCAAGTGGGTCACCTCGGACGACTGCCGCACCCCCGAGGGCGCCGAGGGCCAGCTCGCCGACTGCGACGCCATCTGCATCCCCGGCGGCTTCGGCGACCGCGGTGTCGAGGGCAAGGTCGGCGCCATCACCTACGCCAGGGAGCGCGGGATCCCGCTGCTCGGCCTCTGCCTCGGCCTCCAGTGCATCGTCATCGAGGGCGCCCGCAACCTCGCCGGCATCAAGGACGCCAACTCCACCGAGTTCGACCAGGGCACCGCGCACCCGGTCATCTCCACCATGGAGGAGCAGCTCGACATCGTCGCAGGCGAGGGCGACATGGGCGGAACGATGCGGCTGGGCATGTACCCCGCCAAGCTGGCCGAGGGCTCCCTCGTCCGCGAGACGTACGGCGGCGAGCCCTACGTCCAGGAGCGCCACAGGCACAGGTACGAGGTCAACAACCACTACCGCACCGAGCTGGAGAAGAAGGCCGGGATCGTCTTCTCCGGCACCTCGCCCGACAACAAGCTCGTCGAGTACGTCGAGTACCCGCGCGAGGTGCACCCGTACCTCGTCGCCACCCAGGCACACCCCGAGCTGCGCTCCCGCCCGACCCGCCCGCACCCGCTCTTCGCCGGTCTGGTCAAGGCCGCCGTCGAGCGCCAGCAGGGCCAGGGCCAGAGCCAGGGTCAGAACCAGTCCGAGGGGGAGTGAACGATGGCCACACGTATCGCTGACACTCCTGAGGAGTGGGAGGTCACCGCGACCTCCACACCCTTCCAGGGCAACAAGACCGGTGTGCGTACCGACGACGTCGTCATGCCCGACGGCGCCGTGGTGCGCAGGGACTACCAGACGCACCCGGGCTCCGTCGCCATCCTGGCCCTCGACGACCAGGACCGGGTGCTGGTGCTCAGCCAGTACCGCCACCCGGTGCGCGAGAAGCTGTGGGAGATCCCCGCGGGGTTGCTCGACATCCCCGGCGAGAACCCGCTGCACGCGGCCCAGCGCGAGCTGTACGAAGAGGCTCATGTGAAGGCCGAGGACTGGCGCGTTCTCGTCGACGTCTACACCACACCCGGCGGCAGCGACGAGGCCGTACGGATCTTCCTGGCACGGGAGCTGTCCGAGGCCGAGGGCGTCCGCTTCGAGGTCTCCGAGGAGGAGGCCGACATGGAGCTGGCACGCATCCCCCTGGAGGAGCTGGTACGCGGCGCGCTCGCCGGCGAGCTGCACAACAACTGCCTGGTCGTGGGCGCCTTCGCGCTCAACGCTGTCCTCATGGGCGGCGGCGGGACGGGCGCGCTGCGCCCGTCCGACGCACCCTGGCCCGCGCGCCCCTTCGAGGCGTAACGCTCACCTGCCGGACGGGCACGCGCTGCCCGTCCGGCGAGCGGGCTCACCCGGCTGGGCCGCTGTGGTGATTTTCAGCCCGCACGGCGCGACCTGACTCCCCGGCTGAGATCCGGTTGTGAACTACGCTCGGTGCGTTCGTACGCACAGGCGCAGGTGAACGGGAGCGTGGCCCGTGACGGATCAGGCGGTGCAGCCCACAGGAACGGCCACGGGCCCCACAGGCCCCCACACCTTCACCGGGCGCGACCGCGAACTCCGCGCCCTGCGTGACGACATCGGCCGCGCCGGCCTGCACACCCTCTCGGGCCACCCACCCGCGCACAGCCGGGTCCTGCTGATCGCAGGGGCCCCGGGGTCAGGGCGCACAGCGCTGGCCGAGGAATTCGTGCGGCGGCACGCGGGCCGCTACCCCGGCGGGGTGTTCAGGGCCCGGCTGACCGACCCCGGCGGAGTCCCCGTCTCCACCGAGCGCGCGGCGCGCGACCTGCTGGCCGCGCTCGGCATCACCGGTACCCCGCCTGCGGGCTGCGACGAGGACGACCTGTGCGACGCGGTACGTTCCGCGCTGACGGCCAGTGCGCCCCTGGTGCTGCTGCTGGACGATGTGGCCCACTCCGACCAGGTGCTCGACCTGCTGCCCGAGTCACGTGAGTGCCTCGTGGTCGCGGTCTCCTCGGGGCCGCTGACCGGAGTCCCCGATGTGCGCCCCTGCACGCTGGGCGGCCTCGACCGCGCCGCCGCCGTCGAACTCCTCGCACGCCGGGTGGGCTCGGCGCCCCGTGTCACGGTCGACCCCCGCAGCGCCGAGGCGCTCGCCGAGGCGTGCGGCGATCTGCCCGCCGCGCTCGCGCTGATGGGCGGCTGGCTGGGCGCCAGGCCCAAGCTCTCCGTCGCCGATGCGACCAAGCAGCTCGGGGAGCAGCCCGAACCGCCCCGCGAGGCCGCCGCCGAACAGGAACAGCAGTCCCACCCCCAGCAGTCCCACCCCCAGCGACAGCCCCCCGGCCCCCTCGCCCGCGCCTTCCGCCTCGTGCACGGCTCCCTCGCGCCGACGCCCGCGCGGATGCTGCGCCTGCTCGCGCTCGCCCCCGCCGGCTTCGCCGACCCGCAGACCGCCTCGGCGCTGGCCGGCTGCTCGGTCGGGGTGGCGCGCTCCGCACTGGAGGAGTTCGTACGGCTGGGCCTGCTGCGCGCGCTGGGCGCCGAGTGCTACGAGGTCCCGGGGTGCCTCGACCCGCTGCTGCGCGCCGAGTTGGAGAAGCACGAACGCCCGGCGCAGGCGCTGCTGGCCAGGGCGCGGATGCTGGAGCGGACGGTACGGCAGCTCCAGGCGTGCCGCGCGGTCTGCGAGCCGTCGGGTTCCGAGGCGCGCAAGAGGATGGCGGGCATGCCCCGTTCACTGCGCTTCGCGCACCCCGCCGAGGCCCGCGCGTGGCTGGAGGTGCGGCGGCCGGCGATGCTGGCGGCGACCCGCATGGCGGTCGCGGACGGCGACGGCGAACTCGACACGCTCGCCCGCAGGTTGGTCTCCGCGCTGGGCCGCGCCTTCGAGGCGCACCGCGAGCCCGACGAGGCGGCGCCCGAGCTGTACCGGCTGCACGAACTCGTACTCGCCGTCGCCGAACGCGGCGCCCTGCACCGCGAGCGCGCTGCGGCGCTGCTCAACCTCGGTGACCTCGACGCCCGTACGGACCGGCTCGACGGGGCGCTCGGGCGCTACCGTGCCGCGCTCGACGCCGCACGCGCGGGCAAGGACCCGCTGGCCGCCGGGCGTTCGCTGGAGTCGCTCGGCGGTACGTACGCGGAGCTGGGCGACTGGGCGCGCGCCGCCGACTGGTACGGCAGAGCGCTCGCGCTGCGGCTCACCAGGGGCGAGCGGGCCGACCGCGAGGCCGTGGCCAGGCTGCACGGCAGGATCGGCGCCGTGCACACGTACGCGGGCCACTGGGACGAGGCGCTGCGCGCGTGGCGGGCCGCTGCCGCCGCCTTCCGCAGGCTGCGCGAACCCGCGGCACACGCCCGCGCGCTGGCTGAGGCCGCCAGGGTGCAGGAGTACGCGGACCGCCCGCACGACTCGCTGCGTACCTGCGGGCAGGCGCTGGAGGCCGCGCGGCGTGCGGGGGACAGGCGGCTGGAGGCGGCGCTGCGGCTGCGGCTCGCCGACGCCTGCCGGCGCGTGGGCGACCTGAGAGCCGAGCGTGCCCACCGTGCCGCCGCGAACCTGCTGCTCACGGAGGCGGAGCGGCCGGATGCGGAAGCGCCGGGAGATGCCGGGGAGCGGCGGGAACCGGGAGAACCGGAAGCGGAGGACCGGCGTACAGCGGAGGGGGGCGCCGCCGGAGCAGATGGCGCCTGAACCCTGCGACCTGCGAAACATATAGCGATCCCAGAAAAGATCGACCCTTTGTAAGGCTGGACAGCTCAGCGTCCTTCATTAAACTGGTCTAGCCGCGGTCATCACGGGTGTCTTCCGCATGCGCGACGCGGCCTTCTTCTGCCTTCTGCACTCTGAGTCAAGGACCGTGATCGACGTGAAGGTCGGCATCCCCCGCGAGGTCAAGAACAACGAATTCCGCGTGGCCATCACCCCGGCAGGGGTGCACGAGCTGGTACGGAACGGACACGAGGTGTACGTGGAACGGGGAGCCGGGACCGGCTCCTCCATCCCGGACGGTGAGTACACCGAAGCGGGCGCCGCCATTCTCGGAACGGCCGACGAGGTGTGGGCGACGGCCGATCTGCTGCTGAAGGTCAAGGAGCCGGTCGCCGAGGAGTACCACAGGCTCCGCAAGGACCAGACGCTCTTCACCTACCTCCACCTCGCCGCCTCCCGCGCGTGCACCGACGCGCTGCTGGCCTCGGGCACCACGGCCATCGCCTACGAGACGGTCGAGCTGCCGGGCCGCGGCCTGCCGCTGCTCGCGCCGATGTCCGAGGTCGCGGGCCGTATCGCGCCCCAGGTCGGCGCCTACCACCTGATGGCTTCCGCCGGTGGCCGAGGCGTGCTGCCCGGTGGCGTTCCGGGTGTGAACGCGGGCCGGGCCGTCGTCATCGGCGGCGGCGTCTCCGGGTGGAACGCGACACAGATCGCCGTCGGCCTCGGCTTCCACGTCACCCTGCTCGACAAGGACGTCAACAAGCTCCGCGAGGCCGACAGGATCTTCGGCAACCGCGTGCGGACCGTCGCCTCCAACGCGTACGAACTGGAGCGCGCCGTCCTCGACGCCGACCTGGTGGTCGGCGCCGTGCTGATCCCCGGCGCGAAGGCGCCGAAGCTGGTGAGCAACGAGCTGGTGTCGCGGATGAAGCCGGGAAGTGTGCTTGTCGACATCGCGATCGACCAGGGCGGCTGCTTCGAGGATTCGCGTCCCACCACCCACGCCGAGCCCACCTTCCCGGTCCACGACTCGGTCTTCTACTGCGTCGCCAATATGCCGGGTGCGGTGCCCAACACCTCGACGCACGCGCTGACAAACGCGACACTTCCGTACATCGTGGAGGTCGCCAACCGGGGCTGGCGGGAGGCGCTGCGCCGGGACGCCGCTCTCGCCAAGGGGCTCAACACCCACGACGGCGAGGTCACTTACGGTCCCGTCGGCGAGGCGCACGGCCTTCCCGTACGGGACACCGCCACGCTTCTGGGCTGAGGCGGCGCTTCGTTGAGACCCCGGCGGTCAGGCCGCTGCGTCAACGTCGGCAACATCACGTCACCGGCCGGACCTTGGGGAACAGGGTTCGGCCGGTGGCGTAATCAGTTCTGTGCGGGCGGTTCTCAACTCGCCGCGAACGTAACTGTCTAACCGATTTGCCCACCCACGAATCGGTGCCGGCGGCACTCTGAGGCCCTTGACACAGGGCCGCTCCGTTACCGACACATCGTGCCGTCTCCGGCGGATTGTGTTGCTGCGGACCGCCGACACGCCATAGAGTCGCCAACCGTCGGCATGGTGTCACGCTGACCTGTCTAGAAATTTCCTGGTCACCAAGGAGGTAGGACGACTTGTGAATGAGTCGACATTTTCTCCCGGGGGTGGTCAACCAGGAGCGCCTGTGCGAGGCCAGGGGTCCTCAGGTCCCTCGGAGCCCGCGGGTGTCGGCTCCGTCGCTGTCCGCACCTTCGCAGCCCACCAGAACCCGACTCCGAGCATGACAGCCCACCAGAGCATGGACGGCCACCACGTGAACGCCACGGCCGGCGACGCTACGAACGGTCAGTCCGCCGAGCGTTTCGCCGACTACAAGGATCCCCAGCGCGACGCGCAGCACGGCGAACTGCCGGAGGGACACTTCTACGATCCTGACGCGGAGTACGAGCCGGACCCGGAGTACGCCGCCACCCTCGCGCCCGACGCCGCGCGCCAGCGCCGCGAGCGCATCGGCCCGACGGGGCGGCCACTGCCGTACTTCCCGATCCCTGGACCGGTCAACGAACACGGCCCGGCGAAGATCATCGCGATGTGCAACCAGAAGGGCGGGGTCGGCAAGACGACCTCGACCATCAACCTGGGCGCCGCGCTCGCGGAGTACGGACGCCGCGTGCTGCTCGTGGACTTCGACCCGCAGGGCGCGCTCTCGGTCGGCCTCGGCGTGAACCCGATGGAGCTGGACCTCACCGTCTACAACCTGCTCATGGAGCGGGGTCTCGCACCCGACGAGGTGCTGTTGAAGACGGCGGTCGCGGGGATGGACCTGCTTCCCAGCAATATCGATTTGTCCGCAGCAGAGGTGCAGTTGGTCAGCGAGGTCGCGCGCGAGTCGACACTTCAGCGCGCGCTGGGCCCGCTGATGAACGACTACGACTTCATCGTCATCGACTGCCAGCCCTCGCTGGGACTGCTCACCGTGAACGCGCTCACCGCTGCACACAAGGTGATCGTGCCGCTGGAATGCGAGTTCTTCGCGCTGCGCGGTGTGGCGCTGCTCACCGAGACCATCGAGAAGGTCCAGGAGCGGCTCAATCCCGAGCTGGAACTGGACGGGATCCTGGCCACGATGTACGACTCGCGCACCGTGCACAGCAGAGAGGTGCTGGCGCGCGTGGTGGAGGCGTTCGACGAGAACGTCTACCACACGGTCATCGGCCGGACCGTCCGCTTCCCCGAGACCACGGTCGCGGGTGAGCCGATCACCACGTACGCCTCCAACTCCGTTGGTGCCGCCGCCTATCGCCAGCTCGCCAGGGAGGTGCTCGCCCGGTGCCACGCCGCGTGAGTCTGCCGGCAGCCGACGAACTGTTCCGTACGACCGGGGGATCAGCGGTGCAGCCGTCGGCCCCCCAGCAAGGGCAAGGCAAGGGCCAGCTGAACGGCGAGGCGCCGGCCAAGGTGCCCGCCCCCGCGTCCGAGCCCGAGCCCGACCCCGAAGGCCGGCAGGAGCACACGGCGGCGTACGAGGGCGGAGAGGCCGGGGAGGGCGAGACCCACTCCGGCGGCGGCGAGCACGGCGGGCGTGACGCACGCTCGGCCACCAGGCAGGAGGAACGGGGCACTTCCCCGTCCCCCGCTTCGGGCCCGGCTTCCCCGTCCCCCGCCTCGCAGCAGGCCGGGGCAGCGGGTGCGGGGCGCGGGAACGCCAATGCCAACGCCAACGCCAAGGGGCGGCAGCCGTCCGGCTCTTCGTCCCGGCGCTCCCGGGCGGCCAACCGCCGCCCCAGCGGGCGCGAGCGGCACGACGAGAAGATCACGGTCTATGTCTCGGCCGAGGAACTGATGGACCTCGAACACGCGCGGCTCGTGCTGCGCGGTGAGCACGGACTCGCCGTCGACAGAGGGCGCATCGTGCGCGAGGCCGTCGCCGTTGTCCTGGCCGACCTGGAGTCCCGCGGGGACGCGAGCATTCTCGTACGGCGGTTGCGCGGGCGCTGAAGGGCTTGCCAGTACGCTGCCTGCGATGCTCAGTCCTGACGACACACGTGCGAACCAGGGCTCCCGCCGACCGCTCGGGCGGGGGCCCGGTTCCGCGTACGGGGACAGCGAGCCGGAGACGCCGTACGCGGTGCCCGCACCGGCGCACGAGTCCGTACAGGAACCGGAGCCCGCACCGGACTCGGAGCCCGTACAGGAACCGGTGACGGAAGTCACCACCGAAGCCGCCACCGAAGCAGACCCTGAAGCCGCCGTCGCGGCAGACCCCGAAGCGGCCGTCGAGCCCGAGGGGGAAGCCGGGCCCGAGACGGATGTCACGTCCGGTGCCGGGGACGGTGCCGGGGGCTCGGCCGAGAGTGAGGTCGAGAGCGAGGTCGGGGACGGCCGGTTCCGGGTCGTGCTGGACAACTTCGAGGGGCCGTTCGACCTCCTGCTCCAGCTGATCTCCAAGCACAAGATGGACGTCACCGAGGTCGCGCTCTCGCGGGTGACCGACGAGTTCATGGTGCACATCCGGGCCATGGGGCCCGAGTGGGACCTCGACCAGACCACCGAGTTCCTCGTTGTCGCCGCCACCCTGCTCGACCTCAAGGCCGCCAGGCTGCTTCCGCAGGCCGAGGTGGAGGACGAGGCGGACCTGGCGCTGCTGGAGGCCAGGGACCTGCTGTTCGCGCGGCTCCTCCAGTACCGGGCCTACAAGGAGATCGCGACGATCTTCGCCGGCCGGCTGGAGGACGAGGCCCGCCGCTTCCCCCGTACCGTCGGTCTTGAGCCGCACCACGCCGAGCTGCTGCCCGAGGTGGCGATCAGTGTGGGGCCCGAGGGGTTCGCCAGGCTGGCGGTCAAGGCGATGCGGCCCAAGCCCAAGCCCCAGGTGTACGTCGAGCACATCCACGCGCCGCTGGTCAGCGTGCGGGAGCAGGCCGAGGTCGTGGTGGCCCGGCTGCGCGAGCGCGGCGAGGCCAGCTTCCAGGAGCTGGCGGCCGACGCACCGGACACGCTCACGGTCGTCGCCCGCTTCCTCGCGCTGCTGGAGCTGTACCGCGAGAAGGCCGTCTCACTGGAACAGGACGAGGCGCTCGGGGCGCTGCTCGTCAGATGGAGCGGTGCGGCGGACGCGGCACCGGTGGTGACCGACGAGTTCGACCAGGAGCCGGGACAGCCGGGGGAGCCGGGGACGTCAGGGGAGTCAGCGGATGAGTGAGACCTACGAGGTGAACGAGACCTACGAGGTGCAGGCGGCCGAGGCCGATTCCGGGGCCGGGCCCGTGCGGCGTGCCGCCGGTGACGAAGAGCGGGCGGAGGGCACGGGGGGTGCGGAGGCGCCCGCTGGTGCCTCCGCCGTCGCCGAGCTGGAGCTGAAGCCGGCCCTGGAGGCCGTACTGATGGTCGTCGACGAGCCCGCGACCCCCGAGCACCTGGCCAGGGTGCTGGAGCGGCGGCCCCGCGAGGTCTCCGACGCACTGCGCGAGCTGGCCGACGACTACACCCGCGAGGGGCGCGGTTTCGAACTGCGGCTGGTGGCCGGAGGCTGGCGCTACTACACGCGGGGCACGTACGCGGACGCGGTCGAGCGCTTCGTACTGGACGGGCAGCAGGCGCGGCTCACACAGGCCGCGCTGGAGACCCTCGCGGTCGTCGCGTACCGCCAGCCCGTGAGCCGTTCGCGGGTCTCGGCCGTGCGCGGAGTGAACTGTGACGGGGTGATGCGCACCCTCCTGCAACGGGGTCTGGTGGAGGAGGCGGGCGCGGAACCCGATACAGGTGCGATCCTTTACCGGACGACGCATTACTTTCTGGAGCGGATGGGCCTGCGCGGCCTGGACGAGCTTCCGGAGCTGGCGCCCTTCCTTCCGGAGGCGGAGGCCGTCGAGGGGGAGACCCAGGAGAGCATGCCGTCGTTCGACGTAGACGACCTTTCCAGCGACTCCCAGACGGAACTTTGATGCGAAGCAGTGGCAGGAACACCGGCGGAAACCGCAACGACAAACAGGGCAGCCAGAAGGGGCGGCAGGGCCAGTCGCGACAGCAGGGGCAGTCCCGCCAGCAGCCCCGGCCCGAGGAACGGCGCTACAACCAGAGTGGGGCGGCCGGGAAGCCGGGGACTCCCGCCTCGAAACCGACCGGAGACCGCGGCAGGCCCGCGACCGGGGGCAGGCCCGCGACCGGCGGAAAGCCGGCGACCGGTGGCAAGTCCTCGGGCTTCGGCAAGTCGGCGCCGGGTGGCAAGTCGGCCCCGGGCGGCCGTCCCGCTTCCGGCGGCAGGCCCACGACGGGTGGCAAGCCCGCGACCGGTGGCCGTCCCGCGGCCGGTGGCAGGCCCACCGGCGGTGGCAAGCCGTCGACCGGTGGCAAGCCGGCCGGCGGCGGCAGGGGCGGTGCGGGGAACGTGCGCAAGGAGGTCACCAAGAGCGGTGCGCCCAAGGCACGTTCCCGCAGGGCTTCGGCCCCCGCGAGGCCCCGCGAGTACGACGCGCAGATCGAGGAGCGCAACAGGCAGCGGCACAGCGAGCCGGCGACCAAGCTCCCCAAGACGTTCGGCGAGCAGGAGGGCGAGCGGCTCCAGAAGGTCATGGCCAGGGCCGGCATGGGCTCGCGGCGTGCCTGCGAGGACCTGATCCAGCAGAACAGGGTCGAGGTGAACGGCGAGATCGTCCGCGAGCAGGGCCTGCGCGTCGACCCGGCCAAGGACGAGATCAAGGTGGACGGGCTGACCATCACCACCCAGTCCCACCTGTTCTTCGCGCTCAACAAGCCGGCCGGTGTCGTGGCCTCCATGGAGGACCCGGACGGGCGGCAGTGCCTGGGCGACTACGTGCAGAACCGTGAGACCCGGCTCTTCCACGTGGGCCGTCTCGACACCGAGACCGAGGGCCTCATCCTGCTCACCAACCACGGTGAGCTGGCACACCGGCTGACGCACCCGCGCTACGGCGTGCCCAAGACGTACCTGGCCGCCATCCAGGGGCCTCTGCCGCGCGACCTCGGCAAGCGGCTCAAGGAAGGCATCCGGCTTGAGGACGGGTTCGTCCGGGCCGACCACTTCAGGGTCGTCGAGAACACCGGCAAGAACTACCTGGTCGAGGTCTCGCTGCACGAGGGGCGCAAGCACATCGTGCGCCGGATGCTCGCGGAGGCCGGGTTCCCGGTGGAGCGGCTGGTGCGGACCCGCTTCGGGCCCATCGCGCTGGGCGACCAGAAGTCGGGCTGGCTGCGGCGGATGACCAACACCGAGGTCGGCATGCTCATGAACGAGGTCGGCCTGTAGCCGCCCGACCCCGCTCCTTCCTGCCGCCCGAGGGCGGCGCCGGTACACCGGCGGGAAGGGGCGGGAGCGCGGAGCCGCCGGTACGGGGCCGCTGCGCCGGTCCAGGGAGCCGAGGGGCCTGGTGGACCTGTGCGGCCCGCGTGGCTCCCGGCACGGCCCGGGGGAGTGCGACGGTGGCTGCCTCCGTGACAGCGGCACACAGCGCCGTCACGGGTCTGCTCATGAGGAGCGCGGGCCACTCGTGGCACCGCGTCGGCCGTCCGTGCGGACAGCGGGCCATACGTGCGGAGCGCGTGCCGCCGCCGCGTGCGGGGTTCAGGACCACAGCGCGAGTGACAGCGCCCGGCCCTCGTGGTCGCGCTCGACCTCCAGCATCCCGGCGACGGCTGAGCGGTTGATCCGCCCGTAGATCTGCGGCGAGGGCTCCCAGCGCACCCGTGCGTCCAGGCGGTGCTCGTCGATCATCAGGGCCATCAGCGGGCCGACGGCCTCGCGGAAGCGCGCGTCGGCCACGGCCAGCGCCTGGGACTCCTCGGCCGTGCACGGGATGAAGCCGCCGTCGGTCAGCACCCGCGGCGCGTACGGGCGGTCGGGAGCGAGCAGCCAGTCGTCGAGCGGGACCACGTGGAAGATCATGCCTCTCTTGTACCGTCTCACTGGGCGGGCGTCGCGCACATCCGAACGCATGCGGATCTACCCTGGTCAGGCACGGGATCAGGACACGCAAGGGAGCGGACGGGTGGCGGTACGAGCGGTACGGGGCGCGGTTCAGCTGGACCGGGACGAGCCGGCGCACATGCGGGAGCGGGTCTCCGAGCTGCTCATCACCGTGCTGGAGCGCAACGAACTGACGGCCGACGACCTGATCAGTATCTGGTTCACGGCCACCCCCGACCTGCACTGCGACTTCCCCGCTGCCGCGGCGCGCGAACTGGGGATCGTCGACGTGCCGCTGATCTGCGCTCAGGAGCTGCAGATCGAGGGCGCGATGCCCCGGGTGGTCCGTATCCTGGCGCATACGGAGACCGGCCTGACCAAGGCCGGGATCAGCCACGTGTATCTCGGCGCCGCCGCCGCTCTCCGCAAGGACATCGCCCAGTGACGTGCAAGGACACCCCCAGGTAATGCGTACAGCCCTCGTGCTCGGCACGGGACTCATCGGCACCTCCGCCGCCCTCGCGCTCTCCGCGCGTGGCGTGCGGGTGCACCTGAGCGACCGCGACGCCGGACGGGTCCGTACGGCGGCCTCGCTGGGCGCCGGTACCGAGAGCGAACCCGGGGAGCCCGTCGACCTGGCGATCGTCGCCGTGCCGCCGGCGCACATCCCCGCGACCGTCGCCGATGTGCAGCGGCGCGAACTGGCGCGCGGGGTCATCGACGTCGGCAGCGTCAAGGGCAGGCCCCGCCGCGAACTGACCGAGCTGGGCGGCGAGTTGGCCTCGTACCTCGGCAGCCATCCCATGTCGGGGCGCGAGCAGTCGGGACCGCTTGCCGCGACGGCCAACCTGTTCGAGGGCAGGCCCTGGGTGCTCACGCCGACGCCGGCCACCGACACGGAGGTGCTCAACCTCGCGCTGGAGCTGATCGCGCTGTGCGGGGCCGTGCCCGTGGTCATGGACGCCGACGCGCACGACCGTGCCGTCGCGCTCGTCTCGCACACTCCCCAGCTCCTCTCCAGCCTCGTCGCCGCCCGCCTGGAGGAGGCCGACGAGACGGCCGTACGCCTGTGCGGCCAGGGCATCCGCGACGTGACACGTATCGCGGGCTCCGACCCGGCGATGTGGGTGGACATCCTCTCCGCCAATCCGGGTCCCGTCGCCGATGTCCTCGCCGGGGTCGCGAACGATCTGGAGGGCGCGGTGCGCGCGCTGCGTTCTCTGGACTCGGCCGACGAGGACAAGCGCTCAGCGGGCGCGGCCGGCATCCAGGAGCTGCTGCGCCGCGGCAACGCGGGGCGCACCCGGGTCCCCGGCAAGCACGGTCAGGCGCCCGCCGTCTACGAGACGGTGATGGTGCTCATCAGCGACAGCCCGGGCGAGCTGGCCCGTATCTTCGCCGACGCGGGTTCGGCCGGGGTCAACATCGAGGACGTACGGATCGAGCACGCCACCGGGCAGCAGGCCGGGTATGTGCAGCTCATGGTGGAACCCGGCGCCGTCCGCGTGCTGGAGGGCGCGCTCCGCGAACGTGGCTGGGCGCTGCGTCAGCAGTGACGGGGGCAGCCTGAGGGGCGGGCGCCGACGACGGGCAGCGTGGTGAGTTCCGGGCAGCCGGTAGCCTTGTGCGGGGCTTCCGTGTGCGGAGCTTCCTGTCCGTGCGCAGTCCGGCGTCCCACGCCCTGCTCCGAGAAACCAGAGATTCACGAAAGGTGCCCACCACCGTGTCTGCAACCCCGGCAGCAGTGATTGTCGCCATCGACGGCCCCTCCGGCACGGGCAAGTCCAGCACCTCCAGGGCCGTCGCGGCCCAGCTCGGACTGCGCTACCTCGACACCGGAGCCCAGTACCGCGCGATCACCTGGTGGATGCTCACCAACGGCATCGACGTGAACGACGCCACCGAGGTCGCCGCCGCCTCGGGCAAGCCCTCGATCGTCTCCGGCACCGACCCCCGTGACCCGGCCATCGCCGCCGACGGCGCCGATGCCTCGGGTCCGATCCGTACCCAGGAGGTCACGGCGGCTGTCAGTGCCGTCAGCGCGGTCCCTGAGGTACGGGCCAGGATCACCGGGCTCCAGCGGGCCATCGCGGCCGGGGCAGGAGGCGGCATCGTGGTCGAGGGCCGGGACATCGGTACGACCGTGCTGCCCGACGCCGACCTCAAGGTGTTCCTCACGGCCTCGGCCGAGGCGCGCGCCGCACGCCGCAGCGGGGAGCTGAAGGCCGCCGACGGGAGCGCGGCAGGCGACCTCGCGGCGACCCAGCAGGCCCTCGCACAGCGCGACAAGGCCGACTCCAGCCGCAAGGCGTCCCCGCTGAAGAAGGCGGACGACGCCGTGGAGGTGGACACCACCGAGCTGAGCCTGGACCAGGTCATCGAGTGCGTGGTCACCCTGATCGAGAAGGCGGCGGCGGAGAAGGCCGGGCGGATGGAGAAGGCCGCACAGTGACACCAACCGACTCCCTTCCGGGAACGCGGGGGGCAGCCGTCGGACGCCGTATCGGCATCGGACTGATGTATGGGCTGTGGAAGCCCCGGGTGCTGGGCGCCTGGCGGATGCCGCCCACGGGGCCCGTGATCCTCGCGGTCAACCACTCCCACAACATCGACGGACCCATGCTGATGGGTACGGCGCCCAGGCCGGTGCACTTCCTGATCAAGCAGGAGGCGTTCACCGGCCCGCTCGACCCGTTCCTGCGGGGCATCGGACAGCTGAAGGTCGACCGCACGGCGGCAGACCGCAGCGCCATAGGGAACGCGCTCGGTGTGCTGGAGCGCGGGGGAGTGCTGGGCATCTTCCCCGAGGGAACCCGGGGAGAGGGCGACTTCGCCGCACTGCGCGGCGGGCTCGCCTACTTCGCGCTCCGCTCCGGTGCACCCGTCGTCCCCGTCGCCGTGCTCGGCAGCGCCGAGCGGCAGGGCCGCCTCATCGGGGCACTGCCGCCGCTGCGGGGCCGCGTGGACGTCGTCTTCGGCGACCCGTTCACGGTCGGCGACGGCAGCGGCCGGCGTACGAGGAGCGCGCTGGACGAGGCGACCGTAGAGCTCCAGCAGCGGCTGAGCGGACACCTGGGGAAGGCCAGGCGGCTCACGGGCCGCTGACCGGACAGACCAGACGACCTGTAGAAGCCTGAAGTAGAGCCACGTAGAACTATGAGGACGAGACGTCATGGACGACCAGAATCACTCCGGCGACGAGCACGGGCACGGTGAGCTCGGCGACGCCGAGTTCGCGGAGTTCATGGAGATCGCCGCGGAAGAAGGCTTCGAACGAGAAGACGTGGAGGGCGCGCTCGGCGAGGCCGGGCACGGACCACTCCCCGTACTCGCGGTCGTCGGCCGCCCCAACGTCGGCAAGTCGACGCTGGTGAACCGCATCATCGGCCGCCGTGAGGCGGTCACGGAGGACCGGCCGGGGGTCACCAGGGACCGGGTCACCTACGAGGCCGAGTGGGCGGGCCGCCGCTTCAAGGTGGTGGACACCGGCGGCTGGGAGCAGGACGTGCTCGGCATCGACGCGTCCGTCGCCGCGCAGGCGGAGTTCGCCGTGGAGGCGGCCGACGCCGTCGTCTTCGTGGTCGACGCCGGGGTCGGCGCCACCGACACCGACGAGGCCGTGGTGAAGCTGCTGCGCCGCGCGGGCAAGCCCGTGGTGCTGTGCGCCAACAAGGTCGACGGGCCCTCGGGCGAGGCCGACGCCTCCTACCTGTGGTCCCTCGGTCTGGGCGAGCCGCACCCCGTGTCGGCGCTGCACGGACGCGGTACGGGCGACATGCTGGACGAGGTGCTCAAGGCACTGCCCGAGGCTCCCGAGCAGACCTTCGGCACCGCGCTGGGAGGCCCGCGCCGTATCGCGCTCATCGGCCGCCCCAACGTCGGCAAGTCCTCGCTCCTCAACAGGGTGGCGGGCGAGAACCGCGTCGTCGTGGACGACGTGGCGGGCACCACCCGCGACCCGGTGGACGAGCTGATCGAACTCGGCGGTGTCACCTGGAAGTTCGTGGACACGGCGGGCATCAGGCGCCGTGTGCACATGGCGGAGGGCGCCGACTACTACGCCTCGCTGCGTACGGCGGCTGCGCTGGAGAAGGCCGAGGTCGCCGTCGTCCTCATCGATGTGAACGAGTCGATCAGCGTCCAGGACCTGCGCATCATCACGATGGCCGTCGAGTCGGGCCGCGCGGTCGTGCTGGCCTACAACAAGTGGGACACGCTGGACGACGAGCGCCGCTTCTACCTGGAGCGGGAGATCGACCGCGACCTCGTGCAGGTGCGCTGGGCGCCCCGGGTGAACGTGTCGGCCCGTACGGGGCGGCACATGGAGAAGCTGGTTCCCGCGATCGAGACGGCCCTCGCGGGCTGGGAGTCGCGGGTGCCGACCGGGAAGCTGAACGCGTTCCTCGGCGAGATCGTGGCCTCGCACCCGCACCCCGTGCGGGGCGGCAAGCAGCCGCGCATCCTCTTCGGTACCCAGGCGGGAACGAAGCCGCCGCGCTTCGTGCTCTTCGCCTCCGGGTTCCTGGAGGCGGGCTACCGCCGCTTCGTCGAGCGCCGGCTGCGCGAGGAGTTCGGCTTCGAGGGCACCCCGATCCAGATCTCGGTCCGGGTCAGGGAGAAGCGCGGCCGTAAGAAGTGAGACCCGTGCCCGGCGGGGCCACGGGTCCCGCCGGGCACGGAAGACGACGGCTACGGAGGACGACAGGTACGGAAGACGGCGTCCGCGGGTCCCGCGGGCGGTGTCCGCAGGTCCCGGCGGGTGCTGACGGCGTCCGCGGTCTCAGCGGTGGCCGTCGCGGGGCGCCGGCGGAAGCGCCGGACGGTGCCACCCGGGAGCCGCGGGGACGTGCCAGGCGCTCTCGGACGGCTCCTGAGCGCCCCACGAGCGCTCGCTCCAGTGGCCCGTACCCGTGCCGTGCACCGTGCCGAAGCCCTCGAACCGCAGCTCCTCCTCGCCCGTGCGGTCTCCCGGAAGGGCTCTGAAGAGCCTGCGGTACTCCGCGTACAGCGAGTCGTAGATCGGGGTGGCCGAACTCTCCTGTGGCACGCGCGCCGGTCGCATTCCGGGGATCTGCCCCTGGTTGAGATGGGAGTTGTGGGCTCGGGGAGGTTCGTAAGGCTGCACGACTGTGCCAACGAACGCGCCGCCCGCCGGATGCGGGCCCGCGCGGCGAATGACCTGATCGCACGGGCTGCCGCCGCGCTCTGCTGTCATACCTGACGCCCCGTCACGTTCCGGCGAGCGGCATCGCAGCCGCCACCAGGACGCCGCCTGCCGCCGCCTTCTCCAGCGCCTCGCGCAGCAGGTCCTCGCGTGGCTGCTGGCCGATGGAGCCCGAGGGCGCCGCGTAGACGATGACGGTGTGGCTCTTGTTCGCCGCCGTGCGCCAGCCTTCGGTGACAGCGAGCGGCTGGTGCGCCTGCCACCAGGCGACGGGCTGCGCTCCCGGCCCGGCCGGTGGCTGGAGGATGGCGTGCAGCTGGCCCATCGCCAGCAGCACCGACCAGCCGGAGACGGGCGAGGGCTGCCCGGCCACGTCCGTGACCGGCATGAAGCCCTGCTCGATGAGGAGCGGGAGGAAGTCGTCGCCGGGCCCGTCGGACCCCGGCCGCGTGATGGGCCCCGTCGGCTCGACGACGATCGCGGCGTGCAGGGTGTCCTTGATCAGCACCTGACCGCAGGTCACGCCGAGCACGGCCTGGCGTGGACCCGGCTGTGGCCCGGCGGGCGCCGGCGGCGGCACGGAGGCGACGGAGGGTGCCTGGGGTGCGGGCGGCGTCCGGTCGCCGGTGATGCTGCGCACGGCTCCCTGCAGCTGGTCCTCTGAGACGGTCACGACCTGGGAGGGGATGCAGGTCGCGTGCGCGAAGGCGAGTACGGCGGTCTCGTCGCCGACGAACAGCACCGTGCTGGTGCGCTCCTGGCCGGTGTCGCCCGGCGTGCGGCATGAGGTGCAGTCGTAACTTCCCGGGGCGTTCTCTCCGGCGAGCAGGCGGTCGGCTTCGGCTTCGCCGATCTCGGCGCGTACGGCGTCGCTGACATCGAGCATGGGGGACACGGAGGCTCCTGGCTTTCGGTTCCTGTTCGTGTGGACAACGGGTGATCTGTGGTCGCGGTCACGCGCCGGAGGGAACGGAATCCCCATGTCGGGCACGGGGAGTGACATTGACCGCGGAAGCACTCACTCCTCGTCAACTCGCGTAGAGCGTCCGCAAGTTCGACCAGTGAGCTGGCTCACAGGGATGCGAGCCGGGTGGGTGGCATGCCCCTTTTTCACCCCTTATGGGGGGTGTCTTGAAGTCGCCGTTATAGCGAGTAACCGGCAACTGGCCTGGAACGTTAAGGATCCGGTTGATAGTGGGGCGAGTAGCTCCATAGGTTTCCCGGCGGTGCACCGAGCATCACCCGGGACAGCGGAGCAGAGGGCAGGCGCCGGACGCGCCTCGCACTCATCCGCTCGGGGGAGACGAACGGGGGCTCCCGGGTTTGTCGAGAGGGTTTCTCTTGTCCAAGCGTCGTACAGCTGCCGTGCTCGCGGGTACCGGAATCATCGCCCCGCTCGCACTGCTCGCCGCCACGGCCCCTACGGCCTCGGCGGCGCCGAACGACGGAGTGTGGGACCGCATCGCCCAGTGCGAGAGCGGCGGGAACTGGAAGATCAACACAGGCAACGGCTACTACGGCGGGCTCCAGTTCTCCGCCGGCACCTGGCGCGCACACGGAGGTACGGCGTACGCGCCGACCGCCGACAAGGCCAGCAAGGCCCAGCAGATCGCCGTCGCCTCCAAGGTCCAGGCGGCGCAGGGCTGGGGCGCCTGGCCGAACTGCTCGGCCAAGGCCGGGGCCTCGGGGAAGGCTCCCGCGGCACCCCAGGCACAGCCCAAGGCGCAGCCCAAGGCCAAGCCCGCCAAGCCGCAGCCGAGTGAGCGTCCCGCCACGCGCATCAACAGGGGCTCGGTACGCGGTGGTTCCGGTGACTACATCGTGAAGAGCGGCGACACCCTCGGCACGATCGCAGCGGCCCACCACAAGAACTGGCGTGCGGTCTACGCCGCCAACAAGAAGGTCATCGGGGGTGACCCGAACCTCATCGTGCCCGGCCAGCGCATCAACCTGTGACCGCGGGGCCGCAGGACAGCTGAAGGCCGCCCCGCCAGGTCACCCTGCCTGGCGGGGCGGCAGCGTCTCGTGCGGCTCTCCACTGAACGCCACAGCGCCCCTGCGCAGTTCGTGCACCACCGTCGTCGCGGCGCGCAGCCCGGGTTCCAGCCGCTGCTCGGCCAGCAGCACCGTGCGCGCCTCGGCACGCACGGCCTCGCCCAGCAGCTCGTACGTACGGGCCACGGCTGCGGGGGCCATGCCCTGCGTGGGCTCGTCGAGCAGCAGCACACGGGCCGGCGAGAGCAGCGCGCGTGTCACCGCGAGCATGCGCAGCTCGCCGCCCGAGAGCGTCCCCGCCGTACGGGCCAGCAGTGACCGCAGCGCCGGATACGGCAGTTGGCGGGGCGGGACGGGTGAACGGGCCGCCAGTTCCACGTTCTCGGCGACCGTGAGCGTGCCGAACACCGCCTGCCTGTCGGGCACGAACACCAGGCCGTCCCTGGCCCGTACGTGCGCCGGGGTACGGCTCACGTCGGCGCCCCGCCTGCGCACCCGTCCCGCCGTCAGCCGCACCGTGCCCGCCAGGGCACGCAGCGCCGTCGTACGGCCCGAGCCGTTGCGCCCGAGCAGCACCGTCAGATGTCCTGCGGGTACCGCCAGGTCCACGCCGTGCAGCGCCTCCAGCGGCCCGTAGTGCACGCGTGCTCCCTCAAGCGCCAGCTCCACCGTCATGGACGCGCCTCCAGCGTGTGGACCGAGTCCGCGAGTTCGGCCACCAGCTCGCGGTCGTGCTCGATGACGAGCAGCGCCATGCCGTCGGCCGCCAGCGCCTTCAGCACCCGTACGAGGGCGGCCGTCTCGGCGGGGTCCAGGCCGGCCGTCGGCTCGTCCAGCAGCAGGGTGTGCGGGTCCGTCGCCAGTGCGCGTGCCAGTTCGAGGCGGCGCAGTGCGGCCGTCGGCAGCCCCGCGGCCGGCGCTCCCGCCAGGTCCGTCAGCTCGAACAGGCGCAGCGCGCGGACGGCTTGGCGCGGGTCATGCTCGGCTGCCACCCGGACGTTGTCCTCGACCGTGAGCGAGGGGAAGACCGCCGGCTGCTGGAACGTACGGGCTATGCCCAGGTGCGTACGGGCGTGTGCGGGCATGCGGGTGATGTCCCTGTCCCCGAGCATCACCCTGCCGGCGACCGGACGGTGTGTGCCCGCGAGGCAGTGGAACAGGGTGCTCTTGCCCGCTCCGTTGGGGCCCGTCAGCGCCGTGATACGGGCTCTGGGGATGTCGAGCGCGACCTCTTCGAGCACGGTGCGCCTGCCGTATGCGGCGGTGAGGCCGACGACGTGGAGCGTCCCCCGGTCTTCGGGGCCGTGTTGCCTCGCGGGGGTACGTCTGCGCGCCAGCGGCGGCCGTACCGCCTTTTCCGCGCGCGGCCGTACCGCCCCTTCCGCGCGCGCCCTGCTCACCCGGCCGCCGGTCGGGGGCCGCCGGGCGAGGAGGGCGCGCGGCAGGGGGAGTCTGCCTCTCGCCACCGCGAGGACGCCGATCACGGCCGCGGCCCAGCCGCCCTGTGTCCCCGCGTCGAGCCCCACGAGCAGCGCGGCGGCGAGCAGTGCGCCGAGTACGGAGTCGGAGCCCAGGACCACGATCGCCGCGAACCACAGCAGCCCCCGTACGGGATCGAAGGCACCCGGGTCGAAGGCACGGGCTCCCATGGTGAGCAGGCCCCCGCCCAGCGCGGCCAGCGCGGCTCCCGTCACGAAGGCGCCGAGCTTCAGCGCCGGGACGCGCACGCCCGCCGCTGCCGCTCCCTGTTCGTGGTCCCGGATGGCGGCCAGGGCACGCCCGTACCTGCCGCGCCGCAGGGCCCAGACGCTGAGCGCAGCCGCGGCCAGGAGCAGGAGTTCCAGCGCGTAATAGGCCCGGTCGTCGTCGAACCCGGAGGGCCGGTCGGGTACCAAGCCCTCGACGGCGTAGGGCTGTTCGAGTACGAAGCGGCTCACGGTCAGCGAGATGGCGAGGGTCGTGAGCGCGAGTGCGAGCCCCTGCCTGCGGATGGCGGGCCAGCCGGTGAGCAGGCCCAGCGGGGCGACCACCAGTACGGCGGCTGCCAGCGCGAGGAGGTTCGGCAGGTGGGGCGAGAGCTGCGCCGTGAGCAGCGCGCCGAGCCCGGCGTAGGCCGCCTGCCCCAACGAGATCTGCCCGCCGCGCCCCGTCACGACCACGAGCGACAGCAGGATGACGGCGAGCGCGGGCACTTGGACGGAGGTGTGCAGGTCGCTCCCCGCGAAACCGAGCGGGAGCAGGAAGAGGATCGCGGCCACCAGCGGCAGGGGCACGGCGTGGACGCCGGACGCGCCGGACGCGCCGGACGCGCCGGACGTGCGGAACGCGGTGGGCGCGCGGGATGCGCGGAACGCGCTGGGTGCGTGGGCTGTTCCGGGTGCGGCTGGCCCGGCTGGCCCGTCCGTCTCGCCAGGCGCCGCGGGAACCCGTGGCACCCCGGGCGGTCGCGGGGTGGCGGGCGGTGTGGGAGTGGCCGGTACGGGTGGGGGAGCGCGGGTGTGGGGCGGGACCGGGTCGGGCGTGGCCGGTGTGCGTACGGCGGGCAGGGCGAGGGCGGCGGCGAGCAGCGCGACGGCGAAGAGGTTCGAACCGACGGCCTGCACCAGCGGCTGCGCCCAGCCTTCGGGATGGAACCGCGCCAACTGGCTCTGCGCGACGGCCACGAGGAGCGCGGCCCCCACGGCGACGGGCAGGCTCCGCATCCGCGCGGCGACAGCGACGGCCATCACCTCCATCACGAGCAGCGGCAGCCCGTAGGGGTCGAGGCGCAGATGCGGTGCGAGAAGTACGCCCGTCAGCCCGGCCGTTACGGTGCCGAAGGCCCAGCCGGCGGCGGAGACACGGCCCGCGTCGATGCCGGAGAGCACGGCGAGCCCGCGGTCGTCGACGACGGCGCGCAGCTCGCGCCCGAAGCGCGTCCAGCGGGTGACGGCGGAGACGGCGAGGGCCAGTGCGACGGCGGTGGAGAGCTGGATCCACGGGTCGGCGGGCAGCAGTTCGGGTGCGTCGGCGCGTGCTCCCGTACCCCACAGGAGGCTCGCGGCACCGACGAGGAGGACGAAGACACCGAGCGAGGCCACCAGGGCCGAGGCCATGTGCTCCGCGTGCCCGGCGAGCGGCCGGAAGACGGCACGGTCGAGCACGAGGCCGAGCGCCGGCGCGAAGACCAGCAGGGTGAAGGCCGCAGCGGGCGCGAGGGGCCAGCCCCACTCGACGGTGAGCTGGCGCAGCAGGTACGCGCAGATCATGGCGACGGCGCCGTGCGCGAGGTTGAGGACTCCGGTGGCCCGGTAGGTGACGATCAGCCCGATACCGGTGAGCGCCGCCGCACTGCCGACGGCGAGCCCGGCGAGGGTCAGGTCGTAGGTGAGGGAGGCCAACTCCTATGCCTCCGCGTCCTGCTGCGGCGGTAAGGGCAGCGTGGGCTCGCAGATCGGACACGGGCGCAGCCCCCGCTCGCGCACCGTTTCCGCGGTGACGGGCGCCGCCTCGGGCTTGCCGTCGACCAGCGGGCAGCCGGCCGCGTGTGCCAGGGTTCCGGCGGGCACGGCGACCAGCGGGCCGGGCTCGGCGTGCGTCCCGGACCCGTCCGCCGTAAGCCCCAAGTGGTCGGTAACCGCGCCCTGTTGGCCCCCGTGGGCCGTCGCGTGCCGCGGCTCGTCCGCCTCCCCGCCCCGGGGCCCCGGGGGGAGCGGCTCGCGGGCGAGCGGCCCCTCGATCCCGTACGCGGCGAGCAGTACGGCGCCGGCCACGATCAGCGCCGCACCCGGCACCGTGCACGAGGCCAGATAGGGCAGTTGGCGCTCGGCGAACCGCTCGCCCGAGACGCCGTACCAGCCGATCGCACAGAGCACAGCGCCGGCGGCGAGCGCGCCCCAGCCGCCCCAGCGCGAGATCAGCAACCGCATTCGTCCCCCTGGCTACCCGTGCCTGCTGCCTACTGTGCACGACGTGCGATGAGAGGCACTATGCCGTGAGGAAGCCGAAGGCAGAAGCACACCGACGACCAACTACGTACGGTGGTGGGGCAGATGAGGCGTGGGAAGCGCCCCGTAAGGGGTGTCGCCCTCGCGGCGGTCCTCGTGCTGGGGGCGGTTACGGGCGCTGCCGGATGCGGTGACGACAGCGAGGACAGGGCGAGCGAACCCGAGCCGCCCCCCGTCAGCACCCCGGGAGCCGGACCGGACGACGAGACCAGCGCTTCGGACGAGGGGTCACAGGCGGGGGAGCCCGAGGACCCGGAGGCGGCGGAGAAGGAGGTCAGGAAGAACTGGGAGCGCTTCTTCGACCCCCAGGTCTCCAACGGCGACAAGGCCAAGGTCCTGGAGAACGGCGAACAGATGCAGCTGCTCCTGGAGGCGTTCAACAAGGACGAGCGCGGCAGACAGGTTCAGGCCAAGGTCAACAAGGTCAGCTTCACCTCGGGCACCGAGGCCGATGTCGCCTACACCCTGCTGCTCAAGAAGGCCACGGCGCTGCCCGACGCCAAGGGTGCGGCCGTGGAGCAGGACGACACCTGGAAGGTCTCGGTCAAGACGCTCTGCGCGCTGGTCAAGCTGAGCGGGACCGATGTCCCCAAGGCACCCGGCTGCTGAGCGGCCTGTGTCCCTTCCCTGCCGCCGCGCGCTCACGCTGTTCCTGGCCGTGGCGGCGCTGCTGGCCGCCGGGTGCGGGAGCAGGCTGCCGGAGAGCGACTTCGAGCGCCGGGGCCCCTCGGCCCCGGCGGCAGGCCCGCCCGTCAAGGTCGGCATCATCAGCAGCGCCACCAGCCCGGTGGGAGGCGCCGCCTTCACGGGGCCGCGGGACGGCGCGCGGGCCTATTTCGAGCGGCTCAACCGTGAAGGGGGTGTACACGGTCGCAAGGTCGAGGTCGTCACCTGCGACGACGGGGGCAGCGGCGCGGGCAGCAACGAGTGCGTGCAGCGGCTGCTGCACAGGGAGAAGGTGTTCGCGCTCGTGGCGGGCGCCTCGCTGGACTACGCGGGCGCCCCGCAGGTCGCGAAGGCGAAGGTGCCCGACATCGGCGGCCAGCCCATCGGGCCCGAGTACGAGACCTATCCGCATCTGTACGGGATCTACGGCAGCCTCGCACCGCGCGAGGGCGGCGAGCCGGGCTGGGGAGGGAAGCTGTACGGCGGCACCGAGGTCTACCGCTACTTCAAGCGCGAGCAGGGCGCCCGTAAGGCCGCCGTCGTCTCCTACAACCAGTCGTCCTCGGCGGCCTACGCGCGGCTGGTGGTACGCGGGCTGAAGACGGAGGGCTACGACGTGGTGAGCGAACAGGTGGACTTCGCGCTGCCGAACTTCCGCGCCGTCGCCGCCGACCTGCGCTCCCAGAAGGTGGACCTGGTCTTCGACGCGATGGACACCCACGGCAACGCGCAGCTGTGTGAGTCGATCGACGAGGCGGAAGTGAAGCTGACGGCGAAGGTCACCAACGTACAGAACTGGTCGTCAGCGGTCCCGGACGAGTACAAGAACGCACCCCGCTGCCGTAACGCGCTGTGGGCGACCGGCAGCAGCCGCAACTACGAGGACAGCTCCCATCCCCAGGTGCGGGCATTCCGCGACGAAATGGGGCGGCAGGCGAAGAAAGACGGAAAGAAGAAGGGCGGGGACGAACCGGCCCTGTCACAGTGGCAGCTGGAGGGCTGGGCGGCTGCGATGTGGTTCAGCGACGCGGCGAAGTCCTGCGGTGACCGCCTGACACGTCCCTGCGTTGAGCGCTTCATGGAGAGCGGGAAGCCGTACACCGCACGGGGCTTGCTGCTTCCCGCGGAGTTCGGGCACCGCGCGGAGCCGCCGGGGGAGCGGCGGACCTGTCTGTCCGTCGCCCGGTGGCGGGACGGCAAGGGCTGGCGCGACCAGGGAGGGGACATGACGGACAACTGCTTCACGGTGCCGCAGCTCGGTTACCAGCCGTGAGTACAGGCGTTCCCACGGCGGGATAACAATTTCGAAACCTTTTAGAACTCTTCTGAAACAAGATGCTCATCCCACCCAACCCTTCCTTGTCGATAACGGTCTACGCAGGTGACAGGCGGACAGAGGGGGACTGACCGCAAGGATCTGTGGGACTCGGGGAATATGCACATTTCGTTCTTGATCCACAACGGGTACGCCATCGGGGGAACGGTGCGTACCACCTACAACCTCGCCCGCAGCCTGGCCGAACAACACGATGTGGAGGTCGTTTCGGTGTTCAGAAGCCGGGACCGACCGGTCTTCGACCCAGGGCCAGGGGTGCGGCTGCGTTATCTCGTCGACACCCGCGGAGGTGCCGCGGCCGAGAGCCTCGGCGCCGAGCACACCCGGCCGGCCCAGGTCTTTCCGGCCGCCGACGGCAAGTACCCGATGTACAGCGCGCTGACCGACCGCCTCATCGGAGAACACCTGGGTGGCACCGACGCCGACGTCGTCGTCGGTACCCGGCCTGGCCTCAACACACACCTCGCGCGCCAGACCCGCCGCGGGCCCGTACGGCTCGGCCAGGAGCACCTCACGCTCGCCACGCACTCACGCCGCCTCAAGCTCGTGCTGCGCGGCGTCTACCCCCGGCTCGACGGCCTGACCACCGTCACCGAGGCGGACGCCGCCGACTACCGCAAGCTGTTCCGGCTGCCCGGCGTGCGTATCGAGGCCGTGCCCAACAGCGTGCCCGCGCCCGATGTGATCCCGTCCGACGGCACCAGCAAGTGGGTCGTCGCGGCGGGCCGCCTCGCGCCGGCGAAACGGTACGACCTGCTGATCAGGTCCTTCGCCAAGGTGGTCGCCGAGCGGCCCGACTGGCGGCTGCGGATCTACGGCGGCGGACGCGAGCGGCCGAAGCTGCGTAAGCTCATCGACCAACTCGGCCTCTACAACCACATCTTCCTCATGGGGCCGACCCACCCCATCGAGCCGGAGTGGGCCAAGGGTTCGATCGCCGCCGTGACCTCCAGCCTGGAGTCCTTCGGCATGACCATCGTCGAGGCCATGCGCTGCGGGCTGCCCGTGGTGGCGACCGACTGCCCGCACGGACCCGGCGAGATCATCCGCTCGGGAGTCGACGGCAGGCTCGTGCCCATGGGCGACGAGGACGCCGTCGCCGGGGCGCTGCTCGGCCTCATCAACGACGACGAACTGCGCCGCCGCATGGGACAGGCCGCACTGGCCGACGCCGAGCGCTTCGACCCCTCACACGTCGGGGCGCACTACGAATCCCTGATGCGGGACCTGATGAGCCGCGGCAGCCGCGGCCTGCACCGCACGCGTGGCTCGCTCCTCGGCGGTGCCTACGCGGTCAAGGACGCCATCAAGGGCACAACAGCGGGCTTCGGGGCGCTCCAGGGAGGACGCACAGCATGAGCAGCACCACCGACACCGTAGCGGCGGCAGGGACACCCGGACCCGTGCCCCTCGCCAAGCCCCCCGCCGCCACGCGTGAACGGCCCGCGCGCGCCGCGAAGTCCCCGGCGCCCGGGAAGAGTCAGTCGGCGCAGCGCGGCCCCACGGCCGACTGCACCGCCGACATCGCGGGCGGCCTCACCTTCGATGTGAGACTGCCCGAAGGGACGGAGCCGGGCCAGGACCCCGGGCTGCTGCTGCGCCTGCGCCCCGGTCCCTCCGGCGAGACCGAGACGGTGCGGCTGCCGCTCGCGCCCGTGGAGGACGGGGCGCCCCTCATCACCCTGCGCGCGGCGCTGCCGAGCACCATGCCGCTCTCGGAGGGGCGCTGGAACGTTTTCCTCGCCCTCGACGACCAGGAGCCGCGCCGCCTGGCGCCCGGCATCAACGACCTGCGCTCACTGGTCGACCGCACCCCGCGTGAGGGCCGCACATGGCTCGGCGTGCGCATCCCGTACGCCACCAAGCACGGCAACCTCAGCGTCCGCGCCTGGCTGCGCTGGCCGCACGCCGAGGCGGGCTCCCTGCGGGTGATGGACGGCGGACTCGTGCTGTGCGGGCGGCTCTACGGTGCCGAGATCGTCCCCAGCGCGCGGCTGGAGGCGCGGCCACGGCGCGGCGAGGCGGAGTCCGTGTTCGCCGAAGTGGCCGCCGAGGGGGCCGACTTCACCGCCGTACTGCCCTACCCGCAGCTGGCGGACCACCAGCTGTGGGACCTGTGGCTGCGCCCCGGGGAGGGGGAGAAGCCGATCCGTATCGCGCGGATCCTGGACGACGTGCCGGACAAGAAGCGGATCTTCACCTATCCCGCGCAGCGCATCGAGCCCCTGCCGGAACAGCGAAGCGGCCCGAACAGCGCCACCACAGGACCCGTGGCGACCGCGACCCCGTACTACACCCTCAACAACGACCTGGCCGTACGGATCGACCGGGAACCCGAGGCCGGCGACCTGGTGGACTGAGGGACCGGGAGATTGAGGGACTGGGAGACCGAGGGAGCGGACCGGGGGGACGAGAAGACCGACGGGAAGAACGAGGACACTGACCGGCCGCAAGGGGTGCCAGACTCGGCCACATGCTGGAGACCTCCGCGCGGCTGCTACGACTGCTCTCGCTGCTGCAGACCCACAGGGAGTGGACGGGCGGCTCACTCGCCGACCGGCTCGGCGTCAGCCCGCGCACCGTGCGCAGGGACGTCGACCGGCTGCGCGAGCTGGGCTACCCGGTGCACTCCACCACCGGCACGGCGGGCGGCTACCAGCTCGGGGCCGGTGCCGAACTGCCCCCGCTGCTGCTGGACGACGAGGAGGCCGTCGCCGTCGCCGTGGGGCTGCGCGGCGCGGCGCACGGCGGGATCGAGGGCATCACCGAGTCCTCGGCCCGTGCCCTCGCCAAGCTGGAACAGGTGCTGCCGCACCGGCTGCGGCGCCGTGTCGGCGCCCTGACCGAGTACACCGTGCCGATGCTCCGCGCACCCGGCGGCCCCGCCGTCGGCGCCGGCGTGCTCACGGAACTGGCCCACGCCTGCCGCGACCTGGAGCGGCTGCGGTTCCGTTACGCGGCACACGACGGCACCCCCTCGCGGCGCGAGGTCGAGCCGCACCGGCTGGTGACCACCCACCGCCGCTGGTACCTGGTCGGCTGGGACCTGGACCGCGAGGACTGGCGCACGTTCCGCGCGGACCGGATCACCCTCACCCCGCCGCACGGCCCCCGCTTCGCGCCCCGTACGCCCCCGGCCGAGGATCTCGCCGCGTGGGTCTCCGAGGGCGTCTCCACCCGCGTCTACGCCGCACGCGCCACCGTGGTGCTGCGTGTGCCGATCGAGGTGGCCGCCGAACGGATATCCCTGTCGACGGGCACACTTGAAGCCGTCGACGAGCACAGCTGCCTGCTGCGTACCGGCGGCTACTCGCAGGAGGCGCTGCTGGTGCACATCCTGATGCTCGGCATGGACTTCGAGGTGCGCGAGCCTCCCGAACTGGCCGCGCACATCAGCCGGTTGAGGGACCGGCTGACTCGCTCCCTCGGGTCTCCTGTGCCACCCCGAGGCTCTCCGGGTGTGCGGCCTCCAGCAGGCTGATCTCCGGGTGGTGCAGATCGAAGGCCGGGGAGTCGGAGCGGATGCGCGGCAGGGTCACGAAGTTGTGCCGGGGCGGCGGGCTGGAGGTCGCCCACTCCAGCGAACGCCCGTAGCCCCACGGGTCGTCCATGTCCACCTTCACGCCGTACTTGTGCGTCTTCCAGACGTTGTAGAAGAACGGCAGCGTCGACATGCCCAGCAGGAAGGCGCCGATGGACGAGAGCGTGTTGAGCGCGGTGAAGCCGTCGGCCGCCAGATAGTCCGCGTACCTCCTCGGCATCCCCTCGGCACCCAGCCAGTGCTGCACGAGGAAGGTGAGGTGGAACCCCACGAACAGCGTCCAGAAGTGGATCTTGCCGAGCCGCTCGTCCAGCATCTTCCCGGTGAACTTCGGCCACCAGAAGTAGAAGCCGGCGAACGTCGCGAAGACGACCGTGCCGAAGACGACGTAGTGGAAGTGCGCCACCACGAAGTACGAGTCGGTCACATGGAAGTCCAGTGGCGGCGCCGCCAGCAGCACGCCCGTCAGCCCGCCGAACAGGAAGCTCACCAGGAAGCCGATGGACCACAGCATCGGCGTCTCGAAGGAGAGCGAGCCCCTCCACATCGTGCCGATCCAGTTGAAGAACTTCACGCCCGTCGGCACCGCGATCAGGAACGACATGAACGAGAAGAACGGCAGCAGCACGGCGCCCGTCGCGAACATGTGGTGCGCCCAGACCACCACCGACAGGCCGGTGATCGCCATCGTCGCGCCAACGAGCATCACATAGCCGAAGATCGGCTTCCGTGAGAAGACCGGGATGATCTCGCTGACGATGCCGAAGAACGGCAGCGCGATGATGTAGACCTCCGGATGCCCGAAGAACCAGAAGAGGTGCTGCCACAGCAGCGCACCCCCGTTGCCGGCCTCGAAGACCATCGAACCGAACCGCCGGTCGGCCTCCAGGCACAGCAGCGCCGCGGCCAGCACGGGGAAGGCCATCAGGATCAGGATCGAGGTGAAGAGGGTGTTCCAGGTGAAGATCGGCAGCCGGAACATCGTCATCCCCGGTGCACGCATCCCGATGATCGTCGTCAGGAAGTTGACCGCGCCCAGGATCGTGCCGAACCCCGCCAGCGCGAGCCCCATGATCCACAGGTCGGCGCCGATCCCGGGCGAGCGCGTCAGGGAGTTGAGGGGCGCGTAGGCGAACCACCCGAAGGCGGCCGGACCTCCCGGCACCACCATGCCGCCCACCACGATCAGACCGCCGAAGAGGAAGAGCCAGTACGAGAGCATGTTCAGCCGGGGGAACGCCACATCGGGCGAACCGATCTGCAACGGCATCAGCTCGTTGGCGAATCCGGCGAACGTCGGCGTCGCGAACAGCAGCAGCATGATGGTGCCGTGCATCGTGAACGCCTGGTTGAACTGCTCGTTGTTCATCAACTGAAGCCCTGGACGCGCCAGTTCGGCCCGCATCACCAGCGCGAGCACTCCTCCGACCAGGAAGAAGCCGAACGAGGTGATGAGATAGAGGTGACCGATCTTCTTGTGGTCCGTGGTCGTCAGCCAGTCCACGACCAGTCGGCCAGGGCGCCGCTTCACGGGCGGTGGCCGGCCGTCTCCCTCGTCGGTCACCTCTGCGGTGTGCGTCGCCATGCTGCCCCCTCGCGTCGCGCTGCGGCTTACGTTCCGGTGCGGTGCGTACGGCAGGCCCTGGCCGTGCCCGCCGTACGGGCACAGGCCATGATGCGCCTGCGTGCGTGTGCGCGCGAGGGTGTGCGTCGATGACTTTCGGCTACGTCGGGACATCGGCGCGCGGCAGCGGCGCCCGCCGCCGCAGCGCGCTTCGGAGTCGGCGAACGCTCCGCAATTCAGTGCGGAGGAGCCTTACTTCGGGTGTTCTTCGGACAGACTTAAGGCGTTCTTCAGCCACCGTTCCCGCATTTGTGCGAGGGATTCGGGAGCGCCATTCACCCGAGGGAATCCGATAAACGGTCCCTGCGGAAAAACGGAAGGGAAGAAGGTACGTACGAGTGACGCATGCAACAGCAGACCATGCACCGAGCGTTGTGACACAAGTGTGACTCGGTGGCCGAAGCTGCCGGACTTCCAGCTGTCACGCCCCAGCGCCTACGGTGGCCGCATGGCACCGGAATCAGCAGATCCCCAACTCCCGGCCGACGAGCCCGAGACCTATGTGGGCCTTTCCCCCGAGGACGCCGAACGGCGTGCCCACGACCAGGGCTGGACCACCGTGCGGCAGCTCGCGCCGGACGCCTTCATCACCATGGAGTACGTCACGGGGCGCCTCAACTTCGCCGTCAAGGACGGCCAGGTGGTGCGCTGCTGGAAGGGCTGAGACCCCGCACACGGTCAGTACCGGATCAGTACCGGGTGGAGGCCCATGGCCTGGTCGAGGACGAACCGCCCGTCCTCGGGCCCGCCACCACGGCGTCCGCCGCTCTGGCCTCCTCGGCGGTGCGCGCGGGCCGTGAGGCGTTGCCCGTCGACTCCTGCGCCGGCCTGCCGCGCGGGGGCACCAGCGACTGGCGCGCGCCGACCGGCTGCGCCGGCGAGGTGGGCGAGGGGGCCGTGGAGGGGGAAGGTGCGAGGGGCGAGGGTGAGTTCGCCGTGGCGAAACGTTGACGCAGCGCGAAGATCAGGGCTTCGGCGCGCGCGATGGCGGGCTCGCACCAGGGCAGGCCCAGCAGGATCAGCAGCCCGGCGGCCCAGCCGAGGAGCACATCGCTCACCCAGTGCGTACCGAGGTAGACGGTGGTCGCGCCCACTCCGAGCGCGAAGACGGCGGCGACGATGGACAGCCACCTGCGGGCGAGGGGAGTGGTGGCCAGATAGGCGAGGATGCCCCAGGTCACCACGGCGTTGGCGGTGTGACCTGAAGGGAATATATCGCCGCCGGCGTACAGTTCGGCCGATCCGACGGACGTCGCGTAGTGCGGTCCCAGGCGCCCCAGGCCGATCTTGACGGCGCCGACGGTGACGTTCAGCAGCAGCAGCGAGAACCCCAGCGCCAGCAGCGGGCGCAGCGTGCGCTGCCGCCAGGAGCGCCAGCCCAGCCATGCCGCGACCAGCACGGCCGTCGGGCCGCGCTGGCCCAGCACCACGAAGGCGTCCAGGAACCCATGCACCTCGGGCCACTGCTTGTACGGGCGGAAGAGCATGACCTGCCAGTCGAGCTGCACCAGCCAGGTCGAGGCCAGCACGGCCACCACGATCGCCACGTAGAAGGCGATCGTGGTACTGAACAGACTCAGCCGGATCCGGCTCATCCGCGTGGCCGGGAGCCGGGGCCTGTGAGGCTCCTGCTCCAGCCTGGAGAAGATTCGGTCGGTACGCACTCAATCGAGATTACCGCGCGTGAAGAGTGCCTTCGGCGATGGCGGCATCTTCGTGATGGCGATGTGATGTGGAAAAGAGTCCTGAACCGGCTTAGGTGTTGTTTATACCGGGCGATTCCGAGGCCCTGGGATTGGCCTGTTGAAGCGGGTATGAAGAGCCGAAGAGAGTTCAGCCACACGCCGGTTGACTGTCTTTTTCTCATTTGCCGTACGGGGCTGCGGTCTTCAGTCGCCCCTGCGCCTGCCCGTACCGGATTCCACCGTCACGGAGGACCCGAACCGTGCAGCCACCACGCCCCGTACACGGCCGACAGCACCGCGACACCGCCCAGTACAAGTCCGGCGCGCACCGGCCTGAGCCGCGCCAGCGCGACCGCGACCGGCAACAACAGCGGGAAGGCGGGCAGCAACAGCCGGGGCTTCGAGCCGAAGTAGCCCTTCGCGCACAGCGCCAGCACCAGCACGGCGCCCGCGTACACCAGCAGGGCCGGAGGCTGCCGCCGCCGAACGCACAGCACGTACAGCCAGATCACCAGCGCCACACCCGCGATCAGGCCCAGCCCGCCGACGACCGAGCCCGTCAGGTTCTCCCAGATGAAGCCGAGGAACGCCGCGCCGCCGTCGAAGCCGTTGCCCCATTGGCCCTGGACATCGAGATAACCGGTGACGCTGCCCGTCCGCACTCCCACCCATACGAAGTACGCGAACCAGCCCAGCGGTGCCAGCAGCAGCCCCAGCACCATCCGCGCGTCCGGGCGCCGCCGCTCGCGCCACAGCCGGAGGAGCGCCGCGACCCACACCGCGGCCACCACGGCGGCGCCCACGGGCCGGGTCAGCCCCGCCAGCGCCGCCAGCGTGCCGGCCCACACCCAGCGGCCCGAGAGCACCGCCCACAGCGCCCAGGCGGCCAGCGCCGTGAACAGCGACTCGCTGTACGCCATGGACTGCACGATCCCCACCGGCAGCACAGCCCACAGCACGGCGAGACAGATGCCGGCCCGGCGCCCGTGGAGGTGCTCCCCGATCAGGAAGAGCGCCCAGGCGGCGGCCAGCGACGAGACCCAGCTCACAGCGACACCCGCGTCGGCGGGCGCGAGCGGCGAGATCTCCGACAGCAGCCGCTCCAGCCCGGGAAGCAGCGGGAAGAACGCCAGGTCGGAGTGGACGCCACCGCCGGGCAGCCGGACCTCGTAGCCGTACCAGCCCTCGGCGACGCGGGTGTACCAGAGGGAGTCCCAGCGGGCCGAGAGCAGCTTGTACGCGCTCCTGTCCGAGGCGGCTGCCCAGCCGGCCAGCACCAGCAGGCCCAGCAGTCGCACCCCCGTGAACGCCAGCAGCGCGGGGGCGGCCCGCCGCAGAGCGGCCGGGCGGTTCCGCGCAAGCGGCTCGGCGGTGGCTGGAGATGCGGATACGTCGTTCACCCGGCAGATTATTGGGCACGGACCCGCGCCGGAGAGAAGCCGGGGCGAATCCATGCCCTAATAAGGGCGGTCCCGGGCATATGAACAGCCGGAAGGCAACCCGACTGGCGGGGCCGAGACGAAGCACCCCGCCGACTCGCGTACGCTAACGGCCACTCGCCCCCTCTCTACCGGGCCGCGTGCCGCCACAACGCAGGACCGCCATCGTGTCCGCTGGCAGGCGGCATTCCCCGCTCCCCACGGTCCGCGGGTGCGAGAGCAAGAGGAGGTGCGTACATGTCTGGGACGACCACGGCCACATCGCGAGAGGCGGCGGACGTCCCCGTACACCGAGGAGGCCCCCGGGACGGGGGCGCCGGCGCCAACCGCTGGACCGTGCTCGTCGTTCTGTGCGCGAGCCTGCTCCTCGTGGCCATCGACGCCACCGTGCTGCACGTCGCCGTGCCCGCCGTGTCCGAGGACCTGCGGCCAGGGTCGAACCAGCTCCTGTGGATCGTCGACGCCTACCCCCTCGCGTGCGCCTCGCTCCTCATCCTCTTCGGCACCCTCGGCGACCGTGTCGGCCGCCGCCGCGTACTGCTCTTCGGGTACGCGCTCTTCGCCGTCGCCTCGGCCGTCGCCGCCTACGCGCACACGCCTGGCGTGCTGATCGCGGCCCGTGCGCTGCTCGGCGTCGGCGGCGCGATGATCATGCCGGCGACGCTGTCGATACTGCGGCAGGTCTTCCCCGACCGCCGCGAACGGGCGCTCGCCGTCGGCATCTGGAGCGCCGTTGCCGCCGTCGGGGCCGCCGTGGGTCCGCTGGTCGGCGGGCTGCTGCTGGAGCACTTCTGGTGGGGCTCCGTCTTCCTCATCAACATTCCGCTGATGGCGGCCAGCCTGCCCCTCGGCCGCTGGCTGCTGCCGGAGTCGGTCAGCGACGCCGAAGGCCCCTGGGACGTGCTGGGCGCCGTGATGGCGGCGGCCGGGCTCTGCGGGATGATCTTCGGCGTCAAGCGGGCCGGCGGCGGCGAGCTGCTGTCCCTCGCGACCTGGCTGCCGCTGCTCGCGGGCGCAGCGCTCATCGCGCTCTTCGTACGCCGCCAGCGCAGGCGCCCCCACCCGCTGATCGACTTCAGCACCCTCACCCGTGCCGCCTTCGGCACCTCGGTCGGCTGCATCGTGCTGACCGTTCTCGCGCTCGTCGGGCTCGCGCTGATCGCGGCGCAGTACCTCCAGCTGGTCCTCGGCCTCTCGCCGCTCCAGACGGGGCTGCGGCTGCTGCCGCTCTCGATCGCCGCCATGGCGGCGGGACTCGTCGGCTCCCGCATGCTGGGGCGGCTCGGGCCGCGCACCATGGTCTCGCTCGGCTTCGTGCTCACCGCCGTCGCCGTGCTGTTCCTGACCACCATGGGCCAGGAGGACCGCCCCGCACTGCTCGTCGGCGGCTTCGTACTGCTCGGCTTCGGCCTGGAGACCACTCTCTTCGGGTGCTACGAGTCCATGCTCAGCGAGGCGCCCTCCGAACAGTCGGGCGGGGCCGCCGCGGTCGGCGAGACCGCCTACCAGCTCGGAGCCGGAATCGGCATCGCCCTCCTCGGCACCGTCATGAACGCCGCCTACGGCCCGGGAGTCCGCCACGTCCAGGGCGTACCGGAGCCCGCGAGAGACGACGCAAGCCACTCGCTCGGCGAGGCGTACGAGGTCGCGGGCCAGCTCGGCGGCCCCGCGGGGCACGCGCTGCGCGAGGCGGCGCGTACCGCCTTCGTCCAGGGCCTGCATGTGACGCTGCTGGTCAGCGCTGGGCTGCTGCTCCTCGGTGCGCTGGCGGCGCTGCGGCTGCCGCGGAGCATGGACAACGGCGCCGGGCAGGATTCCGGCGACCCCACCGGGCAGGGTCCCGGCGCTCCCGCCGAGCCGGCTGCCGGTGGCCCCGCCGGGCAGAGCCCCGGCGGCCCCTCCGCGTGCGGTCCAGCGGCCGGGACCGGGGGCCGTACCGACCAGGGCGGCGGGGCCGGCACCCTCTTGTCGCGGGGCGTTACCCAGCCGTAGCGTCAGGCGCGTATCCGTGATCGTTCCACCCCGGAGGCGCAGCCCATGAGCCCGAAGTCAGCGTCAGCGTCCGATCCGCAGGACCTGCTGGGGATCGACGACCTGCTCGGCGACGAGGACCGCGCGGTGCGCGAGACCATGCGCTCCTGGGCGGCCGACCGCGTGCTCCCGCACATCGCCGACTGGTACGAGCGCGGCGAGCTGCCCGGCATCCGCGAGCTGACCCGCGAGCTGGGTTCTCTCGGTGCCCTCGGCATGTCCCTGACGGGCTACGGCTGCGCCGGCGCCAGTGCGGTGCAGTACGGGCTCGCCTGCATGGAGCTGGAGGCCGCCGACTCCGGGATCCGCTCCCTCGTCTCCGTACAGGGTTCGCTGGCGATGTACGCGATCCACCGCTTCGGCAGCGAGGAGCAGAAGCAGCGCTGGCTGCCGGGGATGGCGGCGGGCGAGACCATCGGCTGCTTCGGCCTCACCGAACCCGACCACGGCTCCGACCCGGGCGGCATGCGCACGTACGCCAAGCGCGACGGCTCCGACTGGGTGCTGACCGGGCGCAAGATGTGGATCACCAACGGCTCCGTCGCCGGGGTCGCCGTCGTCTGGGCCCGTACGGACGACGGGGTACGCGGCTTCGTCGTCCCCACGGAGAGCCCCGGTTTCTTGGCGCCCGAGATCCACCACAAGTGGTCCCTGCGCGCCTCCGTCACCAGCGAGCTGGTCCTCGACGAGGTACGGCTGCCCGCCGACGCCGTGCTTCCCGGGGTGACCGGGCTGAAGGGGCCGCTCAGCTGTCTGAGCCACGCGCGCTACGGGATCGTCTGGGGCTCGATGGGCGCGGCCCGTTCCAGCTTCCTGGCAGCGCTGGAGTACGCGAAGGAGCGGGAGCAGTTCGGGAAGCCGATCGCGGGGTTCCAGCTCACCCAGGCGAAGCTGGCCGACATGGCCGTCGAGCTGCACAAGGGCATCCTGCTCGCGCACCATCTGGGCACGCGGATGGACGCGGGGCTGCTGCGGCCGGAGCAGGTGAGCTTCGGGAAGCTGAACAACACCCGGGAGGCGATCGAGATCTGCCGCACGGCCCGCACGATCCTCGGGGCCAACGGGATCTCGCTGGAGTACCCCGTGATGCGGCATGCGACGAACCTGGAGTCCGTCCTCACGTACGAGGGCACGGTCGAGATGCATCAACTGGTGCTCGGCAAAGCCCTGACCGGGCTCGACGCCTTCCGCGGATAGGGCCCTCACCCGGCGCCGCCACGGCGCGGCGGTACGTTTCTGCCGCCGCGCCGGGAGCGAATTCGCCGACCGGGGATCCCGCGGTGAGCGGTCGCACCACGTCGTGCGTGCTGCTCCGCCGCCGGAGCCTCAGCTCTGGTTGAAGAAGCCGCCCTCGCCGGGGCGGTGCTGTTCGCCGCTGACGATCTTGTAGTCGGCGGGGGTGAGCAGGAAGACCCTGTTGGCCACCCGCTCGATGGAGCCGCGCAGGCCGAAGGTCAGGCCCGCGGCGAAGTCGACGACGCGCTTGGCGTCGGCGCCTTCCATCGTCGTGAGGTTGACGATCACAGGAACGCCCTCACGGAACAGCTCGCCGATGCCACGTGCGTCCCGGAAACCGTCCGGGGTGACCGTGGCGATCTTGGTGCCCTGGTCCTGGGCCGTCTCGGCGGTGACGCGGACTCTCGGGTCCGTGACCCAGGCATCACGCGCGGCGTCTCCGGGCTCCGCCCCCTCGGCCGGCCCGTCATCCGGCCCGTCGGCGTAGTCGTAGTAACGCATCTCGCTGTCGTCGACGAGGCCCAGCCAGGCACTCGCCTTGCGCACCGATCCCATGGACGCCTCCTCTCCTCTGCGCGGGTCCCACTAGTTCTCAGCGCTCCGTCGCGGGTCCGCAACCCCTATGGTCGTCCATGATGCTGATGATGCGCCAAGCGGATACCCGTCCAGCACATGATTCGTGACGGTTCTGGTGCAGAACATATGGCACTCGATCAGGGATCTTGCCGGGCACGGGTGCTGACGGCGTGCAAGATGTTCCGTATTGTCCCGGTCCCGCCGGACGGGTGGCCCTGCCTCCGTCAGTGGCACGGAGCACGCTCGTAGGTTGACTCGTATGAGTGCTGAGACAAAGGACGCGTCCGACCCCCGGCAGCGACAGCTGTGGGAGAGCTGGCGGGAGCGCCGCGTGAACGCGCTGGAGGCGCCGTACGGCCCGCTCGCGGTGACGGGGACGCACTGGATCTCCGAGGCGGACGAGGGGCGGATCGCCGGACTGCCGGGCGAGTGGCACGAGTCGGCCGACGCCTCCGGGGTGCTGCTGACCGCCGCGGTCGCCGACGGCGTCGCCGTCGACGGGGTGCTGCTGGCGGGTCAGGTGCGGCTCGGTGGGGCCGGCGGGGGCGGTGAAGGGACGGAACGGGCCGAGCACGCGGAGGACGCGGAGCACGCGGAGGACACAGAGCACGCGGAGGACACAGAGGACGACCCGGGGTCCTCGCGGGTTTCCTACGGTCAGCGACGGCTGCTGCTGATCCGGCGTGAAGGGCGGTGGGCCGTACGGGTCTTCGATCCGGAGGCGCAGACCAGGCGGCGCTTTCCGGGTATTGACGTCTACCCGTACGCACCGGAGTGGGTGCGCGCGGGGAGGTTCCGTCCGTACGCGAGTGGGGAGCGCAGCGTGCGCGTCGGCAACGCCGACGGGGTCGAGCGCGGGCTCGGGCTCGCGGGCGAGCTGGCGTTCACGGCGCCGGACGGGAGCGCCCACACGCTTCAGGTGGCCGAGGTCGAGCACGGCGGTCTGTGGGCGGTGCTCGCCGACGGAACGAGCGGGCGCGAAGGGGACGAGGGGAGTTACCGCTTCCGGTTTCTCCGTACGGAGGCGCCGGACGACGACGGTGCGGTGACCGTGGACTTCAACCGGCTCACGCTGCCGCCCTGCGCGTTCTCCGACGGCTTCCTGTGTCCCTTCCCGCCGCCGGGCAACCGGCTGCCCTTCGGTGTCGCGGCGGGCGAGAGGGACGTGCGGCACGAGCGGGACGCACGCGAGGTGCGGGAGCGGCGGGACTCTCGCGATGCACGGGGCCCGCGGGGCAACTGAGCGGCTCCGCAGGGAACTGGGCCCCGGTGCTCCGGGCGGACCGCGGACGTCCGATCGGAGCCCTGGGGTCCGCCCGGAGCTGGGGGCGGCCCTTCCGTAGCCGGGGGAGTCCGGGGTCCTTCCGGATTCAATGAGTCCGAAAGAGACCCTTGCGAGTCCGGAAAATCACTGCGAATACTCCATGCAGCGTTTGTCAGGAGCACGCTTTGATTTCCCTGACCGGGAGGAAAAGTGAGGATCAAGCGCACTACAGCCAGCAACAGCCTGGCACGCCGCAGACGTACACGGCTGATCGCCGTGGCGTCCGGTATGGCGGCTGCGGGGGCACTCATGGTGCCCGCCACGGCCTCAGCCGAGGCTCCGGCCCCCCACACCTACACCGCGAACCAGCTCGAAGCGGCGGGCGACGCGGTACTCGACGCCGATGTCGCGGGCACCGCCTGGCACATCGACAAGAAGACCAACAGGCTCGTCGTCACCGCGGACAGCACCGTCTCGCGCGCCGAGCTGGCGAAGATCCAGCGCGCCGCCGGCGGCAACGCGGGCGCACTGGAGATCGAGCGCACCAAGGGCACCTTCAAGAAGTACCTCTCCGGCGGTGACGCCATCTACGCGCAGGCCGGATGGCGCTGCTCGGTCGGCTTCAACGTCCGCAGCGGCAACACGTACTACTTCGTGACGGCAGGTCACTGCACGGACGGCGCGGGCAACTGGTACACGAACTCCGCCAAGACCAACCTCATCGGCCCGACCGCCGGATCCAGCTTCCCCGGCAACGACTACGGGCTCGTGCGGTACAGCAACTCGGCCATCCCGCATCCCGGCACCGTGGGCAACGTCGAGATCACCGGCGCAGGGAACGCCACGGTCGGCCAGACGGTCACCCGGCGCGGAAGCACCACAGGCACCCACAGCGGACGGGTCACCGCGCTCAACGCGACGGTCAACTACGGCGGCGGCGACATCGTCTACGGCATGATCCGCACCACCGTCTGCGCCGAGCCAGGCGACAGCGGCGGGCCCCTCTACTCGGGCGGCACCGCGCTCGGCCTGACCTCGGGCGGCAGCGGCAACTGCTCCAGCGGCGGAACGACGTTCTTCCAGCCGGTCACCGAAGCGCTCAGCGCGTACGGCGTCAGCGTGTACTGACGCCCTTCGAGTCGGGCCGCCTTCCGAGGCGCGGCCCTCGCACCAGCCACCCGCGCACGCGTCCATGGCGTATGCGCGGGTGGCCTGCTGAACGGGTCTCGACCGGGTGACACGCGGGAGTTACGGTGAGGGCTACCGCTCTTCCCGAATCTCCCTGAACATCCCGGAATTGACCCTGGGATTCGCCCGGGGGCGCCGGACGCGTGTCGGTAGGAGGCCTTCATGGTCGTGGAGCTGGTGGCGACAGGACTCTCCGTCGGGGTGGTCTACGTCCTGGCGGCTGCCCGGGTGGTCAGGCAGTACGAACGGGGCCTGGTCTTCCGGCTCGGGCGGCTCAGGTCCGCGGTGAAGGGGCCGGGGTTCACGATGATCGTTCCCGGCTTCGACCGGTTGCAGAAGGTCAACATGCAGATCATCACGACGCCCGTGCCCGCGCAGGAGGGCATCACGCGCGACAACGTCACGGTGCGCGTCGACGCGGTGGTCTACTTCCGGGTCGTCGACCCGGCCCAGGCGATCGTGCACGTCGAGGACTACCGCTTCGCCGTGGGGCAGATGGCGCAGACCTCGCTGCGTTCGATCATCGGCAAGAGCGAGCTGGACGATCTGCTCTCCAACCGCGAGAAGCTCAACGAGGGCCTGGAGCTGATGATCGACAGCCCCGCCGTCGAGTGGGGTGTGACCGTGGACCGCGTCGAGATCAAGGACGTGTCGCTGCCCGAGACCATGAAGCGTTCCATGGCGCGGCAGGCGGAGGCGCAGCGCGACCGGCGGGCCCGTGTCATCAACGCGGACGCCGAGTTGGAGGCGTCCAAGAAGCTCGCGCAGGCCGCCGAGGAGATGTCCGCCACCCCTGCCGCGCTCCAACTGCGGCTGCTGCAGACGGTGGCCTCGGTCGCCACCGAGAAGAACTCGACGCTGGTGCTGCCCTTCCCCGTCGAGCTGCTCCGCTTCCTGGAGGGCCCGCGCGAGGACACCGGGCGGCGGCCGGCTTCCGGCGGGCAGAGTGAGGCGTCGCGGGAGCGGGCGGTACGCCAGGAGGTGCCGGTCGAGGCGCCGGCTGGTGGGCCGCCGGGTGAGGAGGCACCTGCGGGGGAGACACCGGTCGAACTGCCGGAGGAGGTACGCAAGGAGCTGAGGACGGCTGGCGGGGCGGACGAGGTGGCCGCTCCTGACGCCGTCGGCAACGGCGCGGCCGGGACCGTTGAAGCCCCCGGCGCTGTCGCCGCAGCCGACGGTCCCGGTGCCTCGGACGATGCGGGCAAGAGCGCCGGTGGAGTGGCCGGTGGAGTGGACTCCCGGCCGGAATCCGATCGCTGAGGGGCGATTACCGGACAGGTGTATTCCTTACGTCAGGGGCACGCGGCGTCGCCCCGCGTGTCCATATGCCGGGACGACATGCGACAGGCCGGGACGTTCGGCCTCTTGACGCGGTGACCGAACTTCCGGTCGGCTGACGTGATCTGGACCTTGTGGGTTCACCGGCGTACTCGCCATACTCAGCGCGACGAGTTGGCATGGACGCGATGACCTCGTGGGTAAGAGGCACGTGTCCGTACTTCCTCCGGGACCGCTCTTACTCACGGGCGGCCCCAACCCCCCACTGGAGGTTCTGAGTTGAGACACCAGCGAAAGATATCCAAGCGGCGCATCCTCCTCGCGGGCGCAGGCGTCGCGGCGCTCGCCGCGGGCACGCTCACGGTCACGACGGCCAACGCCACTCCGGAAGCCCCCACCGTCAAGAGCCTGTCGTCGACCTCGGCATCCAAGCTCGCCTCCTCGCTCACCTCGGACATCAAGGGTGACGCGGGCGCCTACTACGACGCCAAGGCCAAGAAGCTCATCGTGAACGTCACCGATGACGCGGCGAAGGACAAGGTCGAGGCCGCCGGTGCCGAGGCCAGGGTCGTCCAGCACACGATGGCCCAGCTCTCCGGCGTCAAGGACGCGCTGACGCAGAAGGACGTCACGGGCACCGCACGCGCGGTGGACGTCAAGACCAACAAGGTCGTCGTCACCGCCGACAAGACGGTCAAGGGCGCCAAGCTCGACCAGCTCAAGCAGCAGGTCAAGGCACAGGGCGGCAAGGCCGAACTGAAGCGCACCGCAGGCAAGTTCACCACCAAGATCGCCGGTGGGGACGCCATCTGGGGCAGTGGCAGCCGCTGTTCGCTCGGCTTCAACGTGACCAAGGACGGCAAGCCCGCCTTCCTGACGGCAGGTCACTGCACCACTGCCGTCTCCTCCTGGTCCGACAGCCAGGGCGGCCAGCCCATCGCCGAGAGCGGCGACGGGAAGTTCCCGGGCAGCGACTACGGCATCGCCATCTACAACGGCGACACCGACCACCCGAGCGAGGTCAACCTCTACAACGGCAGCAGCCAGGCGATCTCCGGCGCGGCCGACGCCGAGGTGGGCCAGAAGGTCACCCGCTCCGGCAGCACCACCCAGGTGCACGACGGCACGGTCAAGGCCGTGGACACCTCCGTCAGTTACCCGGAGGGCACCGTCGACGGGCTGATCCAGACCGACGTCTGCGCCGAGCCCGGCGACAGCGGCGGCTCCCTCTTCGCGGGCGACAAGGCCCTCGGCCTCACCTCGGGCGGCAGCGGTGACTGCTCCTCCGGCGGCGAGACCTACTTCCAGCCGGTGCCCGCCGCGCTGGAGGCGCTGGGCGCCGAGATCGGCTGACACCGCTCACGGCAGACGGGCCGCTCAGCCGGTCGTGCGTCCACAGGTACGAACCGGCGCTCCGTGCACGATGAGCACGCGGTAGCCCCCCACAGCGGAACCCCCGGACACTGTCCGGGGGTTCCGTGGTTCTCCGCCCCTTCTTTCCCACGTGGGGAAGAAGGGGCCTTCAGGTGAGGGGAGAGTCGCGTCAGCGCTTCTCGGCCGCCACCAGTTCCGCGATCTGTACGGCGTTCAGGGCCGCGCCCTTGCGGAGGTTGTCGTTGGAGAGGAAGAGCGACAGGCCGTTCTCGGCCGTCTCGTCGGCGCGGATCCGCCCGACGTAGCTGGCGTCCTTGCCCGCCGCCTGGAGCGGGGTGGGGATGTCCGACAGCTCCACGCCCGGGGCACCGGCGAGCAGTTCGGCCGCGCGCTCCGGGGCGAGGGGGCGCGCGAAGCGGGCGTTGACCTGGAGCGAGTGGCCGGTGAAGACGGGCACGCGTACGCAGGTACCGGCGACCTTCAGGGCCGGGATGTCCAGGATCTTGCGGCTCTCGTTACGGAGCTTCTGCTCCTCGTCCGTCTCGTTCAGCCCGTCCTCGACGACCGAGCCGGCCATCGGCAGCACATTGAAGGCGATCGGCCGCTTGAACTTGTCGGGCTCCGGGAAGTCGACGGCCTCGCCGTCGAACGTCAGCCGTGCGGCGTCGCCCTCGATCGCCTTGCGCGCCTGGCCGTCCAGTTCGGCGACACCGGCGAGGCCGCTGCCCGAGACAGCCTGGTAGGTCGAGACGACCAGGGCCGTCAGCTCCGCCTCGTCGTGCAGCGGGCGCAGCACCGGCATCGCGGCCATGGTGGTGCAGTTCGGGTTGGCGATGATGCCCTTGGGGCGGCGGCGCGCTGCGTCCGGGTTCACCTCGGAGACCACCAGCGGAACCTCCGGGTCCATGCGCCAGGCCGAGGAGTTGTCGATGACGACGGGGCCCTGAGCGGCGACCTTCTCGGCGAGGGCCCTGGAGGTCGCCCCGCCGGCCGAGAACAGCACGATGTCCAGCCCTGAGTAGTCGGCCGTCGCCGCGTCCTCGACGGTGACGTCGCCGGGCTTCTCGCCCTGCCACGGGATCGTCCGCCCGGCCGAGCGCGCCGAGGCGAACAGCCGCAGTTCTTCGACCGGGAATTTCCGCTCGGCCAGAATCTCGCGCATCACAGTGCCGACCTGGCCCGTGGCTCCGACGATCCCGATCTTCATGGGGCTCCTTCTGCTGATCGTGCGGCCCTTTCCTGTGTGACGGCCGCACTGGTCTGTGCGTTCTGCTTGTCCCGCCGGGGCCCCCTACCCTGCACGGCGGCGGATACGGGGTGCCAGTCCTTTGATTTCGGTCACAGCCCCGTGACCGGGGAGGCCAGGCAGGTACGGCTACGCGCGGGGCGTGCGCAGACCGGCCGTGAGGCCCCGTAGACAGCGTACGGCGAGCGCGGCCGGACCCCGTTCGGCGTCGTCGGGAGCGGCGTCCGTCGCCGCCCAGGTCTCCATCGCCAGGCGCATCGCGGCGTTGGCTGCTGCCGCGGTCAGCCGCACGTCCAGCGGGTCCGTGCCCTCGCGTACGAGCGCGGTCAGTACGGGGACCAGCGACTGCTCGGTCTCCGCGTGCACACGGAGCCAGACCGAGCGCAGCGCGGGATCGCCCGGCACGGCGCGCAGCAGGCCCCGGGTGCTGAGCAGAGCCTCGGCCTGCGCCTCGGCGTGGGTGCCGGCGGGGGTGAGCGCGGCGCGTACGGCCTGCTCCAACGCCTCCTCGACGGACAGTTCGGCAGGGGCTGCGGCCAGGTCGCCGAGCCACTGGCGCACGCCACCGGTCAGCAGCGGGGTGACCGCCTCCTCCTTGGTGCGGAAGTAGCGGTAGAAGGTGCGCAGCGAGACGCCGGCCGCCTCAGCGATGCCCTCGGCCGTGACGCCCGCCGCGCCCCGTTCCGAGAACAGCTCGGCGGCGCGGCGGGCGATCTCCCACTGGGTCTCGGCCTTGCGGCGCTCGGTGAGCGTAGGGCGTTCGGTGCGGGGTGAGGGCGCTGCGGACATACGGGAAGCGTACGTCAGGTCACGCTCCGGAGTGCACGACAAGCCGTTATGGCACAACGTGCCACTAAGGCGTACGGTTGCCATCAGGCGCCCCAGGGCGCAGGGCAACCAGAAAGGGAGCACCCCATGAACCGCTTCGAAGGACGCAAGGTCCTCATCACCGGAGCCGGCTCCGGCATCGGCCAGGCCACCGTGCTGCGCGTCCTGGAGGAGGGCGGCCATGTCGTCGCCGCCGACATCGCGGAGGCCGGGCTGGACAAGACCCGCGCGCAGGCGGCCGAGGCCGGCACCGAGGCCCGCCTGTCCACGGTCACCGTGGACATCTCCGACGAGGAGTCCGTACGGGAGAACGCCGGCGCCGCGATCGGGAAGCTCGGCGGGCTGGACGTCCTCGTCAACGCCGCCGGCATCCTCGACTCCCGGCACACCGAGACGATGACCCTCGACTTCTGGAACCGGATCATCGGTGTCAACCTCACCGGCACCTTCCTGATGACGCGTCAGGCGCTGCCCGCGCTGCTCGCCACCGGCAAGGGCGTCGTCATCAACTTCAGCTCCACGTCCGCGAGTTTCGCGCACCCCTACATGGCCGCCTACGCCGCGACCAAGGGCGGCATCCAGTCCTTCACGCACGCCATCGCCTCGGAGTACAGCAAGCGCGGGCTGCGCGCCGTGTGTGTCGCGCCGGGCTCCATCTCCTCCGGGATGACCCACAACCCGGGGCTGCCGGACGACACCGACTTCGACCTGCTGGCCAAGCTGTCACCGGCGCTCGGCAAGGGTTTCGCGGGCCCCGAGACCGTCGCGGGCGCCATCGCGATGCTCGCCTCCGACGACGGCGCCTTCATCACCGGCACCGAGCTGCGCATCGACGGCGGCACCCACATGTGAGCGCCGGGGTGCGGTACGGAACGGTGGTACGGAACGCGGGGGCGCGGCAGGGGAGTTGTTAGCGTGCCGCTCATGAGTGGCACCCCGCATCCGCACCCGCACGCGCGCCCCTACGCCGTCCGTACCGCACGTCCCGACGACTACGACGCGATCATCGCGGTGGTCGACGACTGGTGGGGGCGCCCCGCGTCCCGCGACCTCACCCGGGTCTTCCTCGACCACTTCTTCGCGACCAGCCTGATCGCCGAGGAGCCCGACGGCGCGCTCGCCGGGTTCGTCGTCGGCTTCCTCTCGCCGTCCGAACCCGAGTACGCCTACATCCACTTCACCGGCGTCGCGCCGTCGCTGCGCGGCTCGGGGCTGGGCCGCGACCTGTACGGACGCTTCTTCGCCCGGGCCAGGGCCGAAGGGCGCACCGTCGTCAAGGCCATCACCTCTCCGGTCAACACCCCCTCGATCGCCTTCCACAAGGCCCTCGGCTTCACCGCCTCGGAACCGGTCCCCGACTACGACGGGTCCACGCTGGACCGTGTGGTCTTCCGCAGGGAGCTGTAAGGGCGCCGGGAGGACGGGGCCCGGGGAGGGGGAGTCGGGGACCGGTCAGCCGAGGATGGTGTGGACGGCGGCGGGGGTGTCCGTGAGGTCGGGGAGCGCGGCGGCGGCACCGGCGGCCAGCAGTGCCGCCGCCGAAGTGGCGCCGGTGGCGACCCCCACGGCGCGTGCGCCGTGTGCCGTGGCCGCCGCGATGTCGTGGACCGTGTCGCCGATGAGCACGGTGCTGGCCGCGTCGTAGCCGCGTCCCAGCCGGGTACGGGCCCTGCGCCAGGCGAAGGGGAGCAGGTCGGCGCGGTCGTGGGCGTCGTCGCCGAACGCGCCCGAGGTGAGGTCGATGTGCTCGGCGAGGCCGAAGACGGTGAGCTTCAGCCGGGCGAGGCTGCGCATGTTGCCGGTGAGCGCCGACTGATGGACGTGCGCGTGCCCCGCGAGCGCGAGGACCGTCTCGGCCGCGCCCGGCAGTACCCGTCCCGCCGCGGCGAGCAGGTCGGCGCGCGCGTGCAGTTCCTCGTCGAGTGCCGCGTTCAGCCGCGCGATGGTGCCGGGGTCGGCGGGCACCCCGTTCAGCAGCAGGGTCTCGGTGGCGATGGCCCGCTCGGTACGGCCCGCCATCCCCGCCACCGCGCGCGGCTCGTGCCCGATGACGCGGGTGAACGCGGCGGCGTAGGCGGTCCGGCTCACCCCGCCGCCCTCGATCAGCGTCTGGTCGATGTCCCACAGCACCAGCAGATCAGCGGCCGGCTCCCCGTCCAGGCCCCCGTCCGGTTCACGGCTCAGCTCTCCGGTCGGATCACCGGCCGGTTCCCCGCCGCCCCGCAGGTCCCGCTCGGTTCCCATGCCGTCCCCTGCCGCCGTACCTGTTCCTCCGGCTGCGCAGCGTAGCCGGGGAGTTCCCGCTGCGGCCAGGGTGCTGACCTGCGGGGATTCCTCTCACCCTGGCATTCGAATAGTAGTTCGAAATCTGGTTTATGGTGGGCACGGACAGCAGAAGAGGGGGTGCGGAAGTGACAGGAGGTGTGCGCCGATGGCTGGGTCGGCTGGGTTTCCGGCGGGGCCCGGGTTCACGCATCTGCATGTCGCCTCGGGCTTCTCGATGCGGTACGGCGCCAGCCATCCCGAGACGCTGGCCGAGCGGGCAGCCGAGCGCGGGATGGAGGCGGTCGCGCTGACCGACAGGGACACCCTCGCGGGCGCCGTACGGTTCGCGAAGGCGAGCGCGCGTGCCGGGGTGCGGCCGGTGTACGGGGTGGAGCTGGCCGTCGGTGAGCGGGCCGAGCGCGCGGGGCTTCCCGGCGCCGAGGGCGGCAGCCTGCGGCGCAAGGTGCCCGTCAGGGGCGGGGCCTTTGTCGATGAATCGGCCCAGCGTGCCGTCTTCCTCGCCCGCGACGGTGCACGCGGCTGGGCCGAACTGTGCCGCATGGTCACGGCGGCGCACGCGCACGTGACCCCGGGCAGCGGCGAGCGGCCCCTGCTCGCCTGGGAGGAGCTGCGGGGCGAGGCGCTGACCGTGCTGCTCGGCGCCGACTCCGACGTCGGCCGTGCCCTCGCCGCCGGGCGGCCCGACCGCGCCGCCAGGCTGCTGGGGGAGTGGCGCGAGATCTACGGGGACGCGCTGCGGATCGCCGTCACGGGGTCGGGACCGCTGCGCGAGGCCGCCAGGGCGCTGGGCCTGGCGGCGCAGGAGGGCGTCAAGCCCGTACTGACCAACGCGGTGCGCTACGCCGACCCCGGCAGGGGCTCCGTCATCGAGACCGCCGACGTGCTCGACGCGGCACGCAGGCTGGTGCCCATCGACCCGCGCAAGGGACTCGACAACGGCGAGCGCTGGCTGAAGGGCCCCGCCGAGATGGCCCGTACGGCCGAGCGGATCGCCGAGGCCGCCGGATACCGCGCGAACACCGCACGCCGGCTGCTCACCCTCACCGAGGAGACGGCGGCCGGATGCCGGGTGGACCCGGAGGAGGACCTGGGCATCGGCCGGGTCCACTTCCCCGAACCCTGGCTGGCGGACACGGGGGGACACACCGCCGTACGCGCGCTGCGCTCCCGGTGCGCCGCCGGGATGGTCGCCCGCCGCTACGAGCGGGACGGCAGGCGCTGGCGGCGGCTGGAGGACGAGCTGGCCGTCATCGAGGGGCTCGGTTTCTCCTCGTACTTCCTCACCGTCGCGCGCATCGTCGAGGACGTACGGGAGTTGGGGATACGGGTCACGGCGCGCGGTTCGGGCGCCGGGTCCCTCGTCAATCATCTGCTGGACATCGCGCACGCCGACCCGGTCGAACACGGGCTGCTGATGGAGCGCTTCCTCTCGCCGCGCAGGGCCGTGCTCCCGGACATCGACATCGATGTGGAGTCGGCCAGGCGCCTGGAGGTCTACCGCGCCATCTTCGAACGCTTCGGCGAGGAACGCGTCGCCACCGTCGCCATGCCGGAGACCTACCGGGTGCGGCACGCCATCCGGGACGTGGGCGCTGCGCTGGGCATGGACCCCGACGGCATCGGCCGGCTCGCCAAGGCGTTCCCGCACATCAGGGCGCGGGACGCGCGCGCAGCGCTGGCTGAGCTGCCCGAGTTGAAGGACGTACGGCAGGCCAGTCAGGCCGGGGAGGCGTACGGCGAGCACTTCTGGGACCTGGTCGAGTCGCTGGACGCGCTGCCGCGCGGGATCGCCATGCACCCGTGCGGTGTGCTGCTCTCGGACGCCTCGCTCCGCGCCCGTACGCCCGTCGTGCCCACCAGCGGCGAGGGCTTCGCGATGGCGCAGTTCGACAAGGAGGACGTGGAGGATCTCGGGCTGCTCAAGCTGGACGTGCTGGGCGTACGGCTCCAGTCGGCGATGGCGCACGCGGTCGCCGAGGTCGGACGGGCGAGCGGTGAACGGATCGAGCTGGACGCGGTACCGGAGGGCGACAAGGCGACATATGACCTCATCCGCGCCTCCGACACCCTGGGCTGCTTCCAGATCGAGTCGCCGGGCCAGCGCGATCTGATCGGGCGGCTCCAGCCCGAGAACTTCCATGACCTGGTGGTCGACATCTCGCTCTTCCGCCCGGGGCCCGTCGGCGCCGACATGGTCCGCCCCTTCATCGAGGCGCGGCACGGGAGGAGGGCGGTGCGCCTTCCGCACCGGGACCTGGAGCCCGTGCTGCGCGAGACGCACGGGGTGGCGATCTTCCACGAGCAGGTCATCAGGATCCTCTCGGTGATGACCGGGTGCGACAGGGGCAGGGCGGACGAGGTGCGGCGTGTGCTCAAGGACGAGGAGGAACGGGCGCGCGCGAGGATCTGGTTCCGCGAAGCGGCGGCGGCCCGCGGTTACGCGCCCGATGTCGTCGAGCGCAGCTGGGAGATCGTGGAGTCCTTCGGCTCGTACGGCTTCTGCAAGGCGCACGCCGTGGCCTTCGCCGTGCCGACCTACCAGTCGGCGTGGCTGAAGGCGCACCGTCCTGCCGCCTTCTACGCCGGGCTGCTGGAGCACGATCCGGGCATGTACCCGAAGCGGCTGCTGCTGGCCGACGCGCGGCGGCGCGGGGTGCCTGTGCTGCCGCTGGATGTGAACCGTTCGTCCGTCTCCTATCGGATCGAACTGGAGTCTGAATCTGGAGTGTGGGGGCTCCGCCTCGCGCTCTCCGAGGTCCAGGGCATCAGCGAGGCGGACGCGGCGCGCATCGAGGCCGGCCGGCCCTACGACTCCCTCGCCGACCTCTGGCGCAGGGCCCGCCCCTCACGCCCCGTCGCCGAACGCCTCGCCCAGGTCGGAGCGCTGGACTCCTTCTCGCCCGACGGCAACCGGCGTGACCTGCTGCTGCACATCGCCGAGCTGCACCGTGCCCAGCGCGGTTCCGGAGCACGCGAGGGGCAGCTCGCGCTGGGGGACGAGAACGCGCCCCCCGTGCCCGAACCCGCGCACCTGCCCGACCTGGACAGGCAGGAGCGGCTCGGCGCCGAACTCGGGGTCCTCGGCATGGACGCCTCCCGGCATCTGATGGCCGACCACGCCGCGTTTCTCGAGGAGTTGGGCGCGTACTCGGCGCGGGCGCTGCGCACGGCGAGGAACGGTGAGACGGTGCTGGTCGCCGGCGCCAAGGCGGCCACCCAGACCCCGCCGCTCGCCTCCGGGAAACGCGTCATCTTCACCACACTGGACGACGGCACGGGCCTCACCGACCTCGCCTTCTTCGAGGACTCGCACGCCGCGTGCGCCCACACCGTCTTCCACTCCTGGCTGCTGCTGGTGCGCGGCGTCGTCCAGCGGCGCGGGCGCAGCATCACCGTGACGGGCGCCGCCGCATGGGACCTGGCCGAACTGGTCGAACTGCGCCGCGAGGGCGGCCTGGACGCGGTCGCGGCCCGCCTCGCGGGGAACGGTACGGGCGGTGACGGTACCGGGGACGGTGCGGGAGCTGCGGGCGCCGGGGAAGCGGGCCGTACGGATGCGGAGGCCACGGAGGGCAGGGAGGCCACGGAGGGCGGGGAGAACCGGCGCACCATCGAGGTGGCGCCCGGGTACGAGATGCACCCCTGGGCCGATCTGCGCCCGGCGGGGGAGTCGGCCGGCTCGCCCAAGGCGCTCCGCAAGATGTGGCACTCCAGCCCGGGGAGCCCGGGATGAGCGGGGTCGCGGGAGACGAACCGCACGTGCTGTACGTCCACTTCGGGGCGCGGGCACGCGAGCGCTACGAGGAACTGCTCGCGCTGCTCGCCGACTTCACCCCCGTCGTCCAGGCGCTGCCACCGGACGCGGCGCTCGCCGACGTACGGGGTGCGCTGCGGTACTTCGCGCGGGACGCCGCGGGACTCGCGCGGCTCGTACGGCTGCGTGCGCTCGCCCTGCACGGCACCGACTGCACCATCGGCGTCGCCGCCACTCCGCTGCTCGCCCGGATGGCCGCCACCGCAGGTCCCGCCGGGCCCGGGACCGTACGCGTGGTGCGCCCCGAGGAGTCCGCCGGGTTCCTCGCCCGTAAGCCCGTCGCCGCGCTGCACGGGGTCGGTCCCGCGACGGCCCGTACGCTCTGCTCGTACGGGCTGGACAGCGTCGGCAGGGTCGCCGAGGCTTCGCCCGCCACCCTGCAACGCATCCTCGGCGCGGCCCCCGGACGGCGCCTGCACGAGAGGGCGCGCGGGATCGACCCGACGCGGGTCACGCCGACGGCGCCGGCGCGCACGGTCGGCGCGGAGCACCGCTTCGGGCACGACGAGCTGGACCACGGGCAGCGGCGGCGCGCGCTGCTCACCCTCGCGGACGAACTCGGGTTCAGGATGCGCGCCGAGCGGCAGGTGGCACGCGGGTTGAGCCTCACCGTCAGGTACGCCGACCGCTCGGCCACCACCCGTACCCGCACCCTGCCCGAACCGACGGCGCACACGCCCGCGCTGGCGGGCACCGCCTACGCGCTGCACGACGCGCTGGGCCTGCAACGGGCCCGGGTACGGTCCGTCACTCTGCGCGCCGAGGAGCTGACTGCCGCCGAACTCGCCGCGCGGCAGCTCTCGTTCGACGTACGGGAGGAGAAGGCGCGGCGGGCCGAGGCGGCGGCCGACCGCGCACGCGGACGCTTCGGCGCTTGCGCGGCACGCCCCGCAGGACTGGTGCCCCCGGCCTGAGCCCTTGAGTTCCCGTGGTGGCCGGGGGCGCCCGTGCTGCGGAACGTAGGGCGAGCTGTGGGGGCA
>NZ_JANCPR020000046.1 GCF_028657195.3 Streptomyces iconiensis
GGTCTGTGTCATTTTCAAACCAGACGGACTTCCGGGAGCAGAAGCGGCCGGGACGGGCGTCGGTCCTCCCGGCGAAGCCTGAGACACATGCCGCCTACGCCTCGAAAGCTCTCAAAGTGGGGCAGGGGTGAAAGCCGCATGACGGAACAAGCCTGGGCAAACGCCCTCTGAGAGGGCGGTTCGTGTGGTTTTGAGTGGCTCTGCTGTCGCCTGATGGCCCGCGTCATGGAGTTGCGGTATTGCCAACCGCTGTTCATGGCCGCTCCCTTGGTCTCCTTCGCGAAGGAGAAGCGGCCCACGCTGTCGTTGGTGGTCTTCTTACTGCCGGGCGCGGTGAGTTCGGTCAGACGGTTGGCAGCGTCGTACGCGTAAGCCGTCTTCCCGCCCGGGTCCTCGTACGACTCGACGTTCCCGTCCAGCGTGCAGTGAGGACTGTCTGAGAGCCGTGCGACGGAGAGGGGGTTGCCCTCGCGGTCGGCCTTACCGGTGCGGCGTTGGGTGGGGATGAGGGTGGTAACCGGGCGTCAGGTCACCCGTTTCCTCACCCGTTTCCGCTGAACGGCCAGGAGTGACGGTGGCGGTCCGATCCGGTTCAGGACTCGGTGAACTTGTCTGCCAGGCCCCGTTCCAGGTAGTCGTCCGGCAGGTCCTGGACGACCAGCTCGGCCTCGGTGCGCCCGGTGTGCAGTCGCCAGTAGGCGTCGGCGATCGTCTCGGGCTGGGAGTCGTGGCCGCCCTGGCCGATGTAGGCGGCGATCGCCACGTGCGCGGCGTAGACGCCGGTGCCGGAGAGCGCGGCGTGGAGGTTGAGGATCCAGTTGCGCATTCCGGCGGTGGCGATCTGCACGTTGGCCACCTGCGGGACGATCAGCGGCCCGGAACCCGCGCCGCTGCTGACCAGGACCGTCCCGGTGCCGCGTTCCAGCATGCCGGGCAGAACGTGTCGCACCGCCGCGATGCCACCGAGCAGGTAGAGATCCATCTGGTCGAGGACCGAGTCGACGGTGACCTCCGTGGCCTCGACGAGCGGTGCCCTGCGCAGGTCGGCGGGGGCCGGCGCGGGCGAGTACTCCAGCACGTCGATCGGTCCCAGCCGCTCCTCGGCGGCCGTCAGCGCCGCCAGCAGAGCCGACCGATCGGTGATGTCGGCAGGGAACACCCCGACCCGAGTGCCCGCACCGGACAGATCCTCGGCCACCGCCTCAAGCGTCGTCCGGGTGCGGGCGATCAGCGCCACGTCGAACCCCTCGGCGGCGAACCGCCGGCCGATCGCCCGGCCAAGCTGCGGACCTGCGCCGATGATCGCGATCGTGCTCACTTTTCCACCTCGTTACGATCGTTCTGGTTCACGACTGAACCGTAGGAAGGCGTTGGTCGCGCGGGCTTGGATCGGCGCGACAACCTGGACGGAAGATTCACGACACACGATGAGCTGCACGATCTCGGTGAGTCTGAGCGGTGCGCACGCGTTCAGCGACTTCGCCCGCGAATGGCAGAACCGGATGGGCGAGACCTTCGCGCTGGCGCCCTACAGCCGGGCGACCGTCGCCGGCTTCGGGGCACGCTCCCGGGGTTTCCGGCTGCGGGACATGATGTTCAACCGCTTCGCCAACACGGCCGCACTCCGGACGAAGGGGCCGCGGGTCGGGGCCGACGATCATGTGCGCCTGTGGATCGTTCACCGGGGCGCTTGGCACGTCAAAGAGCCAGGAGGAACCGAACACACGGTCCCGGCCGGCCGCTTCCTGCTGCAGGCGGGGAGGCTGTCCCACTTCGCCGCGACGCCGCACAGCAGCGTCCAGGTGCTCGTACTGCCCGCCGCCGAAATCCGGCATCAACGGGGCACGACAGGCTCCGGCCCGGCCGACACCGCCGAACTGCGGCTGCTGACCGCGCACGCCACCATGGTGAGCCGGATGGCGGACGACCTCGGTCCGGCCGGGATCGACGCCGCCCGCAGCACCCTGGCCGAACTGGCCCGGGCCGCGGTACGGACCGGCCTCGACGACGTGGAGCCCTCGCTGGCGCCGGCCCTGGCCCAGGCCGCGCGGGACTTGGCCGACCGGCGGCTCACCGACCCCGCCCTCTCCCCCACGGCTCTCGCACGGGAACTGAACGTCTCCGTGCGCACCCTGCAACGCGCCTTCGCCACCGAAGGACAGCCGCTGAGCGCCTACATCCGCACCCGCCGCCTGGCCGAGGCACGCCGCGCCCTCATCGCACCGCACCGGCGCACGACCATCGCGGAGATAGCCGTCCGTTGGCAGTTCGCCGACAGCAGCCACTTCGTCCGCGCCTTCCGCAGCCGCTACGGCCAGACCCCGACCGACTACGCGGCGACCGCCGCTCCGGAAACGGACAGCAGGTAGCAGCTCGATGTCCGCAACTTGACCCGTACCGGGTCGCCGCGTCGAGGGCTGGTGTGCACCCGGCGGACCCATCGGGCCTCGGTCCCGGGGCCCTGGGTACCCGGCTCAGGCCGGGTCTTCCAGGGCTTCGATGAGGAGATGGGACAGACGGCGGAACTCCTCGGTGTTGGCCCTGTCGAACTTCTCCAGTGCCGGAGCCAGTCGGGCCTCAATCTGGGTGAAGGTCTCATCCATCACCTTGTGTCCCTTGGCCGTGAGGTGGTTGTCCACCACCCGGCCCCGGGCCGGGGAGCGCTCCACCAGGCCCTCCTCCTGCAGGGTCCGGACGAGACGGCTGACGGCCTGCGGCGTGTGGACCGCGGCGCGCGCGAGCTCTGAGGCGGAGGCGCCGGGTGTCCGCTTCAGCTCCCGCAGCACCGTCCACTGCCCGAGGGTGAGTCCCAGAGGGTGGATGACCTGCTCGATCCGGTCGGCGAAGTGTTGCCGAATGATCCTGGACAGTGCACCGATTTCGATCCCCTGGGGTAGCGGGTCGGCCGAGTTCTTCATGTTTGACATGGTACTCGTCGCGCTCTATATTGAATCACAGTTCAATATGGAATCCCGATTCTAGATCAGCCGGCTGCTCGCTCGACCGGTCGAGGTGTCCGCTTCAGGCCAGGGCACAGGTCCTGGTCCGGCCGATCCGTGGAGTCGACCCGGCTTCCGCCCCTCCCCACGTCCGCATCCGGAGATGGACAATGCCCGTGCCCACAGACGCCCGTGCCACACCGGAGTCAACCCCGCGACAGAAAGCCCTGCCGGGCTGGCTGGTCGTACTCCTGGCCACTTCCTGCGGGCTGACCGTGGCCAACCTCTACTACGCCCAGCCGCTCCTGGAGATGCTGCGCCGCGCCTTCCAGCTCCAGGACTCGACCGCCGGCCTGCTGATCACCCTGACCCAGCTCGGCTACGCCGCCGGCATGGTGTTCCTGGTCCCGCTCGGCGACCGCATCGAGAACTCCCGTCTGGCCTCCGTCCTGCTCGTCGTCACGGCCCTGGCCATGGCCGCCGGCGGCCTCGCCCCCACCTTCACCGTCCTGCTCGTCGCCGCGCTCGTCGCGGGCACCACCTCCGTCGTCGCGCAGATCCTCGTCCCCTACGCCGCCGACCTCGCCCCCGATCACCTGCGCGGAGCCGTGGTGGGCAAGGTCATGAGCGGACTGCTCGCCGGGATCCTGCTCTCCCGCACCGTCGCCAGCCTGCTCGCGGACGTCGCAGGCTGGCGCACCGTCTACCTGGTCTCCGCAGCGCTGATGGCGATCCTGGCCGTTGTCCTGCGCCGCGTGCTGCCCCACCGGGCCCCCACCAGCACCGATTCCTACACCGCGCTGCTGCGTTCCACGGCCCGCCTGATCCGCGTGCACCCGCGGCTGCGCCGCCGGTCCTTCTACCACGCCTGCATGTTCGCCGCCTTCAGTGCGTTCTGGACGACCATCTCCTACGTACTGACCACCGCGCCGTACAACTACTCCCAGCTCCAGGTCGGTCTGTTCGCCCTCGTCGGCGCCGCCGGCGCGCTCGTCGCCCCTCTCGCGGGCCGCCTCGCCGACCGAGGGCTCACCCACCGGCTCACCCCCGTGACCTGCCTGCTCGCCTCCGCCACCCTCATCTGGGCCGGCCTGGCCGCCCACCAGATCCTCGTCCTCGCCGCCGCGGCGGTCCTCCTGGACTGCGCCGTGCAGTGCTCCCTGATCTTCGGCCAGCACACCATCTACCAACTCGACGCAGACGCCCGCGCCCGCATCACCAGCGTCTACATCGCCACCTTCTTCATCGGCGGCGCCATCGGCTCCCAACTCGGCACCCTCGCCTACCACTTGGGTAACTGGCATACGGTCACCCTCACAGCGGCGGCCTTCCCCTTCATCGCCCTGCTCGCCTGGACCACCGACCGCACCCATACCGGCAGGGAGGCGAACAAAGCAGTGGGTACGGGCGCTTCGGACTAGGTGACCAGCTCGGCCCTGGCGGCGGACGGGCGGGAGGGATCACCGAACGGCTCCAGCCCAGCATGTCGGGTCGGCGCCCCCGCTGCCCCCCAACTGCTCCCCGCTGCCGAGGCGGTGGGGAGCAAAGCGACCGTACGCCGGGGCACCAACCGGTGGCAGGTCAGCCGCGCATCACCGGCGACAGGTCGTCCGCGATGTCCTGGACGATACGCGGCCAGTGGTCCGAGCCAGGGTCCGGGCGAGTCCCGTGACGTCGCGCACCAGCGGCCCCCCGCTTCTGGTCCCGTGTCCTGGTACCTCCAAGGAGCACAGTCCGCCGGACTCCGGGAGAGCTTCCGCCGGCGGGAGGCAGAAGGCGGCGGCCCCCAGAAAGGGAAAGCAGTACAGCCGCATGCGTGGCTCGCGCCGCCGCACCCTGGCGGACGTCCACAGCGCTTGCTGTGACGGTGCGGGTGCCGTTGGGGACACGCGGCCGAAGAACGGTGCCTTCACAGAAAAACTCCCACCGGACGGCGGACGGCGGACGGCGGACGGCGATTTCCCCTACTGGCACGCCCGGGCACCGCGCTCAGCGCTCTTCCGCGCGGACGCGGTGTCCGGCCGTGTGAAAACGCCGGGTCAAGGCCCGGTAGCCGCGCACGGACAACGGCCACAGGGCGGTGTTGCGCCCGCTGCGGGAGTCCAGGTACCAGCTGTGGCAGCCACCGCGGGACCACACCGTGCGGCGCGCGCGCTCGTGGAGCCAGGAGCTGTAGGCGCTGTAGGTCTCGGAGAGCACCTCGACCTCGGCGAGACCGCGCCGCGCCAACTGGCCGAAGCAGTCCAGCACATAGTCGAGCTGAGCTTCGAGCAGCAGGGTGAGAGAGCTGTGGCCCAGTCCGCTGTTGGGCCCGAGCAGCAGGAACATGTTCGGGAAGCCCGGGACCATGACGTTGCGGTCGGCCGCCATCCCGCCGCTCCACGCGTCCGACAGACGCTGTTCGGCGTGCCCCACGATGCGTCGGGCGACAGCCGGCTGGTCGGCCTGGAAACCGGTGCCGAGGACGACGACGTCGGTCGGCCGGACGGTGCCGTCGCGGGTGACGACGGCGTCCGGGCTGAGGTGGGCGATGGGGTCCGTGACCAGCTCCACGCCCGTACGCCGCAGCGCCGGATAGTAGTCGTTGGACAGCAGCACACGCTTGCAGCCGAGAGGGTAGGACGGGGTGAGACGGCGGCGCAGTTCCCGCTCGGGAACCTGACGGCGCACATGCGCCCGGGCGAGTACCGCGGCGCCGGCGCCGACAGCACGGTGCGCGGGTCCGGTGAAGCAGAGCAGCCAGCTCTCGCGCAGCCAGTAGACGGCGGCCCTGACGAACCTGCGCAGGCGTGGCCGGCGCCGGTACAGGGCCGATTCGACGGCCGGGACGCGGCGTTGCAGGCGCGGAAGCACCCAGGGCGGGGTGCGTTGGTAGACGGAGAGCGCCCCGGACGCCTTCGCGAGATGCGGAACGCACTGGACGGCAGAGGCGCCCGTCCCGATCAGGGCCACCCGCTTGCCGGCCCAGTTGCAGGAGTCGTCCCAGCGGGCGGTGTGGAGCACCGGGCCCCGGAAGGTGTCAAGGCCGGCCAGCTCGGGCACATGCGGTTCGCTGAGCAGCCCGGTGGCCACGACGAGGAACCGGGAGCGGTACCGGCCGCCGACCGCGCGGATGTCCCACCGCCCTTCGGGCGCGTCCCAACGGGCCTGTTCGACCTCGCTGTTCAGCCGCAGGTGCCGTACGAGACCGAAGTCGGTCACACAGCGACGCAGATACCGGTGGATCTCGCGGGCCGTGGGAAGGGTGGTGCGCCACTGGGGAGCCGGAGCGAAGGAGTAGGCGTACAGGTGGCCCGGCACATCGCAGGCGGCCCCCGGGTAGCGGTTGTCACGCCAGGTGCCGCCGACGTCGTCGGAGCGCTCCAGGACGACGAAGTCCTCGATGCCCGCTTGCCGTAGCCGGATGGCGGCGGCGACACCGGACATACCCGCGCCGATGATCACGGTGTGGCACACCTCGGCCGCGGCGGTTGGTTCGTCCTGGCTGGGCGGCACACCCGGTTCCGGCTGGGGAGAGTCGTACATGGGCGAGATCCGTTGAGTCGGCGGAGACGGTGGAGACGGTGGAGGGGATTGTGGCCGGGCTCGCCTCGCGCTCACCCGGTCACTTGTCCGTGCCGTGCGGCATGTTGCGGTGTCTCAGGCCGGACTCGGTTCCATGACGCAGCCGAGAGCCCGTGCGAGGTAGGCGCTGTCGATGGGGTCCGGGTCGGGAAGGTCGCCGGCGATCCGGAGCAGGTTCGTGCGGTCGTAGGTGCGGCGGTGCATGGTGAAGGTGAGCAGGTCCGCGCCATGGCTGGCCGCCAGCGCTTCGAAGGGCGTGGGATGGGCGAGGGTGGGGGTCACCGTCACGTTGACGCCTTGGTACAACGCCTCGAAGGCGGAAGCGGCGCTGTCGAACGTGGTGTTGTGCGGGTGTGTGACATGCACGGTGCGTACGCCTGTACGGGGAGGCGAAGCTGCCGCGCGCACCATGGCCCGTGCCGCGTGGTCGACCTGAATCAGGTTGAGGGTGCCTTCCGGATCGCCCTTGACCCGGAAGTGCAAGGCGCTGCCGTGGAATCCGTCCTCGCTGAGAAGGTTGACCAGCGCCTCGTCCTCGGCCGTCCTGACCCGCACCAGATCGTCGACGAGCCGGGCGAAAACGGCGAGGGGCTGGTGGGGCTGCCCTTCCGGAATGGGCTGATCCGTGGCGAGCAGGCTGGGCCGCAGAATGGTAGCCGTCCTGCCGGTGCGCCGGGCCCATGAGTGGATCATGCGCTCGGCGGTGTGCTTGGTCTCCTCGTAATAGGTCTGGAATCCGTACTCCTCTGTGAGTTCGTCCTCCATGACGTGGCCGGTCCTGCGGCAGCCGGCGACGTAGGCGGTGCTGATGAACAGCAGATGCGCAGCGGGCGCTTTGTCGGCGAGGGCCAGCACTTCTCGTGTTCCCAGCACGTTGGCCCGGTACAGAGAAACCGGATCGCCCTGGAGATTGAGGTAGGCCGCGCAGTGCCATACGGCGGTCAGGTCTTCCGTGACGTGGTCCCGGTCGGTTTCACTCAGGCCGAGGCCCGGACTGGTGAGGTCGGCGCTGACGAAGCGCAGGCGGTCGAGCGCGTCCGGTGCGGTCGGCAGGAGTCCCGCCCCTGACAGAGCGGCCTCGACACGCTCGCGGAGTTCGGCCGGGGTGCCACGTCCGAGGACGGTGATGGCGTCGGTCTCCTGAGCCAGCAGTCCACCCAGGATTCGACAGCCGAGAAACCCGGTGGCACCGGTGATCAGAACGGACATACGGGAATTCCTTTCAGTGGCGGAGCAGGAAAAGCCGAACAACGGTATGCCCGCGCCGACTTCGTCATCGGGCAGCGTGACAGGCGCGGGCGAGAGGCACAGGACACCGGGAGGGGAATGCGTCCGGGGCAATCGCGGGATGAACAGGCGCGTACTGGCGAGGCCGTCGGCAGCTCATCACTTCTCAAGGATGAAGGAGAGTTCCGGGGTCACCAAAATCCCTGGGGGTGAATATCCAGTTGCCGCCCCCGGACGAGTGACTGTCGGCGATCTGCACCTTTGTTCGCTCGCTAAGGTGCGGGGCAGCCTGACACAGACAGGGAAGCGGAAGGCGCTCCACCGCTGCATTCCGTACGGAAGAAAGGCAACGCACATGAATGGAAAACTGACCGCTTCGACGGAGCGGGCAATCGCCGTCGTCGGCGTGGCATGTCGTCTGCCTGGAGGCATCACCGGCCTCGGCGATCTGTGGAACGTATTGCAGGAGCGCCGGGATGTGGTGGGACAGGTACCCGAAGACCGGTTCGAGGTGAACAGGTTCGTGGACACCTCGATGCCCCGGACCGGAAAGAGCTATACCGCGGCCGGTGGGTTCTTGGACGACATCGCCGGTTTCGACGCCTCCTACTTCGGTATCTCGCCGAAAGAGGCGGCCCACATGGATCCGCAGCACCGACTGCTGCTGGAACTGACCGCCGAGGCACTGGACGACGCGGCCATTGACCCCGGGGTGTTGGCCGGGTCCGACACCGGTGTTTACGTCGGCATCTCCGACGCCTCCTACGGCGGCATGCAGATGGCGTCGCTGCGGACCGTCAATGCGTACACGATGTCGGGTGCCGCTTCCTCCATCGCGGCCAACCGCCTGTCACACGCCTTCGACCTGCGCGGCCCGAGCATGGCGATCGACACCGCCTGCTCCTCCTCACTGCTGGCCCTGGATCAGGCCTGCCGCGCCCTGTGGACAGGCACCAGCCGCACCGCACTGTGCGGCGGCGCCAACATCCTGCTCAGTCCCTTCCATTACGTCGGTTTCTCCCAGGCGTCGATGCTGTCGCTGCGGGGCAAGTGCGCGGCCTTCTCCGCCCAGGCGGACGGATTCGTACGCGCCGAAGGAGGCGGCGTGGTCCTGCTCAAGCGGCTCAACGAGGCGCTTGCCGACGGCGATCGCGTCCACGGTGTGATCCTGGGCAGCGCTTCCAACAGCGACGGCCGGACCATGGGGCTGTCCCTGCCCAACCTGGAGTCGCAGGAGGACCTGCTGCGCCAGGTGTACGCGGACGCCGGAGTGCATCCGGACGAGCTGGTGTACTTCGAGGCGCACGGTACCGGCACGCTGGTCGGTGACCCGATGGAGGCCCATGCCATCGGACGGGCCCTGGGTATCCGCCGGATCACCGGCGAGCTGCCGATCGGCTCGGTCAAGAGCAACGTGGGGCACCTCGAACCCGCCTCCGGCATGGCCGGGCTGTGCAAGGCGCTGCTGGTGCTCAAGCACCGCGCGGCGCCCGCTTCCCTGCACACCGATCCTCCGCACCCCGAGATCGACTTCGCGGGGCTGGGGCTGAGTGTGGCCTCGGAGCAGCGGGTTGTCCCAGCCACCGAGCGTCCTGTCGTGGGCGTCAATTCCTTCGGTTTCGGCGGCGCCAACGCGCACGCCATTCTCACGTGTGCCCCGGAGCTCCCGGCGCCGGTCGCTTGCGACCCACCGCCGGAGGGCCTGCCGGTACTGGTGAGCGCCCGTTCCGCACGGGCGCTGTCCGATGCGGTGGTGAAGATGGCGGCACGTCTGGAGGGCGCCGCCCAGGAGGAGTTCTACGACATCGCCTACACCTCGTGCCTGCGCCGGGGCAAGCACGAGCACCGCGCCGCCGTGCTGGCCCACACTCCCCAGGAGGCCGCTCGGGAGCTGTCCGCTCTGGGCACCGAAACCGCGGCACGTCCGGACGGAACCCCGGAAGGGCAGGCACCCGCCACTGCGGCGGGTGCCACTGCGGCGGGTGCGACGGCCGAGGCCGTCAACAGCGGCCAGGTCGCGTTCGTTTTCGCCGGCAACGGATCACAGTGGGCGGGCATGGGCGCTGACCTGCTCGCCCAGGACAGCGTCTTCCGCGACACAGTGGCCACTGTGGATACAGAGATGGCCCCCTACCTGGGCTGGTCTGTGGCCGAGGAGCTGGCAGCTTCCCCGGCGGGACACCGCCTGTCGGCCACCGAGGTGGCGCAGCCGTTGCTGTTCGCGGTACAGCTCGGTGTCGTGGAGGTACTGCGCTCCCAGGGAGTGAAGCCTTCCATGGTGATCGGCCACAGCGGCGGCGAGGTGGCCGCCGCGTATGCCAGTGGTGCGCTCAGCCTCGCCCAGGCCGCGCAGGTCATGGCGGAGCGCAGCCGCATCCTGGCCGCGACGGCCGGCAGCGGCCGGATGGCAGCGGTCGGCCTTCCCGCGCACCAGGCGGCCGAGGAACTGGCCCCGTACGGTGGGCGGTTGGAGATCGCCGGTGTCAACAGCCACAGTGACGTGACCGTCACCGGAGACGCGGAAGCGCTTGCCGCCCTCGGTGAGGAACTGCAGCAACGCGGGGTGTTCTTCCGCGACCTGGACCTGGACTACGCCTTTCACAGCCGCGCCATGGACTCCTGCGGGGAGGCGCTCACCACGGCTCTGGCCGGCCTGGTGCCCGGACAGCTGACCGTCCCGTTGTACTCGACCGTCACAGGCGTACGGGTCAGGGGCAGCGACCTGGACGCGCGGTACTGGCAGCACAACATGCGCCGGCCGGTGCAGTTCGCCTCGGCGGTCGAACGGGCGATGGACGACGGCGGGGACATCTTCCTGGAGATCGGCCCCCACCCGGTGTTGCGGAGCTATCTGCGGCGGATCGCCACCGGGCGCCCTGGTCCGTCCGTCGCCGTCCTGCCCACACTCCGCCGTGACAGCGACGGCCCGCGCGCGCTGAATACCGCGCTGACGGCACTGATCGCCTCGGGCGCGGCCATCGAGTGGGAGCGGTACTTCCGGTCACCGGGGCGGGTGGCTGACCTCCCCGCCTATCCCTGGCAGCGCGAGAAGCACTGGAGCGGCACACCGCAGTCGTGGGTCCGTTCCGGCGGCAGCGGGATCATGGAGCACCCGCTGCTGGGCGAAAGGCTCACCGCCCCGCTGCCCGTCTGGGAAGGAGCCGTCGAACCCGCGGTGGTGCCCTGGCTGACGGACCACCGCGTGGCCGGCTCGGTCGTCATGCCTGCCACCGGCTACGCCGAAATGGCCCTGGCCGCCGGACGCGCCACGTCGGGCGGTCCGGTGGAGGTCGAGCGCCTCGACATCAGCAGCGCCCTCGTTGTGCCCTGGGCGGACGCGTCCGCCGTGCGCCTCCAGGTCTCGCTGACCCCTGACGACGGAACCGTGACCATCACCAGCGCGGACGACAGGGCCGAGGAACCCCGCCCGCACGCCAGGGGCCGCGTCCGGTCGCTCCTGCGACCGCGCCCCGCGCCGCTCGACCTTGAGAGGCTGCGGAAGACCTGTACGCGGTGGATCGAGGGCGAGGAGCACTACCGCGCCTGTGCGGTGGCGGGACTCGGCTACGGACCCGGCTTCCAGGTTCTCCAGCACCTGCAAGCCGGCGAAGGTGCCGTGGTGGCCGCCTATCGCCACGACGCACCGGGCGGGCCCTACACCGTGCACCCCGCCCTGCTGGACGGCGCGCTCCAGGCCGGGGCACCCCTGATGGCGGAGAGCCTCGCCGACGGCCATGCCTACCTGCCCACCGCGATCGGCGCCGTCCGGGTCTGGAGCACCCCGGCCACCACAGGTGCTGTGTGGGTCCGGCAGCGCAGCCGGACCGGGGACGAGGTCTGCTGGGACATCACCCTCACCGACGAGGACGGCACCGTCACCGTGGAGCTGAGCGGTTGCCGCTTGCGGCGCCTCGCCGCCGGGCGCCGCACCCCCGTCACCACCCACCACACCGTGCTGCGTGCCGCGCCGCACACCGAAATCCCGTGCCCGCCTTCCCCGTTGCCCTCTCCGGCCCGGATCACGGCGGCGGCACAGGAGCGGATCGCCGAGCTGCGCACCGAGTGGCGGCAGATGGGCTATGGGCGATACATCTCCCTGTCCAAGAAGATCGCGGCCCATCGTCTGGCGGGCGCCCTCGCCAGCCTCCTGCCCGACCCGGCCGGGCCCTTCTCGATGGACGATCTGGTGACAGCGGGCATGCGGGACCAACACCGGCGCCTGATCAGGCTGGTGGTCCCCTCGCTGGAACGGCACGGCGTCCTCGCCCTCGAAGACGACGGGCGATGGAGACTGACGACGACGGACTTCGCCGCCGAGCCCTTGTCGTGGAGCGTCGTGACGGCGGATCCCGGCTTCGTCACTGAGCTGTCTCTGGGCGCCCACCTGGTGCGCAGCCTCCCCGAAGTGCTGCGCGGCACCATCGATCCCACGGAACCGCTGGTCTCGGAGACCGCCGCCCCGGCCCTTGAGCAGTTCTACGACACCGCCCCTGTCTGCCGGTTCCACAACCGGATCGCCCAGGCGCTGCTGAGCGAGATGGTCAGCAACTGGCCTGCTGACCGCCCGCTGCGCGTGCTGGAAGTCGGGGCGGGCACGGGCGGCGGTACCGCAGCGCTGCTGCCGCTGCTCCCCGCGGACCGCACCCGGTACTGCTTCACCGACGTGTCCCCGTTCTTCTTCTCCCGCGCCCAGAAGCGGTTCGCGGCCCACGACTTCGTGGAGTACCGCACCCTGGACCTGGATCTGGACCCCCTTGAGCAAGGCTATTCGGCACAGGGATTCGACCTGGTGGTGGCCGTCAACTCCCTGCATACGGCAAAGGACCTGCACACCGCGCTGACCCGCATCGGCACGCTGCTGGCTCCCGGCGGCCAGCTCCTGATCAGCGAGACTCACGACTCGGAGTCATTGGTGCCGTACTTCGGCGCGCTGGACAGCTTCCACGCTCAGACCGACACCGATCTGCGCCCCGATTCCGTCCTGCTGGCAGGCGACCAGTGGCCGCCTCTCCTCGAACGCTGCGGCTACACCGGTGTCGTCCGGACCGGCGACGACGAGGCGCCCGCATGTGACGACTACTCCGTCCTGCTCGCCGCGATCCCCGCCGACCGGTCTCAAGCCGCGCCGGCCACGCCCGCCGCGCGGACGGGCACGGCCTTCGTCGTGGCGGCGGAGACCCCGCAGGAAGAGCCACTGACCCATGCCGTGGCCGACACCCTGTCCGCAGGCGGCAACAACCCGGTACGCGGGCTCCTCGCGGGCACGGATCCCGGGGACTGGGAGTCGCTGCTGGACATCGCGGACGGCACTTCGGGAACCGGCGCCGCGGTCGAGACGGTGTCCGTCGTGCTCGTACTCGCCGACACCCCGCAGGCCGACCCGGAGGCGCTGGTCCAGCACGGCTCCCGGCGCGGGGACCTGTTGCGTGCCGTCGCCGACGTCTGCCGGCGCCTGCCGCAAGAGGTCAGCGGCGAGCTGTGGCTGGTGACGCGCGCCGGCGGGGCGGTGCCCGACCCCGGCGAGATCACCCACCCCGCTGACGCGATCCCCTGGGCGGTGGCCAGGTGCCTCCCCAACGAGTATCCGGGCCTGCAAAGCCGCCGTGTATGCCTGCACCGCTCCGCAGACATCGCCGCCGACGCCCGGCGCCTGGTCCGCGAACTGCTCACCCCCACCGACGAGGAGGAGATCGTGCTGGCCTCCGGTGGCCGGTTCGTCCCCCGCGAGAAGAAGCGCACCAGGGCTCGGGCAGTGACCGGGAACCCGTCGTTCGCACTGAAGGTCCGCAACCCCGGCCTGACGTACGAGTTGGCCTGGGAGGAAACGGCCTCGCCCGAGCCAGGTCCTGGACAGGTCGTCCTCGATGTCCGTGCCGCGGCGCTGAATTACCGCGACATGCTGCAGACCGTCGGCATGCTGCCGGCCGAAGTCGTCGAAGGCACCATGTCCCAGGAGGGACTGGGCTTCGAGTGCGCAGGCGTCGTCCTCGCCTGCGGAGCGGGAGTGACCGGACTCCGGCCGGGCGACCGGGTCGCCGGTGTGGCGACCGCCTGTCTGGCGTCACGCACCGTGGCCAGCGCACAGGCCGTCCGGCGCATCCCCGACCACCTCACCTACGCCGAGGCCGCCACAGCCCCTGTGGCCTTCGCCACCGTCCACTACAGCCTGGGGCACCTGGCCCGCCTGCGTCCCGGAGAGACCGTACTGGTGCACGGCGCCGCCGGGGGCGTGGGAATGGCGGCCGTCCAATACGCCAGAGCACACGGCGCGCAGGTGATCGCGACAGCGGGCAACGACCTCAAGCGTGACTTCCTGCGTCAGCTCGGTGTCCGCCATGTGCTGGACTCCCGCTCGCTGGAGTTCGCCTCCCAGGTCATGGACATCACCGAGGGACAAGGCGTGGACATCGTGCTCAACTCCCTTGCGGGAGAAGCGATCACACGGAGCCTCGAACTCCTGCGGCCGGGTGGCCGCTTCCTGGAACTCGGCAAACGGGACATCTACGAGAACAAGCCGCTGCTCCTGGGCCCCTTCGCCAACAACATCGCCTTCTACGGCGTGGATCTCACCAAACTCCTGGAAGACCCCCAGCAGGCGCTCCCCTTGCTCGCCGAGATCGACGACCTCATGCTGGCGGGCAAGTGCCATCCACTGCCGCACAGCGTCTTCCCGGCGGCCCGTGTCGGTGACGCCTTCCGGCTGATGCAGCACTCCCGGCACATCGGCAAGGTCGTCGTCGCCTTCGACCCGCTGGATGAGCCCGTCCCCGTCGAACACGCGCCGGTCAAGCCCCGGTTGGACCCGGAGGCCACCTACCTCGTCACCGGCGGAACCAGCGGCTTCGGAGCGGCCACGGCCGAGTGGCTCGCCACCCTCGGCGCCCGCCATCTGGCACTGGTCAGCCGCCGCGGCGCGGAAGCGCCCGATTCCGCAACCGTGCTCGCGCGGCTCGCCGACCGCGGAATCGACGCCACCGCCTACGCGGCAGACGCCAGTGATCTGGAGGCCATGCGCGGCGTCGTCGACAAGATCGACGCCGGAGGGCACCCGGTGCGCGGCGTGGTGCACTGCGCGATGCACCTCGACGACGCCCTCCTCGCCGACCTCGACCACGACCGGTTCGCAGCCGTGCTGGCCCCCAAGGCGGGCGGCGCGGCCGTCGCGGACACCCTCCTGCGGGGCAGGGAGTGCGATCTGTTTCTGCTGTACTCCTCCACCGCCGCCCTGGTCGGCAACCTGAAGCAGGCTCCTTACTGCGCGGGGAACCTCTACCTCGAAGCGCTGGCCCGCCGCCGCAGCCGCCGCGGTGACACCGGCCTCGCCATCGCCTGGGGCACCATCGGAGACACCGGCTACGTCGCCCGTAACGGACTTGAGGACCTCCTGAGGGCGCTCGGCTACGAGCCGATCGACCCGCACGAGGCGTTCGCCGCCGCCGAAGGGCTGCTGAGCGCACACGCTGATGTCGCCGGTGCCCTGCGCTGCGACTGGGCACGAGGTGGTCTGATCGCCTTCGGAAACAGCCCACGCCTGAGTGACCTGATCACATCACGTTCCGAACACACCGGTCCCAGCCGCGACGAACTGATCCGCAGTCTCGGACAGATGTCCCCCGAGGACGCCGTGGCGTGTATCGCGCAACATCTCACCACGCTGCTCGCTGAAGTCCTGCAGATGGAGCCGGAACGGCTCGACCACCACCGAAGGATCGACGAGTACGGTCTCGACTCCCTGATGGCCACCGAACTTCTGGTCTCCTTGCAGCACCGCTTCGACATCGACATCCCCCCGATGGAACTCCTGCGCAGCAACGGCACCATCGCCGAGCTCGCGCAGATCATCCACCTGCGCCTCGGTCTCGCCCAGACCACCGGCACCGTCCCCCTCCCCGGCCAACCGGCGCCGGCCCCCTCACCGGTGGCCCGAACCACCGCCAAGCTGCCCGCTCAGCAGGAGGCGCCCCTCTCCGAGTCGGTCACGGGTTAGCACTCCGGTGAGGCGTCACCTCAGCTGAACGCGGCGGCGCGCGCTCATCCACCGCAGGTGGGTGGGCGCGCATGCGCTCGGGCGTCGGCGTCGGCGTCCCTAAGTTCGGGCGCGTGCCGCCGGCACCCCGTTCTGCGCCAGGGGGTCGACGGATCGTGGCAGCCACTGCGAGGCGGGGTGGACGGTGCGCCAGTGGCGGGCGATGTCCACGCGGCGTGTGACCCACACCTCGGGGTGGCCGGCTGCGAAGTCGAGGAACCGGCGCAGGTCCGCTGCGCGGCCGGGGCGCCCACTGATACGCAGGTGCAGCCCGACACTCATCATGCGTGGGGCCTGCGCACCCTCTTCCAGGAGGAGTTCGAGGCCCCGTATGAGGTATGCGGAGAACGACTCGGACTGGAATCCGTAGGTGTTGACGTAGCGGCCGTCGTTGTTGTCGAGGGTGTACGGGAGCACGAGGTGGGCGGTGCCGCCGACGTCGGTCCAGTACGGCAGGTCGTCGCTGAAGGAGTCCGAGTCGTAGAGGAAACCTCCGTGTTCGACGACGAGGCGCCGCGTGTTCTCGCTGTTGCGGCCCGTGTACCAGCCGAGCGGCGCCTGACCGCACACCTCGGTATGGATCCGCACGGCCCGCTCGATGTGCTCGCGCTCGACCTCCGGATCCAGCTCGGCGTAGTTGATCCAGCGGAGCGAGTGCGAAGCGATCTCCCACCCGGATTCCCTTGCTGCGGCCACCAGTTCAGGGTTGCGGCGCAGCGACTCCGAGATACCGAAGACCGTCACCGGCAGACCGCGTTCTTCGAACAGCCTGCGCAGCCGCCAGAAACCCGCTCGGGTGCCGTACTCGTACTGGGACTCGACGTTGAGGTTGCGGCGGCCCCGCAGCGCGGTGGTCGGTTCCTCGGTGAGGAACGCCTCCGACGCCTCGTCGCCGTGCAGGACGTTGTTCTCCCCGCCCTCCTCGACGTTGATGACGAATTGCACGGCCACCTTCGCTCCGCCTGGCCACTGTGCGTGCGGAAGCTCGCTGCCGTAGCCGGCGAGGTCTCGGGGGTAGTCGCTGGAGGGGAAGGCGAGCGTCATCAGCAGTCCCTGCCTTGATCGCGGAAGGCCGTGCCGCCACAGGAACAGGCACGGTATCCTGAGAACGGCAGGCGTTGGTCAGTTTTGACTAACCATGGTCGCCCGGGGGTTCCGAGTCAAGCGCCCCGCCTCGGCGGCCTGCCCCTCGCCACGGGCGAGGATGGGCCGGGCGGCGAACGAGGCGTCCGGCAGGACGAGCGAGGGGACGATCATGAACGACCGCGAAGGGGCGATGCTTGCGCTCCTGCAGCTGATGTCGGCATCGGGCGGACCGCTGGGCACGCGCAACGCCCAGCGCGAACTGGCCGGACGGGGCAGGGAGTTGAGCGAGTCCTCCGTCTCGCGCCTGCTGCGGGAGATGGACGCGCGCGGGTGGACCACGCCCGTGGGCACCAAGGGGCGAACGCTGGCCGCCGAGGGGAGGCGCCGTGCGGCCGAAGCGGTCCTCACCCACCGCGCTTCGGGCTCGGTACAGCACGCGGTGCGCGACACCAAGGACCTCCTCGACCTGCTCAGGGCACGCCGCGCCGTCGAGAGCGCGGTCGCGGGCGACGCCGCCAGGGCACCGGAGGAGGACCAGGTGCTGGAGTTGAGGGACCTGTGCGACCAGCACGCGGGCGCCGTCGGCAGCGCTCCGCTGATCGAGCAGCCAGGGCTGCGGTTCCACCGGGCCGTGGTCGAGATGTCGACGAACAGGATGCTCAAGGTGGCGGCCGAGATGATGCTCGCGCCGCACCTGGACCGGGTCGAGGCGGTGCTCGACACGATCCTGGCCACCCGCAGGGACGAGGAGAAGGTCGTCGCCGAGCACCAGGCGGTCCTGGACCGGATCGGGCACCGGGACCCGGCCGGCGCCGAGGACGCCATGAGGGCGCACTTCGAGGCGATGATCGCGGCCGTGGAGACGTCGATCGTCGGGGGCAACGAGGTGCTCGTCCAGCGACTGCTGGACTGGGTGCCCGGGTGATCGGCCTGGATGGTCGGCCCGGGAGGGACCTCCGGACTCCTGGGCTTCTGGACTTCTGAGCCCCTGCCGCTGCCCTTGCCCTTGCCCTTGCCCTTGCCCTTGCCCTTGCCCTTGCCCCTGGTCATCGTTAGTCACTATTGACAGACGCTAACCCCTGCTCAACACTGTCGTGCACCGTCGCACGTTCGACGATGCGCCACCACCCACGACAGGAGCAGGCATGCCCCAGGCAGGCACCATGTCCCCCGCCCGGATCCTCTCGCGCCCCACCGGTGCCCGGTATCAGGACGAGCACCGCAAGTGGCAGGGCATCCCCTCGGTCGAGCGCACCGACGGCGGCCGGCTCTATGTCAACTGGTACACCGGGATGGAGACGGAGACCGGGGGGAACTTCCTCGTCGTCACGAGCAGCGACGACGACGGCACCAGTTGGGCCGGTCCCCGGTTCGTCGTCGAGCACGACGACCCCGAGGTGCGCGTGTACGACCCCTCCCTCTGGCGGGACCCCACGGGCAGGCTCTGGCTGATGTGGAACCAGAGCCGGGACTTCTTCGACGGCAGGATCGGTGTCTGGGCCGCCACGAGCGCCAACCCCGACGACGACGAACCCGCCTGGTCCGAGCCGCGCCGGATCGCCAACGGGATCCTGATGAACAAGCCCACGGTGCTCTCCGACGGCACGTGGCTGTTCCCCGCAGCCATCTGGGCCTGCCACACCCCCACCGAGCAGCACGCGCTGGAGGCGGAGCGGTTCTCCAACGTGTACGCCTCGGCCGACGACGGCAGGACGATCACCTACCTCGGTGGGGCCGATGTGCCCAACCGCAGCTTCGACGAGCACATGGTCGTCGAGAAGCGCGACGGCAGGCTGTGGATGCTCGTACGGCGTTTCGACGGCGTGGGCGAGAGCTTCTCGGAGGACGGGGGCAGGACGTGGTCGCCCGGCCGCCTCAGCCACATCGACGGTCCCTGTTCCCGCTTCCACATCCGCCGGCTGCCGTCGGGCCGCCTGCTCATGATCAATCACGCGGACTTCGGTGACCGGCGGTCCCGCGAGGAGATCGAGCGGCAGGGCAATGTCAAGGAGTGGAAGGGGCGCACCAACCTGACGGCGTTCCTCAGCGACGACGACGGCGCGACCTGGCCGCACCGGGTCCTTCTGGACGACCGCGACGACGTCTCCTACCCCGACGCCGCCATCGGCCCTGACGGCCGGCTCTTCGTGGTCTACGACCACGACCGCTTCGGTGACCGTGGCATCTACCTCGCCCGGTTCACCGAGGACGACGTACTGGCCGGCCGGATGGACGGCGCGGGCTCCGCCGCCCGCGTCCTTGTCAACCGCGCCCTCGCGCTGCCCGCACCCGAGAGCGGCACACCGTCGGGGGCGAGCACTGCCGCCACCGGGTGACCGGGCGCCCGCTGTGATCGTGCCGACCACCTTCGAGGGCTCACATCGACGTCCGCACCTGCTCGCACCAGCAGAGGAAAGACCCATGGCGACGACAACGGCAATGCCGGCGAAGCGGTGGACGACGCTGCCCAACTGGAAGTTCCGGCTGCTCCCCCGGGACACCCGCACGATCATCACGTGCGTGTTCCTCGGCCTGACCATGGCCGTGATCTCCCAGATCACCGAGCGTCTCGATCTGGCTCTGACCGGCGGCAGCATTCCCCTCGTTTCGGCGATCGTCGTCTGCGCGATCTGGGTTCCCTCCGCGGCGTTCTACGGACTCACCGGGGCGCTGATCACCGCGTGGATCAACCCGGTCATCTCCAACCTCACGGCCTCCCAGCCGATGGCGCCGTTCCTGTTCCTCACCAACGCCGCCCACACGGTCCCGGTGGCGCTGCTGGTGTGGCTCATGAAGTCCCGCGCCAAGGGCATGAAGCCGTGGCAGCTCATCCTCATCGGACAGGTCGGCGGCCTGTGTGACGCGCTCATGTTCGGCCTGGGCAACCGGGTCATCCTGCACCTGCCCTGGGACTTCGTCACCGGCCAGATTCTCGTCGTCCAGCCGTGCTACCTCATCGGCTCCCTCATCACCTACCGGATCATGCGCCGGCTGATCGACACCGGACTCGTGAAGAAGGAACGCGACCTCAAGGCGGCTGTCGATGCGATCTGACCGGCCGTCACGAACAAGGGGGAACCCGCGATGAGCGGAACGCTGCTCTACCAGCCAGGACACACCTTTCTGCATCGCGCCGACGCCCGCGCCAAGATCGCCGCCATCATCGTCGTCCTCGTCCTGGCGCTGACAACGACGCGCATCGACGTCCTCGTCGCGCTGACCGCCGTCGTCGTACTCGGCCTCGCCGTGCTCGCACGGATCACTCCGGTCTCCTACGCCAGGGCCCTGCTCCTCATCGTCCCGTTGATCCTGCTGCTCACTCTGCTGCAAGCCCTGGTGCAGGGCGGACCGGCGCTGGCCACGGTCGGTGGCGTCTCCCTCTCCCAGGAGGGCGTACTGCTGGGGCTGGGCATCGGGATGCGCCTGTTCGCCATGGGCATCTGCTTCTACGGGTTCTCGCTGACCACCAGCCCCTCCGACATCGCGCTCGCACTGCACAAGGCCGGTCTGCCCTACAAGTTCGCCTACCTGACGAGCTTCGCTTTCCGGTTCCTGCCCCTGCTGCAGGACGAGGCAAGGACCTTGCTCACGGCCATGGCGGTCCGCGGATCGGCCGAGACCAGCTCACGCCACCCGATCCGCCGGGGCCGGGCGATCGTCCGCATGCTCTTCCCCATGCTCGCCGGCTCCATGAAGCGCAGCAGCGAGATCGCCCTGTCGATGGAGCTGCGCGGCTACAGCCTGCCGGGGCCGCGGACGTTCTACCGGACGCACTCCTTCCGGACGGGCGATGCCTTCCTGGTCGTCGGCGTGCTCCTGCTGGCAGCCGCGCTGCTGGTCATGCAGTGGCAGCTGCCCGCACCGTTCACCGAAGGGGCATGAAACATGACTGCACCAGCAATCGCGGTCTCCGGCCTGTCCGTTCGCTACGACGGTGCCGACCGGCGCGCGCTCGACGAGGTCGCCTTCGAGGCCGTCCCCGGGGAGATCCTGGGCATCCTCGGTCCGACCGGTGCCGGGAAGTCCACCCTCATGCAGTGCCTGTCGGGCGTCATCCCGCGCCACGAGGAAGACGCCGCCATGCGGGGCGACATCGAGGTGTTCGGGCGCCCGCTGCCGGACTTCGCCGGCCTCTCCGAGATCACCGAGAGCGTCGGCCTCGTCATGCAGGACCCGGAGGTGCAGCTCGTGAACACCATGGTGCGGGAAGAGCTGGTCTGGGGCATGGAAAACCGTGGCATCCCGGTACCGGAGATCGAACGGCGCCTGCGGCGGGCCTGCGACCTGTTCGACATCGGCGGCCTTCTCGACCGGTTCACGCACGCGCTGTCCGGCGGGGAGAAGCAGCGCGTCGTCGTCGCCTCGGTCTTCTGCCTCAGTCCGCGGATCATGCTCCTGGACGAGCCGACGTCCGAGCTGGACCCCGCCGGTACCGAAGGCGTCATGGACGCCATCCGCGTGCTCGCGGACGAGGGCGTCACCGTCCTCGTCGTGGAACACAAGATCGAGGAACTGGCCGTACACGCCGACCGTCTCCTCGCCATGCGGCGGGGTCGCGTCGAGGCGATCGGCACGCCACGGGACGTGCTCATGGGCTCCGCCGCACCGGACCGGCCCCAAGTGCTGGACATCGCCCTGCGGTTGAGGGAGCGAGGGCACTGGGACGGCGAGGTCCCGCTGTCCGTACCCGCGGCAGCGGCCACCTGGCAGTCGATGACGAACGACCCGCGCAGCGACAGGAACCGCTCATGAGCCCTCAGGAAACCGTCATCGAGATCACCGACGTCGAGCACACCTACGGCCGGGCCACCACGGCCCTGGCCGGAGTGAACCTGAGGATCGGACGGGGCGAATTCGTAGCGGTCATCGGCAGGAACGGCTCCGGCAAGACGACTCTCGCCAAGCACTTCAACGGCCTGCTCCGGCCGACCAACCCCGGCGGAACGGTCCGTCTGCACTCGCGGGACGGCACGGCCACGGACACCCGCGGCGCACGGCTGCACCACCTCGCCGCGACCGTCGGATACGTCTTCCAGAACCCGGACCGTCAGATCTTCCACGACACCTGCCGTGAAGAGCTCGCCTACGGCCCGCTCAACCTCGGCGCCGACCCCGAGGCGTCGGCCAAGAGGTGAGCGCGACCCTGGAGTTGGTGGGGCTGGAGGGGCATGAGGAGACCAACCCCGTCCACCTCTCCCGTGGCGAGCGCCAGCGCCTCGCCATCGCCTCGACCCTGATCATGGGATGCGACGTCGCGGTCATCGACGAACCCACCACCGGGCAGGACCGGGCCGAGTCACGCAAGATCCTCGACGCGCTCGCCCACCACCACGCCCACGGCCGGACGGTCGTCATCATCTCCCACGACATGGCGCTGGTCGCCGAGTACGCGACCCGGGTGATCGCCATGCGCCAGGGCCACGTCCTCATGGACGGCACACCGGCGGAGGTCTTCTCGCGGCGTGAGGTCCTCCAGGAGACCAACATCCGGCCACCCCAGGCAGCGGTGCTCGCCGCCGAACTCGGCCTGCCGGGCGTGCTGACGGTCGATGACGCGGTCCGCGGGATGAGCGACGTCCTCACCCGGGCACCGTCACCCGGCGCACCCGCTCCCCACGACGACAGGGTCCACTGAACATGCACTATCTGGTCACCGGCGCCCGGGGCTTCGTCATGAGCGTCCTGGTCAAACAGCTGCTCACCGCCGAGCCCGACGCCACCGTCACCGCTGTCGACCTGCACCCACCCGACGACGTACTCACCGCTTTCCTCGCGGGGCACGAGGACCGTGTGCGCTGCCTCCAGGCCGACGTCACCGACGGCGAGGCGGTGCAGGACACGGTCACGGAAGCCGCACCTGACGCGGTGGTTCACGGCGCCACCGTCACCCACGACGCGTCGAGCGAACACAATGACCCCGAGCGTTTCGTCCGGGTCAACGTCGGAGGCACGACGAGTGTGCTGGATGCCGCACGGCGCACAGGCAGTGTGCGGCGCGTCCTTCTCATCAGCAGCGGCGCTGTCTACGGACGTTCACCGCAGCGGCTGCTGACCGAGGACTCCCCGCCGGCCCCCGACGAGATGTACGGCATCAGCAAGACGGCCGCCGAGCTGATCGCACAGCGGTTCGGCCAGCTCTACGGCCTTGAGGTCCCCATCGCACGGCTGACCAAGATGTTCGGCCCCATGGAGCGGCCCAGCTCAGGCCGCGCCGTCATGTCCCTGCCGTACCACCTCGCGGCAGCGGCGCTCAGGCGGCAACCCGTCAGGCTGACGGAACGAACACTCCGGGCGGGCGGTGACTGGCTCAGCGTCACCCAGGCCGCCCACGTCCTCCACCTGCTCGCCCGCGGGCAGGGCGAAGGCAAAGGGGTCTACAACGTCTCCAGCGGCATCCGCACACGCGTCCCCGAACTCCTCGCGCTCTTCGGCGTCGAGTGCGACCTAGCCCCGGCCGACACCGCCGACGCCGACATGGACCCCGCCACCGAGACCGGCAAGAACGGCATCTACGCCTGCGACCGGGCGCGGCACGAACTCGCCTGGAGGCCGACCGGCGTCGAGGACCAAGTGGCCGAGTACCTCGGCTGGGCTCGGGAACATCCGGACTTCTTCATGAACGGCCGGTGACCGCACCCTTCATGAACGGCCGGTGACTCCGGCCGTCCGCGAACGGCCGGAGTCCGCACCCGATGTGACGCGGCGACCCGGCCTCGCCGTCGCCCGTTCCCCTACTCCGCGAACAGTTTCCGTGCCGCGGCACGCGCGTCGAACTCCTCCAGCCGGGCCTGGGCATCCGGAAGGTGGTCGCACATCGCCTCCAGCAGCATCCTGCCGAGCAGCATGGGGCCACAGGCGGTGTCGAACGCGAGGCCGGTGCCGACTGCCGCCGGCAGGAGCACATCGGAGTGGCGGGCGACCGGCGCCAGGACGGAGTCGGCCACGGTGACGACGTGCAGGCCCCGTTCGCGGGCGTGCGCGAGGGCTTCGACCACCTCACGCGGGTGGCGGGGGAACGCGAAGCAGAGCAGGGCCGTCGCCCCGGCGCGTGCCGCGTTGTCGATGCGGTCGCCGAGCATGCTGCCGCCCTCGTCCAGCAGCCGCACGTCGCTGTGCACCTTGGCGGCGAAGTAGGCGAAACCGAACGCCTGCGACGCGGCGGCCCGCAGGCCGAGGACGGGCAGGGGGGTCGAGGCGGCGAGCAGCCGGCCGGCCTCGGTCACAGGACCCGGGTCGGCGAGCGCGTTGGCGAGCTGCTGGAGGTTCTCCACCTCCCCCGCGACCGCCTGCTGGTACTCGTTGACCGTGACGTCGGGTGTGGACCCCTCGGGGGCGTTCTCGCGCAGGTGGCGGCGGAGCGCGGGGTAGCCGTCGAAGCCGAGCGCGGCGGCGAAGCGGGTGACCGAGGGCTGGCTGACACCGGCCAGCTCCGCGAGTTCGACGCTGGACATGAACGGTACGGCCGCCGCGCTGCGCACCATGCTGTGTGCGATACGGCGCTGGGTCGGCGTGAGCCTGTGCCCTTCGAACAGTTCCTGGAGCCGGGCCGCCGGGCTGTTGCTCATTGCTCGTCCTCCTCGCGGGGCACGCGGCCCGCCGTACCACCACGGTGCGTTCATCCTGCCTCAGGCGGTGCCGGTCGGCGGCGGTGGGGGTCCAGGGCCGAGGAAGTCCGCTGGAGCCAGGGTATTGCATTCCATTCAGTCAACAATAAACTTGCATACTTATATGCAGGGTCGACGCGAGCAACAACTCCCGCGCCCTCCTCGACGGTCGGTCCGTGGTGTGCCCGTGATCCGCGACCCACGCCCGATCCCCATGCCGCCGGACCACGGTCCGGCGCCGTCAGGACGGAGCCCCCCCCATGCCGCAACCAGTCGTCGAACGACGCTCCATAGATGTGGTGCCGGACGCGGAACGCCACGGCACGGCCTTCTCCCAGTTCACGCTGTGGCTGGGCGCCAACCTCCAGATCACCACGGTGGTGACCGGCGCCCTCGCGGTGGTCTTCGGGGGCGATGTGATCTGGTCCGTTGTGGGGCTGCTGGTCGGCAACCTCCTCGGCGGGGCGGTGATGGCACTCCACTCGGCGCAGGGACCGCGGCTCGGACTGCCGCAGATGATCTCCTCCCGGGCCCAGTTCGGGGTGCGGGGCGCCGCGGTACCGCTGGCGCTCGTCGTGGTGATGTACGTGGGCTTCTTCGCGAGCGGCTCGGTGCTGGCGGGCCAGGCCGTAGGCAAACTGACCCACCTCGGAGCGGTGCCGGGCATCATGCTGTTCGCCCTGATCACCGCGGTGACGGCGGCCGTGGGCTACCGCGTGATCCACGTCCTCGGGCGGGTCGCGAGCGTCGTCGGAGCCCTGTCCTTCGTCTACCTCGGCATCCGGCTCCTGGACCGGATCGACGTCTCCCACGTCCTGCACGAGCAGCACTTCGCACTGCCGATGTTCCTCCTCGCCGTGTCGCTCTCGGCCTCCTGGCAGCTCGCGTTCGGCCCCTACGTCGCGGACTACTCGCGCTACCTGCCGCGGAACACCTCGCCGCGCTCCACGTTCTGCTGGACGCTGGCGGGGACGGCGCTGGGCGCCCAGTGGTCGATGACCTTCGGCGTGCTGGTGGCGGCCACGGCCGGCACGGCTTTCGTGGACGACCAGGTCGGTTACGTGGTGAGCCTCGGCGGCACCGGCGTTGCCGCCTCGGTGCTCTACTTCGTCATCGCCCTGGGCAAGTTGACGATCAACGTGCTCAACACCTACGGCGGCTTCATGGCGGTCGTCACCGGTGTCAGCGGTTTCCGCGGCCAGCGGACGCTGGGGAGCCGGGGCCGGTCCCTCTACGTCGGCGGCATCATGGTGCTGGGTACGGCACTCGCGCTGCTCGGACGGAACTCTTTCCTGGACTCGTTCGCCGACTTCCTGCTCTTCCTGCTGGCCTTCCTGACGCCGTGGTCGGCGATCAACCTGGTCGACTACTACCTGGTCTCGCGCGAACGCTACGACCTGGCGGCGCTCACCGACCCCGAGGGGCGGTACGGCGCCTGGCGGCCCGGCGCGCTGATCGTCTACACGGTCGGCCTGCTCGCCCAACTGCCCTTCCTGGCGACCAGCTTCTACACCGGCCCACTGGTGGGGCCGCTCGGTGGCGCGGACATCTCGTGGCTCGTCGGCCTCGCCGTGCCGGCCGCGCTGTACGGGGTGGTCGGCACGCGCCGCGCCCGGCAGCTGCCCCCGCTGCCCCCGGCCGCTCCCGGCGGCCCAGTGGTTCCGACGGCCCCGACGCCGGCCGGGACCACGACAGCCATTGACTAGATCCCATTCATGATGTGAACATCTGAATGAATATTGAATAGAAGCCTGGAGGCAAGGATGTCAGGAGCAAGGCCGGTGCGGGCCCCCCGCGGCAGTGAACTCACCGCGCTGGGATGGCCGCAGGAAGCCGCCCTCCGCATGCTGCAGAACAACCTCGACCCGGAGGTCGCCGAACACCCCGACAAACTCGTGGTCTACGGCGGCACCGGCAAGGCGGCCCGCGACTGGCGTTCCTTCGACGCCATGGTCCGTACCCTGCGCAACCTGAAGCAGGACGAGACCATGCTCGTCCAGTCCGGGCGCCCGGTCGGCGTGATGCAGACCCACGAATGGGCACCGCGCGTGCTCATCGCCAACTCCAACCTGGTCGGCGACTGGGCCAACTGGGAGGAGTTCCGGCGCCTGGAGCAGCTCGGCCTCACCATGTACGGGCAGATGACGGCCGGTTCGTGGATCTACATCGGCACCCAGGGCATCCTCCAAGGCACGTACGAGACGTTCGCCGCTGTCGCGGCGAAACGGTTCGGTGGCACCCTCGCGGGGACCATCACCCTGACCGCGGGACTCGGCGGCATGGGCGGCGCACAGCCGCTCGCCGTCACCATGAACGACGGCGTGGCGATCTGCATCGACTGCGACCCCCGGGCGATCGAGCGCCGCATCGAACACCGTTACCTCGACGTACGCGCCGACAGCCTCCAGCACGCCCTGGCCCTGGCCACCGAAGCGCGTGAAGCCCGCCGTCCGCTCTCCATCGGCCTGCTCGGCAACGCGGCTGACCTGCTGCCGAGGATGCTCGCCGAGGGCGCGCCCATCGACATCGTCACCGACCAGACCTCGGCGCACGATCCCCTCGCCTATCTGCCCGCAGGCGTCGACTTCGCCGACATGGCCGCGTACGCGCAGGAGAAGCCCGCCGACTTCACCACCCGTGCGCGCGAGTCGATGGCGACGCACGTCGAGGCGATGGTCGGCTTCCAGGACGCGGGCGCCGAGGTCTTCGACTACGGCAACTCCATCCGGGGCGAGGCCCAACTCGCCGGCTACGCCCGGGCCTTCGACTTCCCCGGCTTCGTCCCCGCCTACATCCGCCCCCTCTTCTGCGAGGGCAAGGGCCCCTTCCGCTGGGCGGCGCTCTCCGGCGACCCCGCCGACATCCACCGCACCGACCGGGCCGTCCTCGACCTGTTCCCCGAGAACGAGTCCCTCGCCCGCTGGATGCGTATGGCCGCCGAACGTGTCCACTTCCAGGGGCTGCCGGCCCGCATCTGCTGGCTGGGGCAGGGCGAACGCGCGCTCGCCGGCGAGCGGTTCAACGCCATGGTGGCCTCCGGCGAACTCTCCGCGCCCGTCGTCATCGGCCGCGACCACCTCGACACCGGCTCCGTCGCCTCGCCCTACCGGGAGACCGAGTCCATGCTCGACGGCTCCGACGCCATCGCCGACTGGCCGCTGCTCAACGCCCTCGTCAACACCGCCTCCGGTGCCTCCTGGGTCTCGATCCACCACGGCGGCGGCGTCGGCATGGGGCGTTCCCTCCACGCCGGACAGGTCAGCGTCGCCGACGGCACGCCGCTGGCCGGGGAGAAGATCCGCCGGGTACTGACCAACGACCCCGGCATGGGCGTCGTCCGGCACGTCGACGCCGGCTACGAGATCGCCGAGCGCACCGCCGCCGACCAGGGCATCCGTATCCCGATGCGGGAGGGTGACGCCAAGTGAGCGCCTCCTTCCACGAGATGTGGGCCGATCTGCGGCCCATCGGACGGGACGGTGGGACCGGCGGCTACCACCGCTACGCGTGGACAGGTGCCGACGCCGACTGCCGCGCGTGGTTCCGCGCGCAGGCCACCGCGCGCGGCATGACCTACGAGACCGACCGCAACGGCAACCAGTGGGCCCACCTCGGCGACCCCACCGCTGGGGACGCCGTAGCCCTCGGCTCCCACCTCGACTCGGTGCCGTCAGGCGGCGCCTTCGACGGACCGCTGGGCGTGGTCTCCTCCTTCGCCGCCATTGACGAACTGCGCCGCAAGGGGGCGGAGTTCACCCGGCCCGTGCGCGTCGCCAACTTCTCCGACGAGGAGGGCGCCCGCTTCGGCCTGGCCTGCGTCGGCTCCCGACTCGCCGCCGGAGCCCTCGCCCCCGACGCTGCCCGTGCCCTGCGGGACGCCGACGGCACCACGCTGGCCGCCGCCATGGAACGCGCGGGCCAGGACCCCGAAGCGCTCGGCCCCGACCCCGAACGCCTCGCCCGCATCGGCGCCTTCGTCGAACTCCACATCGAGCAGGGCAGGGCGCTCGACCTGACCGGCGACCGGATCGGTGTGGCCTCGGCGATCTGGCCGCACGGCCGCTGGCGCTTCGACTTCCGCGGCGAGGCCAACCACGCGGGCACCACGCGCCTGGAGGACCGCCGCGATCCGATGCTCGCCTACGCGGCGACCGTACTCGCCGCCCGGCGAGCGGCGGCTTCCGCCGGTGCGCTGGCCACGTTCGGCAAGGTCGCCGTGGAACCGAACGGCGTCAACGCCGTCCCCTCCCTCGTCCGAGGATGGCTCGACTCACGCGCGGCCGACCACACCACCCTGGAAGCGCTGGTGACCGCGGTGGAACAGGCGGCGAGCGAGAGCGCGGCACAGGAGGGCACCACCGTGGACGTCGTACGCGAGTCCTTCAGCCCCGAGGTCTCCTTCGGCGCCGGGCTCCGCGACACCCTGGTGGAACTCCTCAACGGCGCCGTCCCCGTGCTGCCCACCGGCGCGGGCCACGACGCCGGCATCCTCTCCGGCACCCTCCCCAGCGCGATGCTCTTCGTCCGCAACCCCACCGGCACCTCCCACTCCCCTGCCGAGAACGCCGCCGAGGACGACTGCACCGCGGGCGTCACCGCACTCGCCGACGTACTCGAAGGGCTGGCCTGCGCATGACGAACGACCCCGGAACAGCGGCCGGTTCACCCGCGCCGGAACCGGCCGCCGCCACCGGACCCGCCTACTGGCTGGAACACGCGTGGCTGGGGGACCGGGTCGCCGCCGGCGTGCTGCTGCGTACCGCCGGCGAGCACATCACCGAGCTGCGCACCGGCGTGGCCACAGCCCCGCCCCGCACCGTCCCGCTGCGCGGCCTCACCCTCCCCGGCCTCGCCAACGCCCACTCCCACGCCTTCCACCGGGCTCTGCGCTCCCTCGCCCAGACCGCTCCCGACGGCGGCCCGCCGGGCTGCGCTCCGGACTCCTTCTGGGCCTGGCGCGAGATCATGTACGCCACCGCCGCCCGTCTCGATCCCGACAGCTATTACGAACTCGCCCGCGCCGTCTACGCCGAGATGGCGCTGGCCGGGATCACCGCGGTGGGCGAGTTCCACTACCTCCACCACTCCCCCGACGGCACTCCCTACGCCGACCCCAACGCCATGGGCCTCGCCCTGGCCGCAGCCGCCGACGAGGCGGGCGTGCGGCTCACTCTCCTGGACACCGCCTACCTCTCCTCGGGCTTCGGCGCGCCGCCCGAGGCAGGACAGCGGCGCTTCAGCGACGGCACGGCCGACGCCTGGGCGACGCGCGCCGGCGACCTGAAGGACGGCGAACGGCTGCGGATCGGCGCCGCCGTCCACTCGGTACGCGCCGTGCCCGCGGACGAACTCGGCACGGTGGCCGCCTTCGCGGCCGAGCGGGACGCACCCCTCCATGTCCACCTCTCGGAGCAGACCGCCGAGAACGAGGCGTGCCTGGCCGTTCACGGCACCACGCCCACCCGGCTCCTCGCCGACCACGGAGTGCTGGGCCCGTCCACCACGGGCATCCACAACACCCACCTCACCGAGGCGGACATCGCCCTCCTCGGCTCCACGGGAACCGGCACCTGCATGTGCCCCACCACCGAACGCGACCTCGCCGACGGTATCGGCCCCGCCGTGGCGCTCGACCGGGCCGGCTCGCCACTGAGCCTCGGCAGCGACAGCCACGCGGTGATCGACCTCCTGGAGGAGGCACGCGCACTGGAACTCGACGAACGGCTGCGGACCCGGACCCGCGGCCACTGGACAGCGGCCCAACTCCTCGCCGCCGCCACCAGCGGCGGCCACCGCGCACTCGGTTGGCCCGAAGCCGGGCGCCTGGCGGTCGGCGCCCTGGCCGACCTCACGACCGTCGACCTGACCTCGGTACGGACCGCGGGCGCCGACCCGCGCCACGGGGCCGAGACCGCGGTCTTCGCCGCCTCGGCCGCAGACATCCGCCACACGGTGGTCGGCGGCCAGCACCTCGTCCGCGACGGTATCCACACCAAGGTCGCCGACGTGCCGGGCGCTCTCGCCGGGGCCATCACCGCACTGCGCGGCTAGGGTGTGTCCGAAGGATCGTGGTCGGAGCGTGTCGAGCAGTAGAGCCAGCTCCTCGCGACTTCCCTGGCTAACCCGTGAATCGTCTGCCTACAGGCCGGGCCGGTGCGCAGAGGGGGATTCGCTGCAAGCCAGCTGTACCGGCTGCACGATCCGCCGAGGCCGCGTCGCGTCCCGAGCAGCGGTTTCAAGGACCGGGTCGCCGCGAGCCAGCACCCGCTTCGATTGTCAGTGGATCGTGTGAGGCTGTCCGAGACCCACCGTACTGATCACCGGAGTTCAGGTATGACGACCCCTTCGCCCCTGACGGTCGCGGAATGGCGCGCGTTCCTCAGCGACTACAACGCCAGGCACATCAACTCGGACGAGGTCCGTGAGGCCATCGAGGACCATCGCCAGGTCATCAGCAAGAAGCGGCTGGAGGCCGGGTGGGCCGGCGCCGAACCGGCGGGCGAGGAAGCGATCGTGGCCGCCGAGGAGCGGCTCGGGGTGAGGCTTCCTCTCTCGTACCGAAACTTCCTCCAGGTCAGTGACGGCTGGGAAGACATCGGGTCCGTCGACCTGTTCCAGGTCAGGGACATCGGCTGGTTCGCTGACCTGGACGCCGACCTCATCAAAGCGTGGTCGGACAGCGACTCCTTCGTGGACCAGCTCGCCATGCTCAAGCGGTGCCTGCTGATCGGCGACGACGACGGCGGCAGCGGCTGCTACTGGCTGCTGCACGCCGACGGCGTCGGGGAAAACGGCGAGTGGACCGCGTATGTGTGGTGGCCCGGTGACGGTGACGACCCCGAGCCTTACCACGACTTCGCCGCCATGGTGCGGGAAGCAGTGCACTCCTAGTGATCTGAGTCAGATCACTAGCGCTGTAACCCTGGGGTCACCGGATCGGTGGCCGTGGCATGGCGGTTGGACGTTGCGGTGACGCCCGGCGCGACCGTTGCTCACCGACGGCGAGGCTCGCCCGTGAGCGTGATGTGAGGTGCCGTTCGCGCACCGGTTCGCGGCCACGTCGCTGCCGCGCCGTCCCGCGCGCTTGCCGCCGCCCGCCGTTCACCGCGCCCGTGTGCGTTGCCGCTTCGCGGCCCACAGGGGGAGTGACCGGGCGGCGCCTCGCGTGGCCGGACCGTGAGGAGGTCGGTTTCCGGGATCCTTGCGAGCCAATCGTCTCGCGCAGGTACGGTGTTCGACTGCTGGAGCTGACAAGCAGAGCGCGCCGAGTGCTCAACTCGCGGGCAGCACAGGCGATTTGACGGCAGAGAGGCCGGACTGGCGATGTTATTCGAACAGCCACCGAACGACCCCGAGTTACCGCTCTCCCCCACGCCTTGGCCTCCGCCGCCCCCGCCTCCTCCCCCGGGCAAGTCCCGGACGTGGAAGGCCGTGGTCATCGTGACCGCGATTCTTGTGCACCTGGGCGGGGCCGGGCTCGCCGTGGTCAGCTTCCAGCAGTTGTCGGAACCGGGCCCGGACGCGAGCGGTCCGGCGCCTACGTACAAAGTCCGACTGCACAAGAAGCTGAAAGGCGCGGGGCTCAGCTTCGTCAGCAACAGGGAGGCCAAGGAGCCCAACGTCGGCCGCTACTCAGGGAAAGGCGCGATCTCGGGGACCTACAAGAGCGATGGGGGAACCGTCGAGGTCCTCATCATCGCGGTGAACTCCTCGTCCATGAAGAACGGCCTGGCTGCCGACGATCTCCTGGAAACAACGGGAAGCCGGTTGAACGGCGAAGGCACAAGGAAGCCACAGGACTTCAGGCGAGGAGGCGCGAAGGATCCGCTCCGCTGCGCCATCCATGTCGATGAGGGCCCGGGCCTGGACACCACTCCGTTCCCGGTCTGCGCCTGGGACGACAACGGCTCGGCAGCGCTCGTGTTCGACTTCTCCGAGAGCACCATTGAGAACGATCCACTCGCGTACGATCTCGGCGAACTGGCCGATCAGACGGCACGGATACGCGCCGCCGTACGCGAGCCCGTCAGCGGCGCCGTACACGAGCCCGCAAGCGCCGACAGCTAGACCATTTCTGCCGGCCCTCTTCGAAGGCAGCGTCACCCCCTGTCCCGGCAAGGCGGGCGGTGCCTCAATTGGGGAGGCAGTGGCGCTGCCGGAGAAGTGGTTCGGCTCGTAGCTCTCCGGCACATCGCAGGTCTCGGGCCGACCACCGATCTCGACATCGCGGCGCGAGCGGATTTCCCAGCGAAACCGGCGTGGCGGCGCCGGTGACGCGGATGGCGCCGGCGTCACCGGCGTCACCGGCGTCACCGGCCATTACGGTCATGAATCGACGCGGGGTAAATCCGGGGGGCATCTCCGCTGCTTTCTCCTCAGTGCGATATGTGCGACCGCAGCAACAGCCGCGGTGATGACGCCGGCTGCCACGAGCCCGGCGCAGATGGCGACAACGGGGTTCACCCAGCCGGGAACCAGGTCGAAGTCGGCGTTGCACTTGTTGTGCAGCGGGAACCAGTGGTCCATTTCCCCGGCGTGCTGCTGCCGATAGCCGGCGTCATAGGACTCCTGCTGGACCATGCACGCCTTACGCATGTCCAGGGCGCCGGCAAAGGCGCCGACGGCGTACGAGACGAGCAGTCCGAGCAGGGCCACGGGTGCCGTTGCCGCGCCGAGCGCCAGCCACGTTCCGGGGCGCCGGCCCTTCCCCGCACGCAGCGCCGAGGCGCCCCGCCGGGCGGCCCGCGCGATGAGGAAGCCGACCGAGCCCAGCGCCGAAGCAACCGCCGCGAGTACCACAGCGGGCCAGCCGATGGCGAAGAGCATGAGAAGGCCCATGACGGCGACACCGCTGAGGTACAGCCACTTTTCCGGGTTCCGGCTCCCCACGGATCAGCCCTTGATTTCTGCCGACGGGACGGACTTTCCGTTGCTCCCCCAGGTGGTGCGGTTCTGGAAGCAGCCGTTGCGCGGTTGCGGGCCGCGCCCGCCGGTGCCGGAGTACGCCGTGACCGTAGACATACCCATCTGCCGAGGCAGCCCTGTGATCAGGGAGTGCATGGTGTCCCAACCGCTGCGGTCGTTCTCGGGGCAACCTGCTCGTCCATGCCGCATACCTCTCAGTCGTTGGGTCCCGCACGCCAACAAAAGGCACACCCACCAGTTTTCGGGCCCGGCCCGCCGAAAGCATTCCGGAAGGCCACAGCGACGATAGACATGCAGCAAGCCACACCGCAGCACTCAACTGACAGCCAGAACACCGAAAGGCGGGCATAGGGCCCATTCGGTCGCGTAGGAAGAGTCACGGTTGCCCGGAAAAGCGGCACAGAACGATAAAGATCCCCACACCACGGCTCAACGCGTCACCGTAGGCCAGGTTTTCGCCTTCGACGAGTCCGGCCCGCGTACTCCCCCGCGTAGAGGGCCGCCCTGAGCCACCTCTTCAAGGCGCGAGCACAGCAGTTGCCGGTGGGCCCGGTCGAACAAAGCGTCCGCGCAGAGACTGTCGGCCTGCCGGAGCAGCGCGGTGACATCAGCTACAGCTACAGCTACAGCGAAGGTGTGCGGAGAGCTTTGCCATGCCGGGCGCGGGCCCGTTCGATCTGCTGAGTACCGAGGTCGACTCCCACCGCGTCACGCCCGCCCCCTGCACGGGAGTCTCCCTCGACGCGCCTACGGGGCACAGGTGGACCGCGGGCATGAGTGGGACCGCGGGCATTGATGAGACCGCGGGTCGATGGGACTTCGGGCATGGGTGGACCGCCGCTTCGGGTGTCAGTCGACCGGGCGCCCCTCGCCGGCCTCGATCGCGCGGAGTCGCGCAATGGGCGTGGCCAGGGCGAGCGCGAGTGGGACCACCCCGGCGAGAAGGAGGGCGAGCCCGGTGCCCGAGCGGTCGATGACGATGCCCGCACCAGCGGATGCCAGTGAGGCGCCCAGGTTGATGGCGGTGTTGATCCAGGTCGACGCCTCCGTCCGGCTGCCTTCCGGAGCGATGGCATCGGCGATGAGGTATCCGGTGACGAGGGAAGGGGCGAGGAAGAGGCCGACGAGGACCAGGCCGGCGGCGAAGAGCCCGAGCGGGGTGATCCAGGAGACGCTGACCGTGGCGATCCCCATGCCGGTGCTCAGGGCGAACAGCCTCGTTCCGACCCCCGCCTTGAGGTTCAGCCGGCCGTAGAGCAGGCCGCCCAGGGCGCTTCCAGCGGAGAAGGCCGCCAAGAGCCAGCCCGCTGCTGACGCGGCATCATGCTGTGCGGCGACCGCCGGAGCCACGACCTCCACGGCACCGAGCACGGCGCCCGCGCCCAGAAGGACGAGCAGCACCCGGCCGAAGCCCGGCCGGCGCAGCACGCGTTCACGCCGTACCGCGTCCCGGCGGGTCCCCCGCATCGCCCCCGAGGCCGGGCTGGAGACCATCGCCACCGTTCCCAGGAACACGGTCGCCGCAGTCACTCCCAGTCCGAAGCCGGGCGAGGTGGCACCGATGACCGCACTGATGAGGACAGGACCGGCCAGGAAGAGAAGCTCCTCGGACACCGCATCGAAGCTGAAGGCCCTCTTCCGCTGGTCCCCGGCCTGTGTGAGGGACGCCCAGACCATGCGCATCGCGGCTCCCAGAGGCGGGGCCGTCAGGCCACCTTCGGCGCTGAGAACCAGCAGAAGCCAGGGGGCGGCGTCCTGCCTGCCGTCGACGAGGAGCGCGAGGGCGAAGAACCCCGTGGCTTGGCCGGTTGCCATCACCGTGAGGGCTCGCCGCTGACCGAAACGGTCGATGGCTCGGGCCCGCCAGGGTGCGCCGGCAACGGTGGCGATTCCGAAGGCGGCCGTCGCAAGACCGCCCTGCGCGAAAGAGCCCGTCTTGTCCTGGACTGCCAGGAGAAGCGCGAGACCGCTCATGGCGAGGGAGGAACGCCCGATCAGGGCGGGGAGGAAGGCGCGCAGGGCGCCGGGGAGAAGAAGCACTCCGAACACCGGGACACTCCGATGATGGGCGACCGGCATCGTGGGCACGGTCGGCGAGGTCTGAAGGTCGGTGGAGATCCGGAAGGCGCGGCCAAGCGCGCCCTCAACGGATCAGGATCTGGGCGGGCGATTTCCCAGGACCGTCAGATGAACATCGGAATGCGCACCCGGCGAGGGTACCTGACCGTCCCGTGCCCCTGCCGGTACCGGCGTCGGGGCCGTGCTGGTGCTCGGCGACCACCGCTGGCGGGGCCGCACGTACCGCGTCAACGATGTCCGGCTTACGGGTCAACCGCCGGGCTCCCGCCGCCTGACGCGCCGTCAGGGAAGTGCCCCGCCTGCGCGCCACTCAGACTTCCCCCGCGCGCCGAAACCCGTAAGACCAGGCTCCGAAGACCGCTCGGTTCCACGAACCGCCGCCCCTCCACCCGCTACGACGTGAGTAAAAGCGTGAAACGCCCCCGTCAAAGCGATTCCTGGTGCCCAACAAGGGCGCACGTTGGATCGCGGCCAACCGCTGACACGCGGAGATCGACTTCACCCAACTCGGCAATCAGGTCACACAACTCGTCACCACGCACGCAAGTACACAGCCGCCTCATCCGTGGCAGGAAGAGCGTGATTCACGTACCCACTATGCCCCGCCGGCGCAAGCGGCGTGACCGGGCACCGAAAATGACCTTATGCCTGCCCCTCCGTGTCTCGAATTTTCTGGCGGACTCGGTGATCCCGCAGAATTGATCTTTCATGGGATTGGTTACTGACCTCGGAGAACAGGCATCCCGCCGGGACTGATGACCATTCCGGCGAAGGGGCTGGAAATATATTGTCTGCGCCTTCGGAGATGGGCTTAAATTGTGCTGCGCCGAGCGACCGGCCCGGGGGGCTTCAGATCTGAACGGGCGCCCTCGTGATCTCTCCCGGCCACATCGATGTAAGCGCACAGCACGCTCCCGCCAAAGAATCTTGGAAGAAGAAGGCCATGACGAACGAGGACTTCATCCGCTCCCGTGAAGAGGGAGAGGCCGCCACTAAGTGGTAATGGCCGGACATTGAGCGACGGAGCCGGGCGACGCGGGAAATCGGTCGCCCGGCTCTGAAATGGCGCACCTCCCACTACGGCGATGCAGGAGCCACGTGTGTTCGACCATCTCGTGAGTCCACCGGTCCTGGCACCCCTCGACGACGCCGCCTACGCCGAGCGGCTCCGGGAGCTGGAAGCGGCGCTGGCGGCGCGCTCCGACAGCCGGGAGCTGCTGTCCCTGCTGTGCGACTGGACCTCGGGTCACCGGGACTGGAACGTGCGGCGCATCGCCGTGGAGACGCTCGCGGCCCGGTTCGTCAAGGAGGCCGAAGCACGTGAGGCCATCTGCGCCGCGACCCACGATGACGTCGACTGGGTGGCCTTCACCGCCATCAAGGCCGCTGGTGAGCACCGGCTGCCGGAGGCCGTCGAGCACATGATCAGGATCTCGGGCTGGCCGAGCAATTTCAGTCGGCCCGCCTACACGAGAAAACCTGTCGGCTGCGGGGCCGCCTTCACCAAGAAGGCACTCTGGGAGTTCTTCGGCACCCGGGACCCGGGCGCGCTGCGTGCCCTGGAGGACAAGCACTTCGCCGAGAAGCACGCCGCTGTCGCGGCGGCCCGGCGGGAACCCGACCTCAGAGACGTGGTCACGGTCCCTGCCGGCCCCTTCATCGCGGGTGCGAACGTCCAGGAGGCCGGCCCCTTCCAGACGGACGACACCGACAATCCGCTGCGCGTCGTCGATCTTCCGGCCTTCTGCGTGGACCGCACTGCGGTGACCAATGCCCGCTACAAAGAGTTCCTCCTGGAAGCCGCTCCGGGAGGCGAGTTCGCACACCCCGACGAGCCCCTGGACAAGGACCACACACCGGCGCACTGGCGTGACCCCCGCTGCAACGCTCCGGAGCTGCCGGCGATCGGTGTCGACTGGTACGACGCCTACGCCTTCGCGCGCTGGGCGGGCGGGCGGCTGCCCTCGGAGGACGAGTGGGAGAAGGCCGCCCGGGGGACCGACGCAAGGACCTATCCGTGGGGCAACACCTGGGACCCCGACAAGGCACGGTGCGTGTTCGGCGCGTACGGGCGTGAGGAGATCCGCGACCTGGAGGAGCTGGAGGAGCTACTCGTCCGCACCACCAGAGCGTGGCCGCCCGAGCCCGTCCTGCCCGCCGACGCGTTGCCCGACGGCGCGAGCCCTTACGGCGCGCTGAACATGGCGGGCAACGTCTGGGAGATCACGCGCACCAATTTCTTCACCCGAGCGAACATGGCGCCCTTTTTCAAGGGACGGAAGAACCCGGAGTTCATGAACCGGCCGGAGGGTTTCCATGTACTGCGCGGCGGCACGTGGACATCACCACCCGTCTGTCTCACCACCTTCTACCTGGGGAAGGACCTTCTCACCGACCGGCACAACGAGGTCGGATTCAGGTGCGCGTATGACGCACCTGTTCAGTGACTGAGTGGCGGTCGACGACGGAGTGACGGTCGATCATTCACGCGCAACGGCCACTGAATTCGCACGGCCGTCCTTTTCCGCGACGCCCCGCTGCCGCGAGGTTTATCGAGCTTGTCGAAGGGAGCCCTGCTCCATGGTGGACCGGAACATCACAGCCCGACGCATTCACTTCACCCGCAAGAACGGCACATTCGCGTCTTTCGACGGCGCACAGTTCGACGTGGAGAAATTCCTCTCCCGCGCTCTGGTCGGGCGTCTGGCGATGAACGGGCCGGTCGTACGCCCCTTTTGGTTCGTCTGGGAGGAGGAGGCATTCTGGATGATCACGGGCTCCTGGTCCATCCTGGACGAGCGGCTGTTGGCCGACCCCTCGATCGAACTCGTGATCGACACCTGTGATCTGGAGACGGGAGAGACGCTCCAGGTCATCGGGCACGGGCGGGGACATGTCGTCGACTTCGACGTGGAACGGGGCCGCCGCATCCTCACCAAGTACGCCGGATCGGACGAGGACTACTGGGACGCCCGGTTCCAGTTGCGCCCGGACCCGTCCATCTATGGCACCCGAATGGCCAAGCTGGTCCCGGACGACATCTGGACGGTCGACCTCTCCTTCGTGCCCGCGCCGGACGCCCGGCGGCTGGCCACCGGAGCTGCCGACAACGGAACGCAGCAGTAGGCCGCCCGATGCCCTCCCTGTCGACGATCCTCGTCTTTCTCGCTGCGAGCATCGGACTGCTGCTGATCCCCGGGCCCGTCGTCGTCTACCTCGTGACCAGAAGCGTGTCCCAGGGCCGCCGTGCGGGCCTGATCTCCCTGGTCGGCGTGCACCTCGCGACGGCGGTCTACGTCCTGCTGACGACTCTGGGACTTGCGACCCTGCTGACCGCGTCACCGACGGCCTTCGCCGTGGTCCAGTACCTCGGTGTCGGCTATCTGATCTGGCTCGGCGCCCGCAAACTGTGGAACGCCCGCGCGAACCGCGTCGACGACGTCGACGCCCCACTGCCCCGGGAGTCGCTTCCACGCGTGCTCCGGGACGGCTTCGCCGTCAACATCCTCAGCCCGAAGAGCCTCATCTTCTTCACCGCGTTCCTGCCGCAGTTCGTGGACACCGGCCGAGGCCCCGCCTCCTTCCAATTGCTCTTCTTCGGGGCCCTGTTCACTGCCGTCGCCGTACTCAGCGACGGCACCTACACCCTTGTGTCCAGCGCACTCGCGGGCAGACTGCGTCGCAGCCCTACCGTTCAGCGCCACCTGGACCGCTCCAGCGGCATCATCTACCTGCTGCTCGGCGCGTTCACCGCACTGCTCTCGCCGTCCTGACAGGCACAGCCGACGACCCCGCCGCGATGAACGGTGCGCCAGCGGCCGGCGACCCACGACACCTGTCGCGCGTCTTCGAGCGTGGCGACGATGGCGAGGCGGGGGGGAAGGGAGTTGCTCACTACCGTCGTCCGGGCTGTCAGTGCGCCCTTGTAGCCTCCCGGCCATGACAACCGAACTGGCCCATGACCCACGTCCGATCTTCGCCAGGTCACTTGATCAGGCCGGGAAGCAGGTCGCGGCGGTACGTCCCGACGAGCTGAGTAACCGCACTCCCTGTGCCGAGTACGACGTTCGCGCGCTGCTCGGACATATGGTCTCGGTGCTGCACAAGCTCGCCCGTGTCGGCACGGGAGGCGACGCGAGCGACCTCCCGGATGTGATCGACGGTATAGCCGACGACGGCTGGGCCGGCGCATTCGCCCGGGCCCGGAGCGAGGCCGAGCAGGTGTGGGCCGACGACGGGCAGCTGGACCGAATGATCGAGCTGCCGTGGGCCACACTGTCCGGCCGGGATGTTCTTGATGCCTACAGCCACGAGTTCACGGCTCATTCCTGGGACCTCGCACACGCCACCGAACGGCTCGCCGAACTCGACCCCGACCTCGCCACCCGGGCCCTTGAGGCGTTCTCGAAGTTCGCGCCGCCGGATGACCGCAGCGAGCAGGGCCCGTTCAGCCCGGCCGTACCGGTGCCCGACGACGCCGACATCCACACCCGGCTGGCCGCCTACCTGGGACGCCGCCCCTAGGCGGTTTCGTTTGGGCCTCACCGCCGTGGCGCGAGGGCGTTCGCACTCTTGACGGCGTCCGCCGGGGCCATTGGGATGGTGAGCCCTGGTGGCCGGCCTCACTTGCCCTCGGAGGGTGCGGGATGCAGACGCGCCGTACCGGTGTGGTCTATCTGCTTCTGGCGTTGTGCGGCACGGCGGTGGCCGTCTGGCTGTTCCGGGCGCGCGGGGAGGACGGCAGCGCCGTCGCGGCCGTGGTGACGGTGCTGCTGGGACTGCCCACGATGTGGCTCACATGGGAGGCGTTCCGCGTCGGCCGCATTGAAGCCCGGGCGGCCGGAGGCCCGAGCGCGCAGCTCAGCGCCGCCGCCGACGAGCTGGCCGACGAGGTCTGGGACGAGTTGCAGCAGGCGGCCAGCGACCGGCAGCTGCGCTCGCCCGCGCCGATCCCGGTGCGCTGGCGGTGGTCGCGCTCTCCAGTGGCAGGCCCGATGGAGGCCGCGTTGGGGGACCCGCAGAGCTTGACGCCTTTCTCGCGGCTGCCGCAGGTACCGGCATCCGATGTCACCACGGTGCGCGAGGGCGGGCTGAGCGATCTGTTCAAGGTCTACGGTGGGCTGGGCTCCGGCCGCATCGTCGTGCTGGGCGGCCCCGGCAGCGGCAAGTCCGACGCCGCGATCCTGACGGTCCTGGAGGCGCTGAAGCACCGCCGCGACCAAGTCAGCGACGACGAACGCGACCGGGTGCCGGTCCCGGTGCTGCTCAAACTCACCACGTGGGACACCGGCCGGCTGTTCTTCAAGGACTGGGTATCCGCCCAGCTCTCGGCGGACCACCCATTGCTGCGCTCCGCCGAGTACGGAGGCAACGTCGCCGAGCGGCTGTTGAAGAAGCACAAGATCGCCCTTTTCCTCGACGGCTTCGACGAGCTGGACACCGACCTGCGCAAGGCCGCGCTGAAGGGCATCAACGAGCACGCGGCATCGCGGGTGATGATGTTCACCCGCACCGCCGAGTTCACCGGAACTGAGCAGGCCGCCGAGCACACCAGGGGCGCCGCGGTGCTGGAGCTCACGCCGATCACCGGGCAGGAGGCCGCCGAGTACCTCCGGCGCTGCCCGAGCGTGTCGGCCGCCGAACAGTGGGAACGGCTCATCTGCCACCTGCGGGATCACCAGGACAGCGTGCTCACCCAGGCCCTGAACTCCCCACTGACGCTGACGCTCGTACGCGACGCGTTCCCCGACCCCGAGACGCTTGAGGACTTCCTGGCCCCGGGCCGGTTCTCCTCGCGAGACGAGGTCGTGTTACATCTGCTCGACCGGTTCGTCACCATCGCCTACCAGCCACCTCTTTTGCAGGGCCACGACCCGTCTGCGCAGGCTCGGCCCCGGCACTGGCTGCGCTATCTCGCGGCCCGACTGTCGGAGCAGGGCGACAGCCTCGACTGGCGCCACCTGAACCAGTGGGCACCGGTGTTCCCCCGCATCGTCGCCCTCGGCCTCATCAGTGTGCTCACCGGTGCGCTTGGCGGCGTGTTGGCCTTCGCCTCCTGGGGTGGCGGCTACAGCGCCCAAGGCATCGATGGAGCGGCGGGCGGCGCGGTCTACGGCGCCGTCATGGGGCTCATCCTGGGTGGCGCGGCGGGCCTCGGGGCGGAGTTCCGCGGCTATGGGCGCGGCGGCCGTACTGCCAGAGGCCCCTTACGGCGGGATCTCAACCCCGGGGTGGCCATCGTCGTCGGCAGCATGATGGGGTTCTGGTTCGCCGACTACGTCTACACCCGTGCCGCCGACGGCAACACGGCCACAGCCGCGTTCGCGGGCATTCTCATCGGCGTGGGCTCCGCTGCGGTGGCCGGCATGGCCGCCACCCAGGGCCGCCGGGCCCGCCAAGCCCTCCGGGACAATGCGTGGACTCGGTGGAAGGCGTTCTACTCCCGCGTCCCGCTTCTCCCCGGCGCCGTCGCCGGCGGCCTGCCGATGGGCTTCAGGTACCTGTTCCCGTACGAGCCCTTCGAGAGGTACGAACTCGCCGAGGGGCTGTGGAACGGGGTATGGGGCACGGTCATAGTCTCCCTCATCATCGGCGCGGGTCGCCCGGCGTCCCGGCAGGGCATCCTCACCGGCCGGAGCGCCGCTTGGCGCCGGGACCGCCGCGAGTCGATCGTGTACGGCTTGCTCTTCGGGCTCAGCACCGGGGCGGGCTGGGGATTGCGCGAGATCTTCATGTACCACCCCGATGGCCAGGAATACGGGTGGCAGAACGACATTCTTCCCGGCCTGTTCCAGACCGTCGGTATCGCCATCCCCTTCGCCGTCGGCTGCGTGATCGCCGGCTCCGACTACTGGCGCAACACCCTGCTCTTCCTCCAGCTGTACTTGCGCCGCCTCCTCCCCGCCCGGGGGATGCGGTTCTTCAACGACGCCTACACACGCGAGATCCTGCGCACGGAGGGCCCCCGGTACCAGTTCCGCCACCGCCAGCTCCAGAAACTCCTCGCCCGGGAACACAGGAACCCGGTCTAGGAATTCGTTGGGAACATCGGGCAGTCCAGAGGAAGATGCCGGCGATGTGAAGCCCGGCCCCCTTTTGCGGGCCCCGGTACCGGCTCACCAAAGCAGGCGGCGCCGTAAGCGGCACAGTGGCGTCAACCCCCCGCCGTCGGAGCGGGAGTTCGGCCCGGGCGGGTCTGCTGGCGGCGGCTACAGCGGTGGCCGCCGCTGCCGTGCGAGCCGTCATCGGCCCCGGTCACGTAAACGCCCTGACCGGGGCCCCAGCATCAGCTGTCGCCAAGGTGCCGACCGCCGCTAGTTCCGGTACCGGAACACGATCCGGCCGCGTGTCAGGTCGTACGGCGGGAGCTCCACCAGCACCCGGTCTCCCAGGTAGATCTTGATGTAGTGCTTGCGGATCTTCCCGCTGATGTGCGCGAGTACTTGGTGACCGTTCTCAAGCTCCACGGTGAACATGGCGCTGCGCAGGCACTCGACGACCTTGCCCTCGACTTCGATGACGTTTTTGTGCTTCGTCATCGCACCAACTCCAGGTTGCTGCTCATCGGCCGGGCACCCATGCCCTCGAACAGCGCCGAGGCCGCTCGATCGGGCTCTTGGATCTCGGCCCAGGCCGCGGCGGACCCGGCGCGGTGCAGCGTCCCCAGCGCGTGGGCGAGCAGCGCCCGCGCGATGCCGCGCCGCTGCTCGCCGGACCGGACCGCGAGCAGCCCGATGCGCGGCCGGGCCGCCGATACCACCCGGATCAGCCCCAAGTAGCGGTCCGGCGCCGCGGCCACCGCGTACTTCGACGGATCGACGATGGTGTCGCCCTCGTGGAGGAGAACCACCTCCGCCGGCATCGACTGCCACCCGACGCTCGCCTCGACTTCGTCACGGATCGCGCGGTACACCGCCCGCAGCAGGCTCTCGTCCGCCTGACCGGCGGGAACGATCGTCACGCCCGAAGGCGGCAGGACTCCGTCGAGCCCCGTGACCCCCGGGTCGGTCGGCACGACGTACTCCCACTCGCGGCGCCGGACCGTGAACCCGGCCCGCCGCCAGCCGGCTGCCAGCTCGATGTCGGCTTCGTCGACCACCGTGTACAGCGGTGCCGGCAGTTCCGCCAGCATCGCCTCGGAGAGCCGGTCGAAGGTGGCGTCGTGCCAGGCGTCTATGCTGACGAACAGGCGTCCGTCGGGCCGGTGCTCCGCATGCCCGCGGCCGACCACCAGGTCGTCATCCAGCGCGTGCCATTGCCCTGCCGCGACGCGCGTGGTCAGCACCGCGTTCTCGCTCAGGCCGGATGGGAAAGGCTTCGTGTTCATTGGAGTCTCCTTCAGGAGTGCCTCGATCTCAGGCGCTCCTGGCGACACCGAACGTCAGCCGCAGGACCGTGACGGGTTGAGGGAGCACCCATAAATAGCTGTGTTCACGGGTCTCACCTCCATACGACGGCTTCACGGTCCACCACGACGGTAGCCGCGGGCACCGACTCGCTCAATTCCTTTTCCGCAGAGGGGACATGTCCTTTTCCGCGGAGGGCCGTCAGACCGCCTCTCTGCCAGACCGCCTCTCTGTCCGCCGCATTCATCCAAGTCGTTGTCCGGGCGGAGCCGGCCGCCGTCGTCGTAGGCGCCGGAGGTGGTCACGGCACGGTGGTCACGGCACGGTGGTCACGGCACGGTGGTCACGGCACGGTGGTCGCGGAGGTCTTCGCGGGACCCAGCTCGCGGAGGATGCGGGTCAGGTCGTTCGGGGCAGCCGCGAGGCGGACCGTGCTGCCCGCGTCATCGAGTTCGGCGATGTGCCAGCTTCTCGGAACGGTATCGCCGTCACTGCCCCGGGCACGCCGCACGTCCTTGAGGGCGAGCCGCTCCCCCGGTATGCGTTTCGCCGCGAACCGGCCCGGGCCGGGGTGGGGTGTCACTGCGGGCGGGCCGTCTCCCAGGACGATGTGGGTGCCGAAGCCGTACGGGTTGTAGTCGGTGTGGTCGAGGAAGCGGGCGGCCAGGAACACTTCACCCTCCTTCTCCCCCTCGTTCTCCATCTCGGCGCCCACTCCGGCCCGTTCGGCCGCTCCGCCCCGTTCGACCGCTCCGGACAGTCGTGGCTCGCCGGCCTCCCCGGGCGTATGGATGCGGGTGGCACGCCAGGCCCAGGTGAAAAGGGCCAGCGTGGCCAGCGAGCCCGCGGTCGCCCACGCGATCGCCCCCGGGGAGGTGGGCAGGGCCGAGGGGTGGCGGTAGCAGAAGGGCAGCAGCCACAGGGCGGTGCCCACGAGCGCGCCCGCGAAGGGAAGGGCCGACGGAAGGACCTCGTCGTCGGCCAGCCGACGCCCGCGCAGGCGCATCAGCACCCGGGTGCCGGGGTAACCCGCTGCGAGGACGCACAAGGCCGCGATGACGGCCCGACCTCCCGGAGCGGGAACGTGCTCGCGCCACACGTGGTGCTCTCCGGCCACCTCCATCACCTCGCGGCGCCAGACGCTCACTTCGACGCTCTCGCCGGCCTGGAGCCCCTGGGCTGCCTCTCGGGAGACCCCGAGCCGCTTCAGTGGCCGGCTGTCGGTGAAGTACAGCCAGCTCGGCTTCCTGTACTGGCCGGCCTCGGTCCGCGCGATCACGGCTGGCAGGGTGGTCACACATTCCCGTCGCTTCGTGGCCGGCGTCCCGGCGGTGCACGGACTCGCCTTCTGCCACGCCTGCTCATACGAAGCGGCGCTCGGTACGGACCAGGCGGCCACGCCCGCGCCCGCGAGCAGCAGCACGCACAGGACCAGCCACATCGCCGTGCCGCGCCCGGCGGTGCCGCGCGAGATGACGGGGATGTGGCCCGGCTCCGGGGCTCCGTAACGGCGGTGCAGCGCGCGGAGCGCCTCCAGCTTCGCGTCGAAGCCCGGGTCGGCTTGCCGCGCGTCCCTCGGCAGGGGCAGAAGCCGCTTGTTTCCCTCACGGTGCACCAGGCTGACGCGACGGAACTCCTCGTCACGCGTGTACTGCAGGTACACCCGCAGTTCGGCGACGTCGCGCCACGGCACGCTCCAGCGGCGCAGCAGCGTCCGGACGTGCAGGCCGTACGTGTCGGCGCGCACCCGGGCGCTGAGCCAGCTGAGCCCCATGGTGCCCAGCAGTACGAAGAGCAGGCCGACGCCCACCCACACGTCCAGGAATGCGTTCCAATACGTCATACGCGCCACAGCCACGCCGGCCCCGGCCGCCCCGAGCCAGACCAGGACCCACAGGGCACGCTTCTGAAAGGGAAGGCAGGTCAGTTCCCAGACATCGTCCATACCCGGAAGCCTGCCACCTGCCGGACTGCGCTTACTTGTGCAGCCTCCGGCAGCCTTCCGACCCGCAACGCTGCCGGGTGGACACGACCTGAGCTCGGGCTGTGTCCTCGCCCGGTCGCACCAAATAACCGTCCTTCCACGAAGTTTCGTCCCATGGGGCAGGTGCAGCCCGGGGAGGGTGCCGCGCTGACCGCGAGCGCCTGGGTGACCTACATCAACACCCACCGCATCTTCAACACCCGGCTGTTCATCGGGCAGATCTCCGTGAACACCAACGTCTACGTCTCGCTGTGCGAAGTGAACCGGACCAACAACAGCCCGTTCCTCGGGAACGCGAGCATGAAGGTCTACAACGTCGTCCCCTACAACGGCTTTGCCGACGTACGCGGCGAAGTCGACTGGGACGAAGACATCCGCATCCGCCTGAGCATCTACATCACTCCCTGAGCCCGGGTCCTCCACTCGCTGGACGAACGGCGCTGCGAACGTGATCGCTCGTAGGGAGAAGCGCTGTTCGGCAGGGGCGGCCTTCGTCTGATCCTGCGCTCCGTCACAGAGGCACCGGACCCACACGAAGGTCGTCCCTCACCGCATGGCTACGGTGAGGGACCTCCTCGCGTCACGGGTATCCGCTGAGCATCAGGTCCGGGCCGTGCCCCGCCGTGCTCAGCCAGGCAGCCAGGCAGGCTCAACCGCGCCTTGGCCCCCTCGGCGACGGCGGCGAAGAAGCGCGGCAGGTCCCCGGCGGGCTCGTACTCCACCGTCCCCCCGGCCCTTCCAGCCCTCGGCACCTTCGTAGGCGAGGCCCTCCGCCGCGGGGTGGAGCGGGCCCCGCGGGGAGTCCCGGTTCCGGGTCGGCGGCGGCAGCAGCAGGCCGAATGGGCAACCGAGTGGCGGTCGGCCGCGGTGGCCGCTGGAGGGACCGCCGGTGCGCGGGAGGTTCGGGCGATCGTCGGGGCGCCCGGGCGGGGCTGTGGCGCTGCGCAGGGGTTCGGAATACCGAACCCCCTACCCGGGTGCCTCCACCATCGCGCCGTGACCTGCGGGTTCGTACCGTCGAAGGATCGTCGGCGCGCACCGGACGCCGACCCGACAGCGGAAGCAGGCACCGCACCATGGACACCGCCCTCGAACTGGACCACGTCACCCGGACCTACGGCCGCGGTCCGCACGCCGTGCATGCGCTGCACGGTCTCAACGCGCGGCTGTACGCGCACTCCCTCAGCGCTGTGATGGGCCCCTCCGGCTCCGGGAAGTCGACGTTCCTGCAATGCGCAGCCGGGCTCGACAGACCCACCTCCGGCACCGTGCGGCTGGCCGGCCGGGAGGTCAGTGCGATGAGGGAACGCGAGCTGACCCGGCTGCGGCGCGAGCGCATCGGCTTCGTGTTCCAGTCTTTCAATCTCCTGCCCACGCTCACCGCGCAGGAGAACGTCCTGCTGCCCCTGCGGCTTGACGGCAAGCGCCGCGACCCCGTCCGGGCACGCCGGATGCTGGCCCGCGTCGGTCTGGAAGGGCGCGCGGACGCCAGGCCGGGCGAGCTGTCCGGAGGGCAGCAGCAGCGCGTGGCGATCGCGCGTGCGCTCATCACCGAGCCGGACATCGTGTTCGCGGACGAGCCCACGGGCGCGCTCGACAAGGACACGGCGGCAGATGTGCTGGGGCTGCTGCGCGAGTCGGTCAGTGCCTACGGGGCCACGGTCGTCGTCGTGACCCACGACCCGGCGGTCGCCGCCCGGGCTGACCGGGTGCTGCGGCTGGCGGACGGCCGGCTCGCCGAGGAGACGGCGCGGGTGCCCGCATGAGCCTGTTCTCCACGACCGGCCTTGCCGCCGCCTCGGTCAAGGCCCGGCCCTCCGCGTTCGTCGGGACGTTCGCCGCGCTCGTCTTCTCCGCGACCGTCGTCACCGCCTGTGTGGCCATCGCGGTCTCGGCCGGCGGTGTGCCCGCCTCGGCTGACCAGGCAGTCATGTCCGACATGGGCGTGGCCTTCAGCCTGCTCACCGTCTACCTGTCCATCTTCGTCATCGGCCAGGTGATGTCCCTGGCCGTCGCCCAACGGCGGCGGGAGAGCGCTCTCCTGCGGGCGGTCGGCGCCGGGCCGTGGCAGATACGCCGCATGGTGGCGACCGAGGCACTGTGCACGGCGCTGCTCGCGCTGCCCGTCGGGTACGGACTGGGGGCCCTGCTGGCCCAGGTGTGGTTCGACGGCATGGCCGGGCAGGGGATGGTGCCGGACGGGATGGCGCTGCGCGTCGGACTGCCGTCGCTGTTCGCGGCGTTCGGGGTGCTCTTCGTCTCCTCACAGCTCGGCGGCTTGATCGCGGCCTGGCGTGCGTCACGTACCCGGCCGTCGGCGGTGCTGGCCGGCTCGCAGGTGCAGGGCGGTGAGCGGCCGGGCTGGATACGAGGGCTCGCCTCGCTGGTCTTCCTCGCCGGCGCAGCCGCGCTCACGGCCGCCGCTGAGGCGGGCTCCGCCGAGGACGCGGCGTCCGAGGTCCCGCTCGTGCTCCTGGCCTATCTCGTGGCGATCGGGCTCGCCGGGCCCTGGATCGGGCGGCTGGCGACGGTGGTCGCGGCTCCGCTGCTGCGGGGCTTCGGCGGGGCCGCGGGAGAGCTGGCCGTGGCCGGGTGCCGGGCGCGCTCGCGCCGCCTTTCGGCGGCGATCACGCCGATCGCGCTGGTGACGGCGTTCGCGGTCGCCAAGTTCGTCTCGCTGACCGGGACCGGTGACCCCGAATGGATGGACGTCTTCGGGACGCTGCTGTACGCGGGCTTCGCTGGATTGGTGGCCGCGAACACGCTGGTCATGCTGACGCTGGAGCGACTGCGGGAGTTCTCCCTGTTGCGGACGGTCGGTGCGGACAAGCGGCAGGTCGTGGCGGTCGTGGTGGCCGAAGGAGCGATCACGGCGCTGGCGGGGGTGGGCGCGGGAGTCCTCGCGGCCTGCGCGGTGATGGTGCCGCTCGGCGGCAAGACCGGCACGCCGGTGTCCGGGCTGCCGGGGTGGGCTTGGGCGGCGACGCTGTTCTGCGGCGCCGTACTCGTGTGGACGGCTTCGTGCGCGCCACTGGCACGCATGCTGCGGGTACGGCCGATCGAGGGGGTGGTGCGACGGAGCAGTTGAGGGCCGGGATGAGGGGCGGGACGAGGGTGAGTTGAGGGCCGGGATGAGGACGAGGTGAGGACGGGCCCGACACCGGTGTTCGCAGCAGGTCGCGTCAGCGTGCGGAGGATGGCTCACGCGGATGTTCCCTGAGATGGGCGGGGACGGGGTGTCGTTCGATCCCGCGCAGCCAGGACTCGACAGCCAGGGTGAATTCCACGGCAGGGCCGTCTGCTGCGCGGAGGGTGGCGGGACTGAGCCAGGCATGGCGCAGCGCACGGGGTTCGGCCAGACCGGCGGCCACGAGGCGGGAGTCCTCAAGCCAGGCGGCGAGACACCGCTGCTGGACCTTCAGGCCCGTGTGCCACTCACGCGTGGCATCTCCCTTGGTGGTGCGATTCAGCAGCGGTGCGGGCACGATGCCGCGCATGGCGGCGGCCAACAGGGGTTTGTACGTCCACGGAGTGGCCGCCTCGTGGGCACGGACGCGCAGGCATGCGTGGAGTACCGCGTCGTCGCAGAACGGCATCTCCAGGCCCATGCCGTACTGGTCGTAGATAAGAGCGACCCGGCCCGCCTGGCGCGCTTGGTGGATCCACCCGTGCCGGCCACGCGTTGCCGCCAGCGGCAGAGTGTGCGCGGCCTCGCGCAGCAGGTTCGCGTACATCTCCCGGGCGCGCGCTGTGGCCCAGAACGGCATCCCGACCGGCGGGTCCCAGGCCGGCGGAGCTGAGGGCGCCGTGCCGGTGCCGCCGAGCAGGGTTTCGGCCTGGGCGGCGAGCCAGGTGCCGTAGGGGCGGCGGTCGGCCAGTACCCGCAGGGTCCGGGCCCGAGGCCAGCGGTACTTGGCCGCATACCCGGCCAAGTACCGCGAGGCGAGGCGGGGTTGATGCCGTACAAGGTCGTGCAGGTGGCTCGTGGGCGGCAGAACGACGTGGTCGCCGCCATGGCCGCACAGCCGTCGCCGCGCCCCGCGGCTGCGATGCGTGTGGGAGAGGTGTTCTTGCTGGGCCAGGTCCCGCTGCTTGAGCGAGGGCTCGTCGTCCGGCTCTCCGCCGTCGCCGAGCCCGGTCAGATACGGGGGGAGCCGAGCCGAGGGGAAGAGCAGGTGCACGGTGCCGGAGGGGAGATCGGCCACGGCCTTGCGCGCGTAGGCAGGGTCCTCGCCCTCCGGATTGCCCCAGTCCAGTGTCAGGGCGACCAGTTCGGCCCCTGCCTCGGACGCCAGGAAGCACAACGAGGTCGAGTCCATGCCGCCGGACAGGTCCGCGGCCCACACCTGACCGGGCCGCACGCGTGCGCGGACCGCCTCACGCAGTGCCGTGCGCAGTCCGGACGCTCCCTCGGCCGGCGGGAGTTCGGCCGTCGGGGCCCGCCACCAGCGCCTTTCGCCGGCGTACCCGTTCCGGCCCAGTTCCAGCGCGCGGCCGGGCGCCAGGACGTGCACACCGAGGAACATGGATGCCTGGTCGAAAGGGTGGGGCGGAGACCCCAGGGACGACATCCTGACGGCCGCCTGAGCCATGTCCACGCGCGCTTGAATGAGCCACGCCAGCGTCCGGGCCCGGTCGGCGAGGACGGTGACCCCGCCGACACGCGTGTGGTGAAGCCGTCGATCGCCGACGGCAGTGCCCCGCGCGTACACCTGGCCCGACACCGACGCCAGCAGATGGAAGCTGCCGGCGACCCCTCGGCCGACTTCCTCCACCTCAGACAAAGAACCAACTGCCCGTGCACGCCGCAGCAGCGCGTCCCTGTCCAGCCCGCAGGTGCCAAGCATCGCGAGGCGCACCTCGCCGACGACGGCGAGGTGCGCCTCCTCCTTCTGCCAACAGCCCGCCAGCCAGGGACGGCCGGACGCGTGCGCGAGCACCTGACAGGCACGGTCCCGGACTTTGGCGAAGACGGCGGACGCCGCCTCGCAGTCCGGAAGGACCACGAACCAACGCCCACCACACATCTCAGGACAGCCCGAGGAAGGCGCTGAAGCCGTCCCAGTAGCTACCGCTGTAGCCCTCGGTCACCTCGGCGTAGCGCCCCACCTCCACCAGCACCGGCGGCTCGTAGACCGCTGCCTCCTCGATTCCCCACTCTTCCCGCACGACCGCTCTCCCCTCTTGCCGGACATGGGCGACAGTCACGCCCACTCAGCAAATCCCCGAGGGAAAGGGGCAGCACGCCGCGAGACACACATGTAGGTGACAAAATAGGTAAAGAGCCTTTCCCCTCTGACGTCTCCAATCGCAATGCCGCGACGCGGCGACGCGTGCCTGCCGCGCAGAAGGTCCAGCGAGGACTGCGGGGCGACCAGCTGGTCGCCGACCGCGCGGACGCGCCGCTCGGCGGCGTCCTTCACCGTGGCCACCGGCTCACTGCCGCAGCCGTGGGGACCTTGGGGTGATGTGGACGGCGGCGGGGCGGGTCGCCGCGTCATAGGCGGCGCGTGCTCCGGTGGCTCCCATGCCGCTGTCGCGTGCGGGCTCGTACAGTCGCTCGGGGCCACCGCCCTGCCACTGGTTGACCCACACGACGCCCGCGGGCAACCGCGTGGCCGCCGCGACATGTTCCGGGTCGTCGGTGTACACGGTGGCGGCGAGGCCGTAGCGGGACTCGGCTGCCCGCGCCAGCCCCTCTTCGAAGGTGCGCACGACGGCGACGGGTGCGACCGGGCCGAACGTCTCCTCGACCATGACGAGCATGGTGGCGTCGACGTCGGTGAGCACGGTGGCAGGGAAGAAGTAGCCGGACCGCTCCGGCACCACTCCCCCCGTACGGAGGGTGGCGCCCTTGTGCACCGCGTCGTCGACGTGCCGTCGCACGATGTCACGCTGCTGCTCGTCCACGAGGGGCCCGAGCACCGTGCCGGGCTCCATACCGTCGCCGAGTGTGTACGTCTGCGCCTCGGCGACCAGCGCCTCGACGAACTCGTCCGCGATCTGCTCGTGGACGTAGATCCGCTCCATAGAGGTGCAGATCTGGCCGGTGTTGACGAAGGCGCCGAACGCGACAGCCTGCGCGGTCGCCACCGGGTCGACTCCCGCGTCGATCAACACCGGGTCCTTACCGCCCAGTTCGAGCACGGAGCGGTGCAGACGGGCGCCGGTCGCGGCTCCCACGGCACGGCCGGTACCCACCGAACCGGTGAAGTGTACGAGCTGCACGTCTTCGTGTTCCGCGAGCGCCGCACCGGCACGTCCGTCGCCCAGCACCAGGTTCAGCACACCAGGCGGCATACCGGCACGGTCAGCCAGTTCGAAAAGGCGCACTGTCGAGACGGGCGAACGCTCGGACGGTTTGACCACCACCGTGTTCCCGGCTGCGAGCAGTGGGCCGAGCGCGGCCAGGACCATGGGGACGGGGAAGTTCCACGGTGTGATGACCGCGGTGGCGCCGAGCGCGTGCCGGATGATGTCGGTCCGCGCTTCGTCAGGGCCGGTCACCGTCTCGGTGAACGGATAGGTGAGGGCCTGCGCGGCGGCGGCCTTCAGCCCGGACACGGCGCCTTCGATGAAGGAACGGCCGACCGCGACCGGCTTGCCCATCTCACGGCACTCCAGTTCAGCCAGCTCAGCAGCGTGTTCGGCGACCGCGTCGGCCCAGACGTGGATGCGGTCCACCCGCTCCGCGACGGGGAGGGCGGCCCACCCGTGATGTGCCTCGGCCGCCGCCGTGACGGCCCGGTCGACGTCGTGTGCGGACGCGGGACCGAAGCGCGCGAGGGTCTTCTCGGTGGCGGGGTTGACCACGGAGAGCAGCTCCCCGCCGGCGGGCTCCCCACATCGGCCGCCGATGAAGTGCCGCAGTTCTTCCATGTGCAGTTCTCCCATGTGCGCTGCCGTTTCTGCTCCGTAATGGGCGAGTTCAGCCATCGAGCCGGTCGGCCATGAGTTCGCCGAGCATGATGGTGGCGAGGTTGGTGTTGGCACGAGGCACCGAGGGGAAGACCGAGGCGTCCACGACGCGCAGCCCCTCGACACCCAGCACCCGGCATGCGGGGTCGACCACCGTCTGCGCGGCGTCGGGTGCGCCCATTCGGCAGGTACTCGTACCGTGCTGGGCGTCGACGACCGTGGCCAGCAGGTGATCATCGAGGTCGCTGTCGCTCGCGAGGGCCTCGAAGAGCGGCCGGTTCGCCTCCTGGAGCGGTCCGGCGAGGATCGCGGAGGTCTCAGCGCTGCGGCCCAACTCGACGAGAGCGCGCACCCCTTCCCTCAGCGGGGCGAGGTCGCGTTTGTCCGAGAGCATCCTCTGCGCGACCCGCGGGTGCACCGAGGGATCGGTCGACACCAGGCTGAGTTCTCCGCGCGAGTAGGTCTGGTTCAGCCAGACGCCGAAGGCGCCGGAGTGTGCCCCGGTGTCAGCGGTGGCCATCGTCAGCACGTTCTGGTTCAGCGAGGCGAAGAGCAGGTCGTTCGTGTGCGTGCCGGACTCGCTGGACCAGCGCACGCAGACGTTCGTGTGCCGGTCGTGCGGGGACTTGATCGCCGCTTCAGGGCGCAGCGGCAGCGAGAGCAGCGCCATAGCGTGGTCCTGCATACCGAGTCCGACCGGGAGGTCCTGGCGAACGTCGACGCCCAGGCGGCGCAAGTGGGCGGCGGGGCCGAGGCCCGAGCGCAGCAGAATCGCCGGCGAGTGGATCACGCCCGCGCTGAGCACCACCTCGTCCGCGTACTCGGCAACGGCCGTCCCGTCGAGCAGCAGGCGGACACCGACCGCTTGTTCTCCTTCGAAGACGACGGTGTCCACCAGAGCATCGCCGCGGATGGTGAGCTCGCTCAGATCGCGAGCGGGTTCGAGGTAGGCGTCGTTGACGCTGATGCGACGCGCGTCACGGGAGTTGACCGGGTACGGCGACACCCCCGTGGCACCGGGTGCGTTGACGTCGGCGGCCCACTTGAAGCCGGCGGCGAGAGCCGATTCGGCCAGGGCACGGTCGACGGCGCCCCAGGCTTGCTGGGGAGTCCGGTGGATCGGAGTGGGGCCGCCGCGGCCGTGATGGATCTGGTCACCGAAGTCCTCGTCGTCCTCCAGCTTGGCGAAGTACGGCAGGACATCCGCCGGAGCCCATCCGCCGCAGCCGAGACCGGCCCACTCCTGGAAGTCCTCCACCGGCGGCCTGATCGCGATCTGGCCGTTGACCGACGAGCTTCCGCCCACGCCCCGGCCGCGCCAGTACGGGGCAGGCGGCTGTTTCTCGGTCCGTGAGGAGTCCAGACCTGGCCAGACCAGATGCGCCGAGGCCGCTGGGTCCGCCAGGGCCACCACCGGATTCGGTGAGCGCCACACCTCCGGCATCTGGGCCGAGCGGTAGTCGGGCCCGGCCTCCAGCAGCAGCACCCGTCTGCCCTGAGCGGCAGCGCGCGCGGCGAGCACCGCACCTGCCGACCCCGCGCCCACCACGATGAGATCCCAGTTGCGCCTTGCCATATCTTCACCTCTGGATGCTGATGCGGCAGCGTCATGCGTCGGCGAACCCGGCGCGGCCCCTTGGTAATCTGGCGTACCCGGAACATCCAGTCAAGAGTGAACGTTCAGTTTTTTCTGTACGGGAGAAGGCCGATGCCGCACGCCCCCCATAACGGCGAAGCCGCCGACAACAGTCAGCTGATCGACGACTTCGGACTGAGGATCGGCAGGGCGATGGGGTGGCCCCCCATGGCCGGACGCCTGGCGGGCATCTTGATGCTCAGCCCGGCTCCCATGACCCTCTCAGAGCTGCAACAGGCGCTGGGCGCCAGCAAGGGATCGGCGTCGGAGATGACCCGCCTGCTCATGACCCACGGCACGGTCGACCGGATCAAGCTGCCAGGCGTACGTCAGGCCGTGTACGAATGGCGTGACGACGCCTGGGTCGGCTGCCTCCAGTACCAACTCGACCAGACGACCCAGCTGCTGGACCTCGCGCGGACCGCCCACGACCGTGGCAGCCACCTGCCGTCCGCCCAGCAGACCCGGCTGCTCGACATGCGGACCTTCTACGAGTTCATGGTCGAGCAGTTGCGACAGCTGCTCGGCGACTACAAACGGCAGTTGCGCACCCATGACTCCCGGTAGGCGAGCAGCGTGTCGTCAACGTCCGGGATCGGTCCCAGCGCTGGACACGTCGCGACCTTGACCGTCGCCTTACGCCGGCGCGGCGGGCGGGCTCTGCCGTGATCAGCGACAGCCGGAGGACCACGCGGCTGACGCCTCAAGTCGTCGCTGAACTCCTCGCGGGGACCGGCACTGAGCCGGGTGAAGAAAATGACGGTGATCAGGGCGGTGCCGAGCGCGATGCCGAGCTGGGTGGCGGTGTTGAAGAGGCCGGAGGCCGACCCGGCCTGGTGGTGGGCGACCTTGCCGAGGGTGAGGTCGGCGAGCGGGGCGCCGATCACGCCAAGGCCGAAGCCGACGGCGAGCGTCGGGGCCGCGGTCGGCACGGTTCCCATGCCGGTGCCTTGGCGGTGATGAGGTAGTGGTAGCCGGACAGGGTCGCGGCGGCGAGCAGGGCTCCGGCCTGCGGCACGGCTCGTCCGTAGCGCCCGACGAGGCTCATGGCGAGCCAGGCGCCGCCCATTTCGCCGAGGGACGCGGCGACGAAGCCGGCCTCGGCCTGGCCCTGGGGCAGGCCGAGGCCATCCTGCACCCTGACATCCCCGCAACGGAATTATTCACCGCCGCCCGCGGGGCCGCAGGCGGAGCGGCCGACGCCGAGCCACACGGCGATGGCGGTGACCGACTCCTCCGCACCGCGGCACCCCAGCCTCCGACCCGTCGCAGCGCCGCTCGGTGCGAACGAGGCTTACGGCGCTTACGGCGCGTTCTACCCGGGCACGGGCCCGGGCCCGTGCCCGGGCCCGTGCCCGGGCCCGTTACCGAACGGCAAGAAGGCCCGGTTCACCGGGTTCGGCGCTGTCGAGGTAGCTGCCGCGACCGGTCTCGTCGCCTGCGGCCTGTACGGAGAGAACCGTCCTCCCCGTTCCAGCCGCCGACGGGCAGGGCCGACCATCACCTTGGCGCTGGCGAACGCCCGCTGGTGTGGACCGGCCGGCGCCTGCCGGACGTCGGCACCACATCCGCGTCGGTGCTCGCTCCCGAGTAGTTCCAGGCCGCCGTCGCCTCATGCGCGCAATCGAGGCCAGGGGCCGATCGGACAGGTCAGCAGCCCGGGGACCTGTTCGGTTCCGTATCCGTGCAGCGGCACTGCCCCGGACCGAGTGCGAGGGCCGGCACCACCGGCCGCGCGACCTGCCGATGGCTGTCCGGGAAGCCGTCGCCTTGCCGAAGGCCGCAGGGCGCGTCAACGTCATCGCCACCTGCGGCTACTTCGGCGGGTTGAGTTTGCGGAAGTACGTCCAGCTGGTCTCGTTCGGTTCGCTCCACTTCTCCGGGGCATGGGCGAACTCCGGGTGGTGGTCGGCGATGTAGGCGCGGGTCCGCTCGGGGACCTCGGCGTAGGAGTCGAGCTTGCGGCCCCGGCAGTGGAAGGTGAGGCCGCCGGGGCGCTGGCCGCGGGCCATCCACGGGAGCCACGGGGACATCCGCGTCCACGACATGGTGGCGGGGACGCTCGGGGCCGAACCCGCCAGGTCGGCGCGGTCGGCGAAGAACTGGAAGAGTTCCAGGGCCTTGTACGTGTCGCCGGCCGAGTGGACGGGGTACTCGGCCACCGGCAGCGGCGAGGGATAGGACAGCGGGATCTCCAGGCTGAAGCAGACCTGTGCGCCGAGTTCGGTCGTGGGAATGGGGAAGGGACGCCATTTCTGGTTCGCCGGGTCGTTCCAGATGTGCACCACCGGCAGGTCCTGCCAGGTCTCCAGGATCTCGCGGCCGACGGGGTCCAGGAAGAAGGCGGCCTCCCGGGTGAGCAGTTGGTAGGCGTCAGGACCGGCTTCCACGTCCTGGACCAGGCGGGCGACGTTGAGCCCCTCGAAGCCGAAGACTCGCTGGTAGGGCTCCTCGGGAGCCCAGGAGTACACGTCTCCCGACCACCAGTACGTGACCTCCGCACCGTCGAGCGAGGCGCGGGTGCGGGCGAAGGAGCGGAGCAGTTCTGCGGGCGTCGTCATACGGACCACTCTGCGCGACCCGCCACCCCGGCCGCGCGGGAACCCCCTGGTGAGTACGGAAGCGGCCGGAAAAAGCCGCTCCCGCCGACGGGTTGGACCCGGCGGCCATGACGCTCCGGTGATCGCCTGGAGCGTTGCCCCGCGACCGGGCACCCCACCCGCCGCGAAGTGGACGCGGAACCATGCCGGGAAGACGGCTCGTGACTGCCCAGCGGTCGTCCTCGGCACAAGCCACGTCCGCCAGCCTGTTTGACTGTCCGGCATGACTACCAACCTCGGTGTGCGCCGCCCCGACAAGGCGGCCTACATGCTGCGGGCCGCCGCCACCGACGCGGGCCGCGCGTACAAACAGCAGCTTCTCGACCTGCTGGACGTCCGGACCGGCCAGACCACACTGGACGTGGGCTGCGGGCCCGGCACCGACCTCGGCGCCTTCGCCGAACTCGTCGGCGAGAACGGCACAGTGATCGGCGTGGACCGGGACCCGGCGATGCTCGCCGAGGCCCGCGACCGCACCACAGGGCTGCCCACCGTCGAGATCCGCGAGGGCGACGCGCACGCGCTCCCCGTCGAGCCCGGCAGCGTGGACCGGGCCCGGATCGACCGGGTCCTGATGCACGTCGCCGACCCCGCCGCCGCCCTCGCCCCACTGCACCGGGCCACTCGCCCGGGAGCCCTGGTCGGGCTTGCCGAACCGGACTGGGACACGCTGATCGTCGACGCGGACGATCTCGACACCAGCCGAGCGTTCACCCGCTACACCACCTCTGTCGCGGTCCGCAACGCCACCATCGGCCGCAGCCTCGCCCGCCGCACCGAACAGGCAGGTTTCACCGTCCTGACCGTGCTGGCCACCGCCCCGGTCTTCCAGGACTTCCAGGCCGCGGATCACACCCTTGGGCTGGGCCGCAACACCCAAAAGGCCATCGACTCCGGTCATATCGAGGAGGACCTCGGCCGCCGCTGGTTCGCTTCACTCTCCGAAGGCCCCTTCCTGGCCTCCTTCAGCCTCTTCACGGTGCTGTGCTCCCGCTGAGCCGCCGACTCGCGCTCCCTTTCCTGACCCGTTGATTCCTTGGGCTGTGACCGGATGTGAGGGCCGCCGAGTGGTGGCCGGTTGGCGTCAGCGTGCGTGGGCCGGGGCCGGGGCCGGGGCCGGGGTCAGGGTCGGGGTCGGGGTCGACGCAGTGTGCGACGCGGCGGTGTCCGGCGGCTGATCATCCCGGGACGCGGCGCGAGCTGACGGGCTTCCTTCGTTCAGGAGGTATCCGTGCGTTCAGGAGGTATCCGTGGCGGCTCGCGCGCTCGTAGGGAGCGCGTCGCTGGCTCGTAGGAAGCGCATCACTGCGGCTCGTAGAGAGCGCATCGCTGCGGGCGGTGCCCGGAAGCCCATCCGGAGATGGTCGGTCCACTGGCGGCGTCAGGACAAGAATCTCAGGGTTTCGGCCAATGCACAGCGGAAGCGTTGCCTCCCCAGGTGCAGCTGACAGCATGTGTCACCAGCAACGGCAGGACCAGCCGTGCACAGTGAGCCTTCCGGTTCGGGGGCCACACACCGGGCTCGACATCTCAGAGGGCTGCCCTGCCCTGCTTCGACAACGTCATCGCACTTGGCACACGTGTCGAATCAAGGAGGGAACATGCACAGCACCACCAAGGCCGTGCACAGGCCAGGCAAGAGATCCTTACGGGGCCGCGCCTGCGTGGCCGCGGTCGCCATGGGCGCGCTCGGCCTCACCGGCCTGCTCGCACCACAGGTGACCGCCGCCGACCGCGCCGACGGCGCGGACGCAGCGCGCGGCAGCAGCGCCGCGGCGGTCGCCGCGACCAGGGGAAACACCACGGACGCGGAGATCGACCGCTTCTGGACGAAGGAACGCATACGCCAGGCGAAGGCGGTCGACGTCCCCACCGTCAGCGCCGCGCAGATCAAGGCCGCGCAGGAGAAGCGCGACGAAGGCGGCGCGACGGACCCGGACGGCAGCACGAACCAGAACAGCGGGGGCGTCGACCCGAAGGCGCACTCGCTGTCCGCGGCGGCCGTCGGCCCCGCCATGGCGACGAAGGCCGGCACGTCGGGCGCCGGCGCCAATGTGCTCGCGGTCGACCGTGCCAAGCGGTTCAACAAGCAGGGCACGATGCCGGCCACCACGACCGGCAAGCTCCTCTTCGAGACGAACAACGGCCATTCCGGCAGCTGTTCCGGCTCGGCGATCGTCGCGGACAACCGCAACACCGTCTGGACCGCGGGGCACTGTGTGCACCCTGGCGACGGCAGCGGTCCTGACCAGTACAAGAAGTTCATCTTCATCCCCGACGCTGACAACGCCAAGGAGCCGTTCGGACAGTGGAAGTTCGAGCGGGCGGTGACCACAGAGGGCTGGATGGACAACGGGGACCACGAGTTCGACCTGGCCGGGGTCGAGTTCCGCTCGCAGTCCACGCACGGTGACCTGCAGGCCGCCGTTGGAGCACAGGGCTACAAGTTCGGCTACGGCCGCGACTGGGACGACGTGACCGACCTGGGCTTCCCCGGGGACGGATACCAGCGGACCGACTTCGACGGTCAGCTGCTGTGGTACTGCCAGGGCAAGGCCGAGGACTCCGGCCCCTTCTGGGACGACCGGATGGTGACCAGGTGCGACATGGGACGCGGCTCCAGCGGCGGCCCCTGGCTTGCCGAGCTTGACCCGAGCAACGGACACGGCCGCATCGTCGGCGTGAACAGCCATCGCAACGGCAAGAACGGCCAGTACGTCGACAACAACTTGTACTCAGCCGACCACGGCGACGCGGCGATCAACGTCTACAACAACATCTCCAAGTAGCCGATCCGCCCGACGGCGACGGGGCGGGAGCTTCGGCCCCCGCCCCGTCCTCGTATGCCCGAGATCCCTCACCTTCACGTGCCTTCCGCGGCCACATGCCTTCCGCGGCTTCGTCGTACGCCCGAGGCCCCTCACATGCCTTCCGCGTTCCGCTTCCGCTCCTCGGTCCAGTACGTCTCCACGTCCTCTGGCTCCTCGGTGGACTCCCCCGCGGTGGACGCGGAGTCGGGCTCGTCCGGCCCCTCGGCGGGAGCCTGCTGCTGTCGCGGGGCATGGGGTGCGGGCGCTTCCGCCGGCCCGCCGGTACGGGCGACGGCCACGCTCGCCGCCGTCGCGCAGGCGGCCACGAGGACCGTCACCGCGATGACGCGCTTCCGGCGGTTCTTCGGCCTCATCGGGTCCATCGCCTCAGTGTGGCGCAGGCCCGGCGGCCTTGCCCAGGCCACAACCCGTCATCCCCGAGACCGGAAATGCCGATCGCACCGCGCCGCACAATTCGTCCCCGACATCACTCGCCGTTCACGGCATCACCCGCCCATGCCCCACCGCCCGGAAGCTGGGCGAAGCTCAGGCCAGCAGTCCGATCTCGTGGGCTTCGCGGGCCTGTTCGCGGGTGAGTCTGCCCTGTTTGTGGTGGCTGCGGGTGTTGCTGCGGAAGACGCCCAGGCGCACGGGGTGTTCCCGTCCTTCGGTGTCGGTGACCGTCTCGGTGTGCGGGCGCGGTACGCGCAGGTGGCCTTCCCTCTCCTTGAACTGCCGCGCCGCCGCGAGGTTGATCTCCCACCGGGATGCCCCCGCAGGGACGGCCGTGGGGGTGAGTTGTTTCCGTGCCGCCGGCCGTACGCCCATCTCGGTCAGGCGTTGCTGCTGGGCGGGGGTGAGGGTGGGCCAGGCGGCGGGCTGTTCGGCCAGCCAGCTGCCGACGTCGTCGCCGCCGATACCGACGCCGGGGCGGAGTTCATCGAGGGTGGCGCCCTGCCCGAGGAGCCAGCGGGCCTTGGCGTAATGGCGCTGCCAGACCAGGGACCAGCCCGGGTTCCAGTCCGGATCGATGGCCTCCAGCCGCCGGCGACGTGCCCCGGCCCGCTCGGGGTCGGTGCCCAGGCCGCCGGGCTTGCGGGCGGCGTGGAGCCGCTCCCCGACCGGAACACCGGCCAGCGCGGCATGCCTGGGCGCGGCGAGGGTGTGGTGCTCGGCGTGGTAGAGGGCGCACACGTCCAGGAACTCGCTGAAGCGCCGGTCGCGCGGGTCCCACACCATGCCCGCTTCGGACAGCAACTCGGTGCGCCAGTCGGCCAGTTCGCCACGGCGCCAGGCCCGTCGCTGCTCGGCGGTCCACTGTCCCACCGGGTAGGCGAGGGGGCTTGCGCCGAGGTGGACGGTGGCGGTGTAGGGCGGGTTGCCGTGCCCTTGTTCGGCGGCGTAGGCGCGGAAGGCTTCCAGGCCGGCCAGCCAGGCCGTTGATTCGGGGCGCAGAACGCGGGTGCGCACCAGCCGGGCGATCTCCTCGGCGTCCCGGCCCCGGTGGGAGAAACGCAGCAGGGCAGGCTCGAACACCGCCGCGTCCCGGACCTCGTCCCGGGCCTCGTCCTCGGTGTCACCGTCGGCATCGGCGTCGTTCCCGGGATCGGCGGTGGGCTTGGCGGCATCGGACGTGTCCGGGGGGATGCGGGGGTCTCCCGCCGGGTCGGCGGCCACCGCGTCCTCCGCCGTACCCCGGGCACGGTCCGGGCGCAGCGCGAGGCGCTCGACGATGCGCGGGTCGAAGCTGCGCAGTGCGCGCAGGACGGTGACCAGCGGTTCGAAGGCGGGGGTTGCGGCCATGTCGCGGCCCTCGTCCTCCTCGGCCAGGAGGACGGGCACGACCAGGCGGGCCACCTTCCCCTCGTGCGGCGCCTGGCGCAGGGCGCGGCCGACGGATTGCACGATGTCGACGGGCGAGCTGCGCACATCGGCGAACAGGACGCCGTCCAAACCGCAGCGGCCCGTGATGTCGGTGCCCTCGCCCAGCAGGCGGCAGGTGGACAGGACGCGGAACTCGGTCTTGTGGCCCTCCGCGTCCACCCCGTCTGCGATCTGGTCGAGAACCGCGCGCTGGTGGGCGGGCGGATGGAGGCCGCACAGCCACTCACCCCACACCTCACCGGGGAAGCGGCCCGCCGCGCGCAACTCGTCCGCCGCTTCCGGCAGTCCACGGGCGAACGCCATCGCTTCATGAGTACGGGAGTGGAAAGCCAGGAGGCTGGTGGTGCCCGTGTTCTCCATGTGGGCGAGGGCGGCGGTCCGGATGGCGCCGAGCCGCGCACCCCGGCGTTCCTGGAGCGACGCGTCCGTGCCCGGCGGAGCGGGATCGCGGATCTCCAGTACGTCGATCTCGAAGCTGGCCAGCGCGCCTTCCTCGATGGCCTGGCCCAGGGGGTAGGTGAAGACGGCCCGGCCGTAGAGGGCCTCGTCGTCCATGGACGCGACCAGCGCCTCGCCGCCCTCGTCACCCGTTCCCTCCACCTCCCAGACGCGGGGGGTGGCGGTCATGTACAGGCGCCGGTCGGAGGGGATGCGGGTGGTGTCGTGGACGGCCGCCCACGGCTTGGTCGCCAGGCCCGCTGTGCGGTGCGCCTCGTCCACGACCGTCAGACCGAACCCGTCCAGCTTCTGCCCGAACGCACCGGCCAGCGCCCGCTCCAGCACACCCGCGACCGCACGCTCCTCGGCCGCCTCTCCCCCGTCTCCGTCCTCCTCCTCGTCGTCGGAGGGGTCGGCGGGGGTGCCGACGAGGGAGGCGTAGGTGGCGAAGACCGTCACCGGACCGCTGCCGGCCCACAGGGCCAGACGCAGCGGGTTGGTGGTGCAGCGCACCTCCAACTCGCCGGAGAGGTATTGGCGCGTTTCAGGGTCCTTGTCCAGGGAGCAGACCGCCACGGCTGCGCCGCGCACGCCCGCCTCCCGCCATTTCTCCACCGTCTGCACCAGCAGGTTCAAGGTCGGCACCAGCACCAGGACCCGGCCGCGCGGTAGGAGACGGCGGGCGGTCTCGGCCGCGATGAGGGTCTTGCCGGTGCCGGGAGCCGCGACCACCTGCGCCCGCAGCCCTCCGGCGGGCACGCCGCCGGGCGGCTCCTGGAGGGCCAGGACCGCCGCCTCGACGGCCTCTTCCTGACGGGGGCGGAGCGTCACCGTCACGGCCTTTCCCCTGTGTTCGGGGGTTTCCGGGGCGCGTTCACGCTCATGCGGAGAAGCCGACGGAGGTGGCGTACTCGTACGTTCCCCAGTCCGAGCCCAGATCCTGGAGCTGGCCGACCCACGCGTCATCGAGAGCCCCGGGCTCTCCTGCGGCCCAGGCGTCCACGATGCGGTCCCAGTTGCGTACCCTCAGCCGGCGGAACTCGGCCACCGGTGTGATGGCCCGCCTGCGCTGCTCGGGGACGCCGCTCTGGTCCAGGGGCTGGATCTCCACGCGGGTCCCGCCCCGCGCGTTGAGGCGCTGAAGCAGGTGGCGGGCGACGTTGCGGCGCCGGTGGATGCGGTAGGCGGCGTCGATACGCGCGAGGTTGTCCCGGGACGGAAACTGCTTGTGCCGCTGCCAGTTGCGCAACGTACGGCGCGTGACCGCGACCCCGGCATCGGCCATCGCCCGGCGGCCCGACGCCGAGCGGGTGAGGTAGTTGAGCCGGGCGTCCAGGCCCCGGCGGCTGGTGACGGGTGAGCGGATACCGCCCTCCAGCGCGAGCCGGTCCAGGACTTCTCCGGCCAGATCGGCGCTCTTGCGTCCACCGGCACCGTAACGGCCGAAGTCCATCGTGCGCTGCGGCATCGCTCAGCCCACCTCCCGTTCGCGGTAGCTGCCACCGGCTGTCCTCTCCAGCCGGTAGGACTGCTTGGGCTTGACCTCGCTCACCCCACGGCCTTCCGGGAACAGCGGTCTGTCCTTGCCCGGCGCGCGAGCGGTACGCCAATCTCCCACCACATGCAGCTCATCAGTACCCATCATCCGCACGACGGTGAGCCCGGCCTGGTGCGCGGCCCATGCTTTGTGCCACAGGTTCGCGAACGCCTGAGAGCGGATGATGTGCATCCAGTCCTGCCGGTAGAGGTCCCGGTTGTAGTTGGACTCTCCCATCGTGGAGATGAACTTGGAGTACATCGCCTTCACGTACTCGTAGGCCACCTCTCCCTCGGCGGACCGGGACGCCAGCGCGTTGGTGCGTACTTGGACGAGCGCGGAACGCAGGGTCTCCAGGAGCTGTTCGGTGGAGCCGGAGGTCCAGGACTCGTGGATCAGCGGCGGCTCGCACAGGCCGGCCTTGGGGCCGGAGAGGCGCAGCAGGAGACGGAGGGTGGACTCGGTGATCCACAGCGGTCCCGGCTCCTCCCGGTCACCGATCGGGTTGGGCAGCTGCGGATGGTCCCATGCGGGCGGGGTGACCAGGTGGACCCCGGAGCGTTTCGGGTCGTGCGCGGGGCCACCTGCGTCGGGGCCCAGGTGGTGTTCGAGCTGGCCGATGGGCAGGTGGGCCTTGAACGCGCTGAGGTAGGCGCCGTTGATGTCGAGTGCGGTCACCACACCGTCGCCGACCCGATCGAGGACTTCGCTCGGTGCGGTGAAGCGGGGGCGGGCCTCCCAGATGTCATCGGCCTCGTCACGACCCCGTTTGTGCAGGATCTCGGGCAGGTCCGGGTGGTTGCGGAAGTCGTAGCGTCCGCCCTTACGGCTCTTCTCCAGCGCGCCCATCACGCTGGGGATCGCGGTCTTGTTGAGCACCGCGATGGCCTCGGGGACCTCTCCCCCGGTCTCGGCCAGTACGGAGCGGACCCTGGCCTCGATCACCTCTGCCAGTTCGGCCGCCTTCCCGCCGCTCTTGTGCACGGCCGCCGGCGGCCGGGTGCCGGCGGGCCGGCTGGCGCCCGCCTGCGACCGCTGCGGGCGGGGCGGCGGCACCGGACGCTCCTCTCGCCGGGCTGATGCGGGCTCGCGTACAAGTTCTGCGGGCGCCGGCTGCACGGGAGGGGCGGGGGTGGCGGGGGTGTTGAGGAAGCGCAGGTGGACCATGTCCAGCGGCGCGGTGACGGTCTCCAGGACGCCGAGGTCACGCTCGATGACCGCGATCCGCGCGAGCGCCTCATCTCCCGTACGCGTCAGGTGGAAGGTCAGGTCGGCGCCCAGCTCCCGGACCCGCTCGGCGTCGTCCGTATCGAGAACGGCGACGACCGCGATGTCCTGGTCACGCGCCAGCCGGGCCAGCGCACGGGCGGCAGGCGCCAGCCCGCGCCCGGAGAGTGGGGTCTCAGGTGCGCGGACGTGCTGGAGACGGTCGACGACGACCAGAGCCAGATCCTGGATCTGCGCCGCGTCCTGCGCGATGACCGCCGTGGTCGGGGCCGGCCGGGTGAAGCGGAGCGGCGCGGTACGCAGCCGCTCACCCGCCTCCACCACGGCCTGCCGCTGCCCCGTGTCGAGACTGCCCGAGGCCAACTGCGCGTAGGGGACGGCTGCTTCGGCTGCGACGAGCCGGCGCGCGGCGATCTCGACCGGAACCCCCGAGGGCACATAGAGCACAGGACGGGGCTGCTCGACGGCGAAAGCGGCCGTGCGGGCGGCCTGGGCAGGCAGGAGACTCCCGCCCGCGTTCGGCGCGGCAGCCACCAGGGTCAGCTTCCCGCGCGGAAGTCCCCCACTGGCCCGGTCGAGCACATGCACACCGGTGGACAGGCCCACAGCACCGGCCCGCGGGGCAAGCAACCCGTCGAGCACGTCACCGATTCCCATGCTGCCCGGATCCGCGTGACCCCCGGAACGCCGCATCTCATGCGCGACCACCGCCACCGTCGGAGCCGAGCCGACCGTGACCACCTGCATGCCTTTCTGGGCCGCGGTGACCAACTCGCCCGCCTCCCGGCGCGCCTGAGTGGTCGTCCACGCGTGTTCCAGCCGGTCGGCGCCCGTGAACGGGCGCAGCAGCGCGGCATGGTGGCGCTGGGCGTCGACCAGGACGATCTCCTCGCCGTGTCCGACCCGGTCCATCAGCTCCGACCACCGGTTACGGGCCTCGGTGAGCGTCACTTCCTCCATGCCCGTGTGCCTCCTCGGTGTGGGCGCTCCCCCACCGTACCCTCCGCACGTGCAACGCACGTACGTTCACATACGCCGATGAGTTCGGGGGTGAGGAGGGTGGTCCGTACGCACCCGCGGTGTCGATATGCGTGATCCCGAGGTCGGCGGCCCGCGCAGGACGGCGAGCGCGTCGTCCTGGTCGGCAGGCGGGTCCATGGCCCCGGGGCCGGCGAGCTGCATGGCGCCGTAGGGTCCATCGAGGCCCTGAGAGAGGTCCATGGAGGGCCTGAGAGAGGCCCATCGAGGGCTGCCTGAAGCGATGCGCCCACGCACGAGGACGTGACGGTGCTGCCGTTGTGCACCGCCGTTTTGGAGCGGGGACCTGTCCTGGCCGACGCCGGGCCCCGTCCCCGTCCCGTCCCCGGCCGCGGCGCCTTGCCGGGCTGAGCGAGCGGGGTCCGGAGCTCAGTTCCTCGTCGGCGCCGGGGCCTTCGCCCGCCCGGCCAGGTGCTCGGGTTCGAGTACGAAGACCGGGATCACGCGGTTGGCCTTCTCCAGGTATTCGGTGTACGGCGGATACGCGGCGACCGCGCGCTGCCACCACTGGGCCTTCTCGTCCCCGGTGACCTCACGGGCCGTCATGCCCTGCCGTTCGGGGCCGTCCTGGAGATCCGCCTGCGGGTCGGCCTTGAGGTTGAAGTACCAGACCGGGTGACGCGGGAAGCCGCCGTTGGAGGCCACCGCCGCGTACCGCCCCTCGTGCTCCACGCGCATCAGCGGAATCTTGCGGATCCTGCCGCTCTTGGCGCCGCGCATCGTGACGATGACGACCGGCAGGCCCGTGTCCCAGAGCGTTGTGCCCTGCGTGCCGCCCGAACTCTCATACAGCTCGACCTGTTCGCGCACCCACTGCACCGGGCTCGGCTCGTACTCGCCCTCAAGAGGCATCGCATTCACCCCCATTGCCGTGTACGGATTATGCCGGGACAGTCCAGCACAAGCCTCGCGGGAAGGGGAGACCGCCGTTCCCGCTCTGCCGCCCGTGGGCAGCCGGGAGTTTTCGTAGCGGTCGCTGCCGACGCTGCAACGCCACGGCACAGCCGCTCCAGGCCCTGTTCTCGTATAGCTACGGCGAACGGACATGTAGCGCTGTGTGCCTGCTGTGGTCGTCGTTTCCCCTCGCCTGGCGCCTCGTTGAGCTGAACGAGTGATCTAGGTGTACTGCCCCGTGAGGTTGGGGACGCGGCTGGCGGGTGGTTGGCCCTTGAGCGCGGTGTGTCCGCGGTGGTGATTGTAGGTGTGCAACCAGTCGGGGAAGGCTTCGCGTCGTTCGGTCTCGGTCCGGTATGTCTTCGCGTAGGCCCACTCGTCCAGCAGGGTTCGGTTGAAGCGTTCGACCTTCCCGTTCGTCTGGGGCCGGTAGGGGCGGGTGCGTTTGTGTGAAATGCCTTGCGCGGCAGGGGAGTTGCGCCACAGGTTTGACCTGTAGCAGGCGCCGTTGTCGGTCAGGACGCGCTGGACGGTGATACCGCACGAGGTGAAGTAGGCATGGGCCCGTTTCCAGAAGGCGAGGGCGGTTTCCTTCTTCTCGTCGGTGAGGATCTCGCTGTAGGCGAGGCGGGAGTGATCATCGACGGCGTTGTGCAGGAAGCTCATACCGGCCTTGGCACGGTTCTTACGGCCCGCTTGCCGGCCCAGGGCCTTGTGGCCGCCGCCGTCGGGAATGTTGCCGAGTTTCTTGATGTCGATGTGGACCAGGTCGCCGGGGGCGGCGTGCTCGTAGCGGCGGATGACCCGGCCGGTTGCACGGTCGAGACGGGCCAGGCGGGCGAGCCCGTAGCGGGTCAGGACGCGGTGGACAGTTGCCGGGTTCAACCCCAGCAGGTAGGCGATGCGGGCGGGTCCCCAGCGGCGCAGGACACGGACTTTGATAATCCGCCGTTCAGTACGGGCCGGGGACCTGCATGGGCTGCGGTGCGGCTTGCAGGAGTGGTCACTCATGCCCCTCTCGCCCAGCTCACGGTAGCGGCCGGCCCACCTTTGGGCCGTGGTCGCAGAGACCTGGAAGCGTTCGGCGGCCCGGCACAGCGGCCAGCCCTCTTCAACGACGCAGCGGGCCAGACGCAGCCGGCCGGTCTCGGTAAGGGGTGCATTACGGTGGGGCACGAGGGCCTTTCGTCGTACGGTGCAGATGTCGCAATCCACACCGAACCCGGAAGGCCCTCACACATTCACGATCGACCCACCATGCGGCCCGTCACCAACCTCCGTGGGTAGAACACCTAAGCACCCCACCTACCAGGCGATCGAGGAGCTGGGCCGGTCGGTGCGTACGGCGTTCGTTTGCGACTACCTCGCCGACGTCGAACTGCGCCAGGAGATCCACGAGGGCCTGCAGGTCGTGGAGAACTGGAACTCCGCGAACAAGGACCTCTTCTACGGCAAGGACGGCGACCTGGCCGGACAGGACAAGGAGTCCCAGGAGGTATCGATGCTCGCGCTGCATCTGCTCCAGTCCGCCCTGGTCTACCTGTTGACTGAACTACCGGGAGAGTTTGCCCAGTTCAGCGGACAGTCCGCGAAGCGCGTGACTATGGTCCCGCCCCATGATCGAGAGAGATGGGCAGGACCGAGATCTGCGCTCGTTGGTCGTACCGCGGGTCGGGGCGCTCCTGGAGACCCGCGACGTCTGGGAGCCGTACCGGCTGCTTGATCCCGCCGGGACGATCGTCGAGCCGGTTGCGATGTACCTGAAGGACTTGCAGGGCATCGGACGGCCCGCGACGACGCAGCGTTCGTACGGGATGGATCTGCTGCGCTGGTTCCGGTTTCTGTGGGCGATCCGGACGCCCTGGGATCAAGCGACCCGGGACGAGGCACGGGACTTCTCCCGCTGGATCCAGATCAGCGACAAGCCGAGACGGCCCGGCGCCATCGCAGCGTCGGCGATCCCGAACCCGGTGACGGGGAAGGCGGGACCTGGCCGCAAGTACGCACCGACCACCTGCGGCCACAGCGAGAGCGTGCTGCGCGGCTTCTACGACTTCCACCGCGATGCCGGGTCGGGGCCGATGGTCAATCCGTTCCCGCTGGCCCGACGCGGCGGCAGGGCCCATGCCCACCACAACCCGATGGACCTCTACCGCAACGAGCGGTCAGGTCTGTATCGCCCCCGCCATGTTCAGCGGGTGCCACGCAGCATCCCGGACGAGAAGTTCAACGAGCTGTTCGCTCAGCTCGGTTCGCACCGGGACCGCGCACTGGTGGCCTTCTGGGTGTCCACCGGCGCACGGGCTTCGGAGCTGCTGGGCGCCCGCTACGGCGATGCCGACCCCGGCCAGCAGCTGATCACCGTGGTCCGCAAGGGCACGCGGGCCATCCAGCAGCTGCCGGCCTCGCCGGACGCCTTCGTCTGGCTCCGGCTCTACCAGGCACAGATGCACGGCCTGGCGCCCACGGGCATCGACGATCCACTGTGGTGGACCCTGCGGAGGCCCTTCCGGGAACTCGGCTATCACGCCGCCTACCGGATGTTCAGCCGGGCGAATGCCGCCCTGGGCGCCAACTGGTCCTTACATGATCTGCGGCACACCGCGGCCTACCGAATGGCCCGCGACCCAGACATGTCGCTCACCGACGTGCAGTGGGTTCTTGGCCACGCGCATCTGAGTACCACTCAGCTTTACCTGACACCCCTCACCGAGGACGTGATCGCGGAAGTGCTCGCGCACCACGTCCGCAGGTCAGCAGCCGGCTCCACAGCGACAACCGTACAGAACAACGGGCCGTCGGCGCCGTCGTATCGGCCGGAAGCGCTGAACATCCTGTTCGGGGAGGGAACCGCGTGACCACGCAGGTGTCGACCACGGCACGCTCTGCATCGCGGCAGCTCAGCCCGGAGATGGTGGCGATGCTGAAGAGCTTCCCGCCCCGCGGCCCCGAACAGCGCTGGAAGGCCACCGAGCAGGCACGTGAACAGGTGATGGAACGACTGCTCGCACCGCCGTTCGTGCTGACGTCCTCGGCCTCCCAGTCCCGCCGCAGAACCGGCCTGACCAAGACCCTGGCCTGGTTGGAGCGGTTTCCCGGGCAGACCTGGCAGGGCCGCTGGAACGCCAGCGGCGCCGACATGGCCGGCAACATCGCCTGGCGGCACATGGCCGTCTCCTGGCTTCAGTCCAGCGGCTGGTCCTACCAGGACCCGAAGAAGGACTTCGATGTCCTGGGCAGCGGCATCCTGACGCTGATCAGCGGCGATGTCATCCGGCCCAGCCTGTCGTGGCTGCTGACTCCGGGGACGGTGCAGATCCTGACGGCCGAGATGGCACGCAGCCGCGACCCGGATGGGTTCGCCGCCCTGGCGGCCGTCTGCCGGAGCGACCCCGCCAACACCCACACCAAGGACGGCGCACTGCGGCGGATCGCCACCATCATGGCCGCCAAGGGCGGCATGGTCCGCGACATCACAGTCGGGGACTGCCTGGAGCTGGCGGACCTCCTGCTCAGCATGGGCAGCCGTAACGTCGACACGAGCGTGTACTTCTATCAGCTGCTGCACGCCACGGGGTTCTTCCCGACCGCGGCCCCGGCGACGGTCCGGGTTTTCAACCCCAAGAACCAAGGGCAGATCAGCATCGAGCAGATGATCGACCGCTACGGCATCGCCTGTCGGCCGATTCGGGATCTGTTGGTGGACTACCTGCGAGAACGCGCTCTCTCGCTCGACTACACCTCGCTGCGAGCGGTGGCCTTCGGCCTGGGCAAGCTGTTCTGGAGAGACCTGGAGGACCACCACCCGGGGATCGACTCCCTGCGCCTGGCGCCGGATGTCGCCGCGGAATGGAAACGGCGGGTCGCGATGAAGACGACCCGCAGCAAGACCGCCGCCGGCGACGTCGTCGAAACGCAGGTTCCACGCGCCGACCGCGGCATCAACTACCTCGCCATGGTGCGGGCCTTCTACCTCGACCTCGCCCAGTGGGCCATGGACGATCCCGCGCGCTGGGGCATCTGGGCGGCGCCCTGCCCGATCCGCGAGGAGGAGATGTCGCGCAAGAAGGAGAAGGCCAGTCGCAAATCACGTATGGACCAGCGGACACGCGAGCGGCTGCCCGTCCTCCCCCTCCTGACGCAGACAGTCGACGCTGAACGCCGCCGGACCGCTGAGCAGCTCGAAGCCGCACAGAACACCGCCCCGGGAGCTGACTTCACCGCGGCCGGTCAGCGCTGGCACCGGCCGGTCACCAAGAACCCCACGGCCAAGGTCTGGGCCCAGGACCCCGAGACCGGGCGACGCCAGGACCTCACGCTGGAGGAGCATCGGGCGTTCTGGTCCTGGGCGATCGTCGAAGTCCTGCGGCACACCGGGATTCGCGTCGAGGAGCTGACCGAGCTCTCCCACCACAGCCTCGTCCAATACCGGCTGCCCAGCACGGGCGAGCTGATCCCGCTCCTGCACATCGCCCCGTCCAAAACCGATGCCGAGCGCTTGCTCGTTATCTCCCCTGAGCTCGCCGACGTGCTCAGCACGATCATCAGCCGCGTCCGCGACGCAAAGGGCGCCGTCCCTCTCGTCGTCTCCTACGACAACCATGAACGCGTCTGGAACCCGCCGATGCCGCTGCTGTTCCAGCGCCACATCGGCGTGGAGAACCGGCCGATCCCGCCTGCCGGGATCAGAGACATGCTCAACGACGCGCTTGCCCGCACCGGTCTCACCGATGCCAGCAAGCGGCCGCTGGCCTTCAGCCCCCACGACTTTCGCAGGTTGTTTATCACGGACGCGATCATGAACGGGATGCCGCCCCACATCGCCCAACTCGTGGTAGGCCACGGCGATATCAACACCACCATGGGCTACAAGGCGGTCTATCCCGAGGAGGTCATCAACGGCCACCGGGCCTTCATCGCCCGCCGCCGCACCACCCGCCCCAGCGAGGAATACCGAACCCCGACCGACGAGGAATGGGAGGAGTTCCTTGGCCACTTCGAGCGCCGCCGGGTCGCCTTGGGCGACTGCGGCCGAGCCTATGGGACCGGTTGCGTCCATGAACACAGCTGCCTGCGATGCAGTCTCCTGCGGCCCGACCCCGCCCAGCGCGGCCGCATCGTGCAGATCCGCGACAACCTGCTCGACCGCATCGCTGAAGCCGAACGCGAGGGCTGGCACGGCGAGGTCGAGGGCCTCAAGGTCAGCCTCGCCGGAGGAGAGCAGAAACTCGCCCAGCTCGACCAGCGAACCAGCCGGGTGGCTACCGTCCATCTCGGCCTGCCGACTTTCCGCGATGTCGCCGGTCGCACGGTCACCGCGGGCGAGCGACCAGGGGCCTGAACCGGGGCAAAGCGAAGTTCAGAGAACATGTCAACACGCTGCTGATGCAGCAGGTCCTCGCCGATCCGAAGTGGACTGACACTCTCACCGACGCGGACCGGCGGGCGCTCTCCCCGCTGTCCTGGACCCGTGTGAATCCCTACGGCCGGTTCGAGCTGGACATGAACAGACGCCTCGACCTGGACCTGACCGCCCGGGACGCCGTGCCCAGGCCGCGCGCCCCCGAGGGTAGACCGGCGGCGGCCCTGGGGTGAGGAGCTGGGGCTCCGATCGCCTACGAACAGCATCTGGTCACCAGCACTCTCACCGCATAACGACACAAACAAGTGTCCATTTCACGGGGGAAGGTTCAGTCGGCGTGTCTTCGTGGGCCGCGACAACCTCCTGGAGCATCTTGACGCCGTCGCCGCCGAACTCGATGGCCGCCCACGCAAAACGCTCGGCTGGGAAACCCCAGCCGAGCGCCTGCATAAACTGCTCGCGGCCTGATCGACACGACCACGTGTTGCAGCGCCCCCTGAAACCGCCGTGGTAGCGGGCCTTACGCCCGTGGCGGGACGGCAGACGAGCTCAGAGCTGGGTTTCGCCGCCGTCCACGGCCAGCTCGATGCCGGTGGTGTACGTGGCATCGAAGGCGAGGAATGCCGCCGCCTTGGCGAACTCTTCGACGGTGCCGTAGCGCTTCATGGGGTTGCTCGCGGTCCGCTCCGCCCTGAACTGGTCGGCGGCCTCTTTGGACAAGTTCATCGTTTCCAGAATCCCCGAGTCGATGGGACCCGGGCTGATCGCATTGACACGGATTCCCCGCGGAAGCAGCTCGCGGGAGAAGGTGCGGGCCATCGAGCGCAGCGCCGCCTTGCCTGCCGCATAGACGCTGCTGTCCACCATGCCGATGACGTTCGCGATCGAGGTGGTGAGGACGATGCCGGCGTTCGCGCTCAGCAGCGGGGCGAGCTTCTGCACAGTGAAGAAGGCGCCCTTGACGTTGATCGCGAACAGCTCGTCGTACACGTCCTCGGTCGTCGACTCAAGGGGCGTGAGGGGTGAGATGCCGGCGTTGACGAACAATGCCTCGATCGAGCCGAGCTCGCTCTTTACACGGTCGGCGAGCATATCCAGGTGAGACAGTGAGGCCGCATCCGCCCGGACGGCTACGGCATTCCCGCCGAGCCGCTCGCGTGCCGCGTCGAGCTTGGCCTGAGAACGGCCGGTGATCATCACGCGGGCTCCGCCTTGCACCAGCAGCTCCGCCAGCGCGAGCCCCATGCCGCTGCTGCCACCCGTGATCACCACATTCTTGTCGCTGTACTGACCCATACCGAGGTTGCTCCGTTCCATCACCAAAAACTTGTCGATATATCTGGATGTCGCCGTCCATGAAGCGAATCAGCCGAGGGTTTCGATCTTCATGTCGCCCGTGGTGACCGTGCGGATGTGATCGCTGGCGAGCAGGCCGTGCGGATTGCCGAGGTCGATGGCGCTGACCTCGTCGAGGCGGGCCAGATGGGAAGGAGTGAGGTCGACCTGCAGGGCACCCAGGTTGTCCTCCATCTGCGCGATGGTGCGGGCGCCGATGATGGGTGCCGTCACGCCCGGGGCGTTCAGGGTCCAGGCCAGTGCGACCTGGGCGGGTGTGCGGCCCAGCTCCGAGGCCACCTCCTTCACCGCATCGGCAATGGCAAGGTTGCGGTCGGTGACCCATCCCAGGGCGACGTTGAGGCTCTTGCGGTTGCTGGCGGTTTCGCCGACAACGGAGCCCGCCTGGTTCTGGTCCTCCCGGCTGTACTTGCCGGTGAGCACCCCGCCGCCCAACGGGGAGAAGGGGACCACGCCGAGTCCCATCTCGCGTGCCATCGGGATCAGGTCACGCTCCGCGGTGCGCTCGACCAGGCTGTACTCGGTCTCCAGTGCGACCAGTGGCGACCAGCCGCGCAGGTCGGCGATCGCCTGCATGCGCGACACCTGCCAGGCCGGGGCGCTGGAGATCGCCACGTACAGCACCTTGCCCTGCCTCACCAGGTCGTCCAGGCCCCGCAGGATCTCCTCCACCGGCGTCCTGAAGTCCCATACGTTCACGTAGAGCAGATCGATGTAGTCGGTGTTGAGCTGCCGCAGACTGGCTTCCACCGACGCCAGCATGCTCTTGCGGTGGGTACCCCCGGAATTCGGGTCACCGGGCTGACGCAGCGTCGAGTACTTCGTCGCCAGCACCATCTTGTCGCGGTTGGTGCGGGCGAATTCGCCGAGCAGTCGCTCGGAGCTGCCGTTGGTATAGGTGCTGGCGGTGTCGAAGAAGTTGCCGCCGAGCTCGGTGTAGCGGTCGAAGAGCTTGCGCGCCTCGTCGCGCTCGGCGCCCCAGCCCCACTCGGTGCCGAAGGTCGCCGTGCCCAGCGCCAGCGGTGAGACCCGGAGTCCGGAACGGCCCAGCAGCCGATAAGTGTCGAGAGTGAGTGCCATCGTGTTCTCCTGTGAGGTGCGGTTCGTGGCGTTCGAGAGGTGCGGACTGGTGGTCGGCTCGCCCGGGTTTCAGGCACCGAGCCCGTAGCCGCCGGCCCCGGTGATGTCCTGGCCGGTGATGTAGCCGGCGGCGTCCGAGGCGAGGAAGGCGACTGCTTCCGCGACCTCCTGGGGGAGCTCGGATCTTGCCCGTGCGAGGGAATCGGGATTTTGTCCGGTGACCGCGACCTGGTAGCCGCGGGCGCGCAGCAGCTCGGCCGTCGCTCTGCCGATCCCGGTCGTTCCCCCGGTGATGAGAGCTGTAGGCATGGCAAACCTTTCGTCGCTGAAGCGATGGGTGAGACCACCCGTAATCGGGGAACTCCCCGTTTGTCTCACCGTACACTGAAACGGGGACATCCCCGAATCGTTCCCGAGCCTCATCCGACACTCACGATCGCGAAGGTCATGACACCTCTACGCAGCACCCTGCGCGCCGACGCGCAGCGCAACCGCGAGCAGCTGATCGCCACGGCCGCCGAAGTCTTCGCGTCCGGACGCGCGATCTCGCTGGACGCGATCGCCAAACGCGCGGGAGTGGGGAACGCCACCCTGTACCGGCACTTCCCCACCCGAGAGGATCTGGTCGAAGAGGTCTACCGGGACCAGATCCGGCCCTTGCGCGAAGATGCCCGCACCCTGCTGGCTACCAAGCCGCCCGCGCAGGCCCTCCACGCGTGGATGCTCCGATTCGCCGACTGGGCCGGTGAACGACGCGGCATCTGCGAGGCCCTGGTCGCCATGAGCGCTTCCGGCCGCTTCGGCACCGGACCGGTCTGCGACGAGGTCCAGCAGGTCCTGGCGATGGTGCTCGAGGCCGGCGCCACAGCAGGAGAACTGCGCAGCGACATCGACCCGGTCGAGGTAGGCGGCATCCTCGTCGGTTTGCTCTCCGTGGCCGACGCACCCGAGCAGCGCCCCCAACTGAACCGCATGCTGGACGTCGTCGTCGACGGACTCAGGCCCCGCTAAGCGATACGCCAGCGGTTCGGCGAGGCGTCGGCCTATGCCGGACGGCATGGCTGCGGCCGCGGCGGTCGTGGCGCCCCAGACCTTGGTGAGGACCGTCGGGATGATTGCCTACGTTCGGCTCGTTCCCCGCCTCGCGACAGCGCCCGAACGGCTCGTCAGGTGTTCCTGCCGTCGCCGCTCAAGGGGGATCACCGAGGTGGACCCAGAAACCGCCAGTAGTTGATCTTGGAGGCGTCAGCGCTTCCGGCGGGCGGCGGAGTCGCGTTCGGCGACGTGTCGGGCGACCGCGTCGACGCCGGGGCGGGCGTACCGCTCCGGGGAACGGACGGATGCGTGGCGGGAGCGGACCAGCAGCATCGGGGTGGAGGTGCCGCCCTCAGTGTCGTGTGTCAGGGCACTGTGGCGTAGCCGATGGAGCGTCCAGCCGTTCAAGTCCTCGATGTCCTCGGGCGAGGCGAGAGGGTTGGCCAGTAGTCGGGTGTTCTCCTCGAAGATTTCCTCGGCCCGGCGATAGGAGAGCCGGGCCCGGCCGGTCTCGGAGCACACGTCCAGCGTGGGTGTTCCGGCCGGGGCCTTGCGGTCGGTGAGGAACAGCGGGCCACGGGTGCGACGGGCGATCAGTCGGGGCAGGAGCTGGGCGGTGCCGGACTGCCAGTGAATCCACTCGATCGCCCCACCCTTGGCGGTGATCCTGCCGCGCTTGTCCTGCGGATATAGGTCCTCCACGTTCAGGCACAGCACCTCATCGGCGCGGGCCGCCGACTCGTAAAGCATCTTCCAGAACGTCTTCTCCCGCAGCGAGACGTCCAGCCGCCACAGGGCGGCGATCTGTTCCTCAGCAAGGGCCTTGGTGCGGTCGGGCGGTGCCGGCCGTCGCTCGATGCCGATCGTGGGGTCGGATTCGATCCATCCCTGGCGCTGCCATCAGCCGATCGCCTTGCGCGCGATGGACAACTCCCGGTTGACGGTGTCGGCGTCCATCTCGTCCGCCCGCGCCGCCGCCAGCTCGGCCAGCACCTCGGGCGGGGCTGGGTCGTCGATCGCGGTGAGGGGGAAGACGGGCGGCTTCGCGCCTCGGCGGGCGGGTCCGGTCGGCGCCGGTTCGCCGGCGAGCATCCATCCCCATGTTGTCAGCGAGATCCGGTAGATCCGCGCGGAGGACTTCGCGATGCCCGCGCCGGTGAGGTACTGCTCGACCGCTGCGGTGTACGACGAGGGCGGGGCGGACAGAGGCATCACCCGGGCGCGCGGCAGCCGGAGCGTGCCCCCGCTCCCGAGTTCGGTCACTGGTTCGATCGTCACGTCCGTCCCGCCCTTCCGGTGCTACCGCAGTAAATGCGTACACCTCGCCCCGGTGGCCGGAATCGTCCGTCGCAGGTCGCGATGATCACGGCAGGTGCTCTGCCGCAGTAAAGCCGGTATTTACTGCGACACCATCCTGCCGAGTCACTAGGCAGGCCGGAAGTCCGATAAGTGAACCTCGAAGCTGAATCGCTGCCGCCGCCGATCGCTATGCCGTCGGCCCTCGCGCCCACTCCTCCAGCCCCGAGCGTCACCCTGCGCTACATGTCCGTTCGCCGTAGCTATACGAGAACAGGGCCTTCCAGTGGAAGTTCGCCACCTCCGGTCCGGACGCTCTACCGGCGAACCCGGGGCCGAGAGCGGCGAACCCGTGCACAAAAGCGGCGACGTCAGACCCGATCGGCACACCGCCGATGGCCAGGAAGAATCCTCAGCCGAGCCCGCTACATGATCACCCCGCGAAGCACTTACGAACTGGACCGCCAAGCCTCGGCCCTCCGAGCCGATGTCCCGCCGGGGAGCACCGGGGAGCACCGGGGAGCACCGGGGAGCACCGGGGAGCACCGGTGCAACGCCTACCAGTGAGGGCGATCATGGCCGACTCCGACGCGGGAGGCTTCCGTCGAAGATCGTAGGCTTGTGGCGTGGCATTTATGAGCACCCCGCACTGCTGCTTCCTGTGACCGGCAGGTTCTGAGGGCGACGCCGGACGGCGTCGCCCTCCTTGGCGTGCCTGCCGCCTGAACCACGTTCTCTGTGCGCTGCCGCATCCCGGTGACCAGGTGCTGGGCCTGCGTGTTCCTGGGGCGGCGCCCTTCCGGGTGCACCGACAGGCACGGTCCCTTCCCCTTCACCGTTGCCAGGAGTGCCCCGTGCCCGTTCTTCGCCCTGCCCTCGAATCGTTCCTCGACCTGCTGCGCTGCCCGACGTGCCACGCTCACCTCCGTCCCGGTGGTGGCGCGCTGCGCTGTCCTGCGGGCCACACCTTCGATGTCGCTCGCCATGGCTACGTCAGCCTCCTGGCGGGTGCCCGCGCCACCAGCGGCGATGACGCCGCCATGGCCCGGGCCCGGGACCGGTTTCTGTCCACCGGCAGGTACGGGCCCATCCGCCGGGCCGTGGCACGCATGGCGGCCGACGCCGTGACCGAACGAGGCACGGTCGTGGACGTGGGGTGCGGCACGGGCTACTACCTGGCCGGTGTGCTCGACCAACTGCCCGCCGGCCGCGGGCTGGGGCTGGACACCTCGGTGCGCGCACTGCGCTCGGCAGGCCGAGCCCATGTACGGGCCGCCGCCGCGAGCTGGGACGTCTTCCGTCCCTTTCCGCTGGCCGACGGGGTGGCCGATGTCGTACTGGACGTGTTCGCGCCCCGGAACCCCTCCGAATTCCACCGGGTGATGCGCTCAAACGGCCGGTTGATCGTGGTGCGCCCTACCCCACGGCACCTGGCCGGGCTGCGCGGCCCGCTTCCCGCCATGGTCGCGATCGACCCGGCCAAGGAAGAGCGCCTGCACCAAGCCCTGAACCCCTTCTTCGATGCCTCCGCCACCGAGCTGGTCGAGTACCCCGCGTCCCTGGCCAGGCACGAGGTCCTCGACCTGGTGGGGATGACACCGAGCGCGCGCCACATGCCAAGCGCGGACCTGGACCAGGACAGCCACCTGCCCGACCGGATCAGCGTCTCCGTCTCCGTCCTGGTCACCTCCTACCGGCCACGGTGACCACGTACAGGCACGCTCATCCGCCTGCCGGCGGCCGAGCACGAAGGCTGGCTGTTCCCCACAGGGCTCACCGCGCGGCTGACCGCTCGGCGGAAACCCGCAGCTAGTGCTCTGACCGCATAGGTTTGCCGGGTCGTTCAGGCAGCGGCGGGGAGAGGGCGTCCGCCCCAGCGGATGCCCTTTTCGTGCCGGATTCGGGCGCGTTCTTTGCGTTCTGCGGTCAGGACGTCGCGGTGGCGGGCGTTGGCGTTGCGCCACCGCAGGTAGGCGTGCAGGGCCCGGG
>NZ_JANCPR020000047.1 GCF_028657195.3 Streptomyces iconiensis
GAGTGATCTTGTGTGGCACGGTGGAGGGGTAGGTGATCGCGCTCGTTGGGGGTGAGGATGGCTCGCGCGAAGCCGTGGGAGGTCAGCGATGAGCTGTGGGCGGTGATCGAGCCGCTGTTGCCGGAGCATCCGCGTCGTTCCCGGTATCCGGGGCGCAAGCGCATCGACGACCGCAGGACACTTCAGGGGATCTTGTTCGTCCTCTATACGGGGATCCAGTGGGAGTTCCTTCCGCGGGAACTGGGTTTCGGGTCGGGCCCGACCTGTTGGCGGCGCCTGGCCGAGTGGCAGGCGGCCGGCGTCTGGGACAACCTTCAGCGGGTGCTGCTGGCCCGGTTGCGGGCGGCGGACCGGCTGGACTTCTCCCGCGCCACCATCGATGCCTCGCACGTGCAGGCCAAGCGGGGGCGAAGCCGCCCAAAAGTCGGACCGAGTCCGGTTGACCGGGGACGGCCGGGCTCGGAACACCATGTCCTCACCGACGCGAACGGCACCCCGCTGCGGGTGTCACTGACGGGCGGGAACCGCAACGACGTCACCCAACTGCTGCCCCTGCTCGACGCGGCCCCGGCGGTACGCGGAAAACGGGGCCGCCCACGGCGCAAGCCCCGCCGGTTGTATGCCGATCGTGCCTACGACCACGACATCTACCGCGACCGGCTCCGTGAGCGCGGCATCACCCCCGTCATCGCCCGCCGCGGAACAGAGCACGGCTCCGGCCTGGGCCGCACCCGCTGGGTCGCCGAAGCCGCCATCTCCTGGCTCCACGGACCCCGCCGCCTGCGCATCCGCTGGGAGACCCGCGACGACATCCACAACGGCTTCCTCCAACTCGCCCACGCCATGACCCTGGCCCGCAAGATCCCCGCATTCTGAAAGGACTCCTTAGGGCTTGCCGGGAATCAACACGTCGATTCGATCTTGATGCTGCCGGGATCAAGGAACCGGGCGATGTCATCTGGTGTGCGGAAACGGGCTGTTGAGGCGGAGACTCGAACGCCGTGGGCTTCCAGGAGCGGTCGGACGTCTTTCGCTGCGCGGCTGACGGTCATGGCGGTGGTGCTGAAGAGCTGGCCCAGGAGGTCCATGGTCGCGATCTTTCGCAGGTGAAGCACGGTGACCAGGACCTTGTCGGCTGGGGTGAGCTTGGCTTTGGCGCCCGTGCCGGGGGCCACCAGGCGCTCGTGGCCTCGACGTGTGCGGAGCACTCGCTCGCGTTGAACCTCCATCGCTGGGGTCAACGCATCGATGAGTTTGCTGAGGTGCCGACGGGTCATCCCCGTCAGTTCCGGATCCTGGAGCGAACGCCGGGAGAGGTACGTCGGCCTGTCTGGCAGGGCATTGTCTGGTGTGCTGCCGGTGGTCGCGGCGTCCATCGGACGCTGGGGGTGGAGGGTGTAGTTCCAGTCGCCGTGGAAGCGATGGCGAGTGATGGCAGGGCAGCGATCTCGTCGTTGCTGATGCGGATGCCGGTGGGGTACTCACCGTGGTCGAGTTCGGCATGAACGGTGAGGCCGGTGCGGCTGGTGGTTGCGGCGATCGTCTGGAGCATGACTTCGTGGCTGGTCAGGGGTCTACCGCGCCAGTTCATGGTGATGTGGGAGAACAGCCGGTGCTCGATCTTGTTCCACTTCGAGGTGCCGGGCGGCAGGTGACATACCGTGATCTCAAGGCCGGTCTCGGCAGCGAGGCCGGCGAGCTGGGTCTTCCAGCCGCGCGTGCGGTAGCCGTTGGAGCCTCCGCCATCGGCAGTGATCAGCAGTCGGCGGGCGCGAGGATAGTCGTGCCGACCGCGAGCTTGCCACCAGCTCCGGATCGAGGCGACGGCGAACGCCGCGGTGTCGTGATCGTTTCCGATGCTGACCCAGCCGGCGTTCGCGGCCATGTCGTAGATTCCGTACGGGATTGCCTTCTCGGCCTGGCCGGGGAAGTCGTGTGTCTTGACCTTCACGGGCTGTGCTGCGGGACGCCATTCGTGCCCGGCGTTCTTGTAGTCGCCGATCAGTTCCTTCTTCTTGCTGTCCACGCTGATCACCGGGTCTCCGGCGTCCCGGTGCGCTCGTGCTTGCTCGTTGAGGTAACAGAACTGGGCATCCCTGTCGGGGTGCTGAGTACCCTCGATGGTCTTGGCGTTGGCCAGCAGACTGAATCCTTCCTCCCGGAGCAGGCCGGCGACCGTGTCGGCAGAGACCCGGTGGCCCTGCCGGGTCAGCTCCGCTGCCAGTTTCCGCGTCGATTTCGTCGTCCAGCGCAGCGGCGACATCGGGTCACCGCGTTCGTCGGGCTCGACCAGCGCAAGCAGAGCGGGTCGCAGCCCTGGATAAAGGTCCACGGCCTTCTTCCGGCCCCCGCCCGGCCGACGGACCCGCCCCAACGGAGCCTGACCAGAGTCCAGTTCAGCCGCACCGCGAGAGACCGTGCCTTCCCGAACCCCGGCTGCGGCAGCGACGAGCCGGATCCCCCCATGCCCCAGCGACAGTGCTTCCGCCCCTATTGCCAGCCGACGCTGACGCTCATCCAGATGCGGCAGCAACACCTGGAACTTCGCAGCCAGAACGGCCTCGATCCCCTCCGGTCTCCCCATACCAGCACAACGAGCTCCCCAGCAGGAAGCCACGACTTGTTTCCCGGCAAGCCCTAAGGCGGACGCGGTACTCGTCGCGCCGCTCACCACGACGAGCGCCTGCAAGCGGGCCGCCGGGATCACCGACACCGTCGCGCTGGGGATCTCGGCGGAGGCCGTACACCTGGGCGTGCCCGTCGCCGCGGCTCCCTTCCGGTCGACGGCGCTGGACGCGCAGCCCGCAGTGGGCCGCGCGGTCGACACGCTGCGGAAGCAGGGGGTGCGGGTGGTGTTCATGCCCGGCGAGCCTCACCCGCCGAAGCAGGGAGATGGTGCGAGCTTCCGGTGGGAGGCAGCGCTCGAAGCGCTCAGTTTTTGATCTTCAGTCTGTACCTCTTGCCCCCGACGTAGCCGCTCCGGGCGGCTTCAGCATCAAACCCTCCACCGTGGCCGCCTCCCACCAGCCGAGCGCAGTCTCGGGGTCGACCGTGGCGGGCATGGGCCCGATGGGCGGGCCCATGCCCGCAAGTACGTCCAGCAGCGCGGCCCGGCGCTCCGAGTCCGGTGACCGTGAGGTTTGGCCGTCTTCCATCGCGAAGGCTGAGCAACCGAGGCCGGCCTGGGGTGAGGATCCTGTCTGGATTCCAGTCGTTGTTCCCTTCTCACCAGGTCACTAGGGGTACATGAAGGCCGCCGAAGCCAAGGGCGGCGCAGTCCTATGGAAGGGCCTCACCGGTGAACGGTCGGACAGATCAGCGGACGGTACTGCTCGGGCTCGTCGGTTGCAGCGCGGTGTACGCCGCCTTCGAGCACCCATCGTTCGGCGCCGCCCTCTTGGTTGGCATTGGCGCGGTGACGCTGGTGCACCTCCTGATGAGGGACCACTGACCTGGAACGGTCGTCGCTGCTCAGCCTTCGATAAGGGGCCGGTCTGGTTGTCCGTGCGCTCCCGCTGACGGCTCGCGGACAGAGCCTGGTCACCCTCTCTTCCGTGCCGACCGCGCCCGATGCCCCGCCTGCACGAACATGTTCCGGACGGTCGGCACGGAGGGGTCCGTTTCGGAGCCTCAGTCCGGGTGCTTCGCTTCGCCGTCTTTGTCCCGGGTCCGGTCCTTCACCGCGTCGCGTGTGCCTGTCAGGAAACGGTGCACGGTGGCGACTTCGTTCTCGGTGAAGGTGTCCAGCAGGTCCAGGGTCCTGTTGATCAGTGGGCCGAAGTGCCGTTGGCCCAGGGCGACGGCTTGTTCGCCGACCTTCAGGTGTACCCGGCGGCGGTCGCGCGCGTCGCGCAGGCGGCTCGACGTGTCCGGCACGCTCAAGCCGGTCGATTCGGCCACTCGTACGGCGCCTGGATCGCGCTGCATTACGCCCTCGCCTCGGCCCGGGTCGATCGTCTCGTACTCCTCGACCCCACCGGCTGTTTCGCCGGTTACAGGCCCGCCTACCTGCTACGCGCACTGCCGATGCTGCTGGCGCCTAGATGATTGATGCGCTTCACGGGCTGCCGGAAATGGCGAAAGGTGCCCAGAATCGGTGGTGTTGAACACTGGCTCGACCCGAGGGACGCGCTGTGAACACCGATCTGGACACCCTTCTTATCGCACTGTACGTCGAGCTGGACGACGGCATCATCCCCTCGCGGGGACCTCGTACCGGGCCCGGTCATCCGCTGGAGGTCACCGACGCCGAGCTGGTCTGCCTGGCCGTCGCCCAGGTCCTGCTGCGCTACGACGACGAGCGGCACTGGCTCCGCTCCGCTCCCGCGCTGGTCGGCCACCTCTTCCCGCGCCTGCTCTCGCAAAGCGAGTACAACCGGAGGCTGCGTGCGGTCGGCGGCCTGCTGGAGGAGGCCCTGCGCCGGCTGGCGGCCCGGACGCCGTCCAGCGCGGATGCGGTGCGGCTGTGGGACGGCACCCCGGTGCCGTGCGGAGCGTCCCGCGAGACCGCGAAACGCTCCGACCTGGCTGGATGGGCGGGCTATGGCATGGACAAGTCCCACCACCGCTTCTACTGGGGCGCCGAGCTGATGCTCTGCTGCGCCCCGGACGGCCTGGTCACCGGCTTCATCCTGGTCAACCCGAAACTCGTCAAGGAACGCGATGCGATACGGACGATGTTCGCGCTGGAGAAGAACCGGCCCGAGCCGGGCACCACCGGAGTGTGCGACAAGGGCTTCGCCGGAGCCGGCTTCGGGGCCGACATGTCCACGCTCGGGATCACCGTGATCCGCCCGGCCCGCAAGGACGAGACCGACCCGGGGATCTTCCCGCAGTGGCTCCGCCAGCGCATCGAGTCGGTGAACTGGACCCTCAAGAGCCAACTCGGCCTGGAAGCCCACGGCGGCCGGGTTCTGTCCGGGCTGTGGGCCAGGGTCCTCCAGCGACTCCTGGCCCTCAACGCGGCGATCTGGCACAACTGGGCCTGCGGGGCCGAGAGGAAACGATCGCTGATCCACTACGACCACCCGACCCCACTGACCAGCACGTAAAAGCACATCAATCATCTAGGTCCGCACGCGTCGCCTCGTTCCTGCGCTGGGAGAGCGGCGGTGCGCGGTTCGATCCCGAGTGGCTGCGGTTGCAGGAAGCGGCAGCCGACTTCAGGACGGCGCGTCCTGTCCTCCGGCCCCGCCCCGGCGCACGGGCGCTGCGCGCACTCGACCTACCGGTCTCGCTCCTGCTCGCGGGCGCCGGCCGGCCGCACGGCGCGGCACAGGTGGCGGCCACAGCGGCGGCGCTTCTGCCCCATGCCGCCGTCACGGTCCTGGCCGGCCGTGGCCACCACGGGTTCCAGCACCAGCCTGCCGGCGAACTCAACGCAGGGGTCGGAGAGTTTGTCAGGAAGCCGGTTCCGCCCGGCTGATCAGGAGCCGGGCTGGAGCGGGACGGACTCAAGCTCATCGACCACGCGCGGGCCCAGGGCCGCCGCTGGGACCAGATCGCTGTCGCCCTCGGTATGCCCGACCGGCGCCAGGCCCAGACCCGTTTCCGCAGACTGACAGTCCGTTGGCCGGACTACCCCCTGCTGAGCCAGCAGACGACCGCGGAAGCCGAAGACGCACAAGGCTGACACCAGAACGACGGATGCGGCATCCAGGAGACATGGCGGCGCGTCGCTGCGAATCCAGGTCCCCTTTCCCCGCAGTGATGTGGTCGGGTCCGGGGTGGGCCCGGCGGGGTCCCTGCCCCGTGCTCGACCAGGCATCGAGCACGCCGTGGAGAAGCCAACTCGGCCGGCACCGCGCATGGTCCGTATGCTCCTCGTGGCTCTCTGTCGCGCGTGCTGTGCCGGGACGGCCCCGCGGTGCTGAGGAGGCTTTCGAGATGAAGAACACCGGCATCGAGCGTCGTGCCGAGCTGCTGCGTCTGTACACCGGGCTGCCCTGGCAATCCGCCCGGCGCCGGGTCGAGACTGCGGCGCCCGGCTCCGTGCTGATCCCGCAGCCGCCACCGGGCACCGGCGGTTGATGGCACTGCTGGCGGCACCCGGCTGGGGCCTGCCCATCACGCCCTTCGACGAGTACTGCAACTGCCACTTGCCACCCGGCCAAAACGGCCAGTGCACCACCCTCACCGCCGGCCGTGCCGGGCGGCCCCGGAGTGCTGGAGGTCCGCGCCATCCAGCGTCGCGGCGACCGCCTCACGTGCTCCAGGAGGAGCGCCCGGCGATCTGCGCGGCCCAGCAGCGGTTCGCGCTCTCCGTACCCGCCTGGGCCGAACGCTGGCTTGAGCGCGGTTGACCTCGACGGTCCGGGCCTCGAAGGAGCGGGGGATGGGAAGGTCTGCCCGATCGCGCTCACGACGAGGAACGGGAAGTCGGAGCCCTCTGGCGCGTCGATGCCGGACAGGTCGGATCGGAAGGGCGCGGTTCCCGTCATGCGGGGCGGTAGCCGCGGCGCCGGGTTTCGGTCCGCAGGACCAGGCCGCGCTGCTCCAGGAGCTGCAGGTGATAGTGGGCGCTGGAGCGGTTGGACAGGCCCGCGGCCTCAGCGATCTCACGGAGGAAGGTGTGGCTGAGCGGCCCCGTTGGCTATTGTGTGCTTCAGTTGGCGACTTTGTGCTCCGCGTTGCTCCTTCCGGAAGATGTCAGTCGGACGCGCGCGCCATGGCACTGCCATCGGCCCGGCGGCCCGTTCTCCGAGACGAGCCGCGGCAGGAAGACGCCCATGGTGGCCAAGAAGCGCCTCGGTGTGGCTGGGACGCCTTCATCCGGGACCACGATGTCGGCTGGAATCGATTCCTCGGCTGAACGGCGTTCTGAACTGGCCCTCTTCACCACCTGCAATAACGAGTGTGCTGCGGGGCCGCGTCAGGAAACATCCGGGGCGCAGGGCGGATCTGCTCCTGGCCAGCACGGCGGTCTCGAAAGGTGACGTCGCAGCCACCCTGTGGGAAGGACCATGTGGCTGGCCACGTCGATGGCGCCTGCTGGTGCGAGGCGCTGGAGAAGAACCACCTGCGCAGGGTCGCGCCGCACCCCGAGGAGCAGCTTCTTCGAGCCACACCATGCGGGTCGTCTGGCCCGGTCCAGCGTCGATGACGACACCGTCGGAGGGGTCCTTGTGGCAGAAATCCCCGATCGAATTCGCCATTCGCCGATCCCGTGCTTCTCTGAACGGCAAGAAGCCCGTCGGCGCGAGTGGCCTGGACAGCTTCGACTCGCTCCGACGGGCACCGAGATCACCACAAGAGAGGTGATGCATCGTGTTCCCTGACGGTACCTCGCAGCAGAAGGAGCGGCGCAACCCGAAATACCGGTGGGGCATGGGTTTGACAGCAGCCTCAGCCTTTGCGAACGTCCTCCGGCTGCTGCGCGAAGTTCTGTTCCACCACTGAGCTGCGCTGAGCGCTCTTTCCAAGGCATGGCCGCAGCTCCCTCCTTCGCTTTGAGGTGGAGGAGGGAGTGGTGGCCAGTTGCAAGGCAAAAGTGGCCAACTGAGCCGCTCAGCCACTGCGTGATCAGCCTCCGTTCCGCTGTCGTTCCTCTTGTCGCCCTGCCGGCTGTCCTGGCCGGGGAGGGGCAGCAGTCCCGGCGGGCACTCGCTTCGGGTTCCGCCGTGCGAGGCCGGTCACGGTGCCCCCTCCGCCTCGTTGCTCGGCCGTGCGGTACCGGACGGTCTCCTTGCACGGTTTCGCGTGTTTGCGCAGCGCGTCGCGTTCGGCCGTGTCGGCGGTGAGTTTCCAGCGCAGTTTGGTCGCGACCCACTCGCTGGCGTACCGGCACACCGCGCTGTTGTCCGGGGGCATCCATTCGGCGACGTCCTTGTCGCCCTTGGACCTGTTGGGGCCGGGGGAGACCGCGACGAGGGACTGCTTCGCGCCGAGGTCGTTGGCGTAGTGCTCGCGTAGACCCCGCGCGCCGATCGCGACCTCAACCACTTGGCCGCAGTGCGGGCCTTCTACCTCGACCTCGCCCAGTGGGCCATGGACGAACCCGCGCGCTGGGGCGTCTGGGCGGCACCCTGCCCGATCCGGGAAGAGGAGATGTCGCACCGGAAGGGAAAAGGCCAGCCGCAAGTCGCGCATGGACCAGCGGACCCGTGAACGGCTGCCCGTCCTGCCTGTCCTGGCCGAGACCGTCGACGCACAGCGCCGCCTGGCAGCCGAGCGACTGGCAAGCGCCCAGGCCACCGTCCCGGGGACCGACTTCGTCGCAGCCGGCAAATGCTGGCACCGGCCGGCCATCAAGAACCCCGCCGCCAGGATCTGGGCGGTTGACCCCGACACTGGGCAGCGCCTCGACCTCACGCTGGAGGAGCATCGCGCGTTCTGGTCCTGGGCGATCGTGGAAGTCCTGCGGCACACCGGGATCCGCATCGAGGAGCTGACCGAACTCTCGCATCACAGCCTGGTCCAATACCGGTTGCCTGGTACCGGAGAGCTCATCCCGCTGCTGCACATCGCCCCCTCTAAGACCGATGACGAGCGTCTGCTCGTCATCAGCCCCGAGCTCGCCGACGTGCTCGGCACGATCATCAGCCGCACCCGCGACCGAGAACGGTGCTGTCCCGCTCGTCGTCTCCTACGACCGTCACGAGCGCGTGTGGAACCCGCCGATGCCGCTGCTGTTCCAACGCCACGTCGGAGTGGAGAACCGGCCCATCCCGCCTTCCGGGATACGGCAGTTGCTCAACGAAGTGCTCTCTCGCACCGGTCTCACCGACGCCGTCGGCCAGCCGCTAACGTTCAGCCTTCACGACTTCCGCAGGCTGTTCATCACGGACGCGATCATGAACGGCATGCGGCCCCACATCGCCCAACTCGTTGTCGGCCACCGCGACATCAACACCACCATGGGCTACAAGGCGGTCTATCCCGGGGAGGTCATCAACGGCCACCGGGCGTTCATCGCCCGCCGCCGGGCCACCCGCCCCAGCGAGGAATACCGGACCCCGACCGACGAGGAATGGAAGGAGTTCGGCCACTTCGAACGCCGCCGCGTCGCCCTGGGCGACTGCGGCTGCGCTCACGGAACCAGCTGCGTCCATGAGCACAGCTGCCTGCGATGCAGCCTCCTGCGGCCCGACCCCGACAAGCGCCAACGCATCGTGACCATCCGCGACAACCTGCTCAACCGCATCGCCGAAGCCGAGAAGGAAGGCTGGCTCGGCGCGGTCGAAGGACTCAAGGTCAGCCTCGCCGGAGCCGTGCAGAAACTCGCCCAGCTCGACGAGCGGTCCCACCGGGGCACCACCGTCAACCTCGGGATGCCCGCCTTCCGCGAGATTGCTGGCCAGACCGTCACCGCACCCAAGAACCCCTCATGGCGTTCACCGAGAAACAGCTGCACCAGCGCCTGGGGGCGAGGGAATCCGCTACCTGTACTCTCCGTGACGATGGGCTGCTCAGTTGTCGTCAGCCCCATGTCGACGAGGCGTGACAGGGGTCAGAAACTCTTCCTTGCCGAGGCCATCTCGGAGTGCCGTTTGTGCTGGTCACAGGAGACCAGGAGATGGGGCGGCATGAGGCGCGCGGGTTGCCCGAGAGGGCTCTCGGGTACGGCATGGAAGTCACGGATCGTTCGCGACCACGTTTGAGAGGGAAGCCAAGCGATCAAGGGAGGTGGACACCGTGGCCGAGTTCTGGCGTGTCGTGCGTGAGGCGATCAACAGCAACAGCATGACTGCCCGCTTGTGCGTGCTGCTGCTGATCATTGCGCTTTTGGGCTTCGCCTGGCATCGCTGAGGCAAGGGCTTTGCCAGTTCAGAGAACACGTCAACACGCTGCTGGTGCAGGAGGTCCTGGCCGATCCGAAGTGGGCGGACAAGCTCACCGACGCGGACTGCAGGGCGCTGTCGCCACTGTTCTGGACCCATGTGAATCCGTACGGCTGGTTCGAGCTGGACATGAACAGCCGCCTCGATCTGGACCTGTCCATCCGGGCGATGGTGCCCGGCCCACGCGCTCGCAGCCCGCGGGGCGAGCCGTCCTCCGCCTCGGCATGACGTAAGGGTCCCGGGCGGGAGCCGTCCCGCAACGCTGCGAACGCGTGAACCGTCACTCGCTGCTGAGCAGGCCGACGGTGCCTGCCAGGCCCTCGTCGCCGTGGCCCTGGGCGACCCTGTGGCGCATCAGTTCCATATAGGGGGTGAGAAGCCGAGGATCGACGGACTGGTCCTGCGCCGTGGCCAGGAGTGTGTCGTTGGCCGCCGTCATCATGGCGAGGTTGGAAGTGACACCCTCGGTGTAGTTGCCGCTTTCCAGTTGGGCGGCAATGCCGTGGGCGGCTCCGGACATGGCGCCGATCCATTCTGCGAGCAGCGTGGCGAACCGGGTCTGGTCGAGGTCCTTCTCGGGGCCCACCAAGGCAAAGGCGTGGGTGATACCCGCGAACATGCCGGTCATCGCGCTGAGCAAGGCGATGTCGTGCAGCGCCGCGTGGCCGGGGTCCTTGCCGACGAACTTCACGCCGGCGGGAGCTGCCAGTGCCTCGCGGTGGCGTTCGAACAGCGCGTGGTCGCCGCTGTAGAAGATGTAGCCGCCGGTCTCCGGTCGGCCGATCATCGAAGGGACGGCCATGATCCCGCCGTCCAGGAAACGAGCCCCGCGCTCCTCGGCCCAGCGGGCGCGCTGCTGGGCCTGGGCGGGGGTGTTTGTGGTCAAGTTGACCACGTCCCTGCCGTTCAGGTCGGTGCCGTCCATAACCTCGCCTACGGAGGCGTCGTCCAGCAGGCAAAGGACGACGGGACCGGTTGCCGAAGCTACCGCCTCGGCCGGGGTGGCCACCGCCCGGGCACCCTCTCCTGCCAGTGGTTCGGCCCTTTCCGGGGTGCGGTTCCAGACGGTGAGCGGGTGTCCCGCGGTCAGCCAGGCGCGGGCGAGCGCGGTGCCCATGTCGCCGAGGCCAAGGAGCGTGATGGGAGTCTTGGAAGTGCTGTGGGTGTCCATGCCGATCAGGCTCGTTTACGCCCAGACCATGATCAAGTACGCACTCTTTTGTGGGTGGTTACCTTAAGGTGAGTGGATGACCAGGCGGGACGCTTACGTGTGCGGCATCGACGCAGCGATCGACGTGGTCGGTGGCAAGTGGAAGGTGCTCATCCTGTGGGCGCTAGAGGGAGGGCCCTGCCGGTTCGGTGAGCTGAGGCGTGGCATCCCCGGCGTTACCGAGAAGGTTCTCGCCTCGCATCTGCGGGAGTTGGAGGGCGATAGCATCATCTTCCGGGAGGAGGCGTTCGAGGGGGCGGTACGCCGCGTCACTTACGCCCTGACCCCGCTCGGTGTCTCCCTGAATGAGGCATTGGGCCCCCTGGGTGCCTGGGGCAGGGAGCACCTCCTCGGTGAGCGGAGCGCGCACCACGAAGCGCTTTGACCGCTCGCGTTGAGTGGCCGAGAGGGACGCCCCCGTACATGACCCGGAGCAGTGAGATGGCGTCGCGCGACGGCGTAATCCGCACAGACCGCCGGATAGGGGATCTGTGCGAGTGGGGTACTCGTTTACGCTTGGTCCCACGGCTCTTGTCGACCACTCAGCATTGCCTGATTCCCAGAAACGGTCCTTTGTCTGAGCAAGATCAAAGAGAACCGCACGGAGCTCACGAAGCGCCGGTTCGGTTCGCAGAACCCGTTCTCACTCAAGGTGGTTTCGGGATACTTCTGAGAATCGTTTGTGACGGCATCGGGGGGCATGACGGGCACTGGAGGCGGCTCGGGCGGGCGTGTTCTCCCGTTTTGACGTCGTCAGGCTCGGCGCAGCCGCCGGACAGGTCCTCGGTGTGGAGGTCGGTGCCGTGTGGTCGTCGTTGTGGGGGAGCGGCGGTGGCGGAGCGCGGCGATGGTGAAGAGGAGACCGCCGGTGACGAAGTAGAGGTCGGTGGCGGTGGTCGACCATTCCGTGTACCCGGTCGGGTCGGTGTCGCCGGAGATCTGCTCCTCGGAGAGGCCGGTGAGGCCGTTCTCCAGCAGGCCGGTGTGGCGGACGACGCTGTCGAGGACTCCCGCCGTGCCGCGCATGATGAGCAGGATGGCCCCCGTCCAGGTGCAGCAGTGCAGGACCCAGCGGGGCAGGGTGCGGCCCCAGGACCGGTGGAGCGCGAACGGGACGAACGCGCCGGCCAGGAACATGACGCTGATCACCGCGGCGGAAACCCAGTCGCCGACGGTCTTGGTCTGCGGCACGGTGGCGCTCGCGTCACCGAAGCCGAACGTGCCGCCGAGGTACCAGTAGAGGTGGAAGGCGGTGAAGACGATCACCCAGGCGAACGTCGTGTGGCAGACCGTGCGCAGTGTGTCCGGCGGGGCCGCCGGGCCGGTCCCGGCCGTCCGGGTCTTGTGTGCCGCGGTCATCGGTGAGCGCCCTTGTGGATTGCCGGAGCCGTCCGTGTCCGGCGGGCGTAGGAGCGGGTCGTGGGGGCCAGGAACAGCGCGCCGGCGAAGAAGAACGAGTTGACCGCCAACGTGCTCCAGAACTCGCCCGCCGGCATCTCGGGAACCGACGGGTCGAAGACGCCGACCACGCCCCGTGGAGTGATCTGGGTGGCGACCAGGAAGTTCTCGATCATCCCCGGGCCCCCGCGGACGATCAGGAGCACACAACCGACGGTGAGCGGGAAGAGAATCAGGCGGCGGGGCAGGCCCTGTCCCCAGGAGCTGACCGTGGCCAGGGCGAGTACCGCGCCGGCCACTGACATCAAGATGATCAACGAGTCGTAGATGATGAACGCGGTGTAGCCCCAGGGGCCGGCGGTCTCCACGTCCGAGCCGGGGAAGATTGCCATCCAGATGTGCCAGACGGCCGAGGCCGACATCCAGACGAATGAGGCGTACGGGGCGTGGCGGGCCCAGGTGTGGCCGTTGGCGTCACTCATGACACACATCCTTTCCGCGGGCCGGAAAGGCGGGCATCGATCCCCAGGACGACCCGCCTCCTCCCGGCGGGTTAGGGCGGTGCGTCCCTGGGCTGACCCGGCCCCCGGCTCAGGCCGGGTGTGCGCCCTCGGCCAGCGTCTTCCCGGTCAGATCCGCGGCCCCGGCGGCGCCCTCGCCGAAGCGGGAGTCTTCGCCACGTGCGTGGCGGCTTCAGCAGGCTGGTGCCTCGTGGCAGGTGGGGTGTATGTGGTAGCCAAACACACGGCGAATGCCGCGAACGGAAACTTCTCCGGCAAGGCCCTTGCGTGGGATGTGGCATGGACCGCAGGCGGAGGCCTACTGGGCAGAGGCCTGGCTGGCAGTTGGCGTGGTAGCGCCATCGCGCGGGGCCCCTCCGGCTCCCGCCCCCCGCTGTGGCGGGGAAATGTCCGACCCCAGGCGTCACCGGGTGTGGTCAATCCCGGCGTGACCGCCCGGGACATGTCGGTGAACGCCGGACTCACCTATTCGACTTGCGGCGCGGGCTCGATGAGCGCGCCGGTCTGCTGAGGGCTTGATGCTGGAACGGAAGATACAAGTGGCCCGCAAGCGGGGCGAGGTGACCATTCTGCAGCGCCGCAGCGCCCCCATCGGCGGATGGGGCTCCCTCGTCGTCTTGGCATCCATGGGAACGGTTGGGATGAGCCTCGGCTGGGACCGGAACCCCAAACCCGGCATGGTGTTTCTCGCAGCGGCGATCCTGGCGATGGCACGTATGTCATGGCGCGGTCTGGGGCGCGCACGGGTGGAACTGCGTGCCGGAGAAGTGCGGGTGATCGGTCTGTGCACGCGATGGCGAATTCCCACGGCCACAGTACGGACGGTGGAAACAGAAGGCGGCCTGCGCCTGGTCACCGTGCACGGGGACGAGATCTCCGTATTCGCCTTCTCCCCCCTCCCTCATCGACAAGGACCGCACAGTACGAGCTGCCGCCAACCACATTCGCCGCGTCCTGCCCAGGCAGCCGACCCCACGTGAGACAGCCCCTCCAGCGATACGCCGACCCGACTGGCGCTGGGCGGACATCAGTCTCCTCCCCTTCGCTCTGGGCTTCATCCCGGCCCTGGCCGGTCTCCTGTAACCCCGGCACACTCCACGATCCACTGCGCTCCGTGTCACTGAGTTTGAACTCGTGGGGTCGTCGGGGTGAGGGGTAGGCCGGTTCCGGCGAGGCATCCGTCGTTGAGGTCGCTGCGGTATTGAATCGTGCGCAGGCCGCGACGGACTGTCTGGATGAGGTGCTCGGGGGTGGTGAAGGCGACGTTGCTGAGCCAGCCGCGTCGCAGCAGGGATCAGATGCCCTCGACCGGGTTGAGATCCGGTGCGTAGGTGGGCAGTTGGTGGGCGGTCAGCCAGTCCCGGTCCGCGGTCCAGGTGCGGAGTCCGGTGTCCAGGTGGACGTTCAGATTGTCCCGGATGAGCACGATCGGGCCGCCGAGCTGGTGGTGGGCGACCTGGAGCACGTCGCGGTAGTCGGTCCAGGCGAAGCTCTTGCGGCCGTCACGCTGGCCGTCGTCGCGGCGGGGCGGTAGATCAGCCGGGAGCGTTCGCCGGGCTTTTAGCAGGTCAGGGCAGCGATCGGGACGCGGCGCCTGGAGCGGCCACGGACCCGGATGACGGGGGTGTGCCCGCGCCGGGCCCAGGTGCGGGCGATGGGCGGCGTCATCGGGAAGCCTGACTCGTCTTCGAAGACGATCCGGGCCCCGGGCGCCGCCGCGATGCTTCCACGTGTGGCCAGGTCTCTTTCACCCAGCCATAGATCGCCGGATCGTCGCGCCCGACGGCACGTCTGGCCGGAACCTGGCAGGAATAGCCGTGCCGGACCAGCAACTTGCGTACACCCTGGACGGTGCAGCTCTTGTGGAACCGACGGCCTGTCAAGGTCTTGACCCTGGCCGGAGTCCACCGCTGGTCCGGCCGGCCGTGCGCGGGGGGTCCTTTGGCCAACTCGCCCTCCAACTGGGCGAACCGGGCCCCGCTCAGGCGTGGCGACGAGGCAGAACCGACCGAGCGCAAGGCCAACGGACCGCCACTGGCCCAGGCGTGTCGCCACCGCTGTACCGAACGGACGCTGACCCGCAGATCCTTCGCGATCACCGGACTCGTATCGCCCCGGGCGAACCGCCCGGCCGCCGTCAGCCGAAGGCCCTCTCGGAACTCCCGCCGCTCCTCCGTCAGCCCGCCGCCCTGCGCGTACCTCATGACAACGACATACCGCGAGGATCAAAGTCTGTCAGCCGCTACGACTCCACGAGTCCAAACTCAGTAGGTCATTTCCGGTCGGTCGTTGTGATCACGGGATTTTCGGTCTGACTTTCGGTTCCGAGAGGCGGGCCGTGTCTCGTCACGGTCAACGGCCGTGCGCGGCCTGCGGGTTGGGGTGAGAGCCGTGTCCGAGGTAATCGAAGAGACCGCCGGCGACGGGAAGGTCGGCAGTGTCAGCGCGAGCCGGTACGCGCAGATCGTGGCCGAGCTGCGGAGGCTGGTGGAGACGGCCGGCCGCATCCAGTTCGCGATCGGTGACTACGCGCTGGAAGTCGAGCCGATGCGTGAGTACGGCGGCCAGGAGAAGAGCGAGACGCCGTTCACGGTGAAGGAGCCGCTGTTCCGGCTGGCCGAGGACATCGGAGTGTCGTACTCGATGGTCAACCAGGCGAGGTGGACGGCCTCCAGGTGGCCCGAGGAACGCCGGGTCGCGGGCGTCTCCTACACGGTCCACCGGGTCCTGGCGGGGATCGCCGGACGAGGAACAGCGGGTCGAGGCGATCGGCACCCCGCCTGCGGGGCAGTCTCGGTGGACGCCGGACGAGGCGAACCGGATCGGCCTCAACGACGGCATGAGCGGCCAGTACAGCTACGGCGACAAGGTGACCGTCAAGCCCGGAGGGCCGCCACAGGAGCTCACCCCCGAGTACATCGATGGCGGCAAGCCCTTGGTTTGGTTCGAGGGGACCCGTCCACGCGGACGGGCCGAGCGGTTTCGTCATCGAGGGAAAGCTGACCGCCAAGGTGAAGAACATCCCGACCTTCACCCAGTACGCGACGTTCGGATACGTGACGCACGGGAAGTCCTGGGCGTACGAGACCGTCGCGCTCGAAGGCGCTTCCGGTACGAGCGCCCGCGAGAAGATCCTGATCAGGGGTGAGCGGGAAAGCGGCTCGGGCATCAAGGTGCGTCGGCATCACCAGCGCAACCTTCAACACCTACGAGTACAGCGATGAGGAAGAGAACCCCCTCCCACTGGAGTTCTGAGCCTGAATGTGACAGCGGCCCCGCAGCAGACGGGCCACGAGGCCGCTGCCGGCCAGAGGTGTCAGCGTCGGGCCCACAAGAGCCAGGCGACGGCTCCCACTACGCCCTGAGCGACTGCAGTGCGCGGCTCACCGACACCGAACGCCGCGGTGTAGCCGGCGACGTATCCGGCGGCGAGTGCGGTCACGATGACCTTCGGCTGGCGGGGCGGAGGTGCTTGCGTCACGACGGTGGGCGGAATACTGGACATGCGAATCTCCCGGTGTGTGCTGGCGAGGACGATCCGCCGCCCCTGTGAACGCTTCCTACGGCGAACAGGGGTGGCAGAGTGCTGAGTTGACTGCCCGGGCACTCTCTACGATCCCCCATGGCGATGCGGCACGGTGCACTCGGGGACATACGCTGCGGCGGTCGACGGCACCGAGTGCCACCTAGAGGTTCGTTGCCCCCTGCTTCGGCCCAACCAGACAGCACAACACGGCGATACCCACCTGTTTGACCGGCCGCTACGCCCGCAGCTATCCGCCTGCCCGACGCCTGGATGCAGGTTAGTTCCTCCGCATGAGCGTGACTTCTTATAGATCCGCACCGCAACTGAGGACCCCCGGTGGTGACCGGGAGGAAGAGATGGGGCCGGCTGGCTGTACTCGGCGCGTCCCCAGCAGTACGGCGACGTTCCCTTCACGACAGTGATCATGTCGACGACTGGAGACAGTTCATGCCTGTCGATCCCGCGCCCACGATCCGCCCGGACTGGTCCCGAACGCTTGGGCAAAGCTCCCCCTTCCGGCGGATGGCCTGTGACCTGCCGATACAGGTTTAGGAACAGGCGCTGGCCCCGGGGCGATCGCGTCCTGCTGGCCTTCAACTGCTGCGGCCGGTGCCTGAGGTGCCGCACCGGTGCACCGAGGCGGTGCACCACCTACTTCCCCCGCGGCTTCGGTGCCGCGCGCCCCGGCGGCAGCAGCCCGATCCGTACCCCGGGCGGTGCACGCTTCGGCGGCCTCTTCTTCGGCCAGTCCTCGCTCGTGCATCACGCCGTGGTCTCCGCTCCCCGCGTGGTACGCGTCGAGGTGGCCGACGGCGAACTCGCCCTGCTCGCGCCCATCGGCTGCGGCAGACGGGAGCCGGGGCCGTCCTCAACGTGCTCAAGCCGCAGCCCGGTGACACCGTCGTGGTCCTCGGCGCCGGCGCGGTCGGGCTGTCCGCGGTCATGGCCGCCCGGCTCAGCGGCGCGCCACCATCATCGCCGCCGACATCGTGCCCGAACGGCTGCACACCGCCGAAGACCGGGGCGCCACCCACACCGTGAACAGCCGTCAGGACGGCCTGGCCCAGCGGATCACGGACATCACCCGGCACGCCGGCGCGGCACACATCGTCGAGACGACCGGCGTCCCCGCCCTGCTCGAACCGGCCGTCTCCCAGCTGGGCGTCGGCGGAACCGTCGCCGTCGTCGGCGCACCGGCCGCCGGAAGCCGGGCCTCCTTCGACATCACCTCCCTCATCATCAACTCCCTCATCGACGGGCGTACCATCCGCGGCGTCACCGAAGGCGCCGGCGACCGGCTGACCGGCGTCCCCGCCCTCATCGACCCGCACCGCCAAGGCCGCCTGCCCTTCGGCAGATTCATCCGCTTCTGCACCCGACCGACTCGACCAGGCGGTCGCCGACGCCCGCTCGGGCTATACCATCAAGCCCGTCATCTGCTTCGACACCTCCGAGAACATGGGGGAGACGTGAGCTCGTCGCACGCCCGTAACCTGATCGACGGCCAGTGGCACGACGGTCACGCCACCGGCACCTCCCTGGCCCCGGCCACCGGCCGGCCCCTGGGGACCTACGCCGACGCCGGAGCCGTCACCGCCCGCGCCGCGATCGACGCCGCCCAGAGTGCCTTCACCACCACCTCCTGGTCCCGCGACCGCACGGCCCGCTCCCGGGCCCTGGCCGAATGCGCCGACCGCATGGCCGCACGGCACAGCGCGTTGAGCGCTCTTCTGTCACAGGAGAACGGCAAGCGCCTGCCCGAGGCCGAGGGAGAGATCGGCGCGGCCATCGCCAAACTCCGCTACAACGCCGCCCTCGCCCTCACCGACACCGGCCGTGCGGCCGAAACCGTGCCCGGCAGCTACTCGTTCACGCTCCACCAGCCCGCCGGCGTCGCCGCCGTCATCGTGCCGTGGAACGCGCCCGTCATCCTCGCCGTGCGCTCCCTGGCACCGGCCCTCGCCGCCGGCTGCACCGCCGCGATGAAGATGCCGGCGCAGACAGCGCTCACCAACGGGCTGCTGTACGAGATCATCGCCGGGACCGAAGCCCTGCCGCCGGGCGTCGTCAACGCCTTCACGGAGTCCGGCAACACCGGCGCACCCTTGCTGGTCTCCGACCCCGGCACCGACGTCATCAGCTACACCGGATCGGCCACAGTGGGCCGCGTCATCATGGCGCAGGCCGCCCAGCACCTGAAGGCGTGCTCCCTGGAACTCGGCGGCAAGACACCCATGATCGTGTGCGACGACGCCGACCTGGACGCCGCGGTGCCCGTGCTCACCTCAGCCGTCACCACGTTCGCCGGCCAGTTCTGCATGGCGGGCAGCCGCATCCTTGTGCAGCGCGGCATCGCCGACGCCCTGCGTACCCGGATGGTCGCCGCCCTCGACGCCGTGGTGGTCGGCCCGGGCGACGAGCCCGCCACCACGATGGGACCGGTCATCGACCGCGCCGCCGCGCAGCGCATCGACACCCTCGTCACCGACGCGAGCGCCTACGGCACGGTGCTGGTACGCGGCGGACTCCTCAACCCTGAAGGTGAGGACGCCTACCTCAGGCCGAGCCTCGTCGAGGTCGAGGATCCGGCGGCACCACTGGTCCAGGAGGAGGTGTTCGGGCCGGTCGCCACCTTCGAGGTCTTCGACGACGAGGACGACGCCGTGCGCCGGGCCAACGCCACCGAATTCGGGCTCGCCGCGTCCGTGTGGAGCGGCGACGTGGACCGGCCCATGCGCGTGGCGGCCCGCCTCGACGCCGGAACCGTCTGGATCAACAACTGGGGCATCATCCATGACCAGTTCGAGGAGGGAGGCATGAAACGGAGCGGCGTCGGGCGTCTCAACGGCGCCCGCGGGCTGACCGAGTTCCAGGAGATCAAGCACCTGGTGCACACCGTGCGCGTCGAGTGAACCCGCTCTTCGACCGTCATCGCCCGGGCCACAGCGGCCCGGGCGGGGCGTCGGGCCCGTCGGACTCGTCGCCCACCCGCCACAGCGCAGCCACGAACCCCTCAGCCTGCCGGGCCCCACCCAGTGCGGCACGCATCCGGTCCATGACGGCACCGGTGCGGGCCCGGCCGGCGGCCACCCCGGCGTGCCCTCCTTCGTGAGATCGAGGAGCACGACCGCATTCGCCGCGAGGACAACAGCGTCCGCATCGAGCGGCCCGACGGCAGCCCGCCGCATCCCCATCGCCGACATCCGCGACCAGCGCCGCTCCTGCTGACACCAGGAGTCAGCGGATGTGGCCTTGCGGCAGGGCTCGACGAGAGTGGTTTCCGATGACCCACCACATGGAGTGCGTGGCGATCCCCGAACCGGCCGCGAAGGGCTCCTGACCTGCGCTTTTACTCGTGCGCCTTATGTGCGTTGTGGGCGTCACAGGCGATATCTTGACGCTGAAATGACGCTCCTGACGCTCGTTGATCTTGATGCTTGACGGGTCGTCAGGTTGCCTCGTGGGCAGGTCGGGAGCTTCGTCGGGGTCTGTCGCAGGGCAAGCACTCGGCGAGGTTCTTGAAAAAGGGGCCTGCGGCGCCTGCATCCGGACGCGCCTCTCCCCACCCGACTGCGAGTCCCTAGGGCGAAGTTGATCAGGGGTGACAGCGTCGGCTTGGGCGCGCTCTTCGACTTGAAGTCCACGATGGATTGCTCACCGGTATCGATCCGGCGGATTCAGCCGGGGGCGCAGCGGGTCGAGCCGCATGGCATACGCCTCGGTCCGGTTCAGCCGATGTGCCTCATTGCTTCGGGCGCGGGCTGCCTGGCAGAAGCCCCGAATCTCGACGCTCGGCGAGTACTTTCGCATGCTGCTGCTCGCGTGCCCGGGCGATGGCTGTGTACCAGCGGCGGCGCTGCTCGACTTGGAGACCTTTCTGCTTCCGATCCTGACCTCCGCATCCGATCGGTCGGTGAACTCACCGTGAATACCGCGCCGGGCACGGCTGGCGCGGTGAACGTCGGAAACGCCGCCGCCGGCGGCGGCCAGGTGTCCAAGGCCAACGATTTCGCCTACGTCGCGGACGACGACGGAATCGGTGCCTGACCGGTCTCAAGGCCGAGGAGGTCCCTCATACATGAGGGGCCTCCTCGGCGGAGTAGGGGTTCACCCGCACCCGTGGCCTGGCAGGGCACGTGGAGATCTGGTGGCGAGACCGGCACCAGGGGAGGCAGCCGGTATAGGCGCTCGTGTGGGTCGCATGAGGCGCCGGGACAGCGGTCGGCCCGGGACCACAGCAGGGGTCGGGGTCTCGGGCCTGGGCTTCGGCGGTCAGCCCATTGAGCGGTATCCGGCGAAGTTGTCGGAGGCGGTGGTCTTCTTCTCCGGCCCGTCGGCGGTGTGGTTGGCGAACATCCGCAGTCGGCCGCTGCCGGCGGTGGTGGCCCACAGGTCCAGGATGCCGTTGTTGTCGGCGTCGGGTGCGGCGGTGAAGAGGGGCACGGTGTCGGTGCCCCAGTTCCACCCGATGCGGGTGCGGTGCGCGGGGTTGCCGATACCGATGCCGTCGGGTTCGCCGCCGTCGTAGACGTACAGTTCGCCGCCGGACGCCTCGTCCCGTACGAGCAGGTCGGGGCGCCCGTCGCCGTTGAAGTCGCCGGGTGCGCCGAGGGTGAGACGGTCCATGCCGAGGTCGCCGATGAGGACGGGGTCGCGGGTGGTGTCGAGGTAGCCGCTGCCGTCCCCGTAGTACAGCCAGGCGAACTTCCCGTCGTTGACGATCAGGTCGGGGTGGCTGGCGGTGTCGGGCTCCCCGTCGCCGTCCAGGTCGAGGGCGCCGTCCATGTCGCCGATGGCGGCGATCTGTCTGGCGCCGTCCTTCCAGTGGTTGTTCTCGGGGTCCTGGACGGTGAGTTCGGAGCGCTGGTAGTCGCCGGTGCGGCAGGCGGTGCAGGCGAAGCCGAAGCCGTTGTTGGGGTGCAGCCACAGCCGGTGCGGGCCGTCCTTGCCGTCGGGCCGCAGCGCGACGAGGTCTTCGTAGCCGTCGCCGCTCCAGTCGCCGCGGTGTGTGATCAGGGCGTCGTCCCAGGTGGTGTTGGAGGCGGGGCGTGAGTGGTCCTTGAGCGTGCCGTCGCCCTGACCCAGCCAGCGGTGCAGGACGCCCTTGCCGTCGATGCCCCACAGGTCGGCGTTGCCGTCGCCGTCGAGGTCGCCGTCCTTGTCGGGTTCGGACAGTCCGTTGGCGTAGAAGAGGTAGCTGCGGGTGTCCGAGCGGTTTCCGGCGCGGTCGACGCTGCGTACGTAGAGCTGCTGCGGTCCGGCCCAGGTGGGGGTGAGCTTCAGGGTGGCGTCGGCTCCCTCGGAAGGGGCCTCGACCTTGACGGGATCAGGCTTGGAGTCCATCCAGTGCTCGTAGGCGACGATGTCCTTCACGCCGTTGGCGGAGAGTGTGAAGGTGCCTTCGGCGCGGACCTCGCCGGTGGTGGCGGGCCAGCCCTCGTCGCCGTCGGGGAAGTCGGGCGAGCTGACGCCCGGCGGGGTGCTGGGCCGGTCGGGGTCGAAGACGAAGCGGCAGCCTGCCTTGCCCTTGGGGGTGTTCCACTCCGAGTACGCCTTGCCGTCCCAGGCGCGTACCTTCCAGGAGAAGTTGCCGTTCGCGACCTTCAGGTACGGCTTGAGCGCGGCGCGCGTGACCTTTGCCCTGGCTACGGAGCCGGATGGCACGGAGACGGTCTTCTCCACGACCAGTCCGCCGTCGGCGGTGTCCCGGTGGCCGGTGGGCCACAGGTGGAAGACGGCCTTGACGGTGCCGCCGTCGCGGTCCTTGACCTTGGCGTTCAGGGAGAAGTCGGTGTTGCCGATGGCGCCGTACGGCGCGGTGTCGCCGCAGCCCTTGCTGTTACGGGTGCTCACCGGCGAGGTGTCCAGACCCGAGGGGGTGTTGGGGCGCGTGTTGTAGGTGGTGGACAGGACGGCCGACTTGGCGGCGAACTTCTTCCACCCGTACACGTCCGACTCGTTCGTTGCCTTCAGCGCGAGTGTGACGGTCTTCCAGTGCTTGGCCGCCGCGTCCTTGGCCGCCTTGGTGGTGTTGAACGCGAGGTTCCCGGCGGGGCAGTTGCTGCCCCAGCCCTTGGCGTCGGTGACCGTATCCAGGGTGGCGCGCTTGGTCGGCTGCTTGTTCCAGGTGGTGCCCGGGCCCATGGCGGCGGTGCGCCACAGCTCGATCTTCTTCTTGGTGCACGACCACGACCAGGTGTTCTTGATGCGGAACGTCGACTTGGAGACGATCTTGTCGGTGCTCCACAGGTTCTTGGTGTTCAGCCGGAAGTAGGAACGGCCCAGGCCACCCGTGTAGTTCTCGTACCCGGCGCGTGCCGTGGTGGTGCCGCCGTTGAAGCCGGACCCGTTGTAGTACGAGGAGTTGGGGTTCTTCTTGTAGGCGATCGTCCAGGAGTGCCGGGAGCCGGAGACGGACGGGTCGAGGTAGACGGGGTAGGTGGTGTCCTTCCCGGTCAGCAGCTCGGCGTCCGGGGTGAGCGAGAGAGCGTCGTTCCGTACCTCGACGCCCATGAGGGCATCCCGTGCCTCCGGGCCCGGCTCGGGGCCTTCGCTCCCGTCGCCGGGCGCGGCGGCCGAGCGTGCGCGGGTCGCGGGTGATCCGGTGCTGTCCCACATCCGCGGGGCGGGCGCGGTGAAGACCTCCTGGCTTGCCGGGTTGGTGGCACGGATGTTGCCGTGGTCGTCCGCACCCACCTTCAGCCCGGTGGCCTTCAGGCCGAAGTCGAGCTTCTTGAGCTTCGGGTTCGCCGCCGCCTGCGCGTTCTTGACGGTCAGGAGCTGGCCGAATCCGGTGCTGTGTGCCTTGAGGGTGAGGTCGACGCCGTCCAGCACCTCGGGGTAGGTGACCGTGTCGCCCTCGACCTTCGCTTCGGGCAGCGTGCCGCCCCAGCTCAGTGCCATCGAACGGCCGTCGCGGACCACCGTGGCCAGCGGGCCCTTCCCGCCGGGGGAGAAGCGCATGCCGGTCTCTGTGGCGCGCGGGGAGTAGGTGCCGTCCTTGTTCTCCTTGAGGCCGGTGTCGATGTCGACCAGCTTGCCGCGCTGGGCGATCCACTGCGGTGTCGCGTAGGTGTCCTGCGTGAAGTCGCCCTCCGGGTTGGCGAACACCTGGGTGTACTCGGTGCGTTGGGAGCGCAGCTCCACCGGCTCGCCCTCGTCGGCGGCTCGTGCCAGGGCCCGCGATTCCTCCGGCGTATGCCTGGGGGCGGGTGCGGACGGCGGCGCCGCCGCCGCGTTGGGTGCGGCACTCAGCAGCGGTGCGGTGAGGGCGAGCACGAGCGTGGCGCCCATCGTTCTCGCCCGTCTCCGGTGTCTTCTTTCCGGCGTCCTACGGGTTTCTCTCATCACCTTTCCTTTTCTTCTTGTGCACATGGACAGAGAGGTAGTCGGAGCTCATGACTCACCGCTTGGGCAGATGGTTGTACTGGTAAACGAAAAAAATCAGCCAGAAGATAGGGAGTGACTCTTTCCTCTCGCTCCGTCATGACTGCAGGTAAAGTTGGTTGGCGCAAGACACCTGTAAAGGATATAGAGCACTTTTGGCGCATTAGGGGAAGCGTTTCATTGTCGCGTGGGCGCTATTTATAACGAAACGATCAACGATTCTTATTGGCCCTGGAAAATACCCGGAGCCGCTGCCTACGGTCCTTTCTGTTTTGTATATGTGAAGACGGTAAAGGGGCTGGGATGGGGCGGGCAGGGTCGGAGAACCGACGTGGCAGACGCACGGTCCGTGGCACGTGCGTGGCGCTCACCGCCATGCTCGTCACCGGGCTGCTCGGCGGGCCCGTCGCCATGGCGGCGTCACTGGAACTGCGGGACCTCCAAGAGCAGGACCCGGCCCCGGTCCGGCAGGTGACCCCGAAAAGATCCGACCGCACCGACGAGACGGCCGGCCACCCGTGGAAGCCGCAGCGCGGTGACTGGCCGCAAGCGGGCACGGCCGAGGGCGGCATACCCGGGCCCGGTGCCAAGGCGCGTTCACTGAAGGCCGGTTCACTCCCGCTGAAGCTGACCCCGGGCCCCCGCCGGGCCCGCACCGAGGCGGGCGGCCCCGCGCCGGCCCAGGGCTCCGAGCGCGCCCAGGCGCAGGTCCTGCCCCGCTCGGCCGCCGAGGCCGCCGGGGTGGACGGCGTGCTCCTCGCGGTCCGCGCGGAGGGACCGAAGACGGGTACCCGGACCGGCGCCAAGACGGGCGGCAAGACCGGCACCAGGACTGGTGCCAAGACCGAACTCGGCCTGGAGCTGGACTACTCCGGCTTCCGCGACCTGTACGGCGGTGGCTGGGCCTCCCGGCTCGCGCTCCACCGGCTGCCCGACTGTGCGCTCACCACCCCCGGCAAGCCCGGCTGTGCCCCCGGCCGCGCCCTGCCCACCCGTAACAACCCCCACGCCGCGACCCTTTCGGCCACCGTGCCCCTCACCATCCCCGGGACCGCCGAACCCACCCCCAAGACCGGTGCCGGCCGCGCACAGGCCGCCCCTCCCGTCGCCCCCGCCCCGGCCGGAAGCGCCGGCGCGGCCCGGACCGCGCCGCGCGAGGGCACGGTGCTGCTCGCCATGGCCGCCGACACCTCCGGATCCGCCGGTGACTTCTCCGCCACTCCTCTCTCGCCCTCGGGGAAGTGGACGGCGGGCGAGTCCGGCGGCGGGTTCGGCTGGAGCTACGACCTGGACACCCCCGAGGCGCCCGGCGGCCTGGAGCCCGAACTCTCCCTGGGTTACTCCTCACAGAGCATCGACGGCCGTACGGCGGCCACCAACAACCAGGCCAACTGGGCGGGCGACGGCTGGTCCCTGTCACCCGGCTTCATCGAGCGCCGCTACACGGCCTGCGAGGACGACAGGAAGGACAACGGCAAGGAGGGCAACAACCCCTCCTCCAAGGTCGGCGACCAGTGCTGGAAGAAGGACAACGCCACGCTGTCGCTGGGCGGTTCCTCCAGCGAACTGGTCAAGCTGAAAGGCGACGGCGCCGGCAGCGAGTGGCGCAAGCAGGACGACGACGGCACCCGCGTCGCCCAGCTCGCCTCCTCCGAGCGCGGCAACGGCGACAACAACGGCGAGTACTGGCGCGTGACCACCCCGGACGGCATCCGCTACTACTTCGGCTACAACAGGCTGCCCGGCTGGACCAGCGGCAAGGAAGAGACCAACTCCGTCTTCACAGCGCCGGTCTTCGGCAACCACGCGGGCGAGCCCTGCCACGCCTCCGCGTTCAAGGACTCCTGGTGCCAGCAGGGGTGGCGGTGGAACCTCGACTACGTCGTCGACCCGCACGCCAACGCCATGGCCTACTACTGGGCCAAGGAGTCCAACTACTACGCCCGCAACGTCAACGACACCACCGGCAAGGGCACCCCGACCGCCTACACCCGCGGCGGCTACCTCAAGCGCGCCGAGTACGGCCTGCGCTCGGGTTCCGTGTACAGCGAGAAGGCCGCGGCCAAGGCCGACTTCACCGTCGCCGAGCGCTGCCTGCCCACCAGCTCCTTCGACTGCGCCACCGCGAAGTTCACCAAGGCCAACGCCGCCAAGTGGCCCGACGTCCCCTTCGACCAGCACTGCAAGAAGGGTGACGACTGCAAGGGCAACGCCTCCCCGTCTTTCTGGTCCCGCAAGCGGCTCACCGAGATCACCTCCTCCGCGCTGGTGAACGACGCCTACCAGAAGGTCGACTCCTGGAAGCTGGCCCACTCCTTCCCCTCCACCGGAGACGGCACGGCACCGCCCCTATGGCTGAAGTCGATCACCCGCACCGGGCACACCGGCAGCACGTCCCTCACGATGCCCGCCGTCACCTTCCGCGGCCAGCAACTCCCCAACCGCGTCGAAGGCGCCGTCGACCCCATCCCCCCGTACAACCGCTACCGCGTGCACGCCATCGACACCGAGACCGGCGGCACGGTCGGCGTCACCTACTCCGAACCGGACTGCAAGGCCGGCTCCCTGCCCAAGCCGGCCTCCAACACCAAACGCTGCTACCCCGTCATCTGGTCACCACCGGACGCGCCGGCAGCCGACTGGGAACCGTACGAGGACTGGTTCCACGCCTACGTCGCCGACGAGGTCATCGAGACCGACAACACCGCCGGAGCCCCGGCCCAGCACACCTCCTACACCTACCTTGGCGGCATGGCCTGGGCCAAGGACGAGGACGAGTTCACCAAGGCCAAGCACCGCACCTACGGCGACCGGCGCGGATACGCCCGGGTCCGCACGGTCACCGGCACAGCCGACGACACCCGCACTCGCAGCGAGGCCCGCTACTTCCGCGGCATCGACGGCGCGAAAGTGGTCGACTCGGAGGGCCACGAGGTCACCGACCGGCCACAGTTCGCCGGCCAGACCCGTGAGGAAGCCACCTTCGACGGAATCAACGGCAAGCTGACCGAGGCCACCTCCAGCACGCCCTGGCGCTCGGCGCCCACCGCCAGCCAGACCAGGCCGGGACTGCCCGCGCTGGAGGCCCGGCACACCGGTGTCCAGAAGGAGAGCAGCCGGGAGGTCATCAGCGGCGGCAAGACCCGCCGCGCGGAGACCACCCGCACCTTCGACTCGTACGGGATGGTCACCTCCGAGTCCGACACCGGCGACACGTCCGTGAACGGCGACGAGGAGTGCACCAGAACCACGTACGTCCGCAACACCGACAAGAACATCCTCGACCTCGTCGCCGAGGAGAAGACGGTCGCCACCCCGTGCGGCGCCACGGCGAAGCCCGACGACCTGGTCTCGCTCAGCCGCACATACTTCGACGGCGCCGACAAGCTCGACGCCACCCCCACCAAGGGCGATGTGACGCGGACCGACGAGACCGATGACAAGGGCACCGGCACCCTCACCACCGGGACGGCCACCCACGACCGTTACGGCCGCGAGCTGACCAGCACGGACGCCGCGGGACACACATCCAGCACCGCCTACACCCCGGCCACCGGGCAGGCCCCGGCCAAGACCGTCGCCACCAATGCTCTCGGTCACACCCAGACCACCCACCTCGACCCCCGGCGAGGCGCCACCACCGCGACCGTGGACGCCAACGGCAAGCGCACCGACCTCACCTATGACGCACTCGGCCGCACCACCCAGGCGTGGGATCCGGGCTGGCCCAAGGCGGATCACGCCGCCCAGCCTTCGGCGTCGTTCGCCTACGCCGTCAGCAAGGACAAGCCGACCGTCGTCAGCACCAAGACCCTGCGCTCGGACGGCACTTACGCCTCGGCGTACGCCTTCTACGACGGGCTGCTGCGCGAGCGCGAGTCCCAGGCACCGGCCACCGGCAGCGTCGACGGGCGCGTCGTCACCGAGACCCTGTACGACACCCTCGGCCGGGCCTGGAAGAGCTACAGCCCCTACTACGCCGAGGGCAAGCCCTCCGCCACCCTGGTCACCGCGAACGACGCGAAGATCCCGACCTCGACCCTGACCCGCTACGACGGAGCCGGCCGCACTGTCGCGGAGATCCAGCAGAAGTACGGTGACGAGACCCGCCGCACCACCACTCAGTACGACGGCGACCGCACCACCGTCATCCCGCCCAAGGGCGGCACCGCCACCACCGAGGTGACCGACATCCACGACCGCGTTACCGAGCGGCTCTCCTACACGAACGCCGACCGCACCGAGTCCGTCAAGGCCACCACGGCCTACGGAAAGCACGGCGAACAGACCCGCTTCACCGACGCGGCGGGCAACACCTGGAAGTGGACGTACGACGCGCGCGGCCGGCAGATCACCGCTGACGACCCCGACAAGGGCGTCACCACCACCACGTACGACTCGCTCGACCAGCCGGTGAAGACCACCGACGCCCGCGGCATCACCCTCACCACCAGCTACGACGCATTGGGCAGGCAGACGGCCCTGAAGGAAGGCAGCACCGTCCGCGCCGCCTGGAGCTACGACAAGGCGGCCAAGGGACAGCCCGACAGCGAGACCCGCTATGACAAGGACGCCGCCTACACCTCGACCGTCGTCGGCTACAACGACCGCTACCAGCCCACGTCGACGACGATGAAGATCCCCTCGGCGGAAGGGGATCTGGCGGGCAGCTACACCTGGAAGTACCTCTACGACCAGGCAACCGGTGCCCGCACCCGTGTGGACCAGCCCGCCATCGGCGGGTTGCCCGCCGAACGCCTCGCCACCAGCTACACCCCCGAGGGCCTGCCCAAGTCCCTGTCGGCGGGTGGCGTCCCGCTGGTGGGCAAGACCACCTACGACACCCTCTCGCATCCGGTGCGTACGGAGCAGGGCCTCAACGGCCGCAAGGTCTACGAGACCCGCAACTGGGACGAACACACCGGCCAGTTGACCCGTGCCACCGTCGACGGCCAGGTCGCCCTGCGCATCGAGGACACCCGCTACACCTACGACCCCGCGGGCAACACCACCCGCGTCGCCGCCACCTCCAGCCAGGACGAGGCCGCCACCCACGACGTCCAGTGCTTCACCACCGACGCACTCCAGCGCCTGACCGCCGCCTGGACCACCGCCGATCCCGGCCAGTCCTGCGCCACGGCCCCGGAGAAGAAGAACGTCGGCGGCTCCGACCCCTACTGGCAGTCCTTCGCCTACGACAAGGCGGGCAACCGTACGAAGGAGACCCGGCACGCACTCGGCGCGGCGGGGGCGAGTGCCGGTGGTGAGGGCGCGGCGGACACGGTCCGCACCTACGCCTACGGCACCCCCGGCGGAAAGGCTCCCAACACGTTGCGCTCGGTGGCCACGACCGGCAGCGGTGAGGCCGACGAGTACGGCACCGAGACCTTCGGGCACGACGAGGCGGGCAACACCCTCTCCCGCAAGGGCGGCTCGCATGATCAGAACATGACCTGGGACGCGGAGGGCCGTCTGGAGACGGTCACCGAGGCCGGAGCCACCACCAGCTACCTCTACACCGCGGGCGGTGACCGCCTGGCGGCCCGTAATGCCGGGGCGGGCACCACCCTCTACCTTCCCGAGGGCAACGAACTGACCGCCCACGACGGCCAGATATCCGGCACCCGCTACTACACCCACGGTGACCGCACCATCGCCACCCGCGTCACCGGCCAGGGCATCTCCTACCTCTTCTCCGACCAGCAGGGCACCGCCATGGTCGCGGTCGCCTTCGGCACAAGCCAGATGGTCACCCGCCGCAAGCAACTCCCCTTCGGCGGCCCGCGCAACGGCGCCGTCTCCGGCGGCGGAAAGGGATGGCCCGGAAGCCGGGGCTTCGCCGGCGGGAAGACCGATCCCACTGGTACCACCCACCTCGGAGCCCGGGAATACGACCCAGACCTTGGCCGCTTCCTCTCCGTTGATCCGTACCTGATCGCCTCTGACCAGCGCCAGCACAACCCCTACCAGTACGGCGGCAACAACCCCGCCACCTTCTCCGACCCCAGCGGCGAAGCCCTGATGGAATGCGTCAGCGGCCAGTACAACTGCTCCTACGGCAGAGGCGGCCGGATCAAGAAGGTCACCTTCGGCAAGAACTACAAAAAAGTCACCCGCGCCGTCGGCGGCACCATCTCCCGCAACTACTGGGCCCAACGCGCCAACAAGAACTACCGCCACGTCTACCGCCACGGCCACGGCACCACCCGCCCCACCGCCCGCCAACTCTCCCGCGGCGCCAGCTACGCGGCAGCCCAACGCCGAGCAGCGGTCGCCAAAGCCAAGAGACGTGCTGACCGGAATGCCGCCAAGGCACGTGCCAAGCAGAACCAGAAAAATGAAGGGTTCTGGCAGGGGGTCTACCGCAAGACCCACTTGAAAGAGATTGCCGGTGCCTATTTTTCAGGAAACACAACCGGCGTTTGCGCGAGCGGTTCCGCAGGATTTGGCACCGGGGGTTCAGTGGGACTGTGTCTGGTCAGCACGCGCAGGCCTGACGGTAAGACCGACTACGGAATCAGCTTTTCTAAGGGACTGGAATCGCCATCGGTCGGCGCCAACGCCACAGTCGGACTGATGGGGAGTAATGCAGATGGCTTCGATCAGCTCAGAGGTGACGGCTGGGGTGGCAACTTTGCTGTCGGAGCCGGGCCAGCTGTATCTGTAAGTCACGAGAGGGCGATCGGAGCGGTAAATTCCCGAGGTGAACGGGTGGGAGCCACCGACATATCAGTAGGTGCCGGGGTGGGAGTCGAGGCGGGCATCTCAACCAGCACCAACACTCGGGTCGGCAGGCTCTTCACGCTAGGATGACCACGCAGCGCGGACGCCGTGTGATACTGCATGAACGGTAAGCTAGTGGGTGGAGTCGTGGACGTGTTCTGGATAGTTGCTCTAATTGTTTTCGCGTCTGCAGGGTGGGTCGTAGCGTTCGATTATCGCGACTCTGCCTATCGCTTGTTCAACTTCTACGAAAGGGTCACGATAGTAGGGGCGGCAACACCTCGCACGCTAAGATTCGTGGGCGCCGTGATCGGATCCTTGGGTACAATATGTGCGATCGTGGAAGTTGCGTCCCTCTTGTGAGAGGTGTGGCATCAGTCAACTCGCCGGTCCCCGGCTCCGTACGGGCCGGGGGGCTACCTGGAGGGATTGAAGGCCTCTACGGAACCGAGCGCCGGGATCTTCGGGTCGGTTAGGGCCCACATCTTCAGATAGTGGTTCTCTTGAAGCGCACCGCGCCACCGTCGGTGCTCTGTAGGTGGCAAAGAGCTGTGAAAGCGATCGTGTTGCGGCGAAACTCTTGGCTTGTATTTTTCGGGGTACTCATCCTCGGGCTCGGTATCGGCATGCTCGCCGCCATATGGAAGGTTACGGCGGTAAACGGATTCCGCATGGGCTGGCAAGGTGTGCCGGTATATCTGGCTTTCGCTGGATTCTTTGGGAGATTGGCAAGCTGTAAAGTGGTTCTGCGTGAGCAGACGCTTCTGGTGGTCAACCCTGTGCGGACTTATGTCATTCCGAAATCAGCGATCCAAGACGTCTCTGTCGGTGATGACGGGACGCTGGAAGTGTGGGTCAGCGAGGAGCAGGAAATATCGGTTTTCGCGTTTGGAGGATCTCTCGTGGACCGATTCAAAGGAACGAGTCGTAAAGCCGAGCAAAGAATCAAGTGCTGGCTTTCTCCTGGACTCATTGCAGGCGGAACCGAGGCAGCTCCGCGAGTCTCCTGGACTCGTTGCGCGCCAGCCGATCTGTCTTTCGCTCTTTGTGTGGCGATCGCAGGAACAGGCGTGATCTGGATGGCGATCACCGGTGGCTGAATGCCGGACTGCCCCGGTCATCTCCGAGATCGGCGCGGCGCCCGAGTCTGTTCGTGTGCATCGCCCCGACACGGTCGGCAGCGCGTGTCATGGGGTGTGCCGCGGCCTCTGGACGGAGCGGCGGGTTCCCCCCCACGTTGGTGGGGTGGACGCCGGATACATGAAGGCCCGCGGCGACTTCGAGGAGTACCTCCACGTTGGTGGGCGGGCCCTTCAGGGGCCGCCCTGGGGTGTGTAGTTGGCGAGGGGGGCGGGGGTTGCGCTGCTTGTCGGGTTCGTGGTCGTGGCGCTCGACGTGAGCACGGCGGCGGGGAGTGTCGTCACCGGCGGGCCGGGCGCCGTCTTCGCGGCTCTTGCCGGGGTATGTCAGCCATGCGTTCGTCCGGTCGCAGGAGGCGCCGGCGGCGCCTCCTGCGACCGGACTCCGAGCCAGCCGCTGGAGACGAGGCAGGTTCCTGGCCGCCGAACGCCGGATCGTTGATGCCGATCCCGGTGACGCCCGGCGCGCGGGGGTGAACACCGCTTTGGTGCAGGCGATGACGCCTGCATCGCCCCCGGGGAGGCCCCGACAGGGCCCCTTGGTCGGGGAAGGCCGGTAGACGGCGCTGCGAAGGGCATACGGTCGCTTCTCGCTTGCAGGGCGGGCTGTCAGATGCGCGAGGTGAGCTGAAGCGCCGGGCGGAACCGTTGGACAGTGGTGTCGAGCAGGCCGGGCCGGGCGGGTGCTTGCTGCCGTTGCGTGTGGGCCTCGGGCCGGGCAGGGCGGTGCTCGATGGCCTGCCGGTGTGCTTCGGTGGTGGTCCACAGGGCGTAGCTGAACACCCGGGTGCCATCGGTGTTCACGTAGAAGTGGGCGGAGAGCAGACCGTCAGGCGGCGGTGTGCCGATGGTTCTGCCGAACATCGCGTCCGCCGGCCGGTTCGCCCGCCCGGTGTCGGGGCCGTCGAAGAGGCGGGTGACCAGCACCACGCATCCGGCCTCGGCTGCCGGGCCGTAGGCGGGCGTGCTCTCGCGCCGCTTGGCCGCGATCACACCGGTCCGCTCGATGTCGGGGACGGCCGCATCAACCTCCTGTTTCCAGGTCAGGTCCTGTGGCGGAACTTCATCCAGGTCGTTCACCTGGGAGAAGTGCAACAGCGTGGTGCCATCGTCGGCGGCCAGCACGGTGTACGACTGCAGGCCGGGGCCCGGCCAGGGCCTCTTCCGCCATGCGTCAGCGATGGCTTCGGCCGTGGCCTGTTGCCGCTGCGGCGTGCCCACCTGCCAGGTACCGAACATCGCCGCCGGGGCGGTGACCGGGTCAGGTGCCGTATCGATGTTGAACGTCACTCGCGGCTCCCCTTGCTCTGCTCGGACATGTTCGTGCCGGTCCCGCCGGTCCCGAACGTATCGTCCCGCTTTGAGGATGGGCGCGCGTCGGTCGGAGGGCCTACGTCCGGGCTGGCCGGGCTGGCCGGGCTGGCTGGCTGGCTGGCTGGTAAGGCTGGCCGGTAAGGCCAGGAGCGCGCGCAGCCACCCCACCGTGGCCCGGTAACCGGTCCGCCCGGACTGCTCCGAGCGGACCGGGGCTCCGGCGCAGGCCTTATGAACGGTTGACGAGGAACATGACCGACGCCACCACGGTGACAGCAGCCATCGCGACGAGCAGCGGTTCTCCAAGAGCCGGGTGCTGATACGTGAGGTAGGCCAGCACGGCCGCCGTCAGCAAGACGACGAGCACGAGTGCCAGACCACCGGTACTGATGTGCATGTTGTGAACTCCCACAGGCCAAAAGCGATGGATGCTGAGGCGGCTCCGGAGCCGTGTGGGGAGAGCTTGAGGGGACAGGGGACTAGCCGCGCAACTCTCACGGAAACCTGTCAGGCAGCCCGCCGTCCTGCGATTTCGGCTCCGCGGACGGGATGCCCGAGAAAGCGCCTGAGCACCCCGCCACCCCGGTTGTGAACCTCCCCGCCCGTGAGAGAGGTATCGGCGCCACCCAAGAGGTTGCCCCCAGCCCTCGACCTGCCCTGTTACCCCCGGCCACGACCCAGCCGCCGCAACCAGCGGCGCAATCAAGGGAGACCAAGGGGGGCAACCGGTCGCTCCTGTGCGTCTCAGGACCGTAGGCGGCCACTTTTCAGGCTTGGCGGCCCCAAAGTTTCCACGTTGCCCGGCCGGCCTGATGACCCGTCGCTCAGACCGTGCCCCGGCCATGCGGCCGGGGCACGGGGCGGGCTACGGCTGCTGGTGACCGCGCGCAGTGCCCACCACCGCGGCGATGGCAGCAAGCCATTCGGCGCTGAGTCCCGCCTGCGCCAGGACACCGACAGCGATGATCACGATGATGACGACGGTGATGGTCCACCTCGTCGAGTTGCCGTGTGCGGTGCCGGGATACGGGGAACAGGCACAGCGAGGTACGAACACGTGCTTCTCCTTCCGGGTTCGCCTGGGAGAGGCCCTCGGAACATCAGGTTGGGAAGCCGGTAGGTGTTTCGAGGGCCTTCGCTTCGCAGGAAGACTGCTTCCCCGCGGCTGAGCGCCGTACCCCAACCGGCGAACGCCCAGCCCCCAAAGACAGCGCGTAGCCGGACTCCCCCTGCCACGGAGAGGGGGTTGGATCATTTCTCGGTCCTGGCGCCTTGAGGCTGCCGCCGCACAGTCACCGCCCACCTCACGCACGGAGCTCATGGGCGGACGGGGCGGAGGACCAGGGCCGCGAGGCCGCTTGGATGCGCCGTGGTCAGCGTGGCGGCCAGGAGCAACGTTCCTCCGGCGCGGACCGCCTCCGGCCACCAGGTGCCCCCGCGCAAAGCGGCTGTACTGGCATACGCCAGCGCCTGCGGGGCCAGCCTGACGCAGGCCGAGCGGCCATGAAGAACGCCCGGCACCGGGAGAGCCTGGCTGCGGCCGGACTGTCCCGGCCCCGCGCATCAGCTACGTGCGCGACTCCGCCGATCTGCGCGCGGCGCTGTTGGACCTCCGACAAGGATGGCTCCCGCCTCCATACCGATCTTGAGCAGGACAGCCAACACGACGCCACGCACTCCACCCTCAGCCGCCTGGCAGCAGGAAAAGAGACCGGGCAGCCCACAAAACAGTCCGTCGTTGCGCTCGCCACCGGCTGCGGGGTGCGGGGCGCCGCTCTCAACGAGTGGGCGCCGGCACGGGAGCGAGCCGAAGAGCGGAGGCCGGGATCCCCAAGCCGCCGGATGAAAATCCTCGGCCACAGTTCCCCCGAGGCCGCCCCGGAGCTGTCCGAGGAGGACTTGCACAGCAGGGGAGTGCCCCCCCCGGGAACTCGAACAGACCCAAAACACCCAACGCATGCGACAACGCGCCAGCACACGATCCCACTCAGAACATAAGGAGGAGGACCAGGGCAGAGCCGCCGAGTTCCACGAGGGGCCGAGAAACTCGACTCAGAGGACAGCTTTCACCACCTGATCGAGCCGGTACCGGGCGGGGCGCCCGGGAAACTCGGCCGTACGCACCCGCGTGACGTCGAAGCCCGAGGCCCGGAAAATCTTCGCGACCGTCCCCCCAGCCAAGGCTTGTGCGCTGGTGACCCACTGCTTCCACGTCCCAGGGTCCGTACTGCGCAGGTATTCGATGATGTCGGCGAGGGACACGACCTCCGGATCACCAGCCCGAGCGAACACGTCACGCAGTGACTTCGCGAGGCGCCGAGCAGCAGCGATCTCCGGGCGAGCGGGAAGTACCCCGTTACCTTTCTCGTGGCCCCGCAATGGGGCGTCTGGCCCCCGGGCCCGGTATGGCTGTGTGCCCCCTGTCGGAGTCGATGACCTGGGGGGTGTTGCCGCCGGGCTTCGGGGCACCGCTTGACCGCTGATGAGGGGCCTGACGACCGTCCGGTCCGGCGCAATGCCGGACCGCTTTTGGGCGGGGATGTCTGCGTAACGTGGTTGCCGGCGTGTGGTGCCGCAGGGACGGCCAGGATCGGACATGAGTGCACGTCGAGGGGGCATGCGAGCATGGTCGACACCGTCGGCACAGATCTGTTCCTCGGCCTTGACCTGGGCAAGGAGTTCCACCACGCCCGCGGTCTGACCGGGCAGGGCAAGACCGTCCACGACAGACGGCTGCCCAACACCGAACCGAAGCTGCTGGAGCTGTTCACCAAGCTGGTCGCGAAGTTCGGCACCGTCCTGGTCGTGGTCGACCAGGTCGCCAACATCGGTGCCCTGCCCATCACCGCGGCCCGGGCGGCGGGCTGCCGGGTCGCCTACCTGCCCGGTCTGTCGATGCGGCGGGCCGCCGACCTCTATCCGGGCGAGGCCAAGACGGATGCCCGCGACGCCTTCGTGATCGCGGACACGGCCCGCACGATGCCGCACACCCTGCGGGCGATCGACCGGGACGAGGAGACGCTGGCGGCGCTGACCATGCTCACCGGCTACGACAATGACCTGGCCGGCGAGGTCAACCGCACCACCAACCGGCTGCGCGGCCTGCTCTCCCAGATCCACCCCTCCCTGGAGCGTGTCCTGGGCAAGCGGCTGGCCTACCCCTACGTCCAGGCCCTCCTGGCCAAGCACGGTTCCCCCGCGAAGATCAGGAAGCTGGGGCGTGCCCACTGCGAGGCCCTGCTCAAGGCACACGGCTCGCGCAAGGCCGCCCACCTCACCGCCGAGATCTTCGAGGCGCTGGCCGAGCAGACCCTCGTGGTCCCGGGCACCGAGACCTCCGCGCTGATCGTGCCCGGCCTGGCCGCGCAGCTCGCCGCCGCCCACACCCAGCGCCATCAGGCCGAGCAGGAGATCGCCGCCCTGCTGGAGGCCCTCCCTCTTTTCCACCTCCTGACGTCCCTGCCCGGCATGGGCGTCAGGACCACGGCTGCGGTGATCGTCGCGGTTGGTGACGGCACCACCTTCCCCACCGCCGGGCACCTGGCCTCCTACGCCGGACTCGCCCCCACAACGAAGTCCTCGGGCACCTCCATCCGCGGCGAGCACGCACCCCACCGCGGCAACCGGCTCCTCGAACGCGCCCTGTTCCAGGCCGCGTTCGCCGCGATCGGCTGCAAGACGGACCTGTCCTCCCGGATCTACTACGACCGCCGGCGCGCACGCGGCAAGACCCACACTCAAGCGATCCTCCGCCTGGCCCGCCAGCGCGTGAACGTCATCCACGCGATGATCCGCACCGGCGCCCTCTACGAACCACGCACCCCCCACGACATCGACCTCGCCGCCTGACGCCTCCACCGCCCTACCCTCCAGGCCCCATCACGCCCGCGCACCGGCACGGCCCTCCGGCCCTGCCGACCACCGGGCTGCCCACCCGCCACCCGATCCGCCGGGAACACCCCGCCTCGCAGGGCGTTCCCGAAACCATCGCGAACCCCGCGAACCGACCCCACCAGGATTGACGAAACAGATAGGGGCACCCCCCTGCCCGCCAGGTCATCACGCGGGAACTCACGATCACCGAGGCCGACAGCAACGGTGGCGACCAGCGCCACCGGATGGTCCTCACCGAAGCCGAACCACTCGCCGTACTTCCGGTAAGTGGCAAAGCGCCGGTGCAGGGCTCGTTCAAGGGCCATCCCGCCGCGCATCTGCCACATGAGGTGAAGCGGCACCGGCGAGCCGACTTGCAGACCACGGAGACGGCCGACCAGACCGCTCGTTGTCCCGATCGCGACGGAACGGGCAGCGAACGAGCCGACAAAGGAGACCCACAAAACATTCTCGGACGTCCTCTGTACCAACTGCCCCACCCCGTCTCTCACAGCCAGGCGCCTCGTCATCGTGCCGTTCGAGTTATTGGACAACATGGCTCGACACAGCCCCAGGTGCGGAGACGCCCGGGACGGCGGTGTTCGAGAACCGATTGAAAGCTCCGGGCACTCGAACACGGACGGCACAGTGGACGATGCGCCGGGCCCGGGCGGAGAAGTCCGGCCGCCAGACCGTGCCGCAGTACCTGGAGAGCGCACAACCGGCGGACATCGGGGCCCGCCCTACAGCTTGATCTGGGCTACCTGCTCGACCATCTTCCCAGCCGCGTTGAGGATGCCCTGCCCGAGATCAGTAGGAGCGAGGAGCAGGCCCAGCAGCAGCACGATGACGACGGTGAGCTTCTCGTCGACGCGACTGCGGGCCTCGGTCCTGCGCCGCAGCCGCACGACGACGATGACCGCCAAGAGCACCGCCATATTGATCGTCAGCACCTGCCCGCCCCCCTGCGCACTGTCGCCGGTCCCCTCCTTGTAAGGCCCCCGGGTGATCGGCCGCACGTCTTCCGACGCAGTTGGCGCTGAGCGCCCCACGTTTGACCGGATATAACAGCGCGCCGGGCATCACCACCGGCGCCCCGGAGCGCCATACCGCCGTTTTCGAGGTCACAGCACAGGTACCAGTAGGAGTCACACCAGGGGGCACATCAAAGGGCACACCCGCCTGCGGACGAACAGCGGAACCAGCCCAGGCCAGGCCCCGTGGTAAGCGGCACCGAGGAGCCCGACAACTCTCCAGAACGCACCAACGGAGACGGACGAGGGGCGGGAGCGAGCAGGCGAAACGGGAAGCGGGCCCCGCCGCCCGCCACGACCGGGCGACATCGAGCCGGTGACACCGCACGAGCCGCGCCGATAGGCGTGGCGCCCACAAAAAAGGCGGGGGGCGGGCATGGCGAAAGCGTGGACGCTGCCACCGCACGAGGTGCGCCGCCGCATGGCCTGCTCGAAGCCGGCGCCCACTGACACGAGCGGCGAGCGCCGGCCGTTCCGCACCGCGCGCAGCTGCTCCCAGTCGATCTCAGGACGGGCGGGGCAGCGCCGTCGGCGTATGCCGTGGTGTTGGTACCGCTGGTCCGGCGCGCGCTGGCAGCCCGACGAGCATGAAAGCGTCGTATGGGCGGTCGGCGACATGGCCGAAGAACTCGCCACCACCGATCCGACCGGCACCTACACCGACGCCGAAATGCGCCGCGAACGCAAACGCGCCATGTCCACCTCCGGCATCAAAGCCGTTCTCCAACAGGCCCGCGCCGCCCGCGGCATGCGCCTGGACGCCTCCCTCCTGGACGCCGACCCCTACAAGCTGTGCACGCCCGGCGGCATCGTCGACCTGACCACCGGCAGTCTCCAGCCCCCCGACCCCGGACACGACTTCCACTCCCGCAGCGCCCTCACCGCCCCCGAGCAGATGCCCACCCCACGCTGGGACCAGTTCCTGGCCGACACCTTCGGCCAGGACCCTGAAGGCTGCCAGATGATCCGCTACCTGCACCTGCTGCTCGGCTACTCCGTTACCGGCGACGTCGGCGCCCAGGTCCTCGCTTTCCTCTACGGCCAGGGCAAGAACGGCAAGCCGGTCCTGCTGGACGTCATCGTCGAACTCCTGGGCGACTACGCGGACGCCGCCCCGCCCGGCTTCCTGATGGCGAAAACCTTCGAGAGCCACCCCACCGGCCTCGCCGAACTCCACGGACGCCGTGTCATCGTGTGCAGCGAACTGAAGGCCGGTGACCGCTTCGGCGAATGCCGCGTCAAACTGCTGACCGGCGGCGACCAGCTCAAGACCTGCCGCATGCGGCAGGACTTCTTCTCCTTCACCCCCCCACAAGCTCTTCCTGCTGGGCAGCCACCGCCCCGGAGTCGGCGCCGGCGGCTACGCCTTGTGGCGCCGCATGCGCCTGATCCCCTTCGAGCGGATCAGCCCCGACGAACGCAAGATCGATAACCTCGCCGGCATCCTGGTGCGCGAGGAAGGCCCCGGCATCCTCGCCTGGCTCATCGGCGGCGCCCGCCGCTACCTCGCAGGCGAGAAAGACCTCACCGGCCCCGAACGCGTCCGTGTGGCCACCACCGCCTACGCCGAGACCGAAGACCACATGGGCCGCTTCCTCACCGAGACCTGCAAGACCGCCCCCGGCCTCCGCGCCGAACACAAGCACCTCTACCTGGCCTGCCGAACACAAGCACCTCTACCTGGCCTACTGCCGCTGGTGCGAGAGTGGGGGAGCAACTCCCGTATCCAGCCGCGCGTGCGCCGCACGCGTCCGCGACACGCTGGGTATGCGTTCCCCCAAGGAGATGGCCGCCTCGAAGCAGGAGAAGTTCTACCCGGCATCGGCCTGATCGCCGACACCCCTGACGGGGAGACCCCGTGAGGGCGCTCATCGGCCCCGAAGACCTCGCCCACGAGGAGGCACTCGTCCGGCTCGCAGACACCGACGGCCTCGACTACGTCCGCCAGTCCCTCGACCGCGTCTCCTCCCGCCGCCGCCGGCCCCCTACCACCGCGACGCCCGCCTCGTCGGCTACGCCACCCTCACCAAGGACGCCAAACCCTCCCGCGCCTCCGGCACCTGGCTACGCCGCGTCTTCCGGCTCGCCCCCCACGACCGCGACCAGGCGCCCCCGAGGGCCTGTACGCCACCGGCGGCCCCCTCCGAAGCCGTCGACTCCCGCACCTTGGAACCGACCGTCAAGGGCTACAAGACCGAACGCTGCGAGGGCGGCCCCGTCTCCGACGCCATGCGCGAGATGGGCACAGAGCTCCCGCGGGTCTAGGAACCGAACAGGGCCTCCGCCCTCCGCCCGTCCTCGGCTTGAGTCGCTCCGGTCGCTGTCCGCCGAAACGCCCGCGCTGCGGGGCGCTCAAGCCCCTGCAGCTCCATACGTGCTCCCGTCGCTTCAGTCGCTGGGATACCGCGCGACGGTGGCGGGCCGCCGCTTCACGACGACCACCGCCCGCACCTGCGTGACAGGACCCCAACTCCAGCCGCAGTGCCGAAACCCTCCGCCCCGGCACGGGTCGCCCGCCCGGTTCGAAGAACCGCCGTCCCACGAACCGCTACGACGTGGGCCTACTCCTGGCCACTGGCGAGTCCTACCGCAGACTGGCCCACCACAAGACCGGCACCAAACCACGCCGAACTGGATAAATCACAAGCTCACACACGGCAGGACGCGATCGACGCCCTGCGCCCCGACGGCGTCCTGCTGCTGCCGGACGCGGACGAGGACCTGTGGAACGAGGACTACCGCGCCCTCGTCACCCTCGCTTTCCCAGTGACTTCCGAAGCCACCGCGAAGCGGCATCCCTAGAAAGCGACATGGCCAGTCCGAGGTCGAATTGAGGAGGCACCATGGACCCATCGGCGTCACCGTTGCGCTGCGGCGTGCTCGGCTGTGCGGACTTCGCCCGGCGACGCATGCTGCCCGTCCTCGCCGCCGAGCCCGGCATCCGGCTGATGCGCGTCGCCAGCCGGGACGCGGCGAAGGCCGCCCGTTTCGCGGAGGAGTTCGGCTGCGAGCCGGTGCTCGGGTACGACGCGCTGCTAGCCGCACCGGACATCGACGCGGTCTATCTCCCGCTTCCCCCGATGCTGCACGCCGAGTGGACCGAGAAGGCGCTGCGGGCGGGCAAGCACGTGCTCGCGGAGAAGCCGCTGACGGCCGATCCCGGCAGTACGGAACGACTGTTGCGGCTGGCCGCGGAACGCGGGCTCGTGCTGCTGGAGAACGTCCCGTTCCCGCATCACGCGCAGCACGCGGCTGTACGCGCTCTCCTGGACGACGGGGTGATCGGCGAGGTCCGGGGCATGGCGAGCGCCTTCACGATCCCGCCCCGGCCCGACGGCGACATCCGCTACCAGCCGGAGGTGGGCGGGGGAGCCCTGCTGGACCTCGGGGTCTATCCGATCCGCGCGGCCCTGCACTTCCTCGGCGCCGACGTGGAGATCATCGCCGCCGTCCTGCGCTCCCGCGCTCGGACGGGCGCCGTCGACTCCGGCCGGATCCTGGCGGTCGCCCCGGGCGGGGTGACGGCCGACCTGGAGTTCGGGATGGATCATTCCTACCGGACCAGTTGCGAGTTCGCCGGCAGCATCGGCCGGCTCCGGCTTGACCGGGTGTTCACCCCGCCGCCGGACCACCTGCCCGTCGGACGGGTCGAGCGCCAGGACCACCGCGAGGAGATCGTGCTGCCCGCCGACGACCAGTACGGCGGCCTCGTACGCCACTTCGTCCACGCGGCGCGCACCGGCACCGGCACCGGCACCGAGGCCCGGGCGGACGCGAGCATGCGGCAGGCCCGGCTGGTGCGCCAAGTCGAGGACAAGGCCGTGCGCGTCACGGTGTGAAGTGGCGTGAAGCAGCGTGAAGTGCCGGCGTCGTCGCAGGTGGACCGGGGTGGAGCGATCGTCTAATCCGGTGTGACGAGCGTGGGCGAGCATGTCCGTCTCACGCAGAGCCAGCCGGAACGCCCGCGACTCCGGGGGCGCGTCCGCTCTCCTTGGGGAAAGGCGGAACATGAAGGCTCTAGTACTGGCTGGCGGTCTCGGGACGAGACTCCGTCCCTTCAGCTACTCGACCGCCAAGCAACTGATTCCGGTCGCGAACAAACCGGTGCTGCACTACGGCCTCGAAGCCGTCCGGGACGCGGGCATCACCGATGTCGGCATCGTGGTCGGCGGCACGGCCGAACAGATCAGGGAGTCGGTGGGGTCGGGCGAACGGTTCGGCCTCTCCGTCACCTACATCGCGCAGGAGGTGCCGATGGGTCTGGCACACTGCGTGGCCATCGCCCAGGACTTCCTCGGCGATGACGACTTCGTGATGTATCTGGGGGACAACCTCGTCCTGGGCGGCATCCAGGGGGTCGTCGACGCGTTCCGCGGCGCACGGCCGGCCGCGACGCTGATGGTCGGCAAGGTCGGGAACCCCGCCGAGTACGGCATCGCCCAGGTGGACGGCGCCGACCGCGTGACCGCAGTGGCGGAGAAAAGCCCCGAGCCGTTCAGCGACCTGGCGATCGTCGGGGTCTACGTGTTCTCGCCTACGGTCCACGAGGCCGTACGCCGCAACGCCCTCGGCAGCCGCGGCGAATACGAGATCACCGACGCGATCGGCTGGCTCATCGACCACGGCCATCCGGTGACGGCGCATACCTGCGCGGACTACTGGCGGGACACCGGGCGCGTCAGCGACCTGCTGGACTGCAACCGCGAGATGCTCCGGCTGCTTGTGCCCGGGATCCACGGCCGGGTCGACGCGGATTGCGAGATCCTCGGGCCGGTGCGGATCGAGGAGGGTGCGCGGGTCGCCGGCTCGCGCATCAGGGGCCCCGCGCTGATCGGGCGGTCCGCGGTGGTGAGCGGCAGCGTCATCGGCCCGCACACCTCGGTCGGCGACCACTGCGTCCTCACGGACGCGGGGGTGGAGGGGGCGATCCTGCTCGACGGCGCCTCGGTGCGCGGGGTGCCCGCCATCCGGGACTCGGTGATCGGGCGGGGCGCGGTCGTGGACCGCGCGGACGAGTCCCATCATCTGGTGGTGGGCGACCGCAGCCGGGTGGTGATCCGGTCATGAGGATCCTGGTCACAGGGGGCGCGGGGTTCATCGGCTCGCACTATGTGCGCGGTCTCCTCAACGGCCGGCACCGGGGGTTCGAGAGCTCCCACGTCACCGTCGTGGACAAGCTCACCTACGCCGGCAGCACCGAGCTGCTGCCGATGGACCATCCCCGCCTCACCTTCGTCAAAGGCGACATCCGCGATGCGGAGCTGATGGACGATCTGGTCGCCGGGCAGTCAATGGCCGTGCACTTCGCGGCCGAATCCCACGTCGACCGCTCGCTGGACGACTGCGGCGACTTCGTGACGACCAATGTGCTCGGCACCCAGCGGGTCCTCGACGCCTGCCTGCGACACCGGGTCGAACGGATCGTGCACGTGTCGACCGACGAGGTCTACGGCTCGATCGAGAATGGCGACTTCCACGAGGCGGACGGGCTCCGGCCCAACTCCCCCTACGCCGCCTCCAAGGCGGGCTCCGACCTGCTCGCCCGCGCCTACCATCGCTCGCACGGCCTGCCCGTGGTCGTCACCCGCTGCTCGAACAACTTCGGCCCGGGCCAGTATCCCGAGAAGATCATCCCCCGGTTCGTGCTGCGCCTGCTGCGCGGGGAGAGCGTTCCGCTGTACGGCGACGGCCTGCACCGCCGCGAGTGGCTGCACGTGGACGACCACTGCCGCGCCGTGCAGCGGGTGCTCGAAGCCGGTCTGCCCGGAGAGATATACAACATCGGCGGCGGCACCGAACTCAGCAACCGGGAGCTCACCGACCGCCTGGTGGCGCTGTGCGGAGCGCGGCCCGACCAGGTGCGGGCCGTTACCGACAGGAAGGGGCACGACAGGCGCTACGCGCTGGACTGGAGCAGGACCCGCGAGGAACTCGGCTTCGCCCCCCGGGTCCCGTTCGACGAGGGGCTGGCCGATGTGGTGCGGTGGTACCGCGAGCACGGGACCTCGGTGTGGGGCGCGGGCGCCGGGCCGGGGCGGGAGTAGGAGCAGAGCGGGGACAGGGCTCAGGCGGAGGCGGTCAGTCCTCTGGCGTAGGCGTGGGTCAGTTCCGGGAAGCTGTAGAAGACCTGCCCGGTGTCGTCGCGGCTGAGTGTCAGCAGATGGCAGTCCACCATCCGTTCAAGAGTGAGTTCGGCGTCGATGGCGCCCCAGCGCAGCGCCCGTGCTGCCGACCTGGCGGTGAACCGCGAGGTCGGCAGCGTGCAGAGCACCCTCATGGCGCTCTGCTCCCGCGCGTCGAGGCTCAGGTAGAAGGCGTTGAGGCGCTCCAGTGGGTCGAAGTCGCCGGATCGCAGGCCGTCGAGTCGGCCGACCGGGGACTTCATGAGCCGGACCAGCTCGCCGAGGGAGAGTTCGGGCTGTGCGGCGAGCCTGCTGCCGAGCCCGCACAGGGCGAGGGGGAGCGCGTCGACCAGCTCGACCAGCCGTACGGCCGACGCCCGCTCCGCCTCCACCCGCCGCTTGCCCACGATGCCCGCGAGGAGCTCCAGCGCCTCGGCCGGCTCCAGGGGCCGCAGCTCGATGGTGTGGCCGTACTCGAAGCCGTGCAGGCGGAAGCGGCTGGTGACGATGACCGCGTGGTTCGAGTCGGCGGGGATGAGCGGGCGGAGGTCGGCGGCGGACGTCGCGCCGTCGATCACGATGAGCAGCCTGCGCCCGGCCGCCAGCGACCGGAAGAGGTTCGCCTGCTCGCCCGGATCGTCGGGGAGGTGCACGGACTCGCCGCCCAGCGCGCGGATGAATCCGGCCAGGACGTGGGCGGCCACCCGGGGCGCCGGGGCGGCCGTGGGGAACTCGGCGTAGAGCTGCCCGTCGGGGAAGTGCCGGTGCAGGCCGTGCGCGGCGGCGACGGCTAGCCCGGTCTTGCCGACGCCGGACATCCCGCTGATGACGACCACCGGCGGGGCGGCGCCGGGGACGCGCTCTGCCTCGGGGCCGAGATGGGCGACGATCTCGCGCAGTTCGGCGCGGCGGCCGACGAGTTCGGGGACGAAGGGGAGCTGCGCGGGCGGTAGGGCGGCCGCCGGGAGCCAGCGGTGGGCGGGGCCGCCCTGCGGGACCGGCGGCGACTGGTCCGGGTCGAGCAGGGTCCGGTGCACCTGCTGCACCTCTCCCCCCGGCTCGACGCCGAGTGCGGCGCGCAGGTTCGCGCGCAGCTTCCGGAAGATCTCCAGCGCCTCGTATCGCCGTCCTGCGAGGTGGAGGGCCGTCATGAGGGCCGCGTGGAAACGCTCGTGCAGCGGGTGCAGCGCGACCAGCGACTTCAGCTCGCTGATCAGCTCCAGGTGCCGGCCGAGGTGGAGATCGGCGTCGATCGACAGTTCCAGGGCACGGAAGCGCGCCTCCTCCATCTGGGTGATGTAGGCGGAGAGCAGCTCTCCCGCCTCCACATCGACGAGCGCGGCACCCCGCCATACGCCGAGCGCCTCGGTGAGCACCTCGGTACCGGCGTCGAGTTCGCCGTTGTCCAGGAGATTCCGGCCCTCGTTCGCCAGGCGCTCGAAGCAGTGCACATCCACGGCGTCGTCCGGGATCCTGAGCATATAGCCCGTCTGCGCGGTGTGCAGCGGCTCTCCCACGCCGTGGGCGATGAACATGGCCCGGAGTTTGTATATATAGGTCTGCATGGTCGTCATCGCGGTCTTGGGGAGATTCTCGCCCCACAGTTCGTCGATGAGTTCGGCGGCGCGCACGATGCTGTTTCTGCGGAGGGTCAGCAGCGCGAGGAGCTGTCGCTGCTTCGGAGCGGTCGGGGTGATGTCCTGGCCGTTCAGCGTCATTTCCAAGGGGCCCAGAATGCGGATTTTGAGATCACTGTTGACCGACATGTCTTCTCCTGAGGCGATGGTTCGCAGGTGCTTGGACATTACGGGAGATTGCAGGGTTTAACAGATCGCGCGGTGACGAACGTCAGCTATCTTGGTCACACCGAAGCGGCGGGGGTCTGACGGCAGGAGTGGTGATTGGGGGAGTGTGATGTCTCGGCGTACGGCCGGCTCTCGCCCTTCCCCTCGGACTGCTGTCCTCATGGCAGAGGACTCTGGGCGGATTTCAGTCGCGTGTCGCTTGAAGTCCGCTGGGGCCGGAGTGGTGCCGTGTCCCCCTCGGGTCGGCGGAAGTTCGCCGTGGAAACTCGGGACACGCACGCGGACACCCGCCCCTGGCGGCCCAGGGGCGGGCGGGTTCGGTCGCGCGTTCAGCGGCTCATCTTGCGGTAGCGGTGCACCGCCAGCGGGAAGAAGATCGCGGTGACCAGCGCGGGCCAGACCACGGCCATCAGCAGGGCGTTCTCCGACAGCCACGACGTCCCGCCGGTGCCCGGGTTGTCGAACAGCTCCCGCGTCGCCGTCACCGTCGCCGACATCGGGTTGAGTTCGGCCACCACCCTGAGCCAGCCGGGCATCTGCTCGGGGGAGACGAAGGCGTTGGAGATCATCGCGATGGGGAACAGCGGGGTCCACACCGCGGCCGCTGCCTCGGGCGTCTTGACGAGCAGACCGAGATAGATGCCGATCCAGACGATGGAGATGCGCAGCAACAGCAGCAGGGCCACGGCCGCCAGGCTCTCCAGCAGCGAGCCGCCTGCCCGCCATCCGACCACGAGGCCGCACAGCACCAGCACGCACAGGCCCATCACCGAGTTCATCATGTCGGCGAGGCAGCGTCCGGCGACCACCCCGACCCGGGACATCGGGATCGAGCGGAACCGGTCGGTCACGCCCGCGCCGGCGTCGTCGGCGACCGCGGTCACCGTCTCTCCCACGCCCATGATGATGACGAGCGCGAACAGGCCGGGCATCAGGAACTCACGGTAGTCGCCGCCGTTCTCCACCGTCATGGCGCTGCCGAAGACGTAGCCGAAGAGCAGCACCATCATCCCGGGGAAGAGCAGCCCGGAGAAGACCTGGGCGGGGCTGCGCACCCAGTGGACCAGGTCGCGCTGGGCGACCACCCAGGTGTCGGTGACCGCCCACCGCAGCCGGCTCAGGGGCGTGCGTGGGACGGCCACGATGCGGGTCGGGGCGTCGCGCGGGGTACGTACGTCCGTGACGGTCATGCCGGGACACCCTCTTCCAGGATCTCGTCGTCGCCTTCCGCTTCCTGCGCGGACTTCGGCCGCGAGCCGGTGAGCCGCAGGAATACCTCGTCCAGGGTGGGCCTGCGCAGGGAGATGTCCTCGACCGCGACGCCCGCCGCCTCCAGTTCGCGGGCCAGCACGCTGAGGGCCGTGAGCCGGTCGGTGACGGGTGCGCTGACGCGGCGTGCCTCCGGGACCGTCTCCGGTTCGCCGGTGGCGACCCTCGCCAGGATCTTGGCGGCCTGCGGCAGGGCGTGCGCGTGCCGGAGCAGCAGATCGACCTGGTCGCCGCCGATCCGTGACTTCAACTGCTCCGGTGAGCCGGTCGTGATGACCTGCCCCTGGTCGACCACCGCGATGTCGTCGCACAGTTGGTCGGCCTCGTCGAGGAAGTGCGTGGTGAGCAGCACGGTGGTGCCCTGGTCGACCAGGCTCCGTACCGAGCGCCAGACCTCGCTGCGGTGGCGGGGGTCCTGGCCGGTGGTGGGTTCGTCGAGGAACAGCACATCGGGGGCGGCGATGAAGCTGGCGGCGATGTCCAGCCGTCGCCGCATCCCGCCGGAGTAGTGCTTGACCTGGCGGTCGGCGGCCTCGCCGAGCCCGAACTGCTCCAGCAGCGCGTCGGCCCGCCTGAGTGCCTGGCGCTTGCCGAGGTGGTAGAGCCGCCCGAAGAGCATGAGATTCTGACGTCCCGTCAGGACGTGGTCGGTGGTCGTGTTCTGGCCGATCAGACCGATTCGGGTGCGCACTTGACGGGCCTCGCGGGCGATGTCGTGCCCGGCGACCTCGGCGCGCCCGCCGTCCGGGCGCAGCAGGGTGCACAGGAGCCGCACCGTCGTGGTCTTGCCGGCACCGTTGGGGCCGAGCAGCCCGCACACGGTGCCCGCCCTGACCTTGAGATCCACACCCTTCAGGGCCTCGGTTTTCTTGAAGTTTTTCCGCAGCCCTTCGGCCACGATCGTAAATTCGGGGGCACTCATTACTCGCCCTCTTTCTTGTTTTGGCACGGAGCCTGGTGTGCCGGACGTTCCGCAGGCTACCGCTTTCCTTTATGTGCGCAACCCGCCTCCGTACGGCCCAGAAAGTAAGGGAACGTGGGCGGCCGGGAGAGGCTGCAGCCAGTATTCCGGAAGGGTGATTCGGCCACTTCTCATGGAATGTTGCCCACAAAAGGGGACCGCGTAGTATGCGCGGCGGAAAGGCGTGCGCAATAAAGGAGGTCGCATGAATCGGCGGGTGGAATGGAACGGGCTGGACGCCGTACGGCCGTCGGACGCCGGCTATGAGGGGCTGGCGGCCCGCGGGTTCGCCCGCTTCCGGGGCCGGCCCGACGAGGTGTGGGCGGTCCACTCCGCCGCTCACGTCGAACACGCGCTGCGCAGTGCCGTGAACGCGGGGCGGCGGATCGCCGTGCGCAGCGGCGGCCACTGCTTCGAGGGCTTCGTGGCCGACCCAGAGGTGGGCGTCGTCATCGACATGTCCGCGATGACCGAGGTCTGTTTCGACCCGGCACGGCGGGCGTTCGCCGTGGAGCCCGGTGCGCGGCTGGGCGACGTCTACCAATGCCTGCTCGACGGCTGGGGGGTGACGTTACCGGCCGGCGCGCATCCGGAGGTGGGGGCGGGCGGCCACATCCTGGGCGGTGGTTTCGGGAAGCTGAGCGGGCTGCACGGGCTGGCTGTCGACCATGTGCACGCGGTGGAGGTCGTGGTCGTGGACGCCGGGGGAGCGGTGCGAACGGTCGTCGCCACGCGTGACGCGGACGACCCGCACCACGACCTGTGGTGGGCGCACACCGGGGCGGGCGGCGGGAACCTGGGGGTGGTCACCCGGTACTGGCTGCGTTCCCCCGGCGCCGACGGGGAGGAGCCCTCCCGGGCGCTGCCCCGGCCGCCCGGGACGGTGCTGACCTTCTCCGCCGACTGGCCGTGGTCCGAGCTGGACCGGGCGGCGTTCACGCGGCTCACCCTCAACTACGGCGCCTGGTGCGAGCGTCACAGCCGGCCGGGCGACCCGGCTGCGGCCCTCTTCAGTGAGCTCAACCTGCGGTCGGCCGCGCGCCCGGCGGTCGAACTGGCCGGGCAGGTCGCCGTCGAGGAGGGCGGCGAGGAGCTGATGCACCGGCACATCGCGGCCGTCGGCGACCGGGTCGGATCCCGGTTCGAGCTGCGCTGCGAACGGGTCCCCTGGCTCGTGGCCGCCCTCGACAACGACGGTCCCGACCCGCTCGACCGGCGGATCAAGGCGAAGTCGGCCACGGCCCGCACTCGGCTGACCGAGCGTCAGGCACACATCGCGTACGAGTACTTGTCTCGCGCCGGGGAGGCCGTCCCCTACGGGCTGCTGGCGATGCACACCTACGGCGGCAGGGCGCGCGCGGTCCCGCACGACGCGACGGCGGTGGTGCATCGCGACGCGACGATGCAGCTTCTCTACGCCACCGCCTGGGACGATCCGGCGGACGACGCCGCGCAGCTCCGGTGGATCCGGCGGTTCTACCGCGACATGTACGCCCACACCGGCGGCGTCCCGGTGCCGGGACCGGCGAACTCGGGCTGCTACATCAACTACCCCGACGCCGACGTCGCCGACCCGCGCCTCAACACCTCGAAGGTGCACTGGAGCAGGCTGTACTACGGCGACAACTACCCGCGGCTGCAACGCGTCAAGGCCGCCTGGGATCCGCAGAACATCTTCCGCCATGCACTGTCCATCCGCCCGGCCGCCGGCTTCTACCAGGGCAGGACGGCGGTTCGAAACCGAGACCTCACCGTGCTCCTGGCCGCACCCCGCGGCCGGGGCACTCCCGTCACCGCGAGGTGCCCCGCGGGCACTCGCAGACCGAAGGAGAAACCTTGAGCTTCACATTCGGCATATACCCCAGCGGAGACACCGGTGCGGAGGCGGACGGCACCCCGATGGCGACCCCTGACGAACCGGAGCGAATCGCCCAGGCCCTCCGTGATCTGCAGGGCGGCGACCGGCCGTTCCGGGTCCGCGCCTACCGTTCGTTCGCCGAGACGGGCACCACCCTGTCGTACCGGACGATGGGCAAGCCGACCACCGCCGACAACCTCTGGGTGAGCCTGGTCGCACCGGAGCGCTACGCCACGGAGGGGCGCTCCCTCGATCTGGTGCTCGCCTACCAGGAGGAGTCCGGGCGCCTCGACGCCTGGCTGGAGTTCATCCGCGCGACCGTCCGAGAAAGCGGCGCGCACATCTCCTCGTTGCAGATCTGCGAGGAGCCGAACGTCGACAATCCCATTCTCGACGGCAGCATGCCGAACGTGCTCCAGGCCCTCGTCGAAGGGGTGATCGCCGCCAAGGACGAGGCGCTGAAGGCGGGCCACTCCGGGTTGCAGGTGGGCTTCAACGCCGCCGTCTCGCTCGACCCCGACGACGCCTTCTGGAAGGGCCTGGGCGCGCTGGCCGACGAGCGGTTCCACGGCGCCCTCGACTACGTCGGATTCGACTGCTTCCCGGACGTGTTCATGCCGGTACCGATGGCCGAGCTGACGGAGCGGGTGGAGGGGCTGCTCACCTTCTTCCGCGGGACGAGCCTGACCGCGCTGGCCGGCATCGACCCGGCCGTGCCCCTCCGCATCGCCGAGAACGGCTGGGCGACCGGCCCCGGCCGTCCGGAGGAGCGCCAGGCCGAGGTCATCGAGACGGTGGTCCGCACCGTGTATGGGCAGCGCGACGCCCTCACCATCGACGGCTACTGCCTCTACGCGCTGCGCGACGCCGACAGCTCCAGCGACGACAAGTTCCACCGGTTCGGGATCATGCGCGACGACTACACCCCGCGCCCGGCCTTCGACACCTACCGCCGTCTCGTCGCCGAACTCACGGTCTGACGGCCCGGCGGCCCGGTCCTGGACCCGGCGTCGAACGAGATGCCATCGGCCGCTGTGAGGCTCCACCCCGTCCGGAACCACGGCACAGCACGGCAATACGACACGGCCACAAGGAAGAGAGAGGTGCGGAGTTGCGGATCCTGTTCACCACCTTTCCCTGGAAGTCGCACTACTGGACGATGGTCCCGACGATCTGGGCGTGCCGCGCCGCGGGTCACGAGGTGATCGTCGCCAGCACGCCCTCCCTGATCGGCACCATCACCGGCTCGGGCGTGCCGGCGGCGGCGGTCGGCCGGGACATCGACCTCCCGGAGATCGCCCGAAGCCGCCGGCTGGCGGCCTGGCACGACCACGAACGCTGGCCGGCCGACTACCCGGCCCACCCCGAACGGCTGACCGACGGCCAGCGTGACGTGCTGGCCGGACTGGCTGAGCTCCAGGTGGCCATGGCGGAGGCCATGGTGGGCGGGCTGGTGTCGCTGGCCCGGCGCTGGCGCCCCGACCTCGTCGTCCACAACACGGTCACCCTCGCCGGACCGGTCGCAGCCGAGGTCATGGAGGTGCCGTCGGTCAGCCACCACTGGGGCGGTCCGGGGCTGCACCAGATCGAGATGCGCGGGCTGGGCACCGAGCCGCTGCCCGCGTACGCCCGGCTCTTCGAACGGTACGAGACGCCGGTGCGCACCGCGCCCGGCCTGTGGATCGACATGTGCCCGCCCAGCCTGCAGCTCCCCACCTCCTGCCCCCGCGCCGTGGTCGGGTACGTGCCCTACAACGGCACCGGGCAGGCGCCCGACTGGGCGCCGCGGCCCTCGGAGCGGCCGAGGGTGTGCGTCACCTGGGGAGAGACCACGATGCGGCTGCTCGGGCAGGACGGCCTGCGGATGTTCCGGGCGGCCGTGGACGCCGTCGCCGGCCTGGACGCGGAACTGGTGATCGCCACCACCGAGGACCAGCGTGCGGCGCTCGGCGAACTGCCGCCCGGCGCACGGGTGCTGACGTCGGTGCCGCTGCACCTGATCGCCCCCACCTGCCACGCCGTGGTCCACCACGCGGGCTCGGGAACCCTGCTGACCAGCGCACGGGCGGGCGTACCGCAGCTCACGATCACCCGCAGGCCGGAGCCGACCCTCGCGGGCGAGCGGCTCGTGGGCGTCGGGGCCGGCCGGCATCTGCGCCACGACGAACTGGCCGGGAACGACGCGGCCACCGAGGTCATCCGCGCGGACGTCGAGAAACTGCTAACCGAACCCGCGTACCGGAAGGCGGCCGAGCGGCTGCGCGAGGAGATGGCGCGGCAGCCGGGTCCCGCCGCCGTCGTCCCGGTCCTGGAGACCCTCGCCGACGGGACCGAGGTCCCGGTCGGCGCGTCCATCGGCTGAACCGCCGCACCGCTGAACGGAGCTGACAGATGCGTGTCCTGATCGCCACCTCCGGGTGGCCCACCCACTTCTATCTGATGACCCCACTGGCCTGGGCGCTCCGGGCGGCCGGGCACGACGTGCGCATCGCGACCACGCCCTCCGGCACGCCGGCCGTGCTGGCGGCCGGCCTGCCCGCAGTCACCGTCGGCGACGACATCGACTTCATCGGAATCCGGCAGCGCGCCCTGCCCCACGAGCTGTCCGACGACGAGATGCCGGAGAGCGACGAGGAACTGCGGGAGCTCATGGAGGACGAGGGGTTCGGGGAGATCCTCTCGGCCTGGCAAGAGGCGACCTTCGGAGCCACCTCCGACCTGGTGGACCTCGCCCGCTCCTGGAGTCCCGATCTCGTCGTCGCCGACACCATGTCGGTGGGCGCAATCGTGGCCGCGCACGTCGTCGGTGTGCCGGCCGTCCGCCATCTGCTCGCCACCGACATCCTCGGCTCGCTCGAAGGCGAGACGCTCCTGAGCACGTTGCCGGGGTTCGCCGAGCGCTTCGCCGAACACGGCGTGCTCCTGGAGGGCGACCCGGCGCACCTGACGCTCGACCCGTGTCCGCCGAGCATCCAGCCGCCCCCGAGCCCCAGCCGTACGCAGCTGCGCTGGGTCCCCTACAACGGGCAAGGCGTCATGCTGCCCTGGCTCCTCGACCCACCGCCGAGACCGCGGGTGTGCGTGACCTGGGGGACCTCCTCGGTATGGTCGGCGGGGCAGGAGAACTTCCTGGTGCCGCGCGTCGTCGCGGTGCTGTCGGAGTTCGACCTCGACGTGGTCGTCACCGTCGGCCCCGGCCAGCGTGAACTGCTGGGCGACCTTCCCCCCGACGTACGGGTGCTCGAATCGTTCCCCATCCATCTGCTGATGCCGACCACCGAGGTGCTGATCCACCAGGGCGGCTCCTCGTCCATGCTCACCGGCGGCTACTACGGGGTGCGGCAGCTCTCCCTCCCGTACCTGCCCGAGCAGCAGAATGACGCGGCTGCGCACGCCGGCACCGGCGCGGGCATCGCGCTGCCCGCCGAGGAAGCGGACGAGGAGCGGCTGCGCGAGGCGCTCGACGCGCTGCTCAACCAGCCGTCCTACGCCGAGGGAGCCGCGCGCCTCCAGGAGGAGATCCACGCGCAGCCGACCCCCGTCGAGACGGTCGGCGTCCTGGAGGACCTCGCGCGGCGCTGACGGACAGCCGCACTGGCAACGGAGAACGGCCCTCGCCCCACCGGCCGGTGGGGCGAGGGCCGTTCTCCGTTGCCGGTGCGGTGAGTCAGTTCTTGGCGCCCACGTACAGGCCGCGTCCCGAGGGACCGCCCTCCATGAACTCGGCGGTGAGGCCCGTGTCCCGCATGGCCGCGAGGTAGGTCTCGACCGAGAACAGCGACAGCACCTGCGTGTCGGTGAAGTGCCGGATGCCGTCGGCGTCGGCCACCAGGAACTGGCACTGCAGATGGTGCGCGCCGTCCCGGATCACCCCGTGCGACACGCGGGCCACCGTGACGTTCTCACCGTTCAGGATGTCGCTGGTCCCCCGGTTGTCGATCGCCTTCTCAGGGCGCCACCATGGCTCGATGACCAGCAGACCGCCGGGGGCCAGGTGCGCCGTCATCGCGGCGACCGCCCGCGACAGGCCGGCCTCGTCGAGATAGGCGATGGAGCTGTAGAGGCAGGTGACCACGTCGAAGGTGCGCCCCAGCTGGAAGTCGCGCATGTCGGCCTGGGTGACGGTGACGTCCTTCAGCTTCGCCTGCGCGGCCGTGACCATGGCCTCGGCCAGCTCCACTCCCTCGACGCGCTCGAACCACTTGCGCAGCGAGGCGAGATGCTCTCCCGTGCCGCAGGCGACGTCCAGCAGGGACGCCGCGTCCGGCCGGCGTTCCTTGATCAGGCGTGCCAGATCGTCGGCCTCTTGTGCGTAGTCCTTGCCGCGTCCTTGATAGACCAGGTCATAGATGTCGGCGTGGTCCTGTCCGAACAGCATGGCGTCCATACCTCTCGTGTGTTGGTTGGCCCCACAACCGCGCCGACGGTGCCATCGCCGCCTCGTAAACGAATGGCTGACCGCTGACCCCGGAGCCGTACCAGCGGCGCACCTCCTTTTCGAGCGGGCTGCTAAACGCCCCTGACAGCGTCTGCCGGACACCGGGGATTCATGATCAGGAGGGAAGAACGTATGCGGGTGCTCTTCAACACCTCTGGCTGGCCCACCCATCTCTACATGGTCGCGTCGCTGGCCCAGGCGTTCAGGACCGCGGGCCACGAGATCCGTGTCGCGGGCCCGCCCATGGGCCGGTCCGCCGTTCTCGCCGCCGGATTGCCGTTCGTCGAGGTCGGCCGGGACGTCGACTTCATCGAGATCCGCCGCCGGGTGCTGCCCTACGAGGCGCAGTGGGAGGAGGTGGGCTACACCGAGGACGAGCACGACGCCGGACCGTGGCTGGAAGAGGCGCGCCGGCTGTCCGGCATCGGGGACGTGCTGTCGGGATGGCAGGAGACGGCGTTCACGCCCACCGCCGACCTGGTGGCATTCGCCCGCGCGTGGCAGCCGGAGCTGATCGTCACGGACGACATGTCCCTGAGCGCGCTGGTGGCCGGGCACGTGACCGGGGTGCCCGTGGTGCGGCACCTGCTGGCCACCGACGTCATCGGCTCGGTCGAGGCCGAGGACCTCTTCCTGGAGGAGATCCCGGGCTTCGCCGAGCACTGCGCGGTGTACGGGATGGAGCTGAGCGGCGACCCCGCCGCCGCGACGGTCGATCCGTCCCCGCCGAGCATGCAGCCGCCGGCCGGCCCGCGGCGGCACGCGATGCGCTGGGTGCCCTACAACGGGCCGGGATCCGCCCCCGACTGGCTGCTGGAGCCGCCCTCCCGGCCGCGGGTGTGCGTGACCTGGGGGACCTCCACGGTGTGGTCGGCGGGCCGCCGGCACTTCCTGGTCTCCGACATCCTGGAGGTGCTCGCCGGATTCGACGCCGAGATCGTGGTCACGGTGGGCAGCGGTCAGCGGGAGATGCTCGGCCTCGGCCAGGTGGGCGCGAACGTCCGGGTGCTCGAATCGATGCCCCTGCACTTCCTGATGCCGAGCTGCGACCTGGTCATCCACCAGGGCGGCTCGTCCACGATGCTGACGGCCGCCTACTACGGAGTCCGTCAGCTCGCCGTCCCCTACCTGCCGGAGCAGGTGGCCGACGCGCGCTCGCACGCGTCCACGGGCGCGGGCCTGTGGCTGTTCGGCACCGACGAGGCCGACCGCCACTCCGTGCACGCCAGTGTGGACGCGCTGCTCCACGACCCGCAGTTCCGGGAGGCGGCGGACCGCCTGCGCCGTGAGATCGCCACGCAGCCGTCGCCCGCCGAGACGGTACGGACCCTGGAACGGCTGGCGGCCTGACCGCCGTACGGAAATCAACCGGGCAGCACCGAACGGGCAGCACCCCAGGGAGGGAGAGGGATGGACGCGAACAGTCCGCTTCCGGCAGCGCGTTGGATCAACGAGGTGAACACCGCCTACTGCCGGTCCAAGGTCCTGCACAGCGCGGTGGAGGTGGGGGTGTTCCCGCTGCTGGCGGACGGCCCCGCGACCGCCGGCCAGATCATCGAGTCGCTGGGCCTGCACCCGGACCTGGCCCACGACTTCCTCGACGTCCTCGCGGCCCTCGGCTTCCTCGAACGGGCCGACGGGACGTACCGCAACACCGCCGCCACAACGCTGCTGCTCCCCGGGGGGGAGGTGTACCTCGGCGGCAGCGTCACGAGCCACGGCCGCATCCACTACGACGCGTGGGGCCGTCTGACCGACGCGCTCCACGACGGTGCGGCGAAGTCCGGCGCCGTGGCGGGCCCGGACGCGTTCGCCCGGACCTACGGCGATCCCAAGCACCTGCGTCGCTTCATGGCCCACATGGATGCGTTCAACTTCTTCGTCAACCACGAACTCGCCCGCCACATCGAGTGGGACCGCTACACCTCGTTCGTGGACGTGGGGGGTGCGCGCGGCAATACGGCGGCCCATCTGGTGTGCGCCCACCCGCACCTGCGCGGCACGGTCCTCGACCTGCCCGCGGTCGAGCCGCTGTTCACCGAGCACATGGCGGCCCACGGCACCACCGGCGCGGTGACCTTCCAGGCCGGGGACTTCCACCACGACCCGCCGGTGCCCGCGGACGTGGCGCTACTCGTCCACGTACTGCACGACTGGCCGGTGGCCGACCGGCGGCGGCTGGTGACGCGGGCGTGCGAAGCGGTGCTCCCGGGCGGCACAGTGGTGATCGTCGACGCGCTGCTCGACGAGGACCGCGCCGATCCCGACGCCCTGGTGCAGAGCCTGCGGTGCCGGCTCATCCGCGACGGTGGTTCGGAGTACACGGTGTCCGACTGCGAGGACTGGCTACGGGCCTGCGGATTCCGCGTGCACCGCGTCCGGCGCGTCGAGACCGTGACCCGTGACGCGGTCGTCGTCGCGGTGCGCGACTCATGACATCCCGGACTCCCCGGCACTCTCCCGCCACGCCCGTCGCGGACGACCGGTGGGCGCTCGCCCCGCTGGTGACGGGCATGGGCATCGTCGCGCCCAACGGGCTCGGACTTGAGGCGTACTGGTCGGCGACGCTGCGCGGCCGCGGCGGCATCGACGACGTCTCCCTGTTCGACGCCGCCGGCTACCCGGCGACGCTCGCTGGCGAGGTCTCCGGGTTCGACGCTGCCGTTCATCTGCCGGGGCGGCTGCTGGCCCAGACCGACCGGATGACGCGGCTCGCGCTGGTCGCGGCCGAGCAGGCGCTGGCCGACGCCGGGCTCGGGCCCGAGGAGGCGGCCGGGGACGACAGCGGCGTCGTCACCGCCAGCGCGTCGGGTGGCTTCGAGTTCGGCCAGCGCGAGCTGCAGAAGCTGTGGAGCAAGGGCAGCCGGCACGTCAGCGCCTACCAGTCCTTCGCCTGGTTCTACGCGGTGAACACCGGTCAGATCTCCATCCGCCACGGCCTGCGGGGGCCCAGCGGCGGCGTCGTCACCGAGCAGGCCGGCGGGATCGACGCGATCGCCTCGGCCCGCCGGCACCTGCGCAAGGGCGCCCGCCTGATGGTCACCGGCGGGGTGGACTCGGCGCTGTGCCCGTGGGGCTGGGTGGCTCAGCTCGCCTCCGGCCGCGTCAGCTCCGCCCGTGACCCCCGCGGCGCGTACCTGCCGTTCGACGCTTCGGCCCGCGGGCACGTACCCGGCGAGGGCGGCGCGATCCTCGTCCTGGAGGACGGGGACTGCGCCCCCCGGAGCCGCCCCTACGGCCGGATCATGGGCTACGCTGCCACGTTTGACCCGCCGCACGGCGAGCCGCAGTTGGGCCGGGCCGCCCGGTGCGCGCTGGATGACGCGGGGCTCCTGCCCGGCGACGTGGACGTGGTCTTCGCCGACGCCGCCGGAACCGCGGAGCTCGACCGGGCGGAGGCCGCAGCGATTGCCGAGGTCTTCGGCGCGTACAGCGTGCCCGTGACGGCGCCCAAGACGATGACGGGGCGGCTCAGTTCCGGGGGCGCCGCGCTGGACGTCGCCACCGCCCTGCTGGCCCTCCGGGACCAGGTGATCCCGCCCACGACGAACGTCACCCGCCCCGCCCCGGGCCTCGCCCTCGACCTCGTGCTCGACGAGCCCCGGGAGGCGCCCCTGCGCCGCGCCCTGGTGCTCTCCAGGGGGCACGGCGGCTTCAACGCGGCCATGGCCCTCGGCCCCGCGCCCCGATAGGGCGCGGGGCCGTGTTCCTTCATGCGGCTCCGCCGCGTGGGGGTACCCCTTGCTCGGAGGGCTTGGGGGAGCACGGACAGGGGCTCCCCCTGCCCAGCAAGTGCCGGTCAGCTCCTAGGACTTGTCCGGCCGATCATGTGACTACTCCGTTGTCGTGTCGTTGATGTGGGCATGGGGCGGGGCGATCTGACAGATGCCGAGTGGGAGCGGCTGCGGCCGTTCCTGCCGGTCAGCAACAGGCGTTGTGGCAGGTGGCGAGACCACCGGCAGGTGATCGACGGGATTTTGCACCGGGTACGGACCGGCGTTCAGTGGCGTGACCTGCCTGAACGATTCGGCCCGTGGAAGACGGTCTACGAACGCCACCGCCTGTGGTCGGCCGACGGCACCTGGGAGCGGCTGCTCCAGCAGGTTCAGGCCGCAGCTGACGCGGCGGGTGAGATCGACTGGGACGTCTCGGTCGACTCCACCATCGTGCGGGCTCATCAGCACGCGGCCGGCGCCCGCACCGAACCACCGCCGGCGCCCGCCTCAAAGGGGGATGCAGCGGCAGAACACCAGGACGAGAGGCCGTGGCAGAGCCTCCTCGCCCGCCTGGTGGAGGTGGTGCAGGAGGTGAGGGCCTGGGCCGCTCGCGCGGCGGGTTCATCACCAAGCTCCACCTGAGGGCGGACGGCCGCTGCCGCCCGCTGTCCCTGATCGTCACCCCGGGACGGCGGGCGGACTGCACCCAGTTCAAGCCGGTGCTGGAGAAGATCCGTGTCCCGCGGACCGGGCCGGGCAGGCCGCGCAGGAAGCCTGACAGCGTCGCGGCGGACAAGGCCTACAGCAACGGTCCCTGCCGCGACTACCTGCGACAACGTGGTATCCGGCACACCATCCCGGAGAAGACCGACAGCCAGGCTGCCCGCCGGCGCAAGGGCTCACGCGGCGGGCGGCCACCGGGCTTCGACGAAGAGCGGTACAAGAAACGCAACACCGTCGAACGGGCCATCAACAGGCTCAAACACGCCAGAGCCGTGGCCACCCGCTATGACAAGCGCGGCTACGTCTTCCTCGGCACCGCGACCGCCGCAGCCCTCGTCATCTGGCTTCGCGCATGATCGACCGGACAAGTCCTAAGCGGCGAGCCCCGTGAGGGAACGTACGACCTGGGCGGGGGTGGGCTGCTCCTGGATCTCCCGGAGCAGCCGCTCGGCTGCCTCCCGGTAGCGCGGCTGTGCCAGCAGGGCGGCGCAGCCGTCGCGGACGGCATCGGCCGCCGCCTCGTCCTGGGGAATGCAGCGGCCCGCCCCGGTCGCCTCGTGGGCCCGCGCGTCGTCGACCTCGGCGGCCATGGTCGGGACGGACATCTGGGGGATCCCGTGCCACGCGGCGGTCAGGATCGTGGAGGAGCCGCCCTGATGGACGATCAGGTCGCAGGTGGGGAGCAGGAGATCGAGCGGCAGGGACTCGACCACCTTGACGTGCGGCCCGACGCCCCGCATCGCCTCGCGCTGGCCCGGCGCGACGGCCGCGACGACCTCCACGTCGAGGTCCTTGAGGGCATCGGCCACCTGGGGCGCCAGGAACTCGTCCTTGCCCGCCGACCCCCAGGTGACGCAGACGCGTGGGCGTTCCGGCGGGTCCAGCAGCCACCCGGGCGCCGCACCGGGGCCGTTGTAGGGGACGAAGCGCATCTGGAGCCGGTCCGGGCCCGGCGGGAGCTGCATGCTCGGGGGCATCGGATCGACGGTGCGGTGCGCCGGGTCTCCTTCGAAGCGCGCGCCGAAGCGCGCGAAGTGCTCGGCGAACCCGGGCAGCGCGCCGAGCATGACCTCGCTCTCGGTGGAGCCCAGGACGTCGGTGGACAGTAGCTGCCGTACGGCCGGTACGCCCAGGACGTGCGCGGCGACCAGGCCCCCGGCCGGGACCGGGTCGGTGACGATCAGTTCGGGGCGCCAGGACCGGGCGAAGCCGACGATGTCCTCGGTCCCGGCGAAGGCGACCTCCTGCCACGCGGCGATCATGTCTTCGGCGCCCTGTCGCGCCATCAGTTCAGCGGCCTGCTCCGCGGATTCCGGGGCGGCGTGCCCGGCGTCCTCGTGCGGCTGGATCCTGCGGCGGATCTCCATGTAGTCGATGTCGGGGCCGAGGGCCACAGCGGGCAGGCCGGCGCCGCAGACGGCGGGGACACCGGACGGCGTGCAGCCCACCAGCAGTTCGTGCCCCGCGGCACGGAACGCCCAGGCCAGCGGGGCCATCATGTAGAAGTGGGTGGGCCAGCCTGAGGTGATGAACAGAACTCGCACGGGGGTCCTTTCCCTTGGCGGTGAGGTGGGGAGGCCGAGTGCGGGGAGGGCGAGGGGACGGCGGCGTCCCCTCGCGCTGGTTCAGGGGAGGTCGTCACGGGTGACCGCCCGTTCGCGCACCAGCCAGCGCCCGTCGGCGCGCACCAGCGTGTCCTCGCAGACGCAGCTCCGGTGCAGCCGCGGCTCGCTGTTCCGGGGCGTCGCGATCACCAGCGCGTAGCAACTGGCCCGCACGGCCGCCGGGTCCGGCAGCCGGTCCACGCTGAGCATTCCGTGCCAGTGCCGGTGGACCTCGCCCCGTTCGGCCAGGTCGCGCGCGGCGCGGCGCACCGCGGAGGCAAGGGCGTCCCTGCCGCGCAGCGGCTGCGGCAGGCCGGGCAGCGCCATCCGGGCGTCCTCGGTGAAGGTGAGGGACCACTCCTCGGCCGCCCCGTTGTCGAGGCAGCGCATCTGGCGGGCGTAGAAGTCCTGGATCCCGCTGTAGAGAGTGGGGAAGGCGTCGGGGTCAGCGGACGGACTCGGCATGGCCGGCCCCCTCTCCGTGCGCGGAGCTGCCCTCGTGGCCTTCGTGGTCCTCGGGTACGAGCGCGAGGGCCCGGCACCAGCCCGCGCCCGCCCCGGCGATCTTCACGGGAGGGCAGCAAACCGTGAACCCGACGGACCCGGGCAGGGCCGAGAGATTGGCCAGCCGCTCGATCTGGCAGTACTCGCGGTCACGGCCGGCGAAGTGGGCGGGCCACAGCACGCCGTGGTCCCCGGTCGTGTGGAAGCGCTCGATGATGTCGGTGAAGGGCGCGTCGAGGCTGAAGGCGTCGGTTCCGATGACCCGCACGCCCAGGTCGAGGAGCAGGGCGGTGGCCGAGGCGTCGAGCCCCACGAAGTCAGTGAAATAGCGCCGGTCGCCCGCCCAGCGGGAAGCTCCGGTGCGCAGCAGGACGATGTCGAGCGGGGCCGGGGTGCGGCCGATGCGGGAGAACTCGCCCTCCAAGTGCGCGGCGTCGGCGGTACTGCCGGCGACGCCGGTGAGGTCGAGGAGCACGCCGGGCCGGTAGAACCAGTCCAGGGGCATCTGGTCGATCGTCCGGGGCGTTCCGTAGCTGCCGACGGAGCCGTAGTGCGCGGGGGCGTCGACGTGAGTTCCGCTGTGCGTGCTGAGTTCGAGGATGTCGATGGACAGGAACTCGCCGCCCGGGAGGTGCGCGGGGTCGAAGTCGAGGCCGAACTTCTCACGCATCTCCTCACTCATGTGCCGGGCGCCCTCGGCGTGGGAGATCACCCGGTGCTCGACGGGGTGCGGCTCCCAGCCGGCGGCGTCCACCGGGGTCGAGAGATCGACGATTCGCACGGTGCGGACCTCATTTCCTCTGGTCGGCGACGAACAGTTCGGAGGCGACGCGGACCGGCCGGTTCCCGAACGCGATCCGGCGGGTCATCCTGTGCTGGAGGGGGGTGCGTCCGAGGATCCTGGCGATCCGGGGGAAGACCCGCGCGCCGATCCCTCCGACCGAGAGCATGCTTCTGCTCTGGATGCGCTGGATCCTCATGACCGCGACGATGTCCCGCCGGCGGGCCCGCTCGTACTCCCTCAGGAGCGAGACGGCCTGGTCCGGCGCGCGCAGCGCGCGCATCAGCACCGGGTGCAGCAGGGCGGCGTCCTGGAGGGCGAGGTTGATGCCCTGGGAGCCGAGCGGACTGAGCGTGTGGGCGCTGTCGCCGAGGAGCACCAGCCCCGGCACGCTCCAGCGCTCGGCTCCGGCGGCGAAGACATCCAGGAGCGTGAGGTCGCTGAGGCTGGCGAGGTGTGCGTCGATGGCGTCCGCGTAGCCGGGCACCGTCGTGCGGATCTGCCGCTTGACGTGGTCGATGCCCTGCTCCGCCGCGGCGCGGTAGCCGCGGTGCGGCAGTGTCCAGCCGAGCTGGACGCCGTCCGGATATGAGCCGTAGGCGAGCACGGGGTTGCCCCGGCCGCGGTAGATCCGCACGCTGGACGGCGGTTCGGGCCCGCTCGGGATCTTGAACCACAGCACATCGAGGTCGAAGAGGTCGAATCTGCGGTTCCGGATCCCGGCCAGCCGGCGCACCTTGGAGTGCCGGCCGTCGGCGCCGATCACGCAGTGCGCCCGGATCTCCCCGCGCCCGCCGGCTCCGCCGACCTCCGCGCCGCGGACGCCGGCCGCCGAACGAAGCAGCCCCTCGACCCGGTGGCCCGACAGATCGGTGAAGCCCTCGTACCGGCGGCAGGCTTCCAGCATCTCGGCCAGCAGGTGCTGCTGCGGGAGGCTCAGGAGGCAGTTGTACGGCGCCGGCAGGGCCCGGTAGTCCACATCCAGCAGCGGGCGGTCGCCTTCCACGAGTTGGAAGCGGGAATGCTCCCAGGCGCCTCTCTCCCGGGCGCCGGAGAGCACGCCGAGCTGGTCGAGCACCGCGAGACCGCCCGGCTGGATGACCTCTCCCCGGTATTCCCGCCGCAGCGACGGAGAACGCTCGACCACGGCGACGCGGGCACCGGAACGCAGCAGAAGCAATGCGAGGGTCATTCCGGCCGGCCCGCTGCCGACAATGCAGAAGTCGGTGTCGATGTCAGGCACGGTTCGGCTCCTCCGAAAGGCTGCGGCTGGGCCCCGTGAGGCAGGATCCGGGAGACTCTCACAGGGGGCGCTAGAGCCTCCGTCCATTCCGGGTTGCCGCACGGGTGACGGCAGGGGTTGCGGCCCGGGCGGGCGACGGTGAGCTGCGCGTACGGGTGCCCACCCGGCGTCCGGGCGTCGCCGACCAGCGCCATGCAATCCGATTTCGAAACGCCCGTGGAATGGTGACGGGAAACGCAAGCCGCACGGAAGCCGCACGGAATCGGAATGCGCTTCTCATGGATGCGCCGGAGGAAACGCGTCGGCGAATCCACCGGCGCGGCGCGGCACCTCATCCGGATCGATCAGACCCTTTGTGGTCGGCTGACCTGAGAGCAGTGATATGAGCATCGCGTACTCGAAAGACAGCGTCGTCCCCTTCAACGTCCCCTATGTCTCCAGGAACGAGGCGGACCACATCCGGGAGGCCCTGGCCTCCGGAAAGGTGGACGGCGACGGCCCGTTCGCGGACCGCGCCACCACGCTGCTGAGGAAGGCGACCGGGGCGGGCGCCGCGCTGCTCGCCCCGTCGTGCACCCACGCCCTGGAGATCGCGGCGCTCGTCCTGGAACTCCGCCCGGGGGACGAGGTGATCATGCCTTCCTTCACCTTCCCCTCCACGGCGAACGCGTTCGCGCTGCGCGGTGCGGTGCCGGTGTTCGTCGACTGCCGGCCCGACACGCTCAACCTCGACGAGCGGCTGCTGGAGCCGGCGATCACCGAGCGCACCCGCGCCGTCGTGGTGATGCACTATGCCGGTGTCTCCTGTGAGATGGACGAGATCCGGCGCGTCGCGTCGCGGCACGGGCTGCCGATCGTCGAGGACAACGCGCACGGCCTCGCCGCCTCCTACCATGGCTCGGCGCTGGGGACCTTCGGCGTCCTGGCCACGCAGAGCTTCCACGCGACGAAGAACATCCAGTGCGGCGAGGGCGGGGCCCTGCTGGTGAACGACCCCCGACTGCTGGACGGCGCGGAGATCGCCCGCGACAAGGGCACCAACCGGTGCCAGTATCTGCGCGGGCGCGTGGAGAAGTACCGCTGGATCGAGCTAGGGTCCAGCTATCTGCTGTCGGAGGTGCTCGCCGCCTACCTCACCGCGCAGTTGGAGGACATGCCGCGGATCCAGGAGCGCAGGCACGCCGTCTGGAACCGCTACCACGACCGCCTCGCCGACTGGGCGGAGCGGCACCGGATCGCCCGGCCCGCCGTGCCGCCCGGGTGTGAACATCCGGCACATCTGTACTACTTGCTCCTGCCCGACCAGCCCTCCCGTGACGCCGTGCTGGCCCACCTGAACGCGCACGGGGTCCAGGCCACGTTCCACTACCAGCCGCTGCACACCTCCTCGGCGGGACGGAAGTACGGCCGGAGCGCGCCCGACGGCTGCCCGGTGACTGTGTCGGCCGCCGACCGGCTGATCCGACTGCCCCTGTTCGCCGGGATGACGACCGCCGAGACGGACAGGGTGGTGGACGCGCTGCTCTCCTACCGTCCGGCGTGAGGCCGGACCGGCTCAGCCGTCGTGCAGCAGTTCCCTGGTGTCCCGCTCGATGGCGGCACCGGAGGCCAGCGGGAGCACGGGCCCGGTGTCGTACTGCTGCACGTAGGCCCGGCTGATCTGGTGGAAGGCGTAGTAGGTCTCCGCGCGGGGGCATCCGCTGGTCCGCAGGCGCAGGAAGTGGCTCTCGGCCAGCCGCATGAGCAGCGCGTCGATGTCCCCGACGGCGTACCCGAGCTGTGCGGAAGCCTGCTCCCGGTTGAACCGGCCGCCCGGCAGCAGACCGAGCAGCAGGCAGGCGTGCTGCTCCTGCGGGGTGAGCCGGGCGAAGCTCGCCTGGTAGCGCGAGCCGATGTCGAGGTCGTCGAAGCACAGCAGGCTGAGGCGGGTGCGGGGGTCCGACATCTTCCAGACCATGGCCGACAGCACATGGCCCCGGCGGGCCGCGCGCCGGGTGGCCACGACGCGTGCCGCCACGGCGCGCAGCGCGAGCGGCAGGCCACCGCACAGCGTCACCAGCCGTTCGGCCGCGCGCGGTTCCCGGGCCACCAGCTCCCGGCCGACGATTCCGGCGAGGAGATCGACGCCGTCCGCGATGTCCAGCACCTCCAGCGGGATGACCATCGCGCTGTGCAGGCCGTGCACCTGACTCGTCACGAGCACGGCGCAGGAGCCGGAGCCCGGCAGCAGGGGCCGCACCTGGGCGGCCGACACGGCGTCGTGGAGCAGGACGAGCAGTCTGCGTCCCGCGGTCAGGGTGCGGAACATCTGGCTGCGCTCGCCGAGACCGGCGGGAATCCGTTCGGGGGGCACCCGCAGGGCGCTGAGGAACCCGTGCAGGACGTCCTCCGGCCGCCGCGGGGCCGCCGGGGCGCCGGTGAGGTCCGCGAAGAGCTGGCCGTCGGGGAAGTGCCGGCGCACCCGGTGGGCGGCGCGCAGGGTCAGCGCGCTCTTGCCCACCCCGGGCATGCCGGTGACCCAGACGATGGGCAGGCTGCTCACCCCGCCCCGCTCCCCGGTACCGGTCACATGCCGTTCGATGAGGTCCAGTTTGCGGTGCCGCCCGCGTAAGTCGGTGACATCCGGGGGAAGTTGCGCGGGTGTCGGGCCGGTGACGGTGGCGGTGGCGCGGCCGGGGGAGGCCCCCGGGAAGCGTGCGGCGATGATGTCGCCCTGCAGGCGCCGCAGTTCCTCCGACGGGTCGAGCCCGAGCTCCTCGACGAGGGAGTCCCGCAACCGGTCGTAGACCGCGAGGGCCTCCTTCTGACGCCCGCAGCGGTGCAGCGCGAGGATGAGACGGACGTGCAGGCTCTCGTGCAGCGGATGCTCGGCCAGCAGCGTCTTGAGCTCATTGATCGTGGAGTCGTAGCGCCCGAGCTGGAGCTCGGCGTCGAACCGGAGCTCCAGCACATGGAGCCGGGTCTCCTCCAGCGCCGTGGCCCGGCGCGCGCTGAGCGCGCCGAGGGGTGCGCCCTGGAGCACGGGAGCGCGCCAGGCGGCCAGGGCCCGCGACAGCAGACGCGTCGCCGCGGCGGGCTCGCTGCGGCGGAGGGCCGCCTGCCCCTCCGCCGTCAGCCGCTGGAAGCGGCCGAGATCCAGGCGCTCCTGAGGAACGGTCAGCACATAGCCGTTCGGCCGGGTCTGAATGACCTCGTCGGCGCACGGGGGCGCGGAGCGGATGCCGTACGGGCCGTCGGCGGTGAAGGCGCGCCGCAGCTTGTGGATGTAGGTCTGCAGCGTGGACTGCGCGCTGGCGGGAGGGGACTCACCCCAGACCTCCGTGATGAGGTCGCCCGTTTGCGACACCTGCTGACGGTGCAGAGCGAGAAATCCCAGCACCTGCTGGAGTTTGGGCGCCGTCGGTGTCAGTGCGACGGAATTCTTGACAACTTCCAGTGGACCCAGAATATTGATGTGAATGCCAGGGGAATGATTGCTGGCATTCCTAAGAGAATCGCCGTCCATGTCCATGCCGTCTTAAATTCCCTCCCCCTGCGACCGGGCACTACCAGGCAAAACATGGTCAGTGATGGGTCGTCAGCTGCCGAGGCCGCGCCCCCTGGTAAAGCTGTTTCGGTCGTACGGTGTCGATGTGAGGCGGCGCTATTGACGGGCCGCTCTTCCCCGTTACTAATATCCACCATATGGGGAGCCCTTGGTTAAGGCAAGGTATAGCAGTGGTTTACCTTCGAGTGCCGGGCCCGCTCCGTCTCTTTATTTGAACGACCGCTGGTCGTTACCCGGTTCCCCGGTATTCCCTGGGAGATGCCACGCCCCCGGCGGGAGTCCCGGCGGGGGCGCACTGTGGCTCAGTCCTCCAGCGTCTCGAAGATGTCGGGCTCGGCGCTCGCCAGTCCGGCCAGCCTCTGGACGTTCTGCCGGAAGCCCTCGCCCCGCATGGCGCTGCGGTGGGACTCCGCGTCCCGCCACTGGGCCGTCTCGACGTAGACCGCGGGCCGGTTCACCGAGCGGTGCAGCCGGTGCCCCAGGAACCCGGGCTGGGCCCGCATGTACGCGCTGATATCGGAGACGACCCGCCGGAACTCCTCCTCCTTGCCCTCCACGACGGTGAGGCGATTGATCATCGTCATCATCTGGTGCGACCTCCTCGGTCCGTGATCTCCACTTGGCAGTAGACGCCCGCGAGCGTTCCGTCCCGCAGGTGCTGTCGCAGCCGGCGGCGCTCGATCTTTCCGTTGGGCGAGCGCGGGATGGCGTCGATCCCGATGACCCGCCTGACCTGCTGGTAAGGGGGCAGCCGGCGGTTCACCGACCGCACAGCGGCGGCCAGCCGCTCCGAGGCCCGGTCGGTGCGCGGCACGACCAGCGCGTGCGCGACGGCCCCGTGCCGTCGGTCCGGGTGGTCGACCACCGCGCAGTCGCCGACGTCCGGATGGCCGGCCAGGGCGCGCTCGATCTCGCCCGGGGCGACCAGCCAGTTGTCGTACTTGAACACGTCCTTGGTCCGGTCGAGCAGGAACAGGTCGCCGTCCCGGTCCACATGGCCGACGTCGCCGGTGGAGAACCAGCCGTCGGCGTCCACCGCCGGGCCGTCGGACGGGTCCAGGTAGCCCGGCATGACCTGCGGCCCGCGCACCTGGACCTCGCCGGGCACCCCCGGGGGCCTTACCGTCCGATCGTCCACGTCGACGATCCGGCACTCGGTCCCGGCGACCGGCGGACCGACCGATCCCGGCTTGGGCCGGCCGGGCCGCCCGCAGTGGGTCAGCGGCGAGGTCTCGGCCAGGCCGTAGCCCTGGAGGACGGGGATGCCGAAGTGCTCCGACAGCGCGACGGCGTCGGCCGCCGCCAGCGGCGCGCCTCCGGAGAAGACCGCCCGCAGCGTCCCCGCCCGCAGATCTGGCAGCCGCGAGTCCGCGGCGAGGCGCGCCAGCCGTACGGGCAGGGTGAAGTACCGGTCCGCCTGGGCGCGGTGAGCGGCCCTGACGGCGGTAACGGGGTCGGGCTCCTCGCACAACACCTGGGACGCCCCGGCGAGGACGGCCGCGTTCAGGTGCATGGGGTGGAAGAGCGGCAGGTGGTTCAGCGTCACCGTACGCGCGGTCAGGCCGTGTGCGTCGGCGGTCTGCGCGGCGTTCACGGTGAGGTTCCGGTGCGTGAGGCGGACGCCCTTGGGGCGGCCGGTGGTGCCGCTGGTGAACAGCACGCAGGCGTCCTGCTCCGGGCGGACCGGCGGGAGCAACCCGGGCGGCGCGGCCGGCGCCGTCGCGATCAGCTCCGCCGGCGTGCCCGCCCCGGCACCTCCCGGGGCGCCCGCCTCCGGCAGGGCGACGACCTCCACGCCCCGGAGCCGTGCCGGAGCGCAGCCCCGGACCATCCCCGGCGTGAGGAACGCGACCGGCGGGCGGGTGGCGTCGAGCGACTGCCCGAGCAGCCGCCCCGGTTGGAGCGGGTTGAGCACGGCCGCAACGTTCCCGCTCCGCGCGATGGCGTAGTACGCGACAGCGAACGCCGGGTGGAGCACGTTGGCCACCCCGATCGTGACGCCCCCGCCGGGACCGGTGAGCGCGGCCAGCGCGGACGCGCACCGGGTGACGCTCCGGTCGAGTTCGGCGAACGTCACGTCTCCCGCCCGGGAGCGGATCGCGAGGCGTTCTGGATGCCGCCGGGCCGCCCGGAGTAACGGCTTGTCCAGGCGCGCGCCTTCGGTCCCGGCAGGTCGGCGTACATGGGGGATCCGTGTCATCTCTTCCCTTCCCGGCACGGTGGCCGAGGCGCGCCTCACCGGCCGCCCGCCACCGTGATCAGGTCGCCGGTGATGTTGCCGTTGGCCCCGGAGCAGAGGAAGGCGATCGTGTCGGCGACCTCCTCCGGCGTACTGAGTCGGCCCGTGGGGGTCCGGCCGCGCTCCTCGGCGGTGACGCGCTCCGGGAGGTCGGCCCTGACCCCCTCGGTCAGGGTCAGGCCCGGGCTGACGACGTTGACGAGGATGCCCGCGGGACCCACGTCCCAGGCGAGGTTGCGGGCGAGGCCGTGCAGGGCGCTCTTGGCCGCACCGTAGATCTCCTGGCCGGGTCTTCCGTTCCGTGCCACGTGCGAGGAGACCAGCACGATCCTTCCCCAGCCCAGCCGGCGCATCCCGGCTACGGCGAGCTGCACCGTCCGCACCGTGTGCTGGAGGTTGTCCGAGAGGAAAGCGCTCCAGTCCCGCTCGGGGACATCCTCGAAGAGGTCGCCGCGCTCGCGCCGCCGCCCCCGGCGAACGGCGTTGGCCACCAGGACGTGCGGGGCCTCGCCGAAGCCCCGTTCCACCTCTTCGGCCAGGTGCGCGGGGGAGCCCGGATCGGCGAGGTCGTAGCGCACCGCCAGCGCGCGCCCCTGGCCGGCGCCGAGCTCCTCGGCGAGCTCCGCGGCGCGCCCGGCACGGGTGCTGTACGTCAGCGCCACCCTGGCCCCCTCGGCGGCGAACCTCCTGGCCGTGGCGAGACCGATGCCACGGGTGGCTCCGGTCACCACGACGACCCGTCCCGACAGCCCCAGATCCATCGCTGACTCCCGTGGGTTGCGTGTCCGCGCCCGCGCCCGTGCCCGCGGCCCGGGTCACGTGAGCGTGGAGCGCTGCGGCACCCCGATCGCCCCCAGCGCCGGCCGCAGCGCCTGGAGGGTGAACCGGTCCCCCCGCGCGGACAGATAGCCGTCGGGCCTGACGAGCAGCCACCCGCCGGGACCGGCACCCAGCCCGGCCGCGAGGCGCCGACCGGGGTCGGCGAGCGGGCCGGGCCCCGGACTGCTGTCCGCGTCGGCGACGGTTCTGACGGACAGCCAGCTCTCGTACTCGGCGGCGAGGGCACCGGCCGCCTCGGTGTCGCCCGCCTCGTCGGGCTGGTCGAACACCAGCAGGGTCCAGCGGGGATCGCGGAGTTCGGCGAGCAGGGCCTGCCAGCCGGCGCCCGCGGCCTCCTCCGGGGTGACCTGCGCGATGCGTGCCCCCGGGACGGGATCCCGCGCGCCGGGCGCCTCGTGGGTGAGCGGGCTCGCCGGATACGTCAGGGACAGGGCGGTCATCTGGCGCATGATCTTCCGCTCGATCCTGCCGCGCAGCGCGGGGACGTTGCGGATCACCGCGAACACCACCGGCAGCATGACGGCCTGGACGGCGCTCTTGAGCGCGACGAGCCGGGTCGCCTTCTTCGTCGAGTTCAGCAACTGCTCGCCGACCGGGACGCGTTCGGCGTCGTAGCTGTCGAGCAGCCGGTCGTCCGCGTGGCCGCGGGCGGCCATGGCCAGCTTCCACGCCAGGTTGCAGGCGTCCTGCAGCCCGGTGTTCAGGCCCTGGCCGGAGGCAGGGCTGTGCACGTGCGCCGCGTCGCCCGCGACCATGCAGCGGCCCACCCGCATCCTGGGAACCATCCGCTGCTGGATGGTGAAGACCGACACCCAGGTCGGCTCGGCGACCCGGACCCGCTGGCCGCACCCTGCGGCGATCTTGCGGGCGAAGCGTGCCGCCACGGCGTCCGGGCCGTCGTCCACCGCGTCGACGGTGTCGAGCAAGCGCCACTTGTCCCGCTCGGGGAACGGGACGGCCATCACGCTTCCCCCGGGCACATGCATCAAGTGCAGGCTGTCGCCCGGCAGATCGAGGTCGATCTTGGCGTCGGAGATCAGCCAGGTCTCGCTTCCCTCGCCGATGAGCGGCAGGCCCAGCTCGCCGCGCACCGTGCTGTGCCCGCCGTCACAGCCGACCAGCCACGGCACCTCGACCTCCTCGGCCGAGCCGTCCGTATGCCGCAGCCCCGCCCGTACGCTCCCGGCGTCGTCCTGGCCGACGGACTCCACGCGTACGCCCCACTCCGCCCGGACCCCGAGACCGTCGGCCGCCTCGCGCAGCACCTCCTCGGTGCGGACCTGATCGATGACGAGGGTGAAGGGGAAGCGCGTCGGCAGTTCGGAGTAGTCGGGCCCGAACCTCACCAGGCGCCGCCCCCGCTGGTACATCGAGAAGTGCCGGACCCGCCTGCCGCGGGCGAGCATCGCGTCGAGCACGCCCATCTGGTCGTAGAGCTCCAGCGTGCGCGCGTGGGTGGCCAGGGCGCGGCTCGTCGTGGCCGGGCCAGGAGCCGCGTCGATCAACCGGACCGTCAGGCCCCGGCGGGCGAGTTCGTGGGCCAGAGCCAGCCCGGTCGGGCCCGCTCCGGCGACAAGTACGTCGATCACCTGTACTCCCTTCGGTGCTTCGGAGGGCTTGATCGCGGATGACGCTAGAAATCGGGATTAGCGGACCGCTCGCAGCGGGGTCCATTTCCGCGCCGCGCGAATGCGGCCCGGGCAACCGGGGCGTGGGTCAAGCGGGCTTCGATCAGGTGACCAAGAAATCGCCCTAGGTTCCGCGCCACGATGCGAAACCGGAGGGAATCGATATGACCAGGGCCGCTCGACCCCCAGCCCCGGAACGCCGTCACGGCGAGCACGACGCGAGCCGCTTCACCGACTCGCTCCTGGCCGACGAAGGGGCGGTCGTCTCGGTCGACGATTTCAGACGGCAGTTCGCCGCATACGGCCGGGAAGCGAAGGCCAGGGTCGAGCGCATCCCGTTCGCCCGTCTCCAGGACTGGGCCTTCTCCGAGGACACCGGGAATCTGGAGCACCGCAGCGGACGCTTTTTCACCGTCGAAGGGTTACGGGTACGGCCGGAGGCGGAGCCGGAGGCCACCTGGACCCAGCCGATCATCAATCAGCCGGAGATCGGCATCCTGGGCATCCTGGCCAAGGAGTTCGACGGGGTGCTGCATTTCCTCATGCAGGCCAAGATGGAGCCGGGCAACGCCAACGGCTTCCAGCTCTCTCCCACGGTCCAGGCCACGTACAGCAACTACACCCGGGTCCACCGCGGCTCCCCGGTGAAGTATCTGGACGCCTTCCTCGAACCGAGGAAGGGGCGGGTGCTCGTCGATGTGCTCCAGTCCGAGCACGGCGCGTGGTTCTGGTGCAAGCGCAACCGCAACATCATCGTGGAGACCACCGAGGACGTGCCCCTCCACGAGGGGTTCTTCTGGCTGACGCTGGGCCAGCTCCAGCGCCTGCTGGCGCTGGACAACGTCCTGAACATGGACAGCCGCACGGTGCTGTCGTGCGCCCCCGTGACCCTCACCGACCGAGTGGACCGCCCCCCGGCCGGTGGCGATCCGTTCCGTGCGGCGCTGCTGCGCTCGCTGGACCCGGAGGCCGGGACACCGCTGCTGGCCGCGGAGTTCCTGAGCTGGTTCGTCGAACGCAAGGCGCGCACCCGGGTCACGCGGCAGCGGGTCGCCCTGGACGACGTGGACGGCTGGCACCGTTCCCAGCAGGTGATCGACCACACCGACGGCGGGCACTTCGGTGTGATCGCGGTCGAGGTGAGCGGGGGGAACCGCGAGGTGGGCGGGTGGACGCAGCCGCTGTTCGCGCCCGTGGGCCAGGGGACCGTCGCGTTCGTGGTCAAGAGCTTCGGCGGGGTGGCGCACATCCTGGTGCACGCCCGCATGGAGGGCGGGCTGCTGGATGTGGTCGAACTTGCGCCCACCGTCCAGGAGATCCCCGGCGACCGGCTGAGCGCCCGGGGACAGCGCAACCCCTTCCTCGGCTACGTACGGGATGCCGGGCCGGAGCGGATCCACTACGAGGCGCTGCTCTCGGAGGAGGGCGGCCGCTTCCACCACGCGGTGAGCCGGTATCTCGTCGTGGACGGGGACGACCTGCCCGCTGAGGTGCCCGACGACTACCAGTGGGTGACGCTCGGCCGGCTCGTCGGCCTGTTGCGGCACAGCCACTACCTGAACGTCCAGGCCAGAACGCTGGTTGCGTGCCTGCACGGACTGTGGTCGCGGGCGCGGTGAAGAGGTACGGCGAGGCGAGAGAAGAAAAAGGAATCAGTCACCAGATCGGAGTGCCGTTCATGCTGTCCAGGAAGACCGTCAGCCGCACAGTCACCCTTTCCGCACCGCTCACCACCGTGTTCGGGCTGGTCCTCCGCGTGCACGAGGCCCCCCAGTGGCACCCGGGCGCGATCCACGCCGAACATCTCGGGAGGTCGGACAACGGCGACACCGACCGCGTCCGGCTCTGGTCGCTCAAGGACGAGAAGTCCGTCAGGACGAGGGTGCTGCGCCGCGAGATCCGCGACGGGGAGAGCATCGTCTTCGAGCACGAGGACCCCGCCCGGCCGGGAGGCGGTGTGCGGGGCGGCTGGTACTTCACGGCGCGGGCCGACGACGTCACCGAGGTGGAGATGCGGCACGATCTCGGTCCCGCGGACGCCGGTCCCGGTCTGGCCGAGGCCGTCGCCCGAGAGACCGTGCGCTATCTCGATGCCCTGAGGGAAGCGGCGGAGCACGACACCGAACGGCGTCGGCTGGTGCTCTCGTTCGAGGACCCGCTGTTCATCGTCGGCGACGTCAAGGACGTCTACGACGTCCTCTACGAGGCCGACCGGTGGCCCGAACGGATGGCGCACGTCGACCGACTCACGATGACGGAGGACGAACCGAACATCCAGTTCTTCGACATGGACACCAGGACGTCCGACGGCTCGCCCCACACCACCAGGTCGGTCCGCGTCTGCCTGCCCCACCGGGAGATCGTCTACAAGCAAATCCGGCTGCCCCGGCTGCTCGACGCCCACACGGGCTACTGGCGGTTCACTGAGGCGCCAGAAGGTGTGCTCGCCCGCGCCGGGCACAGCGTGACCATCAAGCCGTCGGCGCTCGGCCTGCTCGGCGAGGGAACGACAGCCGGCGACGCCCGGAGATATCTGCGCCGCGTGCTCGGCACGAACAGCATGGGAAATCTCCGCGTGGCCAAGGGATATGCCGAGGAGCGCGCCGGAAGCCGAGGCAGAGGCTGAGCCCGAGGAGAGAGCACGGATTCCACGGTATTCAGGACGTGTTTCCGGCACGGCGGGAGAGGAGCAGGTATGCGGAGAAGCGTGGTGATCACGGGAATAGGAACCGTGGTACCCGGAGGGCCGGGGAAGCGCGATTTCTGGGACGCGATCACGGCGGGCAAGACCTCCACACAAAGGATCTCCTTCTTTGATCCGTCCCCATTCCGCTCGCAGTTGGCTGCAGAATGCGACTTCGATCCGTCCGCGGCCGGACTGACGCCTCGGGAGATCAGGCGGATGGACCGGGCGGCCCAATTCGCGGTGGCCTGCGCGCGGGAGAGCCTCGCGGACAGCGGGCTCGCCGCGGGCGAACCCGAACCGCACCGCCTCGGGGTGACCATCGGGACGGCGGTGGGCGCCACGATGAGCCTCGACCGGGAGTACGCGATCGTCAGCGACCGGGGCAGGGAGTGGCACGTCGACCCGGCCTACGCGGTCCGGCAGCTCTACGGGTACTTCGTGCCCAGCTCCTTCGCCTCCGAGGTCGCCTGGGACGCCGGGGCGCAGGGACCGGTCGGCGTCGTCTCGACGGGGTGCACCTCCGGGCTGGACGCGCTGGCGCACGCCTGCGAGGTGATCCGCGAGGGCGCGGCCGACGTCATGGTGGCCGGTGCCACGGAGGCGCCGATCTCGCCCATCACGGCCGCGTGCTTCGACGCCATCAAAGCCACTAGCCCGCGCAACGACGACCCCGGCACGGCCTCCCGCCCCTTCGACCGTACGCGGAACGGCTTCGTGCTGGCCGAAGGGGCGGCCGTGCTGGTGCTGGAGGAGCTCCAGCACGCGCGGCGCCGATCGGCGCACATCTACGCGGAGATCCGCGGCGCCGCCAGCCGCAGCAACGCGTTCCACATGACCGGCCTGCGCACCGACGGCGCGGAGATGGCCGAGGCCATCCGCGCGGCCATGGCCGAAGCGCGCGTCGCGCCCGAGGACATCGGCTACGTCAACGCGCACGGCTCGGGCACCCGGCAGAACGACCGGCACGAGACGGCGGCGTTCAAACGGGCCCTCGGCGGGCACGCCCACCGCACGCCGGTGAGCTCGATCAAGTCCATGGTCGGTCACTCCCTGGGCGCGATCGGCTCGATCGAGGTCGCCGCCTGCGCGCTGGCCATCGAGCACGGGGTGATCCCGCCGACCGCCAACCTGCACGCGTCCGACCCGGAGTGCGACCTGGACTACGTGCCGCTCACCGCACGGGAGAAAAAGCTCGACACGGTGCTCACCGTGGGCAGCGGATTCGGCGGCTTTCAGAGCGCGATGATCCTCGGCCGGCCGCAACCGCACTGAACCCTCGGCACGCACGCATACAGGCACGCACGCCGACCGGACCGTCCGGTGCGGCGCGGACATGGGAGGAGCGACATGTCACTGATGACGATCCACGACCTGATGCGCATTCTGCGCGAGTGCGCGGGCGCGGGCGCGGACATCGAGACCGGCGGAGAGATCCTCGACCTCAGGTTCGACGACCTCGGCTACGACTCGCTCGCGCTCCTGGAGACGCTGAGCAGGATCGAGCACGACTACGGAACACGGCTGCCGGAGGAGTTCGTCGAACACGCCAGGACACCGAGGGCGCTCCTGGCGACCGTAAACGAAACGCTCGTCCGGGCGGGCTGAGGGGGCTGCCGCATGTCCAGCCGACGCCGAACCCCCTGTGGCGGACGGGAGTCCGCTCTGCCCGACCGCCTCCTCGCGGCCCTGCCCGCTTCCCTGCTGTGGCCCGTACTCACACTACGCTCGTCCTTCTTCCTACAGCTCAGAGCGGCGCGCCGCCGGGCTCGCCACCGTAGCGACCACGGCGACCCGGGCAACCAGGGCGACCCCGGGCGATCCGGCCGTCCCCCTCAGTGAGCACTGTGCATCGTGAAGTTGCAGGTCACGGTCTGGCGTGCGCTGGCTCCGGTGTTTTTGTGCTGGTCGGAAGCGACAGTCTGGGGTATGGACCGTCTGGCAGGGTGGGTTTGCGGTTTTCCGCCCGCCGTTGCGGGTTGTGTCCCTACGCTCCGGCGCATGAGGGACCCCGAGGTGCTGGAGCGGAACACCGCGGGACACGCGGAGCTGGACGGACTCGATGAGCAGCTGGTCACGCAGTTGTCTGAGGTCGTCACACGGCTTCCACTGGCCGGCGGCGACCAGCCGCTCGACGACCTCTCGGATCTGCACGACGGTCACCGCGGCGACGTCGGCGCCGGGCTGAAGGCGGATCGCGTCCAGCACCGCCGTCCAGGATGTGCGGCCACTCTCCAGCGCGGCCTCCACCGAGTACGGCCAGCCGGGCACCATCTGGTGCTTTCCCTCACCCCGCCCGAAGGTGTGGTAAAAGGCCCGGTCAGCACACATGTTGGCGTCCGGCCGCAGCCACGGCGAGACATCCACCGCCAGCACGGGCCGGCCGTCCGCCGCCCGCGGCAACGGCACCCCGGCCAGGGCACGACGCAGCCGTTCGGCGTCGATCCGGCCCTGGTTGAGCCCGCCGTACAGAGCCCCGTGCCCGCGACGGTGCTCGGGGGCGAGCGCGAGATCAACCAGCGTCCGCACCGGCCCGTCCGTGCACAACAGCGCGTCGCACAACTCGAACAACGCGTCGCCCCGCGAGGTCAGACACGCGTACAGCTCCGACCGGAAGTGTGACACTTCCGCGAACGCATCCCGTCCGACATCCTGAGGCTCCAGACTCACGACCACGGCCTCCGCGCTGATCCACTCTGTGACGGAGCAGAGGATCAGACGAAGGCCGCCTTCACATCTGCTGAACTGCGAAAACGCCGATCAAGTTCGAGCCGCGTTCGACGCAGGACCATAAATGACAAGGTAAGTAGCTGTTCCATATCCCTTGATCGGGGACGGCCTGTCACTTGTTCGTGGTGGGAAGCAGTCCCGCTCCCCGTGCTCTCGGACGCGGAGCCAGAAGCCGTCCCCGAGAAGGGAGGATTCCTCCATGACCCCTGACAGGCTTCTTCTGGCCTCTGAATGTTCGGCGGCCTTGGGCGCTCTCGTGAAGGCCGACACCGTCGACGTGGATGCCTGCGCGACTCTGGCCCGTCGCCTCCGGGAGGAAGGCATTGAAGCCACGATGCACGCCGACTACCTGCGCAGTGAGGCCCAGGAACGCACCCTTGGCCCCGACGCATCGACGGAGGACGTGCGGCGCAAGCTCGGAGCACTCAAAGTGGCGTTGTTCATCGTGTCGACATGGCAGTGGGACATGCAGACCGAATACGCGCTGGGCCAGATCCTGGCCGAGTTGGACGTCGTGACCACGGCACTCCCGAGCTATTGGACGAAGTCCATGGTCGCGGAGAGCAGGAGACAAGCTGCGGAGAGCCTGGACCTGCACCATGTGAACCTCCTCAGCTTCCTGAACCAGCGTCAGGGCCCCGGGTAGCTGAAGCCCTGTCTCGGCGCCCACTCAGGCCAGGGCGCCGGCGAGGTCGGCGGCGAGGGCGTAGCCGGGAGAGTCGTCCAAGAGTTCCTTGCGGCGGTTGTAGCGCTGGGTGGTGCGCGAATCCCGGTGGTCCGGCCACCGCTGGACCTAGTGGGGCGCGCATCCGGACGTGCGAGGGCGTGTGTGAAAGCCGGCGACATCGGACTCCTGCAGTGAGTTGCGCCCTCAACGGAGACGATCTCCGACCCGCGCCACGCGAACCTGCACACGCAGCCGACACCGAAGGGGGATCATGCCCGGCGAGCAGCCGCGCCCCAGCACCGACGCTGACGAAAACGTCAAACACGAGGAGCAGTTCGAGGCGTGGCGCAGCGCGCTGCGCGCGGCTTGCCGTTCCACGCGAGCCAGTGTCACGCTGGCTCCAGGGCTGTCCGCGGCCCACGGCGGCCACGGTCCTGTCGCGTTCGGAGGGAAGCCAACCCGTTCACCGTCTTCTCCCGGCGGTCAATCTTTTTTGCTGCGCGGACCGCGCAAGCCAGCATCTGATCCAGGTCTTCGCGCGTGTGGTCGACCAGGCTGCGGACGGCCAGGAGCGCTTGCCAGGCGGCCACTTGGGACACACCGTGCCCAAGTTCCACTGACAGCCGATGGGAACGGCGCGCAGACATCCACGAAGCCTTCCTCAAACTCGCCTGCTGCCTCATCACCCACCGACAACTCACCTCATTGTGTTAGCCGTTCGAAGTCCGATCGGGGCGCCGGGGCCGGGTCGGGAGCCGACAGGCCCAGCCCCGCCACCAGACCGGAGGCGGTACGCGTGGGGGGCCGGGGCCTTTGGAAGTGGCTCCGGCCCCCCGTCGGGGCTGTATTCGTTCCGTCGCTCCCGGGACCGGTGCGTCACACCGTCAGGGGCGACGGGTCAGGTCCCACTGCTGGTTCTTCCCTCCTTTGCACTTCCACTGGATGACGGGGGCATTGTCGGCTTTGCTGGCGCCCTGCACGTCGACGCACTTGTTGCCGTTCAGCGGCTGGGTGTACAGGGGAGTTTTTCGCATGAGCGCCGGCTTGAAGACGAATGTCTGGTTGCGGGCCCCGACGCAGGTGTACTGGTTGAGTTTGGCGCCATTTGCTGTGCTGGCTCCGTGGACGGTCAGGCACTTGCCGCTGTTGATGTTCCGCAGGACGACGCTGGCGTAGGCCACGTCCCCGCCGGACATCTCCATGCGCCACTGCTGGTTCTTGGCGCCGCTGACGCACCGGTACTGGTTGACGGTTGCGTTGTTGGCTTTGCTGGCGCCCCGCACGGTCAGACACTTACCGCTGTGCTT
>NZ_JANCPR020000048.1 GCF_028657195.3 Streptomyces iconiensis
CCTCTAGCGGGGGGCTGTTGGGGGGCAGCGCCCCCCAACGCCCGGCCGGCGAGGCCAACGGGGGCCAGGGGGCGAAGCCCCCATCTTGAACGGAAACGGGCTTCAAATCACAGGAACAACAACAGGGGGGCACGGGGCGAAGCCCAGAAGTTTCAACAAACTGTTGACGCCCTCTCCGGCACATCCATACGCTCCAGCATGCGGAAACCCCTTTCCACATGTCTCCCAGGAAGGCCGACCATGTCGAAACCCACGCTGACAACCGAGTCCGGCGCCCCCATCGCCGACAACCAGAACAGCTCCTCCGCCGGCATAGGTGGCCCTCTCCTCCTCCAGGACCAGCACCTGCTGGAAAAGCTGGCGCGGTTCAACCGCGAACGCATCCCGGAGCGCGTGGTACACGCCCGCGGCTCAGGCGCGTACGGGTACTTCGAGGTGACGGACGACGTCAGCGCGTACACCCACGCACACTTCCTCGGCGAGGTCGGCCGCCGTACGGAGACGTTCATCAGGTTCTCGACCGTCGCCGACAACCTCGGCGGGCCCGACGCGGCCCGCGACCCCCGCGGGTTCGCGCTGAAGTTCTACACCGAGGAGGGCAACTACGACCTCGTCGGCAACAACACCCCGGTGTTCTTCATCAAGGACCCGCTGAAATTCCCCGACTTCATCCACTCACAGAAGCGCGACCCGTTCACCGGCAAGCAGGAGCCGGACAACGTGTGGGACTTCTGGGCCCACTCCCCCGAGGCGACCCACCAGGTGACCTGGCTGATGGGCGACCGCGGCATACCGGCCTCGTACCGGCACATGAACGGGTACGGCTCGCACACCTACCAGTGGACGAACGCCGACGGCGAGGTCTTCTTCGTCAAGTACCACTTCAAGACCAACCAGGGCATCCGCTGCCTCAGCAGCGAGCAGGGCGCCGAGCTGGCCGGCAAGGACCCCAACTCGCACCAGACGGACCTGCTCCAGTCCATCGAGCGCGGCGCCCGCCCCTCCTGGACGCTGCATGTGCAGGTCATGCCGGCCGCTGACGCGGCTGACTACCGGTTCAACCCGTTCGACCTGACGAAGGTGTGGCCGCACAAGGACTACCCGCTCCAGCGGGTGGGCCGCCTGGTGCTGGACCGTAACCCGGACAACGTCTTCGCCGAGGTCGAGCAGGCCGCGTTCTCGCCGAACAACTTCGTGCCTGGCATCGGCCCCTCGCCCGACAAGATGCTCCAGGGCCGCCTGTTCGCGTACGCGGACGCGCACCGCTACCGCCTGGGCGTCAACCACACCCAGCTCGCGGTCAACGCGCCCAAGGCGGCGAAGGCCGCCAACTACGGGCGTGACGGGCTGATGGCGTCCAACGCCTACGACCGGCACGCCAAGAACTACGAGCCCAACTCCTACGACGGCCCCGCCGAGACCGGTGCGGCGCTGTCGGCCCCCCGCCCCGTCACCGGGCACACCGGCACCCATGAGGCGCCGGCGCACTCCAAGGACGACGACTTCTTCCAGGCGGGCGAGCTGTACCGGCTGATGTCCGAGGAGGAGAAGGGCAGGCTGGTCGCCAACATCGCCGGCGGCCTCTCGCAGGTCTCGCACGAGGCCGTCGTGGAGAAGAACATCGCTCACTTCAGCGCCGCCGACACCGAGTACGGGCAGCGCGTCGAGGACGCGGTGCGCGCGCTTCAGGAGGGCTGAACGCCCCCGCAGCAAGCACGCGCACCGGCAGCAGCGTGCCGGGCCGATTGGGAGGTCGGCCCGATACGCGCCCCCGTTGTGGACGGCCCGTTTGATGAGGGGTGGCCGTCCACGGCGGGGGCATTCACGTGCCGCCGCAGGCGGCATTCACGCGGCGCCGCAGGCGGCATACACGCTGAGCGGTGAAGACATTCACATGGCGCGGCGACGACATCCACGTTGCGCCGCGGGGGACATTCACACGGCGCGGCGGGAACATCGCGTAGCGCCGCAGGCGGCATTCACGTTGCGCCGCGAGGGACATTCACCTGGCGCGGGCCCGACCAAACGCACGGCCCCGGCCGCACTCACGGCCCACGAACGGCCCGCGAACGGTTCGCGACTGGTTCGCGAACGTCCCGACCAGCGGCGACCCCACCCGTTCCGCTTCGCAATTCCGGCGCCATCATGGACGATTGGAGACGCTGAACCGCCCGTTGATCTGTGCCAGGAGCCGAAAAGATGGCTGAGAGTGTGCTCGTGCGCTGCCCCGTGTGCCGTCGCGAGCACAGCTATACGGCGCCCGTATACCCCTGCGGCTGCGGGGCGCCCGTCACGCTGCCGCTGCTCGGCTCCGCCGCGCCCGTCCCGATCAGGCACCGTACCTGGGCGGACTCCTGGGTCTCCGTGCGGTGCGGCGCTTGCGGGAGCCTCGACGAGTGGCCGCAGCCCGAACTCGGCTGCGACTGCGGGACATCGCTGCGCATGCCCGTCACACCGGCCGGGCCCGCCGGCACGCCGGAGGCCGCGCAACCGCTCGTCGTACCGCGCACGGGGCAGCCCGTGCGGCGGCCCGCGTTCCAGCCGGTGACCATCCGTACGGCGCAGGACGCCAAAGCGGCAGCGGCGCAGTATCTGCGCTGGCTCGGGTTCGTGGAGGTCCGGGTGACCGAGCGGACGCCCGCCTCGGGTGTGGATCTGCGCGGCCCGGACGTGGTGGCGCACGTCGACCCCAGCACGGCGCCCACCGGACTGCGCGACATCGAGACGCTGTGGCTGAACGGGCTCAACGAGTCGGCCGTCGCCGTCTGTTTCTCCCTCGCCGGATACGTCCGCGACGCCCGGCTGCGCGCCGACGAGCTCTCCCTCCCGCTCTTCGTCCTCGACCTCACGGGCACCCCGCAACCCGTCAACGACCCGGCCGACCAGCTGATCCGCACGGTGCACTGAGCGCTCGCCGCTCCACCCTGGGGTGGAGTTCCAGGGCGGCGCCTCCGCCGCACGGGGGAAGCGGATCATGCGCCGGTCCGATCCCTGCGCGCTGTGGATCCACAACAGTGAGCCCATGGCAAGCGACGAGACGAGTCCGACGACGGCGGTCGAGGGGACCGGGCGGCCTGCGCCGCCGCTGCGGGCGAAGCGCACGGCCTCCGGGAGGCGGGACCTGTTGTGACGGTATGGCTCATGTCGTTCCCGGCGTTCGTGTGTCTGCTGGTCTTGTTCGCCCTGGTGGAGAGCGGGTGGCGATGGTTCACGGGGCTGGGCCTGATCCCGTGGCTACGCAGGCGCACGGGGCGGTCCTTGGCGAGCGTTGCCTTCGATGAATTCACGGCGGTCGTGGCCGGGAACAAGACGGTGGAGCTGGAGCAGCGGCGGGTGGAGCTGCTGCGGCGGGACGACGAAGGCGACGGTGCACCGCCCCATTCCCGTATCGACCTTGCCAAGGGCACCGCGTTCATCGTGTTGCCGCGGGAACAGGAACACAGCAGACCCCGGTCGGAGGCATAGCGCGCGCCCTGTGGGCCTCGCCGTGGGGCGAGGCCGTGGGGCGAGGCCGTGCCGGCCCTACGCGCGGTACTCCGTGCCCGGCGTGCCCGACTCGCCCGCCGCGTGGGCGCGGAGTTCGACGCGGCGGATCTTGCCGGAGATGGTCTTGGGCAGATCGGCGAACTCGACGACGCGCACCCGCTTGTAGGGCGCGAGGCGCTCGCGGCAGTGGGCGATGAGGAGGCGGGCCGTGGCCTCGTCAGGGGTCCAGCCCCCGGCGAGGACGACATACGCCTTGGGCACGGCCAGCCGTACGGGGTCGGGCGAGGGAACGATCGCGGCCTCGGCCACCGCCTCGTGCTCCAGCAGGACGCTCTCCAGCTCGAACGGGCTGATCTTGTAGTCGCTGGCCTTGAAGACGTCGTCGCTCCTGCCGACGTACGTGAGATAGCCCTCGGCGTCCCGGGATCCGATGTCGCCCGTGCGGTAATAGCCGTCGGCCATCGCCGCTGCGGTGCGTTCGGGGTCGCCGTGGTAGCCGGTCATCAGACCGGCGGGGCGCTGCGACAGGTCGAGGCAGATCTCGCCCTCGTCCACGCCTGCCGCACCGGTGGCCGGGTCGACGAGCGTGACGTCGAAGCCGGGCGTCGGGCGGCCCATGGAGCCGGGTTTGAGGGGCTGGCCCGGGCTGTTGGCGACCTGGACGGCGGTCTCGGTCTGACCGAACCCGTCGCGGATGGTGACGCCCCACACGCGGCGGACATGCTCGATGACCTCGGGGTTGAGCGGTTCGCCCGCCGCCACGATCTCGCGGGGCACGCTCTTGAGGCGGGTGAGGTCGGCCTGGATGAGCATGCGCCAGACCGTGGGAGGCGCGCAGAAGCTGGTGACACCGGCGCGGTCCATCTCGGCCATCAGGCGGCTCGCGTCGAAGCGCGTGTAGTTGTGGATGAAGATCGTCGCCTCGGCGTTCCACGGCGCGAAGAAGTTGGACCAGGCGTGCTTGGCCCAGCCGGGCGAGGAGATGTTGAGGTGCACGTCCCCCGGCTGGAGGCCGATCCAGTACATCGTCGCGAGGTGCCCGACCGGGTACGAGACATGGGTGTGCTCCACCAGCTTCGGCAGGGCCGTGGTACCGGAGGTGAAGTAGAGCAGCAGGGTGTCATCGGCACGGGTCACACCGTCGGGCTCGTACGTGTCGTCCGCCTCGTACGCGTCCTCGTAGGACAGCCAGCCCTCCCGGGGCGCACCGGTCGTGCCGACGGCGATACGCGTGTAGTCCCCGGGCACGTCGGCGAACTTGGGGGTGTCCTCGCCACGGACGATCACATGCCGGGCTTCTCCCCTGCCGACGCGGTCGTTCAGCTCGTGCGGGCCGAGCTGCGGGGTGGAGGGGATGACGACGGCGCGCAGCTTCATCAGCGCGAGGAGGGTCTCCCACAGTTCGGCCTGGTTGCCGAGCATGACGATGACGCGGTCGCCCGCCCTGACTCCCCGCGCACGCAGCCAGTTGGCGACGCGGTTGGAGCGGCTGCGCATGCCGTCGAAGGTGATGGACAGCTCCTCGCCGTCCTCCTCGACGATGTGGAGCGCGGTTCCCTCGTTGCCCTCGGCGATCCTGTCGAACCAGTCGAGCGCCCAGTTGAAGTGCGCGGGCCTGGGCCACGCGAACTCGGCGCGCGCGGCGGCGTAGTCCGTCCTGTGCCGCAGCAGGATGTCGCGTGCTGCGCGGAAGGCTTCGGTGGCCTCGGTGGCCTCTGTGGATGCGGGCGGGGTCATCGTTTCCTCCTGGGCGCCTGGTGCCGGAGCCCATCGTCTCCGCAGACCGGCCACCGCACCAGCCCCGCGCACCGCCCCTGCGCGGCAGGTCAGAACGGTGGGCCCGGTGCGGCCCCGCGGTGCGCCAGGTCCCGGCGACGGGCCGGAGAGGCCGGGTGGGAAGAGGGCGGGGCGGGAAGAGGGCGGGGCCAGGGGGCCGGCGGTCCGCCTGCGGGGGGCGCGGGCCGCCGGGCCGCCGCCGGTGAGGCATCATCGGGTGTGTGTATACGGGGGCTGAGGCACGCGGAGACCGGCGCGAGGACCAGGAACGGCACAGCGCGGCGGGGCGGAGGACGGGGCGGCGGCACCCCGTGCTGGCGACGCTCGCCGCGCTCGTACTCGCGGGGCTGAGCGTGCCGCTGGCAGTGCGTGCCGCCGGGTCCGACGGGGTGACGCCCGTGCCCCAACTCCTCGCGTTCCTCCCCTGGTTCCTGGCCCCCACCTGGCTCGCGCTGCTCGGCGCCGCGCTGGCCCGCAGGCCGCTGCTGCTCGTGTGGGGGCTGGCGGTGCTGGCCGCGACGGGGTGGTTCCTCCAGCCGTACGGGAGCACGGCGCCCGACGGCGCTGCGGGGCGCCAGGGGAAGGCGCAGTTCCGGGTGCTGACCTCCAACCTCCAGCGCGGTGGGGCCCTGCCCGACCTGCTGGAGACGGTGCGCAGGGAGCGCCCGCAGATCGTGTCCATACAGGAGTGCGACAGTGCGTGCGCCGACGCGCTGCGCACACCGGAGCTGCGCAAGGCGTATCCGCACCGGGTGATCGCGGACGGCAGACCGGCCGAGGGCTCCGCGCTGCTGAGCGTCTACCCGCTGGGCGAGAAGAGCGAGGTGCCGGCGCGGCTGGCGATGCCGGGCGCCGTCGCGAAGATCGGCGGCGAGGAGGTGCGCCTCCAGGTGGCGCATCCGATGCCGCCTGACCTCGGCGAACTCGGGCCCTGGCGTACGGAGCTGGGCCGTCTGCGCTCCTACGCCGCCTCCGGCGGTGACCGGCCCACGCTCATCGCGGGCGACTTCAACTCCTCCGCCGACCACGCGGCCTTCCGCGCCGTCCTCGACACGGGCCTGCACGACACCGCCCGTATGCTCGGCCAGTCCCGCACCCCCACCTGGCCCGCCACCACCGCTCCCCCGCTGGGCACCCAGATCGACCACGTGCTGGTGAGCCGCCAACTGGTGCCCCTGGAGGCGAAGTTCCTCGACTTCGCGGGGACCGACCACCGCGCCCTGCTGGTGGACCTCAAGCTCTTCTGAGGGCTGAGGGCCGACACCGGACGCGGGCCGGCTGTGTCCGTCAGCACGCCGGGACGCCGGCCGGCTGTGTCCTTTAGCGCGCCGGGGCTGTGTCCATCAGCACGCCGGGCCCCGCCGCTGGTCGAGCGGCCGAATCACCCCTTCCGGGCCCGGTGTTCGACCAGTACGGGTTCCTCGCCGAAGACCAGGCGCTCGCCGGGGCGCACCGGTTTCTCTGAGCCGTCCATGGCACGCAGCACGCGGGCGCCCTCGCCCAGCCGGACGTCGGCCTCTCCCCGCGTGGTCCAGTACACGAGGAGCCGCTTGTCCCCGCGTTCGAAGCGGCAGGTGTACGCGCCCCGGTCGAGGCCCATCCGGGCGCCGTTGCCGCACGAGGTGATGCCGGCCCCCTCCAGCCACCCCCGCAGCCGCCCGACGCGCCGCGCCGCCTCGGTGGGCTGCCCGCCGGCGAGCTGGATCACGAGGGGCACGTCGGGGCTGCCCCAACTGTAGAAGTACGTGCGGCGCAGCCCCTGGTCCTTGACGTAGAGGCCCGTCAGGTAGAAGCGCACCGCGTAGTCGCGCGCACGGCGCGCGTCGAGGTGTTTCCTGATGGCCACGTCCTCGTCGGGGCCCGTGTTCCACAGCGCGGTGCGCCCCCTGCCCTCGCTGTAGAAGAGCCGCTGGACGCTCTTGATCAGCGTCACCATCTCCTCGGGGCGCCCGTCGGCCCTGCGCGGCGGCAGCTTGAGCGCGGCGACGTCGCAGTACTCGTACGCGCCCGTCCTGATGAACTTCCGCAGCAGCTCACGCCCCCGCTTCTGCCACAGCGAGCCGAAGGAGGGGCAGGTCGTCTGTGCCTTGGGGTCCTCCTCGCGGATGATCCGGGAAGCGCGCTCGACCATGTCGGCGAGGGTCGGGAGCGAACCGCTGTACACGCCGGGGTCGCTGGGGTAGTCCCACAGCTCGTACGCCTCGATCCGGCCCCGGTAGCGGGAGGCGAGGGCGCGGATGAAGCGGTCCCAGTCGGCCAGGTCGTCGGGGGGCGCGGCGCGCGCGTCGGCGAACACGGACCTGGCCCCCTCGGGCGCCGCCCAGTGCGGGGTACCGCCCAGCGTGAGCAGTACGGGCAGGTCCTTGCGTGCGGCGGCCTCGACCAGCCGGTCCAGCGTCTGCCACTCGAACTTGCCGCGCCGGGGCTCCAGTTGGGACCACCTGGTGCCCGAGTGCCACAGCCGTACGGACCCCGTGCCCAGGCCGGGCATCTGCCCGGTGTCGGCGCTGAGGTTCATCCCGTAGAACTCGCCGGGCACGCGCTGCGGCGCGATATGCCAGTCGGGTCCCCTGACCTCCTGCTGGTCCCCGGCGCTGTCGGACCCCGATGTGCCGGCCGTGCCCGCTGTCTCCCCTGTGCCTTCGGACCGCGCTCCCGACGGAGGGCCGCCCGTGGGGCCGCCCCGCCCGCCGCCGCCTCCGTCGCCCCCGTAGGAGACCGACAGCACCGTGGAAGGCAGCACGAGGGCGAGCAGAAGGGCCGCGACGCGCAGCCAGAAGTACGCGCGCAGCGGGGTGGGGGCCCGGACGGCGGCGGTGGGAGCGGGAGTGCCAGGCCGCCCCGCATCCGGTGCGGGGGCGGACGCGGGCACGGGAGGGGGACCGGAGGCAGGTACGGGAGTGGGTACGGGTACGGGTACGTGAGTGGGCCCGGGTGCGGGTACGGAGGTGGCCGCGCCTTCGCCGCCGGCCGCGACACCGGGGCTCTCCGCGCTCTCCGCGTCCGTGTGCGCGTCCGTGTGCGCGTCCGCGTCCGCGCCCGCGTCCGTGTCCGTATCCGCGTCCCCGGCACTCCCGGGGCCCCCGGCGCCCTCCGCACGTTCCGCGTCGATCGCCTGGCACCAGGCGCGGTAGAGCCTGTCGAGTTCGTCGCGGTCGGCGCCGCAGACGCGGGCCACCTTCTCGACGGCGCCGAAGGCGCGCGGGACGGTCGTGCCGAGGCAGTAGCGGTGCAGCGTGGACCTGCTGAGGCCCGTGCGGTGCGCGAGCGCCGTGTAACTGCGTCCGCTGCGCTGCTTGAGCAGCTCCAGCAGCTCCGCCAGCCCTGGACTCCCTGTACCGGGCGACATGGTTCCCCCTGTCCCTGGCCCCAGCCGACTGGGGCGCACCCGTCCCATCGTGTCGGAAGACTCCTGGTGGCGCCCGTCCCTCCGTCCCGTTGTCCCATCTCGTCCCTCCTTCTTGCCACGGCCCAGCGGGCACATCAAGGTCGTCCCATGGCCTCCTGGGTGACAGATGGGAGACCGCACTCAGTACATCGGGGGACTCATGCTGCGTGTGCACTTCACCGGGGGCGACCTTGCGCGGACGCGCGTCGCCGACGGTCCTGATCCGTTCTGGGAATCCGTACTCAGCCTCCACAGGCTCCGCGAGACTCGGCTGGAACCCGCCCTCTCCGGATGGCGGGAGCACGTCGCACGGACCGACGTCTCGCCGCTCCGTCAGCTGCTGCCGCTCGTTCCGCCGCGTGGGTACTTCCCGGACTTCCTCACACCCGCGGAGAGCGCACGGGGCTTCGAGACGGGGCTGGACGCTCTGCTGTCGACTCCACGTGCCCAACTGCGTTGCGAGATCGGCGCGTTGGCCGCAACGGCACCTCTGACGCCGGAGGCGCGCGACATCGCGCAGGGCAGCGCAGCCGCGCTGGAGCTGCTCGGCGGTGCGCTGCGCGCCTACCAGCACAGCGCGCTCGTACCGTGGTGGCAGCGCATCACGGCGCGGATCGAGAGCGACAGGACGTGGCGCACGAGGACCCAGTGGTACGACGGGACCGAGGCGATGCTCCGTGGTTTCGGGCCGGCGATGCGCTGGTGCCCGCCCGTGCTGGAGGCCGACTATCCGGTGGACAAGGACCTGTATCTGGAGGGCCGGGGGCTGCTCCTCATCCCGTCCTTCTTCTGCCGCCGCGCGCCGGTCGCGCTGGCCGACCCCGCGCTGCCGCCGACCCTGGTCTACCGCGCCAACGCCGGGGTGAGGCGGCAGGAACTGCCCACCCTCACCGCGGCGACCGGCCGGCATCTCGCGCGGCTCCTGGGCCATACGAGGGCGGCCGTGCTCCAGGCGCTGGGCGGGGAGTGCACGACGAGCGAGCTGGCCCGCCGCGCAGGGGTTTCCCTCTCCTCGGCGAGCGAGCACGCCTCGGTGCTCAGGGACGCGGGGCTGATCTCCAGCAGCCGCCGGCGCAACGCGGTGCACCACTCACTCACACCCGTGGGCCTCGCCCTCCTGGACGAGTCCCCGACGCCCGTGCCGCTCTGAACGGGCGCCGTCCGGCCGCCCCTTCAACCGGCCGTCAGCCCACGCCGACCGTGCCCGGCTCGTGGTGGATCGGGGTGTGCGCACCCGTCAGCGGGGCGCCGGAACCGCCGTGCCGGGCCGCGACGATCTCCGAGGCGATGGACAGGGCCGTCTCCTCCGGCGTACGGGCGCCCAGGTCAAGACCGATCGGTGAGCGGAGCGCGGCGAGTTCGGCGTCGGCGACGCCCGCCTCGCGCAGCCGGGCCAGCCGGTCCAGATGGGTGCGGCGGGAGCCCATCGCGCCCACGTACGCCAGCGGCATGCGCAGCGCCCGTTCCAGCAGCGGCACATCGAACTTGGCGTCGTGTGTGAGGACGCAGACGACCGTACGGGCGTCAGGGCGCTGGGTGTCCAGGTAGCGGTGCGGCCAGTCGACGACGATCTCGTCGGCCTCGGGGAAGCGCCTGTCCGTGGCGAAGACGGCGCGCGCGTCGCACACGGTCACGTGGTAACCGAGGAACTTGCCGACGCGCACCAGCGCGGCGGCGAAGTCGATCGCGCCGAAGACCAGCATGCGCGGCGGCGGGACCGAGGACTCCACCAGCAAGGTCACCGGCTGCCCGCACAGCCGCCCGTCGGCGCCCACGGTCACCGTCGTCGTACGCCCGGCCGCCAGCAGCGCACGGCCCTCGGCCACCGCGGTCGCGTCCAGTTCGGGGCTCCCGCCGAGCGTGCCGGCGACGCCGCCACCCGCGTACGGGGGCTCGCCCGCGTACGGGCCCTCGGCCGCGTCCGCATCCGTCTTCGGGACCGAGCCCGGGGTCGGGGCGGAGCCCGTTTCCGGGCCCAAGTGCAGTGCCGCACCCAGCAGTTCGGGTGGTCCGTCCACGATGCGGACCAGGGCCGCCGTGCCGCCGGTCGCCGCGGTGGCGACGGCCCGCGCGAAGACCGCGCGGAGCGGCGAGTCCGCGCGTACGGGGGTGACCAGGATGTCGATGATGCCGCCGCAGGTGAGGCCGACGGCGAAGGCGTCCTCGTCGCTGTACCCGAAGGTCTCGCGGGCGCTCTCGCCCGACTCCAGCGCCTGCTGGCACAGTTCGTACACCGCGCCTTCCACACAGCCGCCGCTCACGCTGCCCACCGCCTCGCCCGCCGTGTCGACCGCGAGGGCCGCGCCCGGCTGGCGCGGGGCGCTGCCGCCTACGCCGACGACGGTCGCGACGGCGAAGTCGCGGCCTTCGCCGCACCACGTGTGCAGGGCTGCGGCGATGTCCAGCATGTGCCTTCTCCTTGGTGTCGTGTGCTGCCCCCGAGCGTATGCCCGGGGCCCGCGCCTTCCCCTGTTGCTCCGGGGGCCGCGGGGACTGCGAGGGCCGCGGCTGCGGGGGTCTGTGGCTGCGGGGACGGGGCGTGCGGGGCCTGTGGCGGACCTGCGGAGACCCGGCCCTGACGTGCGTGGAGCTGAGGCGGCAGCGCCCCAGCTCCACGTACCTCGGAACAGCCGGCCCGGGAGGGGCCTACGCGCCCAGCCAGCGCTCGATGGGGCTGAGCGCGAAGTAGGCGAGGAAGACCACGCCGAGCACCCACATGAGCCAGCCGGGCTCGCGCCAGCGGCCCTGGACGGCCTTGATGAGGACGTACGCGATGATCCCTGCGGCGATGCCGGCGGTGATGGAGTACGTGAACGGCATCAGCACGGTCGTCAGGAAGACGGGGATCGACGTGGCGGGGTCGGTCCAGTCGATGTGCATCGCGTTCGTCATCATCATCGAGCCGATGACGACGAGCGCGGCTGCCGCCACCTGTGGAGGGATCACCTGCGCGAGCGGCGTGAAGAACAGACAGAGGGCGAAGCCGAGTCCGGTGACCACGCTGGCGAGCCCGGTGCGGGCACCGTCGCCGACGCCGGCCGTCGATTCGACGAAGACCGTCTGCCCCGAGGCACCGGCGAAGCCGCCGACGACTCCACCGGCGCCGTCGATGGCGAGGGCCTTGTTGAGGCCCGGCATACGGCCCTTCTCGTCGGCGAGCCCGGCCTGCTGGCCGATGCCGATGATGGTGCCGATCGCGTCGAAGAACCCGGCGAGTACGAGGGTGAAGACGATGACGCCGATGGTGATCCCGCCGACGTCACCGAGGCCCTTGAACGAGACGGAGCCGAACAGCCCGAAGTCGGGCGAGCTGACGAAGGAACCGCTGATCTCGGGCGCGTTCCGGCCGCCCCAGTCCTTCTTCGTCAGACCGGCGAACTGGTGGACGAGCGCGGCGAGCACGGTGCCGCCGACGATGCCGATGAGGATCGCTCCCGGCACCTTGCGCACCTGGAGCGCGAAGATCAGCAGCACGGTGACCGAGAAGCACAGCACGGGCCAGCCGGTGAGCATGTCCGTCGTGCCGAGCTGGATGGGCTTCTCGCCCGGCACCCCGCCGGGCCCCGGCATGGAGGTGACGAAGCCGGCCTGGACGAGGCCGATGAGGCAGACGAACAGGCCGATGCCCATGGTGATGGCGTGTTTCAGCGCCAACGGGATCGCGTTCATGATGAGTTCGCGGAGCCCGGTGACCACGAGCAGGATGATGACGCCGCCGTAGATGAGGCACATCGCCATCGCGTTGCCCCAGGTCATCTCGGGGACGACCTGGAAGGCCATGACGGCGGAGACGCTCAGTCCCGCGGCGAGCGCGAGGGGAACGTTGCCGAGGAAGCCCATCACGATCGTGGTCACCGCGGCGGCGAGCGCCGTCGCCGTGGTGACCTGGCCGCCGTCCAGCTTGTGTCCCGCGACATCGGGGACCGAGAGGATGACGGGGTTGAGCAGCACGATGTAGGCCATCGCCATGAAGGTGGTGACACCGCCACGGACCTCGCGGCCGTACGTCGATCCTCTGTCGGATATGTGGAAGTACCGGTCGAGCCACGAGCGTCCGGCGGGAACACGCGAGCCGCCGCCCGCGTCCTCCGCCGACGTCGTCGGCCCAACTGTGGACTGGGTCATGTGTACTGACTCCCAAGGTTCATAGGTGCACCCCGGCAACCACCGAGGATTTGGGACACACGACCCGGGGGACGGCCCGAGCCGGGATTCTGTGAAGCGCCGTGCCTGCCCCCTCCCTCCCCGCCGCGGCGGGGCGGCGCTTGAGCGGGAGGGGGCACACGGGGGAAGCGCTCCCCCGCGAGTCGGAAGGGCTCAGCCGACGATGTGCTCCGGGCGCACCGGAACCCGCGGCAGCGCGCGGCCCGTAGCGGCGCGGACAGCCGCCATGACGGCGGGCGTCGACGACAGGGTCGGCGCCTCGCCCGCGCCGCGCAGCCCGTACGGGGCGTGCTCGTCGGCGAGTTCGAGCACATCGACGGGGATCGTCGGCGTGTCGAGGATCGTCGGGATCAGGTAGTCCGTGAAGGACGGGTTGCGTACCTTCGCCTGCGGATCCACGACGATCTCCTCCATCACGGCCAGGCCCAGGCCCTGTGTGGTGCCGCCCTGGATCTGGCCGACGACGGCGTCGGGGTTCATCGCCTTGCCGACGTCCTGCGCGCAGGCAAGCTCGATGACCTTGACGAGGCCGAGTTCGGTGTCCACCTCGACGACGGCGCGGTGCGCGGCGAAGGAGTACTGGACGTGGCCGAAGCCCTGCCCCGTGACGAGGTCGAACGCCTCGGTGGGGCGGTGGCGCCACTCGCTCTCGGCTTCGAGCGGTTCGTCGCCGAGTACGTCGATGAGGGCGGCGAGCACCTCGCCGCCTTCGGTGACGACCTTGCCGCCCTCCAGGAGCAGTTCGGCCGTGGCCCACGCGGGGTGGTAGGTGCCGAGGCGTTCCCTGCCGCGTGCGAGTACCTTCTCGCGCAGCAGCTCGCACACGTGCTTGACGGCGCCGCCCGTGACGTACGTCTGGCGGGAGGCCGAGGTGGATCCGGCCGAGCCGACCTGGGTGTCGGCCGGCTGGATGGTGACCTGGGTGACGCCGAGTTCCGTGCGCGCGATCTGCTGGTGCACGGTGACGCCGCCCTGGCCGACCTCGGCCGCTGCCGTGTGGACCATCACGACGGGTTCGCCGCCGACGGCCTGGATGCGCACGCGCGCGGTGGAGTAGTCGTCGAAGCCCTCGGAGAACCCGACGTTCTTGATCCCGACCGCGTAGCCGACCCCGCGTACGACGCCCTCGCCGTGGCTGGTGTTGGACAGCCCGCCGGGCAGGGCCCGTACGTCGGTGCTCATGGCGTCGCCCGCGCCGGTCTCCCACTGCTTCTCCGGCGGCAGCGGCCTGGCCTTGACGCGGCGCAGGAGTTCGGCGACGGGTGCGGGCGCGTCCACCGTCTGGCCCGTGGGCATGGTCGCGCCCTGGGACATGGCGTTGCGCTGCCTGAACTCGACCGGGTCGAGGCCGAGTTCGGCGGCGACCTTGTCCATCTGCGCCTCGTAGGCGAAGCACGCCTGCACGGCGCCGAAGCCGCGCATGGCGCCGCAGGGCGGGTTGTTGGTGTAGAGCGCCAGGGCCTCGATCTCGACGTCGTCGACGACGTAGGGGCCAGCGGCGTGCGAGGACGCGTTGCCGACGACGGCGGGTGAGGCCGAGGCGTAGGCGCCGCCGTCCAGCACGATGCGGCAGCGGATGTGGGTGAGCTTGCCTTCGCGGGTGGCGCCGTGCTCGTACCAGAGCTTGGCCGGGTGCCTGTGCACATGCCCGAAGAAAGACTCGGAGCGGTTGTAGACCATCTTGACCGGCTTGCCGGTGCGCAGCGCGAGCAGGCAGGCGTGGATCTGCATGGACAGGTCCTCGCGCCCGCCGAAGGCGCCGCCGACGCCGGAGAGCGTCATCCGGACCTTGTCCTCGGGCAGGCCGAGTACGGGCGCGATCTGCCGCAGGTCGGAGTGGAGCCACTGGGTCGCGACATACAGGTCGACGCCGCCGTCCTCCGACGGCACGGCGAGCCCCGACTCGGGGCCGAGGAACGCCTGGTCCTGCATGCCCACTTCGTACTCGCCCGACACGATCACGTCGGCCCGCTCGGCCGCGGCGCGCACGTCGCCGCGCAGCACGGGCTGGCGGTGGACGATGTTGGGGTGCGGGACATGCCCCGCATGGTGGTCGTCACGGTCGGGGTGGAGCACGGCCGCGCCCTCGCCGATGGCGGACTCCTCGTCGTGGATGACGGGCAGCTCGCGGTACTCGACGCGGATCTTCGCCGCCGCCCTGCGCGCGGTCTCGGGGTGGTCGGCTGCGACGAGCGCGACGGGCTCGCCGTGGTGCCGTACCCGGCCGTGTGCGAGCGCGGGGGTGTCCTGGATCTCCAGGCCGTAGTTCTTCTGCTCGGTCGGCAGGTCGTCGTAGGTGAGGACGGCGTACACGCCGTCCTGCTTGACGGCCTCGCCGATGTCGATCGAGAGGATCTCGGCGTGCGCGTGCGGGCTGCGCAGGGTGCAGCCCCACAGCATGTCCTCGTGCCACATGTCGGACGAGTAGGCGAACTCGCCCGTGACCTTGAGGGTGCCGTCGGGGCGCAGGGCGCTGTCGCCGACGCGGCCTTCGGCGCGGTCGGTCCCTGTGGCCTCATTGAGCTTGGTGGCCATCAGACCTTGCCCTCGACTTTCTCCGCGTCCTGGCGCGCCGCGGCGAGCCGGACGGCGTCGAGGATCTTCTCGTAGCCGGTGCAGCGGCACAGGTTCCCCGACAGTGCCTCGCGGATGTCGGCGTCGGAGGGCTGCGGGGTGCGCTCGATCAGCTCGTCGGCCGCGACCAGCAGGCCGGGGGTGCAGAAGCCGCACTGTACGGCGCCCGCGTCGATGAACGCCTGCTGTACGGGGGCGAGTTCGGCCGCCCCTTCCTCGGTGCCCGTGCCGTCACGCTTCCGCGCGTACTCGGGCAGGCCCTCGACGGTGACGAGGTCGCGGCCCTCGGCCTGGCCTGCGGCGACGAGGCAGGCGCACACGGGTTCGCCGTCGAGGCGGACCGTACAGGAGCCGCACTCGCCCTGTTCGCAGGCGTTCTTGGAGCCGGGGAGGCCCATGCGCTCACGCAGGACGTAGAGCAGGGACTCGCCCTCCCACACGTCGTCGGCCTCGTGTCGCCGTCCGTTGACGGTGAATGTCACGCGCACTGCGCGCCTCCTTCGGTCGTGCGGCCCTGGGAGCCGCCCTTGCGGTAGCTCTCCCAGGTCCAGCCCAGGGTTCTGCGTGCCATGACACCGACGGCGCGACGGCGGTATGCGGCGCTGCCGCGTACGTCGTCGATCGGGTTGCAGGCGCCGACGCACAGCTCGGCGAACTCGCGCGCCAGCGAAGGCGGCAGGGTGGCGCGGCTGTTCCAGTAACCGCCGTCCTCCAGCGCCGCGTTGAGGAAGTCCTCGGCGACGCGGGCGCGCAGCGGGGTCGGCGCGACGGAGCCGAGGCCGGCGCGGACCACGCGGGACTCGGGGTGCAGCGCGATACCGAAGGCGCAGACGGCGATGACCATCGCGTTACGGGTGCCGACCTTGGAGAACTGCTGGGGACCCTGGGCCTTCCGTACATGGACGTTCTTGATCAGTTCATCGTCGGCGAGCGCGTTGCGCTTCACCCCTGTGTAGAACTCCTCAACGGGGATGAACCGGGTGCCCCGCACCGACTCCGCCTCCACCTCGGCGCCCGCTGCGAGCAGCGCGGGGTGCGAGTCCCCTGCGGGGGAGGCGGCGCCGAGGTTTCCGCCGACGCTGCCGCGGTTGCGGATCTGCGGGGAGCCGACGGTGTGCGAAGCCAGTGCGAGGCCCGGCAGTTCGGTGGCGAGCCTGTCGATGATCCGCGCGTAGGGCACGGAGGCGCCGATCCGGACGTTCTCCTCACCGACCTCCCATTCGTGCAGGTCGCGGATGCGGTTCAGGTCCATGAGATGACCGGGGCGGCGCGCATCGAAGTTGATCTCGACCATCACGTCGGTGCCGCCCGCGATGGGCACAGCTGAAGGATGCTCGGCCTTCGCGGCGAGCGCCTCCTCCCAAGTGGCCGGGCGCAGGAACTCCATGGGTGTCTCTTCTCGGTGGGTCGGTGGGGCTACAGCGGAATGTGGCTCAGTACACAGACAGGTACCCCGCCCGGTGCAGTCACCGAAAACATGAAGCGTTTGGCTGGTCGGCCACCCGGTCTTGTAGATTCGGACGAACATCTGGAGACCAGCCGACCGGAGAACCTCACGGCTTCCTTCTGGCACCACCGGACGCCGGAGGCCGCCGCGACTGGTCCGCTCCGGAACTGGCCCCCTCCCCTACGACGGTCCCCGACAGAACGGCAGGCGACGACGCGATGCGGCTGCGCGCACTCCTGGAGAACGACTCTCTGGGCCTCAGACTCCTCGGCGGCGAGGAGGAGCTGGACCGTACGGTGCGCGGGGTCATGACCACCGACCTGCGCGACCCCAGCCGCTACCTCACCGGCGGCGAACTGGTCCTGACCGGGCTGGCCTGGCGGCACGCGCCGGAGGACTCCGAGCCTTTCGTCCGCATCCTGGCCGCTGCCGGTGTCGCGGGCCTGGCCGCCGGCGAGGCGGAACTCGGCAGCGTCCCCGACGACATGGTCGTCGCCTGCGCCCGGCACCGGCTGCCGCTGTTCGCCGTCACCGAGGCCGTCGCCTTCGCCACCATCACCGAACACGTGGTCCGCCAGGTCTCGACGGAGCGCGCGGGAGACCTGGCCGCCGTGGTCGACAGGCACCGGCGGCTGATGTCCTCCGGCCCGGCGGGCGGCGGCGCCGATGTCGTCCTCGACCTGCTGGGCTCCGACCTGGACCTGGCCGCGTGGGTGCTCTCGCCGACGGGCCGCCAGATCGCGGGCCCCAGCCAGGGCCCCGAACTGCCGCCCGGCGCCGGGGCACGGCTGGCGGGCGAGCACCTGGCGGCCGTACGCACCGGACGGCGCGGCCCGCACCGTACGACGGACGGCGGCGCCTCCTACTCCCTCTTCCCCGTGCGCGGCGAGGGCCGCGACGTGCGCGAGACGCTGCTGTCCGACTGGCTGCTCGCCGTAGCTGCCGACACGGGCGACTGGCCCGCCGAGCGGCTCGACCTGCTCCAGGGCGTCACCCAGCTCATCGCCGTCGAACGCGACCGCCGCGACGCTTCCCGTACGGTGCGGCGCAGGCTCGCGCAGGAGGTGCTGGAGCTGGTGCAGGCGGGAGCGCCGCCTGCCGAGATCGCCGCACGCCTGCGCGTCGCCGCACCCGTGCTGCTGCCGGGGCTGGGCGCGGCGCCGCACTGGCAGGTCATCGTGGCCCGCGTCGAGTGGGACACCACAGGACCCGCGGGCTCACCCGGCCCCGCCGACCCCGCACACCAACTCGACGGCGGCGCGATCGCCCAGTCACTCCTGGAAGAGCTGCTGGTCGACCCCCGTACGCCGGGCGCCGACGGCTCGGACCGTATCGCGGTGGCACAGGTGGACGGCGAGGCGGTGGCGCTCGTACCGCTGCCCTCGGGCCGCACCGAGGAGGCCGAGAGCGCGACCGAGAGCACGGCCGAGGGCGCCGCCGACGGCGCGGGAACCGGTACGAACGGCCGCGCGGCCCCCGCGGCCGAGGCCAGGACCGACGCGCTGGCCGGGCTCGGCGGCGACGAAGGGCTGCACGCCGACGCGCTGCTCGCCGCCGTACAGGAACCGCTCGGCCGGGGCCTCGCCGACGACGGACGGCTCACCCTGGGCGTCAGCGCGGCCGTGCACTCGGCCGAGGGGCTGCGCGGCGCGCTGGAGGAGGCCAGGCACGCACGCCGCGTCGCCGCCGCAAGGCCCGGCAGCGTCCGCGCCGCCGGACACGAGGAACTGGCCTCACACGTCCTGCTGCTTCCCTTCGTGCCCGACGACGTACGACGCGCCTTCACCGCGCGCCTGCTGGACCCGCTCCGCGACTACGACCGCAAACACCGCGCCGAACTGGTGCCCACGCTGGAGGCGTTCCTCTCCTCAGACGGCTCCTGGACCCGCTGCGCCTCCCGCCTCCACCTCCACGTCAACACCCTCCGCTACCGCGTCGGCCGCATCGAACAGCTCACCGGCCGCAACCTGGCCCGCCTGGAAGACAAGCTGGACTTTTTCTTGGCATTGCGGATGAGTTGAGGCCCGCACGCGGGTCGGCCGAGGTTCCGGCCGGGGGTCCGGGGGTTGCCCCCGGGACAGCACAGCCTGGCGCTACGGATGAGTTGAGGCCGCACGTAGACCGGCGGGGCCCGGGGGCGCCATACGAACCTCGGCCGGGCCCGGCCTACGAGGGTTCGGGCTGGTCCGGCGTGCGGGCCGGGTGGCGTAGGTAGGCGAGGACCGCGAGGACTCTGCGGTGGTCGTCGGGTGCGGGGGGCAGGTCGAGCTTGGTGAGGATGGAGCGTACGTGCTTGACGACCGCGGCCTCGCTCACGACGAGGGTGCGCGCGATGCCCCCGTTCGACCGTCCCTCGGCCATCGCGCCGAGCACCTCGCGCTCGCGTGCGGTGAGGCGGCGCAGCGCCGAGGGTTCGCGTCGGCGGCTGAGCAGCCGGCGTACGACCTCCGGGTCGATGACGGTGCCGCCCGCTGTCACACGTTCCACGGCCTCGATGAACTCGGCGACCTCGCCGACCCTGTCCTTGAGCAGATAGCCCACGCCGTCACCTGTGGCCAGCAGATCGGCGGCGTAGGAGTTCTCCACGTACTGCGACAGGACGAGAACGGGCAGCATGGGGCGTCCGGCGCGGAGTTCGAGCGCGGCCCGCAGGCCCTCGTCGCGCAGTCCTGGCGGCATCCGCACGTCGGTGACCACGAGATCGGGTTCGTGGCGTGCCACGGCGTCGAGGAGCGACCTGGCGTCCCCGACGCCCTCGCACACCTCGTGGCCGAAGCGCGTGAGGATCTGGGTGAGTCCCTCGCGCAACAGTACCGAGTCCTCGGCGATCACCAGCCGCATGGTCTCCCGTTCCTGAGTCAGCGGGCTCGTACGGTGCGGGCCGCAGGAAGCGCTGCCCTCACTCGCACGGCAACTCCATCCGCACCACGGTCGGCCCGCCTGCGGGGCTGGAGAGGCGCAGCCGCCCCTCGTGGACGGCCAGCCGGTCCGCGAGCCCGGTCAGCCCGGTCCCGCGGGCGGGTTCGGCCCCGCCCCTGCCATCATCCCTGACCTCGACGGTCAGCTCGCCGCCGCCCCGTGCGGTCACGGACGTGCGTACGGTCACGGAGGCCCGTGCGGCGCCGCTGTGCTTGGCGACGTTCGCCAGCGCCTCGGCGACGGCGAAGTACGCGGCGCCCTCCACCGCTTCGGGCGGCCGTACGGACCCGAGCCGCACATCGACGTCCACGGGCACGGGCGATGTCTCCGCCAGGGACTCGACGGCCTCCCCCAGCCCTCTGTCCGTGAGCACGGAGGGGTGGATGCCGTGGACGAGGTCGCGCAGCTCGCCGAGTACGGCGCGTGCCTCGTCCTGGGCGCGGGCCACGAGTGCGGGATCGGCGTCGAGCTTGGCGAGGCCCAGGGTCATGATGAGCCCGGTGAGCCGCTGCTGCGCCCCGTCGTGGAGGTCGCGTTCGATGCGGCGGCGTTCGACCTCGAAGGCGTCGGCGAGGCGGGCGCGCGAGGCCGTGACCTCGGTGAGCCGCTCGTCGAGTTCCCGCTCGCGGCGCGGGCCGACCAGTACGGCGCGGGCCAGCGCTGCACGTGCGCCCGCTACGCCCGCGACCACGTACGCGGCGATCACGGCGAAGACCGGCGTCAACAGCAGCCAGGGGTACACCTGTTCAGGCCGGGTGAGGGTGATCCCCTCGCCGTACACCACCTGGTCACCGTCCAGGACGATGATCAGCGCGAAGGGCTGGCTGATGACCAGTGCACCGGCGAGGACGGCCACGGTCAGGTCGACGGCCGCCAGTACGGCGTTGAGCAGCGCGAACCCGAACTCCATCCAGCTCGCCGGCGACTTCGCGCGCCGCCACAGCACGCGCACCAGGCGCAGCCGCCCGCGCACCTCGGCCCCCGTGCCCGGCGGTTCGCCGTGCGGCGAGGGCGTCCCGCGCGGGTCGAGCCAGCGCAGGCGGCGCCGCTCCAGCGCGGCGAGCCCGGCGGCCGAAACGGGGATGCACAGCAGCGCGAGGATGCCGATCCCTGCGGGCAACAGCAGCACACCCGCGACGATCAGGAACGCCGTGAGGAAGAGCCAGCCGATGCCGAGCAGTCCCCCGGTCAGCAGGTAACCGAACGCGCGCCAGGGCCAGGAGGAGAACAGGAAGCGAAGGGGCCCGCGTGCGACGGCCTGCCATACGCTGCCGCGTCCGGCCCCCGGTTCCGCCTCCCCCGGCCGACCGGCACCCCCCTGCCGGAAGCGCCGCCGCCCGCCACTCAGCTCACCACGGCCGCCCTCTCCGCCGCCGCTGCCCTTCCCGCCTCCGCCTCTGCTTCCGTCTCCGGGCGAGCCCTCCGGCCGGGGCACGTTCCCCCGCCCGCGAGGGCCGTCCTCCCCGGAAAGGCCCTCACGCGCACGCGAGTTCTCCCCTCCGTGAGGGGGCTTCTGACGTGGAACGTTCTCCTGTTGCTGTTGGGCGGGTTCCTCCTCCGCCGTGCCGCTCACCACTCCTCGACCGTACGGGACAGCAGTGCGCGCAGGTGTCGCGCCGAGGCGTCCCAGCTCCACTCGGCGCCGACCCACGCGCGCCCCTTCGCGCCCATTCCGGCCGCGGTTTCCGGGTCGGCGAGCAGTTCGGTGATCCGGTCGGCGACGGCCCGTACGTCCCTGCCGTCGGTGACATGGCCCGTCTCACCGTCCCGTACGGCCTCCGGCGCCCCGCCGGAGGCTCCCGCGATCACGGGGAGTCCGGCGGCTGCTGCCTCCAGGTAGACGATGCCGAGCCCCTCGGCCTCCAGTCCGAGACGGCGGGTGCGGCACGGCATGGCGAACACGTCGGCCGCCGCGTAGTACGGGGGCAGTTGGCTGTGTTCGCGGGGCCCGGCGAACACGACGGCGTCACCGGGCAGCCCGGCCGTACGCCGCGCGAGGCGGCGCAGCGCACGCTCGTACGGTCCCGAGCCGACGATCAGCAGCGTCGCTTCCGGCACGGTGCGCCGTACCAGGGGCAGGGCGCGGATGAGCGTGTCCTGCCCCTTGCGCGGCACCAGCCGGGAGACGCTGAGCACCAACGGCCGCTTGCCCAGGGCCAGTTCGGCCCGTATGTCCCGGCGCGGCGGGGAGGCGAACAGGCCGGGGTCGACGCCCGGCACCAGCCTGGCCGTCCGCGCGTGCGGCCCGAGCGCGGCGGACATACGGGCGCGCGCGTGCGCCGTCAGACAGGTGACCGTGCCGGTCGTGTCCGCGACACGGCGCAGCAGCAGCCGGGCGCCAGGCAGTGCGGCCCACCCCATCTCGTGCCCGTGCGTCGTGGCCACCGACGGCAGTCCGAGCGGTTCCGCGAGCAAGGCGAGTGGCATGGCGGCGCCGAACCACACGCGGTCGCAGCCGTACCGGAAGGCCAGAGCGCGCGCGAGCGCCAACGTGCGCGGGGTCGGCAGCAGGAGGCGTGCCCTGTCCCGTACGACGGGGAAGGGCTGGGCCGCGTCGAACTCCTCGGTGGCGCTCCCCGGTTCGGCCGAGGTGTGGACGACCACCTCACCGGGCGGGAACCGGTGCGCCACCTCATGCACGAACCTCTCGATTCCGCCCCGCCGCGGCGGGAAGTCGTTGGTGATGATCAGGGTGCGTCCCGGCGTGGCTCCCCGCGTGCCCGGCGTACGACTCGGGCTGAGCGGCTCGGGCGTACAAGACGGACAGGGCGTACGGGACGGACAGGGCGAACCTGACGGACCGGACGGACTGGACGGGCCGGACGGGCTGGACGGGCTGGTCATCGGAGATCCTCCAGCGGGCCCACAGCACGAGGACCATGGGGTAGACGAGATAGCCGAACCGGGAAGCGGGCATCAGCGCCATCGCGGCGAGCAGACCGAGCGCGAGGCGCAGCGCAGCCGCCCGTACGTCCCTGGGCGGCCGGACGAGCAGCGAGACGCCGATGCCCAGCGCGGCCACGACGAGCGCGCCGACCGCGAGGCCGTGTCCGAGCGGGCCCGCTTCGGCGAGCAGCTTGCCCGGCAGCGGTGAAGCGGCGGGCGACTCCACTCCCGCGAGGCCCAGCGGGTAGCGGATGGTGCTGGTCACCAGCCCGCCGGGGTCGGCCAGCGCGGGCAGCGCCAGCCCGCAGGCGAGGGTGAGCGCCGCGCTCGCGCCGTAGCGGAGTGCCGTACGGGATCCGCCGCGTATCGCGAGCAGTGCGAGGGCGACGGCCAGCGCGGGCCAGGCCGTCGCCTTGAGGATGCCCGCGAGGCCGAGTACGGCGCCTGCCCGGCCGGGGCTCCCGCGTCCCGCGAGCGCCAGCCCGAGGCAGCTGAGCCCGATCACGGGCAGGTCGTCCCCACCGGTCGCCATGGGCAGCGCGATGAGCGGCGAACCGGCGAAGAGCAGGGCGGTCCGCAGGCGCTCGCCCGTACCGCACAGGAACCGGACACTCAGCGCGAACGTACCGAGGAAGACGGCGGCGAACACGAACCTGGCGTCCACACCCAGCAGTTGGTGCGGCACACCGAAGAGGGCCATGCCGGGCAGATACGGGTTGTACGCGAGGGCTTCGGCGCCCTCCAGCCGGTCCGCGCTCAGATAGGGCGTGCCCTCGCTCAGCAGCAGCGCGGCCGACCTGTGCACGACGTGCACCTCTTCCTGGGCGCTGCCCGTCACCGCCAGCACGAGCAGCGGCACGCACGCGGCACCCACGAACACGCCGCACCCCACCAGGCGCCCGCCGCCCAGACGGCAGCGGCCGACCGCTGCCGCCAGCGCGGCGAGGGCGTAAGCACAAGCGGCGACGAGGCCCCACGTCCTGTGGGGCGCCAACGACGTCACAGCGGCGGTGGTCGCCGCGAACCCGGCGCATCCGCCGTACCAGACAACAGTCCTGTTCACCCCTCCAGACAAGCGTTCTTCGAGCCCGGGATCACTGCCGCTGGATGCCGAGCAGGGGTAGAGCTACCTCTACCCCCCTCACCCCCCCGGGCCCGGCCCCGCACCCCCTCCCGGGCCCGGCCTCCCGGCCCTGCGGTACCGGACGGCGCGGCTCGCAGAGGCGGGGCCACAGGGGCCGCACGGGGTCGGCCGCACCCTCACAGGACGGCGACCGCACCCTCACAGGACGGCGCGGGACGGCGTCGCGAACAGGTACGGCGAGCGTTCTGCTTGCCCCGTAAGGGAGTTGGCAGAAATGGGTCTCCGGTAAAACTTTGTGAACTGTTTCACACCACCCCCTTGGCCGGGTGCCCCAACCCGTGCTGAGATGCGGGCACATCCGGCTCGAAGGCGCGCTTGGGGAGGGCACTGTGGCGGACACCGCCATGTCACGTTCGGACAGGCTGGATTCCGGAGGCGGTAGGAACCGTCCCCCCGCGATGGGCCCCGACAGCCCGCTGGGCCGCGCCGTATGGCGGCTGCGCTCCCGCGGCTGCTGGGACGACGCGGCTGCGCTGCTGGATCCGCACGCGGAGCACGACCCGAAGGCGGCGGTCGGCCGTGCTGCGCTGCTGGTGGAGCGCTGCATGTTCACGGCCGACGGCTGGCCGGCCGCCGAGGACGCGCTGCGCGCCGCTGAGGCGGTCGCACGGAACGACGACGACAGGGGCGCGGCAGCGTGCGAGCGGGGCCAACTCGCCTATGCGGCAACCGTGCTGGGCATACAAGACAGAACGGACGAGGCGCGTGCGGCGCTCGGCAGGGCAGCCGCACTGCTGGAGCCGAACGCACCGGCCCGCGCCCTGCTGGACTTCCGGCGCGGCCTGCTCGCCGAGAACCTGACCGAGACGCCCGAATCGGCCCGCGCCGCCTACCGCAGGGCACACGCGGGGGCGACATCGCGGGGTGACCTGCTGCTGTGTTCGTTCACCTGGCGGCATCTGGCCGGCCTCGCACAGCGCGAGGGCGAACTGGCCGACGCGCGGCACGGCTTCACCGAGTCACTGCGCCTGCGCGAGGAGCTGGGGTTCCTGGTCGGGATGGCCCCGGCGCTGGTGTCGCTCGCGGGCGTCCAGCCCGAGCCTGACGCGACCCGCCTGCGCGAAGAGGCAGGCCGCCTCTTCCGCCTCCTGGGCGGCGTACCGACCTGGCTGGCCGAACACCTGCCGGACGAGGGAATCCCCGCCCCTCAGTAGCGGCCCGGCAGCGACCCCGTACGGCTCAGCGGCTCAGCGGTGAGAGCCGGTACAGGTCAGTAGTGACCCCGTACCAGCCGTTCCACGGCGGGCAGGTCCTGGTCCGTCAGCGCTTCGAGAAGTGCGAGGTGGTCGGCGGCCTCGGCGAGGAGATCGGTCGTACGGGGTACGGGTGCGACCCGTACGGCCGAGCACTGGGCGCGGCGGTGCACGTCCTCGGCGACGGCGACGAGCTGGCGGTTGCCCGTCAGCTCCAGGAGCGTGCGGTGGAAGACGCGGTCAGCCTCCGCGTAGGCCGTGCAGTCGCCGCGCGCCGCCGCCTCCAGGGTGTCCTCGGCCAGCGGGCGCAGCTCGGCCCACCGCTCGACCGGTACCGTACGGGCGAGCCTGAGCACGGCCGGCACCTCCAACAGGGCGCGGATCTCGGCGAGTTCGGCGAGGTCGCGCGGGCTGTGCTCGGCGACGCGGAACCCGCGGTTGGGCACCGTCTCGACGGCGCCCTCGCTGGCGAGCTGCTGCATGGCCTCGCGTACGGGGGTCGGTGAGACGCCGAAGCGTTCGGCGAGCGCGGGCGCCGAGTAGACCTCACCGGGGGCGAGTTCGCCCGCCAGCAGCGCCGTACGCAGGGCTTCGAGGATCTGCGCCCTGACCGAGTACCGCTGCGGTACCACCTTCGGAGGCGACGGTTCGCTGTGCACATGTTCGCCGCGCACCGCCCCGGCGTTTCCCGGGCCCTGGCCCACGCCACCGGGCCCGGGCGCGTGGCCGGTCGCGCCCGCGACATCAGCGGCCGATCGGGCCGACCCGGCCGGCCGTGCCCGCGACGGCCGGCCGGGAACACGGGGGGCGAGTGCGGACGGCGCCGCGGCCTCTATGGGCGGCTCCGCTCGGTTCTGCTCCATCTGTCCCCTCCAGGGTGTCGATGAGCACGATAGGCCGAGGAGACCTGAGATCAAACCTCGCCTACGATCGGCTAAGGTAAGGCTTACCTGCTAACGATCGTCGATTCGGTGGTCCTCATGGCCGTGCCCACCCTCGCCCCCGTGGCCCCTGACGTCTCGCCTTTCCGCGCCGCTTACGCGCGGCTGACCGACGTGTTCCCCACGCTGGATGTGACCGAGACCACGGCTCGTGAATTGCTTCCCGAGGGCCCCGGCTGGGTGCGCGCCACCGAACTCGCACGCGGAGGAGCCGCGCTCGACTCCTTCCTCGCGTGGGACGACGAGCAGATCCGGCACGACTACGGGAAGAGCGCACGCCCCGACGTGATCGCCAGCTTCGGGCTCCACCGCTACGCCTGGCCCGTCTGTCTCCTCGTCACCATCCCCTGGTTCCTGCACCGAAGGGTGCCCCGCGTACCCGTCGGAGCCGTCGCCTTCCAGCGGACACTGGGCAGGCTCGCCGTACATGTCGAGGAGTTCACATGCCTGCCGGACGACCCGGCGGCCTCGGCACCCGGCGCGCGGGTCGTACCGGACGAAGCCGCCCTGCGCGCCGAGGTACGCGAGGCCGTGGCCGAGCATCTGGCGCCCGTACTCGATGGGTTCAGGCCCCGGATGCGGCGCGGGGCGCGGGCGCTGTGGGGAATGGCGACGGACGAGATCACCGAGGGACTGTGGTACCTGGGCCACCTGCTCGGCGAGGAGCAGCGCGCCATGGCCGAGGTACAGCGGCTGCTGCCCGGCGCGACCACGCCCTTCGCGCAGGGGGCCGCCTTCCGTGAACTCACGGGTCACAGTGGCGAGTCGCTGCCCACGCGCGACCGCGCGAGCTGCTGCCTCTTCTACACGCTCCGGCCCGAGGACACCTGCGTGACATGCCCCCGCACATGTGACGCGGAGCGCGTGGACCGGCTGAGCGCCGTCCGGTAGTTCGGGCCAACTTCCGGCGCCCGCCCACGGGTTCGACCCAGAAAGCCCCGTTCCCGGGGTATGCACGCCCTTTCGCGGTTTCTTGTGCTGAAACCCCGAGCAGCCTCTCTTATTTCCGTAAGGATGCTCGGCGACAGCGAACGCAAGCCAGAGCGCGAGCACCTCGCTGTGCGCACGCGGTGCCCGCTGCGCACGGACGGGCGTGCGGGCAGGGGGCACCCACCATGAGACTGACCGACATATCGCTGAACTGGGCGCTGCCGGGTGCCGTGCTGCTCGTCGGCGTCCTGATCGCGGTGATCGTGATGACGCACTCACGCCGCCACGGCACGTCCTCGTCCCCGAAGGGCTCCGAGGGCGCGGCCAACGGCCCGCACGGACAGGGGCAGTCGGCCCAACCCGACTCGTGGGAACGCAAGGAGGAACGGCGCCGCCGCAAGGAGACCGTCTACGCCACGGCCGCCTACCTGCTCCTCTTCTGCTGCGCCGGCGTCGCCGCCGCGCTCTCCTTCCACGGCCTCGTCGGCTTCGGCAGGCAGAACCTCGGCCTGTCGGGCGGCTGGGAGTACCTCGTTCCCTTCGGCCTCGACGGTGCCGCGATGTTCTCGGCCGTCATCGCCGTACGCGAGGCGAGCCATGGGGACGCCTCGCTCGGGTCACGGCTGCTCGTGTGGATCTTCGCGGGCGCCGCCGCATGGTTCAACTGGGTACACGCACCCCGGGGACTCGGCCACGACGGTGCCCCGCAGTTCTTCGCCGGCATGTCGCTCTCGGCGGCGATCCTCTTCGACCGCGCCCTCAAGCAGACGCGGCGTGCCGCACTGCGCGACCAGGGCCTGGTGCCGCGCCCGCTCCCCCAGATCCGGGTCGTACGGTGGCTGCGCGCACCGCGCGAGACGTTCGGCGCCTGGTCGCTGATGCTGCTGGAGGGCGTCAGGACCCTGGACGAGGCCGTCGACGAGGTACGCGACGACCGGCGCAGGCGCGACCAGGACCGCCAGCGCAGGCGGGAGCAGGAACGCCTGGACCGCGCACGGGTCAAGGCACTCAACAGGCAGCACAGGCTGTGGAGTCGGGGGCGCGGCGGCCCGCCGGCGCATATGGACGTGGAGATCGAACAGGCGGGCAGGCCCACACCCGGCCGCGCCCCCGCCGCCGTCACCGCTCCCCCACCGGCTTCGGCCTCCACCGCTGCCTCCGCTTCCGCCGCTGCCTCCGCCTCCACCGAAAGGGCCGACATACCTCCCGCGAGCCAACTGCCCGTGACCGAGGTCGTGGGCGCCCCCGCGCACCGCTCCCGGCCGGCGCTCCAGGCCGCCGTGGAAGAGGACTCCTCCCCGCAGAACGGTGCCCCGGCGCTGGAGGAGCGTTCGCGCGCTCCCCGCGAGGAGCAACACGGGGGCGGAGCCGCCAGCCCCAGGCTGGACACGCTGGAAGAGAAACTGGCCGAGATCGAGAGGCAGTTCACCTGAGTGAGCCTTCGGCGGACAGCGGCGGCGCACCCCATGGCGGGGGCGCCGCCGCTGTGGCGTGTACGGGCCGCTGTGGCGCGTACGGCGTGCCCCTGCCGGGCAACGTGGTGCGCCGGAAGCGGGGATCTGCGGGCTATGTGTCCCAGACCGTCGCGGCCGTACGGTCCAACTCATGGCCCTTGAGGGGGCGTTGGAGCGCGGCGAGGTAGGCCGTCAGGCCGGGTGGTGTGCCGGTCCAGCGGGCGGCGAGGGAGCCGGCGAAGCCGGGGTCCTCGCGCAGGGGCTCCGCGACACCCGCGCCGCACAGCAGGAGCGCGTCGCCGGGCTGTGCCACGGAGGCGCGGAAGCGGAACGGTTCGGACCGCGCCGGCTCGGGCTGCCGCTCCTCGGTGAACCCGTCCCGCGCTGCCGCCGCCCTCGCCGTGGGGTCGTCGGGTGGCACGATGCCGAGCCTCATCGTCGGCGACGGCTGCTGCGGCTCCTGCTGTGCCCCGGACTCCTGACGCGGGGGCACGGGTTCGGCGCCGTAACCGAGTACGGGCCCGCCGGAGCGCTCCGACTCGTCGACGCGGGGTTCGAGGTCCTGCCAGACGCCGTCCCTGAGCCGGAAGAGCCCGCCCTCGCCCGCGCCGAAGAACACCCGCGTACGGCACCGGGGGTCGGCGGGCAGCAGCAGACAGCGCAGGTGCGCCGTGTGCTGCCCGGGTTCGAGGCCGAGCGCCGCCGCCTCGGCACGCAGCATGCCGAGGGTGCGGCCGGTCAGCCGGTGCAGGCCGGACTTGAGCGCGTCCCTGCGGCCCGCGAGTATGTCCTCGGCCAGCCGCGCGTGGCTCCGCCCGATCGCGCCGCCGATCGAGCGGCACGCCTCACGGGCCGCACGGTGCGCGCCAGGGCCCGTGCGCGAACCGACCGCGACGGCCACCAGCAGCAGCGCGCTCTGTCCGGCGCCGAAGCGCGCCACGAGCAGCGCGTCGCCCCGCAGCATCCCCAACTGCCGCGCCGCCTCGCCCCGCATCGAGACCGCGCGCAGTGTGAGCACCCCGTAGTGCGCGCCTTCGAGTGCGGTGTCGGGTACGAGTTCGCCCAGCGCGGCCGGATCGGCGACGGGCAGGGCGCCGGGCTCCACCTCGGGCACCTCCCCGTAGATGTCGCCGGGTGCGGGTGCGTTCCCGGATGCGTCTCCGTCCGCCTCAGGACCGGGCTCAGGACCGGACTCAGGACCGGTCGCCGCCAGCGGCTCACGCGCCGGTCCCTGTCCCTGCTCCGGTCGCGGTCCCGGCTCCGGTGCGGGGGCGGCAGGGGGTTCGTCCAGGAGTGCCGGTTCGTCCAGGGAAGAGGACGGTGCCGGGCGCTGCGCGGAACGGGCGCCTGGCACGGGGGCGCTCGCGTCCTCGGGCCGGGAAGGGGCGGCGGGCTCCGGTTCGGGCTCGGACGGAGGCCCGCCGGTGCGGGTGTCGGCCGGGGCCTCGGGGCCGCCGACCGTACGGGTGATGGAGGCGAAGCGGTCGTCGAGGGTGTCCGGGGCGCGGGTGCGGCCGGTGTCCGTGGCCTCGGCGTCGTACAACTGAGCCCACCAGTCGTCGTGTTCGCTGGTGAACGGAGCGCGCTGCTCCCCCTGATCACTCATGGGCTCATTGTCTCGCGCGACGGCGGCCCGGGAAGCCCGGCAGGAAAGAACGGCGCAGAACGAGCGGAATACTCCGCCTCACTTAACTGTGCGTGGACACGTGCGCAGGCGGGCCGCCCGGTGTTCGGGCACGCTTTCCTCATGGACACCTCCGCGGTGCTGAGCGTGCCGCAGCCGGTGCTGATGGGCCTGGTGCTGCTGCTCGGCCTGCTCGGCACCGTGGTGCCCGGTGTGCCGGGGCCGCTCGTCGTGTGGGCCGGCGTCTTCTGGTGGGCGGTGTGGGACCAGAGCAACGCGGCGTGGTTGCTGCTCACCGGGGTCACGGGCCTGCTGCTGGTGACCGCCGTCGCACGGCTGTTCATCCCGGTGCACGGTTACCGCGGGGCCGAGACGGCGCGGCGCACGCTGCTGGTCGCGGGTGCCGCGGGGACGGTCGGATTCGTCGCGCTCCCCGTCATCGGGGTCGTGCCGGGCTTCGTGGGCGGAATCTACGGGCGCGAGCGGGTGCGGCTGGGCGGACACGGCGCTGCGGTGGCGTCCACGCGGGCCGCGATGCGCGCCGGCGGCTGGCGCGTCCTCACCGACCTGGCCGCCTGCCTCGTGGCGACGGGCGCCTGGTTCGCCACCGTGCTGTGGGGTTAGGACGGCAGCCCGTACATGGCCGGGTCTCGGGGCGGCAGTCGTTCAGGCATCGGGCGTTCGGGCGCCGCGCGTTCAGGCATCAGGCGTCGGGCGTAAAGCGTCGGGCGTAAAGCGTCGGCATCAGGCATCAGGCATCAGGGCCGACGGTGAAGAAGGTGCGGAAGTAGTCGGGTGGGTACTCCTCGCCGACCGGGATCTCCTCGGCCTCCACCCAGGCATGCGCGGTGAAGGGCGGCAGTCGTCGCGCCCCTACACACCAGACCGGCCAGCTGCGGCCGGCGCGGCACAGCAGCGCGGTCGCCAGCGAGCGGGGAAGACAGCCTTCCGGCCCCGCGCAGGTGGGGCTGACGGCGTGCACCGCGTTCCGCGCGGCGAGGGTCTCGGCGTACCCGGCGGGCCCGGCACCGCGCCGTACGAGGGCGAGGACGGCGCGGATACGGCGAGGGGGCATGCGGGCCAGCAGCAGGGCGCAGCCGACGGCGAGGCGGGCGAGCGCGCGGCGGCGCCGGGGCCGCGGGCCCGGCTCCGACTCGGTGGTGTGCGCGGGCCGCGAGGTCACCGCTCCACCAGCCCCGCTGAGGTGAGGGCGTCGACCAGCTCTTGCACGTCCTGGTGTGCGGTGTCGTCGTCCACCTCGTACGTCTCGCTCAGCCGCCGTGCGGCGAGCTGCCGGGTGCCGCCCTCCAGCAGGGTGCGCAGGACGAGCGCGGCCGTGGGGTTGAGGTGCCAGTAGTGTCCGCTGTCCTCGTCGAGGAGGGCGGTGCCGTCGTCGGTGTCGGCGCGGGACACGCCGGATCGCAGGGTGAGCATCAGGGGCTCGCTTCCTCGTCGGCTGCGGGTGGGCTGGTGGGCAGGTCGGGGGCGGCCGGCCGTTCCAGGGAGCGCAGCCACAGTTCGCAGGCCAGCGTCTGGTAGAGCCCTCCGTGCAGGTCGCGGGGGTGGTGCTGGAGCGGGCCGGCGCAGGTCGCGCGCAGGGCAGCGGCATCGATCAACCCGCTGTGCGCCAGCCTGGATTCGTCCCACAGCGCGGCCAGTTGGGCCCGGTGTGTGCGCAGGGCGGCGTCAGGGTCGCTGTTGGTGACCGTCTTGGTCCGGCCGGTGAAGCACTCCTCGGGAACGGTGCCGCGCAGGGCTGCCACGAGGAGCGGCTTGTAGCTCCACGGAGTCCGCCTCTCCTCGGGCCGTACGGCGAGCACGGCGTTGAGCACCGCGTCATCGAGGTACGGCGCCGCCAGTGCCGTGCCGTCGCGTGCCGCGAGCTGGCCGATCTGGCGGAGCGGGCGTGCCGCGTACCGCAGGCCGGTCACGTCGTCGTGCACCCCGGGGTGCACCGAGACCGGCTCCACGTGGGGCGCCGCTTCGTGGATCAGCTCGCGCACGGCGTCGACCGCTTCCGGCGTGGCCCAGGGCGCGAGGCGCGGTGGCTCGCCCCAGCTCAGCGGGGGGCGGTCCGACGGGGGCGGCGGGGCTGTGAGCGCGTCGGCCGCCGAGCGGAACCAGCCGCGGTAGGAGGTGCGGGTGCACAGCCGGCGCAGCACGTGCCGTCGGCGCCACCGGTAGGAGGCCGAGTAGTCGCTCAGCAGGGACAGCGCCGTACGGGGCCTGCGGCGCAGCAGTGTGCGCAGGTGGGCGGCACTGGCGATGAGCAGTTCGTCTCCTCCGAAGCCGGCCAGGTGCAGTGCCGAACCCGCCGCCGAGGCCCGGCGGGTGAGGGACATCCAGCGCGCGTGGTCGGCGAGGACGGCGCAGGGCTCGTCGAACGGCTCCCGCATGCCGGGCAGCGCCTCGTAGATCGTCGGCATCTCCCCGTGCGGCACGATGCGGTGCTCGATGCCGGGCAGCGCCGCTGTGGTGCGGAAGGACCACCGCACGTCCTCGTCGAGAGGGTCGGCCGAAGCGGCGGTGAAGGCCACGACGCGGGTGCCGGGCTGGAGCGCGGCCAGGGAGCACAGCGACGTCGAGTCGAGGCCGCTGAGGTCCGAGCTGACCACGGTGCGCCCCGCGGTCCTGGCCTCGACGGCTGCGCCCAGCGCCGCACGCAGTGCGGGGGCGCCGGCGGAGAGCGGAAGGCGGGCTTCGGGGGGCGACCAGTACCGCACGTCACGGGCACGGCCGCTCGCGTCGTGCAGCAGGAAGTGGTCGGACGGCACGCACCGCACACCCCGCCACAGCGGGCGGTCGGTGAGGGGAGGCAGCAGCGCCGGGGAGAGGAGGTGGAGCGCGAGGCAGCGTTCGTCGACGCCGGCTCCGGTGAGGTACGCCAGGACATCGGCACGGTCTGCGGCGACGGTGACCCCGTCCACTTCGGCCGCGTACACCCGGCGCAGCCCGCTCAGCGTGCCCTGTACCCGTACCTGCCCGGCGACGGATGTCACCAGGTGGAAGCTGCCGGGAACGCCGGACGCGTAAGCCGCCGCCTCCTCGGTGGTACGGGAGCGGGCCGCCGCTCCGTACAACTCGGCGGCAGCGGCGGCCTGTTGCCCTGCCAGCGCGAGCACAGCACCGCCCGACCGCGCCGCGCGTACCGTCTCGGCGCCGGGTTCCCGCACGTGGGCGCCGGGTTCGCGCACCTCGGCATTCGTTTCCGGCACGTAGGCGCTCGTTTCCCGCACGGTCGGCCAGCGCCCCAACAGCAGGGGACGGCCCGAGGGATGGGACACGCGGCACTCCGCGAACCGGCGCAGCCGTGCGACCGCCGCCCCGGCCGCGGCACAGTCCGGGAAGACCGCGAACCACAGGGGCGCCGTGGCGAAACCGGTCGGCTCCCTGTCCATGTCACGTCCTCCTTACTGCCCGCGCTCTTGCTGGCCGCGCACTTACTGCCCGCGCTCTTACTGGCCGTACTCGCGGCCAGAGGGCGCCAACCCTCCGACAGCGGCGGCCACTTGGTGTGGTGGGCGGCTCCGTGGGGGTTGGGCGGCTCACGCCCCCCACCACCCTTTCCCTGGGCCGGCCGTCAGGGCCGGCTATGTGGAGGTCACGGTCAGCGCACCAGGCTGTGCTGTCCGAGGAAGTCGGGTGATGCCTTCCGCTTGACGCCGGTGACCCGGCGGAAAGAACCGACAAGCATCAAGGTGGGGTGCTCGTATGCGCGGCGCATGTCGTTACACCTCCTCTCATTTTTCCGTTACCGACACATCGCGCCGCTGCCGCAGCGGCTCCGGTTCCGGTTCGGTTCCGGTTCGGTTCCGGTCAGCGGATCCGTACGGCAGTGCCGTACCAGACGAACTGCCCGCCCCCGCCGCCGACGAGGCAGCACGGAGCGGGCGTGCGGGGTGGGCTGGAAGCGAAGTCGGACAGTCACAAGAGCGCTGTTCACACCAGCGCGACGCAAGTGGACGTCAGCACCCCGTCAGGGGGCGCCCCGTCAGGGGGCGCCCCGTCAGGGGCGCGGGGAACTGCGCGACAAGCCACGACTCAGCCGCAGCCCGCACAGCACACACAGGGGCACAACGTCCCCGCAACACCCACAAGGGCGGCTCAGCTCTCTCCTGGCAGGGCGCCCTCCAGGGCGAGGAGGTGGCGCTTACGGTCCAGGCCACCTGCGTAGCCCGTGAGGGAGCCGTCGGCGCCGATCACACGGTGGCAGGCGCGGACGATCAGCAGCGGGTTGGCGCCGACCGCGCCACCGACCGCGCGCACGGCGGCGCGGGACGCACCGGCGCGTGCCGCCAGTTCGCCGTAGCTGGTGGTGGCGCCGTACGGGACCGCGTCCAGCGCGTCCCAGATCCTGCGCCGGAACTCCGTTCCGCGCGGGGCCAGTTGGAGTGTGAACTCCTTGAGCGTGCCCGCGAAGTAGGCGTCGAGCTGGCGCCCGGCCTCCTCCAGGACGGGGTGCGCGTCGGCGCGCTCCCAGTCCGGCTGGACGGTGGCGCCGCCACGCTGGCCCGGCACGGAGACCGAGACAAGCGCGGCACCGTCCGAGACGAGCAGCAGCTCCCCGAGGGGCCCTGGGTGAGTCGTGTAGAGAGTGCTCATACTGCGTCGCTCCGGATCGTCGTAGTAGTGGCGGTGGCGGCGGTAGCCGCGGTGGAGGCGGTAGCGGCCGTGGCGGCGGCGCTAGTCGCGATGGTGGCGGCGGCAGTCGCGGGGGCAGCGGCAATCGCGGTGCCGGCGCCGTTGGGGGCGACGACGCGCCCCTCCGCAGCCAGCGTCACCGCGTGCCACAGATGGTGCAGCGCGTACGAGCGCCAGGGGCGCCAGAGTTCGGCCTGCGCGGGCGTCGTTCCGGTCAGCGCCAGCCCGTGCCGTACGCCCGCGTCGCCGGGGAGGAACACGTCCGGGTCGCCCAGCGCGCGCATGCGCATGTATCCCGCCGTCCACGGCCCGATGCCGGGCAGCGCGAGCAGCGCCCGCTCGGTCTCCTCGCGTTCGGCGCCCGGGTCGAGGACGACGGTGCCGTCGGCGAGCGCCGCGGTGACGGTACGCAGCGCCTTGCGGCGCGCTTCCGGCATGCCGAGTTCGCCGAGCGGAGCCTGCGCGAGCGTGCCCGCCTCGGGGAAGAGATGGGTGAGGCCACCGTCGGGAACGGACAGCGGCTTGCCGTAGGCGGCGACCAGTGTGCCCGTGAGGGTGCGTGCCGCGCCGACCGTCACCTGCTGGCCGAGCACCGCACGGACCGCCAGCTCGTGCGGGTCGGCGGCGCCGGGCGAGCGCAGCCCCGGTTCCGCCTCCAGCAAGGGGCCCAACGCGCCGTCGCCGCCCAGCCGTTCGGCCACCGCGTACGGGTCGGCGTCCAGGTCGAACAGGCGGCGCACCCGCTGGACGGCCGTCGTCAGGTCGCGCAGGTCGCCCAGGTGCAGCCGGCACTCCAGCCAGCCCTTTCCGCTGCGCGCCGCGCACTCGTCGACCTCGGCGATGCCCGCGCCGAACGGCAGGCTCAGGGTGCGCCGGTACGTGCGGCTGCCCGGCTCCCCGCGCACCTCCTCGATACCGGGTACCGCCCTGCGCTCCAGAAAGCCGAAGACCTGCCCCGTCGCATACGGACCCCGGTACGCCAGCCGCAGCGGCACCCCGCTCATCGCGCCGCCCGGCGCCGCAGCCGCACGTACCCCGGCACGCCCTGCGGGCCCGTGCCCGCCGCGCGCCGACGCCTCGCGCAGGGCGCTGGGCGTACGGGCGTAGATCTCGCGGACCGTGTCGTTGAACTGCCGTACGCTCGCGAAGCCCGAGGCGAACGCGACCTCCGTGACGGGCAGCGGCGTCGTCTGGAGCAGCACCCGCGCGGTGTGCGCGCGCTGGGCCCTCGCGAGCGCCACGGGGCCGGCGCCGAGTTCGGCCGTGAGCTGGCGCTGCACCTGGCGGGCGCTGTAGCCGAGCTTCGCGGCCAGTCCCGCGACGCCCTGGCGGTCCACGACGCCGTCGGAGATCATGCGCATCGCGCGCCCGACGAGGTCGGCGCGTACGTTCCACTCGGCCGAACCCGGCACCGCGTCCGGGCGGCACCTGCGGCAGGCACGGAACCCCGCGCCCTGCGCGGCTGCGGCCGTCGGGTAGAAGCGGACGTTCTCCCGCTTCGGTGTCACGGCCGGGCAGCTCGGACGGCAATAGATGCCGGTGGTACGCACCCCGAGGAAGAACACGCCGTCGAAGCGCGCGTCCCGGCTGCGTACGGCCTCGTACCTGCTGTCTTCTGTGGTCACGCCCTCCAGTGTGCGCGACCCTCCGGGACATCACTAGCGGGAATCGGACGCGACGGTCCGGCCCATGATCCGACTCTCTGGTACGGCAGATACGGCACAGTCTTGCCGGTGGACGGACCCGCGCGGACCGCGCCATGGTCGGCGGCGTCCACCACGGCGGAAAACTTCACCGCTCTTCTCGACGAAGAGTTCCTGTACCCGTGACTACGGGCGCCGAGTCCGGGCGAAGCATGCTGCGGCGAGGACCAGTACGCCTACCTCGACCGCGGCGGGTACGGAGGACGCGTCGTGTTGGGGCCAGGCCCACCAGCGCGTACCACCGCCGGGTCCGCTGCCCACGAGTCCGCAGGCGACGGGAACGGCGGCAACCGCCGCCGTGGCGTAGACAGGACCGAACGCGCGGCGCACCAGCAGCCCGACGGCCAGGTAGCCCGCGAGGTTGCGGACGACGGCCAGCGCGAGCGGAAAGTCCAGCAGGGTGCTTTCCAGGGCGGCCAGGAGACCGCCCAGGCAGACGGCCGAGGCGAGGACCGTCAGCTGCCCGCGGTGCAGCGGCCGGACCGCGGTGTCCTCCATCGCGTGCGGCGGGCGGTCCATCCCGTACAGCAGCGCGCAGGCCGGCACGAGGGGAAGGAGCAGGGGCACGGAGACGGAGCCGGCGTTCCCGGTGAAGAGCGCTGGCACGTCGAGCGCTGAGCCGGAGAAAAGCGGCGCGAGGACGAAGCAGACCGCAAGTGCCACCGCACTGGCCCCGACGGCATGGGCGCGCAGCCACCAGGTCATGGGTTCCCTCCGGCCGATCGCGCGTAGGGGCCGGGTCGAGTTCCGGCTCGATGCCGCAGCCTCGCACGGCCTTCATGTTCCGTACGTACCAGGCGTGCTGGGCGTCGGGGGACAGTGCTGTGCGGACCCGTCCCGCGAGGCGGACGGCATCGGCGGGCATCCGGTCGTCGAAGTCCTTGGCGGGGATCCCGGCGGTGAGGGACAGCCAGACGTAGACGGCGGTGTCCGCATCCTCGCCCTGGTAGTTCTCGCACTCCGGTGAGGTCTCGGGGAATCCGCTCGTCGCGACCTCCTCCCACGTGGCCGCGCGGTCCTGCCGTACGCCGGAGAAGGTGAGGCGCGACGGAGTGGACACCCCGACTGCTGCGACGCGGGCTCGCGCCTGGTGGGACCACCTGGTGAGCCGGTCGCGCTCCGGTTCCTGCTCGGGCCACAGGCACACGCGCGGGGCCGCGCCCGCACAGCGCAGCAGGCTCCGGTCCCGGGCCTGGGCCCCGTTTGTGTCCAGGGGAACCGCGAGCAGGACGGACGCGGCGACTCCGGCACCAAGGACCACGCCGGTCAAGGCCCGGCGAGCGAAGAGGCGAGGGATCCCGAGCAGGAGCGCGGCGGCGAGGACAAGCGCGGCATACAGGGTGACCGTGGCGGCGATGCTCCGTACGGACAGCACTTGGTCCAGGGTGCAGCAGTCGACGGTGCCCTGGCCGTTCAGGTGCCGGAGCCAGGCCGGCGAGTCCAGGGCTGCGGGCCAGAACGCCCAGAAGTAGCCGCCGACGAGCATGGCGGCGACGCCGGTCAGGTCAGGATCAGGGCCGGGACGAGGAAGGCGCCCACCCATACCGCGGGGCTCCGGAGCAGTGCGATACGCAGCAGCACGGCGTCGTCAGCCCTCTCCCTGGACCAGGGAGCGGTAGACGGTCTCGGTCCGTCGCTCCGGAGTCGTGGCGGTCGGGGCCAGGGCGAGAAAGTCGTCCGTCCCGCCCTGGAAGACGACCTGTCCGCGGTCGATGACGAGGACGGTGCGGTAGATGTCGGCCAGGTCTTCGGTCTGGTGCGTGGAGACGACGACGTCCGTGGATGTGCCGGCGGTGAGTTCGCCGATGAGGTCACGGAAGATGCCACGCTGCACGGGGTCGAGCCCCGCGGTCGGCTCGTCGAGGAGGAGAATCTCCGCCTCGTGCACCAGGCACTGGGCGATGCCGAGCCGCCGCAGCTGGCCGCCGGACAGATGATGGCTGCGGCGTGTGGCCAGGTCGCTCAGCCGTACACGGTCCAGGGCCGTCGCCGAACGGTCCCACGCCTCGCGCTTGTTCAGCCCTTTCGTCCAGCCCGCGTACGCGGCCTGCTCCCGTACGGTCAGCCCGGGGACGGGCGCGATGTGCTGCGGCAGCCAGCCGACCCGCTGCCGGTAGCTCCTGCGATCGGCGCGGCGGGCGCTGTCCAACCCGCCGAGGGACACTCGCCCGGCATCGGGGGTGCGGGCCGAGGCGCCGAGGGAGAGCACGGTGGACTTCCCGGCGCCGTTGGGGCCCAGGAGAACGGTGCAGCCCGGTGGGAGCCGCAGGTCGAACTCCCGCAGTACGGGTTCCCGGCGGCGGTAGGCGAAAGTGCAGGACCGGTAGTGCAGTGACACGAGGTTCCCCGTGGGTGCGAGGTGAACCCCTTGCCGGGGCCCACCTGTGAAGCGGAAGGTCAGTACTTGACACTTATCTTCTTCACCCTGAGGGTGGCGCCCGGCTGGTCGGAGCCGTGGAGCAACATGGCGAACCAGTTCCCGAACAGGCCGGTCAGCCAAGGGAGTTGACGCTATGTCGTGAACTGGACATTCCGTAGCTGTCCAAGGCGTGACCACGGTCACGCCTGGCGTTCGTTTCGGGTGATGTGAGTGTCCATGCGTCCGCAGCGTCTCCCGTCGCTGCCGGACCGGACCGGGCCGCGGCCATCGCCCGCCGGGCCTTCCCGGCGGGCAGCTTGCCGATACGCCGACCCGGTCGCCGGACCCGCCCTCACACAGTCTGCTCTTCGCCGCCCTTGAGGACGGCATTGCCGGGATGCTCGAACCACAGTGTCTCGTCCTCAGGGGTAACGGTCAGCCCGTAGCGGGTGATGTCCGGTTGCCCGTGCGTGTTCCACCAGAGGCAAGCAGCGGCTACTTCGTCCCACAGGCTGCGCAGGCCGTGCTGGAGGACCGCGTCGGGCTCATGCCAGTCCGTCAAGCACACCGAGGCGTAGGAGTGTCCGTCCCAGAGCACGATGCGATCGGCGGAGACGCGGCGCAAACGCGTCTTCTGTGGCACACGGGCCCCGATGGTCCATTGGGCGGCCCAGGATGGCGCGAGGACGGTTGTGGGGTCGAGGGGCGAGGCGGACTCCCGCCCCTCACCGTGGCGTTCCGGGCGGCTCGGAGTCGGGCGGTGGGAGCGCAGCCACATGTATCGGGCCCCGCCGACCAGGCGCCCGCTCGCGGTCCCGTCACCGTTCACGGTCAACCGGGCCAGCCCGGTGTTCGACCACGCGGTTCCGTACGGCGCGAGAAGGAGCCCTCCGGGTGCGACGTGCTGAAGCAGCGTACGGGGAATGCGGCCGAGCGAGGCGGTGACGATCACACGGTCATAGCGAGACCGGCGGAAGGCCGCCCCCAACTCGGCATCGGCGGCGCGCACATGGGGACGGTATCCGGCGGCACGCAGGTTGCCGCGCGCGATGTGTGCCAGGTCCGGGTCGATCTCGACGGCGTCCACCTGCGCGCTTCCGGTCCTCTCGCACAGCATGGCGGTGTTGTAGCCCGAGCCGGCGCCGACGTCGAGCACGCGGTGCCCGGGTTCCAGATCGAGCAGGGCGAGCTGGTCGAGGACGATGGACAGTGCGGAGACGGAGGAGGTTGCCACTGCTCCGGTGACCAGTTCGCCCGGGTCGTGGGTAGCGAGGTCGTAGGCGCCGTCGTCGAGCTGGGTGACGACAGCGGTGTGCGGGACGTAGACGGCCGCTGTCCAGGCGGCCGGATCGAGGGCGCGGTCCAGGACCCGGTATCCGCCTTCGTCGCGGTGCCAGACCCAGAACCGGCCGGGCACGAACCGCTCACGGGGCACCGTGGCGAAGGCCGTGCGTAGCCACGCGGCCCTGAAATGCCCCTCCTGATCAAGGTCCCGTGCGCAGGCTTCCTTGTACCTCGTCCAGTCGACCGAGACGGGCCGCGTCACTCGTCGCCCCCGTCGTCGCGGTGCTCGCCGCCACCCGGCGGTGCCGGACTGTCCGGGTTGGGTTCTTCCGGCTTCCATTCCTGGTCATCGCCTGCGGAGTCCCCAGAGTGCTTTTCCATACCTTGCCTCCGTTTCGAGGTGGTGGGTATCTGCCCCAGCGTGGCGGTCGGATGCTCCTCGTGGGCCGTCTCAGCCTCGGCGGCCACCTCAGAGGGCGGTACTCAGACGGCGTAGTCCTCGTCGGCCTTTCCGCCGCCGACCGCGTTCACGATGCCATCCCGGCCCAACGGCCCCGCGCCCAGCGGCACTTCACGCAACCGCACGGCGAACTCGCACCAGACGACCTTGCCGGGCGAGCGCTCCCCCACCCCCCACTTGTCCGCGACCCCGGCCACGAGCAGCAGCCCGCGCCCGCCCTCCGCCTCCGGACAAGGCGACGGCGACCTGACCTCACCGCCACCGCTGTCGTGCACCTCCACCCGGAGGACACCTTCGCCGCCTCCGGCACCTTCATCGCCTTCGTCCGCGTACAGGAACAGGTGCAGCCGAAAGCCGCGGCCGGGCGGCACGCCGTGCAGCAGGGCGTTCGTCGCCAGCTCGCCGACACACAGGAGTACGTCGTCGCCGCGCCCGTCCACGCCCCAGTCGGCCAACGCCCACCGCACGAACGCGCGCGCTTTCGGCACCGACTCGCGCTCCCGCCGGTAGAACACCTCGCGGAAGAGAGGGGGTTGAGCTTCGGAGTTCATGTGCTGAATGTCACACCCCGCGCATAGGCTGCAACAGCGCGTCAAGCCGTACATCGCGGATGTACGGCCTCCGAGAGGGCGCGCACCAGCACGGCAGGGAAGGTCGGAGCAATGAACCAACCGAAGAAGCAGGGCAAGCGGGTGACTTCGTGGGGCCCGATCGGAGCGCAGGTCGCGCAATTTCGCCGGTACGCGGGAAAGACACAGCCCGTCCTGGCAGCGGACCTGTGCATCAGCGAGGACAAGCTCGCCTCCATCGAACAGGGCCGCAGGCCACTCCAGATGGCGCTGGCCGTCCAGATCGACACCCTCCTGGACACGAAGCGGGCGTTGGAGGCGGCTGTGGGGAAGGTGCCGGAGCGGGAACGGTATCCCGTGTTCGTGCAGGACTTCGTGGACTACGAGCACGAGGCGGTGACCCTGCTCTCGTACGAGACGTCGGTCGTACCCGGCCTGCTCCAGACCGAGGAGTACGCGCGGGCGGTCTTCGACTGCCGCTACCCACCCGTCGAGGACGAGACGGTGGACGACTGGGTGCAGGGCCGGATGGACCGGCAGAAGGTGTGGGAGCGATTCAAGCCGCCCCGGGCGAACTTCATCCTGGAGGAGGCGATCCTGCGCCGCCCGGTGGGCGGACGTGAGGTGATGCGGGAGCAGATCCGCCGGTTGCGCGACATGGCCCAACTCCCCTGCATGGGCCTCCAACTCATGCCGACGGACCGGATGCCGCACGCCGGGCTCGCGGGGCCGATGGTGCTACTGGAGACACCTGACCACGAGCATCTGACCTACGTGGAGGGGCAGCGGGTCAGCTTCCTCATCGACGACCCCGACGAGGTCAGTGTCATGCAACAAAAATATGGAATGCTGCGGTCACAGGCGCTGTCACCAGAGGAGAGCACGCGCCTGCTGGAGCAACTGCTAGGAGACCGATGAACACCGCAGCACGACCCCGGCACGCCTCTCCCGACCTGGCATGGTTCAAGTCCAGCTACAGCAGCGACGAGGGCGGCAACTGCCTCGAAGTCGCCTACCACTGGCACAAGTCCAGCTACAGCGGCAGCCAGGGCGGCGAGTGCGTGGAGGTCGCCGCGCACCCGGCGGCCGTGCACATCCGCGACTCCAAAGTGACGGACAGCCCCATCCTCACCGTCACCCCCCACGCCTGGTCCACCTTCATCAGCCACGCAGGCTGAACGCGTGCTCGGTTGACGACGGCGCGTAGGCGCCGTCGTCGGCGTGCCGGTTTCGCCAGCGGACACTCCAGCGCCTAGCTCTGAAGTGCTAGGCGAAGTCGTCGTGGTCGATACCGACAATGACGGCCGCACAGACCGCTGGCACGTCACCGTTATTGATCCACCGGTGCTTCGTCCCGTTCTGGATGATCGTGTCGCCTGGCTTCAGAGTCTTGCTGGCGCCATCGTCGAGTTCGAGGGTCAGCTCTCCGGACAAGACCACCATGAGGTCGACGCTGGCCGACTTGTGCATCCCGCCGCCTTCGGGGAAATCACCGTCGAAGCCGTAACGCATTTGCCGCCTCGGGGTAAACGTCCCCGGTGCCAGCTCCGGCAACGGGTCTGCGCCGTTCGGTGCCAGCGTGACCATTACGTAGCGAAACCCGCCGGGCCTCGGGAAGTATTCGTCCTCACAGGCAGGCTCCGAACCGGCGTCAGGGAAGCGCACGCCTTTGTAGTCGCCGCCCCAAATCTGGTGAATCGGGCCACCACCCCCGTCGTGTTCAAGCTCCACGTCACTGGCAAAAACAGCCTTGCCCTCCGCGTTATGACCAGTGGCTACTCGCCTTATCGTCATGCTGAACTCCCTAATGCGTTGATGGACGTCGCGGCTTCACGGCTTCACGCGGATGAGTTTCTTGGTAACGCGGGGTACGGGATACAGGGCCTCTCCGCGTTTCCGTGCCCCGCCAGGAAACCCGTATTCGCGCGTGGGTGGGAGCTACCGCTCTTCCGGGTAATGGCAGTACCTCCCAGCACACCGCCACACGATCTACGGTGGTGAGGTGACCGACAGCAGGAGGCATGAGCAGGCCGACGCGGTGCGGAAGTTCCTCAGTACCCGTCGCGGGCGCATTACGCCCCAGCAGGCAGGACTGCCCGTATTCGGTGTCAAACGGCGAGTGACGGGGCTGCGCCGGGAGGAGGTGGCGCTGCTGGCCGGGATGAGCGTTGACTACTACATCCGCCTTGAGCGAGGGAACTTGAGCGGCGCCTCCGACTCGGTGCTGGACTCCTTGTCCCACGCACTTCGGCTCGACGATGCCGAGCGGGCCTACCTCTACGACCTGGCCCGCGCGGCCACCGCGTCCGGGCGTCGGCCACCCGCTGCGACTGGGCGCATCCGACCGGTGGTCCAGCGGATGCTCGACGCGATGACCGACCTGCCCGCCTACCTCCGCAACGGGCGGTTCGACGTCCTCGCCGCCAACTCTCTCGGCCAGGCTCTGTATGCCCCGGTCTACGATTCCCCGTTGTTCGCGCAGCGTGGTCCGGTCAACACCGCGCGGTTCCTGTTCCTCGATCCTGGTTCCGCCGATTTCTGGCCCGAGTGGGAGAAAGCCGCCAACGACTCAGTCGCCTACCTGCGCACCGAGACCGGCCGCTCGCCGCAGGACAAGGCCCTGACGGACCTGATCGGAGAGCTGTCCACGAAGAGCGACGAGTTCGCGCGGCGTTGGGCCAGGCACGACGTGAAGTTCCACCGCTCCGGCCTGAAGCGACTCCACCACCCGCTCATCGGGAACCTGGCTCTGCCCTACGAAGCCCTCGAACTGCCCACTGACCCCGGGCTCTGTATCACCGTCTACTCGCCCGAGCCCGACTCATCCGAACGTCAGGCACTCGATCTTCTGGCCAACTGGACCAGCTCGGCCGCTCGCGAGCGCTGACAATCGTCACCCCCCTCGTCCTCCCCACCCCGGCGCGGCACCCCGACGCAGCGCGAGAACCACGGGCAGGAAGAGGCAGCTCGCCGCGGCGAAGAGCGGGCCAGGACCTGCCCATCCCGAGCCGAGCGCGTACGCCCCGTACACCGCGACCGCGACGACCTCCGAGCCGAAGCCCGCGAGCGAGAGGACGGTGGCGCGGGCGCCGTCCTCGATACGGTCCTGGAGACGGGCCTCGGTGTGCGCGATCGTCCAGGAGAACGCCCCGAAGGCGGCGCCGACCAGCGCGGTTCCCTCCGGGCTGCCCCACACGATGAGCAGCGCGCCCGCGACCAGCGCGAGGACCCCGCCGCCCAGCACCCGCTGCGCCCACCGCTCACCCCGGCCCGCGAGCCAGCCGCCGACGGCCGCGCCCGCTGTGACCAGCATGACGAGCAGCGGCACGATTCCCGGCCCGACGCCCGTGCTCTGCGCCAGGAACGGCACGTACTCGTCCAGCGCCGTCGCCCCCGTCACGACGCTCACGACCACGACGCCCCGCGCCACCCCGCTCCCCCGGGCCACCTGCCGCATACCGGCGAGGAGGACCGCCATCCCACCGCACTGGTCCTCGGCTCCCCGCACGCCCTCGGCCGGGAGCGCGTCCGGGTCGGGGGTCGCGTCCGGGGCCGTTCGCGGGAAGGTGAGGGCGACGCAGGCGGTCAGGGCGCAGACGCCGACGGAGGCGGTCCCGACCGCGAGGTAGCCGCCGTCCGGCAGGACGAGCGCGGCGAGCGCGTCGGCCAGCAGGGCGGCGGTGACGCCGAGCGCCTGCGCGCGTCCGGCGAGCCGCGCGTACGCCGCTGATTCACCGCGCGCAGCGAGCTGCTCGTAGACGAGGGCCTGCACGGTGCCGGACCGCAGCGCCGAACCGGCGCCCCACAGCACGAAGCCGCAGGCGAAGGCCGGGTAGGAGGGCAGGAACGTCCACAGCGCGAACCCCGTACCGCCCAGCAGCGGCGCGAGCACGAGCAGCAGGCGGCGGGAGAAGAGGTCGGACCACACGCCGGAGGGGATCTCCAGCGCGAAGGTGGTCACGGACCACAGGACGAAGAGCGAGGAGACCTCGGCCGGGCTCAGCCCGTGCGCGGTGAAGAGCAGCGCGTAGACGGGGTAGAGCAGCACGAGATCGTCGAGGAAGGAGTACGCGTACAGCGGCGCCGCGACCCTCGCGGACCCGGAGAGCGCGAAGCGGCCCGCGCGCGTACGGCGGCGGGGAGCCCGGCCCGAACCACGGTGGAATCAATGTCGCTTCATGGCCGACAGCCTACGTGTTCGAGGGCCCCTGCGGCAGGCGCTGGAGCAGCCCCCAGGTGAACTCCGCAACCACGTCGTGGAGTTCACCGACGCGGTCAGAGGCCGTGAACGCGAGCTGCCATCGCGTCGGCGCCGACCCCTCCCGGGACCGGGTGGGCGCGAAGGCGCGGGCGACCTCATCCACGGTGCAGCTCCAGGGCGCGAGGTCCTCGACGGTACGCAGGGACGGCGCCGCCACGCCGGGCGCGCGCACGAGCCACGCGTTCCACACGGCCCCGCCGCCGGGTGCGGCCAGCGCCTCGAAGCGCAGGTCCGGCCAGAGCGGCACGGGCCAGGTGACGACCTGGCATTCGAGGTCCCCCACGCGGCGCCGCGTCTCACTCTCGGGCTCCCCCAGCACGGACCTGTACCGGCCGAGCGAGGACCGCCCCGCACCACGCGGCGACCGCACCATGGCCTGCCACCGCTTGTTGGCCTCGCGCATCTCGGCATGGCCGACGCCCAGTTCCCGCAGCGCCGCGTCAACCCGCCCCGCCTGAAAATCAGCCATCCTGCGCAGCAGAACCAACTGAAACTGGAGCGGACCGAACGAATCCATCCCCCGACGCTACCAACCGTCCTCATCCGTGCTTGATCTTCGCGCGTGGGAGGGTTCCGGGGCCGGGGCCGCCGTCGGTGGAACGGTCACGATCACCGACGGCGGCGGTTCCGGCGCGGGGCTGCTCAGGCGCGGCGGTGGGGGCCGCGTTTGCGTTCCATCATGTGGCGGCCGAGCGCCTGCCGTTGCTTGAACATGTGGCGCTGCTCGGCGCGGAGGCGCGCGTCGGTGCGGGCCGCGAGGCGGGTGTTCTCGCGCAGGAGCTTGCGGTAGCTGTCGAGCCGCCGTTCGGGGAGGGTGCCGTCCGCGACGGCGGCCGTGACGGCGCAGCCCGGTTCGCTGTCGTGGGCGCAGTCCTGGAAGCGGCAGTCGCGGGCCAGTTCCTCGATCTCGGAGAACGCCTGCCCGAGACCGTCCTGCGCGTCCCACAGGCCGACGCCGCGCAGCCCCGGTGTGTCGATGAGGACGCCGCCTCCGGCTGAGGCGGGCAGCGGCAGCAGGTTGCGTGTGGTGGTGGTGTGCCGCCCCTTGCCGTCCCTGTCCCGGGTGACCTGTACGGCCTGGCTCTCCTCCCCCAACAGCGCGTTGGCCAGGGTGGACTTGCCGGCTCCCGACTGCCCGAGCAGCGCCGTCGTACCGCCGGCGACCACGGCGGCGAGGATGTCGAGCCCCTCCCCCGTCTCGGCGCTGACGGGCAGCACCTGGACGCCGGGCGCCACGGTCTCGGCGTCGGTGCGCAGATGCGCGAGGGTCGCCTCGTCGGGTACGAGGTCGGCCTTGGTGAGCACCAGCACCGGCTGCACGGCGATGCTCTCCCCGTGCGCCTGCTCCCGCAGCAGCGCGTCACCGCTGGAGCAGGACATGGCGAGGGCGAGAAACCGCTCGATGCGGCCGAGGTCCAACTCGTCGGCGAGCGACACACAGATGACGACATGGTCGATGTTGGTGGCCAGCACCTGGCCCTCGGAACGCTTCGAGGAGGTCGAGCGGACGAAGGCGTTACGGCGGGGCAGCAGCGCCCGCACATACCGGGGATCACGGTCCCCGGTATCGACGGCTGTCCAGTCCCCCGTGCACACGACGCTCATCGGATCACTGGGAACCACGAACTCGGTGTCGGCGCGGACCAATCCGCCGGGGGTGAGCACGTCGCACTGCCCACGGTCGACACGTACGACACGGCCGGGCAGGAGCCCCTGCTCGGCGTACGGCGCGAACACCGCGTCCCAGTCCGCGTCCCAGCCGTACGGAACCAGCGGGCTCCGAGAGGCCGAAGCGGCTGGAGAGGCCGGTGAGAGTGGCGAGCCGGGAGAGTCCGGCGCGGGCAGCGCGGACGGAGACTGCCCCAGGAAAGAAGAAGAGGAAGACGAAGAGGAAGACAAGGGGTGACCCTTCACATGGGTGGCCCCGACTGCGCGCGCTTGGGCGCGGAAGGAAGAGTAAGCAGGTTCAGCCGGCGGCCACGGAGGTGGACGTGAGGAACTTCCGGATGCGGGCAGCGCCCTTCACCACGACAGCCATCGGTCACACCCCCTGGGGTCTCTCGCACAAACACAGCGGCGACGAGCGCCCACTGCGCGAACGTGCCGAGCGTAGCCGCCCCCGCCAGGGCGGACCACCCCTTTTTGCGCACAGCGCCGAGGACCCGCGCCTCATCGCCCCCCGGCACACCCCCGCCGCCCACGCGCAAACACCGTGCCCGCCTCCGCGGCGGCGGAGGCGGGCACGGTAGGGGACGCGGTCTCGCGACGGGCCCCGATACGGGTTCCACGGCGGGGCTACGGGGCTCCGCAACAGGAGCCCACGACAGGACTCGCGACAGGCTCAGACCCCGGCTGAGTCCTTCTCCTGCGAGGTCCCGGCCGCCGGTTCCGCAGAGGGTGAGGGCGCCGGCGCCGGGCCGCCTTCGCTGAGCCCGAACCGTGCGTGGAACTTGCGCAGGAACGGGGGCGCGTACCAGGCCGAACGGCCGAGGAGGCGCATGGCGGCGGGCAGCAGGATGCCGCGTACGGCGACGGCGTCCAGGAGGATGGCCAGCCCGGTGCCCAGGCCGAACATCATCATGAAGCTGATCTTGGCGGTCCCGAAGGCGAAGAAGCTCACCGACAGCACGGCAGCCGCAGCGGTGATGATGCCTCCCGTGTGCCCGAGGCCGTTGACCACGGCGCGTCCGGTGCTCTCACCCTGGTCGTGCAGCTCCTTGATCCGGCTGGTGACGAACACCTCGTAGTCCATCGAGAGACCGAAGGCGATGCAGAACATCAGCACGGTCATCGAGGTGTCCATCGGCTGTGGCGTGAAGCCGAACACGCCGGCGAGGTGGCCGTCCTGGAACATCCACGTCACGACGCCGAGGGCCGCCGAAAGGCTGATCCCGTTGAGGACGAGCGCGCGCAGCGGATGCACGACGCTGCCCGTGAACAGGAAGAGGAGGATGAAGGTGGTGAGCGCCACCAGGGTCGCGGCGAGCGGGAGGTTGCTGCTGATGGAGTCCTTGGAGTCCACCAGGTCTGCGTCCGTCCCGCCGACCAACGGGGCCGTCCCGGCGGGGGGTTCGGCCGCCCGCACTGCCTTGACCAGGCTCTCGGCCTCCTCCGACTTCGGCGTCAGCGAGCTGACCACGTTGACCCGCTGGGCGTCCGGGCGTGCGAGCGCCGCACCGGCGGGGCCTGCGGGCTTCGAGGTGCCCTCGACGTAGGTTCCCGTGGAGGACTCGACGCGGACGACGCCCTTGAGCCCGGACAGCCCCTTGGCGTACGCGTCCAGCGGGGAGGTGCCAACGGACTGGCTGAAGACGACGTGGATGGCGGAGTTGTCGTCGCCGTCGAAGTTCGTCCGCAGCAGCTCCGAGACCTGGCGGCTCTCGGCGTCCTCCGGCAGCACCCGCTCGTCCGCCGTACCGAAGTTGATGCCCAGCAGCGGGCTCGCGGCCACCAGCAGTACCGCGAGCACCGGCAGCGCGGTGAGCGCGGGGCGCCGCATGACGGTACCGGCCAGCCGCCCCCACAGCGGCTTCCGGGCGGCGGACGCGGCGGCGCGCTTCCGCTTCGCCCACGGCATCCGTCCGCTGTTGACCCGGTGCCCCAGGGCGTTGAGCAGCGCCGGCATCACGAACAGGGTGCCGACGGACGCGATGACGACGACCCCGACCCCCGCGTAGGCGAACGAGCGGAGGAAGTACATCGGGAACACCGCGAGCGCCGCGAGCGCGATGGCCACCGTGGCGGCCGAGAACGCGACCGTGCGGCCCGCGGTCGCCACCGTGTGCCGGACGGCGTCGGGCACCTCGGCGCCCGCATCGAGCTGCTCCCGGAACCGGCTGACCATCAGCAGCGCGTAGTCGATCGCCAGCCCGAGGCCGAGGGCTGTGGTCAGGTTGGTCGCGGTGATGGAGATGCTGGTGACACCGCCGAGCAGCGAGAGTTCGGCGAGCGAACCCGCGATCGCGATGACGGCGATGGCCAGCGGCAGCAGGGCCGCTACGGCGCTGCCGAAGACGAACAGGAGCAGCAGAAGCGTCAGGGGGATGGCGATCGCCTCGGCCACGACGAGGTCAACGCCCGACTGTGTTCCCAACTCCTGGCCGACGACGGTGCTCCCGGTCGCCCTGATGTCGAGCCCGCCCTCGCGCTTACCGGTGTACTTGTCGAGGATCTCCTTGGCGTTGTCCCTCGACGCGCTGTCACCGCCCTTCACATGGGCGGCGACCATGGCTTCGCCACCGTCCTTGGAGCGGAGGCCGGGGTTGCCCGTGTCCCAGTACGACATCACGTTCTCAAGGTGCTTCTCCTTCTTGAGATCGGCTGTCAGTGCCCGGCCCGCCCGCTCGGCCCCGGGAGTGTCGGCGCGGCCTTCTCCCGCGCTGACCAGCAGCACCAGGTTGGTCTCCCCGCCGAACTTGTCGTCGATGGCTGTCTCGGCTTTGCTGGACTCGGAACCCGGGTCGGAGTAGCCCCCGTCCACCAGCTTGCCGAACGCTCCTGCGCCCACCGCCCCCATGAGAGCCACGACCACGGCGGCGACGACGAGTACCAGCCGGGACCGGCGTATCGCCAGTTCGGCTATGCGTTCAAACACGCACTTTCTCCTTCGGGTGTCATACGGCGGAAAAGACCTGACGGGGGTCGGACCGGCATGAGGGGCATGGCACCGTGCGCACGTGCTGCCCATGCCGAGGACAAGGCGAACCGGTCCCGGAACGCGCTGTCGCGTTCCCCGTCGCCGCTGACGACGTTAGCGAGGTGAAAGGAGTTTGAGCAGTGCCAGTTTTCTCTAACGGGCGCCTGGTTCACCTGACACCGTCAGGTGAACCAGGCCACCAGGCACTCGCCGCGCCCTGAGCACCAGCACCGCGGACCCGTGGGCGGGGGGCGGGCGGGCTGAGACCGCGCTACTTGTCGAGCCCGTCGAGCAGTTCCTCCAGCGCGAGTTCACCGTCGCGGGTCTGGGCACCGGCCTCCACGGCACGGGCCATACGGTCGACGACGGGCCGCGGCGCGGGATAGACCTTCGCGTGCGCCTGGGCCTCCTCGGTCAGGTCAGGGACCGGGCCGCTCGCCTCGGCCGCGTCGATGGCCTGCTTGGCCGCTTCGGCAACACCGGTCGGCAGCGCGCCGATCCGCCGCGCGAGCGCGTCCACGAAGGTGTCGAGCGCGTCCGGAGCGACGGCACGGTTGATCCAGCCGTACCGCTCTGCCAGGTCGGTGTCGAACAGTTCGGCGCCGAGGACGACCTCCAGCGCGCGGGCGCGTCCGACGAGCCGGGTCAGGTACTGGGTACCGCCGCCGCCGGGGAAGATGCCCATCCGGGTCTCCGGCTGCGCCAGCCAGGTCTCACCGCGTGCGGCGAAGCGCATGTCGGCGGCCATGGCCAGCTCGGCGCCCCCTGCCCTGAGCCGGCCCCGCAGCTTGGCGATGGTGATCTGCGGCAGGGCGCGGAAGCGTTCGTGCAGCTGCTGAAGGGGATTGAGGTTCGGGTCGCCCTCGTCGTCGGCGAGCGCCACCAGCTCCTCGGGCTCGAACATCCACGTGAGGTCGGCGTGGGCCGAGAAGAACTCCGGGTTCGCCGACTCCACGACGAGCACGCGCAGTTCGTGGTCGTCCTTGGCGCTGCGGACCACCTGGATCAGGTCCGTCACGAGCGCCTTGTCGATGGTGTTGACCGGCGGGTTGTCCAGCGTCACGGTGGCGACGGCGCCGGTGCGGGTGACGCGCAGTGCGGTGTATCCGGTCTCGGTGAGCGGCATGGTGGCTCCTTGGAGCGATCGAAAGAGAACAGAGGAAACGACGGGAGAAACACGGGAGAAACAGAGCCCGGTCTCACGCTCTGTTTTCACCTTATGGAGAGCACCGCGCCTGTTTCGATGCTCGTTCGCTCCAGTCCCTTGTCCCTCTGTGTCACCGCCATGGCCGCCGCGAAGAGGCCGGCCGTACGCTTTCCGGCATGGACGTACTGGCTGATGCCCTCGCCGTCGCGGGGGTACGCGGAACCGTGGCAGTCCGGATCGACGGCAGCCGGGACTGGGGCGTGCGGTGGGCGCAGAACGCGGACGCGGTGCTCTACGCCGTCGCTTCGGGCAGCGCCTGGCTCACACCGGCGAGCCCCGAGGGCGGCGCCGAACCCATCGAACTGCTGCCTGGCGATGTCGTCCTGCTCCCCACGGGCGCCGCGCACCACATAGCCGGCGACCCCCACCGCACACCGAAAGCCTGCGATGTCGCGCTCACCGATGAGCTGCGGGAGACCGGAGCCGCCATGAAGGTCGGCACGGGCGAGCCCCACACGCACCTGCTGGGCGCCTCCTACCAGCACGATCGCGTGGTGTCGCTGCACGTCTTCACGCTGCTCCCGCCCGTCGTGCACATCCGCGGCAGCGAGGCCCACACCGCGCTCGACGGCACCGTGCGGCTGCTCACCCAGGAGACGGCCGACCCGCAGCTCGCCACCTCCGTCGTGCTCGACCGGCTCGTCGACGTCGTCCTCGTCCAGCTCCTGCGCTGCTGGCTGCGCACGCACCCCGACCTCATCAGGGGCTCCTGGCTCGGCGCCCTCACCGATCCGCTCGTCGCCGACGCGATGAACCGCATGCACCGCGAGCCCGACAGGCCCTGGAGCACCGAGGCGCTCGCGCAGGCACTCGCGGTCTCCCGCTCCACCCTCACCCGCCGCTTCCGGGAGGCGGCGGGACAGTCGCCCGGCGCCTACCTGACGCGGTGGCGCATGGACCTCGCGGCACGTCAGCTGCGGGACACCGACACCAAGGTGGAGAGCATCGCCCGGTCCGTCGGCTACACCTCGGTCTACGCCTTCAACCGCGCGTTCAGCCGCACCAGATCCCTGCCGCCGGCACGCTTTCGCCGTGACTCACGCCGTGTCCCCCACCAGGGCCCCCACCATGGCCCTCACCGTGACTCCGACCGGGCGCCGGCACCGGCCGGGCCCTGACCTGATCTGATCTGACCTGACCTGTCAGAGGCCCTGGTTGCCGTGGCGGGTGTCGCCGTTGCGGTCGCGTGGGAGGAGGCGCCCGCGTACGTCCGACGGAGGCAGGAACTTCGTCCAGCGCTCCGGGAATTCGGCGGGGGCGTCCTCGGCCCCCGTGTCGTCCCCGAAGTCGTCGTCATCCTCGTCGTCCTCGTCCTCGTCGTCGTGCTCAGCCTCCGCGCCGGCTCCCCGGGCCTTGCGCGCCGCGACGGCGGCGACGACCTCGGCCGCCGCCTCCTCGCGCCTGCGCTCGTTGGCGCGGCGGGCCGCCGCCGTGGCCACGGACGGCCACACGTGGTCGATGGCGGCGTTCACGGCCGCGCCGACCAGCACGGCGAAGGCGGAGACGCCGATCCACAGCAGCACGGCCACGGGTGCGGCCAACGAGCCGTAGATCGTGGGCCCCTCGACGGTGTTCGTCAGGTAGAGGCGCAGCAGGAAGCTGCCGAAGACCCAGATCACCAGCGCGACCAGCGCACCGGGAACGTCCTCGCGCCACGGCGAACGCACCGGCACCGACACGTGGTAGAGCGTGGTGAGGAAGGCGATGGACAGCAGCAGCACGACGGGCCAGTAGAAGACGCCGACGACCCACTGGGCCTGCGGCACGAGCCGCAGCACCGCGTCGGGGCCCGCCACCATCAACGGCAGCGCGACGGCGCCGATGACCAGCGCCACCAGATACAGGCCGAAGGCCAGCAGCCGCGTCTTGACGATGCCGCGGCGCCCGTCCAGCCCGTACATCACGGTGATGGTGTCGATGAAGACGTTCACGGCACGTGACCCCGACCAGAGCGCCAGCGCGAAGCCGAGCGAAATGACGTCGGGGCCGCCGCCCTTGATCACGTCGTCGATGAGGGGCCGCGCGAGCTGGTCGACGCCCTTGCTGGACAGCACGGCGGAGGACGCGTCGAGGAAGTTCGTGCGGATGGAGTCGATGGTCTCCTGGCCGATCCAGTCCAGATAGCCCAGCAGACCGATCAGCCCGAGCAGCAGCGGAGGGATGGAGATCAGGGTGAAGAAGGCGGCCTCGGCGGCCAGACCGAGCACCCGGTACTCCATGCAGGAGTTGACCGTGTCCTTGAGCAGCAGCCACGCCATCCTGCGCTTGGGCACGTCGCGATACATGACCCGGGCCTTGCGGAGTTGTCCGCGGGAGCGCCTGGGTGCCCATCTCGGGGCCCGATCGGGGGTCTGCTCAGGGGTTTCCTCGGCTGCACGCACGTCTTTAACGTATCTGGCATGCCAGCCTCGACACACACCGTGACCAACCAGGCTTCGCCCCTGGCCGACTACGACGTCTTCTCCGCCGACCCCGCGCTCGTCGAAGGTGTCGCCCTGCACATCGCGCCGGAGCGCGCGGAGGAGGCGCGCTCCGAACTGTCCGAGCTGGGCAGCGCCGCGGGTTCCGCCGAGGCGCAGGAGTGGGGCACACAGGCCAACGAGTGCCCGCCCGTACTGCGCACACACGATCGTTACGGGCACAGGATCGACGAGGTCGACTTCCACCCCGCCTGGCACCGCCTCATGGAACGCGGCGTCGCAGCCGGGCTCACCGACCCCTGGTCCAGGCCCGACGGGCAGCTGCGGCGTTCGGCTGCGTTCTACGTGTGGACCCAGGTCGAGGCGGGGCACGGCTGCCCGCTGTCGATGACGCACGCCGCCGTGCCCGCGCTGCGCAAGGAGCCGCAGCTCGCGGCCGAGTGGGAGCCGCTGCTCGGCTCGCGTACGTACGACTACGGGCTCGACAGGCCGGCGGCGGCGAAGGCGGGCGCCCTCGCGGGTATGGGCATGACGGAGAAGCAGGGCGGCAGCGACGTACGCGCCAACACGACGACGGCCGTGCCGCTGGCGGGCGAGGGCGAGTACGCACTGACGGGCCACAAGTGGTTCTGTTCCGCGCCGATGTCGGATGTCTTCCTCGTGCTGGCGCAGGTGCCCTCCGGCGGAGAGAACGACAGGCTGACCTGTTTCCTGGTGCCGCGCGTCCTGCCGGACGGTACGCGCAACACGTTCCGCATCCAGCGCCTCAAGGACAAGCTGGGCAACCGTTCCAACGCCTCCAGCGAGGTCGAGTTCGACGGCACCACCTGGGCACGCCGCGTCGGCGAGGAGGGGCGCGGGGTCGCGACCATCATCGAGATGGTCGCCGCGACCCGTCTGGACTGCGTCACAGGGTCAGCGGCGCTGATGCGGCAGGCCGTCGCGCAGGCGACCCACCACGCGGCGCACCGTGCCGTGTTCGGCAAGGAGCTGATCGACCAGCCGCTCATGCGCAACGTCCTGGCCGACATGGCCGTCGAGTCCGAGGCCGCGACGGCACTCGCGCTGCGGCTCGCCACCGCGTACGACAGTGCGGCGGGCGACGGCGCCGGGGCCGAGCACGACCGCGCGCTGCTGCGCCTGGCCGTGCCCACGGCGAAGTACTGGGTCACCAAGCGGTGCGTGCCCCTCGCGGGTGAGGCCCTCGAATGCCTCGGCGGCAACGGTTACGTCGAGGAGTCCGGCATGCCGCGCCTGCTGCGCGAGTCACCGCTCAACTCCATCTGGGAGGGGTCGGGGAACGTCCAGGCGCTCGATGTGCTGCGCGCGCTCCAGAAGTCGCCGGACGCGCTCAACGCGTTCCTCACCGAGCTGGGGCGCGCACGCGGCGCCGACTTCCGGCTCGACGCCGCCGTCAAGGACATGCTCACGCAACTGTCCGACCTGGACGGCATCGAGAGCCGCGCCCGGCGCCTCGTGGAGCGGATGGCGCTCGTCCTCCAGGGCTCCCTCCTGGTGCGCCACGCGCCCCCCGAGGTCGCGGACGCGTTCTGCGCTTCCCGCCTCGGCGGCGACTGGGGCGCGGCCTTCGGCACCCTGCCCAGCGGCCTGGACCTCGGCACCATCGTCGAACGTGCGCTGCCGGTGGCGTAGGGCCGCCGGTGTGGACCGAGCCGGGCTCGCGACGCCCGCCAAGACCGGTCCTCCGGCCCCGGCGTGGCCGCTCGGCACACCAGCTCAGCACGCCCGCAGGGCACAGGGCACAGGGTCAGCACACCGGCTCAGAACACCGGCATGGCCCGGATGTTCCCTCCCGTGCGGACGAAGACACGGTTCCCGGCGGCGACGAGCCCGACCTCGCCGCCGCCGTGGAGCTGCGGGTCCCACACGGTCTTGCCCTCGGCGATGTCGCCTACGGACAGCTCGTTCTCCAGTTCGGTGTCAATGCCCCACACGCCGTTGCCCTGCACTGCCAGCCGCACGCCGGTGCTGCTGCTGCCCCTCGCGTCCCAGACCTTGGAGCCGTCGGCGCGCTTCATGCGCCGGAAGGTGGTCCCGTGGGTGGCATACAGACTGCTGCCGTGGACGGTGGGCGGACCCCACGCCTCCGGGTCGTTGTCCAGGAGGTCCCTCGACGCCTGTTTCCAGCGCTGCTCGCCGTCGCGTACGGAGTGCGCGCTGAGCACCCGGCCGTTCACATAGACGGTGTCGCCGTGGACGGTGGGCGTGACGGGCTTGTCCCACAGGTCCTCAAGGCTCCACGCGAGCCGTCCGTCGGCGGTACGGAAGGTGAGGACGCCGCCGTCCTTGGTGGACACGAACAGCCGTCCCCCGCCGACCGCTCCGGGACCCTCGATCTTCTGCCGGTGGCGCGCGGGGATCTTCGCGGTCCAGCGCACCTGGGCGTCGGCGGAGTTGACGGCACGTAGTTCGCCGTCCTCGGTGACGAGGTACACCGTCTTGTCGTCAGCGGCCAGCAGCACCCAGGCCGCCACGCCCGCCGTCCACTTGGGCTCCCCCGTGGAGGCGACGAACGTGCGCAGCGTGCCGTCGGCGTCCGCGCTCGCGAGCAGCCGGTCGGAGAGCGAGAGGATGCCGCGCCGGGTGTCGGTGTTCCCGGCGGTCCAGCGGCGCTTGCCGTCAACGACGTTTCGGGCCTCCAGCGCGTCGGAGCCGTTGCCGATCGCGAGCACGTCCCGTACGGGCACGGGAGAGGGCGCGTTGGTGCCCAGCACGTCGAAGGGGCCCCAGATCGCCTTCGGGTCCTCGCCGACGATGTAGTCGCCCGCGTCGGCGGAGAGCACCCGCGCCTTCGGGGTCTTCCTGGCCGGGGGTATGTCGAAGGACGTGTCGTCGGCCGAGCTGAGCAGCACGGCGGCCGTACCGCCCCCGGCCGCGAGTACGGCACCGCCGGCGCCGAGCACGGTGAGCAGACGGCGCCGCGAGAAGCGACCTGCGGGCTCGGCGCCCGGCGTGACCGTATCGGCGGTGAGCTGGTGCACGCTGCGCTCGCGCGCCCCGATCTCGTCGGCCACGGGGCCACGCCGCCAGGCCCTGTCGGCGCCGCGCGGCGGGGCGAAGGCCCGCACGATCCGGTCGGGCGGCGGCCGGAAAGCGGGGTCCTTGGCGAGGCAGGGCTCGATGAGCGGGCGCAGCGCCTCGGGAACCCCGTCCAGCCGGGGCTCACCGTGCACGACCTCGTACTGCAGGGCTGCCACATGTGAGGCGTCGAACGCGCGTTGGCCGCTGGCCGCGTACACCAGCACGGCCCCGAGCGAGAACAGGTCAGCCGCCGCCGAAACCCGGTGGCCCAGCACCTGCTCGGGCGCCCCGTAGCCGGGCGTCACGGGGATCTGCCCCGTGGTGGTGAGGGTGAGCCCGTGCTGGGGGCGGGCGATGCCGAAGTCGATGACGCGGGGACCCGACGAGGTCAGCACGATGTTGGAGGGCTTGAGGTCGCGGTGGATCAGGCCGGCGGCGTGCACATCGGCCAGGGTGCGCGCGAGGGACGCCGCGAGGGCGCGCACCGCCGGCTCACCGAGGGCACCGTGCTGGTCGACGGCCTCGTCGAGGGTGGGCCCCGCCAGGAACTCCGTGGCCATCCACGGCCGCGCGTCGTCCGTACGCGCCGCGAGCACCCGCGCCACGCCCTTGCTGACCACGGCCTGCGCCGCGTGCGCCTCACGGAAGAAGCGCTGTACGAGGTGCTCCTCGTGGGCGAGTTCGGGCCGCAGCACCTTGATCGCCGCGACACCGCCCGCACTGTCCTGACCGATGTACACCTTGCCCATACCGCCCTCGCCGAGCACGCCGAGCAGACGGTAGGGACCGAGACGGAGGGGGTCGCCGGTGCTGAGTGGGTTCATGGGGTTCGACTGTCCGGAGGGTCGTTGGGATAGGGCTCGCTGGGCGGGGGTCCGGGGCTGAGGGCCGTGGGCGGGGGCGCGTGGGTGCGAGGGTCGTGAGTGCGGAGGAGGTCGGGGAGATGGCGGGGGTCGGGGGCCGGAGCCGTCAGCGCGGCCCGTACAGGGCGGACACGGGCGGATACGGGCTGCCCCGGACCGTTGCGTGCGGGCCGGATGGACGGGGCGGCACCGTACGGGGCGGCACCGTACGGACGGTGACCACGCACCCGTACACGCCGGTTCACAGGAGGTCGAAGGCGGCGACGAAGCGGTCGCCCACGCCGATGATCACCCCGCTCTCCTCGTCGGCGACGAACCTGTCACCCGTGGTCTTGTACGTGCGCACGGTCTTACGGGAGGACAGCGCGACGGCGCGGAGGCCGGAGGGGCCGCGTACGTACGCGTGTTCCTTGGCGATCACGGGCGGGTCGGCAACGGCGGCCTTCGCCGCTTCGCCCTCGCCCGCGCCCTTCTCCCGCCACTTCCGCTTTCCGTCACCGGCATCGACGGCGCACAGCCCCTGGCCCTTCTCCACGGCGTACACGGCGCCGTCGACGGCGGCCGACGGGGGACCGAAGACGCCGCCGGCGCGCTTCGGGGCCGTGCTCCACGCCTCCTTGCCGTCGCTGAGCCGCAGGGCACGCAGGGCGCTGCCGCCGACGTAGAGGTGGTCGCCGTCCGTCCGCATCCGCCCCATGACGTCCACGGGGTCAGGGGCCGGGCCGGGGAACGGCTTGTTCCAGAGCGCCCTTCCGCTGCCGGTGTCGTGCGCGACGATGCTGACCTTCCCGTCGGCCGTCTGCTGGAAGAGCACCAGCCTGTCCCCGGCGACCTGCGCGGCGAGCACGTAGAGCCGCTCGCCTCCGGTGCGGGCAGGCAGCGGGCTGGTCCAGCGCTTCTTGCCGGTCTTCGCTTCGACCGCGAGGAGGGACCAGGTGTCACCGCGCTCGAACCGCTCACGCGACTTCTCCCCCTGGCCGGCGACCAGGTAGAGGACACCGTTCGCCGCGCACACGAGCTGGTTGAAGGGCAGGACGCCGTTGAACGTGCCGAGTTGGGCCAGCGCCTTCTTGCGCGAGCCGTCGTGGAGGTCGACGGGCGCGATGGTCAGGGGGAACCGCATGGCCTTCGGGCCCCTGTCCTTCTCCGCGTCCAGGTCCACCAGCCGGTAGAGGCGGTCTCCGTCCGAGGCGACGTCCTGGTCGGACTCGAAGTCCTCCGTCGACCAACGCGCCTTGCCGTCCCGGATCCCGATGCCCTGGAAGCCGACTCCCGAGCGGATGACGACGAGGCCGCCGGCGCGGAAGGGGTGGGCGGGCGACTTGTCGCCGTAACCCTTCACGATCTGCGACTGCCACCGCCAGTCGTGCTTCCCGCCCGAGGCGCTGACGCTGGGGCCGGGTGGCGGCTTCTTGTACGGCGCCGGCTCGTCGCGCGCCGCGCTGTACGCCCACGCACCCGCTCCCCCGGCGACGGCGAGCGCGGAGCCGCCACCGATCGCCAGCAGGCGCCTGCGGCTGAGCCCGCGTGCGGGGTGCGCTGGGTGCGCCGCCTCCGGTTCCGGTTCGCTGTCGGCGCGGGGTGGCGCGGGGAGCCGTGGAGGCGGGGCCTGCCACACCCCGCCGGCGCAGCGGCCGATCTCCGCGAGCAGCGCGCGCGGCAGGTGGTCGACGAACTCCCCTGCCCCGTCGTGCAGTTGGAGCATCAGCTCCTGCGTGGTCGGCCGTGCGGACAGGTCCTTGTCGAGGCAGCGGGCCAGCACGGGGACGAGGGCGTGGGGTACGCCGGTCAGGTCGGGTTCCGCGTACCGCACGCGGTACAGGAGATCGGCGGGCTGCCCGTCACCGAACGGGCCCCTCCCCGTCGCGGCGAACACCAGGACGCCGGCGAGCGCGAACACGTCGCCCTCGGGCGTGTGCTCCTGGCCCGACGCCTGTTCCGGCGACATGAAGGCCGGGGTGCCGGCGGCTGCGCCCGCGCGGGTCAGACGGTCGTCCCCGAGGGCACGTGCGATGCCGAAGTCGATGACCTTCGGACCGTGCGCTGTGACCATGATGTTGGACGGCTTCAGGTCGCGGTGCACCACGTCCGAACGGTGCAGCTGGCCGAGCGCTCCACAGAGGCCGGCGCCCACGGCGCGCACCGTCACCTCCGGCAGGGGACCCGCCAGTTCGACGGCGGCACCGAGCGGCGGCCCGAGCACGTACTCGGCGGCGAACCAGGGGGTGGGGGCCGCCACATCGGCGTCCACCACCTGCGCCCCGTACTGGCCCCCGATGACGCGGGCCGCGTCGACCTCCAGCCGGAAGCGGGTACGGAAGTCCGGGTCGGCGGCGATCCGCGCGTGCATCGTCTTGAGCGCGACCGTACGGCCCCCGCGCGAGCGGGCCAGGTAGACGGTGCCCATGCCACCGCTGCCCATCCGGGCCAGTAGCCGGTACGCACCGAACCCCTGCGGGTCGTCGTGGAGGAGAGAGGTGAGCATGCGCGTCAATCGTGGGAAGGGGCCGCCGTGCCCGGCGGAACCGACGAGGGCGGCGGGACCGACGGAGCTGGCGAGGGCGGTGGGACCGGTGGGGCTGGCGAGGGCGGCGAGGGCACGGTGTCCGGCACGGGGATGTCGGCGGCGAGCAGGACGGCGGACTGGCGTGCGAGCGCCGCGACCAGACGACCGGGCAGCCAGCCGGGGCCGGGCACCTCGGGTGTGCCCGGCGCGGTGGAGGCACCCGGCGCGGCGGAGAGGCCCGGCGTCCCGGGCATGTCCGGTGCGGCGGAGCCGAACGCTTCCAGCAGCCGGGCCGTTCCGGGGCGTGCGGCGGGGTCGCGGGCGAGGCAGGCCGTGAGGACGTCGCGCAGTACGGGCGGTATCTCGCCGCGTTCGGGAACGGTGTGCCCCGTGGCCGCGTAGGCGAGGGTCGCGCCGAGCGCGTGGATGTCCCCCGGCTGGCGAGGGTGGCCGCCCGCCGCCTGTTCCGGCGCGAGGCTGCCGGTCTCCAGCCCCGGCAGCCCGTACCGCGGCTCCCCGTCGGGCCCGGCGGCACGTACGGCGCCGAAACATGTGAGGCGCGGCCCTTCGGCCGTCAGCAGTACGGACGCCGGGGAGATCCCCGCGTGGGCGAGGCCCTGTCCGTGCACGACGGAGAGGGTGTCGGCGAGCGCGGCGCCGAGCACCCGCACGGTCGGCTCGGAGAGCGGACCGCCGAGCACGGCGAGGGCCATGGGCAGCGGCAGCGCGGGCTCGTAGGCACGTGCGTGCCAAGGTGCCTCGCCGGGTGGCGCGAGCCAGGTCGCGGGCGCCGTCCAGGTGCCGAGGAGGTAGCGCGACATCCCGGCCTCCGCCGCGAAGCGCCCGGGGTCGACGCCGGGGTGCGGAACGCAGACCAGAACGGTGTCGCCGTCGGAGCCACGGGCGAAGAAGCGCCTCTCGGGCACGGGTGGCGGCGGCCCGTAGAGGGCGCCGTGCTCGTCGTCGAGGCAGGCGATGACCGTGTACGGCCCTATATGGCGCGGGACTTCCCCGCCCGCCGCTTTCATGTGCGTGAACCCCCCTGTCGGCTGCGGGGGACGACACTACTAGCCCCTCCCGCACCGGCCGAGAGCGGCTGAGCGCCCCGGATCACCGGCCCTGAGCGTGCCCGTTCGTCCGCTTACGTCCCCGTACGCGGTGACGCGGCGGCGGCCAACTCCCGGCTGGGCAGGGGCCGTTCGGACCGCCGACCGTCCAAGCGCGCCCCTCGCACGGCACCCCCGCGGACAGCGCCAGGCAACGGACAGCGCCAGGCAACGGGCAGCACCCGGCAATGGACAGTGCCGGGCCCGGCGGGAGGGCCCGGCGCGAAGCTCCGGGCTCAGTTCCCGGTGCGGGACGCCGTGCCGAGCAGGCGGTCGAGGGCCCGGCGGGTGCGGGCGGGGGCCGTGGCGTCGGCGAAGAGCTGGAGTTCCTGGTTGAGGCCCAGATAGAGCCCGTGCATCTCGAACGCGACCTGTTCGGGCTCGGTGCCGGGAGGCAGCTCGCCCGCGTCGACGGCGATACGGAGGTCGTTGACGAGGATGCGCCGCGCCCGCAGCAGGAAGCGGGCCACGGTGTCGTGCACGGGGCCGCCCCGCGCGTCGAACTCCATGGAGGCGGTGACGAAGAGGCATCCGCCGGGGAACGCCGTCCGCTCCTCGTGGAGGTACACGATCCACGCCTCGCAGAACGCGCGCAGCCGCGTCAGCCCCGGCGGCAGCTCCGCGACCGGCTCCCACACGAGCCGCGAGAAGAGGCCCGAGGCGCCGTAGAGCGCGGCGAGCTGGAGCGCCTGCTTGGTACCGAAGTGGCCGAGCACGCCCGCTTTGCTCATGCCCAGGTCGGAGGCGAGACGCCCGATGGTCAGGCCCTCCAGCCCCTCGACGGAGCCGATCGCGACGCTGCGCTCGATGATCCGCTCCCGGGTTCTGCGGGCCTCGGCGACGGACTTGCGTGGGCTCATGGCGGCCATGATATCGGGCACCCGTGCATTTAACTTCCGATCGGTCGGTTGCTATATTCCCCGGCAACCGCGATCACCACGATCACCGCGATCACCGCGATCACCGCGATCACCGCCGCAGCCGAGGAGAGCCGCACCATGCCGGGAACCCGTATCGCCGCGCTGGGTCATTACCAGCCGGACCGCGTCCTGACCAACGACGACCTGGCGGAGATCGTCGAAACCAACGACACCTGGATACGGCAGCGCACCGGCATCGTGACACGGCATCTCGCCGACGAGGAGTCCGTCGCCGACATGGCAACGGCCGCGGCGGGCAAGGCGCTCGCCGCCTCCGGGCTCACGCCGTCCGACATCGGGATGGTCGTCGTCGCCACCTGCTCGGCCATGGACCGCTGCCCGAGCAACGCGGCGCAGGTCGCGGGGCGGCTCGGCATCCCCTCGGCCGTGGCCTTCGACCTCAACAACGGCTGCGCCGGCTTCTGTACGGCACTCGCGTCCGCCTCCCACAGCGTCGCCGCGGGCGCGGCGCGGCACGCGCTCGTCATCGGCGCCGAAAAGATGTCCGACGTCACCGACTGGAGCGACCGCAGCACCTGCGTCCTCCTCGGTGACGGCGCGGGGGCCGCCGTCGTCAGCGCGACAACCGACCCGGCAGCCCTCACCCCCGGTACCGAGGCGATCGGCCCCGTCGTATGGGGCTCCGACCCGACCAGGGGGCAGGCCGTACGCCTCCTCGACGCGTGGCAGCCCCGCTTCGCGCAGGAGGGCCAGGCCGTCTTCCGCTGGGCGACGGCCGAGCTGCCCGGCATGCTGCGCGAGACCTGTGAACGGGCCGGGCTCGCGCCCTCCGACCTCGCGGGCGTCGTCACCCACCAGGCCAACCTGCGCATCATCGAGGCCGTCGTCCGCCCGCTCGGCCTCCCCGACCACGTGGTGATCGGCCGCGACATCGTGGACTCCGGCAACACCTCGGCCGCCTCGGTCCCGCTCGCGCTGTCCAAGATGACCGAACGCGGCGAACTGCCTTCCGGCGGCCCCGTCCTGCTCTTCAGCTTCGGCGGCGGCATGTCCTGGGCCGGCCAGGTCGTCCGCTGCCCCTGAGCGAGCCGGAGGGGGCGGCGCTTCAGGTGGTGGCCACCACCAGGTCCTCTCCGCTCGACGGGCGCAGGCCGTCGCTCCGGCCTGCGAAGTAGCGTGCGGCCAGCGTGGTTCCCGCGACGTGCTGGGCGTCCTTGAAACCGGACTCGCGGGCCAGCGCCAGAATCTCGTGCGGGGCGTAGAAGCTGATGAACGGCGTTCCTGACGCCTGCGCCCGTGGCTTGGTCGCCTCAAAAGCGGGGCGGTCGGCGGCGTCGACGAGTTCGGTCGGCAGCATGAACGTCATGGCGAGCGTCGAGCCGGGCGCGAGCCCGGCGAGGCGGCGCAGGGTCGCCCCGGTTGCCTCTTTGGTGAGGTACATCGTGACGCCGGTGCACACGACGACCGCAGGCAGCCGGGGGTCGAACCCCGCCTCGGACAGCTGCTCCCACCAGTCCCCGCCGGCCTCGAAGTCGACCGGCACCAGGCGCAGCCAGTCGGGAACCCCGTAGCCAAGGTCGGTCAGGCGCCGCCGCTTCCACGCCTGGGTCTCGGGCTGGTCGATCTCGAAGACCCGTACGCGGGAGGCGAATTCCGGCCTGCGCTGGACGAAGGTGTCCAGTCCCGCACCCAGGACGACGTACTGGGTGACGCCCTGGCCGATCTGCTCGGCGACCAGGTCCTCGATGAAGCGTGCGCGGGCCACGATGGCCGCCCGGAACCCGCTCGTGCCGCGCGGATCCATGTCGGGGCGCTCCCTCCACCCCTCGCCGGGGGCCGCCAGCCGCAGGCCGATGTCGTCTTCGAGCACGTGCGGCGGCGGGTCGACCTGTACGTGCATCGCCCGCCAGAGTGCGACCCGCACCGCGGTGCTGTCGGGCACCCCGCTCTGTTCGTCCGCCACGTCGTCCCTCTCCCTACGGTCGGTTCCGAACGGCCGGCTCCTGGCCGGCCGTTCGGTGGTCAGCTCTTGCCGGTCGGCTCTCGCCGTTCGACTCTTGGTGGTCAGCTCTCGCCGATCAGCTCTTGGCGGGCGGTGCCTGGAGGCTCCACAGCCGGCCGTCGGGGTCGCGGACGGTCATCTCCCTGGTCCCGTAATGGGTGTCCTCGAACGGCGTGACCACCTCGACGCCGGAATCGGCGCCGAACGGCTTCTCGTCGGCCACGTTCAGCACGATCCGCGTGTCCGTCTCCTGGTCCTCGGGGACCTCGGCGATGAACACGAAGGGCCCGTCGCCCTTGCGCAGCTGGCCGGAGCTGTGGTCGGTCGCGAACTCCAACTCGAAGCCCAGCGTCTGGAAGAACTTCGCCGCCTTGCCCCAGTTGTGGGTCGTCAGGAACACGGCCTCGATACCTTCGGTCGCCATTTCAGGACTCCTCATCAGACGGTTGCTGTCGCTGCCCCTGGGTGTCGTCGAGGTAGGCGCGCAGGGCGTTCGCCGTCACCGCCGACAGGGACAGGCCCGACTCGATGGCGTGGTACTTGACCTGCTTGATCAGCCCCAGGGGCAAGTACACGTTGAACTGCTTGACCTCTTCGTCACTCACGGAGCGAGGCTAACATGCTAGCAATCTAGTGAGCTAGCCTTCCCGTCTCACGCCCAGGGCCCCAGATCCCCCGTACTCGACCCCCGTCCCCCGGCCACCGACCCCTGGCCAGCGCTGGAACAATCGCCGCATGGATGATCAGCGCATGGCCCCGCAGACGGATCAGACCCCGCGGAAGCACGAGGAACTGGTGGTCGCCGCCGTCGCCGTGCTGCGCGAGGGACGCTTGCTGGTCGTCAGCAAGAAGGCGGCTCCGGACTTCTTCTACCTGCCGGGCGGCAAACCGGAGCCCGGCGAGAACGCGCGTGAGGCCATGACCCGCGAGGTGCGCGAGGAACTCGGCGTGAGGCCGCTGGACGTCGCCCCGCTCACGGAGGTACACGCGACAGCGGCGCTGGAGGGCGTACCGATGCGGATGACCGTCTTCACCGCCACCCTCGACGGCGAGCCCGCACCCGCCGCCGAGATCGCAGCCCTGCACTGGACCGACGGCACCGAAGCCCCGCCCTTCACCCTGGCCCCCGCCGTACGCGACCACGTACTGCCACTGCTGGCCGGCCGCACGCTCTGAACGGGGCAGACGGGGCAGACGGGGCAGACGGGGCAGGAGCGGCCGGGGCCGCGCGTGCGCTGCGGGGCCAAGGGGCGGGGGCTTACGAGGGCCGCTCCCCGGAGGGTGAGGGCCGCTCCCCGGAGAGGAGCGCGCGGAGTTCGTCCGTGGTCAGTGCGCCGGAGGCGGTGGCGTGGGGGCCGACGCGGTAGGCGGGTACGGCGGTCACCCCGGCTTCCGTGGCGAGAGCCCTGTCGGCGCGTACCGCGTCCGCGTACGCGTCGCCGCGCCACAGGTCTTCGGTCTCCGCACGGTCGAGCCCGGCCGTGACGGCCCGTTCGGTGAGGACAGCTCGGTCGGCGATGTTGGCCAGCGCGACGTGATACGCGTCGAAGAGCTGTTCCAGCATCGGGTCGGTGAGCCCGTGGGTGGCGGCGAGCTTGAGGAGGCGATGGGCGTCGAAGGTGTTCACCGGGCGCACCTCGCCGGTGCGCAGGGCGAGTCCTTCCGCGTACCCCTCGTCGGTGATCCGCGCGAAGATCGAGGCGACCTGGGCCGAGGGCAGGCCCCAGTCGGTCCGCATGATCTCTTCCAGCGTGCGCCCGGGGGTACGGGAGTGTCCGGGCCGCAGCTCGAACGCGCGCCAACGGACCCGGGTCGTGTCGGCGAGCGGCGACGCGGCGAGGGCACGGTCCCACCGGCGCTTGCCCAGATAGCACCAGGGGCAGGCGATGTCGGCCCAGATGTCCACGGTCACCGTCGAGGACACGTTCCCGGCCGGGGACGCGCTCTCGGTCCGGCTCACTGAGCGGCTCCGACCTCGGTCAGCGCGATGTGCGCGGTCTGTGCCCCCGCGCTGAATCCGCCCGCCACCTCCCACGGCATACCGGCGGGCTTGGCGGTGACCTGGTCCGCGCCGGCCACGACGTACTCCGCACAGCCGTTCAGCATGCCGAAGCCGAGCACCTCGTCGCCGAGCGCGAAGCCGGTCGCCCCGTCCCCGATCTGGTCGATGACACCGGCGAACTCGTTGCCCGGAATCCTCGGGAACCCGGGGCCCGTTCCGGGCAGGACGAACCCCTGCACCACGGCGATGTCGAACGGCTGCACGCCCGCTGCCCGCACCCGGACCCTGACCTGCCCGGCCCCCGCCTGTGGCTCCGCCACGTCGATCAGCTTCAACGCCTCCGGCCCGCCCGGCGCCAGGATTCCCGCTGCCTTGCTCATGCCCGCCCTCACTTCGTCTCGTCGCCGCCGCCTCGTCGCCGCGCGGCTGCGCCACCGCGTGGTTTCGCCGCTGTGCGGCTCCCTCGCCGCCCGGTTTCGCTGGCGTCCGGTTTCGAGGTCGCGTTCAGGACGCTAAAAGCTCCAGTAAGGTAGAGGTCAAGTCGATCCAGGTCATCGCCTTGTAGGAGGGTCCTCCCGTGCCACGTGCTGCCTCTTGGCGGGACAAGGAGTTCAGCATCGGCCAGCTCGCCGCCCGCAGCGGCACGGCCGTGACCGCGCTGCGCTTCTACGAGGCCGAAGGGCTGATCACTAGCACGCGGAACGGCGGCAACCAGCGGCGCTATCCCCGCGACGCCCTGCGCCGCATCGCCCTGATCCGGGTCGGCCAGCGCGTCGGCATCCCGCTCGCCACGATCCGCGAAGCACTCGCGTACCTGCCCGAGGACCGGGTGCCGAACCGTAAGGACTGGGCGCTGCTCGCCGACAGTTGGCGGGCCGAACTCGATGAGCGCATCACGGCGCTTCAGCAACTCCGCGACCAGTTCACGGACTGCGTCGGCTGCGGATGCCTCTCCATCGACCGGTGCGCCATGGCCAACCCGCGCGACGAACTGGGCCGGCACGGCACCGGGCCGCAACGGCTGCGCCAGGGCCCAACGGCTGCGCCGGCGTCTGCGACCGGGCGCTAGCGTCTGCGACTGGGGCCGGCGCTCGTGTTCGGTCCGGCCCCGCTGGGGCTCCCGCCGCGACTCTTAATCCGCTTCCGCTTCCGCTCCCTCCTCCGGGAGGTCAGCGGCCCACGGCGGGTTCGCGCCGCGTACGGAGACGACGGCCGCCGCCACCCGGGTGCCGAACGCGAGGGCGTGCGTGACCTGTTCCGGCGTCAGTCCGTCCAGGCGGCCCCCGAGTGCGCCGGCCGCGTGCAGTGCGTGCAGGAAGCCGGCCATGAACGAATCACCTGCGCCGACCGTGTCGACGACGCGGGTGCGCGGGGCGTCCACGCTCATCCGTAGGCCGTCCAGCGAGGCGAAGACGCCGTCGCCGCCCAGCGTGACGACGACCAGCCGGGCCCCGTCGCCGTGGAAGATGTCCGCCGCCTCTTCCGGCGAGGCGCCGGGGCGCAGATGGGCGAGGTCGTCGTCCGACAGCCGCAGCACGTCCGTCGCTGCGCACCAGCGGGGCAGCGCCTCCCGGTACACGGCCGGATCGACCAGCAGGGGGCGCACGTTCGGGTCGAGGGAGATCGTCGTACGCGGGCTCACCTCGTCGAGAAGCCGCTCGACGGCCGCGGCGCCCGGCTGCTGTACGAGCGCAAGGGAACCCGTGTGCAGGCAGGCCATCGGTTCGGCCGTCGCCGCCTTCAACTCCGCCTCGGTCCACTGCCAGTCGGCCGTGCCCGCTGCGTGGAAGGAGTAGTCGGCGCGGCCCTCGTCGTCCAGGCTCGCCACCGCGAGTGTGCTCGGTTCAGCCGCCGCCACCGCCCGTGTCAGGTCCACGCCCGACTGCGCCAGGTGCCCGCGGAACAGACGGCCGAACACGTCGTGCGACAGGCGGCCGAGGAAGCGGGTGGGTGTGCCCAACCTGGCCAGCGCGACGGCCGTGTTGGCGGGGCCGCCGCCCGCGTGGGTGTCGAGCGAGAGCGCTGACGTGCGCGTCTCGGTGACGAACGTGTCGGCCACGCACTCGCCGAGCACGGCGAGGGAACGGTCGGACATGGAGACCCCTTTCGTGTGGTCCCCCCACCATGCCCCGTGCCTGTGCCGCCGTGCGGCCCGGATGGGGATGTGTGATCGATCCGCCGGACGGGCCCGGCGAGCTCCGCCGCTGCAACCGGCTCAGTTCGACCGATTCCGCGTGCTCCGCCGGTTCGGCCGGCCCAACCGGCTCAGTTCCGCCGGTTCGCCTACCCGCGCTCGTTCAGGAACGCGTGTACGGCGCGGTACACGGACTCGTCACCGATCAGCTCGACGTGTCCGAGCGCGCCGGGCACACGGTGGTTGGCGGCGCCTTCGAGGGGCGTGGAGGCCGCCGGCACGATCTCGTCGGCCTCGGAGCGCCATGTCGCGTACCGGACGGGTCCCGGGGTCGGGTCGCCGGAGTTGAGCGCACGCAGGAAGGGCGCGTCACGCGCCATCTCACACGCGTCCGTGGCGGCGGCGGGCCCGCATCCTTCCGTGAGGGGCGTGTCCATGCCCCTGTTGGGCCCCGCGATCCCCGCGAACTCCCTCACGTGCGCGGTGCCGCCGAGGTGTGTGAGGTAGTGCCGGGCCGAGAGGTTGCCCATGGAGAAGGCGACGAGGTCGACCTTGCCTGCGCCCGTTTCCTCCTTGAGCCGGGTGACGGCTTCCGCGACGGCGCGTGCGTTGGCGGCGTTGCGCCGCCCGGCACTCACGTCCACGGCGACGGTGTGCTCCTGCGCGTAGCCGTCCCGCGCGAACCAGCCGCGGAAGGTGTCCCAGTCGGCGGGACTGCCGCCGAGACCGTGCACGAGGACGACGGGGTCGGCCCTCTTGCCCGTACGGGTGTCGGCGCTCGTGCCCGTACGGGTGTCGGCGCTTGCGTCGGGGTCACGCTCTCGTTCGGATGCGGCGCCGCATCCGGTCAGCAGCGCGGCGAGGGCGCTCGCCAGTAGCGCGGTGCGTTTTCCGCGTGCGGGACGCACTGGGCGTGCGGGCATTGCGTGAACACCTCCCTGTGGCGGGAGTTCGAGTGTGGCAGGTGGTGCGGGGGCACGTCCGTGCCGGGAAAGGGGCGGTGCCCCTGGCCGGGTTGTACGGGGTGCGGGGTGCGGGTGGGGTGTGGCTTGGCGTGCGGTTCCCCGCGCCCCTTCGGGGCGCTCAGCGGCGGCGGACCTCGGGGATCTTCAGGAGGCGGGTGAGGGCGAAGTAGGCCAGGGCCAGGGTGAGGACGCCCGCTGCCAGGGCCAGGGCCGTGGGCCCGGTTCCGGTGCCGAGCGACTGCGCGCACGCGCGGGTGGCGGCCCAGCCGAGCGCGGCGGACAGCGCGGCGGCGAGCATCAGCTTCGCGTAGCCGCCGGTCAGGGACCCTGCCGGGTCGATACGGGAGCCCAGTCGCCGCCGCAGCCGCCATACGGTGAGGCCGAGTCCGGCAGCGTAGGAGAGCGTGTAGGCGGCTGCCATGCCGACGACCGCCCAGCGTGCGGGGAGCGTCAGGTGGCAGACGGTGGCCAGGGCGATGTTGACGGCCGCCGTCCAGGCGGTCATCCAGAACGGGGTGCGGGTGTCCTCGAAGGCGTAGAACCCGCGCAGCAGCAGGTACTGCACGGAGAAGGGGACGAGCCCGAGCCCGAACGCCTGGAGCATCTGCCCCAGCGGCAGCGCCGACTCGGCGTCGGAGGCGCCGTGCGCGTACAGCAGGGACGCGATCTGCGGGCCCAGCGCGAGGAAGAGGAAAGCGGTGGGGACGATGACGACGCCGGACAGCCGCAGCGCCCGCGTCAGATCGCCGCGCAGCTCGGTGAGACGCCCCTCGGCAGCGGCGCGGCTCATGCGCGGCAGCATCGCCGTGACCAGTGAGACGGTGACGATGGACTGGGGCAGCATCCAGATGGTCTGCGCGTATGTGTAGGCGGAGTAACCGACGCCGTCGTGCGGGAGTTTCTGGTCGGCGGCGTTGGCGTAGTTGGTGACGACGGTCAGCGCGACCTGGTTGGCGAGGACGTACAGCAGCGTCCACTTCGCGGCGTGCGCGCTCTTGCCGAGCCCCGTGCCCCGCCAGTCGAAGCGCGGCCGGAAACGGAAGCCGGTGGCGCGTACGAACGGGACCAGCGCGAGGGCCTGCAGCGCGATGCCGCACGTGGTGCCGAGCCCCAGCAGCCACACCTGCGTCCCGGTGATGTCCTCGACCCGGTCGGGCAGGGTCATCATCCCGAGGTAAGCGGCGAACATGCCGATCAGCACGGCGTTGTTCAGTACCGGCGTCCACATCATCGCGCCGAACTTCTCGCGCGCGTTGAGCACTTGGCCGAGCATGCCGAAGACGCCGTAGAAGAAGATCTGTGGCAGCAGGAAGCGCGCGAAGACGACGGTCAGTTGGAACGCCTCGTGGTGTGACGGGCTGTCGCGCATGTAGAGGCTGACGATCTGCGGCGCCAGCCACACCGCGAGTACGGTGCCCACGGCGAGCACGCACAGCACGAGCGTCACCAGCCGCTGCTCGTACGCCCTGCCGCCGTCCGCTTCGGTCGCCCGCGCCCGCACGAGCTGCGGTACGAGTACGGCGTTGAGTGCCCCGCCGATCAGCAGCGTGTAGAGGCTGGTCGGCACGGTGTTGGCGGTGTTGTACGTACTGGCAAGCAGCCCCGTTCCGAGGGCCGCCGCCTGGAGCACGTTGCGGATCAGCCCGGTGGCCCGCGAGACAACGGTGCCGACGGCCATCAACAACGAGGCCCGCGCCAGCCCACGGCCACCCTCCTCCGCGGCGCCCGCGCCACCCTGCTTCTTCTTGATCCCCACCGTCATCGGCACAACCTACGCGGAACAGATCACGGAGCGTAAATCCGGCCCGCCGACGTGCGGGCTTGCCGCCCCGGGCAGCACTTCGCGGAAGCGGGGGATGTCCAGTTCCGTCGGCTTGTTGTCCTGTTCCGCCTTTGTTGGACCGGGTGGGACCGATGACTATGTAGGCGTGGACGCGGACGAGGTGGACGAGTTCGACCTGCGGGGCGTGTGTGACACCCCGGGCCTGGTCGATCTGTTGCGGAAGCTGAAGCAGCGGTCCGGCCTGACCCTGCGCGAGCTGGAGGAACGGGCACGCGCACGCGGAGTGTTCCTGGCCCGCAGCACGGTCAGCGACATGCTCCGCGGTACGCGCCTGCCGAGCAGGGAGACCCTCGCCGCTTTCGTCCGGGCCTGCGGTGCACCCGAAACCGATGTCCACGCCTGGCTGGAGGCCAGGCAACGCGCCGAGGATGGCGTACGGCCGTCCGATCAGGCGCCGGCGCCTGACCCCGCCGACGCCGCCGGGACAGTGCGGACCCGCTCAAAGGCGGTGGCCCCGCGGCTCGGCCGGCTGCGACTGGCCCGGTCGTGGGCCCTGGCAGGAGCGGTGACGACGAGCCTGGTCGCCGTCACCGCGTGGGCGCTCTCGGCGGCCGTCGAGCCCTCTTCCCCCTCCGCAGCCTCTTCCCGCTCCTCGGCCTCCCCGGCCTCCTCACCGACGGCTGACCGCAGCACGGATTCCGCGGCCCGGAAGTCCTTGCGTGGCTTCGCGGAGATCCGCCCGGCCCGCACACCCCACCTGTGTCTCACCGAGGGCCGGGACACCCGGGGCGAATACCGGAACGCCGTCGCCGCCCAACTCCCCTGCGAAGAAGCCAGACCGCCCCATACGTACCTCAGGCCCGTCGACACCGCCGCGTCGTCGACGCCGTACTTCATCGAGTGGCAGCACCCGCAGCACGGCCGGGGCTGTCTGACCCAGCGGCGCAAAGGTCCTGGCCAGGACCTGCTGGAACCGTGGCCGTGGAAGAGCTGCGACGACACCCGCGCCTACCAGCACTTCCGCATCGAGCCCGTCGGCCCGCCCCGAAAGGCGACGGGCATGCGCTACCGCCTCCGCCTGGAGGGCACCCGGGACTGCGTGGGCCTGCGCGACGACTCCACCGAAACCGGGGCCGACATGACGGTTGAACCCTGTAGCGGGGCACCGGACCAGGAGTTCCTGATCAGCGCCGCGGCCTGAGCGTCCCGCACGGACCGCGGCACGAGCACCGCGTTGAGGCGAGGGGGAAGTCGCGGCCCACACGGGGGCGTTGACAGCGCGTACGGGGGCACACCATCGTGCGGCGATGGTGATCACGGATCTCACGTCCGACGAGCAGCGTGTGCACGACGCGTTCGCTGACGGAACCCCCGTCGACCTCGAAGGCGGCAGTGTGCGTGCCACCGTCCTGCGCGCGATGCTGCTCGCCGAGGCGCCACGCGCGGGCACCGTACCCGGGCTGTGGCTGAGCCGTGCGCGCGTCACCGGGTGCCTGGATCTCGCGCACGGCACCGTCGCGCACCCCGTACGGCTCCTGGACTGCGAGTTCACCGAGCGGCCCCATCTGTACGGGGCCGGCGTCAGACAGCTCGACCTGTCCGGCTCCCGGCTCCCCGGCCTGCTCGCGGCGCATCTCCACGTGGAGGGGGTGCTCCGGCTCAGCCGCTGTCACCTCACCGGGCCCCTCCGTCTCAGCAGCGCGCGGCTCGCCGGCTCCCTGTTCCTCGACGGCGTACGAGGCGCCCGCGTACGGCTGGACGGCGCCGAGGTGCACGACGCCTTGATCCTCGAAGACGCCCGGTTGGCTTCCCCGGAGCCCGACGAGGCGCAGCCCGACGAGCCGCCCGACGAGGTGCAGCGCGGCGAGCTGCGGCGCGGCGGATCGGGAGCGGGATCGGGCTCGGGAGCGGGAGCGGCGGCAGGCACCGGCGAACCCGTGCTCAGCGCCGTCAACACCCGTATCGGCGGCGGCGTCAACGCGGTCCGCCTCACCGCACACGGCGGCGTGCTCCTCACCGGAGCGCGCGTCGAAGGCACCCTCAACCTCGAACACGCGCACCTGGTCCCGGGGCCCGGGGGCGAGGCTCTTGTCGCGCCCGTCCTCACCGTCAGCCTCGACCTCCTCTGCAACGGTCTGCGCGCTGAGGGCGAGGTCCGCCTCTCCCGTTCCCGCGTCGGCGGGCGCCTCAACCTCGAAGACGCCCACCTCAGCGGCCCCGGGCACACGGCGCTGCGCCTGAGCGGTATGACCGTCGGCGCCGGGGTGTGGGCGCCCGGGCTCCGCAGCGAAGGACGCCTCACACTGCGCGACGCACAGGTCACAGGGCCCTGCGTACTGACGGGCTCCCGGCTCTCCGGCACCGGCCGCCCCGCGCTCGTCGCCGACGGCGCCGTTCTCGGCGAACTGCGCCTGCGCAACGCGGAGTTCGTCTCCGGCGGGATCTCGCTGCGCGGCGCCACCTGCACCACCCTGCACCTCGCCGCCGACGCCTGGCCCGACGAGGTGCGCCTCGACGGCTTCACCTATCAGGCGCTCTCCCCCCACCTGCCGCCGGCCGTACGGCTGGGCCTCCTCGCCAGGGAGGCCACGGGCCATGTCCCGTACGCCTACGAACAGTTGACGGCCGCCTACCGGCGCGCGGGCGACGAGACGGCGGCCCGCACCGTTCAGCTCGCCAAGCACCGCCACCACCGCTCCACCCTCCCCCGCCACGCGCGCCTCTGGGGCGTCCTCCAGGACGCGACCGTCGGCTACGGCTACCGCCCCCTGCGCGCGGCCGGCTGGCTGCTGGCCCTCCTCGCGACGGGCACCGTCGTGTACGCGCTCCATCACCCGGCGCCGCTCAAGCCGCCCGAGGCCCCCGTCTTCAACCCGCTCTTCTACACGCTCGACCTCCTGTTGCCCGTCGTCGGATTCGGCCAGGAGAGCGCGTTCCGCCCGGCCGGCCCGCTCCAGTGGCTCGCCCACACCCTCACCGTCCTCGGCTGGGTCCTCGCCACCACGGTCCTCACAGGCGCCACCCGCACCCTGGCCCGCCCCTGAACCGCGGCCTGCCCTCTGCGGTGGCTACTTCGTTCCCGAGTTCGGCCCCGAACGCGGCGCTGCCGGGCGGGAGGACGGCCCCGCTGTGGGCCCGTACGACCGGAGCAGGTCGCTGGAAGCCCGCATGCGGGCAGCGGATGAAGCGGGTTGCGGTACCGCCACCCGCTCGTGAGCGAACGGCCGTCGTCGCCGCACCGGAGGAGGGGACGGGCGGGGACTCCCCCTGTCCGTCCCCTCCGGGGCGTAGCGGCGGGTATGCGGGTGACGGCCGTCAGACCCGGGCGGTTTCGTCCGGCTGAGAGGCGGCCGGACGGGAGGCAGTCGGGCTCGCGGGAGTGAGGGTGGCGGCCGTGGGGTTGTGCGCGGAGTTGTCCGTGGGGCGGGTCGTGGCCAGGAGGAGCACGACGATGATGGCCTGGACTCCGATGATCAGGGCCTGTGTCACGGGTGCTTCGACGCCCGTCAGGATCATCGTCGTGTTGACCGCGAAGTGCACCGCCATCGCCGCGACGACTCCGGCGCGTTCGTAGGCGTAGGCGGTCAGCATGGCCATCGGGACGGCGCTGACGGCGAAGAGCACGCCGCTCGGGCTGTTCAGGCCCAGTCCGTTCTGGACGGTGCCGTTGATGAAGAACAGCGGCAGGTGCCATACGGCCCAGATGACGCCCAGCACCACGCCGACCTGGAAGCGGCCCATCGAGGCGCGCATCCTCGGGTAGGCCGTACCCCGCCAGCCCGGCTCCTCGGACAGCGGGCCGGAGATCACCATGCTGACGAGGAACGCCGCAGGCCCGCCGGCGTCCTTCATGACGCCCTTCACGTCGTCCAGGCTCAGCGCGGGTTCACCCGCCGCGTACGCCAGCAGCACGGCCGCCAGCACCGTCGCCGAGGCAAGCACCATCAGCAACGGCGCCAGGAGAAGGGTCTTCCTGCGGAATCTCACCACGTGTTCGGGAACGGGTTCGCCGCGTCGGACGCGGCGTATCCGGATCACCAGGGCGGCTATCAACGGGCCGAAGGCGCCGAAGAGATAGGGCAGGACCGTCGGCGCGGTCATCGCCGAGCCACCGATACCGATCGCCGCGAACCACGACGCCCAGCTCACGAGGAAGGCGAGCGCCATGAACAGGATCAGCTCACTCCGGTGACTGCCGCGCGGGGCCGTGGAGGGGG
>NZ_JANCPR020000049.1 GCF_028657195.3 Streptomyces iconiensis
GTCCAGGTGTGGTGGGTGGGGTGGCCGGCGAACGCGGGGTCGTAGCCGTGCCAGTCGGAGTTGAGGCGGACGCGCCAGAGGCCGCCGTGCGGGACGCCGAGGGAGTACGCGTCGTAGCCGCGGTTGGCGAAGTTGGCGACGACGACGGTGCTGTCACGCGGGCCTGAGCGGGTCCAGCGGTGGTAGGCGATCACCTTGTCGGTGTCGTTGACGTGGTGCACGTCGATGTGCGGGCCGCGCAGTCCTGCCGTGGTGCCGCGCAGGTCGCGGCGGAGTGCGATGAGGTCGCGGTAGAGGGTGACGAGGCCGGCGAAGCGCTCGGCGCGTGACCAGTCCAGGGGGTCCTGGTCGTCGAACCAGCGGTCCTCCAGGAACTCCTGCCCCTGGAAGAGCATCGGCGTACCGGGCGAGGTCAGCACGAGTGCGGCACCCAGCGTGGAGCGCTTCTTGGCGAACCAGGAGTCGGCGTGGCCCGGCCAGATCTCCTCGGGCACCCGCGCGTGCCCGTTGGCGACCTCGTCGTGGGACTCGGTGTAGACGACGCGGCGCGGCGCTGCGGGGGAGTAGCGGTGGGTGAGCGCGTCCCGTACGGCGTACATGTCGCGGTCGCGGTCCTGCGGAACGATGACCGCGCGCCGCACCGGATGCACGAACCCGGCGTCCCACTGCGCGTCGAAGCCGGCCCCTCCGGCCGGGGTGGGCTCGGTGAGGCGTGGATCGCCGCGCAGGTCCTCGGCGACGCTCAGCTTCCACGGCTGGCGGCCGTCGATCTCGTCGTTGACCCAGCGCATCAGGTTCCAGCCGTCCGGCAGCGGGGTGCCGTCGGCCTCGCGGACGTAGGCCGTCGCGTCCCAGCGCAGCCCGTCCATCCGGTATTCCTCCAGCCAGTGCAGCGCGTTGTCCCGCAGATAGGCGCGGACTTCGGGGCGCCCGTAGTCGGGGCGCGTGTCGCCCCAGGGGGTGCGGGCGCGGCCGTCGTTGTAGAAGTAGATGCCGCCGCCTTCGCCCTGGTGCCAGCCGTCGTAGCGCCACAGGAGAAGGTCGCCGGGGCCCAGGTGGTTGTAGACGACGTCGAGGAGGACGGCGATGCCGTGCAGGTGCGCCTGTTTGACGAGTTCCTTGAGCGCCGTCGGGCCACCCAGGTCGGTCTCGACGGCGAACGGGGCTGACGGGTTGTAGCCCCACGAGAAGCCGCCGGGGAACTCGGCTGCCGGCATCAGCTCGATCGCGTTGACGCCGAGCGCCGCCAGGTGCGGCAGCCGTGCGACGACGTCGGCGAAGCGGCCGGGGCCGCCGCCCGGCTCGTCGTTGAACGTGCCCACATGCAGTTCGTACAGGACGAGTTCGTCCCAGCCGGGAGTGCGGTAGTCCTCCGTTCCCGACCAGTCGAAGTCCGGTCCGGGCACGAGGGAGTCGCCCAGCGAGCCGGTCATCGCGGACGCGTACGGGTCCGCGCGCCGCAGGAGGGTGCCGTCGGCGGCGGTGATCAGGTAGCGGTAGGCGTCGCCGGGCTTCACCCCCGGCACCTCGGCGGCCCACCGGCCCCCTTCCTCCGCCGCGAGCGGGGTACCGGCTGCTGCCCAGTCGTTGAACGTGCCGGTCACGGCGACGGCCCGCGCATGCGGCGCCCATACGCGGAAGAGCACACCGTGGCCGTGCGGCAGGGGACCCATACGTACGCGGGCATCGTTCACCTTCGCGCTCCCTTCACGTTCACGTCCGCCGGCCCCCCGCAGCCGTCCAGGGGCCCGGCGCTGAGTGCTCGCGGACCGGTGTCGCGGGGCTCGCGGGCCGGTGTCGCGTGGGCTCGCGGTTCCGGTGACTGAGTGCGCGCCGGCCGGTGTGGGTGCGCCCGCGCCGGCCGGGGCGCCGGGTCAGCCGAACCAGAGGGTTCGCCGGAACACGTCCAGTGCCTCGTCGGCCCAGCCGATGGCGCGCAGGCCCGAAGTGACGTTGCCCGGTGGGCGGTTGATGAGCGTGTCGTGGCGGATGAGCCGGGCGAAGTCGACCCGTACGGGGTCGGGGCGCGTCGCGCCGTTCGGAGTGCGGAACTCCACCCCGGCCAGCCGCATCACGTCGATCAGCTCCTGCGCGAGGATGCCGTACGCGACGGTCGTCGGATGCACACCGTCCAGCGAGAACAGGCCGCCGTCGCTGCGCCGTGTCCCGTCGCTCAGCAGGAAGCGGGAGTTGGGCACCGGCGTCAGCGCGCTCAGCTCGTCGGGCAGCGGATACGGGGTCCACCAGCCGGGACGTGCGCGCGGGTCCTCCGCATAGCGGCGGGAGGCCAGCCGGTCCAGCAGACCGGCCGTGTCCATCAGGTACCAGTCCCTGCCGTCCTGCCGTGCCTGCCTGACGACCTCGGCCATGGCCTCGTTGTACTGGTCGATCGCCTCGTCGATGGAGCGCACCTGCTCGCCCGTCAGATGCGGGTCGCGGCGTACGTCGAAGTCGGAGTCGCTGATCCAGGGCCGCGTGTAGTACGGGAAGTAGCGCGAGCCGGGCGCCATCTTGCCCCGTACCCCGCGCGCGATGGGTGCGATCGTGACATGCGGTACGGCGCACCAGATGACATGCCGGGCCCGTATGTCCCGTACGGCGGCGGCCAGTTCGTCCAGTTCGACCGCGAAGTGCTCCGGCCGCCACACGGTGAACCGGCCCTTGCGGCGCAGGTCGTCGTAACCCTCCTCGCTCCACACGAGCTTGAGCTGGATGACGGAGGAGAGGGCGTTGTTCGCGCCGACGAACACGATCAGGGTTTCGACGCCGTGCTCAGGATCGCTGCCCTCGGCGCCGCCTTCGCCGCGCTCGGTCTTCGCACCGCGCCCGCTGCTCTCCTGCGCCGGGCCCGTCTGCTCGGACAGAGCCTTGGCCGCGCCGATCTGGGTGAGTGCGCCGGCGCCTGCGGGGCGGGTGGGCAGGGCGCGCAGTGCGGCGCGCTCGCCCGCGTCCCCGACCATCTGCTTCACCAGGTCGTCGCGGGGCGCCCCGATCAGCTTGCGGCACACGTCCGCCGACTTCTCCAGCGTGTCCCGCAGGTCCCAGCCGAAGACGGCCAGGTTGTGGTTGATGGCCGTCGTGGGGGAGGGGGAGGAACCGGGGCCCCGTTCCCAGTAGTCCTCCACCCGGTCCATGAAGCGCCGGGCCCTGAAGAGCGCCGGCGCCGTCTCCCACCAGTCGACCTTGCTGCCGTAGCGCTCCTCAAGGTCCCGCAGCAGCAGCTCCAGGTTGAGCGGCAGGCCCCCGCACCCCTCGTAACCCGGCTGCCGGAAGCTGTCCGCCCAGCCCAGCTCGTGCGCGATGATCCCGGGGTACGAGTCGTCCGTACGGAAGACCGCACAGCTCTGGAAGCCCTGGGTGAGGGAGTCCCCGATGGTCACCAGACGGTGCCGTGGCGTGCCGCGCCACGGGGTGGTGACGGGTATCCCCAGCCGGGGATCGCTGTACGGGCCGCGCGGGCCCTCCGGCGAGGTGGATGATGTGGCCGATGTCGTCATGGCGTGCCCCCGATGTCCTTGTGTCCCGCGTTTAGCAGAACGCGCGGGCCGTGGGCAGGGCTCCGGGGCTCAACTACGGGGAATCTACGACTCATTGCGGGGGCTCACCGGCGGTTGAGCCGGTTGAGCCGGTTGGGCCGGTTCGGCCGGTTGCGCCGGTGAGCCAGTTGAAGCCGGTCCGGTCGGTTCACCCGGACCGGCTCGGCCGATGAGGCCCCGTTGTGCCCGGCGAGGCCCGTTTGTGCCGGGCGAGGCCCCTTGTGTCCGTCAGGCCCGTCCGGTGGAACCGGGCTTGCGCAGGAGCAGCACGTGGTATTCGAGTTGGTCCTGGCAGAAGGCGCGGAACGGCGCCATGATCCGGTCCGTCTGCCGGGTGACCTCCTGGCCGTAACGGGCCTCGATCTCCTCGTGCTTGTCCTGGTAGAGCACGTACATCAGCTCACCGGAGATCCTCACGTTCGCGGTCATGTCCTCCACCCGTACGACGGTGAGGCCCGCGTTCCCGATGTCCTCGGCCAGCGAGGCGAAGGTGCCGGGGTCCCTGCTGGTCCACAGCTGCCGGTAGGCGGCCAGCCCGGCGGGTTCCGGGGTGCCCTGTACGGTCAGCTCGGTCAGCACCAGATGCCCTCCGGGCCGCAGCACGCGGTACGCCTCGCGCAGTGCGGCGGCGCGGTCGGACAGATGGGGCATGCAGTCGATGCTCCAGGCGGCGTCGAACGTCCCGTCGGGGTGGGCGAGTTCCATGGCGTTGCCGTAGGCGAACTCCACCCGCGCGTCGAGCCCCGCCTCCCGCGCACGCAGGCGGCACCTGTCGAGCTGGGTCTTGCTGACGGTGATGCCCGTGACCCGGCAGCCCACGCGCTCGGCGAGCCGCAGCGCCGGCCCTCCCGTACCGCAGCCGATGTCGAGCAGGTGCGCCTCCGGGCGGAGGCCGAGGGTGTCGATGAGGTGGTCGGTCTGCCGGTCCTGTGCGAGATCGGTGAGATCGATGAGCGTGCTGGCGGGATCACGCGTGCCGGGCGGCACGAACATCCCGATGTGCAGAGCCGCACTGCCCTGCGTCAGCTCCAGCATTTCCCCGAAGGTGTCGTACATCGCGCCGACTTCCTCGGGCGTGGGCACCGCCGCCGTGCTGCCCTGGTCCGCCATTTCGCCGTGGTCTGCCGTTGCCATGGGAGTGGTCCCTTCGCGTCGGAGGCACCGGCCGACGCTAGCGCCGATCCGGGGGCGCGGACAGGGCGCACGCGTGTGCGGTCCGCCGGAGCCGTCTTGGAGCCCTCGCCTGCCGCAGGGCTCGCAGTCTCGGAGGCCAGGCATGTGTTCAGCTGCCCTGGCGTCCTCGGGGAGGGGGGACCGCCATCGCGCCCGGGTTCGGCCGGAGGAACGTGGGGGTGCGCCACCAACGCCCTTGCGTGCGGCGGGTTTTAGGCGTCCAAGGCGAAAGGTGGGCAGGGGCGATCCCCTACCCGTCCGCGACCGCAGGGCGGACCCGCCGTGGCGCCAGGGCCTTGCTGTCACGTCGCAGCAACACGTGCGTCCCCACGAGGCACGCGAGGAACAGCGTCAAGCTGAGGCCGGCCCAGGCCACCGGTACGAACCCCTCACCGCTCATGAGGCGGACCGCGAGCAGGAATGCCCATAGCAGGGCCGCACCCGTGTGGAGCCAGCGGGCGGAGCGCAAGATCCTCCGGGTTCGTCGGGGGAGCGGATACGTGGTCCGGCGGCGGAAGGTCTTCATCGTGTTCAGCTACCCCTTCCGTGGCGGAACCCACCTGCCGGCTGTGGCGTTCAGCTCGCTGCTACGTTCAGCCGTCCGACCCCGCGTCCCCCGAATCCCCGGCACCGCGTGACCCCTCGGCACCCCCCGAGGCGCCCGCGGACCCCGCATCCCCCGCGGCCCCCGCCGCGAGCGCGGCGGTGATCGCGTGCTCGTTCAGGCCGGCTGCTCGCAGCACTGTGCGGGTGTCGGCGCCCGGGGGGCGGGGGGCTGAGTGGACCTGGGCTGGGGTGCGGGTGAGGGAGATGGGGGTGGTGAGGCCGTGGTAGCCGTCGTGTTCGACGACGGTGGCGCGGTGGCGGACCTGGGGGGAGGTCAGGGCCTCGGCGACGTTGTGAACGGGTGAGGCGGGAATGCCCTTGTCCAGCAGGGCCGTTGCCAGTTCGGCGCGCTGCCGGGCGGCGATGCGCGGGGCCAGTTCGGCGCGCAGTTCGGTGACGTTCCGTACCCGGTCGGGGTTGGTCGCGAAGCGTGCCTCGTCCGCCAGTTCGGGGACGCCGAGCAGGGAGGCGAAGGCCGCGAACTGGCGGTCGTTGCCGACGCCGATGAACAACGGCCCGTCGGCGGCCTCGAACGCGTCGTACGGCGCGATCGTCGGATGCGCCGAACCCGTACGGGGCCGCACGCCGCCGTCGGCGAGCCAGGACGCCGAGTGCGGGTGCAGCAGGCTGACGGCGGTGTCCAGCAGTGTGCAGTCCACGAGTTGGCCCAGGCCGGAGGAGTTGCGTTCGTTGAGGGCGAGCAGGATGCCGGAGAAGGCCAGGATGCCGGTCACCATGTCCACCACGGGGACGCCCACCCGCAGCGGCCCGCCGTCCGCCTCCCCGTTGACGCTCATCAGCCCGCCGTACGCCTGGAGCACCGCGTCGTATCCCGGCATGCCGCCCATCGGCCCGTCCGTGCCGAAACCGGTCACCCGGCAGTGCACCAACGCGGGGAAACGGGCGCGCAGTTCGTCGTCCGGGTAGCCCCACCGGGCCAGCGTGCCCGCCTTGAAGTTCTCCACCAGCACGTCGGTGTCCCGCAGCAGGGTGCCGAGGAGGGCGCGGCCCTCGTCGAGGGAGAGGTCGAGGACTATGTTCTGCTTGTTGCGGTTGAGGTTCTGGTAGTAGGCGCTGGTGGTCCCTGCGCCCTCGGGGCCCTGGTCGACGAACGGCGGCCCCCAGCCCCGGGTCTCGTCGCCCGCGGGCGGCTCGACCTTCACGACCTGTGCGCCGTGGTCGGCGAGCATCTGTGTGCAGTACGGGCCCGCCAGCACCCGCGAGAGGTCCAGGACCTTCAGCCCGCTCAGCGCCCCCTTCGGCGTCCCCGTCCCCGTCCCCGTCCCCGTCCCCGTCATCGGCGTCCCCGTCCCCGCCCCCATCAGTACGACCTCGGCAGGCCGAGCACGTGTGTGGAGACGTAGTTGAGGATCATCTCCTGGCTGATGGGCGCCAGCCGCAGCAGCCTGGCCTCTCTGAAGTACCGCTCCACGTGGTACTCCTTCGCGTACCCCATGCCGCCGTGCGTCTGTACCGCCTGGTCGGCGGCCTGGAACCCCGCGTCGGCGCAGAGCCACTTGGCCATGTTGGCCTCTCTGCCGCAGGCGAGGCCCTGGTCGTAGCGCCACGCGGCGTTACGTGCCATCAGTTCGGCGGCGTCCAGCCGGGTCGCGGCCTCGGCCAGTGGGAAGGCGACGCCCTGGTTCTTGCCGATCGGCCGGTCGAAGACGACCCGCTCATTGGCGTACCGCACGGCCTTGCCCAGAGCCGCCCTGCCGATCCCGAGGGCCTCGTGCGCCAGCAGGATCCGTTCGGGGTTCAGGCCGTCCAGCAGATAGCGGAAGCCCTTGCCCTCCTCACCGACCCGGCGCGAAGCGGGTACCCGCAGCCCGTCCATGACGACCTCGTACGAGGAGACCGCGTTACGGCCCATCTTGGGGATGGCACGCAGCTGTACGGCGTCCGAGTCCAGGTCGACCAGGAACAGGGACATCCCGTCGGTCGGCTTCTCCGCCTCCTCGCGCGGGGTGGTGCGGGCGATGAGGACCATCTTCTCCGACTGCCCCGCCTTGGTGATCCACACCTTGCGCCCGTGGACGAGATAGTCGCCCGAGCCGTCCTCGGCCCGCCGCGCCACGGTGGATATGCGGGTGGTGTCCGTACCGGCGTCGGGCTCGGTCACGCCGAAGCACACGTGCAGCGAACCGTCGGCAGCGCCCGGCAGGATCTCTCCGCGCAGCTCCGGACTGCCGTGCTTCACGATGGTGTTGAGGCCGAAGATCGTCAGGTGCATGGTGCTGCACCCGTTCATCCCCGCGCCCGAGGCCGCCACCTCCTCCAGGAGCAGCGCGGCCTCCAGGATGCCGAGCCCTCCGCCGCCGTACTCCTCGGGGATGGCCATACCGAGCCAGCCGCCCTCGGCGAAGGCGTCGTAGAACTCGTGCGGGAACTCCACCGACTGGTCCTTCTCCATCCAGTACTCGTCGGAGAAGGAGGACGCCAGATCCCTGACGGCCTTGCGGATGGCTTCCTGGTCCTCGGTGAGCTGGAAGTCCACTGGTCACTGCCCTTCGTGCGTGGTGGGTGCCGCGGAGTGGCCCGCGATGGCGCGGGCCTGGGCGAGCAGCGGGGCGTCGATCATGCGTCCCCTGAAGACGAAGACACCGGCCTCGCGTCCGGCAGCGGCCAGCACGTCGCGGGCCCAGGTGGCCTGTTCCTCCGTGGGCGCGAACCCGGCCCGGATCGCGGGCACATGGCTGGGGTGGATGCACGCCTTGGCGCGGAAACCCGAGTCGGCGGCCCGCACACTCTCCTCCCCGACGCCAGCCAGGTCCCCGATGGCGATGTGCACGGTGTCGATCGCGGGGCGGCCTGCCTCGCCCGCTGCCAGCAGCACCGTGGAACGCGCCTGCTCCACGACCGGGTGGTACCGCCCGTGCGCGTCGCGGGCGAAGCGGCCACCGAGGTCGGCGATCAGGTCCTCGCCGCCCCAGAAGAGCGCGGCGCAGTGCGGGGAGTGGGCGAGCGCACGCGCGTTCAGCACCCCGGCGGCGCTCTCGCACAGGGCCACGACCTCGAAGTCACCCAGCGCAGCGAGGTCTTCGGGCCCCGTCGCCTTCGGCAGCATCAACTGGCGGGCTCCGGCCCGGCGCATCGCCGCCACGTCCGCCTCGTGCCAGGGCGTGCCGATCGCGTTGACCCGTACGACCACGCGGTCGCCCAGCTCCGGCACGGCGTTCGCCACCTCGCTCCTGGCCCGCTCCTTGGCGTCCGGCGCGACGGCGTCCTCCAGATCGAGCAGCACGGCGTCCGCCGCCGCTGCCGCCTTCGCATAGCGGTCCGGCCTGTCGCCCGGGCAGAACAGCAACGCGGGCCCGTGGTCGAGGAAACCCATCAGTCCTTCGCCCCGCCTTCGCCGTCCGGGCGGCAGCGCATCAGTGCGGTGCGCCGCGCGGTGGCCACCGTCTCGCCGTGCTGGTTGAGCGCGGTGTGCGCGAACTCCACGATTCCCGTGCCGGCGCGTGAGCGTGACAGGCGCTTGCTGAGCACCTCCGTACGGGCGTACAGGGTGTCGCCCGCGAACACCGGCCGGGGGAAGGCCACTTCGCCGAACGCGAGGTTGGCGACTGTCGTGCCCTGCGTGAGCTGCCCGACGCTGAGCCCCACGAGCGTCGAGAGCGTGAAGAGGCTGTTGACCAGCCGCTCACCGAACTCGGTCCCCGCGCTGACGGCCGCGTCCAGGTGGAGGCTCTGCGGGTTCATCGTGAGCGTCGAGAAAAGGGTGTTGTCCGCCTCGCCGACGGTTCTCCCGGGGCTGTGCGCGTAGGTCACCCCCTGCCTCAACTCCTCGAAGTACAGCCCCCGTTGCTCGACCACTTCATGCGTCACATCGCTCGTTACGTCGTTCGTCACGCCGCTCACACCGTTCATCACGCGCTCACACCGCTCGCCGCTTTCCCGTCTCTTCGCCGCGCCGTCCCGCCGTCCCGCCGTCCCGCCGGGTCGCTGCTGCGGCTTCGTACGTCGCGCGGGTTCGTATATGCGATTCATGGATCGGATATACGGAACCTTACGAGGGTGCTCAGGGCCGGTCAAGGACGCGATACGGTTCGTGTATACGAACCCGAGGGCCCAAGGGGAGCAGTCCGTGAGCGAGCCCGTCGCCAAGGAGCACCGCACCGTCAGCCGTGTCACCGGCATCCTGGAGAGCGTCGCGCGCCAGGGCGGCGCGCGGATGCACGAGTTGGCCGAGGCCCTGGACGCACCCAAATCCTCGGTGTTCGGGCTCGTCAAGGGGCTTGTCTCGACCGGATATCTGACCGAGGAACGCGGCGTCTACCGCCTCGGGCCCGCACTCGGCAGCCTTCTGTCGCCCTCGGCGCCCGATGTCATCGAGGCGGCGACGCCCAGCCTGGAGGCGCTGCGCGACGAGTTCGGTGAGACCGCGATGCTCGGCACCGCCGTGGGTGACTCGCTCATCTACATCGCCGCCGCCGAATCGCAGCAGCTCATCCGGTATTCGGCGCCGCTGCGTACCCGCCGGCCGCTGTACCCGCCGAGCGCGGGCAAGGTGATCCTCGCCTGCCGGTCGGCGCGACGGCGCGACAGCTACCTCGACGCCGTGCTGCCCTCCGCCGTCGAACGGAAAGCCGCGAGGGACGAGTTGGCCCGGGTGTGGGCCGACGGTGTCGCCTTCAACCGAGGTGAGACGCTTCCCGATGTCAGCGCAGCCGCGCGGCCGATTCTCGTCCGAGGCGAGGTGCGGGGCGTCATCGCCGTCGCCGGTCCCACGTCCCGCATCCTCGACCGGCTCCCGGCCGTGGCCCGTGCGTTGACGGGCGCGGTGGAATCCGCGGCCGTCCGCCTGTCGGTCTAGGCCGCCTGGCGGCCCGGCCTGGCGGCCCCTGGCGGCCCGGCCTGGCGGTCTCGCGGTCTCGCGGTCTCGCGCCGGTTCTCCGCCCGCTTTTCCGTTCCTCCCTCCCCGCCGGGGCATCGGCGTGTGCCCTGCCCGTTCATGCGCCGCCCCCTCGCCCCTCAACCTGCTCGCCCCCAAGTGCCCGTGGCCTGCTGTACGTAGCTGCCCGGCCCGCCCCCTGTGCGTAGGCCGGGGAAGGCTCTGATGTGCGGGGCGGGCCCCGGACCTCGCCCCGCGATCCAGCTACCGGCCGCGGGCCCGCAGGAGGTGGCGGAGCCTTCCGGTATGCGTCCCCAAGGTCACGCATGCGCCCTCCACTTATGCCCCCGCTTGCCCGCTCCACCTCCCTTGACGCTGTCTCAAAGTGGCGCCTAGCATCCGGATATTCGACACGGCGTTCGCAAATACGAACGCTCCGTCTCATAGGCGAGCGGAGACCCATGGCCAGCACCCTGACAGGCAGCGAGACAGGACCGCCCCCGCCCGAAGTGCCGAAGAAGAGTCGGGTCGGGATGTCCGTGGTGGTCGGCTCCGCCGTCGAGTGGTTCGACTTCTATCTGTACGCGTCGATGGCAGCGCTGGTCTTCAACAAGGTGTTCTTTCCGTCGGGAAACGCGATGGCGGGCACCATGGCGTCGGTCGCCACCTTCGCTGTCGGCTTCCTCGCGCGTCCCGTCGGCGGCATCTTCTTCGGGATGCTGGGCGACAGGCTCGGGCGCAACAGGGTGCTGTCACTGACGTTTCTGCTGATGGGGATATCTTCCGGATGCATAGGTCTGCTTCCCGGATACTCCTCGATCGGAATTCTCGCGCCGGTCCTGCTGGTCGTGCTGCGGCTGCTCCAAGGGCTGGGCGCAGGCGCTGAGTTCGGCGGGGCCATTGCCCTGGCGTACGAGCACGCCGAGCCCGGAAAGCGTGGACGTCAGGGGTCCTGGCCCGCGCTCGGCGTGAACATCGGGCTGCTCGCGTCCTCGCTGACCGTCGCGGTGCTCACGAGCATGAGCGACAGCTTTCTCTACGGCTATGGCTGGCGCATTCCGTTCCTGCTGAGCTTCGGGCTCGTCGGTATCGGGTTCTGGATGCGCCGCCGCATTCCCGAGACACCGGAATTCGAGAAGGCGGTACGCGAGGCCCAAGTACGGCGTAAGAAGCGCAGGTCGCCGCTTGTCGAGCTGTTCCGGGGCGACTGGCGCGGACTGGCGGTCGTCATGGCGATCACCGCCGGATACAACGGCGTCAGCTATGTCTTCAAGACCTTCTCGCTCGCCTATCTCACCAGTTTCCGCGATGTGGAGGCCAGCGTCGGCTCCCTGGGCATCAGCATCGCGAGCCTCTGCGCGATCATCGTCGTGCCGATCGCTGGCCGCCTCGCGGACCGTACGGGCGCCAAGAAACTCGTCATCGCCGGCGCGGTGGCGACGGGACTGCTCGCTTTCCCGTTCTTCTGGCTGCTCGACACCGGCAACAGCTGGCTGATCTGGCTCGCGCTCACCCTCGCGACCGGCATCGTGGTCCCGCTGATGCTCTCGGCCCAAGGTGCCTTCCTGGCCAAGCAGTTCCCGACCGAGGTGCGCTCCTCCGGCCTCGGAACGGGCCGCGAGGTCAGCGGCGCCGTCTCCGGTGGCCTCGCGCCGCTCGCCGCCCTGGCCATCGTGCAGGCGGCGCCGGGGCACGCCTCCTGGGGCGTCTCGCTCCTCTTCGTCGTGGGCGCCCTCTTCATCGGCATCGGCGCCGCGTGCGACCAGAGCAAGCGCTACAGCGACAGCCTCAACTGACACGCCTCGGCCCGTCAGCTCTGCGCGGCGCGCGGCGCGCGGCACGTGGCGATCAGCGGGGCGAGGGCGTCACGATGCGCGTTCCGGTGGGCATTGGGGTGGGCGCTGAAGCAGAACGGTGCCGGCCTCGGCTACACCTGCGAGGCGGCGAGCAACCGCAGTGCCCTTTCCTTCAGTTGAGGGCCGGCCTCCGCGGCGTTGCCGGAGTCGAAGGGTGGCTGTGGGTCGTACTCGACGGCGAGCTGGATCGCTTTGGCCGTGTCGTCGTCCGCGATGAGGGAGGCGAGATACAGGGCCATGTCCACTCCGGCCGACACCCCGGCCGCGGTGATGATCTTTCCCGAGCGTACGTAGCGCTCCGGCACGTAGGTCACATCGAACGTGGAGCCGAGGTACTCGGCGGAAGCCCAGTAGGTCGTCGCCCGCCTTCCGTCCAGCAGCCCGGCCGCCGCGAGGACGATGCTGCCGGTGCACACGGAGGTCGTCCACTGGCTGTGCCGGTGGATTCGGCGGATCCAGCGCAGGAGCGCCTGGTTGTTCATCGCAGCGACGGTGCCGCGGTTGCCCGCGCCCGGCACGAGCAGAACGTCGAGACGGTCCACCTCGTCGATGGACCGCTCGGCGACCACGGCCACGTCTCCCGTATCGGTGCGGATCGCGCCGCGCCGCTCGGCGATCATCGTCACGGTCGCGTCCGGCAGCCGGGACAGCACCTCGGCAGGGCCTGTCGGGTCCAGCAGGCTGTAGCCGTCGTACAGCAGCATGCCGATGTTCGGCCCAGCGCCGCCCCGCCGAACGGCGTGCGCCGTCCCGGTCGGAGCCGCAGCCGTGGCGGTGAGTGCGGCCGTGGCCACGGTCCCGCGGAGTATGTTTCTGCGTGTCGTCGCATGCCTCATGGCCCGGGAGTCTTCTGCATCGGCGTGCCGCGCGCAGCCGGCATGTCCGGCATCCTGCGCATCCTGTCCCCGGTGACCCCGTAGTGGCCGAGGAACGCCTGCCGCAGCGTTTCCGCCGACCCGAAACCGCAGCGACGGGCGATCGCCGCCATGGACAGTCCGCTGGACCGCACCAGATGCGCCGCCGCTTCGGTACGCGCCGCGCGCACGGCCCGTGCCGGGGTCGTACCGAGGTGCGTGGTGAACAGGCGTGTCAGGTGCCGGGTACTGACTCCCGCCCGTGCGGCCAGGGTTGTGGGCGTGAGGTCCTCGGCCAGATGTCCCGCGACATGGTTCACCAGGTCCCGCACCAGCCGGTCCTCCGGGGGCGGAGCGGCCAGGAACACGGAGATCTGCGCCTGATCGGCCGGCCGGTGCAGATACGTGACGAGTTCCCGGGCGACGGCCCGGGCCAGCGTCGGGCCGTGGTCGTCCTCGATCAGCGCCAGCGTCAGGTCGAGTGCGCTGGTGACCCCGGCCGAGGTGTAGACGTTGCCGTCGCGTATGTAGAGGGGAGCGACGTCCACGGCCACGGCGGGGTGGCGCCCGGCCAGCCGCTCCCCCCACCCCCAATGGGTCGTGGCCCGCCGGTGGTCCAGCAGTCCCGCGGCGGCGAGCACGTAGGCGCCCGTACAGACGGAGGCCACCCGCCGGCTGAGTCCTGCCAGCCGGCGCACCTGGCCGAGCAGGCGCTCGTCCGACGCCGCGTCCTCACAGCCGATGCCGCCGACCACGAACAGGGTGTCCAGCTGCCCGGCGACCGTCTCCAGCCCCTGCCCCGCTCCCACCGGAATCCCCGCCGAGCTACGGGCGGCCCGACGGCCCAGGGTCCCCAGCTCGATGGAGTACGCCGGCTCGGCGCCGTACCGGTTGGCGATGTCCAACGCGCCGCTGGGACAGGCGATGTCGAGGATCTGCGCACCGTCGTAGGCGACGATCAGCACACGCCGCTTGTTGTCCATGCCCTGATACCAGCACACCCCGCAACGGCACTCGCGGGCGCGGCAGCGACGGTTCAAGACCGCGGACGGCTGTCCGTGTCCGTGTCCCTGCTCGTGTCCCCGCTGCTCGCGTCCCTGTCCGTGTCCGTTTCCGTGTGCGGGCCTGTGGACGTATCTGCGGGCCTGTCCGTAGATACGTCTGCCGATGCCTCCACCGACGTGTCCGCCGACGTGTCCGCCGACTCGGCGGGGAATTCCTCGATCCCGAGCACCCGCAGCAGCTCCAGCCGCTCGCGGGTCTCGGCGTCGGCCGGGGTGAGCACCAGCAGCATCTGTCCCTGGTCGGGAGTCATCAGGGTCTCGCAGTCCATCACCAGCCGGCCCATCCGGTGGTGCAGCAGGGTCTTACGGTCGGCGCGTCTGACGGCGACCTCGTGTTCGGCCCAGAGGCGGCGGAAGTCGGCGCTCGCGGCCTGCAAGCGGTCGATGAGTCCGGTGACCGTAGGGTCGCCCGACCTGCGTCCCGCGGCGGCGCGGAGGTCGGCCACGAGCTGGCGGGAGTGGTGCTCGCACTCCTCTGGCGGGGTGACGGCGCGGAGCGCGGGGTCGGTGAACCAGCGGTGTGCGAGGTAGCGCCGGTCGCCGGAGAGGCCGGTGTGGTCGCCCATCAGCAGGACGGCAGCCCGGTTCTGGGCGAGGGCCTCGCCCAGGTCGGACAGCACCACGGCAGGAGTGTCGCCGAGCAGGTCGAGCAACCGGATCAGGCCGCCACGGGCCATACGGGCCACCCCGTCGGCGGGCACGGGCCGGTGGCCTGCCAGGTGGAACAGGTGGGCGCGCTCGTCGTCGGACAGCCGCAGCACCCTGGCCAGCGCGCCGAGCAGCTGGGTCGAGGGCTGGCTGCTGCGGCCCTGCTCCAGACGGACGACGTAGTCGACGGACATGCCCGCGAGCATGGCCACCTCTTCCCTGCGCAGCCCGGCGGTACGGCGGCGTGGTCCGTCGGCGATACCGACCTCGGCCGGGCGGATCGCCTCGCGGCGGTGGCGCAGGAAGTCGGCGAGCTCGTCACGTTGCATGGCCCCATGGTCCCCCGCGGCGGCCGGGCCGATCCAGGGAGCGGCACTCCCATGATGAACGCTCCGCTCCCGTTCGCCGCCGCGCCGGCGCAGGGTGGGTGCCAGAGCGACGACGAAGGAGAACGTGATGCGGACACGAACACTGGGCAGCACCGGCCCGGCCGTTTCGGCGCTGGGCCTGGGCGCGATGGGCATGTCGGACGCCTACGGCCCGACCGACCGCGCGGAGAGCATCGCCACCGTGCACGCGGCCCTGGAGGCCGGCGTCACGCTGATCGACACCGGCGACTTCTACGCCATGGGCCACAACGAGCTGCTGCTCGCCGAGGCGCTGCGCGGCCGGGACCGGGACAGCTACCAACTGAGCGTCAAATTCGGCGCGTTGCGGGGTCCGGGCCACATCTTCAGCGGGACCGACGGCCGTCCCGAGGCGGTGAAGAACTTCCTCGCCTACTCGCTGACCCGGCTGGGCACCGACCACATCGACATCTACCGCCCCGCCCGGCTGGACCCCGCCGTGCCGATCGAGGAGACGGTGGGCGCGATCAAGGAGATGGTCGACGCCGGGTACGTGCGGCACATCGGCCTCTCGGAGGTCGACGCGGCGACGGTCCGCCGCGCGCACGCCGTGCATCCGATCGCCGACCTGCAGATCGAGTACTCGCTGATCTCCCGCGCGGTGGAGGCCGAAGTGCTGCCCACGCTACGGGAGTTGGGCATCGGTCTGACCGCGTACGGTGTCCTGGGCCGCGGCCTCATCTCCGGGCACTGGTCCGCGGGGCGGAACGGTGCGCCGGGCGACAGCCGCGGCTTCGGCCCGCGGTTCTCGCCCGGGAACGTGGAACACAACCTCGGCCTCGTGGAGGCGCTGCGCCGGGTCGCCGGGTCCAAGGGGTGCACCGTCGCCCAACTGGTCATCGCCTGGGTGGCCGCACAGGGCGAGGACATCGTGCCGCTGGCCGGTGCCCGCACCCGCGAACGGCTGGCCGAGGCGCTGCCCGCAATGCGGCTGAACCTCACGCCTGACGACCTCGCGGAGATCGAGAAGGCGGTGCCGCAGGGCGCGGCGCGCGGCGACCGGTACCCGGCCGCGTTCATGTCAGGGCTGGGCGTGGGGAACTGAGCCCGTCGCTGAACGCCGGCCCCCAGAGGGGTGGTTGGCAGCAAGCACGCCGCTGCCGACCCGGTCGTGGCGGCGCCGCCGGCCTCACCCCGGAAGGCCGTCGCCGACCCCGTCACGGGCCGGGGGCGCCGCCCCCTCGCGCCGGCCCTCGGTGGCCCTGGCGCCGTGCGGGCTCCGCGCGTGCCTCGGCAGGCACCAGCCTGAGCGCCGCGAGCAGGAGGGCGCCGGCCAGGAACACCGGGGCGAAGAACACCCAGCGCCAGCCGAGTTCGGTCAGCAGTCCGCCGATGACGAGGCCCAGCGAGAAGCCTCCGGCGCCCACGCCGGCGAAGACCAGCAGGGCCTTGTCGCGCCGCGGCCCCTCCGGATACGAGGTCGTGATGATCGACATGGCGGCGGGGGTCATGAAGGCCGCAGCCACGCCGGTGACGAACCGGGCCACGACCAGCGTCCAGCCGTTGGTCGCGAAGCCGCCCAGCATGGAGAAGGCCAGGAAGACACCGAGCCAGGTGAGGAACATCCGACGCCTGCCCAGCACATCGGCTGCCCGGCCGCCGAGCAGGGTGAAACCGGCGTAGCCGAGCACGTAGCCACTCATCACCCACGCCGCGGTGCCGGTGGTCAGGCCGAGGTCGGCGCGGATGGTGGGGACCGCAACGGCCAGCATGGCGACGTCACTGCCCTCAAGGAAGATCGTTCCGCACAGGACGAGCTGCAGGGCCCATGCCCGTCCGCCGTCGCGGTCCGCGGGGGCGGCGGGCACCGATGGGCTCTTCATCTGCCGAGCCGCTGGGTCGTCCGGGATTCACCGGCAACGGACCCTGTCCGTCCCGCAAGCCACACATGCCCGGCCACATCGCCCGTGCCCGCGCGGCCCGCGCGCAGAACCGTCCGCCCCTGAGCCTCCGCAAGCGCCATGGCCGTGACCGTATCGAGCAGCAGCGACCTGGGACACGCCCTTTTTCCCCGGGCCCGGGGGTTCCTGGATCCGGAGGTTCCCGGACCTGGAGGTTCGCGGACGAGTGCCGTGGGGGCGGTGCGAGTCAGTCGGTGTGGTCGGTGCCTTCGGTACGTTCCATGTGCTCAGCGCGTTCGGCGATGAGCAGGCCGAGGCCGTCCAGAATGCGTTCCAGTCCGAAGTCCAGGCCCTGGTCCCGGCCTCCTTCGGTGGCCGTCGCGGAGAGGGCGGCGCTGAGCGCGGGGAAGTCGGCGCCGTGGTCGCGCATCAGCCCGGCGAGACCGGCCGCGAACTGCTCCTCGGGGCCGTGCCCGGGTCCGTCCCCGGTGCTCTCCGCGCCCGCGGTCCGCTCCCCGCCCCCCGTGCCCTGTGCGTCCCCGGCGCTCCCCGCCGCCCCTGCCCCCGCCGCGCGGGCCTGCTGGGCGATCTCGCGTACGTGCCCCGTCAACAGCATGACGGCGTCCAGGCGTTCGGCGCCGGTCAGTCCTGTGCCGTCCAGGGCGGCCAGGGCCCGTTCGGTCCAGGCCAGTTCGCGGGGGCCGGTCACCCTGGGGCCCGGCATCGCGTCGAGCAGCCATGGGTGCCGCTCGAAGACGGTGACCAACTGGCGGGCCCAGGCGGCGAGTTGGGGCCGCCATCCGCTGTGTGGCCGGGCGGGTGGCGGCGGGGTCTCGCCCAGTGCGGCGTCCACCATGAGTGCGACGAGTTCGGCCTTGCCGGGCATGTACCGGTAGAGCGCCATCTTGGTGACGTCGAGCAGCCCGGCGACGCGCTGCATCGAGAGGGCCGCCAGGCCCTCGCCGTCGGCGACCCCGATGCCCGTGCGGGTGATCCGCTCCAGGGTGAGCGCGGGTTTGGGCCCCCGTGAGGGCTTCGTGGGTGCGTCCCACAGCAGCCGTACGGCCCGGCCTCGTTCGTCGCTCATCTCTGCGACCACCTCTCCCACTCGCGGCGGGCCGGCGGTCTCACGCCGGCCGCTCCCGCCCGGTGCGCCGTCCGGCCCCGCCGGGTCCCGCTTGCCGGGACCGGAAACTGTGTCTACCGTACACACAGAGAACAGTATCCGCCGGATACAGTTTCCAGGGGAGTGGTGTACGCATGAACAGAAACGTCCTCATCTCCGGCGCCGGCGTCGCGGGTCCAGCGCTTGCCTACTGGCTCGGCCGTTACGGGTTCAGCCCCACCGTCGTCGAACTGGCGCCCGCCCCGCGCGGCGGCGGGCAGGCCGTCGACTTCCGGGGCGAGACCCACCTGACCGTGCTGGAGCGCATGGGAGTACTGGAGGAGCTGCGCGGCCTCGGGACCGGCGGCAGCCCGATCACCTTCGTCGACGAGCGGGGGCGCGCACACCTGCGCCTGCCCGCCGAGTTCGCGGGCGGAGAGGTGGAGGTGCTGCGCGACGACCTCACCCGGGTACTGGCGGCGCACGGCCTCCCGTACACCGAGTACGTCTTCGGTGACACGATCACCCGCCTGACCGGGACGCGCTCCGGTGTACGGGCGGAGTTCCGGCACGGGGAGCCGCGCGAGTTCGGGCTCGTGATCGGCGCCGACGGCATCCACTCCCATGTGCGGCGCCTCGCCTTCGGCCCCGAGGAGCGCTTCGTGACCCATCTCGGCCACTACGCCGCGACCTGGGAGCTGCCCAACCACCTGGGCCTGGGCGCCGGTTCGGTCGCCCACACCGCGCCCGGCAGGTTCGCGGGAGTCGGGGGCGACCACCGCGATCCGGCGCGGGCAGCCGCGTTCTTCCTGTTCGCCTCGCCCCGGCTCACCTACGACCGCCAGGACCCCGAGCAGCACAAGTCCCTGCTCACCGGCGCTTTTTCCGGGCTCGGCTGGGAGGTGCCCCACCTTCTCGGGTCACTGCACGACGCGCCTCAGCTGTACTTCGACTCCCTCAGCAGGGCCGATGTCGGCACATGGTCCCGGGGCCGGATCGCGCTCCTGGGGGACGCGGCCTGCGGCGCGACCATCGGCGGCATGGGTACCGGAACCGCCGTCGTCGCCGCCTATGTGCTCGCGGGCGAACTCGCCCTGGCCGACGGCGACCACGGCGCCGCCTTCACCCGTTACGAGGACAGGGTGCGCCCCTACGCCGAGGTGTGCCAGAAGGGCGGCGAGCGTACGGGACGTTTCCTGGCGCCCGGCACGCGGACCGCCATCCGCCTGCGCGACACCCTGCTGAGCAGGCGCCCGGTCATGAACTGGATGCTCAGGGAGGGCCAGAAGATCAGCACCCTTCCTCTTCCCGACTACCCGGCGCTCGTGGAAGCGGGGGCCAAGAGCACCTGAGGCGGGCCGTGCCTACAGGGCGGCGCCGGTCGCGAGTCTGCGTGGTGCGGTCTCCCGTGTGGCGAGGACGACGCCGAGGGTCACCAGGGCAGCCGCCATGACGAAGAACGCGGGGGAGGCGGTGATGCCGGTCCTGGCCACGAGGAAGGTGACGAGGAAGGGCGCGGTGCCGCCGAACGCCGATACGGACAGGTTGTAGCCCAGCGAGAAGCCGCCGTAGCGCACACGCGTGCTGAACAGCTCGTTCATCGCGGCGAGCGTCGGGCCGAGGAACACGCCCAGGACGAGGCCGAGACCGGTGTGCGCCAGCACGGCCCACAGCGGGCTGTCGCTGTCCATCAGGACGAACAGCGGGTACGAGAGCGCCAGCGCCAGCACACACGCGCCGCCGAGTACCGGCCTTCTGCCCACCCGGTCCGAGAGCGCGCCGGCCGCCGGGATCACCGCGCAGGTGAGCGCCATGGAGATGACGGAGGAGACGGAGGCCAGCCGCGCTGTGTGGTCAAGGGTCTCCTCCTGGTAGGAGGGGATGAAGGTGAGGATCACGTAGAGCGCGGCGTTCTGGAACAGCGCGTATCCCGCGGTGCGCAGGATGGACCGCCAGTGGTGGACGACCGACTCGCGCAGCGGGTGCTTGGCGATCCCGCCCTCGGCGCGCATGGCCGCGAACTCGGGTGTCTCCTCAAGCCGGTTGCGGATGTAGAGCCCGATCATGCCCAGCGGCGCCGCCATCAGGAACGGGATGCGCCACCCCCAGCTCTGCATCTGCTCGGGTGTCAGCCCCAGGTTCAGCAGCAGTACGACCACCGAGCCCAGCAGGAAGCCCGCGATGCAGCCCATCTCGACCCAGCTCACCAGGTACCCGCGCCGCTTCGGCGGCGCGTACTCCGCCACGAAGGCCGAGGCGCCGCCCATCTCGCCACCGGCCGAGAAGCCCTGCACCAGGCGCAGCAGCACCAGCAGCACGGGCGCCGCGAGTCCTATCGAGTCGTAACCGGGCAGCAGTCCCGTGCACAGCGTGGCCACCGACACCAGGATGATCACCCACGCGAGGGTCTTCTGCCGGCCGATCCGGTCGCCGAGCGCCCCGAAGAAGATCCCGCCCAGCGGGCGTACAGCGAACGCGACGCCGAACACGGCGAACGAGCTGAGCAGCGCCGTCGTCGGGTCGCTGCTGGGGAAGAAGACGCCGCCCAGGACCGTGGCGAGATAGCCGTACACGGCGACGTCGAACCACTCGACGACGCTGCCGATGGTGGCGCCGACCGTCGCCTTTCTGAGCGTGGCCGGCGCGGGGGTGCGCTCCTGCCCGGGGACGGCAGGGGTGTGGACTGCGCTCACGGGTGCTCCCGGGGACGTACGGGCGGATTCGATGCGCCGGACGATACGTAATCGTCGGACGATGCTCAATAGCTACGCGGTTTCCGCGCTGTTAACGTCCGGCACTTTCGCGCGCCCCCGCAGTGCGTCCCCGCAGCGCCCCGCAGCGCCCCGCAGCGCCCCGCAGTGCCCCGCAGCGTCCCTCTGCGTGCGCCTCTACGTGCCCTTCTACGTGCCCTTCTGCGTGCCGTTCCGCGTGCCTCTCCGCATGCCTGGTCCGTGAGCGTGCCGCCCCCGCGCCTCCGCCTGACGGTGGCGCCGGATCAGTCCTCGTAGTCGTTCAGGAGTGCCTGTTCCGAGTCGGTGAGGTACGTGTCGAGGCGGGTGGCCGCGTCCTCGATGTCGCCGTCGCGCAGGGCCTCGGCGATCTCCCGGTTGCGTTCGAGGAAGGCGGCGTGGAAGACGCGGGTGTCGCCCATGTGCGCGTAGGCGAGCCGGAATTCGGCCAGGACACCGGCCATCATCGAGGACAGCCGCTCGCTGCCGGCGAGCGCTACCAGTGCCTCGTGGAAGCGGATGCTCGCCGCGGCGACGGCGTCCCAGCGCTGCTCGGCCGCCGCGTCGCGGCCCTCGGAGATCGCCGCAGCGAGCCGCCGCAGTCCGGAGGGCGTGAGCGTGCGGATGTGCCGCACGGCCGCGCACTCGACGATGCGCCGTACCTCGTACAGGTCGGCCACGTCGCGGCGCGAGAGCTGGCGCACGAAAACGCCGCGGCTCAGTTCGTGGACGAGAAGGCGCTCCCTGATGAGCCGCTGGAACGCCTCGCGCAGGGTGGACCGTGAGACGCCCTGCGCCTCGCGGACGCGTTCCTCTGAGAGCCGGGTGCCCGGCTTGAGTTCCCCGGCGACGATCTGCGCGCGCAGCTCGTCCGCGACTCTGCTCGCCGTCCCTGAGGACTCGGCCACGCCTGCTCCCTTCGCGGCCGTCCGGCGTCCACCGGTGGCCAGTTGCTCCCTGATCGGGTCGCTCTGCCGCCGCTGAGCCTACAGGTCGTCCGACGAAATCTTGCAGAATCGTCGGACGATCTGTAGCGTCCAGCCACCAGCTGACCGGAGGACCCAATGACCCACTCCCGCGCGCTCCGTGTCGGGGTAGACATCGGCGGCACGTTCACGGACATGGCGATACTCGACGACTCCGGGATCGTCGCCGTGGGCAAGACCCTCACCACGCACAGCGAACCCGCTGCGGCCGTCGAGGACGTACTGCGGCAGACCCTCACCGACCACCGCCTGGACCCCGCCGCCATCACCACCGTCGTGCACGGCACCACCCTCGTCACCAACGCGCTGATCGAACGGCGCGGGGCGCGCACCGCGCTGCTGACCACCGAGGGCTTCCGCGACGTGGTCGAGATGGGCCGCGAGCACCGCTACGAGCTGTACGACCTCGCGCTGGAGCTGCCGCGCCCTCTCGTGCCCCGCCATCTGCGGTTCGGCGTCAGCGAACGCGTGCTCGCCGACGGCAGTGTGGACACGCCTCTGGACACGGCGGCCGTCAAGCGGCTCGCAACGGAGCTGTCGGGCGCCGGTGTCGAGGCCGTCGCCGTCTGCTTCCTGCACAGCCACACCAACGGCGCGCACGAGCGGCAGGCCCGCGAGATCATCCGGTCCGTCGCGCCCGAACTGCGCGTCGCGCTCTCCAGCGAGGTCAACCCGGAGATCCGCGAGTACGAGCGCGCCTCGACCACCCTCGCCAACGTCTACGTCCAGCAGCTCGTCGAGACGTACCTGGAGGACCTGCGCGCCCGGCTGCGCGGACTCGGCCTGCGCTGCGACCCGTTGATCATGCTGTCCAACGGCGGTGTCGCCGCCGTCGACGTGGCACGGCGCTTCCCCATCCGGATGCTCGAATCCGGCCCGGCCGGCGGCGCGCTCGGCGCCGTCGCGTTCGGCAGGGAAGCCGGCAGGCCCGACCAGATCGCCTTCGACATGGGCGGCACCACGGCCAAGCTGTGCATGATCGAGGCCCATCGGCCCCTGGTCACCCACACCTTCGAGGTGGACAGGGTCTACCGGATGCGCGCCGGTTCGGGACTGCCCGTACGAGCACCCGTCATCGACATGATCGAGATCGGCACCGGCGGCGGCTCCATCGCCCGTGTCAGCCCGCTCGGCCTCATCACCGTCGGCCCCGACTCGGCCGGCTCGGAGCCGGGCCCCGTCAGCTACGGGCGCGGCGGCACCCACTGCACCGTCACCGACGCCGATGTCGTCCTCGGCTACCTCGACCCGCACCGCTTCCTCGGCGGCGACATGGCACTCGACGCCGACGCCGCGTACGCCGCCGTCAAGGAGCAGATCGCCGACCCGCTCGGCATCACCGTCGCCGAGGCGGCCTGGGGCATCCACGCGACCGCGGACGAGAGCATGGCCAACGCCGCGCGCGTCCACGCCATCGAACGCGGCCAGGACCCGGCCCGCCTCCCGCTGTTCGTCTCCGGCGGCAACGGGCCCCTGCACGGCCCCGGCGTCGCGGCTGCGCTCGGCTCGCCCTCCCTCGTCGCGCCCCCGGCGGCAGGCGTCCTCAGCGCGCTCGGCTTCCTCTCGGCGCCCATGTCCATCGACATCGTCCGCTCCCGGCACGCCACGCTCTCCACCGTCGAACACAGCAGCGCGCGGGACCTGTTCGCCGAGATGGAGCACGAGGGGGCCGAGGTGCTCGCCGCCTCCGGGGTGGATCGCGGGGACATCGTGCACGAACGCACCCTGGAGATGCGCTTCGCCGGCCAGGGCAACGAGATCGAGGTGCCCGTGCCGCACCTCGGCGACGGCTGGCGCGACGCGCTCGCCGCGAGCTTCGCCGAGCAGTACCGGCAGCGGTTCGGCACCGTCGCGCCCCGCGGAGTCGAGACGGAGATCCTCACCTGGCGGGTGGCGTCCCGCGGCCCCGACCCCCGCGCCCGCCTCCACCTCGCCGGGACGCGGGACGGAAGCGGCGCGCGTACCGGCGAGCGCGACGCCTACTTCCCCGCCGTGGGCGGCTACGTGTCCACGGGCGTCCACGACCGCTACCGGCTCGCGCCCGGCACCGTCCTCGAAGGCCCCGCGCTCGTCCAGGAACGCGAATCCACCCTCGTCGTCCCGCCCGGCGCGCGCTGCACCGTCACGGAGGACAGCAGCATCCTCGTCGAGTTCACGCCCGCCCCGGCCGAACGCGCCCCGGCCGAACGCGACCCGGTCCGGCACGATCCAGCCCGTCCGGACCAGCACGACCCGGCCCAGCCCGACCCAGCTCACTACGGCACGGCCCAGCACGGCCCGGCCCAGCGGGACTCAGCCCAGGGAGAAGACCGATGACCCAGGCCACCTCAGCCGACCCCGTCGTCGTCGGGCTGGTCGCCAACCGGCTCCACTCGCTCCTCGACGAGCAGCAGGCGGCCCTCGTCAACACCGCCTTCAGCCCCGTCGTCCGCGAGTCCCTCGACCTCGCCTGCGCCGTCTTCGACAGCGACGGCAACATGATCGGCCAGTCCTCCGGCGGCACCCCGGGACACATCAACGCCATGGCCACCGGCATGGAACACATCGTCGCCACCTACCCGCCGCACGCGCTCGCCGACGGCGACGTACTCCTCACCAACGACCCGTGGATGACGGCAGGCCAGATCAACGACCTCACCGTCGCCACCCCTGTCTTCCGCGAAGGCACCCTCGTCGCCTGGTTCGCCAGCTGCTGCCACTCGCCCGACATCGGCGGACGCATCCTCTCCGCCGCCGCGACCGAGGTCTACGAGGAGGGCCTGCGCCTGCCCATCCTCAAGCTGCGAACGGCCGAGGGCCCCAACGCCACCCTCGAAGCGCTCATCCGCGCCAACGTCCGTACGCCCGACGAGACCATGGGCGACCTGTACGCGCAGGTCGCAGCCAACCAGGTCGGCGCCCGCAGCCTCACCGCGATGATGGACGAGTTCGGCCTCTCCGGCATCGACGACATCGCCGCCGAGATCATGCGCCGCTCCGAGCAGGCACTCCGCACGGCACTGCGCGCACTGCGCGACGGCCGCTACGAGGCGCGTATGACCTCCGACGGCTTCGAGGACGAGCCCATCGAACTCGCCGTCGCCGTCACCATCGAGGGCGACCAGGTCTCCATCGACTACGCGGGCTCGTCCCCGCAGTCACGGCACGGCGTCAACGTCGTCCTCAACTACACCCGCGCCTATACGTCCTTCGCGGTCAAGGCGGCCCTCGCGCCCGACGTGCCGCACAACGCGGGCTCCTTCCGGCCCGTCCACGTCACGGCGCCGCGCGGCTCGGTCCTCAACTGCGTCGACCCCGCGCCCGTGGCCTCCCGCCATCTGGTCGGCCACTTCCTGCCCAGCCTCCTGTTCGAGGCGCTGCGCCCAGCCGTGCCCGGCGGGCTGCCCGCGACCAGCTCCGACGCGCTGTGGATGACGGTGTGGCGCGGCGGCGACCTGGCGGAACCGAGCCCCTTCACCCTCACCGTCTTCGGCGCCGGCGGCGTCGGCGGGCGCCCCGGCAAGGACGGCCTCAACACCACGGGCTTTCCCACCGGCGTACGGGCGGCGCCGACCGAGGTGCTGGAGACCCTCACCCCGCTCGTCCAGACGCGGCGCGAGCTGCGCCCCGACAGCGGCGGCCCCGGCGCCTACCGGGGTGGCCTCGGCCAGCGCGTCGAGGTCCGCCGCAGCGGCGGCAACGGCTGGACCGTCAACGCCAACATCGACCGCGTCGAGCACCCCGCACCCGGCGCCGAAGGCGGACTGCCGGGCGCGGCCGGAGACTTCACCGACACCGCGACCGGCGCCCGCCTGCCCCGCAAGCGCCTGGTCCGGCTCGCGCCCGAGGCACACGTACGCCTTCTCTTCCCCGGCGGAGGCGGCTACGGGCCCGCCACCGAGCGCCCCGTCGCACGCGTACTGGACGACGTGGTCAACGGCTACGTCTCCCTGGAGGCGGCCCGCGAGCACTACGGCGTCGACATCGAGTACACCGGCGACCCCGAGGCACTGGTACGCCCGCCGGAGTCGTACACCGTACGGGGACACACACGCTGACCGCGGTACGGCTGACCGCGGTACGCGAGCACGCCCGCCGCACCGCTCAAGTCCCGCAACGGAAGCGCCCGTTGAGCAGTCGCGGCGTCTCTGGGCAGCCGCGGCGCCGCTCGGCGGGCACGGTGCGGCCCGTCGAGCCGGCGCGGCGCAAGCCGGTTCAGCCGCCCGGGGGAGGGGCCGTGCTCTCCCTCGGGATCAGCCGGGGCAGCGGGACCGTCACGCGCCGTCCGGGGCCGCCCGTGAGGACGGCGAGGAGCGCTTCGGCCGCATGCCGGCCGAACTCCTCGGTGTCCCGCGAGAGCGAGGTCAGCTGGGGGTGCAGGGTGCGGCAGAGCACCGAGTCCTCCCAGGAGACGATGGAGATGTCGCGCGGCACGGCCAGCCCCCGTTCAGCTGCCACGCTCACGGCCGCCACGGCCATCACCTCGTTGTCGCAGATCAGCGCCGTGGGCGGGGTCGTCTGGGCCAGCAGTCCGCGAGCCGCCTCAGCGCCCTGGGCATCGGTGTAGTCGGTGGTCACCGAGCGCGCGTCGGCCAGCTCGGCCCTGGCCGCCTCGGCGCGCAGCGCCTCGATCCTGCGCTCGGTGTGCGCGAACCCGCCGATGCCCCCGATGTGCGCGACACGGCGGTGGCCGAGCCCGTACAGATGGCGCACGATCGTCACCATCGCAGCCGTGTCGTCCGCCCACACGTTGGACAGCCTCGGTCCCGTCGGCGGTGCCTGACCCCCCGTCTCCATGCCGCCGACGACCACGGCAGGCAGCCCGAGCGAGGCCAGCAGCGCCGGGCGCGGGTCCTCGGTGCGCGGGTCGACGACGACGACGCCGTCCACCCGGCCCTCGGCCCACCACCTGCGGTACAGCTCGCACTCGCTGTCCAGGTCGTCGACCATCTGGAACAGCAGCGCGTGATCGCGCGGCGCCAGCGCACGCTGGATACCGGACATGAGCTGAAGGAAGAACGACTCCACCCCGAGGCTCCCCGCAGGCCGGGCCAGCACCATGCCCAGCACCCCCGCGCTCTCACCCGACAGCGCACGCGCGGCCGAGTGGGGCCGCCAGCCGAGCCGTTCGGCCACCCGCTCGATACGGGCGCGGGTTCCGGGCGAGACCCCGGCGCGGTTGTTCAGCGCGAAGGACACCGCGCTCGCCGAGACGCCGGCCTCGCGGGCGATGTCCTTCATGGTGGGCCGCTTGGGCGGCACTTCCTCCACCGCGCTCTCCTTCGTCCTCAATGGCTGACCTGGTGACCGGTGGCGGCTCAGCGCGCCGCGTCCAGCACGGCGTATCTCCTCTCGAAAGCCTCGTGGTCGCGTGCGGAGTCCGAAGGGCACCACATGCGCTCGGCGAAGGCACGCTTCCACGGCGCGGTGTCCTGAGCGATCTCGTCCTCCGTTGCCGGCCCCGGCGCGTCGCACCACACCGACATGTGCGCGCCCAGCAGCGTGCCGCCGCCCTGTACGCCGGGCTCGTCCGCGAGCAGTTCGGCGTCCTCGCCCGGCGCGTCCATCACGGTGCGCGGCGTCCAGTCCTCGTAGATCCCGGGCGCCGACTTCTTGCCGCGCGAGCCGGGGCCCGCCATGTGCGGAGCTTCCCCGGCGTGCACGTAGTACAGGTGGTCGCCGTGGCCGTTGACCACGTCGTACCCGGCGCGTAGGTAGTCGGCGGCCGACGGCTGCGCGTGGCTCCAGCGGATCCAGGTGTCCACCTGTACGTCCTGGTGGAGGCGTACGGCGCCGGACGGCACGATCTCGTCGTTCCACACGCGGGCCCGCTTGCCGTGTGCGCGCAGGACACCGGCCAGTTCGTTGAGGTAGGCGGCGTACCCGTCGTGCAGCGTCGCCTCCTCCGTCCCCGCGTGCTCCCGCGCGTACCGCGCCAGTTGCGGCGCCAGCTCGGGCGTGATGCGGTGCTCCGGCTCCCAGAAGTTGCCGAAGTACGCGTCACCGCCCAGGTGGAACAGGTCGCCCGGCATCAGCTCCGCGTACTCGTGCAGCAGGTCGCGTACCAGCGCGCGTGCCTCCGGCAGCGAGTAGTCCAGGTTCTCGCCGCGCACCGTGCCGTCGGCGAGCCGCAGCCGCAGCTCGGGGTGTGCTTCCAGGACCGAGCGCAGATGGCCCGGCGTGTCGAACTCCGGTACGAGCGCGATGTGATGCCGCGCCGCCAGCCCGGCCAGGCCCCGCAACTCCGCCTTGGTGAGCGCCTGAGGGGACACGATCTCCGGATGCGTACCGCTCTCCACCCGGAAGGCGAGCGAATCCGACAGATGCAGGTGCAGCTCGTTCAGCTTCAGCGCCGACAGCTCGCGGATGAGCCCCTCCAGCCACCGCACGCTGAACGCCCTGCGCCCCGCGTCCACCGTCAGCCCTCGTACGGGGTAGGCGGGCCAGTCCGTGACCTCCCACGCGACGCGCGGCTGGGCCGGGCGCAGCGACTGGAGCAGGGTACGGCCCGCCTGGTGCACGCCGCGTTCGGTGTGCGCGGTGAGGACGGCAGGCGCCGCGAGCGTCAGGTGGTACGCCTCCTGCTCGCCGCCCGGCGCTCCGGAAACGGTGTCCAGGCGCAGCACCAGGTCCTCGGGGCCCGCCTCCGACTCCCCGGCGTACGGCGCGACCTCGGGCAGTCCGGGGGTGTACCCCTGGCGTGCCAGGTCCTCGGCGAGTACCCGGGCCGTCGGCGCCAGCCGGTCGTGGTGCCGCTCCTGCACCAGCACCCGGGTGCTGGCGCCCGGCCGCCAGGCGGGCGCGTCGGCCGCCGTGACGCGGCGCGGTTGCGGGACGAAGGCGCAGGCACGGCCCTCGGGCGCGGGCGAGACGGTGTCGGGGTATGGCTCGCTCACGTTGCCTCCTGGGGAACGGGGACGTACACAGTGCGGGGGGCTTGGGCCGGGGCTCGCAGGCGGGCTTCGAGGAGCTGCCCTGCCGTGCGGGCGAGTACAGCGGGCGGCGGCGTGAGGGACCGTACGGCCAATGTGCCCGCGAAGGGGATCAGTTGGGACGGCGCCACGTCGTGCACCAGCAGCGTACGGGGGGCGCCGGGCGCGGCGGCGGCGAGGGGCAGCGCATGCGTGGCGAGGGGCCCGTCGGCGAGCACGAGCGCGTCCACCGGTGTGTCACCCAGCAGCGCCAGCGCCATGGGTACGCTCTCACCCGGCGGCGCCGCCTCACACAGCACGGGCCCCACCGCGACCCCCGTCGCCTCCGCCGCCTCGTGAAAGGCGCGCAGCCGTTCGCGGCCCGTGAACTCCTCGCCGGGGCGGCCGAGATAGCCGGCCGTCGTGCCCCGGGGAAGCCTGGCCAGCGCCGCGCGCAGGGCCACCGCCTCGTCACCGAACACGGTGTCGGCGACCGTTCCAGCGCCGTCCCCCGGCAGCGGGCGGCCGAGGGTCACCACCGCCAGGTCGTGCCCCGGTCCAGGTCCTGGTCCCGGCCCCGGTCCTGGTCCCGCGCCCGCCCCCGAGCGCCTGGACGGCACGAGCAGCAGACCGTCGACGCCCCGGGCCACGAGCGCGGCCAGCGCCTCGCGTTCGGCCGCCGGATCGTCGTCCGTCGCGCTGAGCAGCAGCGCGCGCCGCACCGAGCGGGCCCACCGCTCGGCCGCCTCGGCGATTCCGGCGAGATACGGGTCGGCGAGCGAGGGCAGCACGAGCGCGACGGTGCCCGACCTTCCGCCCCGCCGCAGCACCCGCCCGCTCTCGTTGAGCCGGTAACCCAGCCGCCGTACGGCCTCGCGCACACGGCGGGCCATCTCCTTGTTCACCTGCTCGCCGTTGACGACGCGCGAGACCGTCTTGAGCGAGACACCGGCGGAAGCGGCGACATCCTTCATCGTCGGCCGCCACCCCTGCGCCCGGCTCCCGGCAACGGAATGCTCAGCCGCCGACTCCTCGACACCGGCCGACCCCCCGACACAGGCTGCGCCCTCGGCCCCGGCGGAACGCTGAGCACGTGCGGAGCCCTCGTCCCTCGCGAAGCCGCCCGCCTCCACAGACTCCTGTGCGGCCACAGGCTCCTGTGCGGTCACCGCCTCTTGTGCGGTCGTTGCCTCCCGTGCGGTCGCCCCCTCCCGTGTGGTCACGGATTCCTCGGCGCCCGCCCGGTCCGGGGTCGGCGGCTCCCGTTCCTCCTCCGCGCGGGCCGTCGCCGGTCGGGCGCGGGGGCCGGTGCCGCCGCGTTGCCAGGGGCTCGGGCCGGTCGGGCTGCGGTGGTTGACGCCGCATCTGTCGAGCAGGGAGGCGTACGCGGCTGCACGTGCCATGAACGGGTGTGCCGCGCGGGTCGCCGGCGGTGTCCAGCCCGCCTCGGCGAGGGCGCCCAGGCGGGGGAAGGCCATGTACTCGACGGCCTCCGGTGTCGGCAGGTACTCCGACCAGAGCTGCCCCTGAACGCCCAGCACACGCCCCGCACCCGGCGCCTCCAGGGTGCCTTCCGGGATACCGGCGGTGTGCGGTTCGAAGGCGGCGACCTTCTCCAGCGGCAGGTGGCCGCCCTGGGCCAGGGGCTCGCCCGGGTCCTCCGACTGATAGTGGTCGAGGTAGGTGAAGCCGGTGGGGCACTGCACGATGTCGTGCCCGGCGGCGAGCGCGGCGCCGGCCACACCCGGCGTGATCCAGTCCCGCCAGGCCAGCACGAGCGCGTCAGGGGGCGCGTCACCGGAGGCCACCATCTCGTCCCACCCGGCGACCCGCCGTCCCGCGGCCCGCGCATGCGCGGCGAGGTGGCCATGGAACCAGCCCTGGATGCCCTCGACGGAGGCCAGGCCCAGTTCACGCGCCCGCGCCCGTACGGCGGGGCTGGAGCGCCACTCGGTGCGCGGGCACTCGTCGCCGCCCAGGTGCACCACGGGCCCGTCGAACACGTCGAAGACCGCGTCCAGCACGTCCCGCGCGAAGTCCAGCGCCCGTTCGGTGGGCGCCAGCACATGGTCCGAGACACCCCAGCCGCCCGCCACCTTGTGCGGCCCTGTCACGCCCAGTTCGGGGTAGGCGGCGAGGGCCGCCCGCACATGTCCCGGCATGTCCACCTCGGGTACGAGGGTCAGATGCCGTGCCGCCGCGTACGCGGAGATCTCCGCCAGGTCGGCGCGCGTGTAATGGCCGCCGTGCGGTGTGGGGTCGTACCCCGACGGCTGGGTCGCATGTCCGGTCAGGGTGCCCTCGCGCCAGCCACCGACCTCGGTGAGCAGCGGCAGACCCGGCACCTCCAGCCGCCAGCCCTGGTCGTCGGTCAGATGCAGATGGACGGTGTTGAGGCGGTGCAGGGCGGCCAGATCCAGCATGCGCAGCACGGCACGCTTGGGCAGGAAGTGCCGCGCCACATCCAGCATCACCCCCCGCCACGGGAAGCGCGGCGCGTCCTCCACGAGGCAGCACGGCAGCTCGTGCCCGTACGCCAGCAGCAGCTGGCGCAGCGTCTGGACGCCGCGCGCCAGCCCTTGCCCCGTACTCGCGCGCAGTTCCACGCCACCGGGCGCGATCTCCAGCCGGTACGCCTCGGAGCGGGTGTCCCCGGTGGCACCCACGCCGTCGATGTCCCGCAACAAAAGACGTACATACGGCAGTTCCCGGTCACCGTCCGGACCTACCAGCACCCGGCTCTCATCGAGCGCGGCGCGCAGCAGCGCGCCTTCCCGTGCCGTGTCCCGGCCGTACTCGACGCGTACGCCGGCCGTTACGCCGCCCGCCGTGCCGCCCGTCGCGCCTGCGATTACGCCGCCCAAGCCGTCCAGGCGCAGCGAACCGGGGCATACCCGCACAGAGGCGGGATACGGGACGAGAGGCAGCGACCCTTCAGGTGCGGCGGTCACAGGCTCTTACCTCCACACGCTCCACAGGTCCACGGGCCGGACAGTGGGACAACGTTATCGGCGATTCTCCGAACTGGCCGATATGGCCCCCGAATCTGCCCGGGACAACGTTGTCCGACAGGTGCCTGATATTCCCCAAGTCCCGCCCCCCGCCGCCGGGTTGGCCACCGATGCGCCGGAACGGGCCGTTATAACCTGCCGTGACAACCTGAGCGAACGAGCTGGCTCCCCGCCCCGCGGACCGGGTGCCACCGCAGCACACCAACACCGAAAGGAACCGGTTCATGGGTAGTGATTCCTGCGCTGATCTCCCGCTGGTCGGGACCGTTGTCGCCGAAGACTTCGCCCGCTGGAGCCCCGAGCTGCGGAAGGAATTCGACAGCAACGCCCACAACGGCTGGATGGGCCAGTCCCTGGTGAAAGAGACCGATTCACTCCGTATATGGGAGACACACCTTCAGCCGGAAGAGCGCATTCCCGTCCACCGCCATGTGCTGGACTACTTCTGGATAGCCCTCACAAGCGGCAGGGCCCGGCAGCACTCCGGTGACGGCACCACGCGCGAAATCACCTACGTCGGCGGCCAGACCTGGCATTTCCGTTTCACAAGCGGCCGTTACCACCTTCACGACCTGAAGAACATCGGCGACGACGTACTGTCGTTCCTGACCGTGGAGACCAAGGGCGGAACGAACGCCCCTCTACGGCTCCCCTGAGCCTGCTGCGTATCCGATCGGGCCCGAAACCGGCCTCGGACCGCGCCGCCCACTCCGACTCCGCCAACCACCCTTGGCGTGGTGGGCGGAGCCCGCACACACGAGAGCCCCTCACCGTGCGCCATGCGCGGTGCGGGGTTCCCGGTCCGGGCAGTGTCACGGTCGCTACGAGCCCGAGGAGTCAGGGGAGTCCGGGGAGCCCGGGGAGTCAGGGGAGTCCCTGGAGCCCGTAGTGCCCGTGGGGTCCGGGGAGTTGAGGGCGATGGCTCCGGCGGGGCAGAGGCCGACGGCCATCCGGGCCGCGGCCCGGTGCTCAGGGGCCGGCACGGGGTTCAGCAGCACCACCAGCCCTTCCTCGTCGTCCTGGTCGAAGAGAGCGGGAGCCGTCAGGGCACACATGCCGGCGCCGGCGCAGCGGTCACGGTCGGCGCTGAGGCGCAGCGGCTCCCTGGGGTGTTCCCCGCTCGAAGCGCTCGGGGCAGGCGCGCTCATGGCTGCTTCTCCTCCTTGTCCCAGGTGACGGGCAGGCCGACCACCCCGTAGATGTTGGAACGGTCGCGCAGCGGCACCTCCTCGGGCGGCACCGCGAGGCGCAGGGTGGGGAAGCGGGCGAAGAGGGCGGGGAACGCGACGGTCATCTCGACGCGGGCGAGCTGCTGGCCCAGGCACTGGTGGACGCCGTGGCCGAAGGCCAGATGTCCGGTGGCCCTGCGGTGGATGTCGAGCCGGTCGGGGTCGGGGAACTTCCGCGGGTCGCGGTTGGTGGCCTGCACGGAAACGGTCACCGTCTCGCCCGCCTTGATCAGTTGCCCCTCCACCTCCACGTCCTTGAGCGCCGAGCGTGTCAGCGGGTCGGCCACGCTGAGGTAGCGCAGCAGCTCCTCCACGGTCCGCTCGGCCAGTGCGGGATCGGCGCGCAGGGCCGCAAGCTGGTCGGGGTTGCTCAGCAGGGCGAAGGTGCCGAGCGCGAGCATGTTCGCTGTGGTGTCGAGCCCGGCGGCGAGCAGCAGCAGGCCGATTCCGCCCAGCTCCTCGTCGGTGAGGTCGGAGGTGGTCAGATCGCTGAGCAGGTCGTCGGTCGGCTCGGCACGCTTGGTGAGGACCAGCTCGTTCAGGTACTGGAGCAGCGCGGCGTAGGCCCCACCCTTCGCCTCCATGTCCGCCGTCTGGTCGAAGATGATCGCCACATGGCTCTGGAAGCGCTCCCTGTCGGCGTACGGCACCCCGAGCAGCTCGCAGATCATGAGCGCGGGCACGGGCTGCGCGAACGCCTGCACCAGGTCGGCCGTGGGCCCGGCCTGTTCCATGGCGTCCAGACACTCGGTGGTGAACTGCTCGACGCGCTCGGCGAGTTGACGCATGCGGCGGACGGTGAACTTACCTGTGAGCAGGCGCCGGTAACGGGTGTGCTCCGGGGCATCCAGGCCGGTCATGTCGCCGACCTGCGCCGGCGGTAGCTCCTCCGGTATGTCCCCCATCGGGAATGGCAGGTGCAGGAGTTCGTAGCGTGAGCTGAAGCGCGGGTCGGCCAGTACCGAGCGGCCCGCGGCATGGCCGGTGACCAGCCAGCCCACGTGTCCGTCGGCGTAGCGCATACGGCGCAGCGGCTTGTCGCTCAGCGCGGCGAGTTCGGCGGGCGGGTCGAAGGGGCAGCCTGTGCGCCGGTCGGTCGGCAGCGTGGGAGGCTCTTCGGCGCTGACGCTGCTGGGAACGGCGCTGGTGCCGGCTGCCGTCGGGTCGTACGCCATGGGGTCCATGGGATCCTCCTGCGGGCGTTGGGTGTTGGGTGTTGGCGCTTACTTGGGGTCCCGGTTGAACACTGCCGTCGACCAGCGGTAGCCGAGCACGCTCAGTGCGAGGCACCAGGCGAGGGCGATCCAGCCGTTGTTGCCGATCTCGGTGCCGAGCAGCAGTCCGCGCAGGGTCTCGATGGCCGGGGTGAAGGGCTGGTACTCGGCGATGGGCTGGAACCAGCCGGGCATGGTTTCGGCGGGGATGAAGGCGCTGGAGATGAGGGGAAGCAGGATCAGCGGCGTCGCGTTGTTGCTGGCGGCCTCGGCGTTGGGGCTGATCAGTCCCATGCCGACGGCGATCCAGGTGAGTGCGAGGGCGAACAGCGCGAGCAGTCCGAACGCCGCGATCCACTCCAGCGCCGTGGCGTCGGTGGAGCGGAAGCCGATGGCCACGCCGACGGCGCCGACGAGAACCACGCTCATGACGGATTGCAGCACACTGCCGAGTACGTGCCCGATGATCACGGAGCCGCGGTGGATCGCCATCGTGCGGAAGCGGGCGATGACCCCCTCGGTCATGTCGTTGGAAACGGAGACAGCGGTGCCGACGACGGTGCTGGCGATGGTCATCATCAGGATGCCGGGGACGATGTAGGCGATGTAGTCGGAGCGGTCGGCGCTCCCGCCGCCGATGCCCGCGCTCATCACGTCGCCGAAGATGTAGACGAAGAGCAGCAGCAGGATGACGGGTGTGAGCAGCAGGTTCAGGGTGAGGGAGGGGTAGCGCCGGGCGTGCAGGAGGTTGCGGCGCAGCATCGTGTTCGAGTCGCGGACGGTGAGGGAGAGTGCGCTCATCGGACGTTCTCCTCGGGCTGGTTGGGGAGGTTGGTGCTGCCGCTGGTGAGGGCGAAGAAGACGTCGTCGAGGTCGGGTGTGTGCACGGTCAGCTCGTCGGCTTCGATGCCGGTCGAGTCGAGCCAGTCGAGGATGGCGCGCAGTTCGCGCTGGCTGCCGTCGCTGGGGATGGAGAGCGACAGTGCTTCGTCGTCCCGGGTGACCTCGCGTAGTACGTCGGCGGCGGTCCGGTATGTGGCCGGGTCGGAGAACCGCAGCCGCACGTGTCCGCCGGGGATGAGTCGCTTGAGCTCGTCGGCGGTGCCCTCTGCGGCGATCTTCCCGTCGTCGAGGACGGCGATGTGGTGGGCGAGTTCGTCGGCTTCTTCCAGGTATTGGGTGGTGAGGAAGACGGTGACGCCGTCGGAGACGAGTTCGCGGATGATGCCCCACATGTTGTGGCGGGAGCGGGGGTCGAGTCCGGTGGTGGGTTCGTCGAGGAAGATGATCCGCGGGTTGCCGACCAGGGTCATGGCGAGGTCGAGGCGGCGTTTCATGCCGCCGGAGTAGCTCTGGGCGGGCTTCCTGGCGGCGTCCACCAGGTCGAAGCGTTCCAGGAGTTGGGCCGCGACCCGGCGCCCCTCACTTTTCGAGAGGTGGTGCAGGTCGGCCATCAGGAGCATGTTCTCCTCGCCGGTGATGAGTCCGTCGACGGCGGAGAACTGTCCGGTGACGCCGATCGCGGCGCGTACCGCCTGCGGATCGACGGCCACGTCATGCCCACCCACCCGCAGCTCACCACCGTCGGCAGAGATGAGGGTGGAGAGGATCTTCACGGCGGTGGTCTTACCGGCGCCGTTCGGGCCGAGCAGGGAGAAGATGGTGCCGGCCGGCACCGACACGTCGATGCCATCGAGCACGAGCTTGTCGCCGTAGGACTTGCGCAGCCCGGTTGCGGTGATCGCCGGTGCCGCCGTTTTGCCGGCTGTCGGTGCGGATAGCTGAGTCGCGGTCATGCCGCTTTCCTTCCGTGGACGGGCAGTTGGGACAGCTGGGGGAGCACGCGGCGGGTCAGGCGCGGCGGATGATGATGTCGCCGGTCGCGGTCCTGGCGTGCACCTCGACGGTCTCGTCGGAGCCGGTGGGGCCCGAGGCGGAGCCGAGCGAGTTGCGTACCGTGCCGTACTTGGGGTGCAGGTCGAGCCAGGCGGCGGTGCCCTCGCGGATGCCCACTTCGAGGTTGCCGACAGAGGTACGCAGGTCGACACGGCCGCGGGCGACGTCGCCGACGCGGATGCCGCCGGTGGAGGACATCGCGTCGACCCCGGCGTGTGCGACACCGACCTCGATCCGGCCGTTGGCGCACTTGGCGCCGACGCTGCTGTGCGCGACGCCGACGGAGATGTCGCCGTTGGCCGCACTGGCCTCCAGGCTGCCGGTGGCCTCGCCGACCTCGGTCGCGCCGTTGCCGTTCTTGACGGTCGCCACACCGGCGACCGTGCCGACCTCGATCCGGCCCGAGCCGATGACTTCGATGTCCCCGCTCGACCGGGTCAGGCGGATGTCGCCGAGGCCGGTCCTGAGATTGGCGCTGTCCACCTCGTCCACCTGGATGTCGCCGAGCCCGGTCTTGAGCACGACCTCACCGAGACGGCCCTCGCAGGAGAAGCTGCCCATGCCCGAGGCGCCCCGGACGTCGGATCCGGCGGGCAGTTCGATGCTGACCTCGACGGCGCCGGGCTTGCCGAACGGGGACCGCTTCCTGGCCGTCCTGACGGTGAGGCGCCCGCCCGAGCAGGTGACCTGGGTCTGCTGCACGGCGCGTACGTCGTTGTCGTCGGAACCGTCGCGCGGCAGCACCTCCACGACCGTGTCGGTGCGCTTGCCCGCGGTGATGTGGGCGGTGCCGGCCTCCAACTCAAGGGTGGCGGTGACCGGTTCGGGGGTGTCGAAAGCAGGCATGGCTGTCCCGTCCTCGTGGCGTGGGTGAGCGGTCCCGCTGGTGAGGCGGGTGATGAGTGAGACGTCGGCCGGATCGGCGATCCGCCGGTGAAGTGGGGTGGGGTGGGGCCGGTGAGCGGCGGCCTTAGCGGACCCAGCCGGTGAAGCCCCGGCGCCCCGCGTCCTTGTCGCGGCCCGCAGGGCTGGCGCGCTGTCCGCCGTCGAGCGAGGTGGACACGGCACGTACCAGCCAGGCGTTGACCGACAGCCCCTCCGCCGCCGCCGCGTCCTCGGCGCGTGCCTTGAGGTGGGCGGGAAGGCGGAGGTTGATCCGGGTCATGGCGCCGTCGTCGGCCTCCGCGTGCGGCGGGGCCGGCGCTGCCGGGGCGGGTTCAGCGACCGGCTCCCGCGCCTCCTGGAACGGCTCGGGTACGGGCGGCGCCGTGACCACGAACTCCGGGTCGAGCCCGCGCAGCCGCACATCGACCGAACCCGGCGCCAGCTCCCGCGTGACCTCGCCCATGGCGGCGGACAGTGCGTTGAGCAGAGTCAGGCGGGCGGCGGACTCCAGGGGAGCGGTGAGCCGCTCGGCGAGGGCGCGGGCATCGTCGCCGCCGGCTTCCGCGGCGACGGCCAACTCTTGCCGGAGGTTGTCGACGTAGGGCGTGAGGTCCATGGCGCCATCATGGCACAACGATTGTGCCTTGGTGAGCCAGTTTGGCTCCTAACCTGGCAGCCACGGCCCTGAACTGGAGTTACTCCCCAAAATTGCTATGCCCTCGTACCGTTCCGAGGGTGCGGTGACTCCGTGTCGGCACCTCGGGTGATGCCAAGTGGTGCCAAAATGGCACCGGCCCTGCGCTACCGCGCTGCCGGGTGCGGGCGCCCTCGTGGGGCCTCGCCGAGCTGAGCCCGGAAGGGGGCCTCGCCGAGCTGAGCCCGGAAGCGGTCATGGGGTGACCTTGGAGACCTGATCCGCTCGAATCCCGGTCGACGTGCCGGCGTCCCCGCGGTCCGGGCGGCGCGTCCCGAACTGCCGCCCTCCGCCCTCGCTTCCGCCCCGTGTCGGCGCCGCCCTGATCCGTGAGGGCGGCGCCATCTTTTTGACAGCTCTGGAGCGTTGTTCCACTATCGAATAGAACGACATTCCAGAGGTGTCCCGCCGGTCTTCGCCCGGGTGGCTGCCTCATTCCGTGAAGGAGTCACCATGCGCACTCATGTCACGATCATCGGCGCCGGACTCGGCGGACTCACCCTCGCTCGCGTCCTGCACGTCCACGGCATCCCGGCCACCGTCTACGAGGCGGAGGCGTCACCGACGGCGCGGTCGCAGGGCGGGATGCTCGACATCCACGAGGAGAACGGCCAGTTGGCTCTGCGCGCGGCCGGGCTGATGGACGAGTTCAGCGGCCTGATCCTGGAGGGCCGCGAGGCAACCCGGATCCTCGCCTCGGACGGGACCGTTCTGTTCGACGACGACAGCACGCGTGGCCGCCCCGAGGTGCAGCGCGGCGAGCTGCGCCAGATCCTGCTCGACTCGCTACCGGCCGGGACCGTCAGGTGGGGCCACAAGGTCAGCGGCGTCCGCTCCCTCGGCGAGGGCCGCCACGAGGTGACCTTCGCCGAGGGCACCGCCGTGGAAACGGGCCTGCTGGTCGGCGCCGACGGCGCGTGGTCGCGGGTCAGGCCGCTGCTCTCCGAGGCCAGGCCCGAGTACATAGGTCGGTCGTTCGTCGAGACCTGGCTTTTCGACAGCGACGCCCGGCACCCGGCCGCGGCGAAAGCGGCCGGCGGCGGATCGATGTCGGCGCTCGCGCCGGGCAAGGGGATCCAGGTGCACCGCGAGAGCGGCGGCACGCTGCACACGTACGTGGCACTCGACAAACCCCAGGACTGGTTCGCCGCCATCGACTTCACCGACGCCGCCACCGCCACCGCACGGATCGCGCGGGAATTCGACGGCTGGGCACCCGAACTCACCGCACTGATCACCGCCGGCGACACCCCGCCGACCCTGCGCCTTCTCAACGCCCTGCCCCTTGACCACCGTTGGGACCGGGTACCGGGAGTGACGCTGCTCGGCGACGCCGCCCACCTCTCGGGCCCGAACGGCGAAGGTGCCAACCTCGCGATGTACGACGGCTCCGAACTCGGCACGGCCCTCGCCGCGCGCCCCGACGACATCGAGGGCGCACTCACCGTGTACGAACAGGCCATGTTCCGACGCGGCGTCGAGGCCGCAACCGACGGCGCCAAACTCCACGAGTTGATGTTCGGCGACAACTCCCCCGAGAGCCTGGTCGCCATGTTCACCGGCCACGCGTAACTGCCGCCAGGCGCGCGCCGTCGAGGGAGGCGTTCGGCGCCGGGCGGTCGCTGCCCCGGCCGCTGGTGCCTCAGCCCTTGCCGAAGTGCGCCGTGGGGAAGGCGCCTGCCGCCCTGAGGGCTTGGGTGAAGCCGCCGGCCAGTTCGGTGAGGCGTGTGGTGGCGGCCGGGCCGAGATGGTCGTAGGGGGCCGTGTCGAGGCGGTCGGTGAGCGCCTCCGCCTCGTCGCGCAGGGCCGTACCCGACTCCGTGAGGTCCCCCGCCTCGTCCAGCAGGCCGCGCTCGCGCAACTGGTCACGGGCGGCGGCCCACTGCTCGGCCGACCAGCCGCGGGTCCGCATGAACAGTGCCGATGTCGGTGCCTTCCCGGTGGCGTTGTGCAGGACCAGCGCCTCGATTCCGGAGAGGCCGGCGACCGTCAGCGCGGCGAGGTGACCGTCGCCCCGGTGCTCGCGCAGCAGCGTCGCCGCGTGCCACAGGGCCACGTGCGGTTCTTCGGGTATGGGGAGGCCGGCGTTGGCGGCGTACAGGGGCCTCGCCTCCCGGTCGCACGCCTCGGTGGCACGCAGCGCCAGCTCGGCGGCCTCGGCCATCTCTTTCGAGGTGAGGGCTTCCTCGCCGAGCAGCCGCCGCAGCGTTCTGTCCGCGCCACGCAACCGGGCCGTGAGCACCGCCTCCGGCGTGGCGACGGACCACGCGGCGGGGATGTACCGCTCCACATGTTCGTGGTTGAAGTTGTAGAACGTCGCCGTGACGGTGCCCGCGCCGACTGCCCCGAGCGGGGCCGCTCGGCCCGCGAGGTAGGCCATGGGTCCGCGCTCCAGCCCGATCGCCGCGAATTCGGCCTCCGGCTCCGGAGCGAAGTAGACGCAGGAGTGCAGGGGTTGGACGATGTTGTGGCGGTGGCGGCCGGTGCTCGCCTCGAAGGAAGTCATGCGGTAACTCCGGTATCGGTGGTCGGTCGGTGGGGTCCGTGGGGCTGGTCCAGCTGGTCCAGCTGGTGTGGCCGGTCAGGTCCTTCGGCGGGGTCGGCACGGCGGGTTGGGGCGGCGGGGCGCATCAGGCTCGCTCCGCGGGTTCGTCGTGGGAGTCGCCGGTCAGTACGGCCGCGGTCTGGGTGAGGTGCTGGGTCAGCACCTCGGCCGCGGTGTCGGCGTCGCGGGCCAGCGCCGCCTCCTCCAGCCGACGGTGCTCGCCGACGCCGTCCCGTTCGGGGTTGCGGTGCGCCGACCAGCGCCGGACCAGCTCGCTCGCGGTCCACATCCGGTCGAAGGTCTCCAGCAGGAGGGGGTTGCGGCACCCCTCCAGCAGGGTGCGGTGGAAGACCCGGTGGGCTTCGGCCCACGCGTCGCTGTAGTGCTCGCCCTCGCCTGGTACGTACGCCGGGGTACGGGCCAGGCGGTGGTGGGCGGCTCGTACGCGGGCCTCCCAGTCGACGTCGCCGCGTTCGACGGCCATGCGCAGCACGGCGGGTTCGACGGTCCGGCGGGCCTCCGCGATCTCCTGCCATCGGCTGTCGGAGACGGCCGGTACGGCGAAGCCGCGATTGGGCAGCCGGTCGGCGAGCCCCTCGCCGACCAGCCGCACGAGCGCCTCGCGCACGACGGCCAGGCTCACGCCGCGTTCCTTGGCGAGGTCCTGCGGTTTGAGCGCGTCACCGGGGGAGTGGTCGCCGCGCATGATCGCGTCCCGCAGGTAGGTGTGGACCTGCTCGGAGAGCATCCGCTTCGCCGAGGAGGTCGAGGTGTGGGTCGTCTGGGCCATGGGCGCCATAGTAGACGATTTCTCGGATAATCGATTCTTGGTGCTACTGTCGATCCATCGGTGAGCGCACGCCCGACAGCGGCGCCTCCGGCACAACGCCGCGTGTACTGCGTCGGCCCCTGCACGACCGGGCCCGCACACGACCGGCCCGGCACGACGGGGCCCGGACGACCGGGTCCGCACGACGGGGCCTGACCGGGCCCGCATGACCGGGTCGGCACGACCGGCCCGGCGCCAGTACCACCTACCCCGCAGCACGACCCGAAAGGAACGACGCGATGAGCGCCAACGACCCCTTCGCCCGCCTCCCCGAGGCGGCGGCCTTCACCGTCACCAGCACCACCGTCGCCGACGGCGCCATCTGGCCGGCCGAGCAGCACTCCTCCGGCATTCCCGGCGGGAAGGACGCCTCCCCGCAGCTGACCTGGAGCGGTGCGCCCGAAGGCACCAAGAGCTATGCCGTCACCGTCTACGATCCCGACGCGCCCACCGGATCCGGCTTCTGGCACTGGGCGGTCGCCGACATTCCGGCCACCGTCACCGAGCTGCCCGAGGGCGCGGGCGACGACACCGGGTCCGGCCTGCCCGAGGGCGCATTCCAACTGCCCAACGACGCCCGCATGGCGCGCTTCCTCGGCGCTGCCCCGCCGGCGGGGCACGGCCCGCACCGCTACTTCGTCGTGGTCCACGCCCTCGACGTCGAGTCCATCGGCGTCCCGGCCGAAGCCACCCCGGCCTTCCTCGGCTTCACCATGGCCGGCCACATCCTCGGCCGAGCGGTCCTGACCGCCACCGCCGAAACCCCCGCCTGACGAGCGAAGCGCGGGTGGGCCCCGACCGGTCGGGGCTCACCCGCGCCGCGGCAGCCCGCGAGGTCACCGCGCCCGTCCGGGTCCCGCCGGGCCGGGCGACCCTGGGCCGGTGCCGACGGAGGAGAGCGCTGCGAGCAGGGCGTTGTTCGCGCGCCGGGTGCCGATGGAGAGGCGGCAGGTGCCGGGAACGAGGCGGGCGGTGTCGGCCACGAGGATGCCCGCACCGCGCAGATGGTCCATGACGCGCTCGTGCTCGTGCAGCCGGACCAGCAGGAAGTTGGCCTCCGAGGGGAACACCCGCTCCACCGCCGGGTGTTGGGCCAGCGTGGCCGCCATGTGGTCACGCTCGGCACGGATGCGCCGTACGGCGGCGAGCACCGGACGTGAGTTGGTCAGCCGGTTCCGTACGGCGCGCTGTGAGGCGTTGGTGAACCCGAAGGGCACCTGCACCCTGCGCAGCGCCTCGATGATGCCGGGGTGTGCCAGGGCGACCCCGCAGCGCGCGCTCGCCAGCCCCCACGCCTTCGAGAGCGTCCTGAGGACGATGAGGTTGTCGTGCTCTCCGGTCAGCCCGGCGTACGAGGGCGTCTCGCTGAACTCGACGTACGCCTCGTCGATGACCACCAACCCCCGGCTGCGTTCCACCAGTTCGCGTACACGCGCCCTGTCGAGCCTGGTGCCGACGGGGTTGCCCGGATCGCACAGGAGCGTCACCCGCGCGTCGGCCGCGAGGATCCGCTCGGTGTCGAGCCCGCACAGGTCGTCGCCACGTAGCGGGGCCTCGACGACGGGCAGGCGCAGGACGTGGGCGAAGTGGGCGTACAGCTCGAAGGTGGGTGGCGTGACACAGACTCGTTCGCCGGGCGAGGTCAGTGCCATCAGGAGCGCCATGACGCCGTCGACGGCGCCGCTGGTGAACAGCAAGTGATCCGTACTCAGCGCACCGACACCCTCGTGGCCCGGCAGTTTCGCGAGGGTGCTCAGATACGTCCTGGCCAGTTCCGCCGTATCGAGTTCGGGATAGTGACTCGCGGTTCCCAGATACGGGTTGGTGTTGCTCGACAGGTCGACGAGGTCGAACCGTGGCCGGTGGCGGAAGCGGACCGGGCCCGGTGCCGGCACCGTGGCGACCGGCGGGGCCGCGAACCGCGACGGCGCGCGCTCCTCCGCCGCCCTCTCTCCTTGCCCTGCCCTTTCCCTTTCCCTTTCCCCGTCTCCTGGCGCTGCCCGGTCCCGCGCCGCCGCCGGGGCGGGCGCGCGCAGCCAGTGGTCGAGAGGCACGAACAGGTCGGCCCCGAGGCGGCGCATGCGGTCGGCGTCCCCCTCGCCGAGGTGTACCCAGTCCAGGCCGGAGCGGCGGGCGTGGAGGTACAGCCGGTACAGGGAGGCCACATAGAGGTTGCGCGGCGCGGCGGGATCGTCGTGCGCGACGGCCTGCGTGAGGTAGTACAGGCCCCGGCCGTTGTGCGAGACCGTCAGCAGCCCGGCCTGGACGACGGCGTTCTTTCTACGGCGCACGAAAATCTCCGTACGCTCGGCCAGCGCGCCGCGTGCCAGGGCATCGAGCGCTTCGGCGTTGTACAGGTTCTCCTGTCCTCGGTGGCGCTCGGCGCTGCGCTGGTGCAGTTCCACGAAGGCCCGGCGTGCCCAGGGCTTCCCGTCCAGCTCGCTCAGCGGTATCCGTTCCCAGGTGACGTCCTGGGAGACGGCGCGGTGGCGGCGGCGCAGATCACGGAGCTGTCCGGCACCGACGCGGTCACGCAGGAGCGCGTCCACCTCTCCGGACAGCCGGACGACACACTCATGGCCCGCGGCGACGGGTACGAAGCCGGCGGCGCGCAACGCGCCGGTGTCCTCGCCACGGCGCACACGGGGCACAAGGATCTGCGGTACGTCCAACGCACCCGCGCGGCGCACCAGTTCGTCGACGGCGTACGGACTGGGAGCGGGGCCCGTGGGGCCGTACGGGGCTCCGGCGGCCACGAGCGTAGGGCGCTTGAGCGCGGCGGGATCCAGGGCGGAGGGACCCGGGGCCCCGAACGTGTCGGCTTCCGGAAGCAGTTGGGCCACGGAGCACACCGGCTCGGCGGAACCCAGGGCAGCGCACAGCACGCGCTCCAGTTCATCGACATCAGCTGACCTGCGCATATCAGCCTCGCTCACAGACGAACGCGGGCATCCGGCCGCCGGCTTCGCGCGGCGGCCTGCCACCGCCGTCCTCGGCAAGAGCACAGTGGGGGTACACAAGCACGTTCTCCACTCCTCCGTTGCTCCGTGTCATACGGGTGTGCCGGCGCCGTGCTCGTCGGTGTACGTGCCGTGCTCTGCGGCGTACGCGTCGATGCGGTCGCGGTATTCGCCGAACAGGTCGGCCAGCGTGCGGGCGATACCGCTCCGCCAGCCGATGGAACAGTCACCGATGAGGGCGCGGCGCTCTTCGTGGTCGAAGAGCGCGGTCTCCCGGCTGTGGTCGCCCCGGTCGAGCAGGACCGGTACCCCGGTGAGGGCGGACATGTACTCCAGCAGGTCGGTGATGCCGACCTCTTCGTCACCGCCCCAGTTCACGACCTGTGCGGGTGACCGTGCCGCCTCCCACAGCAGCGGCACCTGGCGTACGACGTCGTCGGTGTGCAGCAGATTGCAGTGGTTCTGCCCCTCGCGGGGCACCGCGCAGGGCTGTCCCGCACGCATCTCGTTGAACAGGATCATGGGCACACCGCCGTGCCCGTACGGTCCGTAGGCGATGTTGAGCCGGGCGATCACCGTCGGCAGCCCGAGGGCTTCGGCCAGGCCCCGTGCCACGGCCTCGGCGGTGAGCTTGGCGACGGGGTACGTCGGCAGCCAGGGCGCTGCGCCGCCCAGCGGGTCGCCCACCTGGTAGCGGTGGGTACGGTCGGCCCGGTGGTAGACCACGCCGGAGGAGACGTACAAGAACGCTTCGGCCGCCGAGCAGTGGCTCATCAGCCGCGCGGTGCCGACGGCGTTGACGCGCGCGGTCTCCTCGAAGTCCCGGCCGTCGCCCCTCCGCACAGCCGAGTGCAGTACGTGCGTGAAGTCGCGTGGCAGGCCCTTCAGATCGTCGGAGGCCATGTCCCAGGTGACGGTGCGGGCGCCCCGTTCCTGGAGGGCCTTACAGGCTGCCGGGTCACCGAACCGGCCCAGACACCACACCTCGTTGCCGGCCGCGAGCGCCTCGGCGACGGGCCTCGCGACCTGGCCGGTGCCGCCGGTCACGAGAATCTTCTTACCTTGCATACCGTTGTCCGTCCTCAGCCGAGCGCACGGGCCAGTTCCTGCCGCAGCACCGCCTGGAAGGTGTGCACGTGCTGCGGGCTCATCAGGGTGTAGTGCTCGCCGTCGACCTCGATGTACGTGTTGCGGTCACGGGTGAAGTCGTCCCAGGGGCGCAGCTGCCGCTCCAGCCACTCCTGTTTGGTGCCGCGCAGTGGGGTGCAGTAGAAGACCCGTACCTGCCCGACCGTTCCCGACGGCTCATAGGTGCTGCCCAGGTGCACCATGTTCTGCGCCAGACGCACCCAGTTGGTGAACCGCTCGGTGGTGAGGTCCAGTTCGGTCAGGCGCCGCTTCGGGGCCTGGCCGATCAGACGGGCCAGTTGCCGGGCCTCGGGCAGGCCGCTGAGCGTGGCGGTCAGCTCGCCGACATCGGCCGCGTCGATCAGTTCGAGGAACAGCGCCAGATTGATGGCGCCGTCGGTGAAGGTGATCTCCTTCATACGCCCCGCGATGTGCGGCGGCAGGTTGAAGACGCCCACGAAGTCGACCTTGTCGCCGTCGGCCTCCAGCCGTTTGGCGATCTCGAACGCGACGGCCCCGCCGTAGGAGTACCCGGCGACGGCGTAGGGGCCGTTCGGCTGGACCCGCCGGATCGCCCGCACATACGTGGCAACCATCTCGGCGAACGATCCGAAGTGGGTCTCGCCCTCCCCGAACCCCCGGGCCCGCAACGCGTAGAACGGCCGTTCGCCGGTGAAGTACTTGGCGAGATTGACGAACACCAGCACCTCACCCAGGCCAGGGTGTACGCAGAACAACGGCGTGCCGTCCCCGGTGACCTGAAGCGGTACCAGCGGATCGTAGGAGGCGTCCCCGAGCGCGTGCGGCCCGGCCGACAGGCGGTCGGCCAGTGCCCGCACGGTCGGCGCCTGGAGGAGCGTGGCCATCGGCACGTCGTCGATGCCGAACGCGGCCTGGATCTCTGCCTTGAGCCGCAGCACATCCAGCGAGGTGCCGCCCAGATCGAAGAAGCTGGCGGTCGCGGGCACCGCCTGGGCGTTCAGCACGCGGGCGTAGATGCCGGCCAGCGCCGTCTCGGCCTCTCCCTCGGGCGCCACGTAGGCCCCGAGGAACCTGGTGCTCACCTCGTCCGCGCCGCGGGCCGCGTCGTCCAGGCCACCGGCCTCGAAGGTTTCGCGCAGCCGGGAGCGCTGGAGCTTGCCGAGGTTGCCGCGCGGGATGCGGGCCGCCGTGACCGGGAGGATCACCTGGGGACGGAAGCCCCAGTGCATCACGGTGGAACTGCGGATCGCCACGAGCGCCCGGTACACGGCGGCTTCGTCGGCGGGGTCACCTGCCGGGACGAACGCGACGGCGAGCTGTTCGGAGTCGGCGCCTTCGGGGCGGACGGGGAAGGCCGCCACCTGCCCCGGCTTCACCTCGTCCAGCCCGTTCAGCACCGCTTCGAGGTCGTGGCTGTAGTAGTTGACACCGTTGACGATGATCGAATCCTTCGTCCTGCCGACCAGTGTCAACCGGCCCTCGGGGTCGAGACGCCCCAGGTCGCCGGTGCGGAACCAGCCGTCGGGGGTGAACGCCTGCGCCGTGGCACGGCCGTTGCCGAAGTACCCGCCGGTGACCATGGTGCCGCGCAGCTGTACCTCTCCCGGCCCGCCTGCCTTGCCCGGTCCGCCTGCCTCTCCTGGCCCGCCTGCCTCTCCCGGTCCGCCTGCCTCTCCCGGTACGGGGAGGTCGGACGAAGCCAGCACGGTGCCGTCGTCGTCGGCGATACGTATGCGCAGTCCCCGCACGGGGCGGCCCAGCGGCGGGAACTCCGTATCCAGGTCGCGCGCCGCGAAATCGCGGTTGAAGACGCTGCCCGCGCATGTCTCCGTCATACCGAAGGCGGGCACGATCACGTCCCGGCGCAAGCCGTAGCGGGAAAGCCGCTCCAGGAACGTCCCTGCGGTGGCGGTCACGGTGGCCTCACCGCCGGAAATGATGTACCGCAACCGGGACAGGTCCACCTCCTCCCGCAGGGCGGGCCCGTGTGCGAGCGCCTGATTGATCTGTCCGAACAGGAAGTTGGGGGTAAAGGTCACGCTCACCCGATGGGCTGTGAGCAGCCGCAGGAATTCCACGGGGTCTGCCAGTACGGTCGCCGGGGTGGCCATGATCTGGTCGGCGCCTGTGAACATCGGCAGCAGGTGCGCCTCGATCGCGGCGATGTGGTCGGCCGAGATCCAGTTCATCGTGGTGTCGTCGGGCCCCAGTTCCAGCGCCTCCGCCTTTCCGGCCAGCGCTGCCAGCAAGTTGGCGCCGGTGAGCTGGACCGCCTTGCTCGCGTCGGTGGATCCGGAGGTGAGCATCAGAACGGCGAGAGCGTCAGGAGCGGACGCGTACCGTGCCCCGTGCCTCGGCTCGGCCTGGCTCATCTCCTCCACCGTTACGGTCGGCAGTCCGAGCGCGGGCAGATCCGCGTAGGCCGCCTTCGGAACGATCACCAAGGGGTCGCCCAAGAGCGCGCGCAGGTGCTCCAGTTGGGCATTCCACCGGGCGGGGTCGGCCGGTGGCGCCACAGGGCACGGCACCACGCCGCTGAGCACGCATCCCCAGAAGGCGCGGAAGGAATTCTCAGGATCGTCGGCGACGATCAGCGCCCGGTCTCCCGGAGAAGCGCCCTGGTCGCGCAATCCCTGCGCGATCCGGCCGGCGTTCTCCCACAGATCGGCGTAGGAAAGAAACGAGCCGCCGACAAAGGTGATGCCCCGGTGGGTTCCACGGGCCGCACTCTCCAGCAACTGCGGAAGCGCCGGCCCGTAAGGGCGATCAGGTATGGCAGGTTGTTGTTGATCCGGCATAGAGGCGAAGTCCTCCGATCGGAAGGGAAGGAACCGTGGCGGGCAGCCGGGTGCGCGGGGTCTCCGCCCACCGCTGACTCAGCCGGCCTCGTTGAATCGCGCGATTGCCTCGATCGTTTTCCGCAGTTCCAGCTCGTCCTGATCGGACACGATCGCGTGTCCGACGCTGCCGTAGGGACCCGGCGGCTTGTCAGGCGTATAAGTGAGCTGATCGAAAAGGAAGTTGCTCTCGAAATCCTTCTGCGTCAGCTCTCCGCTGCCTGAGGGACGCAGCAGTATGTATCCGTAAAGGCGCTCCGGCGCACCGCTGTCCGGGGTCCGTTCCGGCTCTTCCCCGAGTGCGAGGCTGATCTCGACATCGAAGAGGTCGACGCCGAAGGTCAGTTTGTTGGTCTGCGGGGACAGCGCTCCGGGAAGGCGGATGGCGCACTCACCGAAGGTCAACCCGCCGTCTCCGGCGAAGACTTCCAGATGGAAGACGCAATCGGGGGCGCCGAGACGCGTCAGCACCTGCTCGGTGAGCGTCTCAGCCTGACGGAACAGGGTGGCGTGCCGCCGCCTGTCCAGTATGTGCGCTGCCAGGATGCCGCCGTGCGCGGCGGCCAGCGGCGAGACGTGATAGCGGGTCATGGAGGACCACTGAAGCGCGCCCTTCCTCCAGATGCCGTCGACATAGACTTCCGGCGCCGCGACGAAGGACTCGGCGACGATTTCGACATCCGAATGGTCGGGGAGTTGCTCCAGTGCGCGTGCGTAGTCCTCCGGAGAACGCACGATGTTGGTACGGAGAGAGCCGGCTCCGGTCGCCGGCTTGACAACGAAGGTGTCCCCCAGCTCTTCGGCAAGACCGGTGAACGAGGTGTCCCGCGCTATGTAGCGGCAGCGTGCCCGTTTGATGTGGGACGGCACCTTGCTCTTCTGGAGGTATTTGTCCCTGAAGTAAAGGGCCGTCTTGGAGTCTCTGTTTCCTGGAAGGTTCAGCTGCTGCCGCAGACAGGTTGCGCCGAAGACGCCCATTTCATGGACGCTGAGCACGCCCACCGCGTCTTCGATGTCTGCCGCCAGCACTGCCCGCGATATTTCCTGGACGTTCTCGATATCGGTGACGCGCGTGAATCTCCGGCCCACGACCGAGGCCGTCGGCGGCTGCACAAGGTAGTAGGGGTCCAGGTTTCTGCGGCGTAATGCCTCATCGAGATCCGGCCTGTACCCGAGAACGATCATTGTCGGCATGCTGTCCCCCGAATTACGGCTTGCCGGAACCTCCAAGAAGTCATCCGCTGCGCTGCGCCCGAATGCCTCGTGAGCGCTGACTTCGTCGGAGGCCAATACCGAGGCATCGTGCCACAGGGACACATGTGGTGGGGACATGCCGGATCATGATTCTTTGCAGCTGAGATGTGATGTAAGTCACATGGCCGGGCGGCCAGTTGTCGTCGGAATCCTTACGAACTTCCTGCTCGCCGGGGGTATATCCGCCCCTTGGCTCCTACCTCTTCGTGCAGGCGGAATTACGAAGAGTATCGGCTCAGGTGGAGGCTGTGAATTCCGTCAAGGCAGGAAAAAGAGAGCTATATACCCTTACACAGAGAAAAGGCACGGAGGGAAGGCCGAGGGATTCCCTCATGCTGGCCCCGCCGTGCCCTCTTCCGTCTCCGTGCCCTCTTCTTCCACGCCCTCTTCCGTGCCTTCGCGCGAATCATGTGCCTGCGCGCGAATCAACCGCGGGGTCACCGTGCGAAGAAGGGCCCACGGCGCCCGATGCGGACGGGGCCCCGGCCGCCGCGAGGGTGGCCGGGGCGGGCGGGAGGGGTCAGTTCTGGGGCGGGCTGACCATGGCGGTGAGCACGGTGCGCCAGTCCTCGTCGGGTTGCGGGAGCAGCGCCGCGGCGAGCAGGCCGGTGCCGTAGTGCCAGTGGTGGTCCAGGTCGCGGGGGAACTGCGCGGCGTGCCGTACAGGGGAGGTGCTGCCCAGCAGCCGGGTCAGTTCGGCGGCGAGGTCGGGCCACGCCAGGTGGCCGCCGACCGCGTTGGCCACGCCGTGCGCCGGCTGGTCCAGGCAGGCGGTCAGTGCACGGGCCAGCGCCGCTGCGTGCACCCACGGCGCCCCGTACCAACCGTGCGGCCCGTGCTGCGGATCGGGCAGGGCCAGCGGTTCCCCGGCGAGTGCGGACTGGAACAGGGCGCCGGTCGCTCCCCAGCGCAACTGGTCGCGCAGCCGGTCGTGCGGGCCCCAGACCAGCGGTGCGCGTACCGCCGATGCCCCGCCGCGGCCCTCGGTGCCCGCGGCGTTCAGCAGCATCCGTTCGCAGTCGAGCTTGGCCTGCCCGTAGGCGCTCAACCGCCCCTGGCTGGGCGCTCCTTCGGCGACCTCGGCGGCTTCCGGCTGCCCGTAGGCGTCCACGCTGCTGACGAAGACGAACGGTCCGCTGTGCCAGGCGTCGACCAGGGCGCGCATGGCGGCGCGGTCCACCTCGGGTGCGGTGAAGGTGCACGCCGAGTGGATCACGGCGTCGGCGCCCCGCGCGGCGGCGCGCAGGCTGTCGAGGTCGGCAAGGTCGCCTTCGACGACCTCGATCCCCTCGCCGGCGACCCGGTGTGCCGACTCCGGGCGCGTCAGTGCGCGCACCGGGCGGCCCTGGGCGGCCAGTTCACGGAGTACGAACGCGCCCACTCCACCCGTGCCGCCGGTGACCAGGACCGTTCCGGGGCGGCTGCGGTTGCGGCTGCCGGTGGTCCGGGTCGGTGCCGAGGGCGCGGCTGCGGCCTCGCGTTCGGCCTCACGCTCCTCCAGCAGGGTGGCCAGGGCCCGTGGTGTGCGCCGTTCCATGATGTCCAGGCCGGTCAGCGGCAGCCGCAGCCGGGTGCGGAGCCGTTCGGCGAGCTGGACGGCGACGAGGGAGTGCCCGCCGAGGACGAAGAAGTCGTCGTCGGGGCCCGGACGTTGGCCGAGCGTGTCGGCGAATGCCTCAAGGACGGTTGAGACGCCCGGTCCTTCCGGGGGCGTCGGTCCTTCCGGCGCCGTCCGTACGTCGGGTGCCGTCCGTACGTCGGACGGACCGGGTGCTGCCGGGGCCGGGGCCGGGGCGCCCGGTAGCCGGGCCGCGTCGACCGCGCCGTGCGGCGTGCGCGGCAGCGCGTCGAGCAGGGTGACCGCCACCGGAACACGGGAGGCCACGAGGTGATCGCGCAGGTGCGCGCGCAACTGGACAGGAGAGGTGCCGCCGACGCCGTGCAGTACCGCGTACGCCAGCAGCGGCCGGCCCGGACTGTCCAGCACCGTGGCCTCGGAGACCTCCGGGTGACCGAGCAGGCACGCCTCGGTGGGGTGGAGGGAACGGGCGGACTCCGTACGTTCCGTCAGGCGGGTGCCGGGCAGCCGGGACAGGGGCAGCGCGGGCTCGTCGACCACGGCTGCCAGCAACTCGCTGAAGGCGCCCAGCAGTTGCTCCCCGTCCTGCGGTGCGAGGGCGGTACGGCTGTGCTGAAGCAGGCACTGAGGGCTGTCGGTGTCCTCAAGCAGGAAGGACAGGTCGAACTTGGCGGTGCCCAGGTCGACCTCGGCCGGCTCGGCCGAGGTTCCGGGCAGACGCAGCGCGGTCGGGGCGCGCAGTACGTCGGCGGTGACGCCCACCAGCGGCTCGCCGCTCTCGCCGCGTGCCGCGGCGCCGAGGCGTTCCACGATCAGGTCGAAGGGGACGTCGCGGTGGCGCTGCGCCTCCAGCAGCGCTTCGCGTACCCGCCCCAGCAGCTCGCCGAAGCCTGGGTCGCCGGAGGCATCCACGCGCAGCGGAAGGGTGTTGACGCACAGCCCGACGAGGCCGCGCATCGCGCTGCCCTCGCGGTGGCTGCTGGCGCAGCCGATGACCAGGTCGCTCTCGCCCGTCGCGCGACGCAGGGTGGCGAAGGCCGCGGTGAGGACCACCGTGAACAGGGTGGCCCGGTGCTGCTGCCCGAGCCGGCGCAGTCCGTCGCACACCGCCGGCGCCAGCGGCGCCGTGTGGGTGTGGCCGCGCCGCCCTTCCGTGGCCGTGACTCCGGCTCCGGCTGTGGTTGCGGCTCCGGTCGCGGTTGCGGTCGCGGTTGCCGGAGTGGGTTCGGGCCGGGGGAGTGCGAGGGGGCGTGCTCCGGCCAGCCGGGCGCTCCAGTGGTCCAGCCCGGCCTTGAGCCGTTCGCCGCCGGCCTGCTCGCGGCGGGCCAGGTCGGCGTACTGGGGCGGCGCGGGGAGCGCGGCCGGCCGGCCGTCCTGTGCGGCGGCGTAGAGCGTAGCCAGCTCGGTGGCGATCACCTCCAACGAGGCACCGTCCACCGCGATGTGATGCAGCGTCAGCGAGACGGTGTGATCCGCGGGGCCGTGCCGCAGCACCAGGGCACGCAGTACGGGCCCTGTGGCGAGGTCGAACGGGCGGCTCGCCTCCTCCCGCAGCAGCCCGGCTCCCGGACCGGGCGCCTCGACCACGGGCACAGGTACCGGCGCCGGATCGGTGACGTCCTGGTAGGGCTCGCCGTCCCGCACCAGGTAGCGGGTGCGCAGCACCTCGTGCCGGCCGACCAGGGCGGTCAGTGCCGTGCCGAGCGCCTCGATGTCGAGCGGGCCGCGGAACCGGGTGGCGAACGGTACGTGGTAGCCGGCGCCGCCCTGGCCGAGGCGGTCCATCAGCCACATGCGGTGCTGGGCACGGCTCAGCTGCGCCGGTCCCGTGGCGGCCGGGACCGCCTCGGCGCCGCCGGTGGCCCCGGTGCCGCCGGTGGCCTGTGCGGGGTTTCCCGCACGGGCGCGGGCAGCGCGCAGCAGCGCCTCCTGGCGGGCCGCGGTGGCGGTGGTGGCGGTGGTGCGGGGACGGTGGGCTTCAGTGCTGGCCATCGGTGTCCTCCGGCAGTGCGTCGGGCGCGGGGTCGCCGTGGGCGTCGGGCGCCGGAGCGCCGTGGGCTTCGGCCAGGGGGTCGCCGTGCGTTGCGAGCAGCGAACGTTCCACGAGTGCGGCCTGTCCGGCCACGGTGGGGTTGGCGAAGAAGTCGGCGAGCGGTATCTCCACGCCGAGGGCCTCGCGGAGGTCGTCCACGACGGCCAGGACGAGGAGGGAGTGCCCGCCCAGGGCGAGGAAGTCGGCGTCGGGTGCCGTCACTTCACACTCCAGGCTGTGGCTCCAGACCTCGGCCACGGCCTGCTCGATCGGGGACAGCGCGGCGGAAACGGGCGATACGGGGGCCTGCCCCGGGGCGCTCTCGGCCAGGGCGCGGCGGTCGACCTTGCCCGAGGCGGTCAGCGGCAGCCGGTCGACCACCACCCATTCCTCCGGTACGAGATGGGCGGGGAGCTGCTCGGTGAGGCGGGCGCGCAGTGCCTCGGGCCGGGGCGAGGTGTGCTCGGCGGGAACGAGGAAGGCGGTCAGCCGGGCGTCCTCGCTGGAGATGCGGCGCACCGTCACCGCGGCGTCGTCCACCTCCGGCTGGGCACGCAGCGCGTGTTCGATCTCGCCGGGCTCGATGCGGAAGCCGCGGACCTTCACCTGGTCGTCGGTGCGCCCATGGAAGTCCAGGGTGCCGTCAGCGCGTGCCGTGACCAGGTCGCCTGTGCGGTACAGGCGCCCGTGCCCGGGGTGCTGGACGAAGCGTTCCGCCGTCAGCTCGGGCTGGGCGACATACCCGGCGGCCAGCCGGGGGCCGCCGATCCACAGCTCGCCGCGTGCTCCGCCGGGAACCGGCTGCCCGTGCGCGTCAAGGACATGCGCTGTGGCCCCGGCCACGGGGCGGCCGATGGGCGGAGGCGCGTCGCAGTCGGCGTCGGTGACGCGGTGCGCCGTGGCGAAGGTGGCGGTCTCGGTCGGCCCGTAGCCGTTGACCAGCTCCAGCCACGGAACGGCGCGCAGCACGGTGCGGGCGTGCTCGGCGGAGAGCGCCTCGCCGCCGACGACCACGGTGCGCAGCACCTGGAACAGCCGGGAGCGGCGGGCGGCGAGCTGGTGGAAGAGCGCGGTGGTGAAGAACGCGACGGTGGCGCCGTGCTGCTCCACGGTGCGCGCCAGGTCCTCGAGCGAGGGGCGCGGGGCCGTACAGACGACCACGGCTGCCCCGTTGGCCAGCGCGGTCCAGATCTCGAAGGTGGAGGCGTCGAATGTGGCAGGGGAGTGGAACAGCACCCGGTCGCGCGGTCCGACCGTGACATAGCCGGGCGCGGTGACCAGGTCGGCGATGCCGCGATGGGTGACAGCGACGCCCTTGGGGCGCCCGGTGGAGCCGGAGGTGAACATCACCATGGCCGGGGCGTCCGGCTGGTGGGCGACCCGGGGCGGCTCCGGCACCTCAGCCGCGCCGGGCGGCACCAGGTCGCCACCGGGCAGCTCCAGGACCTGTTCGGCGGGGATGCCCGCCGCCTCCAGCAGCTGCTTGTCCCCGCAGACCACCTCGGCCCGCGCGTCGGCGAGCACCGTGGCGGTACGCGGACGCGGGTGGGCCGCGTCCAGCGGAACGCAGACGGCCCCGGCCTGCCACAGGGCGAGTTGGGCGACGACGGTACGGGCCGAACGGGCGGTGAGCAGGCCGACCGCGTCCCCGGGGCGCACCCCGCGGTCACGTAGCGTGGCGGTCAAGTGCCCTGCTGCGGCGACCAGTTGGGCGTAGGTGAGTGCGGTGTCGCCGTCCACGACGGCGAGGGCCTGCGGGCAGTTGGAGGCGTGGCGGGCCACCAGCGCGGGCAGGCCGCCGGAGTGGTGGGCGGTGTCGGCGGGCACGGGGTGTCTCCTCCTGGGAGGTACGGGGGTGCGGGATCGGGACCGGTCGGAGAGGGGTGACACCACGTCAACTCCCGTATGCGGCAAGGCGCTTGTCCATCAGCGCCGCGATGCCGCGCAGATCGGGCTGACGCAGCAGCTCGGGCGCGCGCAGCCGCACACCGCAGGAGTCCTGGAGGGCGGCGAGCAGCCGTGCGGCGGCCAGTGAGGTGCCTCCGGACTCGGTGAAGTGGGCGTCGAGCCCGAGCCGCGGGAGACCGAGCAGGTCCCGGCAGAGCCGCAGCACCAACTGCTCGCTCGCGCTGCCCGCCGCTTCCTCGGCGCCCGCAGGGTCATCGGCGTTTCCCGTGTTCTCGGCGTTCTCCGTGCCCTGCGCGTCACCCGCGGCGGGTGCGGGCGGTGCGCTCTCCGCGGCCAGCAGCGCCGGGCGGTCCACCTTGCCGTTGGCGTCCAGCGGATAGCCCTCGACCACCCGGACCACGGCGGGCACCGCCTGCTGCGGCAGCCAGTCCCGCACCCCCGGCAGCAGATCGGGTCCCGTGGGCGCGGCTCCGGGCGCGGGCAGCACGAACGCGAGGAGCTGTGTCACGCCCTGCACCGTCGACCGGGCGGCGACCACGGCGCGGCGCACCCGCGGATCGTGCTCGAACGCGGCCTCGACCTCGGCGGGTTCGATGCGTACTCCGCCCACCTTGACCTGGTCGTCCAGGCGTCCCAGGAACTCCAGCTGCCCGTCGGCCCGCATCAGCGCCCGGTCCCCTGTGCGGTACAGACGCCCGTGCTCGGGGTGGTGCGCGAAGCGCTCCGCCGTCAGTTCCGGGTCCAGGTAGCCCAGGGCCAGGCAGGTGCCGCCGATGCGCAGCTCGCCGGGCTCGCCCCGGGGGACGGTGTGCCCTTCGGCGTCGGTGACGCAGAGGGTGGCTCCGGCGACGGGGTGCCCGATGGGCGGTGCCCCGTCCAGCTCCGACGGTTCCGCGCCGTGCATGGCGTAGGCGCTGCTGACGACGGTGGCCTCGGCGGGACCGTAGGCGTTGTGCACCACAGCGGTGACATCCGGGCCCGGACGGCGGCGCAGCCGGTCACCGCCCACGTACACGTGGCGCAGCGCCAGGCCGGTCGGCCAGGGCCGGTCCAGCAGCGGTTCGAGCATCGGCGTGGCGGAGACGCACACGGTGACGCCCGCGTCCCGCCACCAGTCGGTGAGCGCGCTCGGGTCCCAGCGCACCGCGTCGGGTGCGACCTGGAGGGAGGCACCGCAACTGAGCGCCGCCCACAGCTCCAGTACGTGCGGGTCGAAAGCGACGCCGATGAGCAGGCTGTGCCGGTCGTCCTGGGTCAGCGCGGTGCGGGCGCGGTGCCAGCGCAGCAGCGTACCGAGGGAACGTTCCCCGACGGCGACGGCCTTCGGGGTGCCGGTCGAGCCCGAGGTGAGCACCGCGTACCAGGTGCCGGCCGGCGCGGTACGCGCTTCGGGCGCCGGGGTGGTGAAAGCGGCGACGGCGGTGGCGGCGGCGTTCGCACCCTCGGCGGGTACGGGCAGCGCGCGCTGCTCGGCGTCCCGGTGCTCGTCCGGCAGCAGTTCGGGGTCGCCGATCAGGCAGGTCACCCGCAGGCCGCGGGTGGCGGCTGCCAGCCGCCGCTCGCCGGGGCGCGGCCCGAGGGGCAGGTAGACGGCGCCGATCCTGGCGAGCCCGATGGCCACGGCGACCAGCGCGGCGGAGCGGTCCAGCAGTACGCCGACGAGGTCGCCGGGAGCGACCCGGTCGCGCAGTGCGTCCGCGACGGCCGTGGCTGCGGCGTCCAGTTCGGCATAGCTCCAGCTGTGCTCGCCGTCACCGACGGCGAGCGCCTGCGGGGTGCTCCGCACCCAGCTCTCGTACCAGGCGAGGGGCGTCTCTCCGGTGCCCGGCGCCTCGGGAGCGGGCCCGCCGTGGATCACGCTGGGCAGCGGGGCGCTCTCCGGCGCGGTGCGGGGGGCGGAAGGTAAGGGGGTGCGTACGGACTCGGTCATATCGTCTCCGAAAGGGCAGCCGTCGCGTGGACGGCGGTCAGGGCGCGGGCCTGGTCGGCCAGCACGGGGTGCTGGAACAGCACGCGCAGCGGCGGCCGTTCTCCGATGCGGGGCTCCAGCCAGGCGGCGAGCTGCGCGGCGAGCAGCGAGTGCCCGCCGACCTGGAAGAAGTGCGAGGCGGGGGAGAAGCGCGCGTGGCCGAGCACCTCACGCCAGCCCTCGGCGAGCAGCGCGAACTCGGGGTCGGCGAGGGCCCCTGTGGCGTCCTCCTGTTCCTCAGTCGCCGGGGAAGGCGGCGCGAGCGCGGCGGCGGCGCTGCCCAGCGCCGTACGGTCCGGCTTGCCTCCCGAGAGGGTCGGCATCGCGTCCAGCCGCACCCAGCGGCCGGGCACCAGCGCGCCGGGCAGCCGCTGGGCCAGCGCGGTGTGCAGTGCCTGCTGGTCCGGCTCGTCGGCGGACTCCACGAACCCGACCAGGCGCGGACCACCGGGGGCCGCGCCGTCCAGGACGACGGCGCAGGACCGGCCACCGAGCGCTGCGGAGGCCGCGGCCTCCACCTCCTCCAGCTCGATGCGGTAGCCGCGCAGCTTGATCTGGTTGTCGCGGCGGCCCAGGAACCACAGCCGGCCGCGTGCGTCCCGGTAGCCCAGGTCGCCGGTGAGGTAGGCGCGCTCGCCGCCGAGCGCGGGGAGTGTCACGAAGCGGGCGGCTGTGGCCTCCTCGTTGCCCGGGTAGCCCTCGGCCAGACCGGCGCCGCTGAGGGCCAGTTCGCCGACGGCGCCGGCGGGCAGCGGGCGCCGTCCGGCGTCCAGGACATGTACGCGTTCGCCGGGCAGCTCGGTGCCGAGCGGGATCTCGGCGCCGTCCACCAGGTCGGCTGCAGTGATCTCGTGGACCGTTGAGCTGATCGCCGCCTCGGTCACTCCGTACACGTTGAGTGCGGCGGCGCCCCGCGCTTCGAGGGCCTGGAACAGGCCGCGCAGCGTGTCGGTGGGGATGCGCTCGCCGCCGAGTACGAGCAGCCGCGGAGTCCAGCGCCCTTCGCGCAGCGCTGCTCCCAGCTCCTCGCGCATGGTCAGCGCGTAACTGGTGGGCAGGTTGGCGACGGTGACGCGCGCTTCGGCCAGCAGCTCGACCAGCTCGCCACCTGTGGGCACCTCCTGCTCGGGGACGACCAGGCAGGCTCCCGCTGACAGCGCGGGCAGCACCTCCTCAAGCGACACGTCGAAGGCGGGCTGTGCGAAGAGCAGCGCACGGTCGCCCGCCGTGAGGGCGAACCGGTCGCCCACGCCCGTCAGATGGGCCGCGAGGGCCGGCTGGCCGACAGCGACCGGCTTCGGGACGCCGGTGGAACCCGAGGTGTGGATCACATAAGCGGCACCCTCGATCGCCGGCGCGGGATGCGCCGGAGGGAAGGCGGGCCCGTCCAGCAGCGCCAGCGGCACGCCGTCGCCTGGCAATGTGCTCGCGCCCGCCGAGGTGGCCAGCACCAGGGCGGGGGCGAGCCGGTTCAGCAGCAGCTCCAGGCGGGCTTCCGGGTCACCGGGGGAGAGCGGGCAGTAGACGGCACCGGTACGCAGGCAGGCCAGCAGGGCGATCACGGAGTCCACCCCGCGCGGCAGAACGGCGGCAACCGGCTGCCCGGCGCTTACACCGGCGCCGCGCAGCCGCCCGGCCAGCTCGGTGACCCGCTCGTTCAGCTCCCCGTAGGTCAGCTGCCGCGAACCGGTCAGCAGCGCCGGCAGCGCGGGGTCGATGCGCGCCGCGGGGTCCAGCGGGTCGTCCGGTGTCCCGGTCACCGGCGCCGCGGGCACGGGGGCGGGGGCGGGGACGGCGTCGGCGGCGTTGGCGACCCTGGTGGCATCGGCGAGCCCGGCGGTCCCAGTGGCATCGGTGGCATCGGCGTCGTCGCCTGCATCGGCGGTCGGGCCCTCGGCGGTGAGGGCGGCCAACGCGGTGCGCGGCGCCTCCAGATAGCCGCGCAGCAGCTCAACGAAGCGCTCTGCCAGCAGCCTTACGGTGTCCTCGTCGAACAGGTCGGCGTCGTAGTCCCACACCAGCCCCATCCCGGCGGCCCCGTGGCGCGGACCGACCATCCTGCGGTCGTCCGGCAGCAGCACCAGGTCGAGGTCGAAACGCGTGGTCCCGGTGTTGAACCCCTCGAAGAGCGACACCTCAAGCCCCGGGACCTCGATCTCGGGCAGCACCGCGTCATGGGCGCTGAAGGCCACGCTGAACAGCGGATTGTCAGCCCCTGAGGTGTGCAGCCCGAGCGCGCGGGTCAGCTCCTGCACCGGCACCTGCTGGTGCGGCAGCGCACGGAAGAGCGTGTCGGTGACCTCGTCCATGGCCTCCTCCGCGGGCGCCTCGGGGTCCAGCCTCAGCCGCAGCGGCACGGTGTTGACGAACATCCCCACCGTCTCCTCGAACCCACGGGGACGGTTGCCGACAGCCGTGCCGACGACCATGTCGGCCCGGCCGCTGTGCCGGCGCAGCAGCTCGGCGAAGAGGCCGAGCATCGCGGCGAACGGAGTGTGCCCCTGGGCGCGGGTGTGCTCCCGCAGCCGCTCGGCGAGGTCGGCACCGATGGACTGGCGCAGCTGCCCGCCATGGTGGCGCCGGCTCGTCCCGGCGCGCGCCAGACCCGGCAGCGGCAGGTCGAAGGACGCGGTGCGCAGCTCGTCCGCCCAGTACGCGAGGCTGCGGGCACGCTCATCGGTCCCGTCGGCTCCGATACCCGTGCGCACGTACTCCTCGTAGGAGGGCGCGGGCCCCAACCCGGCCTGTTCGCCGAGTACGTGGGCGCGGTAGACGGTGAAGACGTCCTTGAGCAGCAGCGCGAAGGAGTGCCCGTCGTGCACCAGGTGGTGCTCGACGTGGACCAGCCGGTGCCGCCCGTCGCCCAGGCGGGCCAGGGTCCAGCGCAGCAGCGGTGCCTGGTGGGTGTCGAGCGGGGTCTCCGCCTCGGTACGCAGCAACTCGGCGAAGGCGGCCTCGGGGTCGTCGGCGCCGCTCAGATCCACGGTCCGGTAGCGCGGCGCGCACCCCTCGGCGACCCGCTGACCGGGAACGGCGCCGGGAACGGCGACGAGTTCCAGGCGCAGCCCGGGATGGCGGTCGAGGGCAGCGGCGAGGCCGTCGCGCAGCGCCGCCTCATCCAGCGTTCCCCACAGGTCGAGCGAGGCGGTGAAGTTGTACGCGCGGCTGCCCGGCTGCATCTGCTCGTGCAGCCAGACGATCTCCTGTGAGGAGGAGAGGGGTAACATCGGCTATTCCTCGGGTAGTTGGGCATGGTCGGTCGGTCCCGTCCGGGCACGGTCGGCCCCGTCGGGCACAGGCGGTCCCGGACCGGGCGCGCGGTCGCGCTGCCGGCCCGTAACCTGGCTCGGGTGAACGTCAGTTGGGCGCCGGGGTCGGCGGCTGCCCGGTCGACGCCTGGGTGGGAGACAGCTGGTCGCGCAGTACGCCGGTCAGCTCGGCGAACGCGTCAGTGGCGGCGGCGTCGTCCAGGAACGCGCGGTCCCACACCATCCGCACCAGCAGGTCCGTCCCGTGTGTGACGGACACGGCGAAGGGCGCCCGCACCGGGCGGCCGTCGACGTGCACCTCGCGCCCTGTGCGGGTGCCGAGGCGCAGCGGGGGCCGGCGCCGCGCGTCCTCGACGGTGAGGAGGCCGTCCAGGCCACCGGACCACGCGGCCCCTGCCGCACGGGCGGCATGCACCACTTCGTCGAACGGGGTGTCGGCCCGGTCCAGGTCGTCCCACCAGGCGGCGGACAGCGCGTCAAGGCCGTTCGCGGCAGGGGAAGTTGAGTCAGCGGAGATTGAGGTGGGTCCCGCATCGGCAGGTCCCGTAGCGGCGGGGAAGACCACGGTGTTGAGGAAGCAGCCGAGCACGTCCGGCGCTGCGGCGGGCCGTCCGCCCCACGGGTAGCCCAGCGGGGAGACGCCCTCGTGGCCGTACAGGGCGTGCGCTGCGGCCGTACAGGCGCCGAGCAGCGCGGGGAACGGCACCTGGCGGTCACCCGACGTCAGCCGCAGCTCGGCCGCGCCGGTCGGCAGCGCGGTCGGGGCCGGCAGCGCGCCGGTACCGCTGGTACGCGCGACTGCCGCACTGCGTACGGCGCGCAGCCGCCCGCCCCAGTGGGCCAGTGCCTGCGCGCTGCTGGCCCGGTCCTCGGCGGCGAGCTGCAGCAGCACGGCCTCCCGGTAGGCGGCGATCCCCTCTTCGGCCCGGCTTCGCGGCACATCGGCAGGACCGAGCCCGTCCGCGTAGGCGGCGCCCAGCTCTTCGGTGATCCGGGCCAGTGACTGGCCGTCACACGCGGCGTGGTCCAGCGCGACCGCCAGGACTTCCTCCTCCGTGCCTGACCCGTCCCCCGCTCCGTCCCCCGACCCGTCGGCCGGTCCGCCGTCGGCCAGGAACAGCCGCAGCGGAGAGCCCTGTGCCTGCCAGCCCCTCAGGGTGCGGCGCAGCGCGGCGGCGGCGTTTTCGCCGGGCCTCAACGGGACCCGCCGCACGGGCACTTCGGGTGCCGCCAGGCGCTGTACGGGCGTGCCGCGTACGACCTCAGCGCGGGCCCGCAGCGCGGGGTGCAGCGCGGCGAGGTACCCGGCGGCTGCGCTCAGCCGCGGCAGGTCCACCGTGGAACGGGGGAAGGCGAAGAAGAGCGGGACGACATCGGGCCGCCCCTGCGGGTCGAGCGAGCGGACCAGAATGAACCGCCGCTGGGCACCGGTGACGGGAAGGAGCCCCGCCGAACCGCCGACGGCGCCGGTGTCGGCCTCGGCGTCGGCCTCGGCGATCCGGTGGTACCGGGCGAGGTACTGGGCCGTGATGCTGTGCTGCACGTGGTCCTCTCAACGGGGCGCGGCCGGTCAACGGGCGCGGTCCAACGGGGCGCGGCCCCCAGCGAATACGCGTGACACGGATCCGCGGCGGCTCGTTCTCTCCGGGCGACGGGCGACGGGCGACGGGCGACGGGCGACGGGCGACGGTCAGGAGGTGGACGCGGGGGCCGGCGCGGGGTCTTCGCCCGTGGGGGCATCCGGCTGAGGTTCCGGCAGGTCCCGCATCCGCCGCAGCGGCGAGAGCAGCAGCGGCAGCGGAACGGCGAGGAAGCCGAGCGCGCACACCCATACGGCGGCCCGCGCCCCGAAGCCGCTCGCGAGGGCGCCGCCGGCCAGTGCGCCGAGCGGCATGGTGCCCCAGACCAGGAAGCGGACGGTGGCGTTCATCCGGCCCAGCAGGGCGGGCGGACACAGCGTCTGCCGGAAGCTGACCTGGGCGACGTTGTAGACGACGGCGCCGAAGAAGACGACGGCTGAGCCGACAGCGAACCACACCGCCGCCGCGCCCGATCCCGCCAGCGGCCACAGCACGGCGAACGGTCCGGTGGCCAGCGCGGAGAGCCAGATGATCCTCGCCTGGCCGAGGCGGCGGGCCAGCCGCCCCGCACACAGTGCTCCGGTGAGCCCGCCGACGGCCGAGGCCGAGAGCATCAGCCCGATGGCGGCGGGCGGCAGGTGCAGCACCCGGACCAGGAAGACGGTCTGCACAGCCAGCAGCAGCGCGGAGAAGAAGTTCCCGAGTCCGGTGGTGACGACGATGGCCCGCAGCAGCGGCTGGCGCAGTACGAAGCCGAGTCCTTCGCCGATCTCCTTGCGCAGCGAGGCCCCGGGCGCCGGCGGCGCCGGAGCGGGTTCGCGGTCCTTGATGCCCAGCAGGCACAGGGCCGAGATGGCGTAGCCGACCGCGTCGGCGACGATCGCCAGATGGGCCCCGAGGACCTGCACCAGGCCACCGCCCAGTCCCGGTCCTGTCACCTGCGCCGAGGAGCGCACGGTCTCCAGCGCGCCGTTCCCCTCCACCAGCCGCTCCTTGGGCAGCAGATGGGGCAGATAGCTCTGGTGGGCGACGTCGAAGAAGACGGTGGCCACTCCGGTGACGAGGGCCACGAGGTAGAGCTGGGCCATGGTCAGTGCACCGGCCGCGGCTGCCAGCGGCACGCTGGCCATCGTCACGGCCCGCACCATGTCGGCACGGATGAGCACCGGCAGCTTGCGCATCCGGTCGACCCAGGCCCCGGCCGGCAGGCCGACGAGAAGGAATGCGGCGGTCTCCGCCGCGGTCAGCAGCCCCACCTGGAACGCGGAAGCGTGGAGTTCGAGCAGGGCAACCAACGGCAGTGCGACCAGGGTGACTTGCGCGCCGACCTGACTCGCGGCAGCGCCGGACAACAGAAACCGGAAGTCGCGCTGACGCAGGAGGCCGCCGGCCCGTGCCTGGTGAAGGGTGCTCATGCGGAGGACATTTAGGCACGGAGCGATCAGAGTCAAAACGTTGCTGGCGTTTCCGGACAGCTCCGCCTATGTCCCCGTCGCTCAACGCGAGAGGTTTGGCCATTCCTCAGCCAAATCCTGCATGAGGCTGGGGGAAACGCAGGGCAAAGAAGCTGATCAGTCTCTGTTTCCATGGTTCATTTGGGCGTGGGAACGAGACAGCCTGTACCTGTCCGAAAACCACCGGCTGGCCCCGGTGTATGCCGTACCGGAGAGCGGCTCGGCAGCCGCCGACGTCTCCGCGAGGGCGCGGGCGAAGGCGTCGATGAGGCACCGGTGGCCGCCCATCCGCAACGGAGACCCGGACTCAGGGCGCCTGCCGCGGCTCGTCGTCCGGCCGCCACTCCATGGTGGTCCTGATGGTGACGGCGAACCCACGCTGTGGGTAGTCCTCGGCAGGAAGAGGGGCATGGGCGGTCTCCGGGAAGGCGCTGCGGACCTGGGCGAGGAAGCCGCGCCAGCCGCTCCCGTGCGCTGTCGCGGCGGCGAACAGGGCATCGAGCGCGGCCTGGAGTGGATCGACGGCCGCCGCTTCGGTCACTGCGGGGAGGGCCATGGCCTGCTGGGACGCGTTGGGGGTGCCGTCGGGTGTGGTGATGACGGTGTCAGGGACCTGCGGATCGGAGAAGAGAAGATCCCACTTCCGCCGCTCGTCGTCCAGCGGCGGCGAGAAGGGCTCGCCGCGATCCAGTTCCGCCAGGCCGCGCGCTATCCAGTCCACGCCACCGAGCCCGGCCACGTCGCAGGCGCGGTGAGCGGCCCAACGGGCCACCGCGCGCTGGACGTCAGGCCCCAGCTCGTCGATCGCGTGGACGAGGGCGGCATCGAAGCGCACCATCCCGGCGACATTGCCCCCGGCATTCCGCAGCCGTTCGCTGGGCAGGCGCCCGCCCCACGTCTTCCGCTCGGAACGCTCGCGCCGCTCCCGTTCCTCCCGCTCCTCCTTCTCCCGTGCCAGACGCCTGGCCTCGGCCAACTCCTCGGCGGTGGGCGCCGGGGGCAGTTCGCTCGCGAACCCGTGCCAGTACGCGGCCGAGCCGCTGGTCTCCTTCACGACGCGGTCGCGCTCCGCTGGACCGGGCCAGAACCGGAGCAGATACTCGTCCACAACGGGCTCGCCCGCGCTCCGTACGCCGTCGCGGGCCTCGTCCATGCCCCGGCAGTGGTAGCGGACGCGGTACTCGCCCTGGGGCAGGCCGAGGTCCTGCCCTCCGCCGTCCCATTCGATCAACTCCGTGTCCTCCGGGCCCGTACGGAACGACACCTCGACGATCTCTTCCCAGTCACCGGCGTCCAACGGTGGCTCCGCGTCGTGCAGTTCGACGGTGAGCGGGACGGAGCCGGTGTGCGTGCCCGTCAGCAGGAAGAGATGACCGGGTACGGCCGCTCCGCACAGCCCCGCCCTCTGCCCCATGAAGCACTCGTGGAGCCCGTCCTCCGGCCCCTCGTCGGGATCGCCGCGGCTGTCGATGTACAGCTGCCCGTAGTCCACGCCGAATTCGCCGTTGAAGAGTGTCCGTACTCGCATGCCCACCACCCTGCCTCCGGGGTCCGACAACGCCCAGGCCGTGTCCTCCACAGCGGAGCGGCAGCGCTGCCGATGTGGTGCCTCGGCGAGTATGGGTGAGCCGCTGGTGGCCGCATCCTTCGCGGGCGGCGTCGAAGCCCTGCCCGCGCTCTCCCCGTCGCTGACCTGCGGTGCAGGGTGCATAGGCTGGCCGGATGCGAGGGCGAGTGCGAGAGCGGTGGAGAGGGCAGCCGCCGTGGTCCCGATGGGTCGTCGGGGTGTATATCGCCTGCTCGCCGGGGGCGTCCGGCCCGTAGCGGCGAACCGGCCCGCTGAGCGGGGCGAGCGGCCAAGCCACCTCGCGTCGCAGGCGGTTGCGCGCGCACCGGGGGCACCCGCCGCCCGGGGCACGGCCACCGGGGGCGCACCCGGCACCGGTGCGCACCCGAAGGCCGTGCCCGCGGCCGACTGGCGGCCTGACCCCGACTGGCGACCGGACCCCGGCATGCGACCGCTGCGCAGCCCTGAAAGCTCTCGGCTAACGCGGTTTAGCGTATCGCAACTAAACCGCGTTAGCTCACGGCGGCAACTCTATTGACACACCCGCAACTTGGTTGCAAAGTGCCTGTCGTCGTGATCTGAGCAAAGGAGCCGGTTTCATGTCCGCACCTCAACCTGCCAAGTCCAGCCGGACATTCCGCCGACCGGTGTCCTTGACGGCGGTCGCCGTCGGTACGGTCCTCTCGCTGACCGCCCTCACCGGCTGCGGAGGTGGTGGCGGGGGAGGGGCGGCCGATGCGAGCGGGGAGGTCAAGGGCGAGATAACCTTCCAGACCTGGAATCTGCGTGCCCAGTACAAGGACTTCTTCAACGGGCTCGTCGCCAAGTTCGAGGAGAAGTACCCCGACGCGAAGGTCCGCTGGGTCGACAAGCCGGCCGAGGGCTACGCCGAGACGCTCAGTGCCGATGCCGCGTCCGAGAAACTTCCCGATGTGGTCAACGTCTCGCCGGACCTCGCCTATCCACTGGCGAAGGCCGGTGCGCTGATGAACCTCAGCAAGGACGAGACGGCGGCGAAGTACGAGAAGGAGTACATGCCGGCGGCCTGGAAGGGCAATGAAATGCCGGGCCTGGACGGCGTGTTCGGCTATCCGTGGTATCTCAACACGGGGCCGATGTTCTACAACAAGAGCCTGTTCAAGAAGGCGGGGCTCGACCCGGAGAAGCCGCCGGAGAACTACGCCGAACTGTTCTCCTACGGAGAGAAACTCGCCAAGAAGGATGTGGCCGCGCTCGCCGCCGCGCCCACCATCGAGGACTTCGGACGGTACGGCGTGCCCCTCATGAACAAGGAGGGCACGGAGTTCACCTACAACTCGGCCAAGGGCGTCGAGCTGATGACCAAGTACAAGAAGCTCTTCGACCAGGGCGGCATGGACAGCCAGGCCATGTCGTCCGGCCCGGAGAAGGCGGGCGAGAAGTTCGAGCAGGAGAAGGTCGCCATGAACCCGGGCGGCGCCCAGGACCTGACGAACTTCCAGGAGAACCAGCCGCAGCTCTACAAGAACATCGGCATCACCGAAGCGCCCAACAACAACGGCCGTCCCAACATGTACGTGATGAGCCTCGGCGTCGCGCAGAACAGCAAGAACAAGGCGGCAGCCGTCGCTTTCGCGCACTTCGTGACCAACCAGAAGAACCAGGAGGCGTTCGCCCGTAAGGTCGCCGTCTTCCCCAGCACCAAGGGCTCGCTGGACAAGCCGTACTGGACGAAGAACAGCGGAAGCCCGGAGGACCGGGTGCGGGTCTCCTCGGCGCGGCTCATCGAAAAGGCCGTCAATTACACGCCCGTTGTGATGACCGACCCCATGAAAACGGTGCTTCAGAAGGAAGCCTCCAAGGTCTTCCTCGGCAAGAAGAGCCCCAAGCAGGCACTGGACGACGCCGTCGCCGAGTCCAACAAGCTGCTCAAGCAGGTCTGAGGCGGCCCATGAAGTCCGCAGCCAACGCAACCAACGCAGCGACCACGGCCAGCACAGCCACCAGGGCCGGCACAGTCGCCACCGTCCCGGCGCCGCCCACGCCCGATGTCGCTCGGCCCGCCGCCGTCCGGCGCGGGCGGGCCGGCAGGGTCCGTACGCACATGGCGCACAGTCCGTGGGCGTTCCTGCTGCCCGGCATCGTCATCACGCTCGCGTTCAACATCTACCCGTTCATCGCCACCGTCTGGAAGGCGTTCACCGACTCCAGGACGCTCACGCCCGGTACGTTCGTCGGGCTCGCCAACTTCCAGGAGATGCTCCAGGACGAGCAGTTCTGGATCGGGCTGCGCAACAGTTCCCTGTACGTGCTGGTCGTCGTGCCGTGCATGGTGTTCTTCCCGCTGCTGATGGCCCTCCTGGTGCACAAGCAGATCCCCGGTATCGCCTTCTTCCGCTCCGCCTTCTACACACCCGTCGTCGCCTCGGTGGTCGTCGTCGGCCTCATCTGGGTGTGGATGCTGGACGAACGCGGCCTGGTCAACGCCGTCTTGAAGGTCGTGGGCTTCGGCGCCGTGCCCTTCCTCAGCGACCAGTGGCTGATCCTGCTGAGCGCCATGCTCGTCACGGTCTGGAAGGGCCTCGGCTACTACATGATCATTTACATGGCCGCGCTCGGGAACGTCCCGCGGGAGCTGTACGAAGCGGCTTCCGTGGACGGGGCGGGACCCCTGCGCCGCTTCTGGTCCGTCACCGTGCCCGGCGTACGCAACACCATGGTGCTCGTCGGCGCGCTCTCCTCCGTGGCCGCCTTCCGCGTCTTCTCCGAGGTCTTCCTCATGGCGGGCCAGGACGGCGGCCCCGCAGGTGAGGACACCACCCTCGTCATGCTCGTCCAGCGCGTGGGAACCGGCCTGTCGGGCCGCGTCGGCTACGCCTCCGCGATCTCCATGGTGCTCTTCGTGATCACGCTGATCCTGCTGCTCGCTGTCTTCGCCGCCGAACGGAGGGACAAGAAATGAGAGCCAGGCGCTGGCCCGTAGCCGGGCGTTATCTGCTTCTCCTTCTGGTCTTCGTGATCTGCGTCGGCCCGTTCCTGTGGCAGCTGTCCACCTCACTCAAGGGCCCGACGGAGAACGTCTACAGCGACCCGCCCAAACTGCTCCCCGAGCATCCGACGCTGGAGAACTACAAGAAGGTCGGCGAGATCATCCCCGTATGGGACTACGCGCTGAACTCCCTGAAGGTGGCGCTCGCCAACGTCGCCAGCAACGTCATCGGTGCCTCGATGGCCGGATACGCGCTCGCGCGGCTCAAGTTCAAGGGGCGCAAGTACGCGGCGCTGGTCTTTCTGATCGCCATGCTCGTGCCGGCCGAATCCATCATGATCGCGCAGCTCACCACCATGCGCTCGCTCGACCTGCACAACACTCTGACCGCCGTCGTGCTCCCCGGATGTGTGGCAGCGCTGTCCGTCCTCCTCATGCGCAACGCGTTCCGTAACGTTCCCGAGGAGATCGAGGAAGCGGCCATCGTGGACGGGGCCAATGTCTGGCAGCGTTATTTCAGGATCGGGCTTCCCGCGGTCAAGGGAACACTCGCCGTTGTCGCCATCTTCGCCTTCATGGGTGCCTGGGACGATTTCCTCTGGCCGCTCATCGTCCTGGCGGACGACTCCAATTACACGCTCACCATCGGCCTCAACTTCCTGCACGGCACCTTCTCGAACAACCAGCGGCTCATCGCCGCCGGCACAATGATCGCCGTCCTGCCGCTCATTGTGATGTTCGCCTGCCTTCAGCGGTATTTCTTCCGCGGAGTGGGAGAGGGCGCCGTAAAGGGCTGAGAGCCGGTCGCCCTCTGCCGCCCGTCGCAGGACCCTTCACGCGCAAGCGGCGCTGCCTCGCCATGAGAGGCCGCGGTCCCCGCTACGCGGAGCGGGAAGGGGCGGGCAGGGGGGCGAGAGAACATCCGTACACGCACACCCGTACCTGGAGCCCGGAAAAACAATGCGCTTTGGCGTCAACTACACCCCCTCCCGCGGCTGGTTCCATCACTGGCTCGACTTCGACCTCGACGAGGTCAAGGCCGACCTGGACTCCATCGCCGCTCTCGGCCTCGACCACATCCGCGTCTTCCCCCTGTGGCCGGTCTTCCAGCCCAACCGCACCTTCGTCCGGCCCAGGGCCGTGGAACAGCTGGTCCAGCTCACGGACGCGGCGGCCGACCGCGGCCTGGACGTGAACGTGGACGCTCTCCAGGGGCACCTGTCCAGCTTCGACTTCCTGCCGTCCTGGACGGCGACCTGGCACCGGCGCAACCTGTTCACCGACGAGGAGGTCGTCGAGGGCGAGGCGGAGTACATCCGTACGCTCGCAGCCGCGCTGCACGGCAGGCCCAACTTCCTCGGTATGACGCTGGGAAACGAGATCAACCAGTTCTCGTCGGGCCCGCACCCCGATCCGGACAGGGCGACGGAGGGCCAGATCGACGCGTGGCTGCGCCGCATGCTCGCGGCCTGCGAGCAGGGGGCGCCGGGGAGGACACACCTGCACGCCGAATACGACGCCGCGTGGTACCAGGACGGGCACCCCTTCACCCCGGGGCAGGCGGCGAACCTGGGCGCCATGACGGCGGTGCACTCCTGGGTGTTCAACGGTACGGCGCAGCGCCACGGCCCCACAGGGGTCGCGACGGAGCAGCATGCCGCGTACATGATCGAGCTGTCCAAGGCGTGGGCGGCCGACCCCGAACGCCCCGTGTGGTTGCAGGAGGTGGGCGCTCCGTCTCCGCACATTCCGCCCGAGGGCGCCGCGGCGTTCACCGAGGCGACGGTCGCGGCGGCGGCCGACTGCGAGCACATGTGGGGCGTCACGTGGTGGTGCTCGCACGACGTGGACAGGGCGCTGGCCGACTTCCCTGAGCTGGAGTACGACCTGGGGCTGCTCACCAACGCACGGGAGCCCAAGCCGGCCGCCGGGGCCCTGGCGCGGGCCGCGGCCGAGTGGCGGGGGCGGCCCGCGCCGCAGCCTCGTAAGACCGCGCTGGTCGTGGACGCGGGCGAGGACACCCAGGAGGCGACGGCGCCGCACCGTTCCGTATGCGCGCCGGGCGGCGCTGTCTTCGAGGCGTGGGCAGCGCTCGCCGCGGACGGCGTACGGCCTGCCGCCGTGCTCGCCTCTCGCGCGGGGGACACCGCGCACCTCGCCGCACGCGGCATCACCGAGATCGTGCACCCTCATGAGGTGTGTCCGCCCGACTCCCGTACCCCGTCGGCCCGTTCCGCCGCTGCTGGTGCCCCGGCAGCCCGTACCCCGTCAGTCCGTTCCGCAGCAGCCCGTACGTCCGAGGAGAAGAACCCCCATGCATGACGACCGCAGCCTCGTGGAAGCCCGGCTGAAGCGAGTACTGGACGAGCGGGTCAGGCCCGCGCTCTACCCCGAGTCCGTCCCGCTGGAGGTCGCCTTCTGGCAGGCTCCCGGCGAGCCCGTTCCGGTGGCCGAGGGGCTGGCGGCGCAGTACGCGCCCACGCTGACCGGCGCCAAGTGGGGCCCGCCGTGGGGGACCACCTGGTTCAGGGTGCGGGGAACCGTGCCCCAGGAGTGGGCGGGGCGCACCGTAGAGGCGCTGCTGGACCTCGGGTTCGACGAGAACATGCCGGGCTTCCAGTGCGAGGGCCTCGTCTACCGCCCCGACGGCTCCCCCGTGAAGGGCCTCAACCCGCGCAACCAGTGGGTGCGGGTGGCCGGCAGCGCGGCCGGAGGCGAGGAGGTCACCCTGCACATCGAGGCGGCGGCCAACCCCGTCATCCTGGACTACCACCCCTTCCTGCCCACCACGCTCGGCGACAAGGAGACGGCGGGCACGGACCCGCTGTACACGCTGGCCCGTATGGACCTCGCCGTGCTCGACACGCAGGTGTGGGAGCTGGTGCAGGACCTGGAGGTGCTCGGCGAGCTGATGGCCGAGCTGCCCGTGGAGGGCGGGCGGCGCTGGGAGATCCTGCGCGCCGTGGACAGCGCGCTGGACGCGCTCGACCTCCAGGACATCGGCGGCAGCGCGGCGGCGGCCCGCGCCTGCCTGGCCGGTGTCCTCGCGAAGCCGGCCGAGCCGACGGCGCACCGGATCAGCGCCGTGGGGCACGCGCACATCGACTCGGCGTGGCTGTGGCCGCTGCGCGAGACCGTGCGCAAGGTCGCGCGGACGACGGCGAACATGACGGCGCTGCTGGAGGACGAGCCGGAGTTCGTCTTCGCCATGTCGCAGGCCCAGCAGTTCGCCTGGGTCAAGGAGCACAGGCCGGAGATCTGGGCGAAGGTCAAGAAGGCGGTCGCCGAGGGCAGGTTCGTGCCCTCCGGCGGCATGTGGGTCGAGTCGGACACCAACATGCCGGGCTCCGAGGCCATGGCACGGCAGTTCGTCCACGGCAGGCGCTTCTTCCTGGAGGAGTTCGGCGTCGAGAACGACGAGGCGTGGCTGCCCGACACCTTCGGCTTCGCCGCCGGGCTCCCGCAGATCATCAAGGCGGCGGGCGCGAAGTGGCTGCTCACCCAGAAGATCTCGTGGTCGGCGACGAACTCCTTCCCGCACCACACCTTCTGGTGGGAGGGCATCGACGGCACCCGCGTCTTCACGCACTTCCCGCCCGTCGACACCTACAACTGCTCCATGCTGGGCCGCGAGATCGCGCACGCCGCGCGCAACTTCAAGGAGAAGGGCCGGGCCACCCGATCCCTGGCCCCCACGGGCTTCGGCGACGGGGGCGGCGGCACCACCCGCGAGATGATCGCCAAGGCGCGGCGGCTGCGGAACCTGGAGGGCTCGGCCACCGTCGTGTGGGAGAAGCCGGCCGACTTCTTCGCCAAGGCGCAGGAGGAGTACCAGGCCGCACCGGTATGGGCCGGTGAGCTGTACCTGGAGCTGCACCGCGCGACCCTCACCAGCCAGGCGAAGACCAAGCAGGGCAACAGGCGCAGCGAACACCTGCTGTACGAGGCCGAGTTGTGGGCCGCGACGGCAGCTGTGCGCGCGGGCTTCGGCTATCCGCACGAGCGGCTGGACCGGCTGTGGAAGACGGTGCTGCTGCACCAGTTCCACGACATCCTGCCCGGCTCCTCCATCGCCTGGGTGCACCGCGAGGCCGAGCGTACGTACGCGGAGGTCGCCGCCGAACTGGAGGAGATCATCGAGGGCGCGCTGGCCGCGCTGGCCGCGCTCTCCGGTGCCGGTGCCGGTGCCGGTGCTGGTGCGGGCGGGGGCACCGAACTGCTGGTCAACTCCGCTCCGCACGCCCGCTCAGGTGTCCCGGCGCTGGCGGCGGGGCCCGCGCGCACCGAGGGTGCGCCGGTCTCCGTACGGCCGCTGCCCGGGGGCGGGTTCGCGCTGGACAACGGGCTGCTGCGGGTCACCGTCGACGCGCGCGGCCTGGTCGTGTCCGCCTACGACCTGGAGGCCGGGCGCGAGACCCTGGCCCCTGACACCGCGGCCAACCTCCTCCAGATACACCCCGACTTCCCCAACATGTGGGACGCCTGGGACGTGGACGCCTTCTACCGCAACGTCGTCACCGACCTGACCGAGGCCGAGGAGGTGCTGCTCACCGAGGAGAGCGAAGCGCGCGCGACCGTACGCGTCACCCGTGCCTTCGGTGACTCGCGCGCCGTCCAGCGGCTGAGCCTGGCGCGCGGCGAGAAGCGGCTCGACCTGGAGACGGAGGTCGACTGGCACGAGACGGAGAAGTTCCTCAAGACGGCCTTCCCGCTGGACCTGCACACCGAGCGGTACGCGGCCGAGACGCAGTTCGGCCACCTCAACAGGCCCACGCACACCAACACCAGCTGGGAGGCGGCGAAGTTCGAGGCGTGCGCCCACCGGTTCGTGCACCTGACCGAGCCCGGCTGGGGCGCCGCGGTCGTCAACGACTCGACGTACGGGCACGAGGTGACCCGCGCCGTACGCGAGGGCGACGGAGGCACCACGACCACCGTCCGGCTCTCCCTGCTGCGGGCCCCGCGCTTCCCCGACCCGGAGACGGACCAGGGCCTCCACCGCTTCCGCTACGCGCTGGTGCCCGGCGCCACCCTCGCCGACGCCGTACGCGAGGGCCACCGCGTCAACCTGCCCGAGCGCCGCGTCGGCACAGGCGGGGGCGCTGGGGGAGAGGTGGCGCCGCTGGTCTCGGTCGACAGCGAGGCGGTGTCCGTCAGCGCCGTCAAGCTCGCCGACGACGGCAGCGGCGATGTCGTCGTCCGCCTGCACGAGGCGCTCGGCTCGCGCGTCCAGGCGAAGCTGACCCCGGGCTTCCCGGTGGGCACGGTCACGGTGACCGACCTGCTGGAGCGGCCCCTGGCTCAGGACCCGGACGGTACGAGCGTCGAGGCGGCCCCTGACGGGACCGTACGGCTGGCGCTGCGGCCCTTCAGGCTGGTCACGCTGCGCCTGACCCGGGAGGTGGCCCCGTAGGGTCGCATGCCATGATCCACGGGTAACCGTACGCCGTACATGACCAACCGGAGGAAACGTCCGATGCAGGGGACCTGGCCCGGTGGCACCATGCGTGCCGCGCGTATCACCGGCATCGGACAGACGGACCTCGCCACCGTGCCCGTGCCCCGGCCGGAGCCGGGCACGGTGCTGGTGCGGACCAGGTACGTGGGGATCTGCGGCACGGACCTGGAGATCCTGCACGGCACCTCGGCGTTCCTCCAGGACGGCAGGATCGCCTTTCCGCACGTGTTCGGACACGAGTGGTACGGCGAGCTGGTCGCGTACGCCGACGGCGGTGAGGGCGAGGCCGCGTATGCCGGAGGCGGGCCGGGAGCTGGTGCGCCCGCCGTCGGTTCGCTCGTCGTCGGCAGGACGATGGTGCCGTGCGGGAGCTGCCCCCGCTGCCACGCGGGGCGCCCGCAGATGTGTCCGGCGCTGCGCGAGACGGGCCTGTACGGGCTGGAGGGCGGGGCAGCCGACTACGTGCGGATGCCGGCGCACGCGCTGACCCCGCTGCCGGACGGGTTCCCCGAACCGGCGGGCGCGCTGGTCGAGCCCGCCGTCTCGCTGGGCGCCGCGTACTAGACGGCAGG
>NZ_JANCPR020000005.1 GCF_028657195.3 Streptomyces iconiensis
GTACAGGGGTGTGGGGGGAGTGGGTAGTCTCATACAGACTGGTTAAGTTACTGCTTAGTAAACCCGCCTCCCCCAGCCTCCGGCCGGGTGGTACCCCCACTCCGAGGAGCCGATATGCAACTCGCCGCGATCGTCGTCACGCTGGTGCTCACCGTGATCGGCGCCGCGCTCATCGCCCGCGCCGTCGCGCAGATCTATCGCTTCGTGAAGCTTGGTCAGCCGATTCCCGCGGGCACGCGTACGGACAGCCCGAAACAGCGCACCGCGACGCTGATCAAGGAGTTCCTCGGCCATACGAGGATGAACAGGTGGGCCGTCGTCGGCGTCGCCCACTGGTTCGTCGCGGTGGGCTTTCTGACGTTGCCGCCCACGATCCTCACCGCGTACGGCCAGCTCTTCAAGGCGGACTGGACGCTGCCTGTCATCGGCGGCTGGCTGCCGTACGAGATGTACATCGAGTTCATCGGTGCGGCGACCGTGCTGGGCATCGCCGTGCTGATGGTGATCCGGCTGCTGAGCCTGCCCTCGCGCGCGGGGCGTAAGTCACGCTTCGCGGGGTCCAAGGCGTGGCAGGCGTACTTCGTCGAGTACGTGATCTTCGTGATCGGGCTGGCCATCCTGATGCTGCGCGGCCTGGAGGGCGCGCTGCACCATGTGGGCAGTTACGAGCCGGCGTACTTCGTGTCGTATCCGCTGGTCGCGGCCTTCAACGGGCTGGACCTGGGCACGCTGCAGACGCTCACCTACCTCGCCGCGATGGTGAAGCTGGGCACGACCCTGATCTGGGTCATCACGGTCTCGCTGAACACCAACATGGGTGTCGCCTGGCACCGGTTCCTGGCCTTTCCGAACATCTGGTTCAAGCGCGATGCCCGGGGCGGTACGGCCCTGGGTGAGCTGAAGCCGATGGTCTCGGGCGGCAAGGAGATCGACTTCGAGACGGCGCTGGACGACGACGAGAACGCGGAAGAGGTCAGGTTCGGGGTCTCGCAGGTCGAGGACTTCTCCTGGAAGGGCATCCTCGACTTCTCCACCTGTACGGAGTGCGGGCGCTGCCAGTCGCAGTGTCCCGCGTGGAACACGGGCAAGCCGCTGTCCCCGAAGCTTCTGATCATGTCGTTGCGCGATCACGCGCATGCCAAGGCCCCGTATCTGCTGGCCGGGGGCGGCAAGACGATGGAGGGCGAGGAGAAGGCCACAGCCGAGCAGCTCAAGGACGTACCGCAGTCGGCGCTTGACGAGGCGGAGCGGCCGTTGATCGGGACGGCGGAGGAGGGTGGTGTGATCGATCCTGACGTGCTGTGGTCGTGCACCACCTGCGGCGCGTGCGTGGAGCAGTGCCCGGTCGACATCGAGCACGTCGACCACATCGTGGACATGCGCCGCTACCAGGTGATGATCGAGAGCGCGTTCCCCAGCGAGGCGGGGACGATGCTCAAGAACCTGGAGAAGAAGGGCAACCCCTGGGGCCTGGCCAAGAAGCAGCGGCTGGAGTGGACCAAGGAGGTCGACTTCGAGGTGCCGATCGTCGGCAAGACCGTCGAGGACCTGACCGAGGTCGAGTACCTGTACTGGGTCGGCTGTGCGGGAGCCCTGGAGGACCGCGCGAAGAAGACCACCAAGGCATTCGCCGAACTGCTGCACATCGCGGGCGTCAAGTTCGCGATCATGGGCGGGGACGAGAAGTGCACCGGCGACTCGGCCAGGCGGCTGGGGAACGAGTTCCTCTTCCAGCAGCTCGGCGAGGAGAACGTCACCACGCTGAACGCCGCTTTCGGTGAGTCCCTCGGCGAGGACGGCGCGGTGGACCCGGCCACGAAGAAGCCGAAGGCTTCGAAGAAGATCGTGGCGACCTGTCCGCACTGCTTCAACACCCTCGCCAACGAATATCCGCAGCTCGGCGGGGAGTTCGAGGTCATCCACCACACCCAGCTGCTCCAGCACCTGATCGACGAGGGCAGGCTGGTGCCCGTCACGCCGGTCGAGGGTCTGATCACGTACCACGACCCGTGCTACCTGGGACGGCACAACAAGGTCTACACGCCCCCGCGCGAGATCATCGGGCGCGTCCCGGGGCTGCGGAGCGAGGAGATGCACCGGCACAAGGAACGCGGCTTCTGCTGCGGCGCCGGCGGTGCCCGGATGTGGATGGAGGAGCGCATCGGCAAGCGCGTCAACAACGAGCGCGTGGACGAGGCACTCTCGCTCAACCCCGACATCGTCTCCACCGCCTGCCCCTTCTGCCTCGTCATGCTCACCGACTCCGTCAACGGCAAGAAGAACGACGGCAAGGCGAAGGAGAACCTCCAGGTCGTGGACGTGGCCCAGCTGCTGCTTGACTCCGTGAAGGTCCCGGCCGACCCCGCGGACGACGGCGAAGCCGCGAAGGAACCCGAACCGGAACCCGCGAAGTAGCCGTAAACCGACTGCCGCAAACCGCCTAATGGCCGGTCCCACATCATGTGGGACCGGCCATTGCGTGTTTTCCCGCAACTCGTGGTCAAATGCGATCACTTGATGCACCACACGAGTCAATCCACCGTCGCGGTATACCCATCGCCCCACACCCGTCCTAGCCTCCTAAGCGCGAAGCGGAAGATATGCGGCAGCAGAAGCTACGCGGCTGCGGACAGCAGCACGCAACCGGTGGACAGCCGGTAGGTGAACTGAGCGCAGCGATGCGGGGACCCCGAGGAGGCCACGCGATGAGTACCAGCGGCGCGGAACGCTGGGCGACGGCCGACATCCGGACGATCCCCGTGCAGCGCTTCCGCCCCGGCCAGCACGGGTTCGCCGCGTACGGCAGCGACTGCGGCCAGTGGGACGTGGTGAGCGCGTTCGTCAGGCAGGGCCTCGCGCTCAGCGAGAAGGTGCTGGTCATCCTCCATCCCAGCGTGACGGAGGAGGAGTTGCTCGACCGGATCGACGGCCACACACCCGCGCTGGAGGCGGCGTGGCGGCGCGGACAGTTAGGGCTGAGCAGCATGCGAGCCCTCATCGCTCCCCACCATGGCTTCACGGCGGCCAGGCAGTGGGACCGGCTGGCCGAGGAGTCCGCCCTCGCCGTCCGCGAGGGCTACACCGCGATGCGCGCCTACATCGACATGGCGTGGGTCGATGACCTCGGTACCAACCTCAACGACGTGATGCAGCGCGAGCGTTCGGCCCAGCACCTGTTCACGGGGCGGACCTACAGCGAGCTGTGCGCCTACGACGACCGCTCCTTCACGGACGAGGTCCTCACCGAGATGCACCGCACGCATCCCGTCAACCTTCTCGCCGCCGTCGGCGCCCTGCGCGCCGTGCACCACCATGGCGGGAACGGCGCGGGCGTCCGGTTGACCGGTGAGGCCGACATCGCCACCCAGGACGAATTCCTGCGGGCCCTGCAGACCACGCTCGGCCGCACCACCCCGGGACAGCCGCTGAACATCGACCTCGCCTCGCTGCACTTCCTCGGCGCCGGCTGCGCAGCCGACCTGCTGCGGCTGAGCGCGTCCGTCTCCTCTCCCACCACCGTGCGATGTACGTCCGTACAGGCACGCGTCCTGCACCGGCTCGGCGCCGGTTCCGTCCGCTCGCTCGCCCTCGTCGTCGAGGAGGGAACCGGATGCTGACTCCCGAACTCCTCTGCCGTCTCCGCTTCACGCTCAGAGACCTGCCCCGGGTACGGATCGAGGTCGAGACGTGCGCCGCCTGGGCAGGGCTCTGCGAGCCACGAAGGGGTGAATTCGTGGTCGCCGTGGACGCCGTGGCCACCAACGCCGTCGAGCACGCGGGCGGCAGCGGGCAGCTCCTTCTGCGGCACATCGGGGACGAGTTGGAGTGCCAGGTCGCCGACGAGGGGCCCGGCTTCTCCGAGGACGTCATCCCCGAACTGCTCCCCGGCCTCGACGGCGCACCCACAGGGCGCGGCCTGTGGCTGGCCAAGCTGGTCACCGACAGGCTCTCGGTCGTACGCGCCGGCGACAACGGCAGTGGCAGCGGCAACGGCTCCGTCGTCACCTTCGCCGTCCGCCTTCCCCACGGCTGAGGTCCGCCCTCGCCCACGGCAGAGGTCCCCCGCACGCGGCAGAGGCCCACCCTCGCCCGCGGCTGAGCCGCGCCGGGCCGCTAGGGTGGTGCGGGCACCACCCCGTAAGGGGGTTCGTACCACCGGGTTCCCCTAGGGGATGTCACAGGTCAGCAGCGATGTCCGGCCATCTCACCTTGCTGTGGCACCGAGGTCAGCCGAACGCGGTACGTTCGATTACGTGGCTGGTTTCAGGAGCGGACGCGGCCGGGACTCCCGGGGCGCGCAGCAGCATGGGCAATTCCCGCAGCACCCCCAGGGCTCTCCCTACCCACAGCAGCCCCCACCGCAGGGCCGCGGGCCCTGGCAGGGCGGCGGGCCTGGCGGACCGGGTGGACAGGGCGGGCCGGGCGAACCCGAATACTTCGGCGATCCGCCCCCGCAGCCGTACGGCGCACCTCCGCCGTACGGGGCGCCTCCGCACGACCCGTACGCCAACAACCCTGGGAACACCCAGTCGTTCAGCGTGCAGGACCCGTACGGTCAGGACGCCGGCGGGTACAACGGCGGCGGGACCTACGGGGCGGGCGACGCCCCGCCGCCGCCCTCGGGGCCGCGGCTCCCGTGGAAGGAACTGCTGAGCGGGATCGTTCTGCGGCCCAACCCCACGTTCTTCCAGATGCGCGACTACCCGATGTGGGGCCCCGCGCTGATCGTCACGTTCCTCTACGGTCTGCTCGCGGTCTTCGGCCTCGACAAGGCCCGTGAGGACGTCATCAACACGACGATCTCGCAGGCCATCCCGTACGTGCTCACCACAGGTGTCGCCGTCGTCATCGCGGGTCTCATCCTCGGCGCCGTCACCCACACCCTCGCCCGCCAGTTCGGCGGCAACGGTGCGTGGCAGCCCACCGTGGGCCTCGCGATGCTGATCATGTCGCTCACGGACGCGCCCCGGCTGCTCTTCGCCCTCTTCCTCGGCGGGAACGCTCCGCTGGTCCAGATCCTCGGCTGGGCCACATGGCTCGTCGCCGGTGTCCTGTTCACGTCCATGGTCAGCCGTTCACACGACCTGCCCTGGCCCAAGGCGCTCGGCGCCTCCGCTATCCAGCTGCTCGCCCTGCTGTTCCTGATGAAGCTCGGCACGCTCTGAGCGACGGGCGCTGTGAGCGGCGGGCGTTGCTCCGCCCGTGGGGCGTTGCTCCTCGATGGGCACTGCTCGGCGCGACAGGCGTTGCTCCGGGGCACGGGCGGTAGGCGACGGGCCGGCGGGCCCACAGGTCAGTCGGGGTGGGCGCGCAGGTGGGCGCGTTCGCCCTGCTTTCCGAAGATGATCAGGAGTTCCACCGGCCGGTCGCCCTCAGGACCGAGCCAGTGCGGTACGTGGGTGTCGAACTCCGCCACCTCACCGGGGACCAGCAGCAGGTCGCGTTCGCCCAGCAGAAGACGCAGGCGGCCGTTGAGAACGTAGAGCCACTCGTACCCCTCGTGCGTCTTCAACTCGGGCTCGCCCGCGCGGGGGCCGATGACGAGTTTGTGGGCGTGCAGGCCACCGGGGCGGCGCGTGAGCGGCACGAACGTCATGCCGTCGCGGCTGACCGGCCGCAGATGCACGCGGGGATCACCGGTCTGCGGTGCACCGACCAGTTCGTCCAGCGGAACACCGTAGAACTGCGCGAGCGGGAGCAGCAGCTCCAGGTTGGGCTTGCGCCCGCCGCCCTCCAGCCGGGAGAGCGTGCTCTCCGAGATGCCCGTGGCCTCGGCCAGGTCGGCCAGCGTGCTGCCGCGCGTGCGGCGCAGCTCCCGCAGCCGGGGGCCTACCGATGCCAGTACGTCGTCGAGTTCGCCCATGCGCCCATCTTGCTGAATCGGCATGATTCCTTGCAACCCGCGTGGCTCCGGCTCCACTCTCCCGGCATCAGGGACAGCGCACTCTTTGAACGGAGCCCACGCCATGAACGACCACGTCGCCGCCGACCAGGCAACCGAGCCTCACGCCACTGAGCCCCACGCCACTGCGCACGACGCGGCTGCGCACGGCGCCGAGCCGCATACCGCCGAGGAAGCCGCACGGTTCTGGGAGAAGCGCTACAGCGACCAGGCAGGTCCGGGCAAGGGCAGGCCCAACCCGCTGCTCGCCGACACCGCCGCCTCGCTGACGCCGGGCACCGCGCTGGACCTCGGCTGCGGCGCAGGGGGCGACACCGTGTACCTGGCCGGCAAGGGCTGGCGGGTCACGGCGACCGACATCGCGGCGAACGCGCTGGCGCGCACCGCACGGCAAGCCGCCGAAGCCGGTGTCGCGCACCGCGTCACCACCGAGCGGCACGACCTGGGTGTCAGCTTCCCCGCCGGGGAGTTCGATCTCGTCTCCGCGCAGTACTTCCACACTCCCTACGCCCTGCCCCGCGCCCGTGTTCTGCGCCAGGCAGCGCACGCCCTCACGCGGGGCGGGCTCCTGCTCATCGTGGACCACGGCTCGGTGCTCCCCTGGTCCTGGAACCGTGACCCCGACACCCACTTCCCCAGTCCCCAGGACATCTACGAGAGCCTCGGCCTGGACCCCGCAGGCTGGACGCCCGAACGCCTGGAGCGGCCCCAGCGCGAGGCGGTCGGCCCGGGCGGACAGACGGCCACCGCCACCGACACGGTCATCGCCGTTCGACGCCACGCCTGACCGACCGGCCTTCCCTCGTCGACGGCGAGGGAAGGCCGAGCGATGCCGGGACGGTGTCCGGGGCCGGGCCGGGGCCGTGTCCGGAGTCAGTGTCCTGGGCCGGCGTCGGGACGGTGTCCGGGGCCGGGAGTCAGTGCCCCTCCGGCACGTTCAGTGCCTCTTCGGCGCGTCAGGATGCCTTCGGCAGGGTGAGGATTTCGGCTCCGTCGTCGGTGATGGCGATCGTGTGCTCGCTGTGTGCCGTCCGGCAGCCTGTCGCGCTGCGGAGCGTCCATCCGTCGGGATCCGTGACGAGTTCGGCGGTGTCCGCCATGACCCACGGCTCCAGTGCCAGCAGCAGCCCGGGGCGCAGCTTGTAGCCACGGCCGGGGCGTCCGGTGTTCGCAACGTGCGGGTCCTGGTGCATCGTTGATCCGATGCCATGACCTCCGAACTGGGTGTTGATCGGATACCCCGCCGCGCTGAGGACGGTGCCGATGGCATGGGAGATGTCACCGATGCGGGCCCCGGGCCTGGCGGCGGCGATCCCTGCGGCCAGCGCGCGTTCGGTTGTACTGATCATCGCGACGCTCTCCGGGTCACGCGCTTCACCCACGAGGAAGCTGAGGGCAGCGTCCGCGGCGACCCCGGCTCGGGAGACGGCGAGGTCGAGTGTCAGCAGATCGCCGTCGGCGAGCGCGTAGTCGTAAGGGCGCCCGTGGAGCACGGCGTCGTTGACGGCCGTGCAGATGTAGTGGCCGAACGGGCCGCGTCCGAACGAGGGCTCGTAGTCGACGTAACAGGACTGCGCTCCGGCCTCGACGATCATGGACTTGGCCCACCGGTCGATGTCCAGCAGGTTCGTGCCGACCGTGCTGCGGTTCTTCAGCGTCTGCAGGATGTCGGCGACCAGGGCGCCGGTGTCCTTGGCCCGGGCCTGCAGGGTGGGGTGGTTCAGAATCTCGATCACGCGGCGTCCTTCTCAGCAACCAATAACTATACCGGCATTACTATACCGGTACTAGAATCGCGGCCATGGTCAGGTTGCCGCTCACTCCCGCAGAGCTCGAACGTGGACAGCGCCTCGGCGCCCTTCTGCGCCGGGCCAGAGGAGAGCGCTCGATGCTCGATGTCGCGCTCGCCGCACGTGTCTCACCGGAGACCCTCCGGAAGATCGAGTCGGGCCGGGTGGCCACCCCCGCCTTCCCGACCATCGCGGCGATCGCCGATGTCCTCGGCCTCTCCCTCGACGCGGTGTGGGCCGAGACCAGCCGGCCCGAGAACGTGGCCGCCGACCGGCCCACCCTGGTCACCGCGCACGTGAGCGGTTGACCTCGTAGGCCCGGGGTCCCGAACCTCGCGACTGGAGCGGAGGCGCGGACAAGAGCCCTCCCCGCCTCACGAGGGGCCTGTTCCTCCATCCCAGTGGTGCGCGAGAGCCCTCCGGGGAACCGCTGATCGCGCGGCTAACCTCCCCTTCATGGACGCAAGAGGAGCAGTAGCCGTGGTATTGCGCGGCCCCGCCGAGAAGCTGCCGTCGACGCTGGCAACGCTGCGCGAGGCGCGGCTCTGCGCGGAACCTTCGCCACACGCGCCCGACGCGATCCAGGTGCTCTTCTACAGCGGCGAAGCGGGCCGCCCCAGCCCGGCGTTCATGGACGCCTGCACCGCGCTGACCGCCGAGTCGGTCCTGGGAACGAGCTTCGCTGTCGAAGAGACCGGCACCTTGGAAGTCAGCACAGCCCACCAACTCGCCTACCGCCGCGACACCGGCGCATGGCTCGGCGCCCACATCGACACCAGCACCCCACCCGAGCAGCGCGCCCAGGCCCTGGAAGCGCTCGCCCGCGAGGCCCGCATCAACCCGGACAACATCGAACTCCGCGACCCACCCGTCACCTCCCTTCCTATGGAGTGAGGGCGCTTCTCCCTTTTTATGGAGCGAGGGCGCTTCGAGCTTCGTGCTTCGGGTTAAGGGCTGGGGGCTGGGGAGCGAGCTGACGGCTGGGGGCGACCGGCGACCGGCGACCGGCGACTGTATACGGTCTGTCGGAGCCAATGTGCGTGCCCGGGCCGGGCGTTGGCAGTCGTTGGGTGCCGACTACGGGCTACGGGCTACGGGCTACGGGCTACGGGCTACGGGCTACGGGCTACGGGCTACGAACGATTGAAGCCGGGCGACTGGAGCCGGGCGACGGTATACCGCACACCGGATACGGGACACCGGACACAGCCGCGCGCGGCACACAGCACGCGGCACGCGCACCGCATCCGCCTAGCGGACACGAGCCCCGGAAGGGTTCTCCGGATCGGGGTCCTGGTCCGGGTCCTCGTCCGGCAGGTGGACATCGGTGACGGCGATGTTCACCTCGACAACTTCGAGTCCGGTCATGCGCTCGACCGCTTCGATGACGTTCGCGCGGGTGCGGGCGGCGATGTCGGCGATGGGGAGGCCGTACTCGACGACCACGTTCAGGTCGGCCGCGGCCTGGCGCTCCCCGACCTCGACCTTTACGCCTTGGGTGACATCGGGTTGCCGCCTGCCGGGCACGCGTTCGCGTACGGCTCCGAGGGTGCGCGCGAACTGCCCGCCGAGCGCATACACGCCGGGGACCTCGCGGGCGGCCAGGCCCGCGATCTTCTCCACGACCCCGTCCGCGATGGCAAGTCGCCCCCGCTCGGCGGGAACCGCACTCCGTCGGGCCGCCGCCCGCTCCCTGGAAGGTGGCTGCCCCTCCTGTGCCTGCGAGGGCGACTGTGAAGGCTGCGGCGTGGAAGCGAGGGGTTCGTGCGGCACGTGCGCTGCGGGCGTTGTCATGGTTGCCCTCCAACTCCTTGACAGTCAGGCCGGCTTGGGGTGAACCGTCCGGCCGAGTCGGCGGCCGAGCAGCAGGTGACCGGCGAGCGCGCCGATGGCGTTGAGGAGTACATCATCGATGTCGAAGGCGCGTCCGGTCACCAGTGTGCCCTGGACGAGTTCGACGGCCAGCATCACGAACACCACGCACAGCGTCACTCGCAGTGCGCCCCGTACAGGCGGGAACATCACGGGCAGCAGGATGCCGAAGGGCACGCCCAACGCGATGTTGCCGCCGAGTTGCCGCAGCGCCTGGCCCCGGTCGGAGTGCTCCAGGTAGGCGCGGACGGAGTCGCCGGGGCGCAGGTTGGTGTGGGTGAGGGACTCGGCGGCCGTCGCCGGCTCCAGCGTCAGCCGGGAGAGCACCGCGGCGAACAGGACCATGCCGGCGAAGGCGGCAAGTACGGCGAGCGTACGGAGCAGCATCCGTAAGAAGCGGGCGCCGAACCCACGCCCGCCGCCGGGATCAGCCGTGGAACACCTCCCTGCCCTACCGACTCACCGTTCCAGCGCCTCCAACACGCGTGCGGGCCGGGCGGGTTGAGGCGTATACCCCCTCCGGAAGCGGTGGGGCGGGGCGGTTGTGCGGGGATGGTCGGGCACGCGGCAGTACATGTGTGCGCGTGCCCCCACGGTCCGTGCCGAGGTCAGCTCGGGCCGCCCTGCCCCGCGTCGCCACCGCCGTTCGCGCGCAGCAGGGCGCGTAGCCCCCGGTCGAGGCCCTCGCGTTCCTCGCGGGTGAGCGGGGCGACCAACTCCATGAGTACGGTGGCGAGTTCGCCGACCGCGGCATCCGCGACGCGCAGCCCTTCCTCGGTCAGCGTGATGCGGAAGCTGCGCCGGTCGGCGGTGTCGAGAGCGCGCCGCACCAGACCGGTTCTCTCCAGGCGGTCGAGCCTCTTGGTCATGCCGGCGCGCGACATCATCAGCGCGGCGGACAGAGCCGAGGGGCTGAGACTGTACGGCTCGCCGGTGCGCCGCAGGGTGGCCAGTACGTCGAAGTCGCCCTTGCCGATACCTTGCCGACCGACCGCGCGCTCACCGGCGGGAGCGACGATGTTCTCGGCGACGAAAGCCAGCCGCCCGATCGTCGCGAGCGCGGTGACGTCCAGGTCAGGCCGCTCGCGCTGCCAGTCGGCGAACACCGCGTCCGCCGACCCCCCTTCGGCCGCCTCACCCGTCGTACGTTCGGTCGCGCTGCGTTCGCTCTCACCCATGGCCGGATTCTATTCGCCGGGAGATAGTAAGCCGGAGTACTATCTCCCGGCGTACTAACCCGAGCGAAGCACTGGGGGAACCATGCGCACTCTCATTCGCGGCGTCCGCGTGTTCGACGGATTACGGACGATCCCGTGTGCCGATGTCCTGATCGACGGCGCCCACATCGCCGATCCCGGGTCCGTCGAATCCGGGTCCGGGCCCGGATTCGACGGACCCGGACCCGGTCCCGAACTCGGAGCCGGAGCCGGAGCCGATCCCGGAGCCGGAGCCGGATCCGGATCCGACATCGAAGTCGAAGTCGAAGTCGACGGCACAGGACGGACGTTGCTCCCCGGGCTGATCGACGCGCACACCCACGTGTTCGACGGGAGCCTCGCGCAAGCTCTCCGCTTCGGTGTGACCACTGAGCTCGACATGTTCTGCCTGCCGTCCAATCTCGCCAGGCAACGGGCGCTCGCGGCGGAGCGTGACGACGTGGCCGATCTCCGTAGTGCCGGCGTGCTCGCCACGCCTCCCGGCGGTCATCCGTCCGGTGTCATGGCCGCCGTGGCCCCGATGCTCGCCAACCCCGAGGACGCCGCTGGGCCCTTCGCGACGATCTCCGGCCCGGAGGAGGCCGAGGAGTTCGTGGCGGCGCGGGTGGCCGAGGGCAGCGACTATCTGAAGTTCGTGGTGGACGACGGGGCCATGACCGGGGCCCCCGTACCCGTGCTCGATCCTGACACGGCGGCGGCACTGGTGAACGCCGCCCGTACCGCCGGGCTGCGCACCCTCGCGCACGTGGCCACCGCACGGGACACCGTGGCCGCACTCGACGCGGGCGCCGACGGGATCGCCCACGTCTGGAGCGACACGGCACCCGGCGACCCGTACACCGAAGCGCTCGTCACCCGGATCGCGTTGCAGGGCACCTTCGTGGTCAGCACGCTCGCGTACGTCGAGGCCGTCAGCGGCGATCGCCCTGAACGGCTCGCGCATGCCCTGTACGTTGCGGGAGCGCTGCACCGCGCAGGTGTGCCGCTGCTCGCCGGTACGGACGCGACCCCGTTCACCCCGCAGCACGGCGAGGGCCTGCACCGCGAGCTGGAACTGCTCGTCCTCGCCGGGCTCACCCCGGCCGAGGCGCTGACCGCCGCCACCAGCCTGCCCGCCCGGCACTTCGCCCTCGACGACAGAGGCCGCATCGCCCCGGGACTCCGGGCCGACCTGCTCCTCGTCGAGGGCGACCCGACCCGGCACATCCACGCCACACGCGCCCTCGTCGGCGTCTGGCGCCGGGGCACACACCGGCCCGGCTGACCCTGCCCCTGGTGCCCTCGCTGCCCCCGCCCCGTTGCCCCGTTGCCCCGTTGCCCCGTTGCCCCTACGAATCGGACAGGTGAACCCTCGCCTCGTCCTCACCAGCGGCCTGACCGGCGTCGTCGTCCCCCGCGCCGTCGGACGACTCGGCTGCCGGAGCGTAGACGAGGTTCAGCACGCCGGTCCTGAACGTCTCGGACGAGACCAGCGTCAGCGGAATCGAGGACTCCCCCTCCTCGAACAGCCGCATGCCCTTGCGGACGGCGATGGGGTGCACGAGGAGCCCCAACTCGTCCAGCAGGCCCGCCGCCAGCAGCTGGCGTACGACGGAGACCGAGCCACTTATCGCGATGTCGCCGCCCGGCTCGTTCTTCAGCGCGGTGACGGCGTCGACGAGGTCACCGTCCAGCAGTTCGGAGTTCCGCCATGTGAACTCCAGCTTCTGGCGGGTCACCACGATCTTGCGCGCGTCCCCGAGCGCCTTGGCGAACCCCGCGTCCTCGCCGCCCTCACCCTCCCGCTCGGGCCATGCCCCGGCGAAGCTGTCGTAGGTCTTGCGCCCGATGAGCAGGGTGTCGGCTGCCCCCAGGCTCTGGGCGACGGCGGCGCCCATCTCCTCGTTGAAGTACGGGAAGTGCCACTGGTCGGGCGCCTCCACGACCCCGTCGAGCGAGATGAACAGTCCTGCGGTGATCTTCCTCATGGCCATCCTCCGAAGTGTGGTCACAGCCCGATGTCCTACGTCCCGACGCGTACATCCCGATGTGCGTGCATCCCTTTGCATACCTCTCGATGCGCACATCTGACTGCATACGTCTTGATGCGTACATCCGGTTGCGTATGTCTCGATGCGCGCATCCGGCTACATACGACCCGATGCATACGTACAGACCACGTTCCCGGCCGGAACTCATCGGCCTGTTCACCGGTTCCCGCGACGAGCCGCGCGAGAGTGCACGAGAGTGGGCGAGCGGCTCAGCCCGCAGCCCGGCCGCCCCCCTCTCCAGTACGGCCGCCCACACCATCATCCGCGCCCGCCCAGGCATCGGCACCCGCCTCGGCACCGGCAACCGCGCCCCCGTCACCACCCCCATCCCCGTCCCCGCCTCCGTCCCCCTGTCCGTCAGCATCGGGCTCCTCGCCCTCCTGAACCCCTCCCAACTCATCCGGCACCACCACGAAGCTGACCATGTGGCGAGAGCGACCGTCCCCAGGGGTGGTGTGGGCACGTGCGGTGACCGCCGTCTGGAACTCCTCGACCAGCGCGTCGAATTCCTCACGGGTCAGCCACACGGCGCCCTGCCGGTAGACCACACCTTCCGTAGCGGGCGCGGCATCGTCGCGGGCGAGGTAGCGGTCGAAGTCGCCCATCAGCGCCCCGGAGAACGCGGTGAACGCCTGCCGGTGATCCTCAAGCGTCATCGCCGCCCGCTCGTCCTCGCCGACCAGCGCCTCGCCCTGGCGCACCTGGTAGCTGCGCTCCACCGTGCCCCGCACCCGTCGCTCGCTCACCACCTCCAGTACATCCGCCTTGGCGAGCGTGGCGATGTGCCGGTACATCGTCGCCGGCGCGATGTCGGGGAGGCGCTCGCGCAGCTGTGTGGTGGTCAGTGGCTCGGAGCCGACCAGCGTCTGGAGGATCCGCAGCCGTACGGGGTGCAGCAGAAGATTCACGGTCGTCATAACCCTACGATCTCACACCTGATAACGTTCTCGGAGTTGAGAACCCGTGGGTGGAAAACTCTGGTGGGCGGAGAACCCTGGTGGGCGGAGAACCCTGGTGGGCGGAAGGTCCCGGCGGGTGGAAAACCCTGCCGGGCGGAGAGCCTTGACCAGCGGAGAGCCTTGACTGGTGGGGAATCTTGAGGGGTGGAAAAGTGCGGGACATCGACATGGCGGTCATCGCGGACGACGCGGTAGCCCTGACCGGAACGCTGACGCTGCCCGCCGGCCCCGGCCCGCATCCGGCCGTCCTGCTGCTGCACGGTTCCGGACCGCTGGACCGCGAGGGCAACACCGCCAAGGTCCGCATGAACCTGGCTGAGCCGCTGGCCACGGCCCTGGCCGCGGCGGGGATCGCCGTGCTGCGGTACGACCGGCGTGGCACGGGCGGGACCCCGGGCGACTGGCGGGCAACCGGCTTCACCGACAACCGTAACGATGCCGCCGCCGCGGTACGGGCCCTCGCCGCGCAACCCTGCGTACGCGCTGACGCCATCGGCGTCATCGGCCACAGCGAGGGCGCACTTCACGCCATGTCCCTCGGCGCGCTGCCGGACGTCACGGCGCTGGTGCTGCTGGCCGGGTACGCGCGGGGCGGCGAGGAAGCCCTCCGCTGGCAGGCCCGTTCGCTCGCACGCGGCCTCCCCGCCCCCTTGCGGCTGCTGCTCCCTGCCCTGCGCGCGCTGGGCAACCGGCAGATCGCCCGCATCAAGAGCACCACAACGGACGTCGCCCGCGTCGCCGGGATAGCGATGAACGCCCGGTGGACACGGGAGATGTTCCGCCATGACACCCGCAAGGACCTGGCGGCCGTACGGGTACCCGTACTGGCGCTCACCGGGGACAAGGACATTCAGGTCGACCCCGGCGACCTCGCGGAGATCCGCCGCCTGGTGCCCGGCGAGGCCGAGGTGCACCGCATTCCCCACCTCACCCACCTGCTGCGCCGCGACCCCGGGCAGCACTCGATGCGCTCGTACCGCCGACTGCTACGCGAACCTGTCGACCCCGACCTGCTGACGCAGATCACCGACTGGCTCAGCCACCAACTCCTCGGCACGGCACGGCAGTTGGGCAACGCGCAGCGCGTTTCTGCCTCTTGAGCAGAGGAGGTCGGCCCATGTGACCGGATTACGACGCCGAAACGGATCGGGTTCTGTACCGGGCGGGTGCGCTGCCGCTAAAGTAGGACGCTCTCATATCTTCTGCGGAGAAAAGGAGAGGAGGAAACCGTGCTCTTTTCCACCACTGGCTGGATCATCGCGAGCCCCGTACGGGGTGACGCAAGCTGCAAGCGGCGGGAAGCTGCTGGAAGGGCCGGATCCTTCAGTTTCTCCGCCCGGGAGACCGTTCTCCTGACACTGTGAATCACAGAATGCGCGCCCGGCCCGTGCGCGGGGAGGCGAGCGCGATGTTTCTCGAACTTCTTCAAGCCCTCGGCACTTTCTTCGGTGGCCTCGGCGCTCTTGCCGCCGCCACTACCCAACTCCTCACCTTCTTGAAGAAGAACAACGAGGAGGCGGGGAGCGGAGAAAGGGCACCTTCTCGGATCGGCCCCAGCTCCGACGACCACAGCTGTGACGACCCGGGCCCCTGGATGATTCCCGCAGGGCCGGTACTCCTCCACCTGGCGGCGGCAGCCTGACTGCCCGCCCCCCGATGTGCTCGCCCGCCGGGGGGACTCGCCCCGGCTCACTCACCCCGGCTCCCCCGCACGGGGCTCACTCGCCCCGGAGTCGCCTGACCGGGAGCCGGTTGCCCCGGAGCCGCACGCACCGGGCTCACTTGCCGGTGCCGACGGGGCCGACCGTGATCCCGGAGGTGGTGCTGTCGGAGACGGGCAGGTTGACGCTGACCGGCAGGGTCTGCGACTGGGTCTCGTTGGGCGGTGTGACCACGAGGCTGGTCATGGTCACACCGCTGCCGCCGGAGTCGTTCGGCGGGTAGTTGAGGGTGAAGCGGGTCGACTCGCCGGGCGTGAGGCTGACCAGCGGAGTCGTGTCACTGCGGCGCTCGGCGTTGAGGGAGCCGCCCTCGCCCCTGAGGTCGGCCCCGGGGTAGCCCTTGAGTGTGCAGGTGGCGGAGCCGGTGTTCTTGAGGTTCACCAGAAGGCTGCCCTCGGCCATACCGTTCGAGGTGCTGAACCCCAGCTCAGAGGTCTTACACGAACCGGAGTTGGGTGTTCCGGGATCGGAGCCCCCCGCACCCCCTGAGGAGCCGGAAGCGCCGGACGAGCCGCCGGAGGAGCCCTGCTCCTTGTCTCCCGACGAAGCGGGCGGCGCCTTGTCGTCCTTGGCCTTACCGTCACGTTCACGCGAGGACGACGAGGGCGAGTCGCTCCCCTTCTTCGCCTTGTCCCCGGGGGAGTCACCGGGCGCGGGCGCCGCTTCTCCGGCCACCTTCTTGGGCGCTGAGGGATCCTCGGCGCCCTCCTTGCCGCACCCGGACAGCATGGCAGCGGCCAGCCCCACCGCGACGACCGCCGCGAGGCGTGTGCCGCTGCCGACGCGCCGCCTGGTGTGCACGGGCTCGTCGGAACGTCCGGTTCCCGGCGCCGCGTACCGCTGTTGTTCCCTCACTACCGTCACTCCCTGATCCATTCCTGCGCCAACGTACGCCGGAAGCGAAAGAGCCGAAGCCGACGCCCTCGCTCGACTCTCTCGTGCCGTACACAGTCCGATGACCGACCCGGCGGAAAAGTTCACGCCGGCTCCCGTTTTCCAGGACCACCGCGCAAGGTCTTGACCCATGCCCTCCATAGTGAGGCGCACGCTGCGCCCGGGACAGCGCGGGTCCGCAGTGGCCCGCCGCGGACCGCTGCGGACCGCGAAAGGCCAGGACAAGGTGCCCGCGCCGCGTACGGAAAGCGAGAGCTGCCCGCCCCTACTGTGCGTCCGAGCCGAGCCGGAACCCTTCCCGTACGCGGACGAACACGTCCTTGTGGCGCTCCCAGTCCGTGCTCGGTGCCGAGAGGTACATCGCGTACTCCTTCTCGCCGGGCTTTCCGAACCCGAGATCCTGAGCACGGAACTGGCGGGCCCTGCCCTGCCAGGTGAACTCCCAGATCGCGGCGGGCATGCCCCGGTAGGTCGTGTTCTGCATGCGTATCTGACGGTAACCGGGCAGTTTCCCCTCCCGGATGGACGCCGCCTCGTCGTCCTTCCAGCGTTGCAGAGGGTCATTGCTCGCGAAGTCGAGCGCGGAGACACGCAGACTGACCTTTCCGGTCGGGTCGATGTAGGCGACACCCTCGCTCTCCTCGTCCAACTCCTTACGGGTCCAGCCGTCGGGCACGGGAAAGGAGACACCGAACTTCTTTTCGTGCACGAGGCGATACCCGTCCGGCACGGCGCGCGGGCCCGGCTTGGGGGAACGCTTCCCGCCCGCGGACGGCTTGTCGCCCTGAGGGGAGGCGGGAGGAGCCGCGGGCGAGTCCTCGCCCTTGACGCGCAGCCCGAAGTACACACCGCCGAGCGCGAGCGCCACCACCACGACCGCGACGGCCACCCACACCCCGATACGCCGCCCACGACCCGGACCGCGACCACGACCGAGATCGCCACCGGGAGCAGGACCAGGGGCGGGACCAGGAGTGGGGCCGGGACCAGGACCGACACCGGCAGCAGCACGGGTGTCGGCACCGGCACCGGCACCTGGAACATCGGCACCGTCCGCCGCAGACACCACGGGATCCATCGCCGGATCCACCGCTGGACCCACCGCCGAGGAAACCGCCGGAACCACCGGCGGGGAAACCGCCGACGTCCCGCCCCTACGCTCCGGACTGACAAGGCGCACTTCCTCGACGAGCGTGGCGTCCGCGACCGCGACCTGCCGAAGTCGCCGTTCCACCTCGGGAGCGGAGGGGCGGTCAGCCGGTTCCTTCGCGAGCAACTCCTCGATCAGCGGGGTCAACGCCTTTGCCTCGACGGGTGGTTCGAGCGGATCGAAGGCGATCGCGTACGCGGTCTCGAACAGAGCGTTCCGGCGGAACGGCGGCTGCCCGCACACGGCCTGGTAGAGGGTCGCGCCCAACGCCCACAGGTCCGAGGCGGGACCGGGGTCACCGCCCCTGAGGCGTTCGGGGGCGCAGAAATCCAGCGAACCGACCAGTTCCCCGGTACGCGTGAGAGTGGAGGTGTCGGCGACGACCGCGATACCGAAGTCCGTCAGTACCACGCGCCCATCGGGGCCCAACAGCACGTTGCCAGGCTTCACATCACGATGAAGAACCCCGGCGGCATGCGCGGCACGCAGCGCCGCGACCATGCCGGCACCGATCCTGGCTGCCTCGCCGACCGGCAGCGGGCCGTCCTTCTTCAGCACCTCGTCGAGCGCGGGTGCGCGCACGTGCTCCATGATGATGCAGGGCAGCCCCTCGTCATCCACCACGTCGTGCACCACCACAACGTTGGGATGAGCGATACGCGCGGCGCTACGTGCCTCGCGCCGGGTCCGCTCGAAGAGAGTGGCACGGTCGGCGTCCTCCAGCCGCGGCGGCAGATGCAACTTCTTGATCGCGACGTGCCGGCCGAGAACCTCGTCCTCCGCCTGCCAGACGGTACCCATACCGCCGCGCCCGATCCGCTCCAGCAGCCGGTAACGCCCCGCTATCAACCGGCCGGGCTCGTCGCCCCCCGCGCCGTCCCACATTCCGCGCTCCTCACCCTGCCCCCCATGCACGGGCATGCCTCCTGTGTCGTGGCCTTGACACGATAACGGCCACCCCCACCACCCCCGCCCCACAAGCCACCCCAACAACGACCGGGGCCCGGGTCAACGGCCCGGGTCTTGGTCGGGGCGCGGGTGCACCGTCGGGCTCACAAGGCCCTCGTCTGCCTGGACGGAAGAACCCGGCAGATCGGGTCGGGGGCGTGGCCGGTCGGCTCGGAAGCGTGGACCCACCGGATCCGAAGCGTGACCGACCGGCTCGGAAGCGTGGCGGTCGGCCGAGGTGGAGCCGGAGAACGCTGGCTGGCGTCCTTCTCAGCAGGTGACACAGCGGAGAGGAAGGCCCGATGGATCAGCGAACGTCCGACCGCAACACCGGCGCGACCACCGAGTTCGAGAAGGACGTCTTCCGGCTCCTGTTGGAGGCGATGAGCAAGGCGGTCAAGCAGGAACGTGCGGACGTCGGCACGGAAAGCGTGTTGAGCGCGCTCGTGTCGGGTGACTCGGCGGCCGGTTCCGCTATAGCCCCCGGAATGAGAGCTTCCGGCTCGCTCAGCGGTTCGATCGGTTGCCGGGGGACATCCGTGTGGGTCAGCGACGACGCGGGTGACGGCGCAACGGGAGCCCCGGACGACGAACGCGAGATCGACGCCCTCTGGCGGGAGATCCGGCAGGAGGAGGCCAAGAGGCAGCGCTGGAAGAACCGGAAGAAAAAGAAGGAACAGCAGGAAGAACAGGGGGAGGGGCAGGAGCAGGGGCGCATCCAACTCCCGCCGATGGCCGGTGCGTTGCGTGCCTGCCTGCGCAAGGCGCTGGAGGCCGCACGGGAGGAGGGCACCATTTCGGTGCGCGTACGCCATGTGGCGAGTGCGCTGTTCAAGCTGCCCGACACGCGTGCCCGGGAGGCCATGGTGGTGGAGAAGCTGGACGTACCGGCTGCCTCGGCCGCCCTCGACGCGCTGCGGGGAAGCGACGAGGCACCGGAGCCCGGCGCGGTATTGCTGCTGCGCAAGGCGGGAACGTTCGGGAAGAGCGGAAATCCGCTGAGCCGGAAGTTCACCACCTGGGTCCTCGGGGGCGGCGCGGGGTTCGGCTCCGCAGTCATCGGCGTGGTGCGCGGGGAGTCACAGCGGGGGGCGGTGCGGCGCGGCGCTGCGCACATGGAACCCGCCGACATGCTGCTGGGAATCCTGGCGCTTGACCGATCGTTGGCCGTCGCGGGGCGTGAGCTGCCCCAGAAGCTGACGGCAGCGAATCAGGGGGCGGAACTCCTGCGCCGATACGGTGCACGGCAGGACGCTCTCGCCCGCGTACTGCTTCCCTCCACCGGCACAGCCGAGGAGGAACCCCCGGAGGTCGCCGACACCGCCGACTTCGGACGGCGGCTCCTGCACGTCACCCAACTCACCGCCTCCACCCAGGGCTCACCCACGGTCGGCACGACCCACCTGCTGGCCGCCCTGCTGGACGAGACCGGGACGGACGCGGAGTCCGCAGCGGAGGTCGAGCGTGTGCTGGCCGCGAGCGGGGTGGACGTCGCCGGGCTGCGAGCGGAGCCGGAGCTCCGGGTCCCAGGAGGAACGGGACCGGCTGCCTGAGACCGCAGCGGTTCGCCAACGCGCTTGACGAGAGAGGCCGTTGAGCACGGTACCCACCCCGAGGAAACCATGAGCGCGGCAGCGCGGCAGCGCGGACGCGGAGGCGGAAGCACCACGAGGCGGACGCGCCGCGAGGCCGCCGCGCTACGGGAGCGGTGCGCGCCGCGCTACGGGAAGCGGTGCACGCCGCGCCCCGGCGGACGGTCGTCACCGAGTCCGTACACGCCGGCCTGGTACTGGTGTGCGCGCTGTCGCCGTTCCCGCTCGTTCCACCGGCCCACCCGGTGACGGCGGTCCTCCTCGCGGTGTCGGCGACGCTGCTCATTCCCGCACGGCGGGTGTACCCGCGGCCCTCACGGTGCTGTGCCCCCGTGCCACCCAACTTGGCGCGGTCATGGAGCCCATGTTGAAGGCCGCACGGGGCTACTCATATGCGGCGAACCGGGAAATCGCCTTCTCCAGCGGCTCAGCCGCACTCTCCGGGTCGGTGCGGGTATCGAGACCCAGCACCTCTATCTGGCCGACCAGACCGCGGGGCCCGGTGCATTGCAACACGTGCCTGGTAGGACCGTTCGGGGCTGGGTGGACCACCAGCGCGAGGGGCTGCTCCGGGGTGGTGTATCCGGCAATGTAGGTGAGCAGCTGGTGCCGGTCGTCGCGGGAGACTTCCTTCCTCGCGTAGTCCTTGTACTTCGCGTCCACAACGAGAAAGCGCGCAGGGCCGGACACGCCGGGCGGTGGGTCAAAGACCAACAGGACGTCAGGAATGAAGGGTGGTGAATCGTTCCCAAGCCGCCCAGTCGTCCGGATGTAGTCGTCTTGTGCCTTGGTGCCTCTGCCACCCAGTTTTACGGCCGCTTCGACCGCCATCCGCCGGACCACGCTCTCCCACAGGTCGTCGAGTTTGAGCAGCAGGGTCTTCGCCGCGAAACCGTGCGGGTCCAGCAGGTCACTGACGCCGCCGCCACCGATCATCCTGCGTGCCCACGCGTGGGCGGGCCTGTAGTGGTCGTTGAGTCTTGTGTACTGTGCCCGGGCGAGCAGGGCCAGTACGTCCTGTGGCCGGGCCGGGGCCGGGAAATCCGCAGCGACGGCCGCCAGTTCCCTGCTGAGGTGCGGGTCCGCGGTCCGTTCCGCCGCTACGGCCAGGGCGGCCCCGCACACCAGGTTCTCCCAGCCTCCGTCCTCGTACTCGAACGTCTGGACGTGCAGCTGATCGACCGCTCCGTAGCACCGGGTGGCCTGCGCTTCTACGTTCAGGCGCCCCCGCAGCGACGTACCCACCCGGTCGCGGCGTACGTAATCCCTGCGCAGCCCGCGGCGCAGCAAGAGGCGGCATTCATGGAGCAAGGCGGCGGGCACCAGGCCCGCGAACCCATCCTCGCCCAACGGCCAGTCGCGCAGGCCCTCATCAGGCTTTCCCTGCTCGTTGGAGTAGCAGAGCCAGTCGATCAGCCGGTCGCCCGGGATCGGGAACTTGGGCCGAATGACCAGCCGGATCTGGCTGAGCTCGATCACGCCGGTGGTCGTTCGCGCCTTGAGTACGTAGCTGCTGCCGGTCCTGGTGATCTGGACGGCCTTCAGATCGCGAAGCCTCTCAAGGTCGGAAACGCTCAGCAGAGATTCCGGGACGGTGACGGTTTTGTACTCACAAAGCGTCTTTACGCGACCAGCGACCTGCTGTTGCACTCTTCTACTCCTCGTCCCAGTTCTTTGCTTCCTCTCCGTCTCCACCCAGGGCACTGGTGGCCACGAATGCGTCCGCCAACATGCGGGGAAGATCTCGCGGGTTGGTCTGAACGACTCGCCCGGTGTTTCCATCGACCAGCTTGCTCAGCAGGTTCCCCATCAGTCCGGGCCGCCCCATGCAGTAGTCCGACAGGAGCGGCACGATCTCGTGGTAGAAGCTGTGTGAGAGCTGTTCGACGGTGGCGAGGGGCTGGTCGTCGGCGAGTAGGTACGCCTGCCCCAGAAGGTAGTCAGGGCCGAAGTGCTGGTCGAGTCGTTCGTTCAGGCCCTCCAGGAAATCAGCCAGGCCGAGCCCTTCGACCTCGCCGTCCAGGACGTCCAGATCCGGTGGCACGTCCAGGAAAGCGAATCGGCGCCGAATAGCGGAATCGATGTGCCCCACGCTCCGGTCGGCAGAGTTCATGGTGCCGATGATGCGTACGTTGGGCGGCACGGTCTGCGCGCGACCGCTGGTAGGAAGAGTAACGAAGACGGAGTCTCGTTTGTCGAGCTCCAACAAGGTGATCAATTCACCCAGAATGCGTGGCAGGTCACCGCGGTTGATCTCGTCCACGACGATCAGGAAGGTCTCGTCAGGCGCCTTCCTGGCCGCGGCGCACACCCGGAGGAAAAGGCCGTCGGTCATTTCCAGGTGGAGCCCGGCACTGCCTTTCACCGTCACCGGCTTGAAGCCCTCGACGAAGTCCTCGTACCCGTATGACGGGTGGAAGGTCACCATGGTGAGCTGAGCCGCTCTGGCCTCCGCCAAGGCGTTCTCGGGAGCGCGGGACAGTTCGGCGAGCGCCGCGGCCCGCTCGTCCGGAGGAGCTCCGATCCGATCCGTCTGCCCCGCCAAGGCGAGCGCGACGCTGAGTGCCAGTCGCGTCTTACCGGTACCGGGTGGCCCTTGGAGTATGACCTGCCCCTTGTGCTCCAGCAGATCCTTCACTTTTCGCACCGCGTCGGGGAGCTTTTTCTCTTCGACGTCCTCGACAGGGCCGGCCCCCGCTTGGGGTACCTGTGCGCGCCCGCGCCGGATCTCCGTCATCAGGTCGGCGGGCACCTTGACAAGGGTCATCTGCCAGGCGTGCCGCGGCGAACCAAAGCGCTGGGCATAGGAAATGTCCCAGTCCACCTGCACGGTGTGCTGGTGCGAGTCCAACTCCGGCTCGTAGGAGTAGCCCTCGGCGACGGTGCCCACGGCGAGCACCTCTGACTTCCCCCGGTTCGCGACGATCAGGTCGCCGCGTTCGAGGTCCCGGAAGGCCAGGAGTTGCCGTGCCAGCCGAAGATTCCCCCCGGTGCTGTGAGGCCAGTGAAGATCCAGTGCTGCCTTGAGCTCCTGATCGCTCTCATACTGGCCGAGAGCACCCGCCTCGTCCCAGGCAATCCTGATGCGCTGATTCTTGAGACAGTCGCCCCACAGACTCGCCTGTTGCCCCGGTGCGATCTTCCAGATCACGCGCTCCCTCGGGCGTGGATCGTGGAAGTCGTACAGGTAGGTCATGATTTCGTGCGTACGCCAGCCTTCGAATTCCGGCTGTTCCCTCAGCAGGCCAAGCAGCTCCTGGTTGGCCTGCCAGGTGCGTACACCGGAGGAGTGCGTTCGTGGGCGACCGTCCAACAGAGCGGTGAAGTGGCGGATATGCGCGGCGGAGAACACCGGCAAGAACTTCTCGGGGAAGTAGATCGCCAGGGCCTTGGTGGTCAGTGCCTGGCCGTACGACAGTGACTCCAACTCGTCCAGGCGCTCGTACGCCCCCTTCTCCACGGCCGCGAAGGCGTCCACGAATTCGGCACGGATCTGCTCCCATGCCCTCTGTTCCCCGAGCCCGCGCAGGGCGCTGGGCACGATGCGCCATTCGCCGGTCCGGTGCTGGTACAGGATGTGCTTCGCCGCGCTGCCGCCGCGGATGCTGCCCAAGTTGTCGGTGCCGTACTCCAGCAGCCGACAGAAGGAGTCTCCGTCCCGCCGTCCCACCATGTCCAGCGCGTACTTCCTCAACGGCAGGCCGGACCACCCCTCCTGCGGAAACAGCTCCAGCACCTGCTGCCGCTCCGCCTCGGCCCGGTCAGCCGCCTTCCGGGCCGCCTCCCGGTCAAAGTTCTCGATGCGCGACGCGACCCCGTCCGGGAATTTCTGACCCTCAGCCATGCGTGCATTCTTCGGCATCCGCTCCGCATCCGACACCACTATCGGAAAACCCCGACGGACCCCGCTGGCAACAACCACCGGGTCTCCGTCTCACCGCTCGCCACCGGGGATGTCCGTCGGCTCGGCAAACCCGAAGCCCGACGAATCGTTCTCGCCGAACTACGGTCATGGCCATGCTCGCTCAGATCGTGACGGTGGCGGGTCCTGGTCGGCGCCCTCACGTCGCACCTCTCCGTGACCGTGGCCGAACGGGCCCAGCACCGACGTGCGACGGCCGCCGGCTGGGACGACGCTAACTCAACGCCTACACCGACTGCGCGGCCTGCGCGGCCTGCGCGGCCTGCGCGAAGGAAGTGGCCGACACCTCGAAGCGCTCTCGTCTGACTGACGGTCGTTCAAAGGCCCACAAGGCATTCCTGACCTCGATGGAAGATGGCGAACTGTGTCGCTCGGCCCGGGCCCATGCCCGGAGGAAGAACCAGGGACTCGCGTTCCTCCCCTCGTCCCAATGTCCGGTGCCGGGTAACGGAATCGAGTCACTCGCCTCGAAGACCGATAGCCATCACTGAGCCATCGGCGCGAATGGAAACCGAGTCCCACTTCGCCGTCCGGCTGCTTTCGGGCCACTGGTCACGCCGTTCGTGAACCTCACGGCGGTACTCATTTACCCGTCCATGATGGAGATGCATCTAGAGGCTTTTCTCAAGACCGGAGAATGTTTCGACGCGAACGCCATTGAGACGGAAAATGTGGTCGGTGCCCATGAATTCGAGACCGTGGATGGGATGCTCTGTGTCTCGCAGCTTCCCCGTCTTGGCTGGGACGGCCCTCTGGACATGGCGGCGCCCCTGTTCGTTGGTCAGGTATTGGGCAGTGGGCTTACCGCCGCCGGTGAAGGCCGCCAGCATGGCTGCCTCCGTTCGGGCCAGGACGATGCTGAACCATGCGAACGAGCCGGGCAGCACCTGGAACCCGGGGACGGTCTCCACCCCGTTTCGTTCCACTGATCGCACGACCTCGGCCATTCTGTTCTCGTTCTCCAAGACAAGGTCCAGGTCGACTCGCGGCTCGCCTTCGGGCGGACGCAGGACGGTCGTTCCCTGCGCCCCCAGCATGTGCACGGCGAGGTTTCCTTAGCCGGGATCTCCGTGCCGACGAGCAGGTACGGGACCGTGCCGTACGGTCCGATGGGCACCGATTCCACATGGGCGCTCGCCATGGCGAGCTGCTTGTACACCTGTTGGATGGCGCTGTGAGTGCCTTTCGAAGAGACGAGCAGAATCTTGGACGGTTGCAAGTACCTGCCTCGGTTCGCCTCCAGCGCCTGGCTGTGGCGCAGGCTGCCCCAGTGCTCTGCGAGCCCGCGGCCCGCGCCCTGACGGGTGGAAGCGGCTCCCAGGCCGATGGCATGGATGACCTGCCATGGAGTGAGCGTCACCGTTCGAGGAGCGCTTCGGACGGGCCCGTAGTCGGTACGCCGGCGCAGTGGGCCACGCCCACTGTCCTCGCGCTTGTCGTCCTCGGCAGTTGCCGCCTTGGAGACCTGGTCGACAAGCTCAAGGGACGAGCGAACCTGGACGTGGGAGGTGATGCTCAGCTCCTTCAGGATCTCAGCGGTGTACTTCGACGCGTCATCGTTCACCGGGCTCCCCCTCGGACACCTCACGTGGCATGAACGGGACGGACGGTAGGCGAGGCCGACCGAGCGCAAACAAGTGGGCAGAAGGGGGCGCAAACCAGATTCCGGCCACCCGGAGGGCTGGTGAACGACGCCACCGGCACGACGGGTGGCCACGCAGCGCAGCAAAGAACCCCCAGGCCGCTGGCCTGGGGGTTGATGTCTGAGCGGGCGACGGGAATCGAACCCGCGCTCTGAGCTTGGGAATCAGGGGGTTGGTGGGGGCGGCTCGACTCGTGAGCTGGACGGATGCCGGGTTCGGTGGGTGGCCGCTGGTGGCCTTGGTGACCGCTGTTGACCGGTGATCACCGGGGGTTCTGGTGCGGATCTGGTGCGGTGTGGTGCAGGACTCGCAGACGGGCGCACCTTCTGTTTACAGGCTGTAGGTGGGTGGGGCGGTGGGGGTTGTATCGGCTCCTGCGGGGTGCGGGAGAGGCTGCGCCGGACGACGCCGGTTGGTGGGGGTTGCTGTACTTCGCTGCTGTACTGCAACGGGCCTCCCTGTTCGGCTTCCCCCAGAGACAGCCCGCCACAATGGCGGGGAGGCCGAATGACCAGGCGCGCGTGTGGCTCGCGGTACTGGTCACTGAGTTCAGCCATGGTTGCCAGGTTTACAGCGCAAGCAACGTCGGTGTGTGAGGATATGTTCATGTTCAATGCGCTGGTTTCCGGCGACGGCCGGTTCTTGGGGGCTGGATGTTGACCACGAAACTTCGCTGCCTAGGCCCAGCCGACCAGGGGAGGACGCGGGCCGATTGCCGCGTCGAGTTGCTTTGCGACTAAAAGGGCATCTGCTGCCCGTATAGGTTCAGCTAACGCAATCTGATCGGCCGAGATTATTCCGCGAACCGCGTCCACCACTTCATCGTCTGACAGTGCGACACGAACGGACTCAATTACAGCATCCAGCACCGGCAATGCAATTCCCTGCACTTCTTGCTCGGGGTCTCTTTCGGTTAGCCTCTCAAGTGTCTCGACCAGTGCTTCCGTCTTCTGCTTGGCGCTGTACGGGTAGTCATTGCTCATTTTTCGCCCCCTCGGAGCGCTGTGACTTTTTATCAGTCTGCCTGCGCCTCGTGAATTCTTCGAACCGTTTCGTGAATACATACACGTAGTCGAGGATTGCCTCGGTGAGCGCTAGGACATCTGCGGCGTCTTGCCTCGAAACGTGAGTTCCCTGGAAGTGCGCCGCCTCATTGCGCATTACTCGCAATTGGGCTGCCCAGTCAACCAATCGCCCATCCAGGATCCCGCTCTCGCGAAGCCGCTCAAGACTCTTTACGAGAGTTTTCTCTCGCACTCCATGCAGGAGGGCGAGCCCCTCCAGGGTTCTTCCTGCCATGACAACGGAAGCCGTGTAGAGACCGTGGACGAAGCAACGCTTTCCTTCATTTATTTCACGGCGAAGTTCTCCCGGAATAGAATCCACTTGATATTCATCTTCGCCAAGTGGGTACAGCCAGTGCGGATCAATGAATCCTTCCGTAAGGTCATCCGAATTTTCGGAGTAGATCACCATCGGATGCGTGCACTCGCGGCAAGTGAGCAGAGAAAAGCGCCAGTCGGGCCCCTGTGGGCCTTCCGAGAAAACTACATGCACGGCTTCATCGGCAATCACCGGCAGGTCGCAGCCAGGGCAATTTGCAACTAGAGATCGGCTGCTGTCATTCATCCGAACTCCCGTCCCTTTAATTACATTCAGTGCAATCAGTGTTCATTTTGAGCTGTACCGCCCCGCGCCGCAAGCCTCCCGTAGGAATCCGAGAGGTCGGTGGAGCGGATTTGGGCTGGAGCTGCTTTGGCGTGAGAGATCAGGGGGCCTTACGCTCGCCAGCGGATCGGGCAGCCTCTGCCTGCCCGCGTAGTGCCCGATCGGCCCCCTGATCTTCGAGGCTCGCGCCAAAGTGGCTGCCTAAAGCCGTGGAGCCGACCGCCCCAGCCACGACGCACCCCTTCTCTGACCTCAAGTCCCCGCTACCTGCGGTCGCGCGGGGCGGTGGGGGCGTGCCGGAGCGGGGCGGAGACAGGAGCGGCGGCGCGGTCCCGCCGGGCCGCGCGCGGCCCGCGTGAGCGGGCCGCCTTGAAGTCGTAGAGAAAGTTGTTACGCACGTGCCTCGTGGGCCCGTGGTCATGCGATGGGGTTGATCGTCCAAGTAGCTGCCGTGGTGCGCTGCTTGAGGGTGAGGGTGTGGGGCTTGCCCTCTTCGAGGTCGTGGGCCGCTGTCGGCTGGCCCTGGTCGAGCCAGGTTCGGGCTTGCCTGTAGGGCTTCTCGTCCAGGGTGATCGCGATCATCATGAGGCTGATGCGGACCCAGCGCAGGGCTTCGCGGGGGCTGTGGGCGTCGTAGGTGCCGAGTCTGTGTTCGTTGACGTAGCACTCGCAGTAGTAGAGCTGGGCCGCGTGCTGCTGAGTGGTCATCGCGTCGGCCTTCCCGCGTCCCTTGCCCTGTGCTCGTCGGTCTCTCCTGCCATCTCGACCGTGACCGTTCGGCCGTAGTCGTCGCCGCTCACCTCCACTCGGCTCGCCAGCGCGATCACAAGACCGAGGCCGCGGCCGTTGGTGTCGTCCTCGTCCGGGGTCTCGACGTGCGGCTTCGTCTCCCCTCCACCCGTGTCCGTGACGGCCAGGACGAGCGCGCCGGATGAGCGGTGCAGGGAGACGTGGAAGCTGCCGTTCGGGCTGCCGCTGGCGGAATGCAGCAGGGCGTTGGAACCCAGTTCGCTCACGATGAGGGCCGCGTCGTCCGCGTACGGCGTACCGCTCAGAACATCGCGGGTCCAGCGACGTACGCGGCCAACCTCCTCCGGAAGACCCGGACAGGTGAGTTCCCAGATCCGCTCTGTACTCATATACTCGTGCATACAAGTTCCTTCGTGCTGGTGGCCGCTATGGGTAGTGGGTGTGTGCTAGACGAGTCGTACGCCGTCGTGGGCACGCACGGCCGGCGGGGATGTCCCGTCGAGCGCGTCCAGGACGCGGACCGCGTATGCCTCGTCGGCGAGCTGGGTGACCTCGTCGCGGGTGACCCAGCGGAGCGCGTAGGTCTCCTCCCCGGTCGTGGGGGAGCCGTCGGCCGCTTCGCAGCGGAAGACCATGGAGACGATGAGGCCGGTCATGTTCTTGTAGACGCCGGTGAGCGTCGCGGGCAGGGAGATCTTGATGCCGGTCTCTTCGAGGACCTCGCGCTGGAGCGCGTCCGGCAGGGTCTCGCCGGGCTCGACGACGCCGCCGGGCGGTTCCCACTGGCCGTTGTCGCGTCGCTGGATGAGCAGCGCGCGGCCCGCGTCGTTGACGATGACGCCTGCGACGCTGACGGAGTGGGGGCGCTCTACGGTTCTCACGTTCCTGGGTCCCCTCAGATGGCTAGGCTTCTCCACCGTAGCAACGGCACTCAGCATCTCGTCTAGATATCCAAAGGAGTACACGCTATGGCAGCACTCCCGTCCGGCATCCTCGGTGCCCTCGACCCGACCAGTGACCGCGCGGTCTTCCGCCAGATCGCCGACCAGATCCGTGAGGCCATCGACCGGGGCCGCTTCAAGGAGGGCGCCAAGCTGCCTTCCGAGTCTGAGCTGGTCGAGCACTTCGGGGTATCCCGGATGACCGTCCGCAACGCCCTGTCGATCCTCCAGAGTGAAGGGCTGGCCTCCTCCGAACACGGCCGGGGCGTCTTCGTCCGGCCACGGCCCCCGGTGCGACGGCTGGCCTCCGACCGGTTCGCGCGGCGTCACCGTGATCAGGGGAAGTCGGCCTTCACGGTCGAGGCGGAAGCCGCGGGAAGCAAACCCGAGGTGGACAGCCTGGAAGTGCGCGAGGAGAAGCCCGCTCCCGACATCTCCGCACGGCTCGGCTCGCCAAGGAAAGTCCTCGCCCGCCGTCGCCGGTATCTGCTGGACGGGCGGCCGGTCGAGTCCGCCGTCTCCTACCTACCTCTGGACCTGGCGCGCGGTACGCAGATCGCCGAACCCAACCCGGGGCCTGGCGGCATCTACGCCCGGCTCGAAGAACTCGGCCACCGCCTCGACCACTTCGATGAGGAAGTACGCGCCCGGATGCCCTCCCCCTCCGAAGTCAAGACGCTGCGGCTCTCCTCCGGCGTGCCGGTCATCAGCCTCATCCGCACCGCTTACGACACCGAAGGCCGCGCCGTGGAGGTCTGCGACACCGTCATGGCCGCTGACGCCTACGTGCTGGCCTACCAACTCCCCGCCAACTGAGCCCCGATGCGGCTCATACCAGTGTGCCGGGCCGTTCCTCACGGACTCGTACACACCAACCCTCATACTCGTATAGACGAGTAGCTAAGAGGTGTGGCACAGTATCCGCATCCCCAAAGAAGTACGCCGGGGCCATTCACAACACTTCTTGTATAGACGAGTAGTTGTGATGGTCCGGGTGTGCGGAACAAGGAGAACGACTGTGCGCACCATCCGAGTTGAGACTTCCTCCGCAACCGTCCTGCTGACCGAAGCGCCCGAACCGAAGGTGCGGGACCGGCAGACCGGGGAGATAGCCAAGGACGTCACCAGCGGCGAGACGTTGATGAAGGTCGGCGTCGTCTACATCGACGAGGGCGAGTCCTCGCTCATCCACGTGACCGTGCCGGAGAGCGGAGTCACCGACGGGCTGACGCTCGGGGCTCCGGTCTCGCTGCCCGGTCTGGTGGCCCGGCCGTGGGAGTCGGTGTTCAACGGGCAGCAGCGGCACGGCATCGCCTACCGCGCCGCCGCTCTCGCCCCCGGCGCCGTTCCGGCCGGTGTGGGGGCCTGACCGTGTCCGAGCTGCTGACGGTGCTGGGGGTGGGTGGTCCGGTTGCCGCGCTCGGTGGCGGGGCCGCCTACCTCCGGGCCCGGCACCCCGCCGCCTGGTGGTCGACCGTGGGCCTCCCCCTCTCCGCCGGGCGACTGCTCGGCTCGTACGGCTCGGTAATGGAGTCGTGCGGCCTGACCGTGGCACCGTCCCGACTGCGGGCCCTGGCCGTACGGGCCACCACGCAGCGCGAAGTACGGCCCGTACCTCCCCGTCGTGGCCTGCTGCGGCCGACCTCGACCGGGATGCGCCTGCGGCTGCGGCTCGCGCCCGGACAGGAACCCGCCGACATAGCCGCTTCCGCCGAACGTCTGCGGCACGCCTGGGGCGTTCACGCCGTCTACGTCGAACCGGTCAAGCCCGGCGTGGTCGAACTGCGGCTCGTCGGCTTCGATGTGCTGCGCCGGGTGCGCATGCCGCGTAAGGCCGGTGGCGGGCTGCTGCGGGTGCCGGTGGCGCTGCGGGAGGACGCGACCGCGTTCGTACGGGACTTCCGGGCCGTACCGCACGAACTGGTGCTCGGCGCCACGCTGTCCGGCAAGTCGATGTACCTGCGGCACCTGATCACCGGACTCGCCGAACAGCCGGTCGCGCTCGCCGGTATCGACTGCAAGCGGGGCGTGGAACTGGCCCCGTTCGCGCCCCGGCTGTCCGCCCTGGCTACCGACCCGGGGCAGGCTGCTGAGTTGCTGCCCGCGCTGGTCGGGCTGATGGAGGAGCGTTACGACCTGATCCGCGCCCGGCAGGGCATCGCTCCTTCGACACCGGATGAGGAGATCACTTCGGACGTGTGGGGCCTGCCTGAGAGCGAACAGCCGGTTCCGGTGGTCCTGGTCGTGGACGAGGTGGCCGAACTCTTCCTCGTCGCCTCCAAGAAGGATGAGGAGAGGCGCGACGAGATGGTCACCCAGCTCATCCGCCTCGCCCAGCTCGGCCGGGCTGCCGGGATCTACCTGGAGGTCTGCGGGCAACGCTTCGGCGCCGAACTGGGCAAGGGCGCGACCATGCTCCGGGCCCAGCTCTCCGGCCGCGTCTGCCACCGCGTCAACGACGAACCCTCGGCCAAGATGGCGCTCGGCGACATCGCCCCCGAAGCAGTCGGCGCCGCCTGCACCATCGCCCCGGAGATGCCCGGCCTCGCCGTCGTCGGCGACACCTCCGGCGGCTGGTCCCGCATCCGTACCCCGTACCTGTCGCTGTCCGACGCCGCCGGGCGGTGTGCCCAGTCCGCGCGCCTGGTGCCCGAGCTGCCCGCGCTCAGGCCCTTCCGGCCCACCGTTCCGGCCCGGCCCGTCGAACACCCGACTTCACTGCTCAAGCCCCGGCCCGTGACCGACTGAGCCCCGTTCCCCGATCCGGCCGGCGCATCCGCCACGCGCCGACTCCCTACCCCTCCCATGCCAAAACCCGGAAGGAGACAGCCCGTGCGCGCCTACCTCGCCCGTGTCGACGCGGTACTCGTCCAAGCGCTCATCGCCGCCGCGCTGTCCTTCGCGCACCTGCATGACCTGGCCTCGGCCGCCGGACAGGACGGCTGGAAGGCGTGGGCCTATCCCGTCTCCGTCGACCTGCTGATGGTCGCCGCCTGGCGTCGGCTGCGGAGCGGACAGGACAAGGCGGCGGCCTGGTGCTGGTTCCTCGTCGCCTTGGTCGCCTCGCTCGGTGCCAACGTCGCGACCGCCGGACTCCTCGACCTGGACGACGTGCCCGACTGGCTCCGCATCCTCGTAGCCGGGTGGCCCGCCCTCGCCTTCCTCGGCGGAACGCTCCTCGCGCACGGGCGGAACCCCTCGTCACCGGCTGTCCCCCACATCCCAGAACCCGCGCCTGCCGTCGAGCACTCGGCGCCGGAGCGGGAACCGGAGCCCGCGCCGGAACCGCCCTCGCCTCCCTCGGCCCCGGAGCTGCCGCACTCGGACGCCGCCCCCGTACCGGCTGCCCTGGTCGAGCACGCCCGGAAGATCGCCGACGCGCATCACTCCCGAACCGGCGCCCCCATCGACACCCCGACCCTCCGCGCCCGCCTGGGCATCCCTGCACCCCTCGCCGAGCAGATCGCCACCCAACTCATCTGACACACAAGGAGATCCGCCATGCCCGGACGTACGCCCGACAGCTTCGACTTCCTCGACGCGGCCCACGAAATGGCCGATGCGGGCCGCCCCACCCTGGCCCGGCTGCTGGCCGAGGAAGCCGCCGAACTCACCGCCGACCCCGCCGAAGCCGCTCGCATCCTGGGCGAGTTCCCCGGTGGCTCCCTCCGGCTCAAGGACTGCTGATGCCTCTGAACCGCCGCTTCCGCGACGTGACCCGTATCGGCCCCGTACAGATCGGCACCGCCAACGACGGCCGTGGCCGCGAGAAGCACACCGCCGCCTGTACGGCCCCGCGCTGCGGCTTCTCCGCCGACTACGACTCACGCGCCGCCGCCGAACTGGCCGCCCGCACCCACCGCTGCCCCATCCGCTGACCTGCGAAGGAGATCGCACGCGTGTCCGTGAACCTGCCCCTGGTCGTCGTCCTGGGCCTGCTCGTCTGGGGCGCCGTGAAGTTCCTCGGCGTCCGCGTCTGGCTCGTCGTCGTGATCGCGCTCTTCGGCTTCTACCTCGCCGACACCTTCCTCGCCCCCGCCATCGACAACGGCACCCGCACCGGCGTCGAGACCGTCAACGGCACGAACGACTGAGAACCGAGAAGGGAGAACCAACCATGCCGCTCCGACCGCAACTCCCCCACGCTCCCCAGGCCCCGACGACGCCGACTCACGCCCACGAACCGGCCTGCACCTGCCAGCACGCGCCGCAGCCCCAGCCGTGACCCCCGCCCCGGCTCCTGCACGCGGCTCGCTGCCCCAGATCAGCACCGGCGCGGTGGCCGTGGCCCTGGTGGGCGGCGTCGTCCTCACGGCCCTGCTGACCGCCGTCGCCGTCTCCGCCATATCGGTCGCCGTGGCCGCCGTCGTCCTGCGCTCACTCATGCGCCCGGGCTCCGGCTCCGGCGGCTTCACAAAACGGCACCACCGCCGCTGAACGGCCCCCGGGGCGGTCTCGATACCGCCAAGCATCCACCGCCCCGGCGGCCCACCCCTTCCCGACGCAAGCCAGAGAAGGAGAAGCACCATCATCCCGCGCACCAACCCCGCCCCGCCCGCAGAGCTGGGAAACCTCGCCGCATCCGGCACCCTGCCCGGTATCCTCCGCCAACTCTCCGGCCTGGGCGGCTGCACCAACCCCGTACGCCTGGCCGGGCACCGCACCGAACACCGCCTCGACACCGCCACGGGCGAGATCGGCCCCACCCTCCGCCGCCTCGACTCCAACGACCTTCCCGCCGGTGACCTCCTGGTCCGCTGCGGCAACCGCCGCACCACCCGCTGCCCCGCCTGCGCCGAGACCTACCGCCGCGACACCTTCCACCTGATCACGGCCGGTCTGCGTGGCGGCAAGGGCACCCCGGAAACGGTCACCACTCACCCCCGCGTCTTCGCCACGTTCACCGCCCCGAGCTTCGGCCCAGTCCACAACCGCCCCGGTACCCGCCCCTGCCGCTGCGGCCGGCACCACATACCGGATGACTCCGCCCTCGGTACCCCGCTGAACCCGGACCGATACGACTACGAAGCCGCGGTGCTCTGGAACGCACACGCAGGCATGCTCTGGCGCCGCTTCACCATCCACCTCGGCCGCGAGATCGCCAAGCGCGCGGGCCTGACCCAACGCGAACTGCCCGAACGCGCCCGCGTCTCCTTCGCCAAGGTCGCCGAATACCAAAAGCGCGGCGCAGTCCACTTCCACGCCGTCATCCGCCTCGACGGCCCCGCAGGCGGCGAAACCGCACCCCCACACTGGGCATCCGCCGAGCTGCTGACCGACGCCATCCGCGCAGCAGCAACGCGGGCAGTCGTAACGGGCCCGATCCTCGACGGCCACACCCACACCTTCGCCTTCGGCCCCCAACTCGACACCCGCACCATCCACGCCCCCGACTTCAACGACGGCCAGACGCTCACCGACCGCGCGGTAGCCGCCTACATCGCCAAGTACGCCACCAAGGGCGCCGAAACCGCGACAGGCACCCTGGACCGCCGCCTACGCTTCGTCGCCGAGCTGGCAACGATGAACCTCCCCGCCCACGCCGAACGCCTCATCCGCACCGCCTGGGCCCTCGGCGCCCGCAAGGACCTCGAACACCTCCGCCTGCGCGCCTGGGCTCACATGCTCGGCTTCCGGGGCCACTTCTCCACCAAAACCCGCCGCTACTCCACCACCCTCGGCACCCTCCGCACCGCCCGCGCCGAATGGCGCCGCCTCCAAACCGCCATCCAACGCGGCGAAGAACCACGCCCCGACGACAGCAACGACGAGACAACGCTCGTCCTCGCCCACTGGACCTACTCCGGAACCGGCCTCACCCCCACCGAACAGTGGCTATCCGCCTCCCTCGCAGACACCAGCGGCGCCCCCGCCACGGAAGGAGGCAACGCCCGATGACCGACCGCTATCTCAACGTCGATCAGGTCGCCGAACTCCTTGGCACCACGCCCCGCTTCCCGCGCCGCCTCATAGCCGAGCGTCGCATCACCTTCATCAAGGTCGGGCGGCACGTCCGCATCCCTGAAAGCGCGCTCGCCGCGTACATCGAGGCGCAAACGGTCCAGCCGCTCCGCCCGCTCCGTGCCCGTACCCGACGGTTTGGGAGTGCCGCGTAATGGCGAAGAAGAAGCGAGGCTTCGGCCGTATCCGCAAGTTGCGCTCCGGCCGCTATCAGGCGCGCTATCTCGGGGCGGACGGGGTGGACCGCCCTGCCCCGTTCACGTTCGATACCTCGCGTGACGCTGATGACTGGCTGGCAGAGCGACAGACCGAGCTGCGCCGGGGCGACTGGCACGACCCGGACGCCGGGGCCGTGGGCTTCGAGAAGTACGCGCTGCAATGGGTCGATGAGCGCGGCTTGTCCGCCACGACCGAGGAGCTTTACCGCCGGCTGTTGCGCCTGCACCTCCTCCCGACCTTCGGCGGCCTCGACCTGGACGAGATCACCCCGCCCCGCGTCCGCACGTGGCGGACGGAGCGGCTGAAGATGACCGGGGCCACCACCGTCGCGAAGTCCTACAGGCTGTTGAAGGCGGTCATGGAGACGGCCACGGATGACGAGCTGATCCGTCGGAACCCGTGCCGCATCCGGGGTGCGGGCAAGGAATCGGCGGAGGAACGTCCGGTCGCCACCGTCGGGCAGGTTGATGCGCTCGCCGAGGCCATCGGGCCGCGCTGGCGGCTTATGGTCTACCTCGCCGCGTACGGACCCGCGCGCCCGGAGGAGCAAGCTGAGCTCCGGCGCAGTGATGTGGACCTCGACGCGGTTGGCGTGTGGGTCCGCCGGGCCGCCCCGGAACTGACCACTGGGCGGCGTGTGCTGGGGGACACCAAGTCCGCAGCGGGGAAGAGGTTTCTCGCGCTGCCGCGCTTCTTGCGCAAGGAACTGGTCTGGCACCTTGGCTGGTTCGCAGAGGAGGCTCCGGACGGCTTGTTGTTCGTCGGCGAGAAGGGCGCGCCATTCCGGCGGAGCAGCTTCGGGCGGAAGTGGCGCCGGGCCTGTGCGCACGTCGGCATGCCGGACGGCTTCCGCTTCTACGATCTTCGCCACACCGGGCACACGCTGTCCACGCAGAGCGGGGCGACGCTGAAGGACACCATGGTTCGGGCCGGCCAGTCCTCCGAGAAGGCCGCGCTGATCTACCAGCACTCGACGCGGGAGCGTCAGCGTGAAGTAGCCGACGGTATCGACGCGCGGGTCCGGGCCGACCGCGAAGCTGCTGCTCGTGAGAAGCGCGACCAAGACGACGACGGGCACGACGGCAGATCGGGCACGCAACGGGCACGCGGCGAATAGGACTTCCGTACAGCAAAAGACCCCCGGGCCGTTGACCTGGGGGTTCTTCTCTGAGCGGGCGACGGGAATCGAACCCGCGCTCTGAGCTTGGGAAGCTCATGTTCTACCATTAAACTACGCCCGCGCGGAGCCAGGAGTGTGGCTCGTCGCGGGAAACTGTACCTCATTGGGGACCCCGGTCGCATGCGGCTTGGGATCTTTTCGCTGTCCAGGGGGGTGGGGGGCGGGAGTTGGGGCGTACGGTGAAGGGGCGGAGTGCCGGGCGGTGGGGCGTCGGGTACATCCCCTAACGTGGCTTTTGTCGTGCAGGCAGCCATGTGACAGGGGAGAGGGAAACGATGGAGTCCACCGTCGTCCGGTGTGCGGAGGGGCATGTGTTCAGCACCTCGACGTTCCCGATGCAGAACCTTGGAAGCTCCAGGATCGGTCCGGGGCGGCTGCTCCGGTGTCCTCAGTGCGGGAGGCTGCGGCAGGCGGTTCCCGTGGCGGGGCAGCAGCGCTGAGCGGAACGTAAGAGGGGAAAGCGGAGCGTAAGCAGGGACAGACGTGTGCGGGGCCGGTCCGATTGGGCCGGCCCCGTGTCGTGCGCGTAGTCTCGGCCCGTGCTTCTCTCAGACAAGGACATCCGAGCCGAGATCGACGTGGGCCGGGTGCGGATCGACCCCTACGATCCGGCGATGGTGCAGCCGTCCAGCATCGACGTCCGCCTGGACCGTCATTTCCGGGTGTTCGAGAACCACCGTTACCCGCACATCGACCCCGCCGTCGAACAGCCCGATCTGACGCGGCTGATCGAGACCGAGGGTGACGAGCCGTTCATCCTGCACCCCGGGGAGTTCGTGCTGGCCTCGACGTACGAGGTGATCTCGCTGCCCGAGGACGTCGCCTCGCGGCTGGAGGGGAAGAGTTCGCTGGGGCGGCTGGGGCTGCTGACGCACTCGACGGCCGGATTCATCGATCCGGGGTTCTCCGGGCATGTGACGCTGGAGCTGTCGAACGTGGCGACGCTCCCCATGAAGCTCTGGCCCGGGATGAAGATCGGGCAGCTGTGCATGTTCCGGCTCACCTCGCCGTCCGAGTTCCCCTACGGATCGGAGCGTTACGGCTCCCGGTACCAGGGGCAGCGCGGTCCGACGCCGTCGCGCTCGTATCTGAACTTCTATCGCACCCAAGTTTGAGACCGAAGACCGAAGGCAGCACAACTGTGAGTGAAGAGCGCGAGAACCTGACTTACTCCCTCTTCGGCGAGGCCATCCGCGAGCTGGCGCAGAAAGTCGCCGACGACGGGTACGAGCCGGACATCATCCTCTCGATCGCGCGCGGTGGCCTGTTCGTGGCAGGTGGGCTCGGTTACGCGCTCGACGTCAAGAATCTGCACGTCATGAATGTCGAGTTCTATACCGGTGTGGGCGAGACGCTCGATCTTCCGGTCATGCTGCCGCCCGTGCCGAATGTCGTGGACCTGAGCCGTAAGAAGGTGCTCATCGCGGACGACGTGGCGGACACCGGCAAGACGCTCAAGCTCGTACAGGACTTCTGCGCCGAGCATGTGGCCGAGGCCCGCAGTGCGGTGATCTACGAGAAGTCGCAGTCGCTGGTGAAGTGCGACTACGTGTGGAAGCGGACCGACCAGTGGATCAACTTCCCGTGGTCGGTCGAACCTCCGGTCGTACGGCGTGAGGGCCAGGTTCTCGACGCCTGAGGGCACGGGCGCGGAGCGGCGTAAGCGGAGTTCGAGCAGGTGGAGTCGGTGCAGGTGGAGTCGGCGGGTGGCTGACTGTTCAGGGCCTGTGCGGGCGTCCGGTTTCTGTGTGGGACGTCCGGTCTCTGTGTGGCGGCCGTGGTTGTCAGCCATGGTGGGGGATGCCGCTTGTGGCGAGGATCTGGGTTCCGGTTGCCTCGTTGTCGGTGCGTACGGCCATGCCCAGGGCTGCCTGTGCCTCCTCGTAGGTGGCCTCGGGCGGGACGGCCAGCAGGCAGAAGTGGTCGTAGTCGCCGCGGGTGACGATGACGGTGTCGTCGCCGAGCGGCGACCAGTCGATGTGGACGAGGTGGCCGTCGACGAAGAGGGGTTTCTGTACGCCCTCCCAGGCTTCCGCGTCCAGCCCGACCCGGGTGATCCGGCCGAAGTGGGCGGTCAGTGTGGAGAGCAGCGCGGGCAGTTCGCCGCGTACGTCGCGGGTGCGCGGCCACCAGGCGCCGTCGAGGACGCCCTCGCGTGAGGCTGTCACCTCGGGCTTGATGGCTACGGTGCCCGGTTCCAGCGTGAGACTACGAGGGGGAATGTGGGGGTTCATGAGGGCTCACCACCCCTTCGGTGAGGATGGGTGTGCGGGCGGGTCGCGCACACTGTCATCCAAGGCTTTTGCCCCTTTTGTCCAGGGTACTCCGCAGGGGAACAGACCGGGTTACGGCGGAGTACGCTGAAGTGGACGGGAGCTACTCGCGCGTCGCTCTCACGTAGGCGCCGTTCTCGTCGGTACGGACACGGGGCCGCCCCTCGGGTGGTCCAGGAGAGTACGCGTCATGACGACGGTCACGACAGACCGCACGCTGAAGATCCACGAGCCGTTCCGGCCGCCGCCGGTCCGTCTCTCTCTGAGGCCCGAGGGCTCCGTCGCAGGACTGCTGGACGGTGCGTGGTGGCCGTACTCGCGTGACCTGTTGCGTGAACTGCCCGCGCTCACCGCCCTGTTGGAACCGCTGTGGGGACGCACCACGAGAATCACGGTTGATCCCGCACTCTGGCCGGTCGTTCCGCGCAAGGTGCCGGTCGCGGGGCACGCCGTCAGCGTCGCGTGGTTCAGGGCCGAGCAGGATCCGCACAAGCTGGTGCTGCTGTCGTTCCCTGTGGGGCGGCACAATCTGCTGGTCGTGCCGCCGGAGGCGAGCGCGGCGAAAGCCGCACGGCTGATGGCCGCCGCCAGCGATCCCGATCTGCTCTCCACTGCCGGCACGCTCGTCGCCATGGACGCCATGGCGGAGGCCAGGTCGGGCCCCCGGTCGGAGGCCAGATCGGACCCCAGGTCGGACGCCTCGTTCGATGCCAAGTCGGCGGCCGAGGGTGAGGTGTGCCGGACGCGGGAGCGGTCGGGGCGCTGAGGGAGTTCCCCTCGCCGGTCGTCGGTCGTCGGTCGTCGGTGGTCTGTCGTCGGTGGCCTGTCGTCGGTCGTCGGTGACCTGTCGTCGGTCGTCGGTGGTCTGTCGTCGGTCGTCTCTTGGCTTCCGGCTTTCGGCCTCCTGGCCTTACGCCGCTTCTTTCGGCTTTCGGCTTCCTGGCGCTACGCCGCTCGTTCGGCGATTACGCCTTCGTGCGGTCGATCAGGGCCTGGGCCAGCGTGTGGGGGGCCTCATCAGGGACCCAGTGGCCTGTGTTCGGGATGCGTAGGCCGGTGACGTCGGTGGCGACCTCGCGCATCATCTGCTCGATGACGTCTCCCGCGGTGCTGGTGGCACCGCCTACGGCCAGGACTGGGATGTCGAGCTTGCCGTTCCGGGCGAGCGCCGCGCGGTTGTCCTCGATGTCCTGGTCGAAGGCGCGGTAGGTCTCGAAGCCGGCGCGCAGGGCGCCGGGGGCCGAGTAGGCGTCGACGTAGGCGTCGAAGTCCTCCGGTGCCACGGCTGAGGGATCGGCGGAACGGGCGTCGAAGAACGCCTGCAGATACGGGCGTTCGCGGCCGGCGACCAGCATTTCGGGGACGTCGCGGACGCCGTGGAAGGCGAAGTGCCACACGCGGGGGTCGGTACGGATGCGGTCGAAGACCTCGGTGCCCGGCAGGGGTGCGTCGACTGTGACCAGGTGCGAGACCTCGTCGCGGTACGCCTGCGCGTAGGCGTAGGCGACCATCAGGCCGATGTCGTGGCCCATGAGGACGACGGGGCCCTCGACGTTCAGGTGGGTGCGCAGCAGAACGTGGAGGTCACGGGCCATCGTCCGCTTGTCGTAGCCGTCGGCGGGACGCCAGGAGTTGCCCGCGCCCCGGTAGTCGGGCGCGATCACGCGGAAGCCCGCCGCGACCAGTGGGGGTATGACGTGCCGCCACTCGCGCCAGGTCTGCGGAAAACCGTGCAGCAGGAGCGCCGTGCGGGGCCCCTCCCCCGCGGTGACGTAGTGGAGTCGCAGGCCGGGCTCGATGGGGGCCATTCCGTGCGTGAGGTCGTCCGTCATGGTCGTTCGGCTCCTTCGGGGCGGTGTGCCGGCTGTCCGGGCAGCGCCCGCGGCCGGGTGGGCGGTGTGGAGCCCACGGTGCCGGAGGGGGTACGTGAGGACAAGCGAAAGGTTGTGCATAAACCTTTAAGGTGAGCTACATGCTTGACGTACGGAGGATGCAGGTCCTGCGGGCCGTGGTGAACAGTGGTTCGGTGACGGCGGCGGCGCGGACCCTCGGGTACACGCCTTCCGCCGTGAGTCAGCAGGTGGCCGCGCTGGAGAAGGAGGCGGGCACGCGGCTGCTGGAGCGCGTGGGCCGGGGAGTGCGCGCGACGGCTGCGGGGCGGTTGCTGACCGAGCACGCTTCCGTGATCGGTCAGAGCGTCGCCGAGGCGGAGGCCGCCCTGGCGGATCTGCGCGCCGGGCGTACGGGGCGGCTGGATGTGCGGTACTTCGCCACGGCGGGGGCCTCGCTGGTGGCGCCTGCCGTGACCCGGTTCCGCGGCCGGCACCCCGACGTGCGGGTCAACCTGCGGTTGGCCGATCCGGCGGACTCGATCCTGAGCGTGGCCGCGGGGTCGGCCGACCTGGCGCTCGTGGTCAGGCAGGGGGCCGAGGCGGTCCGGGGCCCGGCGGCGGATCAAGGCCACGTGGTTCGGGGTAGGGCGGCGAACCGGGCTGAGGCGGCGAACCGGCGTGGGGCTGCGGCTGGTGATGCGGCGGCTGGAGTTGCGGGGCCTGGAGGTGCGGCGGCTGGTGATGCGGCGGCTGGAGTTGCGGGGCCTGGAGGTGCGGCGCCTGGAGGTGTGGCGCCTGGCGATGTGGCCGCTGGAGCTGCGGGGCCTGGAGGTGCGGCGGCTGGTGAGGCCGCATCTGGAGGTGCGGGGCCGCGTGAGGACGGGCCTGGTGCGGTGGCGAACCGGGGTGGGACTGCGCGGGGTGCGGGGGCAGCGGGCCGGGACGTGGCCGGACAGGGCGTGGCTGGGGAGAGCGTGGTCGGGGTGCGGTTCGTGCATCTGCTTGATGACCCGTATCGGGTCGTGCTTCCCGCCGGGCATGCGCTCGCCGCGCAGTCCGCCGTCGCGCTCGGGGAGTTGGCCAGGGAGCCGTGGGTGCGGGGTGATCCGGCGGACGGTGCGTGCGCGCGCATCGTGCGGGACGCCTGTCTGGAAGCCGGGTTCGATCCCGCCTTCGCGGTCGACAGCGAGGACTACGCGACGGCGCAGGGCTTCGTGGCCGCCGGGCTGGGGGTGGCGCTGCTGCCGCGTACCGGGCTGGAGGCGCGTCATCCGGGGGTCGTCGTACGGGAGTTCAGCGGGCGCGGACCCCTGCGGCCTGTGTGTGTCGCGCTGCCGGAGACGGGGGCGCCCGCGCGGGCCGAGCCCGCGGTGCTGGAGGGGCTGTTGACCGCGTTTCTGGAGGTCGGAGCGGAGGTCGGAGGGCGCGGGAATGGCGTGAAGTGAGCGGGCGAACTGACGCCGGAAGGGTTCCCTTCTTACCTACTTACGGGTAAGTACCGCTGGTAACAACAGTTGCCAGCTATAAGGGAGACCTCATGGCTCGTGCGAGACCCGCGACAGCGATAGCGGCGGCGCTGGTGATGGCGTTCGGCGGAGTGGGTGTGGCGGCAGCCGCTCCCGGTGCGTCGGCACCCGATGCGCGGCAGGCGGTGAAGGCGAGTACGCCGCTGCCACCTGAGCTGGAGAAGATCAGGGCCGCTGAGGCCCAGAAGCTCTACGGGAACACCGGCGAACGGCCGGTCGGGGAGCGCAAGTCCTCGCTCATCTCCCTGGGGGACAGCGAGATTTCGGGCGAGGGCGTGGGAACCTACGAGCCGGGCACGAACGGGCCCGACAACTGGTGCCACAGGTCGCCCGACTCCGCCGTCCACAGGACCGGGATACAGGCGGACGTGACGTACAACGTCTCCTGCTCGGGGGCCAGTACGCAGAACATCCGTATCGGCGGCAGCAAGCAGTACGCGGACGAGCTCGTGCAGAGCGACAGCCTCGCCATCAAGGCGCGCAACACGCGGCTGAAGCAGATCATGCTGGTCGTCGGCGCCAATGACGACCTCCAGTTCGGGCCCGTGATGACCGACTGTGTGACCCGCTTCCTCACCTTCCAGGGCGCGTGCGAGCCCAAGTACGCACCGGGGTGGCAGGACAGGGTCAACGGTCTTCAGCCCAAGGTCGAACGCACCGTGGCCGACCTCAAGTCCGTGATGCGCGACGCGGGTTACGCGGACGGCGACTACCAGCTCGTCGTGATGGGCTACCCGAGCCCCATCGGTCCCGACATCAAGGACAACCCCAAGTTCCCGGGCAAGCTCATCGGTGGCTGCGCCGGCTACACCAGCGACGCTGCATGGGGCAGGAACACCGCGGTCCCCGCCTTCGAGAAGGGCGTGCGCAAGGCCGCTGCCGCCTCCGGGGCCAGCTATCTCGACGCCTCGCGCCTGTTCCACGGCCATGAGGTGTGCATGGAGGAGACCTGGGCGCGCGGCCTGTACATCGACGTGTCCAACCCGTTCCCGCCGGACGCCAACTCCGTGCGCCAGTCCTTCCACCCCAACGAGCGGGGTCACGGCGCCTTCGCCACCTGCTTCACCAAGATGTACGAGGCCGGACAGGCCGGCGTGCGGGAGGCTTCCTGCGCCGACCCGGACGGCAAGGGGCAGCCGAAGCTGTACAAGCAGGCGTGGGACGACGTGTTCACGCCACTGCGTAACGAGGGCACCGGAACCTGCCTCGACGCCGACGGCGCTGCCAGTGCCGTAGGGACAGACGTGCGGGGCTGGGAGTGCAAGTCCCAGCGCAACCAGGTCTGGTGGTACGACTCCGAAGGCAAGGCGCTCTACGCGGGACAGACCCATGACCGGTGCGTCCAGAGCGAGGGCGGCGTCAAGAACGGGGCCGCGCTCGTGCTGGGCAACTGCTCGGGCGCCGCTGCCCAGCAGTTCGCCAAGAACGGCGCCACCTTCCGTCCCACCGGCGCCTCCGACCTCTGCGTCACCCTCCCCTCCGCCGACGCACAGGCCCGACTGAGCACGTGCGCCGGCACCGCCAACCAGCGCTTCGCCTGAGCGCCGCCGGGCGCGCGGGCCGCACGGCCGGCCGCCCGTGATGTCACGCCGCCGCCTCCCGGAACGTCCTTGGGGTGTCTGTTCCCCGAGCGTGGAGGTGGCGGTGTGGTGGAGGCCGATGACCGGGCGACCGAGGTGTTCGTACGGCACAGGGAACTGCTGTTCTCGGTGGTGTACTCGCAGCTGGGGTCGATCGCGGACACCGAGGACGTGTTGCAGGAGACGTGGATAGCCTGGTCGGGCGTCGATCAGGCGCACGTCGTCAACGCGCGCGCCTACCTCGTACGTGTCGCCGTGAACCAGGCGGTCACACGGCGCCGCAGGATCAACCGGAACCGCGAGGTGTACGTCGGGCCCTGGCTGCCCGAACCCGTGGTGGAGGGGGACGAACCCGAGGACGGCGCCGAGCGGGTCGAGCGCGGGGAGGAGGTCTCCATCGCGCTGATGGTCGTGCTGGAGACGCTCTCGCCGCTGGAACGGGTCGTCTTCGTCCTGCACGAGATCTTCGCGTACAACCTGGTGGAGATCGCTGAGATCCTCGACAAGAAACCCACCGCCGTACGGCAGTTGGCGCACCGCGCGCGCTCGCACGTACAGGCACGCCGCGGCAGGTTCCTGCCCGATCCACGGGCCAGGCGCGAGGCGACCGAGCGGTTCCTCGACGCGGCGCTCGGCGGTGACGTCGGCAAGCTCATGGATGTGCTCGCACCCGAGGTCACGCTGTGGAGCGACGGCGGCGGGGTCGTACCGGCCGCGCGGCGGCTCGTACACGGGCGCGACAAGGTGGCCCGGCTCATCGCCGCCGTCGCCGAGAAGCACCCGCAGGGCCTGCGCGTCGACTACCGGTCCGTCAACGGTGACCCCGCGGCGCTGCTGTTCGTCGGCGAGGACTCGTACGCCGTCGTACACGTCGAACTGGACGCTGCCAGCGGGCAGGTCGCCGCCGTGCATGTCCTGACCAACCCGGAGAAGCTGACCCGCGTGGCGGGCTGAGCGGTGAGCGCGAGGGGGCGCCATTCGGTGCCGGGGTCCGGGTCCGGGTCCGGGACCGGGTCCCGGTCCGGGCCTGGGTCCATGTCCATGTCCGTGTCCCGGCCTGGGGTTGCGGGGCTGGGCCCCGGGGTTGCGGGGCTGGGCCCCGGGTCCTTGTGGCTGCGTGCGGCAGGGGGTTGGGCACGTCACATTCGCTCCATGTCACGGTCAGCGGGCCGGCTGTCGTCTCGGTATGCGCTGGAGATCCAGCGCGTAGGGCGAGGGAGAGGGCAGGCATGTTGGAGCGACTTGCCGGACGGTTGGTGCGGCGACCGCGGCGGATACTGCTGGGGGTGCTGGTCGTCGTGCTGGCCGTCGGCGGGCTGTCCATGGGGCTGACCGACCGGCTGACGATGGGTGGGTACGAGAACCCCGGCACGGAGGCGGCGCACGCGGAAAAGGCGCTGGAGGGGGAGTTCGGGCGCGGGCGCACCAACCTGGTGCTGGTCGTCGAGGACCGGCGCGGCGTGGACGATCCCGCCGTCGCCGCGGCGGGGCGGCGCCTCGCGGGGAACCTGGCGAAGGACCACGTCAGCGGTGTCGCCTCCTACTGGACGGCGGGCAAGGCGGCCTCGCTGCGCGGCTCCTCCAGGGAAAGGGCGCTGGTCACCGGGCACATTGCGGGGGACTTCGACCAGGTCAACGACCGGGTGGAGAAGCTGCGGGACGACTACACAGGGTCGGTGCACGGGGTGCGGGTGACCCTGGGCGGCAGCGCGCTGATGAACCTGGAGAACACCGAACAGGCAGCGGAGGACGCGGCGACAGCGGAGACCTTGGTGTTCCCGCTGGTGCTGGTGGTGCTCGTGCTGATCTTCGGTTCGCTGGTCGCCGCGATGCTGCCGCTCGCGGTCGCGCTCGCCACGATGCTCGTCGTCTTCGGGCTGATGTGGGGGCTGACGTTCGTCTTCGACGCCAACAACCTGCTGGTCAACACCTGTACGTTCCTCGGGCTCGGGCTGGCGATCGACTACAGCCTGCTGTTCGTGACGCGGTACAGGGAAGAACTGGCCTCCGGCCGCCACAGCCTGAACGGACCCCACGGGGGTGGGCCCCACACGGCTGAGGGCGGAACGAATGAAGGCAGGGCGAGCGAGGACGGGGCGAGTGCGCTGGGCGCCCGTGGACGCGGGGCCGGTGCGCTGGGTGCCGGTGGGCGCGACGCGGGGCCTTTCGAGGTCGGGACCAGCGAGGTGCGGGGGGCGATTCTCGCCGCGATGCGGACCGTCGGGCGGACGGTGATCTTCTCGGCCGTGACGCTGGCCCTCGCCTGCATGTCGCTCGTGGTGATGCCCTTCGGCATGTTCCGGTCCATCGCGATCGGTGGCGCGGTGACCGCGCTGGCCGCCGCGCTGGCGACGCTGATCATTGTGCCCGCGCTGCTGGCCTGGGCCGGGCCCCGCATCGACCGGCTCAGGATCGGGCGGCTGGGTGTCGGCCGGTTCCGGATCGACCGGCTCCGGATACGCGCGCGTCGGCGTCCGGGCGCGGCCGTCAACGCGCGGGTGGGAGAAGGGGGTTGGCATCGGCTTGCTCTCCTCGTGATGCGCCGTCCTGTGTCCATGGTGCTCGGGGTGCTGGCACTGATGGCGGTGCTCGCTGCGCCCGCGCTCGACCTCAATCTGCGGCTGCCCGACGAGCAGGTGCTGCCCAAGTCGGCGCAGTCGGCACGTGCGGCTCAGCTACTGCAGGACGACTTCGACGGGCGCGAGACCGAGACCCTCGGTGTCGTGGCCCGCGAGGCGCGGGACTCCCCGAAGCGTGAGGCCGCCGTCGCCGCCTACGCGAAGCGGCTGTCCTCGCTCGACGGTGTGCGGCGGGTGGACGCGCTCACCGGCAGCTATGTGGACGGGCAACGTGTGGCCCCGGCCGGGGCCGGTGCGGAACGGTTCGCCACGGACAAGGGCGTGTACTGGTCGGTCGTACCGTCCGTCGACGGGCTGTCCGACGCGGGCGCCGATGTCGTCACCCGCGTGCGGGAGGCCGAGAGTCCGTATCCCGTCCTCGTCGGGGGGCCGCCGGCCGTGTCGGCCGACACCTTCGCCTCGGCCGGGGACCGGCTGCCCCTCGTCGTGGGCATCCTGGCCCTCGGTACGTACGTCCTGCTGTTCCTGCTCACCGGCAGCGTGCTGCTGCCGCTGGCGGCGATGCTGCTGAGTGTGCTGAGCCTCAGTGCGACGTTCGGGGCGCTCGTGTTCGTCTTCCAGGACGGCCATCTCCAGTGGCTGGTAGGGGACTTCGTCAATACCGGGGCACTCAACTGGACCGTGCCCGTGATGATCGCCGTACTCGCCTTCGGGCTGTCCATGGACTACGCGGTGTTCATCCTCTCCCGGGTCCGTGAGGAGTACACGCGGACCGGGGACGCGCGGGGGTCCGTCGCCGTCGGGCTCGAACGCGTGGGGCGCGTCATCACGTATGCGGCCATCGTGCTCTCGCTCACCTTCATCGTGATGCTCACCTCCGGGATCTCGTACATGAAGGCGCTGGGGCTCGGCGTACCGCTGGCGATCCTGCTCGACGCCACGTTGATCCGGGGCATCCTGCTGCCTGCCTTCATGCGGCTGTTGGGGCGGGCTTGCTGGTGGGCGCCGGCTCCCCTGCGACGCCTGCACGCCCGCTTCGGACTCAGCGAGAGCGGGCCCCGGGGGTGAGGGCGGGTCTGGCTCGCGGGTGAGGGTTCGTCGGGTCGGTGGCTTACGGTCGGAGGGGATGGGGCCGCGGGGGAGGAGGCCTCGGTCCGGGGCCGGCACACCGGCCCGCATCAGGGTGTGGTCTCCCACGACGATCCGCACGGCGAGTTCTCTCATGCTCCGAGCATCGCCGCAGCCCCCATCTCCGCGCGTCGAGCGCGCGATTGAACTTCCCCTCCACCGTTCGGTTGACGCACAGGTGTACCCACGCCACCGACCACCCACCAGCCCCCGCAGAAGGGGGCGGTAGGTGGCCGGTCGGTGGGTGGGGCGGGTTGGCGCGGTGTTGGCCGGGAGGGCAGGCGGGGGCGCCTCAGCTGAGTACGCCCACCCTGTCCGGGGTCAGAGGAAGGTCGCGGTGGCGGACGCCGGTGGCGTGGTACAGGGCGTTGGCGATGGCGGCAGCGGTGCCGACGATGCCGATCTCTCCGATGCCCTTGCCGCCGACGGGGTTGAGGTGCGGGTCGTCCTCCTCGATCCAGTGTGCGTCGATGTCGGGCACATCCGCGCACGCGGGCACATGGTAGGAGGCGAGGTCGCGCTCGACGAAGCCGCCGGTGGCGGGGTCGATGACGCTGTGCTCCGTCAGTGCCATGCCCAGACCCATCACCATGCCGCCGATGAACTGGGAGCGTGCGGTGCGGGCGTTGAGGATGCGGCCTGCGGCGAACACGCTCAGGAGGCGGCTGACGCGGACCTCGCCCGTGACGGTGTCGGCCTGGACCTCGGCGAAGTGGGCGCCGAACGCGTGCCGTGCGTAGTCCTGCTGGCCCTGAACGTCCTCGGTGGTGTCGGCCGTGGCCTTCGTACCACCGGACGCGAGGAGTTCGCTGCACGCCTTATGGACGGCCCAGCCCCAGGACGCCGTGCCCGATGAGCCGCCCGCGAGGGGAGCTCGGGGCAGGTCGCTGTCGCCGATGTCGATGCGTACCGAGGCGAGCGGGGCGCCGAGCGTGTCGGCCGCGACCTGGGCGAGGACGGTACGGGCTCCCGTACCGATGTCGGTCGCGTTGACCCGCACATGGAAGGTGCCGTCGGACAGCGCCTCGACCGAGGCGGTGGAGGGTGCCACGAGGACCGGGTAGGCGGAGGAGGCAACTCCGGTACCGGTCAGCAGGTCGCCCTCGCGGCGCATACGGGGGCGCGGGTCGCGCTCGTACCACCCGAACCTGCGTGCTCCCTCGCGCAGACAGTCGGCGAGGTGGCGGCTGCTGAACGGCCTGCCGGTGTCAGGCTCCGTCTGTGTGTCGTTGCGCAGGCGCAGTTCGACCGGGTCCAGGTCCAGTTCGACGGCCAGTTCGTCCATGGCCGACTCCAGCGCGTACATGCCGGGGGCCTCACCCGGTGCCCGCATCCAGGAGGGTGTGGGGACGTCGAGCGCGACGACGCGGTGTCCCGTACGGGAGGCGTCGGAGCCGTACATGACGCGGGATGGAGACGCGGCCTGTTCGACGAACTCCTTGACCGTGGAGGTGTACGTCACGACGTCGTGTCCAACGGCCGTCAGGACGCCGTCAGCGCGTGCGCCCAGCCGCATGCGCTGGATGGTCGGCGCGCGGTGGCCGACGACGGCGGGCAGCTCCCGGCGCGGAAGGACGAGCTTCACCGGCCGTTCGACGTGCCGGGCCGCCATGGCGGCGAGGACGACCTGGGGACGCGGGGTGCCCTTGGAGCCGAAGCCGCCGCCGACGTGCTCGGAGACGACGGTGATCTGCTCCTCGCCCATCGCGAAGAGAGTGGCGAGCGCCTCGCGGACGGTGGTGGCGCCCTGGCTGGAGTCGTAGGCCGTCAGATGCCCGTCCCGCCAGAACGCGGTGGCCGCGTGCGGCTCCATGGGGTGGTTGTGCAGCGGGGTGAGCGTGTACGTGGCGTCCACCCGGTGCGGTGCAGCCGCGAACTCCCGGTCGAAATCGCCGCGTTCACGGTCGCCGGGAACGCCGCCGTTGGCCTTCTCGGGGTGGTACATCTCGGGATGGTCGGTCATGAGGCGGACGTCGTGCGGCTCCTCCTCGTAGGAGATCCGTACGGCTTCGGCCACGGCGCGCGCCGTCTCCTGGGTCTCCGCGACGGCGAGCGCCACGTACCAGCCGCGGTGCGGGACACGGTCGTTCTGGAGCACGTAGAGGATGCCGTCGTCGGGCTCGGTCAGCCGGGGCGCGTTCTCATGGGTGAGGACGGCGAGGGCGCCGGGGAGCGCCAGCGCGTCCGACGCGTCCATGGAGGTGACACGCCCGCGCGGCACGGTCGCGGGTACGGGCCACGCGTACACGCAGCCCTCAGGGGTGTACTCCGCCGCGTAACGGGCCTCGCCCGCCGTCTTGGCCGCGCCCTCGCGGCGGGACACCGGAGCACCGAGGGAGCCGTCGGCACCGGAGTCGCTCCCCGTGGTGCTCGCCATAACCGTGCTCCCTGTAGTGGTGCTCTTCCTTGTGGTGTTCCCTGTAGTCGCGCTTTTCCCTGTGGCGTTCCCTGTAGTGGCGCTTTCCGCGGCGCCTGTGCTGCTGGTGCCCGCGACGCTGTCGGCGCTCATGGCGCTTCCGGTGTCCGTGGTGCGGGAGTTGTCGGGTGTGTCGTGCACGGCCATCCTCTTCAGGCCCCCTGCTCGGAGCGGTCGGCGAGCGTGGTCAGCAGGTTCACGGCGAGGCTGCGGGCCAGCGGCACCTTGAACTCGTTGTCGCCCAGGGGCCTGGCAGCGCCGAGTTCGGCGTCGGCCGCGCGTGCGAAAGTATGCGCGTTGGCGGCGGAGCCCACCAGCACCTCCTCGGCAGCGCGTGCGCGCCAGGGCCGGTGCGCGAGGCCGCCGAAGGCGAGCGCCGCGTGCGTGACAGTGCCCTCTCGTACGGCGAGCACGGCGGCGACGGAGGCGAGCGCGAAGGCGTACGAGGCGCGGTCGCGTGCCTTGCGGTAGGCCGAGCGCGCTCCCTCGTGAGGGGGAGGGACAGAGACCGCGAGCACGAGTTCGCCGGGCCGCAGCACGGTGTCCTGCTGCGGGGTGTCGCCGGGCAGCCGGTGGAAGTCGGCGGCCGGTACCGTACGCCGTCCCTCGGGCCCGAGCACCTCGACCTGGGCATCGAGCGCGGCGAGCGCGACGGCCATGTCGGAGGGGTGTGTGGCGACGCAGTGCGGCGAGTGACCCAGTACCGCCATGTCACGGTGCGCGCCCCCGCGCGCCGAACAGCCGGTGCCGGGCTCGCGCTTGTTGCACGGCGTGGAGGTGTCCTGGAAGTAGGGGCAGCGGGTGCGCTGGAGCAGGTTGCCGCCCGTGGTGGCGACATTGCGGAGCTGCCCTGAGGCTCCGGCGAGCAGGGCCTGGGACAGTACGGGGTGGTCGTGGCGTACGCCGGGGTGCGCCGCGAGGTCGCTGTTGCGTACGGCCGCACCGACGCGCCACCCGCCCTCGGGTGTGCGCTCGACCTCGTCCAGGGGGAGCCCGCTGACGTCGATGAGGTGCTCGGGGGACTCGACTCCGAGCTTCATGAGGTCGACGAGGTTGGTGCCGCCGCCGAGGTAGCGGGCGCGCTCGTGTGCGGTGAACGCGTCGACCGCCTGGTCCGGTGTCGCCGCTCGTTCGAACGTGAAGGTCTTCACCGGGTCGCCTCCTCGGGGACGCCGCTCGGGTTGCCCGGCACACCGCGCGCGCCGTCCGTGTTCCTGGCCCCGCCGTCCATGCCTCCGGCCACGTCGCCCATCTCCTCGATGGCCTCGACGATGTGCGGATAGGCGCCGCAGCGGCAGATGTTGCCGCTCATGCGCTCGCGGATCTCGGCGCGGGTCAGCGGAACCGGTGCGCCTTCGGGCCGCGGTTCGCCCGCGCCGGGGGGCGGGGTGACATGGGAGGGGTGGCCGGCCGCGGCCTCGGCGAGTACGCCGACCGCTGAGCAGAGCTGGCCGGGTGTGCAGTACCCGCACTGGAACGCGTCGCGCTCCACGAAGGCGTCCTGGAGCGGATGGCGCCGCTCCCCTTCTCCGAGTCCCTCGACGGTGGTGACGTGCGCGCCGTCGTGTGCCACGGCGAAGAGCAGACAGCTGTTCGCGCGCCGCCCCTCCACCAGCACGGTGCAGGCGCCGCACTGGCCGTGATCGCACCCCTTCTTGGTGCCGGTGAGGCCGAGGTGCTCACGGAGCAGATCGAGGACGGTGGTGCGGTGGTCGGTGGTCTGGGTGTGGGGCGTGCCGTTGACATGGAGGGTGACGGTCGAGCTGGTCGCGGGCCGCGTGTGGTGGTCGTCCACGGTGACAATGCCTCCTGGTTGCCGGTCCCTTTTGTGGCGAAACCGACTGTCGACCCTACGGCGCCGGACTTCGCCGGACGAAGGGGCCGCGCCATGAAGGCGCGGCCCCATTTGCCTTGTTTGAGCTGACTGTTCCGGTCTCTTCTCGTCAGCCGTTCCGTTCAGTTCGCGTCGGCTGTTCTGTTCCGTTCACGTAGGCCGTTCTGTTCCGGCCACGTCAGCTGTTCTGCTCTCCGCACGGTGGCTCTTCTGTTTCGCGCGGGGGGCCTGTTCATGCGGTTCATGCGGGGTGCCCCGTTCGTGTGGGGTGCCCTGTTCGTGCGGACTGTTCCGTTCACGTGGACCGTTCCGTTCGTGACGGCGGGCTACCAGCGGTACCAGCGGCTGCGGCGGCCACCGCCCGCCGGGGTCGACCGCATGAGGAATCCGAGCAGCCACACCGCCAGCACGATGAGGGCGATCCACCACAGCGCCTTGAGCGCGAACCCCGCGCCGAAAAGCACTACGGCGAGAAGAAGAACGAGTAGCAGGGGAACCATGGGTATCAACCTCCGGCGCCCGAGTGCCCCCGCTCCCCCGCCCCATGCGCGGCAATCGGCAGAACGGTTCCGCTTGGCCCGGACGGTCCCGCGTGACTCGGACAGTTCCGCTCGGCACGGACAGTTCCGCTCGGCACGGACAGTTCCGCTCGGCACGGACGGTTCCGGAGGCTCAGAGAAACCCGGACGGTTCCGAGTACCCGGCTCAGAGAAAGCTGACGTTCTGGGCCAGCGCCAGCTCGTTCGAGTAGTTGACGGTGTTGGTGGCCCGCCGCATGTAAGCGCGCCATGCGTCGGAGCCCGATTCGCGGCCACCGCCGGTCTCCTTCTCACCGCCGAACGCTCCGCCGATCTCGGCCCCTGACGTGCCGATGTTGACGTTGGCGATGCCGCAGTCGGAGCCCTCGGAGGAGAGGAAGACCTCGGCCTCGCGCTGGTCGCGGGTGAAGATGCTGGAGGAGAGGCCCTGCGGTACGCCGTTGTGGAGCGCCAGCGCCTCCTCCAGCGTGTCGTAGGTCAGTACGAAGAGGACGGGCGCGAAGGTCTCCTCCCGTACGACACCGGTCTGGCCCGGCATGCGGACCAGCGTCGGCTCCACGTAAGCGGCTCCTGGTGCCTCCTCCGTCAGCACCCGCCCGCCGCCCGCGAGCACCGCGCCGCCCTCCGCGCCCGCCCGGTCCAGCGCGGTCCGCATCCGGTCGAGCGCCGCTGTGTGGATGAGCGGCCCGACCAGCGTGTTCGTATCGAACGGGTCGCCGATCGGCAGCTTGCGGTACGCGGCCGTGAGGCGGTCGGTGAGCGTATCGGCGACGTCGCGGTGCACCAGGAGGCGGCGCAGCGAGGTGCACCGCTGGCCCGCCGTACCGGCCGCGGCGAACACGATGCCCTGCACCGCCAGATCCAGGTCGGCCGAGGGCGCGACGATCGCGGCGTTGTTGCCGCCGAGTTCGAGGAGGCCGCGCCCGAAGCGTGCCGCGACCCGTGGCCCCACCTCGCGCCCCATACGGGTCGAGCCCGTGGCGCTCAGCAGGGCCACGCGGGGGTCGTCGACGAGCAGTTCGCCCACGGCCCTGTCGCCCAGGAGGAGCTGGTGCACCTGCTCAGGCGCTCCCACGTCGCGTGCCGCGCGTACGAGCAGCGTGTGGCAGGCGACGGAGATCAGCGGGGTCAGCTCCGAGGGCTTCCAGACCACGGTGTCGCCACAGGCCAGCGCGACGGCGGTGTTCCAGGACCACACGGCGCAGGGGAAGTTGAAAGCGGAGATCACGCCGACGACACCCAGCGGGTGCCAGGTCTCGGCGAGCCGGTGGCCCGGCCGTTCGGAGGCGATCGTACGGCCGTGGAGCTGGCGCGAGAGGCCGACGGCGAAGTCGCAGATGTCGATCATCTCGCGCACCTCGCCCAGCGCCTCCGAACGGATCTTGCCCGCCTCAAGGGTCACCAGGTCCGCCAGATCGCCCTGGTGTGCGCGCAGCAGATCGCCGAGGCGGCGTACGAGTTCGCCGCGCCGGGGCGCCGGGGTCGCGCGCCACGCGGGGAACGCCTCGCTCGCCCGTCCGATCGCCTGCTCGGCTTCGGCGGGCGAGGCCGCGGCGAGGCCGAACAGGTTGTCGCCGGTGAGCGGGGTGCGCGCGGGGTGGTCAGTGCCCTCGGGCGGCGCCGCACCCACGCGGGCGAGGGCGGCGAGGGCGCGTTCGCGAAGGGTCTCGGTCGGGGTGATCATGCGGGGCTCCCTTGTCGGTGGGTGGGGTGGGGTGGGGGCAAGGGCGGACACGTGTTCTCAGACGACGTGTGCCTCGGGGCGGGCCTCGCGCCCCGCCTCCGTCGCGAAACGGTCGGCGCTGAGCGGCGCGATGTCGGCGAACGGTTCCCGCTCCAGATGCAGGTCCCGCACGATCTCTCCCACGGCCGGCGCCTGGAGGAAGCCGTGGCCTGAGAAGCCGGTCGCGTACAGGAAGTTGGGCACCTCGGCCGCCCGGCCGATCAGCGCGTTGTGGTCAGGCGTCACCTCGTACAGGCCCGCCCAGCCGTTCCGTGTCGCCAGCTCCGCCACGGCGGGCGCCCTGCGCCGTGCGGCCTCGCGGAAGAGGGGAAGCCAGTCGGGCGTCCACGTACGGTCGAAGCCGTCCGGCTGCCCGGGATCGGCGAAGCCGAGGAGCAGCCCGTCGTCGCTGTTGTGGAAGTACGCGGACGAGGCGAAGTCGATCGTGAACGGGATGCGCGGCGCCGGGGGCCGCAGCGGCGCCGTGAACGCGAGCTGCCGCCGCACCGGGCGCACCGGCAGCCGTACGCCCGCCAGCTCACCGATCCCGGCCGACCACGCGCCCGCGGCGCACACCGCCGTACGGCGGCAGACGACGCGGCCCCGGTCCGTGCGGACGGCGGTCACGCGCCCCGCCGTCGACTCGATGCCGGTGACGGTCGTACCCGTGGCGAATGTGACACCGGCGGCGCGCGCCGCACGCGCGTACCCCTCGACGGCCCGCACAGGACGTGCGTGCCCGTCCTCGGGCGAATAGGCGCCGGCGACGAGCCCATCGGTGACCACGTACGGGCACAGCCGCCGTGCCTCGCCGGGCTCGATCATGCGGCTGGGCACGCCGAGTTCGTTCTGCGTACGGACGGCCCGGGTGAACTCCGCCGCGTCGTCCCCGGTGGTGAGCAGGAAGAGGTAGCCGACGGTTTCCAGGCGAATGCCGGCGCCCGGGCGGCGCGCGAAGTCGGCGTAGGCGCGCAGGCCGCGCGCGCCCATCTCGATGTTGAGCGGGTCGGAGAACTGCGCCCGCACGCCCCCGATCGGCTTGCCCGAGCTGCCGCTCGCGAGGGTGTCGCGCTCCAGCACCAGGACGTCGGAGACTCCCGCCTCCGCGAGGTGGAAGGCGATGCTGGCTCCCATGATCCCGCCACCGATGACGACGACATCGGCGGTGGTGAGGTTGTCGGTGGGAGAGGGGGAGTCGGTGTAAGGGGAGGGAGAGGCCGCGGGAGAAGGCGAGGGGGCGGAGGTGGAGGCGGGGGGCTCTGAGTACGAGGCTTGCGCTGAGGACATGGCCGATCCCTTCCGTGAACCACGCGTGCGGTATGCCGCCGTGCGGTGCAGTGGGTGCTCGGTGCCGGGTGCTCGGTGCTCGGTTCCGGGGTTCTCGGTGCCGGTGCTCGGCACTGGGTTCTCCGTGCTCGGTGCTCGGTGCTCGGTGCTGATCGGCGATCCGTCGCCATGGTCCAACGCGCGGGCCTTCGACGTCCATGAACATGCCACCGGCGGCAAACTGCCGCGCGGCGCGGGACGCCGCTTCGAACTCACCGACGAGGGCAGCACGCCGACCGCGCGCGCCGAACGCATCCTCGCCACCGGGGCCGAGGCCCGGGGCCCGGGTCGGGGTCGGGGCCGGGCCGCCGTGACCCGTACGACGGCGCACCAACGGCCCACCGTCGCCGCGCTGCTGGAGGTGCGGAAAGCGCTGCGGAAGGGGCTGCGGAAGGGGCTGCGTGAGGTCGCCGGGTGAGGGCGCAGGGTGAGGAGAGCGAATCTGTCACTGTCACATACGTTTCGTTATGCGGGCGGCGGTAACTCTCCTGTGCGCGAGTGCGCGGCGCCGCGCCCGTAGGCACCGGAGAGTTGGACACCACAGCCTCCGGTGCCGCTCGCGCGGGTGGCGTGTGTGGTGGGGTCGACTTGTCGCGAACTGGAATGACGAGGCAATATCTGTTCGAGTCCGTTCTGCGGACCCGGACTCAAGGGAGGCCCTCGGGCCCGACTGACCACCAGCCGGCCCGCGCAAGGAGGCACACCCGTGGGTTCCCCCGAACCTTCCCCCGCCGCCGAAGGCGAGCAGCCGCAGCCGGGCACAGCGGCGGAGCACGGCAGCGGTGGTTCCGGGCAGCCTGCGGAGGTGGACCGCCTCCGGGCCGAGGTCACCGACCTGCGCCGCGCGATGGAGACACACCCCGTCATAGACCAGGCACGCGGCATGGTGATGGCCCTCGGCCCCTGCACAGCCGACGAGGCATGGGAGGTGCTGGTGGAGGTCTCCCAGTCCACCAACGTCAAGCTCAGGGAAGTCGCCGCCGATCTGGTCGCGACGCCGGAGGGCGAGGAACTGCCCGCTCCGATACGCCGGGCCATGGCCACCTCGCTCAAGCGGCGGCGCACCGGGCTCGACTGACCGGGCCGACGCCCCTTCCTGTACGGGCCGCTCGTACTGGCCGCTCGTACGGGTCCGCTGTGCAGGCCGCCGGCCCAAAGCCCCAGTACGGGCCACGCGTACAAGCCCCCTGTACGAGCCGCCGGCCCAAAGCCCCAGTACGGAGCGCTCGGACAAGCCCTCTGTACGGGCCACGCGTACAAGTCCCTTGTACGAGCCACTTCTACGGGCTCCTGTACGGGCTCGTGGACACCGCGCCGTACCGTCCCGTCCAGCGACCGGCCCGCCTGCGCCGTTCCCCGCTTCCGCCGCGCGCCCACATATGAAGCGGGGCCTTCTGTGCCCCCGGTATGCGCCCTCCCCGGGTCCCCCGCTCGGTCGTACATTCGGGAGGTAAGGGAGGGAGGCCCGTATGGGGAGGCAAGAGGGGGAGCCGGATCCGGCGGAGAGCGATGGGCACAAGCCGGAGAAGCCGATTCCGCCGCCGGGGCCGCAGCCGGATCCGAATCCGCGGCCCGGGCCGAAGGGATAACGGGTGTACGGGACCGAGGGGCTCGTCACAGGGCTGTGGGAGGGCGGGCATCTCGACGAGGGGTGGGTGACCGCGTTCACGGGGGTGGACCGGGGCGCCTTCGTGCCGGAACGCGTCTGGTTGCGGGGCCCCGGAGGGTACTGGCCGCACACCCGCGAGGAGCGACCCGCCGCATGGCGCGCGGCCGTGTACTCCGACACCGCCGTCGTCACGCAGGTCGGTGACATGCGCGCGAAGAACCCAGGGGACGCGGGGCACACGGACCGTGCGGGCAGCACGGACGGTGCGGCGGGTGCGGGCAGCGCACACGGTGCGGGCAGGGTGGAGGGCTCGGGCGGTGTGGAGGGCTCGGGCCGCGTCCGGGTGGGAGGGGGCGGGTGCGAACCCGCGCTCGTACCGACGAGTTCGGCCAGCATGCCGCGCGTCGTGGCCCGCATGCTGCGCGCGCTCGATGTCCGCCCCGGCGACCAGGTGCTGGAGGCCGGCACAGGGACCGGCTACAACGCGGCGCTGCTCTCGCACCGCCTCGGGGACACGTGCGTGACCAGCGTGGAGTCCGATCCGCAGCTGGCCGAGGCCGCGCGCGCCGCGCTCAAGTCGGCGGGGTTCGTGCCGGTGGTGGTGACCGGTGACGCGGACCGCGGGTACACGGCGGGCGCTCCGTACGACCGGGTCGTCGCGACGTACGCGGTGCACGACATTCCCTATGCGTGGGTGCGTCAGACCCGGCCGGGCGGAGTCGTCGTTCTGCCCTGGGGCACCGGCCTGTACAACGGGGTCCTGCTACGGCTCACCGTCCACGAAGGACCCCATGGCCCGGTGGCCACGGGGCACGTGGTCGACGACACCGCCTTCATGTGGGACCGGGCGCAGATGCCCGAACGGGATGTCATGGCCGCCGTTCATGACGAGGCCGGCGCTGTCGCCTCCCGTACGGAACTGGACCCGCGTGCCGTGCTCGGTGACAACGACATGGCCTTCACCGCCGGTGTCCTCGTCCCCGGGGCCCGTTACAGCGTCGGACACGGCTCCCGCGGGGAGTTCACCCTGTGGCTGGCCGACGCGGCGACCAGGTCCTGGGCCTCGGTCGACTACGTGCCCGGGGCCCACGCGTTCGACCTCCAGCAGCACGGCCCACGCGCCCTGTGGGACGAGGTCACCGCCGCCCACACGTGGTGGCTCGACGCCGGTTGCCCCGCCCGCACCCGCTACGGGGTCACCACCGGAGCAGGGCACACCCACATCTGGCTCGACCACCCGCACCACCGCGTCACTACGCGCGTACGCCCCTGACGGCGCGTCAGGGGCGGACGGGAAGCAGGGGCGTGGTGGCGGTGACGGTGACGGTGACGGTGACGGTGACGGTGGAAACCGGGCTCACACCGGAACGATTCGGGTTCACACCGGGACGATGAGGTGGGCCTTGCCCTGCTCCGCCGTGTAGTCGAGGGTCCGGCGGGTGCCGGAGCCGCGGCTGGTGCCGACAGGGAAGCCGATGGTGAGGGTCGTACGGTCGACCATCCAGCGGTTGCGGGCCTCGTAGGCTTCCGCGTCCAGCGCGTCGGCGCGCAGTTCGACGAGGTGGGTGACGCGGTCCCAGGCGCGGGCCACGGCCTGCCTGGCCTCCTGGGGCTGCTGGTCGAGCGTGCCCGGTACGACGACCGTGAGCGCGGCGGGCGTCCAGCGCGCCAGCCACTCCAGCGCGAGGCTGTCGATACCGCGTGCGCCGCCGAGATAGAAGTGCCCGTCGTGCGCGAACGGCATGAGGTACGCCGCGAACAGAGCGGCGTAGTGGTCCGGCGCGTGGTGCTCCGTCGTACGGCTGCCTGTGATCGTCACGGAACGCATCTGACCGACTCCGCCTCTCGGATGGCGTTGGCGTGCCCGGCCGCGCGCCATCCTGCCACGCGCCCGCCACGGCGAGAGGGGGTCTGCCACGTGGGCTCGGCCACGTGGGCTCGGCCACACGGCAGGCTCCCGTGGGACAGCCCGTTACGGTCGGCCCCTCCAGGTGTCCGGAACAGTCCCTGCGGTCGGCGTCGGCCCGGTCAGCCCTCCAGGTACCGCAGTACCGCCTGGACCCGGCGGTGGGTGGCGGTGGTGCGGGGGATGTCGAGCTTGTCGAAGAGCGTGGCCGTGTGCTTCTCGACGGCCCGTTGGGAGATGCCCAGGCGGGTGGCGATGGCGGCGTTGGTAAGGCCCGTGGCCATGAGGTGCAGCGTTTCGCGTTCGCGCGGTGTGAGAGTGCCGAGGGTGGGGCGGGCACGCAGGAGACGGGTGATGACCTCGGGGTCGAGCGCCGTGCCGCCCGCCACGACGCGGTGGAGCGCGTCCACGAACTCGTCGACGTCCAGCACACGGTCCTTGAGGAGGTAGCCGATGCCCGCTGGACCGTTGGTGAGGAGGGTGTGCGCGTAGGACGTCTCGATGTACTGGGAGAACAGGAGGATGCCCAGCTCGGGGTGGCGGCTGCGGAGTTGGGCGGCGGCGCGCAGGCCCTCGTCGCGATGGGTGGGCGGCATACGGATGTCGGCGACGACGGCGTCGGGACGGGTCTCCTCGACGGCGGCGAGCAGCGCGTCCCCGTCGCCCACGGCGGCGACCACCTCCAGGCCGCGGTCCGTCAACAGCCCCGCGAGCCCTTCGCGTACGACGACGGCGTCCTCGGCGATCACGATGCGCATGCGGAGGATTCTCCCGTCAGGGGCAGGTGGACCACCGCGCGGGTGGGCCCGCCCGGAGGGCTGGTGAGGGTGAGGGCTCCATCGACGGTGCGGACACGTTCGCGCAGGCCCCGCAGTCCTGAGGAGGCGGGCGAGGGCAGCGCGCCGCCCTGGCCGTCGTCCTCGACGGTGAGTTCGAGGGCGCCATCGCGTACAGCGGCGGTCACATCGATGGCAGCGGCCCGCGCGTGCCGTGCCGCGTTCGCGAGGAGTTCGGCCGCGCAGAAGTAGGCGATGGTCTCGACCGCTTCGGGCGGGCGCGGGCTGCCGGCCAGGCCCTCGGCGTGCAACCGTACGCGCGTGGCGGGGGACTCGATGTCCGAACACAGGGAGGCCAGGGCGGGCCCGAGGCCGCTGTCGAGCACGGGCGGATGGATACCGCGTACGAGGTCGCGCAGCTCCGTGAGGGCCGTACGGGCATGGGTCAGCGACTGGTCGACGAGAGCCCGCGCCTTGTCCGTGTCCGTGTCCGTGCGTGTGGCCGTGCCCGTGTCCGTGTCCGTGTCCCCATCCGTGTCCGTGCCTGTGGCCGTGCCCCTGTCCGAGAGCGCGCGTTCGGGGGCGAGCGCGGCACGGGCGCGGGTCAGCGACATGGCGACGGCGATGAGACGGGCCTGCGCACCGTCGTGCAGGTCGCGTTCGATACGGCGCAGCGTCGCCGCCGAGTCCCGTACGGCCAGCGCGCGGGTCTCCTCCAGATCGTGGATACGGTCGGTGAGGCGGCCCGGGCCGAGCAGTGCGCGGGCCAACACCCTTACGAGCTGGGCCAGTTGGCGGCTCACCCAGCCTGTCAGCGCCAGCAGCGCGAGACCGCACGCGGCGAGGGCCAGCGCGCGCGGCAGCGTGTCGAGCGGGGTGCCGTCGGGCAGCGCGATGCCGGTGTGGCCGTCCTGGCGCACGGCGCCGAACCATAGCGGGTACGTCAGCGCGGCCAGCGCGTACACCCGTATCGCGAGCTGGAAGCACAGCAGCACGAGGCCGAGCGGCGCGTTGATCACCGCGAACGCCGCACAGCGCCAGGACGCGGTGTCGTACGCGGCCCGCCTGATGCCGCCCCGTGCCGGGTGGGGCGGCTCGATGTGCTCGCCCAGCAACCGTCGTACGAGCGTGCGCTCCAGCGCCGCCAGTCCCCTCGTCGCGGTGAGGACGAGCGAGAGGAACGGGATGCCGACCCGGGTCACGCTCAGGGCTCCGCCCAGCGCGAGCAGAGCCAGCGCCGGCACGCCCAGAAGCGCCGGAACAACGGCAGCCAGCGCGTATCCGAAGGCACCGCGCTCCGCGCGTGACACGGGGATGCCCATGAGGTCGAGGGTTCTTTTGTTCATGGGTTCCCTGGGGTGGCGCGTGAGTGGAGAGCCGGGACACGGGCGGAGTGCCAAGGTCCGCACCGCCGTCCCGGAAGGTGGTCCCGCCGTGTCCCCGGGCGCCGGGACCACCTTCCCCCTCTCCCTGCCGAGTGCCCCCGTTTCGCCCGTCCACCCCGCAGTTCGAGTCCGTCCACGGGCTCGCGCACATCCACGGGCCCGTACGCGCCCTCGTCCTCGTACGGCCTGCGTAGCCCCATCTCGTTCCCCGTTCCGTTCCGCATGCCAACAACGGTACGAAAGCGCAGGTCACCGGCGCGATCGTGCTGCCACCCTGATCGGAGGTTCGGTTTTCCGAACCCCCGCGTATGCCGGAGCCGCCCGGCGCGTCCGGAAGCGGAAGAAGTATCCGTGGCGCCCCGCACGAATCGGGCCCGTAACGGTGGGAAGTGAGAGGGGACAGAGTCCGCGATCGGCCCCGGCACCCACCGATGCCCCAAGGACACCGACCCGACCCGCCAACGCCCGACCCGCCAACGCCCGACCCGCCAACTCGCCCAACATCGGGCACACCGCGACGATCAACCGGCCCGACCAGCCGGCCCGATCCACCGGCCCGAGACACCCGCCAGACCAACCGGCCGACCAACCGGGAGAACCGCCGCACCGCCGCACCGCCGCACCGCCGCACCGCCGCACCGCCGCACCGCCGCACCGAGAACGATCCGGAAAGAGGAGGACGGGGGAGGACCGTATGGGGGAACCACCGTATGCGACGTAAGAAGTTCACGTTCCTGCTGCACAACGCCTACGCCGTGGGCGGCACCGTACGCACCACGCTCAACCTGGCCAGCGCGCTCGCCGACGCCGGCCACAGCGTCGAGATCGCCTCGCTCAACAGGCACCGGGAAACACCCCGGTTCGCGACCGACCCACGGGTGCGCCTCGTGCCGCTGGTGGACCTGCGGGACGGTGCCGCCGACAGGGGGAGCCCTCAATTCGCTGAGCCCGCACGGGACTTCCCCGCTGCCGACCGCCGCCACGCGCAGTACACGCGGCTGCACGATCTGCGGGTACGGGAGCACCTCATCGCGTCCCGTTCCGATGTCGTCATCGGTACCCGCCCGGGACTGAACGTGTATGTCGCGCTCTTCGGCCGCCGTGGTGCCCTGCGCCTCGCACAGGAACACCTTCGGCTGGAGGCGCACTCGGCGAAGCTGCGCGCCGTGCTGGCCCGCCACTACCGGGGCCTCGACGCCGTCATCACCACCACGGAGGCCGACGCGGCGGCGTACCGGGCGCGTATGCGGCTGCCCGGTGTACGGATCGCCGCCGTCCCCAACATCGTTCCTTGCCGGGGACTCGCGGCCCCCGACCAGCCGGAACCCGTCATCGCCGCCGCCGGACGCCTCGTACCCGGCAAGCGGTTCGACCTCCTCATCGGCGCCTTCGCACCCGTCGCGGCCAAGCACCCCGCGTGGACGCTGCGGATCTACGGCGGAGGGCCTGAGAAGGCACGCCTGCGCCAGTTGATCCAGGACCTCGAACTGGTCGGCCGCGTACGCCTCATGGGGACCCGCTCCCCCATCGAGGAGGAGTTCGCGCGCGCCGCGCTCGTCGTCAGCTCCTCGGACGCCGAGTCCTTCGGTATGACCCTCGTCGAGGCGATGCGCTGCCGGGTACCCGTCATCAGCACCGACTGCCCGCTCGGCCCCGCCGAGATCATCCATGACGGCATCGACGGCTGCCTCGTGCCCAAGGGCGACCCGCGCGCCCTCACCGACGCCATGCTCGGCCTCATCGGGAACGAGCCGCGCCGCCGCCTCATGGCCGACGCGGCACAGGTGAGCGCACGCCGCTACGATCCCGGCCGCATCGTCGCGCACTATGCCCGCCTCCTGGCCGCCCTCCCCCCGCACCCCGCGCTCCGCGCCCTCCGCCGCGCCGCCGCCTCCGCGGCACACCGCGCCAGGGCAGCACGCCGAAGCGCCAGGGCAGCACTCCGTGCGCGCACAGCAGTCCGCACGAGCACACGCTGACCCCCGGGCACCCACCCGGCCCGCCCGCACCGACGCGTCCCCCTCCGCCCACACCGACCCGCCCACACCGACCCGCCCGCACCGACCCGTCCGCATCCACCCTTTCCGCATCTCTCCGTAGCCGCCGACAGCGCGCCACCGGGCCGCCCCCGGCATACGTCCCACCTGGTGAGCCCAGATACGAGGGGAGGCGAGGGGGGGGGAAGACGGCGCCGCTCGACCGCACCTACCGGCCGGATTTACCCTGATATCAACCGCTTAGGACGGTAGATATCGAACGGTAGGTTCCGATATGCCGGAAGCACTGATAACTGTCATCGTCGTCCTGGCCGCACTGGCGGCCGTGGGCCTCCTGTCAGCGGTCCGCGTCATCAAGCAGTACGAACGGGGCGTCGTGCTGCGGCTCGGCCGCCTGCACCGGGACGTACGGCGACCGGGGCTGACACTGATCGTCCCCGTGGCCGATCGACTACGTAAAGTGAACATGCAGATCATCACCATGCCCGTCCCGGCGCAGGAAGGCATCACGCGGGACAACGTGACAGTGCGCGTGGACGCGGTCGTCTACTTCAAGGTGGTGAAGCCGACCGACGCGGTCATCCGGGTCGAGGACTACGAGTTCGCCGTGGCCCAGATGGCACAGACCTCGCTGCGGTCGATCATCGGAAAGAGCGACCTGGACGATCTGCTCTCCAACCGGGAAAAGCTCAACCAGGGCCTGGAGTTGATGATCGACAGTCCCGCCGTCGACTGGGGCGTGCAGATCGACCGGGTGGAGATCAAGGACGTGTCGCTGCCGGACACCATGAAACGGTCCATGGCCCGCCAGGCCGAGGCCCACCGTGAACGCCGGGCACGCGTCATCAACGCGGACGCCGAACTCCAGGCGTCCAAGCGGCTGGCGGAAGCGGCCGAGCAGATGTCCGTGCAGCCGGCGGCCCTGCAACTCCGGCTGCTCCAGACCATCACCGCCGTCGCGGCCGAGAAGAACTCCACACTCGTACTTCCTTTCCCCGTCGAGCTTCTGCGCTTCCTGGAACGCGCCGAGCCGACCGAGGACGAGGACACCGGCTCCCCCTCACCGGCAGCCTCCATGGCCGCGAGTGGACGCGCGGCCACCGCGGCGAAGAAGCAGCCGGGCAAGGAGCCGAGCAGGGAGCCGAGCAGGAGCGGACGGGACGCGCGGTCCGGGACGGAGGAGGAGATCGCCCCTACGTTCCGGCCCATGGCCGGGGAGTCCCGCACCGGCGCGGCGGAGCCGGTCGCCCCCTTCGCCGGCACCCTGCCGCCTGACCCGGCCGCCGCGCGCCGTGACCCGGCGATGGTGCTGCCGGAGCTCCAGGTGACCGGCCTTCCCACGGCCGAGCACATCGCGGAGCACGCCGCCGAACGCGCCGCGCAGCAGGCCGCCGAACGCGCCACCGAGCACGCCGCCGCCGAGCGCACCAGCACCGGACGCACCACAGAGCGCACCAGCGCCGGACGCGACAGCGCCGAACGCACCCGGAAGAACCGGTAGCGGCGCGTTCGTGGGGCCCGTGCGGTCCGCGCGAACCCTCCACAAGTGCCTCCCCGCCCGTTCGCCCCTGCCCTCCTCCCTGCCCCTCCCCATCCCTCCGTTTCCCCGTTCGTTTCCCGGTCGGCGCATGCCAATGTGCGGGGTGGGGCGTACGGGAGTGGCGTGCGAGGATCCCAGGAAGGAAGCGCACTGGGAGGACAAAGATGTTCGCGATACCGCTGGGGGCCGACAACGCGGAACTGCGCCCGCTGGAGCCGTGGCAGGCAGAGGAATTCCTCGCCCACATGGACCGGGGCCGCGAGTTCATCGGACAGCACATCGGGCTGGCGGACGCCGCGGCCGATCTGGAGTCCGCACGCGGCTGGTTGCGTTCGTACGCGGAGAAGACAGCGGCGGACGCCGGTCGGCTCTACGGCATCTGGCTGGACGGCGTACTCGTCGGCGGCGTCCTGTTCCGGGTCTTCGACACGGAGAAGGGCACGTGCGAGGCCGGCTGCTGGCTCGAACCGGCCGCCGCCGGGCGGGGGCTGGTCACACGCGCCTCCCGGATCATCATCGACTGGGCGTTCCGGGAGCGGGGGATGCACCGCGTGGAGTGGCAGGTCTCGTCGGCCAACGCCCCGAGCATCAACGTCGCCAAGCGCCTCGGCATGAGCCGCGACGGTGTTCTGCGCTCCCACACGTCCTACCGCGGAGCGCGCCAGGACACCGAGGTGTGGTCCGTGCTGGCCCACGAGTGGCTCGCCGACGACACCGCTGCGCCCGCCTCGACCTCGGCCCCCGCTTCCGCCTCAGCGTCGGCATCGGCATCGGCATCGACGCCGTGACGGCCCGGCGAACGAGCCCGTAAGGCTCTGGCGTAACCCCCGGCCTTACGCCGCCGGGGCGTTCACTCGGTGGCCGGTGGAATGTTCTGGTTGGCACGGAACAGGTTCGCGGGGTCGTAGCCGGACTTGGCCCGGCGCAGGCGGCCGAACCTGGCCACTCCGTAGGCGGCCCGTACATCGTCGGGTGTCGCGTCCCGTGGAAGGTAGTTGACGTAGGCACCGCCCGCGCTGAACGGGCGTAACGCGGCGATCAGTTCACGCGCCCACGCCCGGTTGGCCGTGGCCTCGGCGAGGTCGGCCGCGGGGTCCCACTTGGCCTCGACGAACACGTTGTACGGGGCGTGCCGGAAGCCGACGGCCGTATCGGCCTGGGGAACGCGCGAGACGGCACCGTGGAGGTGCTCGACGATGACGGCGCTGCGCCGGGAGGGCGCGCGGGCCGCGTGCGCCGCGAGTACCTCCACCACCTCGTCGTCGAAGTGCCGCAGGGTGCAGGTGGTCCAGTAGTGCCGGTCGCCCCATCCGGCCAGGGCGTCCATGAAGCGCTGCCCGTCGACGTACGAACGTTCCCGAACGGTGTCGGCGAGCGGGGCGCCGCCGCCGTTCCGCAGCGCGGTGAGCACGGGCGCGGCCTCGTCGGGCCCGCCGATGACACGGGGAGTGACGGTGACCGTAGGGGTACCGTCTTCCGGCGCGTGCCCGAAGACGAACTCGGCCACGGTGTGGCCGGCGAGCGCGCCCGCGAGCGAACGGTAGGCGGCGGCCAGCGGCTGCGCGCGGTCGAGGGGCCAGGTGAGGGCGCCGGTGACCATGCGGGTGACGGGGTGGAGCGCGAAGTGGAAGTTGAAGACGACGCCGAAGTTGCCGCCTCCGCCCCGCAGCGCCCAGAAGAGTTCGCTCTCACGGGTGGCGTCGGCCCGTACGACGGAGCCGTCGGCGAGTACGACGTCGGCCGCGGTCAATTGGTCGGCCGCGAGGCCGTGGAGACCGCGCAGTGCGCCGATGCCGCCGCCCAGGGTGAGCCCGGCGACTCCGGTGGTGGAGACGATGCCGCCGGTACTCGCGAGCCCGTGTCGCTGGGTGGCCGCGTCGTAGTCGCCCCAGGTGGCGCCGGGTTCGGCGGTCGCGGTGGCACGCGCGGGATCGACACGTACGGCACGCAGCGCGCTGAGGTCGAGCATCAGTCCGCCCGGCGCCACGGAGTGCCCGGCACCGCTGTGCCCGCCCCCGCGCACGGAGAGGGGCACCCCGGCGTGCGAGGCGGCGAGCACGGCTGTGGATATGTCGGTGACGGAGAGGGCACGCAGCACGGCGGCCGGGTGGCCTGGCAGGCACGCCGTGCAGAGACGGAGCGCGGCATCGAACTCCGGGTCGCCATGGGTGAGGACGGAGCCGGCCGTCTCCCGCGAGAGTTCGCGGGCCCAGGGGATGAGGTCGGCCATGTTCACGCTGCGGCCTCCGTCCGTGCGGGCGCGTCACTCTGGTTCATGGCAGCCGTCAAGGCGGAACGGACGCCGAGGAGCGTCGCCTCCTGGCCGCCGTTCGGGAACTCCGGCATGTCAACAAGCCCTTTCCCTGGGAGAGTTGGCCCTCCGCCTCAGCAGCGCCGAGGGGCCGGCCCAACGTAAACGGAGAACTCTCCGCTTCACAAGCACCAATGCAGCGGCCACCTACATGAACGTCGGTAGACTCCGCCGACGGACGAACGGACGCCGACAACAAGTCGGCACATACCGACGCGCACGGGACGCATACCGACGCGTACGGACCGGAACAGCGCACGGGACGGGACGGAACCGCACGGAACGGAACCGCACGGAACGGGACAGCGGGACGAGCGGAACAGGGAGCCAGGGAGTACGCATGCCGCGCACGCGACGGGGCCGCCCCGGCCCCCTCCCCCTGCTGGACGCCGAACCGGCCGAGCGCGCCGACGCCGCGCGCAACCGCCGGAAGATCCTCGCCGCGACGCGCGGTCTGATCGCGCGGCGCCCCCTGGAACGCATCTCGCTGGACGAGGTGGCCGAGGCCGCCGGGGTCGGTGTGGGTACGGTCTACCGGCGCTTCGGCGACCGTTCAGGGCTGGCGTACGCGCTGCTGGACGAGAGCGAACGGGCGCTCCAGGAGTCCTTCCTGCGGGGCGGCCCGCCGCTCGGGCCCGGCGCCCCGCCGGCCGAGCGGATCCTCGCGTTCCTGCACGCCTACCTCCACCGCCTCCTCGGCGAACTGGACCTGATGCTCGCGGCCGAGACGGCGGCACCCAACGGGCGGCACACCGGCGCCTACAGCACGCACCGAGCCCACCTGGCCACGCTGCTCGCCGAGTTGCGGCCGGAAGGCGACGACCCCGGCTGGCTCGCCGACGCGCTCCTGGCACCGCTCGCCGCACCCCTCGTGCGCCACCAGACCAGGGAACTGGGCATGACCGAGGCCCAGATCGGCGCGGGACTCGGCCTGCTCGTACAGGCACTCACCGCGGGGTCCTGCGCCGGTGCGCCTCGGGGGCAGGCCGCTGGGGACATGCCCCCGGAACCTTGACGCGGGGTGCGGCTCACCCCGCGGAGCGGGTCAGCCCGTCGGCCGTTCCGCTATGGGGCTCAGGTGGAGTGCCGCGAGGCGCCAGGTGCCGTCGGGGACCGAGGTGAGGTACTGGGTGACGCGGAAGATGCCGTCCATGTCCCGGCCCTCGTAGACGGACTGCTGGCTCTGGATGCCCAGTGCCACGGCGCCGTCCCCGTAACGGCGGATCTCCACGTCGTCCCAGTCGAACGAGTCGTGTACGAGGGCGCCGGAGTCGTAGCGCTCCAGCCACTGCTTCTTGTCGAGCGGAAAGCCGCGGGGACCCACCGCGTGGAAGTCGTCCGTGAGCAGTCCTTCCAGCGCCTCCGTGTCACAGCGCAGCTCGGCTCCCGCCCATACGCCGCCGAACGCGACCAGTTCACCGGCACCGCTGTACTCGTCCATCTCGCCACCTCTCAGGGGGAGTTGGTCAGCTCTTGTGGGGAGTGGGTCAGCGCCCCCAGCGTGCGGCCTGCGCGGCGCCCGCGCGTCGGGCGGGAGGACGAAGCCGCGTTACTCCCCCGAGCGCACCGCACGGCTCCCGTCCGTACACCGCCAGGAGTAGCCGCATTCCGCAGGAGAAACAGGGCACAGTAGGGGGAGGTCGATGACACGGAGGGGCACGCGAATGCAGGCGGTGCCGGTGGTGCGGGGGTTGCGGCGGGTGGTGCGCCCGCGGCGGGCGCCCAAAGGGGTGGACCTCGCGCACCCCGTACGGTCGCCGCTGGGGACCTCCGTCGTGGGGTGCGTGGCGTACGACGCCGAAGGGCACAGGCTCGTGGGCAGCTGCCCGCCCCGTGACGCGCTGGAGTCGGTGCGCAAGCACGAGGGCGGCGGCTTCGTCTGGATCGGGCTGCACAGGCCGGCCGAGGAGGAGTTCGCGGACATCACGGAGCTGTTCGGGCTGCACCCGCTGGCCGTGGAGAACGCGGTGACAGCGCAGCAGCGCCCCAAGGCGGAGTGGTTCGGCGACGAGATGATGTTCGCCGTCTTCAAGACGGTGAGCTACGTCCCGCACGAAGAGCTGGCCACGAACAGCGAGGTCGTCGACACGGGCGAGATCACCGTGTTCACGGGCACCGACTTCGTGATCACCGTGCGGCACGGCGCGCACGGCTCGCTGGGCCCGTTGCGCGAGAGCCTGGAGGCGGAGCCCGAGCGGCTCGCGCAGGGCCCGGCCGCCGTGCTGCACGCCATCGCCGACCAGGTGGTCGACGACTATCTCGCCGTCGCAGACGAGGTGCAGAACGACATCGACACGCTGGAGGGTGAGGTCTTCGCCCCCCGCCAGGAGCGCGGCTCGGGCGCCGAGGGAACCGGCAGGATCTACCAGCTCAAGCGAGAACTGCTGGAGCTGAAGCGCGCGACGGGCCCCCTGGCACGCCCGCTGGGCCTGCTGTCGTCACAGCCCAACAAGCTGATCGACGCCGAAATACGCAAGTACTTCCGGGACGTCGCGGACCATCTGGAACGAGTCACCGAGCAGATCGGCGCGTTCGAGGCGCTGCTCGACTCGATCCTCCAGGCCCACCTCGCGCAGGTCTCCGCGGCCCAGAACGACGGCATGCGGAAGATCAGCGCCTGGGTGGCCATCGTCGCGGTGCCGACGATGGTGTGCGGCATCTACGGCATGAACTTCACGCACATGCCCGAACTGCACGCGGAGTTCGCCTATCCGCTCGTCCTGATCGTGATCGTCGTGGTCTGCCTGCTGATGCACCGCGCGTTCCGCCGCAACGGCTGGCTGTGATCCACGTACCCGGTACCGGGGCGCCCCCTCCCGGCGAGCGCGCCCGCCGGAGGCTCAACGCGCCAGTTCCCGAGCCCTCTCCGGGGTGAGATAGGCGTCGGTCGCCTCCATGTCCTGGAGCGTGGCGGGCCGCCGCGAGAGGAACCCCGTACGCACGAAGTCGTCGCCCGTGGTCGCATTGAGCACCCAGTTGGCGACCGTGCGGGCCTTCGCCGTCGATGTCCTGAGCGCCATCAGGTGGTACCCGCGGGTGACGGCCTGCGCGGTGAGCCCGGAGAGTTCGTAGCCGAGCGGCCTGGCGACGGCGTCGGTACCGCCGAGGTCGACGACGAGCCCGAGGTCCTTGTGCCGGTACGGCGTCATCGCCTCGCCGCGCAACTTCGCCAGCAGATTGCGCGCCATGTGCTGGCCCTGCCGCGTCGCGTGCTGCGCCGTGGGCGGGCAGGTCGCGTCGACCTTGGTCAGATCGGGTACGGCGGCTGCGTCGCCGAGCGCGTAGACGCCGTCGTGCCCCGGCACCGTCATATCGGCGTTGACGATCAGACGCCCCTTGACGGTCTCGGCCTCCAGGGTGCCGATGAGCGGGCTGGCCGCGACGCCCGCCGTCCAGATGAGGGTGCGGGACGGCAGCACGCGGTTGTCCGTGAGCGTGATGCGGCGCTCCTCCGCCTTGGCGACGGAGACCCCGAGGGAGACCTCGGTACCGCGGGCCCGCAGGATCTGCTGGGCACGCCGACCGAGCCTGTCGCCCAGTTCGGGCATCAACTTCGGTGCCACATCGAGCAGATGCCACCTGATGAGCCCGGGGTCGAGCCGGGGGTAGCGCTTGGCTGCGGCGTTGGTGAGCCGCTGGAGGCCCGCGACCGTCTCGGTGCCCGCGTAGCCGCCGCCGACCACGACGAACTGGAGCCGTTCGGCCCGCTCGTCCTCGTCCGAGCTGGCGGCGGCCAGGTCCAGCTGCGCGATGACGTGGTCACGTACGTACGCGGCCTCGGCGAGCGTCTTCATGCCGCGCGCCTGCTCGTTCAGACCGGGGATGTCGAGGCTGCGGGTGACGCTGCCCGGAGTCAGTACGAGGTGGTCGTAGCGCCGGTTGACCAGCTCACCGCTGATCAGCCGTACGACGCAGACGCGGTCCTTGGGGTCGATGCCGACGACCATCCCGGGGATGATCGCGGTCCTGTGCAGCATGCGCCGCAGCGGCGGCGCGACGGACTGCGGGGTCAGAACGCCGGAGGCGACCTGGGGGAGCAGCGGCAGGTACAGCTGGTAGCTGGCGGGCGTGACCAGGCCGATCTCGGCCTCTCCGTTCCGCAGCCCCCGTTCCAGGCCCCGTGCGCACTCGACTCCGGCGAAGCCGCCGCCGATGATCAGGATCTTCGTACGTTCCATGGCTGCACCCGCACCGGTAGACATCACAGAGCTGACCTATCCGACCTGTCGCACAAAAAGCCTCGCATGGGGCAGAGAGCGTCGCCACCGGTCACCCACGTCCCGGTTCACGCCCGGCTTCACGTCCCGCGTCGGCCGCCGGACCGGCCGACGCCTCCCCCGCGGCCCCCTGCCCCGATGCCTCGCCCAGCGCCTCACCGTTCGCGGCCTCTCCCGCCTCCCCCTCAGCGGCCCCCGTCCCGGCCACGCCCCTCTGCGCCTCACCCGCCTCGCCTGCCTTGCCCGCCTCGCCCGTGTCCGACGCGGTCTCGCCGGAGGTGCTCGCGGCCCCGGAGGCGCCTCCGGCCCCGGGGGAGGGCGCGGCCAGTTCCAGCCTCGTACGGTGCAGGAAACCGGCGCCGACCAGTACGCCGAGCGCGATGGCGATGACGGTGATGACCGTGTTGACGAGGATCGTCAGGCTGCTGGGATCGTGACTGACCAGCAGCTCGGAGAAGCCACGCAGGCCGGTGGAGCCGGGGACGAGCAGCCAGAAGCAGGGCAGGAAGATGACCTGGTCGGGAGTGCCGGAACGGCGGCCGATCCAGGAGGCGATCAGCGGCAGCATCGCCCCGGCGGCGAAGACCCCGAGCGCGTTGCTGAGCGCCACGGAGCCCGCCACCTGCACGGCACGCTCCACGAGCAGTGCGCCCAGCAGCCACAGGAGTGCCCCGCGCGGGGCCGAGTGGTGCAGCATGAAGCCGCAGCCGAGCAGCAGGACGCCGCACCAGGGCGCCCATGCGCCCAGCGCCTCGGGAACCGGGCCGCCGAGCGGGCGTTCGGGGACGACATCCGTACCGATGAGGATGCCGAAGGCGAGCAGGAGCAGCACGTTGAGCCCTCCGGCCAGCCGCGACACACCGGAGAGCACGGCCCCGGTGGCGACCTCGACGGAGCCCATGGTGAGCGCGGACCCCGGCAGGAACGCGATCAGCGGTGGCACGAACAGCCGCGCTGCCGGTTCATGCAGGAGCGGCCCCGACCAGCGCAGCGCGAGCACGGTGACCAGCGCGGCGGCGACCACGGGCAGCGCGGTCTGAAGCACGGGGAAGCGCTTGGCCAGCAGCCGGAGCACACCCACGACGAGCCCGAGCACCGCGTACCCCGCCAGCGCCGCCAGCGTCGCGTGCTGCAGCGCGCCGAGGCCCACGGTGAGCAGGACATAGCCGAACACGGTGGCGTACGGGCTGAACCGCACGGGCAGCGCGCGCTCGCCCTCCAGCGCGCCCCGCACCTCGTCGAACGGGAGTGCCGTCGCGCGCATCCTGGCCACCAGCGCGTCCACGGCCTGCACCTGGTCGAGCCGCATGTCGGGCCCGCCGACCGGCGCGAAGTCCAGCTCGCCCCCGATGCCGTCGGCGCCGCCACCCGCGCGCACGAACAGTCCGGTGGGGACGATGAAGCAGCGGGCACGCACCCCGTAACGGGTGGCGATGTCACGGAGGTTGTCCTCGACCTCGGTGGTGCGCCGCCCCGCGCGGAGCATCTCGCCGCCGACGGCGCACAGTACGGCGGCCAGTTCACGGGTCCACTGGCGCTGCTCGTCCTCGTCCGCCGGAGGAACGGTGATGGTGCCACGCTGCCTGCCGCGCCGGGTCCAGGGGACGCGGAAGGTCAGCGCGTGCCCCCGGCGCCGGCGCGCGGGCCCCGCCTCCTTGGCGAGGCCCGCGGCCTGCTTCGCGAGCGTCCCCGTCTCCCGGACCCGGCGCCGGAGCCCCGCCCCCTTCACCGCACGCTCCGGCACCGCGCGCTGCTCCGGCACCACACGCTCCAGCACCGCGCGCGCCGGTGCGACCGGCGACGGGCGGGACGCTGGGTGACCATGCCACCACTCTAGGCATAAGCCACAAAGTCACACATTCCCGCCGGGCGGGCCCCCTCAGCCCGCCCGGCGGAGCTCACATACCGACGCGGGACCCGTTCCTCGGCCAGGCGGCGACGACGGCAGGCCGTACGTACTGGCCGGGGCCGTCGGGCCAGGCGGAAGCCGGCTTCTCGGCGGTAGCGCCGTCCAGCTCCCCCGGGTGCTGGACCGCGACCAGGACACGCCTGTCCTGGACAACCGGACCGCAGGTCTCCGCGCCCTTGGGAACCGTGAGGAACTGGCGGACCTGCCCCCGGCGCTGGCCCGCCGTGGCGACGCCGAAGAGGCCGTCGTGGGTGCCGAGCGCGTTGCCGTCGGTGGACAGCCAGAGGTTGCCGTAGTCGTCAAAGGTGATGTTGTCGGGGCAGGAGATGGCGCTGACCTGGTCCTTCGGGAAGCCCCCGTAGTACGTCGCGGGGTCGTCCGGGTCACCGCACACCAGGAAGAGGCGCCACGAGAAGTGCGGGGACGGGGGCACCCCCCGGCCGGAGGCCGGGGGAGCGCCGTCGCCGCGCTCGGCGAACTCCAGCACCTGTCCGTGCTTGTTGGCGTTGCGCGGATTCGCCTCGTCGGCCGCGCCCTTGCCCGCCTTGCCCCGGTCGCCGTTGTTGGTCAGCGCCACGTACACCCGGCCCGTGCGGGGGCTCGGCTCGACGTCCTCGGGCCTGTCCATCTTGGTGGCACCCACCTTGTCGGCCGCCAGCCGCGTGAAGACATAGACCTCTTCGGCCGTCATGCCAGGCACATGGGAGCGGTCACCGCTGACCAGCGGAATCCAGCGCCCCGTCCCGTCGAACTCACCGTCGTCGGGCAGCTTGCCCGAGCCGTCGAACTCGTCGTCCGGGCTGTCACCGCTGAGCCTGGCGACGTACAGGGTGCCCTCGTCCAGGAGGGAGAGGTTGTGCCGGCGCGCGTCGGCGCTGTTGCCGCGCCGCATCCGCTTGGCGGAGACGAACTTGTAGAAGTAGTCGAAGCGTTCGTCGTCGCCCATGTAGACGACGGCACGCCCGTCCCGCGTCAGCCTCGGCTGCGCCGCCTCGTGCTTGAAGCGGCCGAGCGCGGTGTGCTTGCGCGGGGTGGAGTGCGGGTCGTACGGGTCGATCTCGACGACCCACCCGAACCGGTGCACCTCGTTGGGCTCCTTGGTGAGGTCGAAGCGCGGATCGAAGCGCTCCCACTGCCGCTCACTGGCCCCGCCCGACATCCCGTACCGCTTCAGCGTCCTGGCGCGCTCGGGGTCGGTGACCTGATCGGCGTGGGCGAAGTACTGGTTGAAGTTCTCCTCGCCCGACAGCACGGTGCCCCACGGAGTGGTACCGCCCGCACAGTTGTTGAGCGTGCCGAGCACCCGGCGCCCGTCCGGATCCGCGCTGGTCCGCAGCAGCGCGCTGCCCGCCGCGGGGCCCGTGACCTGGAACGGCGTGGTCGCGGTGATACGGCGGTTGAGGTGGTGGCGCGGTACGGGCCGCAGCGCACCGGTGCCCTGCCTGCCGTGCCTGCCCGCGTCCTCGGCGACGGCGACGACGGACAGACCGTGCGCGGCCCAGGCGATCTCGACCTGTTCGCGGGTCGGCTTCTTGGGGTCGTAGCCCGCGAACATCAGGTTCTCGTTCGTGTACTCGTGGTTGGCCACGAGCAGCTGACGGCCGCGCTCGGAGCGCAGCGGCAGCAGCGTGAGGAAGTCGTTGTTGTAGCCGAACTGCCCCGCCTGCGCCTTCGCGCTCTGCCGGACCGGGTCGAAGTCCGGCGCCCCGCGCAGGATGGGCTCGCCCCAGCGGATCACGACGTTCTGTCCGTACCCCTCGGGCACGGTCACCTTGTCGTCCGTGTTGGGCTCCACGGGCGTGAAGCGGAGCCCCTTGGCGGGCTTGCCCCGGTGCCGCGCCGACTGCTCAGCATCCGAGGGCGCCGCGGCTGCGGGAGCGGCGCCGGCGCCACCGAGCCCGGCGCTCACGGCGGTGGCCGCACCGACGACCGCACCCGCGCGCAGCACGGAACGGCGGGACAGCGCTCGCGCGACGACCTCGCCCACGTACTCGTTGTCGCTGGTGTTCGGCACCTCGTGGAAGCAGGCGTCCCCGCACCGATAACGGCACGTCATCGCTGATCTTCCACCGGGGTGAGAGCTGAGCAGCGGCAGCGGTTTGCGCATGGGTGGTCCCTCCGGATGTCCGTTCGTACGCCGCCGTGACGCTATGGGCATGGATACGCCGCAGGGCATCCCCGGGGTGAACTGCGGGTGAATCCCCCCGCGTGTCGGTCCGGCATGCCCAGGCGGCTGGCGGCGTATCCGGTAATCCGCCCTTGTCAGCCTCCGGCTGACGCCGCTATCAGCCCCCTTCCAGGAAGGCCGCCTTCCGTATGCCCCTCGCTCTCACAGCTCTCGCCGCGTCCGGTCTCAAGATCGACTGGACGAAGATGCCGACCTACAACACGATCATGTCGGTCGCCGCCGGAGCCGGCCTCCTGCTCGTGCTGGCGCTGGCCGGGCAGCTCCTGAGCCCCGACCGCAGAATCGTGCCGGAGAGCTGGGCGCTCGCCTTCGGCGCGCTCGGCTTCACGCTGACGCTGACCGGCCTGCACATGACGCTCACCTGGCCGCTCGCGGGCCAGGGCTTCCCGTTCGACAACGTCATCTTCGGCGAACCCGCCCTCGCCTTCGGCGTCTTCCTCTCCAGCGCCGCGCTCTACCTGTGGAAGCGCGGCGGCGAACTGGCCGCAGCGGCACCCGACCGGCTCGCACGCGTGGGCCAACTGGCGGGGCCGCTCTCGGTCTTCATCCTCGGCATGGGCCTGGCCTGCTTCGGCATCGCTGCCGCCGGCTGGAAGTACACGCTGTTCGCCGCCCCTCCGGAGGAGCCGATCTCGGGCGAGTTCGCCGACCACCCGATGCTGGAGGCCAGCTTCATGTCCGGCCTGTACGTGCTGGTCGGGATCGGCGCCGTGCTGCTGCCCCTCGTCCTGCGCAAGCCCACGAGCAAGCCGCTGCTCGGTCTCGTCGGCGTCACCTGGGGCATCGCGGGGCTCTGCTTCCTGGTGTTCGGCGCGCTCAACTACTTCACGCACATCGGCCTCATCGTCAACACGATGTAACCCCGCTTCCGGCCCCCGCCCCGCCGCCTTCCCCCTCATCGCCCCCACGCACCCGCCAGGCGGCCCGAACCGATTCAGCGTGGGCGATGGCCTCGGGCAACCAGGCGGGGGCGAGCGGGGTCTTCGCGTAGTCGCGCGCACATGGCAGACAGGCGTACGCGGAGCCGCCAGGTCCCGAGCCCGTCTCGATGATCGCGATCAACGCCCGGTGTGTGACCCACAGATCGCAGCGGCAACACATTCCGGGGTTCGGTCCTCCGGGGTCCACGCCGCCGCCTCCTTAGCGTTCGCTGTCGTTCCGTACGGCCACATTGGACACGACACGCGGCTCAGCACCGGAGCGTCCCGACGCCCGGCAGCCTCCCTGGCCAGGGGCTCCGTTTCCCGCCCATGGCCGCGCCCACGCCGGTTCGTGCACACCTCACGCACCGTGCTGATCGTTCCTGACAATCCACTTCCCGGGCTCGTTCATCTCGCCCTCCTTCGTGGCCAGTTGAGGTCTGTCCCCTCCGAGGCTGCTTATGTGTCGATACGCTCACTAGGAGTAATCCCGACCTTCTCCAGGATTGACGCAGCGGCGAAACGGAGGGCACCGCATGGCCCGTCCCCCACAGCTCGATCCCCACGCATCCCTCGCAGCGGCTCTGGGCGCCACGGTCCGCAGCCTCAGGGAACTGCGGGACTGGACCCGCGAAGAACTCGCGGACCGGCTGTACGTATCGACCACCCGGATCATCCAGATCGAGCTGGCGACCGATCCCCCCAATGAGGCACTGGCCCAGGACCTCGACCGGACGCTCGAAGCTGACGGCGAGGTCGAGACGGCGTGGCTGCGCATGAACCGCCACAACCACCCCGCCTGGGCCCTCCCCTACCTCGACCTGGAACGCCGCGCGACGCGCGTACGCAAGTACGCGGCGCAGCTCGTGCCCGGCATCCTCCAGACCCCCGACTACGCGTACACGCTGCTGCGGTACGCCGACCCGGCGGCGACGGAGGAGACGCTGCGGCGGCGTGTGGACGCGCGGATGAGCAGGCGCGGGGTGCTGGAAGGGTCCTCGCCGCCACACCTGTGGGTGATCCTCGACGAGACCCTCCTCATGCGCCCCTTCGGCGACGACCCCGCGATCATGCGGGACCAGCTGGGCCATCTCCTGGTCATGTCGGGCCGCCCCCATGTCGAGCTTCAGGTGCTGCCCCTGGAGTCCGGCTCCCACGGCCTCATGGACGGCTCGTGCTCGCTGCTCACCTTCCCCGAGGAGCCACCGGCCGCCTTCCTCGGCGGCCCCGGCACCGGCACCCTCCTGCATGACGCTCCCGCCGTCGCCCACTACGACGTGTGCTACGACCACCTGCTCGTCAAGTCCCTGCCTGCCGAGGAGAGCCGGGACCTGATCCATACGACGCTGCGGGAGCGGTACAACTGCCCGCCCTCCTCCAACGAGGGCTGACGGCCCGGCCGCCCGAGCCCACGCACGCACCCGTCCGCCCTGTCACCTCCGCCGGAGAAAACCTGTCGTGGCTGCGGTAGACATCTCTGGATGCCTCGTTTAGGGTCTCTGCCATAGCCAGTTGAGAGGACATCTCAGTGGCCCGGCAGATGACGAACTGCCGGGAAAAGTGCAGTACACAACGCCATACGTCGGACCGGACACGGTGCGGCCCGACGCGAGGCGAGCGGTTGTCAGGCGAGCGGGGCCCAGGTGGTTGCAAGGGTCCGGCCCGGTGGTGGCCGCGCACGCAAGGCAGGACGAGTTACCGAGAGAAGGGAAGGGCCAGACGCCATCGGATCGCCCGCCACGGGAGCGCAGCGACGCACTCGGCGGGTGCCGCAGTCCCACGATGAAAGAGGTGGTCTTCGGTCACGTATCCGCGATCCCCGCATGTCCCTCTTCTCATAGAGGCCATGCGGACACAAGGAGCCGGCGCTTCTGCCGGCAGATGGTGTTGAAACCCAAAACCCAGGGCCCCGGTGCTTGTGCACCGGGGCCCTCGATCCGCGGAAGGTGCAATGGCCCCAGAATCACAATCCATCGACAACAAGTTCGACGATGAGGACTACCCCGCGTACACCATGGGCCGCGCGGCCGAGATGCTGGGCGTCACCCCCGGCTTCCTGCGCAGCCTGGACAAGGCGCGGCTGATCACACCGCTGCGCTCAGCAGGCGGCCACCGCCGCTACTCGCGCTACCAGTTGCGGGTCGCCGCCCGCGTACGGGAACTCATCGACGCCGGCACACCGCTGGACGCCGCGTGCCGCATCATCATTCTCGAAGACCAGCTGGAAGACGCGCTGCGTATCAACGCGGAAATGCGGGCCGGACAGCAGAGCTGAGGGGCGCCCGCCGCAGCAGCGCTCCTGGACCGGTCGGGCCCAGCAGGGACGGGCAGCCGCATCCCCGTCCTCCCTCTGCCATTGCCCTTACCGCCGATCGAGAGTCGCAGGGCAGCCGCCGATCAGGCAGCAACCGGCGCCGTCGGCGCACAGGAACGCACAAAGGACAGAAAAAAGAGCTGTGGCCCGCACCTTTCGGTGCGGGCCACAGCTCACTAGTACGCGTCAGCGTCAGGCGGGAGTGATGTTCTCCGCCTGCGGGCCCTTCTGGCCCTGGGTGACGTCGAAGTTCACCTTCTGGCCTTCGAGCAGCTCACGGAAGCCGGTGGCGTTGATGTTCGAGTAGTGGGCGAAGACGTCTGCGCCGCCGCCGTCCTGCTCGATGAAGCCGAAGCCCTTTTCCGCGTTGAACCACTTCACGGTGCCAGTAGCCAAAATAATCTCCTTCAAGGCGGTACCCGAAGCCTGCACTGTGCAAGCCCCGGAGTTGCCGCGATGATTACCCCGTCCGAAATACCGAAATACGCCGGAGTATCGAAATGCGCCGGGTTACCCACGAGAACCGAAGCTCTTATGAGGCCCTTGAAGTCTTTGGGAACCACAACTGCAACTGAAAACAACGGTAGCACGGGGGGCGCCCGGTGAACAGGGCATGTGATCAGGGCTTCTTTGGGTGCACTGGGTGACCCGATATATCTTCCCCACCCCTCCGCCCATTTCTGTTCCGCTCACACCACATATTTTGTTGCTTCCTTCTGGTACGGCGTCCCCACCTGGAGGGAATAGGGGCTTCCTCTTAACCGAGATGGCAAGGCGCGTGCCTCGGTGCGGGCAGTGCGGAGCGCACCCCCGTGGCACTCCGCACTACACGCACCCACCCGGCCGCCCGGCGCACGCCGGAGAGGACGGCGCTCCCGCGGTCCGTCAGGCCACCGCCCGGCCGGCGGCATCCTGTACGCCCTCGCCGCCCTGGCCGGCCTGCCCCTTACGGCCGCTCCCTCCGCGCCGGGGACCGGCGTGTGGAGCCGGGTGCCACGGGCGGGTCATGCGGTCGGCGATCTTCTCGCTCGTGGGGGCCTTCATCTCGTCGGCGATCCTGCCGTCGACGAGGAAGAGGACGCGGTCGGCGCAGGAGGCAGCGTCCGGCTCACGCGTCGCGATGATCACGGTCTGCCCCTCCTCGTCGACGGCCTGCCGCAGCAGTGCGAGCAGCTCGGCCCCCGCCCGCGTGTCCAGCGTGCCGGTGGGCTCGTCCGCGAAGAGGACGGCGGGCCGTGCGGCGAGCGCACGGGCGAGATCCGCACCAGCGCCGCCACCACCGGCAGCGCTTGCCCCCGTCGGCTGCCGGCCACCCAACAGCTGTACGGGGAGATGCCAGACGCGAGCGGTGAGCCCTGCCCGCTCGACGTTCCGGTCGGCGCCCCGCTCGGCGTTCCGGTCAGGATCCTGGGCGGTGGTCCGCTCTGTGATCCGCTCTGTGATCCGCTCGACGGTGAGCGCGGGCGGGAGGGTGAAGCGCTCGGAGAGGAAGCCGACGCGGTCGCGGCGGAGCTTGGTGAGCGCCGTCTCGTTCATGGCACCCAGATCGCGGCCCTCCAGGCTGACGGTGCCCGCGCTCGCGCGGTCGAGCCCGGCCGCGCACCGCAGGAAGGTCGACTTCCCGGAGCCGGAGAGGCCCATGACGGCGGTGAAGGTGCCCGGGGCGAAGTGCGCCGTGACCCCGTCGAGCGCGGTGACAGCGGCGTCGCCCTCCCCGTAGACCTTGCGTACGCCCTCCAGGCGCACCGTCGCGGGCTCGCCCGCGTCGAGGGGGAAGCCCATCGCGTCGTACGGGCCCCGTGGTGTCGAACGCTCCGCGCGTCCGGCCCGTCTCCGGGTCCTGCGTTCCGTGCGCCTGCCCATCGGACTCGCTCCCAGCTCTCCCTCGGCGCCGCTCCGTCACGGCGTTTGGTGACGTACCTGACGCTAGAGAAGGTCCGGCGCCGCTCCTATGGCCCTATGCGGCGTCCGGGGGTGTACGCAGCACCACCCCCGGCGCGTGGGGTTCAGCCGGAGGGAGCCACCGCGTGCGCGAGGCCGTCCAGCAGGAAGTCGCGCCCGCGCGCGAAGTGGCCCTCCCAGTCGGTGCTGAGGGAGGGCGGGTGCGCTGCCAGGGTGGGGTGCTCCTCCCCGGCGGCGCGCAGGTGCGCCACGAGCGCCCTGCGCCCGGCCGCCTCTTCGCCGGGGTTCTCGTACTGCCAGGCGGTCTCGGCCGACACGGTGCCGATCACGTAGTTGGAGACGGCGGCAGCCGCCGCCGTCAGGTCGTCGCCCTCGAAGCCGCCCGCGACGAGCGCCGCGTAGACGAACTCGGAGCGCGCGAGCGCCTGCGGGCCCAGCAGCGGCCGGCTGCTGGCGAGCGGCGCCGACCAGGGGTGCCGCAGCAGCGCCGTACGCAGCTCGTCCATGAACAGGCCGACGTCCTCGCGCCATGCGCCGGCCGTACGGGAGTTGTCCGCATCCCGGGTGTCCGGGTTCGGCTCGGGGAGCGTGACCTCGGCGAAGACCGCGTCGAGGGCGAGGTCGAGGAGGTCGTCGCGGTGGGAGACGTGCCAGTAGAGGCTCGTCGCGTGCACGTCGAGGGACTCGGCGAGCTTGCGCATGCTGAGCCCCTGGACGCCCTGCGCGCCCTGTCCGTCCAGGAGCGCGACGGTCGCCGTGACGATCCGCTCGCGGGTGAGAGCCGGGGCGCGGGAGGCCGGTCGCCGGTCGCCGGCGCGTAGCCACACCGCTCCCGGCGTCGCGGGCGCGGCTTCGCCGCTGTACGCGCGTTTGGGGCTCATGGCGCTCAACCCTACCCACGGGCCTGTTCCCGCCTTGCCCTACAGTGTTGGATGAAGTCCCACACTGTAGGGCCAGCAGGGCCAGCAGGGCCTGCCACAGGACCAGCCCGAACCGGCGTACCGGCCGGGCAGGAGAGCCGAGGAGCGCGCATGGGTACGGAAGACGAAGGCCACCCCCGCCGGTGGACGATCCTCGCCGCGGTCTGCGCGGCGCTCCTGGTGATCGTTCTGGACAACACCGTCCTCAACGTCGCGCTGCCCTCCCTCGCCGCCGACTTCGCCGCCTCCACCGCGGAGCAGCAGGCCGTACTGGACGCGTACGTCGTCGTGTTCGCTGGGCTGCTGCTCCCCGCCGGTGCCGCCTCCGACCGCTACGGGCGGCGCCGCGCGATGCTCGCAGGCATGGCCGTGCTGGCCGTCTCCTCGGCTGCCGCTGCCGCCGCCTGGTCCGTGTGGTGGCTGATCGCGATGCGCGCGCTCATGGGGGTGGGCGCCGCGCTGGTGATGCCCGCGACCCTCGCGATACTCGTGCAGGTGTTCCCCGAGCGGGAGCGGCCCCGTGCGTTCGCCGTCTGGGCCGCCGTGGCTTCCGGCGCGATGGCGGCGGGGCCCGTACTGGGCGGGGCGCTGGTCGCGCAGTGGAGCTGGGCCGGGGTCTTCCTGCTCAACGTGCCGGTGGTCGGGTTCGCGGCCCTCGCCGTCGGGCGGCTCGTACCCGAGTCCCGCGACCCCGCGGCGCGGCCCGTCGACGGGGCGGGGGCCGGGCTGGTCACGCTCGGGATGGTCGCGCTGACGACCGCGGTCATCAAGGCGGGCGAACACGGCTTCGGCACGCCCGTCGTCCCGGTCGCCGCCGCCGTCGCCGCGGGAGCGCTCGCCGCCTTCGCGCGGCGGCAGCGCCGCGTCGCCGCGCCCCTCGTGGACCTCTCGCTCTACCGCGACCGGCGGTTCGCGGGTGCCAGCGCCGCCGCGACACTGCTGACGGTGGGCACCGGCAGCTCCCTGTTCGTGCTCGCGCAGTACCTCCAGCTCGTGCGGGGGTACTCGGCGCCGGAGGCCGGGCTCGCGCTGGTGCCGCTCGCCGCCGGTGTCGTCCTCGGCTCGGCGGCGGGCGGGCGCGCACACGCGCGCCTGGGCGCACGCCATGCGATCGCGCTCGGCTTCACCGTGACGGCGGCCGGGTTCTGTGTCCTCGCCGCGCTCGGCCCGACCAGTTCCTACGGGGTGACGGCTACGGGTCTCCTGCTCTCAGGGCTCGGTACGGGCTTCGCCGGGCCCTCGACGACCAGCACCGTTCTCGGCGCCGTCCCCCGCGCCCGAGCGGGCATGGGCTCGGCACTCAACGACACCCACCAGCAGCTCGGTATCGCCCTCGGTGTCGCTGGCCTGGGCGCGCTCCTCTCGGCCACCTACCGCGGCGCGCTCCCCGAGGCGGGCTCCGGCTCGCTCGGCGAGACCCTCGCCCGGACCCCGGCCCTGAAGGACGCGGCGCACACGGCCTTCACCCACGCCCAGTCCGCCACCTTCCTGGCCGCCGCGGCCTGCGCCCTCCTGGGCGCCCTCACCGCGACCCTCACCCTGCGCCCCGCCCGCGAGGGTGCGGCGCCGGCCGGTGCATAGGGGCGGACCGGCGGGTTCAGGGGCCCGGTGGCGCCCGCCACCGTCAGGGCCGCGACCCGGTGGCCGTCGTACCGGGACGGGCCCGTGGGCCGGAACGCCCCGACCGACCCGACCGACCGGAACCACCGGGGCGACCGGAACCACCGGAACGACCAGGACGCGACCGGGTCAGCGCGAACGTTCCCGCGCCCAGTGCGCAAGCCATGGCGGCGAGTTGGACGACGGTGCCGCCGACGATCCCGGCGTTGCCGTGCGCGAAGTGGTCGCCGACGTTCGGGGTGAGGACGGCGCCGACCGAGAGCCCGAGGTTCAGGACCGTACCGATGGCGACGGCCCACAACCGGGGCCGCCAGGCCACGAGGGCGCCCGCGGCGAGCAGCAGCAGGCCGCCCGGCGGCACGAGCGGGTAGTCCTCGGCTCCCGCCCACACCTGGACGAACACCCCTCCGGCCGCCACCAGTAAGGAGACCGCGAGCACCATGACCGCTTGATTCTGTGTGATCCGCATGACACCGATGCTCCGCTCGGAGCGCGGCGGCCACGTCCCACCGCGAGAGTCACCTGCGCTGCTCCCGCCGAAGTAGCGCGTGCACGGAGCGGCGGCCAGGGTCACCGCCGGCCAACGGCCAGGGGGTGCCGTGAGGGTGCCGGGGCCGGTCGAAAACCCGGCGAGGCCGCCAACCGCTGGCCGTTAGGATTCGTGTATGGCGGCCACTGGATCAGAGCAGGCGGGGCCGACGGCGTACTACGTCTCGACCCCCATTTACTACGTGAACGACGCTCCCCACCTGGGCCACGCCTATACGACCGTCGCAGGCGACGTGCTCACGCGCTGGCACCGTCAGCGCGGCGAGAAGGTGTGGTACCTCACCGGCACGGACGAGCACGGTCAGAAGATCATGCGCACCGCTGAGGCGAACGGGGTCTCTCCTCAGGAGTGGTGCGACAAGCTCGTCGAGGAGGCGTGGAAGCCCCTCTGGGAGCACCTGGACATCGCGAACGACGATTTCATCCGCACGACGGAGAAGCGGCACATGGACCGCGTCCAGGAGTTCGTGCAGGACCTGTACGACAAGGGCGAGATCTACCAGGGCGGATACGAGGGCCCGTACTGCGTCGCGTGCGAGGAGTACAAGACGTACGCCGAACTCCTCGAAGGCGAGGGAGAGTTCGCGGGCCTGCGGCTCTGTCCCATCCACAAGAAGCCCGTGGAGATGCTCCAGGAGGAGAACTACTTCTTCAAGCTCTCCGCGTACGGCCCGAAGCTCCTGGAGCACTACGAGGCACACCCGGAGTTCATCCAGCCCGAGTCGGCGCGCAACGAGGTCATGCAGTTCGTGCGCCAGGGCCTGGAGGACCTCTCCATCTCCCGCTCGACGTTCGACTGGGGCGTCAAGATCCCGTGGGACGACAAGCACGTCATCTACGTGTGGGTCGACGCGCTCCTCAACTACGCGACGGCCGTGGGCTACGGCGCCGACCAGAAGAAGTTCGACGGCACCTTCCCCGCCGATGTGCACCTCGTCGGCAAGGACATCCTGCGCTTCCACGCGGTGATCTGGCCCGCGATGCTGATGGCCAACGGACTGCCCCTGCCCAAGCGGGTCGTCGCCAACGGATGGCTGATGGTCGGCGGCGAGAAGATGTCCAAGTCGAACCTGACGGGCATCTCGCCCCAGCAGCTCACCCAGCACTTCGGCGTGGACGCCTACCGCTGGTACTTCCTGCGCGCCATCGCCTTCGGCCAGGACGGCTCCTTCTCCTGGGAGGACTTCTCCGCGCGCTACACCAGCGAACTGGCCAACGACTACGGCAACCTCGCCTCCCGCGTCACCGCCATGGTCAACAAGTACTTCGACGGCGCGCTGCCCGAGGCCCCCGCCCACGGTGCGGCCGAGCGTGCCATCGCCGACGGGCTGACGAAGGCGACGGCCGAGGCCGACAAGAAGATCGGCGAGGAGCTCGACTTCGCCGGCGGCATCGCGGCTGTCTTCGACTTCATCAAGCAGGTCAACGGCTATCTCACGGAGCAGGCCCCGTGGAAGGTCGCCAAGGACGAGTCGCCGGAGGCCCAGGCCCGCCTGGCCACCATCCTCTACACGGCGGCCGAGTCCCTGCGCGCCTGCGCGGTCCTGCTCAACCCCGTGATGCCGCAGACCTCCCAGAAGCTCTGGGACTCCCTCGGCGCCGAACCGGCCCTCGGCCCCCTCACCGACCAACACATCCCCGACACCGCCCGCTGGGCCCAACTCCCCCCGGGCGCAACCGTCACCAAGGGCGCCAATCTGTTCCCGCGGCTGGAAGAGCCGAAGTAGCGGATACGGCCGGACCGACCGCCTTTCGGGCTGGGGGTCTGGGGGTCGCCCCCCAGAAAACACAGCCCGCGGCTGGAAGAGCCGAAGTAGCCGGTACAGCCGGACCGACCGCCTCTCCGGCCGGGGGCTTGGGGGTCGCCCCCCAGAAAACACAGCCCGAGGCTGAAAGAGCCCAAGTAGCCCTTGGTAACAGGCGCGTTGAGAGCCCCGTCTACCGTTCCTCGCGGTGGGCGGGGCTCTTCGCGTCCCCGTACAGCGGCAGGCACGGTCACGACCGTTCGCCCCCACTCGGCGGCCAGGCAGGACTTCGCACGGTCCCCACGTTACCGGCCGGGTCCTCGGCGGTCCCGCTGTCGCCGAGGGCCCGGCCCGTCCTGTGGGACGGGCCGGGCCCGGCTGTGCGTGTGGTGCGTACCGCTGAGAGGGCTACTTCACGTTCCAGATGAGGGGGTCGCGGAGGTCGCCGGCCCAGGCGACCTGTTCGGCTGCTGTGCCCTCGGGGAGGAGGAAGGTGGAGCAGAGGGTCTTGGTGTCGCCGGCCTTCCACTTGACCTCGTCCACGTCGGGGCAGCCGCCGGGGATGGGGTCGGCACCGATGGCGATGAGGCTCTTGCCGGGCTTCTTGTCCTCGCCGAGTACGCGGACCTTGCGGTTGAAGCCGGGGTCGTCGAGCTTCGACCCCTCCTTCACCGTGTACTGGAACGTGACGAAGACCGGCTGCATGCCCTTGACGTCCTCGCCCTTGAGACCGGCGGCGAGGAGGTCCTTGTTCGCGCCGGTCTTCACCGTCTTGGCGGTGATCTCCAGCTTGGCCTTGCCGTCGGACATGTCGTACTTGTGCTGACCCGGCGCCGTCTGGCCCAACTTCAGGGGGCCCGCGGGTGCTTCCTCCTCCGCACCGCCCTGTTCTGTCTTCTCGGACGAGGACTTCTTCCCGTCCGTCTTCCCCTCCGCCTTGCTGTCCGACGAGTCGTCGGATCCGCACCCGGTGAGGGCGAGTGCGAGAACAGCAGCGGGGGCAACGGCGCGGATGAGCGCCTTCCTGCCATGGGACATACGTGAGCACCAATCCGTGAAGTTCCCACGCGGCCTGGCCCGGCAGGAGAGATCCCCCAACTCCGGTAACGCGTGGGTAAGGGGAGTGTAAAGAGACGCATGTGACGACCCGATCCCAGTTCCGGCACGAGCTGATACGTGTTCGAACCCCAAGAACGACAATCCCGCCGCAACCTGGCGTTGCGACGGGATCGTCGTGTGCTTCATGGCCCCAGCAGGGCCGAGCTGAGCCTTACTTGGAGGGCTTCACCTGCTGCTGCGGCTTACGCAGTGACAGGTGCAGCTCGCGCAGACGGGTGTCGTCCACCTCGCTCGGGGCACCCATGAGCAGGTCCTGCGCGTTGCCGTTGAGCGGGAACGCGATGGTCTCGCGGATGTTGGGCTCGTCGGCAAGCAGCATCACGATGCGGTCGATGCCGGGCGCGATGCCGCCGTGCGGCGGCGCACCGTACTCGAACGCGCGGAGCATGCCGCCGAAGTCACGGCGCACGTCGTCCTCCGAGTACCCGGCGAGGCCGAACGCCTCGAACATGACCTCGGGTTCATGGTTCCTGATCGCGCCGGAGGACAGCTCGGTGCCGTTGCAGACGATGTCGTACTGGAACGCGAGGATGTCCAGCGGGTCCTTGGTGCGCAGCGCCTCAAGTCCGCCCTGCGGCATGGAGAACGGGTTGTGCGAGAACTCGATCTTCCCGGTCTCCTCGTCCTTCTCGAACATCGGGAAGTCGACGATCCAGCAGAACCGGAAGACGTTCTCCTCGAAGTGCCCGGCGCGCTTGGCCACCTCGACCCGGACGGCGCCCATGATCCTGGAGACCTCGTCGAACTCGCCGGCGCCGAAGAACACCGCGTGCCCCGGCTTCAGCCCGAGCGCCTCGGTGAGGGAGCGGACGTCGTCCTCGGTGAGGAACTTGGCGATGGGGCCACTGAGCGCGCCGTCGTCGCCGACGCGCACCCAGGCGAGGCCCTTGGCGCCCTGCTCGACGGCGAAGTCGCCGAGCTGGTCGAAGAACTTGCGCGGCTGCGCCGCGGTGTCAGGCACGGGCAGCGCGCGTACGTGCTTGTCGGCGAACGCCTTGAAGCCGGAGCCCTTGAACAGGTCGGAGACGTCCGTGAGTTCGAGCTGCGCGCGCAGGTCGGGCTTGTCCGAGCCGTACTTGACCATGGCCTCGCGGAACGGGATACGCGGGAACGGCGAGGTGACCTCACGGCCGTCGCCCAGCTCCCGGAACAGCTCGGTCATCAGCGTCTCGATGACCTCGAAGACGTCCTCCTGCTCGACGAAGCTCATCTCCATGTCGAGCTGGTAGAACTCGCCGGGCGAGCGGTCGGCGCGCGCGTCCTCGTCGCGGAAGCAGGGCGCGATCTGGAAGTAGCGGTCGAAGCCCGCGATCATCAGCAGCTGCTTGAACTGCTGCGGGGCCTGCGGCAGCGCGTAGAACTTCCCGGCGTGCAGGCGGGAGGGCACGAGGAAGTCGCGTGCGCCCTCGGGGGAGGTGGCCGAGAGGATCGGCGTCGCCATCTCGTTGAAGCCCTGCGCGACCATCTTCTCGCGGATGGAGGCGATGACCTTCGAGCGCAGCATGACGTTCCTGTGCATGCGCTCACGGCGCAGGTCGAGGAAGCGGTACTCCAGCCTCCGCTCCTCGTTCACCCCGTCCTCCGCATTGATGGTGAACGGGATCTGGTCGGCGGCGCCCAGCACCTCGACGGCGCCGACCTCGACCTCGATCTCACCGGTCGGCAGGTCGGCGTTGACGTTCTCCTCGCCGCGCGCCGTCACCTTGCCGTCCACTCGTACGACGGATTCTTTGGACAGTGAGCTGAGCTTCTCATTGATCTCGCTGGACTCGTCGCGCACGACCAGCTGGACGATGCCGTAGTGGTCGCGAAGATCAAGGAAAAGGATGCCGCCCAGGTTCCGGCGATTGTGCAGCCAGCCGCTCAGGCGGACGTCAGCGCCGACGTCCGAGGCGCGAAGCTCGCCGCAGGTGTGGGACCGGTACCGATGCATCATTCATCCAAGTCGTTCGGCTCAGGAGTCAGAGAGAGGTACTTCTCAGACTACCGTCCTGGACCGATCCCTCTCGCCCGCGTTTCCACTCGTCCCTTAACTCTGCATAAAGTGGTGCAATGCGCACCGAAGACGTCCTGTCTGCCCTTGGCGCTGGGCTCTGGACCTGGGAAAACGCCACAGGTCTCGTCACTCTCGACGCGGGGGCAGCGCGTCTTCTCGGCCTGGAGGAAGATGCGTTCACCGCATCATCCCCAACGCCCCTCACTCTGCCGGGTAACGCTGTCCGTTCACATCTTCACGCTGTCGACTATGTCGGCTTCCAGGGGATCATCACCCTCGCTCTGGCCGAGCAGACCTCTGCCGAGGCACTCTTGCGGGTGGTGGATGAGGCGGGTTCCGTCATCAGAACCGTGCGGAACCTCGTCTGCCCCTGCCCTCCCGAGGACCCGGAGGCCGCCGAGCCGGCGGCGCGGATCGTCGGCATGGCCTACGAGGTACCGGAAGCCGAGGCCGAACGCGCGCGCCAGCGCACCGAGCGGCACCCGCGCGACGCCGAGTACGACGAGAGCGCCGACGAGGCCCAGCAGTGGGACTGGCGGCGCAACCGCGAGGCGTTCCTCCTCGATACGGGGCGCGCGCTGGCCGAGGCGTACACCACGGCCGATGTGCTGCGCGTCGCCTCCTCCCTGGCCATGCCCGGCTTCTCCCCCGACGCGCTCGCCGTCTTCTGCCTCTACGGCGACCAGCTCACCGTCTACGGCGCCGCACAGGACGCCGCCGCAGCCGGTCTCGGGCACGCCTCGGGGGTCGGCACGGGCGGGGCCCGGCTGCGGCTGGCCGCCGACGATCCCGCTGCCGAGGCGGTGCGCACGGGACGCGCCCTGTATCTGCTGAGCGCCGAGGAGTACGAGACACGCTTCCCCACCGCGCGGCCCGTCGAGACCCAGCCGGGCAGGAACGCGTGGGCCTTTCTGCCGCTGACCGTCGCGGGGCGCACCATCGGCGCGTGGATGGCCGCCTTCAAACGGCAGGTCACCTTCACCCCCGACGAGCGCGCGGTCCTCACCACCGTCGCGCGCATGCTCGCGCAGTCGCTCTCGCGGGCGATGCTCAACGAGTCGGAGCGCGAGCTCTCCACCCGCCTCCAGAACACGATGCGCCCCGCGCGCAAGCCCGCCATCCCCGGCATGGAACTGGCCGCGCGCTACGTACCGACCGGCGGCGGCCTCCAGATCGGCGGCGACTGGTACGACGTGATCCCGCTGCCCTCAGGCCGTACGGCCCTGGTGATCGGCGACGTGCAGGGCCACGACGTACGCGCCGCGGGGATCATGGGTCAACTCCGCGTCGCGCTACGCGCTTACGCGTCCGAGGGCCACCACCCCGACGCCGTACTCGCCCGCGCCTCCCGGTTCCTGTACGGAATGAGCGGTGGCGACGCCTCGGCCCTGCCCTCCGAGCCGGTCGACGGTTCCGCGGGGGCCTCGGCCGTGCCGGCCACCGTTCCGCCTGCCGTACCCGCTGCCGAGCCCGACCCCTACGAGCCGGGCGACGAGGGGCTTGAGCCCACCGACCCCCGCTTCGCCACCTGCCTCTACATCGAGGTCGACCCCGCGACCGGCACGCTCGACATCGCCCGCGCCGGACACCCCGACCCGGCCGTGCAGATGCCCGACGGACCGATGCTCGTACGCCCCACGGCGGGCGGCCTCCCGCTGGGCATCGACCCCGACTCCGACTACCCCACGACCCGGCTCGTGCTGGAGCCGGGCCAGCGGCTGCTCATGTGCACCGACGGGCTCATCGAGACCGGCGGGCACGACCTGGAGACCGGCTGGGCCCGTATCCGCGAGGTGGTCGAGGACCACGCCGGGCCCAACACGGACCTGGACCAGCTCGCCGAGGCGCTCCTCCGGGCCGTGCACGGCCCGGTCGGGCCGCCCAGGCGCCGCCACCCGGGGCCGCTGGCCGACCGGCACGAGGACGACATCGCGCTGCTGCTGCTCGCGCTCGGGGACCCCGGCAGCGCCGAGGCGCGGGACGGCACCTCGGTCTCCTCGCGGCGCACGGTCCTGACCATCGCGCAGGCCGAACCCGACCGCATCGCCGAGGCCCGCCACCAGTTGAAGGACCTGCTGCACGACTGGGCCGACGAGGACCAGGTGGACGGCGCGGTGCTGATGCTGTCCGAGATGCTGACGAACGTCCTCGTCCACACGGACGGCGACGCGCTGCTCGTCGCGCAGATCACAGGCCCGCACGAGGGCGACGAGGGCCGTACCCTGCGCGTCCATGTCTCGGACCCCAGCGACGAACTGCCACACCGCCGCGACCCGGGCGAGCTGGCGTCCTCGGGCCGCGGCCTGATGCTGCTGGGCATGCTCGCCGACCGCTGGGGCGTGGACCCGAAGGGCGAGGGCAAGTGCATCTGGTTCGAGATGCAGGAGGCGGGCCCGTCCGAGAAGGACTGACCCGCCTGATCACTGGCCCGGCCGGTGGGGCCGGCCAGCGCGTCATCGGTGGTGCGCCGCGTGCCGGGCGCTCGGGCTCACGCCTTGGGCGCGCGGGGTGTGGCGGGGACGCGGCCGAGGCGGCCCGCCTTGAAGTCGTCGAACGCCTGGGCCAGTTCGACGTGGCTGTTCATCACGAACGGCCCGTAGTGCGCCATCGGCTCCCGGATCGGACGGCCGCCCAGCAGTACGACCTCCATGTCGGGGGTGTGCGAGTCCTGCGCCACGTCGGCCCGCAGCGTCAGCGAACCCGCTTCGCGCCCGGCCCCACCCGGAAGCGCGGTGCTCCCGGCTCCGACACCGGCCCCGGCACCGGCGCCGGGCCCGAAGACCACCGTCTGTCCCATCCCCACGGGACGCCGGTCCGTGCCCGCTGAGCCCCGGCCCGCCAGCACGTACGCCAACGCGTTGAAGTCGTCGCGCCAGGGCAGGGTGACCTCGGCGCCGGGGGAGACGGTGGCGTGGATCATCCTGATGGGGGTGTGCGTGATGCCGGGCCCCTCGTACCCGTCGATCTCCCCCGCGATGAGCCGCAGCAGTGCGCCACCGTCGGGCGTGGTCAGCAGCTTGACGTTGCCGCCACCGATGTCCTGGTAGCGCGGCGCCCTCATCTTGTCGGCGGCCGGGAGGTTGACCCACAGCTGGAGCCCGTGGAAGAGCCCGCCGCTCATCACCAGAGCCTCCGGCGGGGCCTCGATGTGCAGCAGCCCCGAACCCGCTGTCATCCACTGGGTGTCACCGTCGTTGAGGACACCGCCACCGCCCTCGGAGTCCTGGTGCACGAAGCTGCCGTCGAGCAGATATGTGACGGTCTCGAACCCGCGGTGGGGATGCCAGGGCGTCCCCTTGGGCTCGCCAGGCGCGTACTCCACCTCGCCCATCTGATCCATCATGATGAACGGGTCCAGGTGCCTGTAGTCGATCCCCGCGAACGCCCTGCGCACGGGGAAGCCCTCGCCCTCGAAACCACTCGGCGCCGTGGCCACGGCGAGCACCGGACGCGGCACGACACCTGCCTCTGCGGCACCTTCCGGCTGGGTTCCCTCCGGTGCGGTGCTCAGCGGTGCGGTGCTCAGCGGTGCGGGGGCGGTCACGCGGGGGAGCGTGAGGGGGTTCTCGACGGTGATCGCGGGCATGGGGTCCTCCAGGTAGTTCACCGTTCAACTTAGTTGAAGGATGAACGTCCCGCGAGTCGAGCCCATTCCTCCTGGGAGGGTGGACGGACGAGGACCGGACGGGCCGGGAAGGCAGGCCGGGAGAATCAGGCAGGCCAGACGGGACAGGCGCGCCACGGGGACAGGCGGGCCGCCGGGCGAGGCAGGCCACAGGGTCCGGCGGGCGGGGCCAGACAGTCGGGGTCAGGCGGGCGTGGCGGCGTCAGCCGTACATGCGCCTCATGGCGAAGTCGACCATTTCCTCGACCGCCTTCGCGTCGAAGACGACCCGGTGCTCACCCTCCATGTCGAGCACGAACCCGTACCCGGAGGGCAGCAGGTCGAGGACCTCGGCGCCCGTGATGACGAAGTACTTCGACTCCTTGCCCGCGTAGACGCGCAGCTCCTTGAGCGTGGTGAACATCGGGATCACCGGCTGCTGCGTGTTGTGCAGCGCGAGGAAGCCGGGGTTGTCACCGCGCGGGCAGTACACCTTGGACGTGGAGAAGACCCCCTGGAAGTCCTCGGCCGACATCGACCCGGTGGTGAAGGCCCGCACCGCCTCCTGGAGCGAGGGCGGCGACGGCTCGGGATAGAGCGGTTGCTGCGCCCCGGGCTGACCGTACGGCGTCTGCTGGGCACCATAGGGCGGCGGCGGAGCCTGCTGATGATGGCCCTGTTGCCCGTGCTGGCCGGGCTGGCCGTGGGGCCCGGCATGCGGGTAGCCCTGACCTGCTGAGGCACCGGTCTGGTCGTAGCCGTACATACGGAGAGAGTAACCAGTCACAGATGGGCGGCGAGGGGTTGCTTCTTATTACCGGCGGGTAGCATCATCACCAAGACTACTGACAAGTACGAGCGAGCCAATACGGAGCCGTCGCCATGGGGCATTACAAGTCGAATCTCCGCGACATCGAGTTCAACCTCTTCGAGGTGCTCGAACGCGACACGGTGTACGGCACCGGACCGTTCGCGGAGATGGATGTCGAGACCGCCAAGAGCGTCCTGAGCGAGATCGCGCGGCTGGCCGAGAACGAGCTGGCCGAGTCCTACGAGGAGAGCGACCGCACTCCGCCGGTCTTCGACCCCGAGACCAACACCGCTCCGGTGCCGGCTTCTTTCAAGAAGAGCTACCAGGCGTACATGGACGCCGAGTGGTGGCGGCTGGGCATCCCGGAGGAGATCGGCGGCACCACCGCGCCGCGCTCGCTGCTGTGGGGCTTCGCCGAAACGATCCTGGGCTCGAACCCGGCCGTGTGGATGTACGCCTCCGGCCCGGCGTTCGCCGGTGTGCTGCACGAGGAAGGCACCGAGGAGCAGCACAAGATCGCTGAGCTGATGGCCGAGAAGCAGTGGGGCTCCACGATGGTCCTCACCGAGCCGGACGCCGGTTCGGACGTCGGCGCCGGCCGCACCAAGGCGACCAAGCAGGAGGACGGCTCCTGGCACATCGAGGGCGTGAAGCGCTTCATCACCTCCGGTGAGCACGACATGTCCGAGAACATCGTGCACTTCGTCCTCGCCCGCCCCGAGGGCCACGGTCCCGGTACCAAGGGGCTCTCGCTCTTCGTCGTACCGAAGTACGACTTCGACTGGGAGACCGGCGAGCTGGGCGAGCGCAACGGCGCCTACGCCACCAACGTCGAGCACAAGATGGGCCTGAAGGTCTCCAACACCTGCGAGATGACCTTCGGCGCCAACCGGCCCGCCAAGGGCTGGCTCCTCGGCGAGAAGCACGACGGCATCCGCCAGATGTTCAAGATCATCGAGTTCGCGCGGATGATGGTCGGCACGAAGGCCATCGCGACGCTCTCGACCGGCTACCTCAACGCCCTTGAGTACGCCAAGGAGCGCGTCCAGGGCGCCGACCTGGCGCAGTTCACCGACAAGACAGCGCCTCGCGTCACCATCACGCACCACCCCGACGTCCGCCGCTCGCTGCTGACGCAGAAGGCGTACGCCGAGGGCATGCGCGCCCTCGTGCTCTACACCGCGGCCGTCCAGGACGAGATCCTCGTCAAGGAGTACAACGGCGAGGACGCCGACGCCGCACGCCGCCTCAACGATCTGCTGCTGCCGATCGTGAAGGGCTACGGCTCCGAGAAGTCCTACGAACAGCTCGCGCAGTCCCTGCAGACCCTGGGCGGCTCCGGCTACCTCCAGGAGTACCCGATCGAGCAGTACATCCGGGACAGCAAGATCGACACCCTTTACGAGGGCACCACCGCGATCCAGGGCCAGGACTTCTTCTTCCGCAAGGTCGTCCGCGACCAGGGCCAGGCCCTCACCTCGCTCTCCGAGGAGATCAAGAAGTTCCTGGCCGAGGCACGCGGCGGCGAGGAACTGGCGACCTCGCGCGACCACCTCGCCAAGGCGGCGGTCGAGCTGGAGGCGATCGTCGGCACCATGCTGACGGACCTGGCCGCCACCGAGAAGGACATCAAGTCCATCTACAAGGTCGGCCTCAACACGACCCGCTTCCTGATGTCCTCCGGTGACGTCGTCGTCGGCTACCTGCTGCTGCGCGGCGCCGCCGTCGCCACGGAGAAGCTGGCCACCGCCTCCCCGAAGGACGTGCCGTTCTACCAGGGCAAGATCGCGGCAGCGAAGTTCTTCGCCGCGAACGTGCTGCCCGGCATCACCTCCCAGCGCGAGCTGGCCGACGCCGTCGACCTCTCCATCATGGAGCTGGACGAGAACGCGTTCTGACGGGACGGGTTCACGGGCCCCGGCGGTCCCGGGCCCCGGCGGTCCCGGGTCTCCGCCGGTCGGTCCTCGCAGTGGGACCACCGAGGGCACGGGGCCACCTGGAAGCGCCGCGTTGACCGGCCGGGAGTGGCATACGCCGCCCCGGCCGGTGGCGTATGCGGGGGTCTGCGGGGAGCCGCGGGGAGAGCGCGTCGGGGTCCCCTCGGAGAGGGCACGCTCGGCCGTACTCACGCTGCTGGGCTCCGGCCTCATCGCGGCACGTGACCTCCTCGTATCGTAGGTGCATGAGCACACCCACACGCTTCGACCGTGGTCACACCGATGACTTGATGTCCTTTCTCGCCGCCAGCCCGTCGCCGTACCACGCGGTGGCGAACACCGCGGCGCGACTGGAGAAGGCGGGCTTCCAGCGCGTGTGGGAGACCGAGGCGTGGAACGCCGGAGCGGGTGGCAAGTACGTGCTGCGCGGGGGTGCGCTGATCGCCTGGTATGTGCCCGAGGGGGCGACGGCGGCCACGCCGTTCCGGATCATCGGTGCGCACACCGACTCCCCGAACCTGCGCGTGAAGCCCGTTCCCGACACCGGGACGCAGGGGTGGCGGCAGGTCGCCGTGGAGATCTATGGCGGCACCCTGCTCAACACGTGGCTCGACCGCGACCTGGGCATGAGCGGCAGACTCACGCTGCGGGACGGTACGGCCCACCTCGTGAACGTGGACCGCGCGCTCCTGCGGGTACCGCAGCTCGCCATCCACCTGGACCGGCAGGCCAACGATGGGCTCAAGCTGGACAGGCAGCGTCATATGACCCCTGTCTGGGGGCTGGGCGAGCCGCGCGAGGGCGATCTGCTGCGGTTCCTGGCCGGCGAGGCCGGCATCGCAGCGGACGACATCACCGGGTGGGACCTGATGGCGCACAGTGTGGAGCCTCCCTCCTACCTCGGGCGTGACCACGAACTCGTCGCCGGTCCGCGGATGGACAATCTGCTGTCGGTGCACGCGGGCGCCGCCGCACTCGCCGCCGTCGCCGAGAGCGGGAGCGAGCCCTCGGTGATCCCCGTGCTCGCGGCGTTCGACCACGAGGAGAACGGGAGCCAGTCGGACACCGGGGCTCAGGGCCCGCTGCTCGGCACCGTGCTGGAGCGCTCGGTCTTCGCACGCGGCGGCTCATACGAAGACCGGGCCAGGGCCTACGCGGGCACCGTCTGCCTCTCCTCGGACACCGGCCATGCCGTGCACCCCAACTACGCCGAGCGGCACGAACCCGGCCACCACCCGATGCCCAACGGGGGCCCGATCCTCAAGGTCAACGTCAACCAGCGCTACTCCACCGACGGCACCGGGCGCGCACTGTTCACCAAGGTCTGCGAGGCGGCGGACGTGCCCTGGCAGCACTTCGTGTCCAACAACGACATGCCGTGCGGGACCACCATCGGCCCCATTACGGCGGCACGCCACGGCATCACGACCGTCGACATCGGCGTCGCGATCCTCTCGATGCACTCCGCACGCGAGCTGTGCGGCGCAGAGGACCCCCACCTGCTGGCCAACTCCCTCACCGCCTTCCTCATGGACTGAGCAGGCGGACCAGTCAGTCAGGGCGGGCAGGGCCTTTGGTGAGACAGGGCCAGTTGACCGGGCAAAGCCAGTTGGCCGGGCAGGACGAGGCGGTCAGGGCAGGTCGGTGTAGGCGCGTATGGCGCGGTCGCCGTCGAGGAATATCTCGTTCTGCCCCGCCGGCGCGGGGAGGTCCAGCCCTCGGTCCAGCAGGCGGCCGAGAGGGCCGCAGCCCGAGGTGCGCGGTGCGGTGAACGTCTTGTCCTGCGCGTCCGGCATCTGGCCAGGCTGCGGCTCCCCCACAACCTTGAGCGTGAGCTGAACCGGCTTCGCCGTGCTGCCTATCGCGCAGTTCCGGGGCAACAGGCCGCCCCGGTCCGCGAGGAGGAACCTTACGGACAGCTCGCCGAGCCGCTCGTCGTTGCTGTGGAAGTCGAAGGAGCCTCCATAGCGCATCGTGAGGCGCAGCGGGCTGCCCGGAATCCGTACGGGCTCGGACTTCAGCCCACCGAAGACCTGGTGGAACACGCCGTCGATCCTGCCCTCCGCGTGGGTCACCGTGATCGGCTTCTCCAGCGGCACGCTGAGCGCTCCCACCGTGAGACGGCCCGTCGCGGTCATCACCTCGCAGCGCCATGCCGACGGGTCAGCTCCCTCGGGCAGTTGGGCCCGGGTGGGGCACGAGGCGAAGGTGCCGCCCCCGGAGGCGGGCGCCGAGCGCGAGGCCGCCAGGGATGTCAACTGTGACGTCGGCTGTGATGTCGGCTGTGAGATGGCGGGGGAGGTTGCCGCTGCCGCCGCTGGGCCGGCCGTCGCCGCTGTCGCGGCCATCGCCAGGCCCAGCGCGCCCAGCAGAGCGACGGTGGCGCGACGGGGTGCGCGGAACGAGCCGGGTGCGCGGAGTGATCGGGGCATACGGGATGTGCGGGACGTGAACATGGTTCTCCCCCAGGGCAGTTGAGCGAGTGCCTCTCGCTCGTGCCTGTCCAGGATTACAGAATTTTCTCTGCAGAGGAAGGTCTGCAGAGAAAATTCTGCGCTAGTCTGGTCTCATGACCGAGCAGGACGAGCCGCATGATCGGCCGCCGAACGAGCACCTCGACGGGCGCCAGGACGGGCGCCACAACGAGCCGCAGCGCACCATCTCCGACCCCGGATCCCTCAAGGCGCTCGCTCATCCCCTGCGCCTCAAGATCCTGCGCCAGCTGGGGGTTTCGGGCCCCGCGACCTCGACGACCCTCGCCGCTGCCCTCGGCGAGAACACCGGGACGCTCAGCTACCACCTGCGCCAGCTGGAGCGCGGCGGCTTCCTTGAGGACGACCCCGACCATGCGCAGACGGGCGGGCGCGAGCGGTGGTGGCGGGCCGTGCGGGGCATCGACGTACGACGGCCGCCCCAGCAGGAGTTGACGACGGCAGAGCGCGCCGTCGTGGGGGAGCTGGACCGGCTGCGCATGGAGGAGGACATGGGCCTGGCCCGGCGCTTCACGGTGGAGGAGCCGGACTCGGAGGGATGGATGCAGGGCTCACGGAGCCTCAGCCATCTGACCAAGGAGGAATTGGAGGAGTTCCATGACGCGTATCTACAGCTGCTGAGACGGTTCGCGCGCGGCCCCGAGGAGGCGTCACCCGGGTCGCGACCCGTCGCACTGCGATGGTTCGGGGTGCCGGTGGATTAGCACGTATACCGGCGGTCGGTGCCCGGGGCCGGCCCGGGGCCGGGGCCATGCCCGGAGTCAGAGCCAAGGCCGGGCCAGGGCCGGGGCCCGCAGTCGGAGTTGGCGCCCCTGTCCGGCAGGCGATGGGCGTGTGTGGTCCGGCAAGGGATCGGCGTGTGGGCGGAGTTGGGGAGCCGGGCGCAGCGTGGAGGGGGGCTTCAGCTGATTGCGGGTTGCCGCACGCGGGTACCCGCGTGCGGCAAGCGGACCGGCGCTCATCCGGCCGGCCCGGCTCAACCCAGCTTGGAGGCACCCTTCATGGGCATCGTCGTCTGCATCGGCATGATGGCCGTGGGCGCGATACTGACCCTGGCCGTCGACTGGGACATCAGCGGGCTCAACCTCGATGTGATGGGACTCATCCTGCTGCTCGTCGGCACCATCGGTCTGTGCGCCTACGTCAGCATCCTCAAACGGCGGCGCGTTCAGCCGCCGTCCCCCGGCGCTCCAGTGGTCGAGGAGATCAACAAGCACCAGTGGGAGTGAACCCGGCCCCTGCGGAAGGGACTCGGGAACGACCCGTGTCCGGCGTCCGCCATCCGGCGGTCGGCGTCGGCGCTCCGGACCGCCGGCGCCCTCACACCGGAGTGCGTACGCCGCTCACCTTCACCCCTCGTCCATCCCCGCCAGCACCAGCGGCAGCCGGTCGGCACCGGTTGCCGTGAGGCGGACGGGAACGCCCCAGTCCTGCTGGTGCATATGGCAGGCGGGGTACTCGCCCTCCTCGTCACAGGAGGCGGCCATTGCGGAGACGTGCAGGACCCCTTCGGTTCCCTCGTCGCCGGTGAGCAGCAGTTCGCGGCTCAACTCCGTTCCCTGCCCCTCGCCTTCGGCAAGGAGCCCGGGCGGGGTGGAGCTGACGATCAGCCGTGTCGAGGGCCCATAGCGGGTGTCCAGCTTCTGTCCTGGCGGGGCCTGGAAGACCACGTCCAGACGGAGAGCCCCGGCGGCGACCTCGGTGGCCGCGCGCTGCGTACGGTGGGCGACCGCCTCGACCCGTACGGCGTCCTCGGGCAGCCGCAGCCGGGTCAGCCGGTGTCGGGCTGACTCGACGACCACGATCTCGCCCGTGCCGTCCGGGGCCAGGACGGCTCCCGACGGTTCACGCAGGTCCGTCGCGAGCGTGGTGACCTCGCCGGTGGCGGGGTCGTAGCGGCGCAGCGCGTGGTTGTACGTGTCGGAGACGGCGACCGAGCCGTCGGGAAGCGCCGTGACGCCCAACGGGTGCTGGAAGAGCGCCTGTTCGGCCGGGCCGTCCCGGTGGCCGAAGTCGAAGAGGCCGGTGCCTACGGCGGTACGGACGGTGAAGCCGCCCTCCGGGTCTCTGACCTCGCCCTTCACGTGTGTGGCCTCGTCCTCCGGGTCTGTGACCTGGCCCTCCAGACCCTCACTCTCCGGACCGGTGAGGCCACGTCCCGTCTCCGGCGTGGCCTGCGCTCCCCTGGGTTCCGCTGAGGCCCCGTCCCCGGACGCCCCCGCGGGTTCCACGTATCGCAGCGCGCTCGTCTCGGAGTCGGCGACCCACAGGCGGGTCCCGTCGGGGGTGGTGGCGAGGCCGGACGGCTGGGCGAACCATGCCTCTGCGGCGGGGCCGTCGGCCAGGCCCTCGTTGGTGGTTCCCGCGGCCACGCGTACGGTGCCGTCCTCCGGGTCGTACGTCCACAGCTGGTGCACGCCGGCCATCGCGATCCACACGCGCCCCGCGAACCAGGCCACGTCCCAGGGCGAGGACAGCGAGACCTCGCGTGCGGGCCCCTCCGTCGGCGCCCCCTGCCACCACTGTGCGCCGGTTCCCGCGACGGTGACGACGGTGCCGCTGTCGGGGTCCAGGCGCCGCAGCGCGTGGTTGACCGTGTCGGCGATCAGGATGTCGCCGTCGGGGAGGAAGGTGAGGCCCTGCGGTTCGTTGAACGCGGCTTCCTCAGGCGTACCGTCCGTCAGCCCGCGCTCTCCGGTGCCGATGCGCCGTACGGCCGTCTCGCCGTCGGCCGCCAGTTCCACGAGCTGGTGGCGGGTGGTGTCGGAGACGAGGTAGCCGCCGCCCGGCAGGGCGAGCGCCTTGCCGGGGAAGCGGAGGTCGGTCGCGGCCGGTTCGGGCTGGGTTCCGCCCGCTGCCGGGGAGGCTCCCAGGCTCCCTCCGCGCCGCAGCGTCCCCTTGGCCTCATGCTCGGCTTCCAGCTCCGTGATCAGCTTCTCGATGGCGTGGACGTGCCCCTCGCCCGCGTGCTGTGCGACGACATATCCCTCGGGGTCGATCACGACGAGCGTGGGCCACGCGCGTACGGCGTACTGCTTCCAGGTCGCCAGGTCGGGATCGTCCAGTACGGGGTGTGCGACCCCGTAGCGCTCCACCGCGTCCACGACCGCGCTGTGCTCGGCCTCATGGACGAACTTGGGCGAGTGCACCCCGACAACAACGGTCGTGTCCTGGTGCTGTTCCTCCAGCTCGCGCAGTTCATCGAGCACGTGAAGGCAGTTGACGCAGCAGAACGTCCAGAAATCGACGATCACGCACTTTCCTCGCAGCGCGGCGAGGTCGAGGGATTCACCCCCCGTGTTCAGCCAGCCACCCGCGCCGGTCAGCTCGGGGGCGCGGACGCGGGCACGGCGGCTGGAGGCAGCGGAACGGTTCATCCTTCAAGGTTGCCACTCCGGAACGCGGACAGAGAGGCAGGTCAGCACGCCGGTCAGGAGAGGTCATGAGAAGGCCGACGAAGCGGTCGGCGAAACGGTCGACGAAGCGGCCCGCAAAGAGGCACCGAAGTGGCCGGCCGGCCGGAGACCGCTGGCCGGGCGGGCCGACCTGCCGGCCGGAACGACCGGTCGGCCGGAGCCTGCGGTCAGCCGAAGGCGCTGGTCAGAAGCACCCGGGCCTTCGGCACGGAGAAGCGGGTCAGACCACCCGGTCCTTCAGCACGGGGAAGGAGTCACGCACCTTGTCCACCTGGGACAGGTCCAGGTCCGCTGTGATCACCGTCTCCTCCGTGCCGGTGGTCTCGGCCAGTACGTCGCCCCACGGGTCGATGATCGCGCTGCGTCCGGCCTGGGGGACGCCGGCGTGGGTACCGGCCGTGCCGCAGGCGAGGACGAACACCTGGTTCTCGACGGCGCGGGTACGCGCGAACAGCGTCCAGTGCTCGGCGCGCTTGGCGGGCCACCCGGCCGGGACCACAAGCACGCGCGCTCCCTGGGGCTCGGCGTCGATCAGTGCGCGGAAAAGCTCGGGGAAGCGCAGGTCGTAGCAGGTGGCAAGGCCGAGAGTGGCCAGCGGATGGGGAACGGTGACCGGTTCCGTACCGGCGGACATCAGCGTGGCCTCGCCGCGGTCGAAGCCGAAACGGTGGATTTTGCGGTAGGTACGCACGAGTTGGCCCTCAGGGGAGAAGACCAGCGAGGTGTTGTAGAGGTCGCCGCCCGTGGGACTCTTCTCGACAATGGAACCAGCGTGCAACCACACTCCCGCATCCCGGGCGGCGGCCGACATGGCCAGCGCGGTGGCACCGGAGGCGGGATCGGCGTACTCCGCCTCGGCGGCGAAGCGCTCGAAGGCGAAGGCGCCTACGGGCCACAGTTCGGGAAGAACGACGAGGTCGGCTCCGGACTGTTCGCGTACGAGCGAAGCGACCCGCTCACGGCGCGAATTGACCGACTCATCCGGGTCCACCTGGATCTGAAGCAGAGAAGCGCGCACCGTACCACCGTCCATGCGATCGAGGGGGGCGATTGGGCCTAGCATCGTCCCAAAAGCACTGCCGGGGTGCCCTTGCGCAGCGTAACTTGAGAGCACCCAGCCCGCGAACGATCCGTAACGCCGAGGGGTCCCGTGATCGACCATCCAAGCCTTCAGCCCTACGTTGACGCCTGGACCCAGTCCATGGAAGCGATATCCGAGCTGATCACCCCGCTCGCCGAGGGGGAGTGGAACCGCGCGACCGAGTGCCCGGGCTGGTCGGTCCGTGACGTGGTGTCCCACATCATCGGGCTTGAGTGCGAGTTGCTCGGTGACCCGCGCCCGATCCACTCGTTGCCGCGCGACATCTACCACGTACGGGACGAGCAGAGCCGCCACATGGAAGTCCAGGTGGACGTCAGGCGGCACCACACCGGTCCTGAGATGACCAGCGAGTTCGAGTACACGCTCATCCGCCGCTCCCGGCAGCTCAGGAACGAGAAGCGGGGGCCGGAGGACGAGGTGGCGAGCGTGGTGCCGTGGGAGCCGAAGACGGTTCCTCTGGAGCGCCAGTTGATGCTCCGCGCGTTCGACGTATGGGTGCATGAACAGGACGTGCGCCGGGCCCTGGGCAAGCCGGGCAACCTCGACTCGGCCGGCGCGCACGTCGCGCGGGACGTGCTGTCCTCCGGGCTGCCGAAGGTGGTCGCCAAGAAGGCGGGGGCTCCGCCGAATTCCGCCGTGGTCTTCGACATCGGCGGCCCCGTGGAGTTCATGCGGACCGTACGGGTGGACAAGGACGGCAGGGGCACCGTCGACGGCAGCCCCTCGCTGGGCCCCACGGCGGCGCTGGCGCTGGACTGGGAAACGTACTCCCGGCTCGCGTGTGGCCGCGTACGCGCTGACGCGGTCGCCGACCGCATCAAGACCGAGGGCGACACCGATCTCGCCGCCGCGATTCTGGACGCCTTCGCCGTCACACCCTGAGGGCCCCAGCGTTCCGCGAGAGCGCCGAAGGCGCCGGAGAGCCGAACCCCCAGCCCTGAAGCCCTGGAGTCCTGGAGCCCCTGGGACCCCGAGCCCAGGAGCCGTCATACGGGCACGTGGACGGCCTCCACGCGGCTGGCCACGATCCGTTCGCGCTCGCGGCGGACGGCGCGTCCCCGCAGCCGGGCTATCTGGGTCAGGCCGAGTGCCTGGAGGACGAACACGCTGGCGAAGGCGATACGGAAGTTGTCGCCTGTCATGTCCAGCAGGACGCCGACAGCGAGCAGGGTGGTCATGGAGGCGGTGAAGCCTCCCATGTTGACGATGCCGGAGGCGGTGCCCTGCCGCTCCGGCGGGTTCGCCGGGCGGGAGAAGTCGAAGCCGATCATCGAGCCGGGGCCGCAGGCACCGAGCACCACGCACAGGACGACCAGCAGCCACATCGGGGAGTGCCCCGGCCAGGCGAGGACCGAGGCCCACGCGAGGGCCGTCGCCACCACCGTGCCGAGGACCAGCGGCGTACGTGCCGTGTGATGGCGCGCGATGACCTGGCCGTAGACCAGGCCGCAGGTCATGTTGGAGACAACGACAAGGGTGAGGAGTTCACCCGCCGTGTCGCGGCCGAGGCCCTGTGCCTCGACGAGATACGGCATGCCCCACAGCAGCAGGAACACCATGCCGGGGAACTGGCAGGTGAAGTGCACCCACATCCCCACACGGGTGCCGGGCTCGCGCCAGGCTTCCGTGATCTGGCGCCGTATGTACCCCGAATTCGGGCCGCCCCCCTCGGTGTTGTGGGAGTGCGGGGGCATCTCGTGCCCCTCGGGGTGATCCTTGAGGAAGAAGATCACCAGCAGCAGGATGGCGATGCCGCCCGCCGCGCTCCCCGCGAAGGTGGGCGTCCAGCCGAACACGTCGAGGACGCGGGCGAGAACGAGCGTGGTGACGAGGTTGCCCGCCATCCCCATCAGCGCGGCGATCTGCGCGATCACGGGCCCCCTGCGGGCCGGGAACCAGCGTGCGCCCAGGCGCAGTACGGCGATGAAGGTCATCGCGTCGCCGCAGCCCAGCAGCGCACGGGAGGCCAGCGCCATGGCGTACGAGTCGGAGAAGGCGAAGCCGAACTGGCCGGCCGTGAACAGCACGACGCCCAGCAGCAGGATGCGCTTGGTGCCCCAGCGGTCGACGAGCAGACCGACGGGGATCTGCATGCCCGCGTAGACCAGCAGTTGCAGGATGGAGAAGCTGGAGAGCGCCGAGGCGTTGATGCCGAACCTGTCGGCCGCGTCGATGCCGGCGACGCCCAGGCTGGTGCGGTAGGTGACGGCGACGAAGTAGACCGCGACACCGATGCCCCAGATCCACATCGCGCGTGCGCCGCCCGGCGGATCACCGGGCAGACGTATCCCTGAGGACGACGACGAGGAAGAGGACGACGAGGAGGACGAGGACGCGGAACTCACCGGGCATCACCCGCGGCGTCGGCAGCGTGGCCTCGCTCGTCGCGCACGTCGTCACCGCGCACGTCGTCACCGCGCACGTCGTCACCGCGTACGAGATGGCGTACGCGGGTGACGTGCTGGTGCACCGCGTGCGCCGCGGCCTCCACGTCTCCCTCGCGCAGGGCGCGGAGGATGCCGGCGTGCTCGGCGATGTTCTTGGCGATCCGGTCGGGGTGCGCGTGCATGAGCGCGACGCCCATCCGGAGCTGGCGGTCGCGGAGTTGGTCGTAGAGGCGGGTGAGGATCTGGTTGCCCGTCGCTTTGACGATCGCGGCGTGGAAGGAGCGGTCGGCCGCCGAAACGGCCGCCAGATCGCCGGAAGCGGTGTGCTCACGCTGCTCTTCCAGCAACTCCTCCAGCCGCGCCACCAGCGAGGCCGACACCGGAACCGCCCGCCGAACCGCATGCGCCTCGACCAGCAGACGGGTCTCGACCACGTCCTCGATCTCCTGCGCCGAGACCGGCAGCACGAGAGCGCCCTTCTTCGGGTAGAGCCGGATGAGGCCCTCGACCTCCAGCCGCAGCAGCCCCTCGCGCACGGGCGTACGGGACACTCCGACAGCCTCCGCCAGCTCACCCTCCGTGAGCAGCATGCCGCCCTCGTAACGTCTTTCCAGCACGGCTTGCTTGACGTGGGTGTAGACGCGTTCGGCGGCCGGGGGCTGTCTGACGGGGGCGGTGGGGGGCATGTGCACACCATAGATACAACAAAGATCCAGACGAACCCCGCGTCCACCATGCGGACCCCGCTGTCGCGGGGGCATGCGAACGACGTTGCCGGGACCGCCTGTTGTCCGCCGGGACCCCGCCGTCGTGGCCGCCAGCGGTCGCGGGGAGAAGGGCTGGGGGCTTCACCCCGAGGCCCAAGGAACGTTCAGGGACCTCGGGACCTTGCCCCTGAGGCCCCCCGCGCCGTCACCGCGAGGGGGGTCAGGGGCCCGGGCCCCGCGCGTGGTTTCGCCGCTGGGGCGGGAGGGCGGCCACCGGCCCGCGTGTTCGCGTGGCAGCGCGGTGGACCGGCGGACCAGTAGATCGGCGGACCGGGCGCTCGGGGTTTCGGGTGCTCGGGGTTTCGGGAGCGAAGCCCCCGAAACCCTTGCCGCCGCAACGGTGAGCGACCACGACGGCGAGGGCCCGGCCGCACCCGCGAGGGCCCGAACAAAAACGCTCGCTAACCCCAAGTAACCAACCGCTTGGGGTGTTCCAGGACCGCGGCGACATCCGCGAGCACGCGGGAACCGAGTTCGCCGTCGACCAGGCGGTGGTCGAAGGAGAGCGCGAGGGTGGTGACGTGGCGCGGCTTGACCTTGCCCTTGTGGACCCAGGGCTGCTCCTTGACCTGGCCGAAGGCCAGGATCGCGGACTCGCCCGGGTTGAGGATCGGCGTACCGGTGTCGACGCCGAAGACGCCGACGTTGGTGATCGTCACCGTGCCACCGCTCATCGCGGCCGGGCTGGTACGCCCCTCGCGGGCCGTGCTCACCAATTCGCTGAGCCCGGATGCCAGTTCGGTCAGCGTCATGTCCTGGGCGTCCTTGATGTTCGGGACGACCAGGCCGCGCGGTGTCGCAGCCGCGATGCCGAGGTTCACGTAGTGCTTGCGGACGATCTCCTGACGCTCCTCGTCCCACGCGGAGTTGACCTCCGGGTGGCGGCGGATCGCGAGCAGGAACGCCTTGGCCACGAGCAGCAGCGGGTTGACGCGGACGCCTTCCATGTCCGGGTCCTGCTTCAACTCCCGTACGAGCTTCATCGTGCGGGTGACGTCGACGGTCACGAACTCCGTGACGTGCGGCGCCGTGAAGGCGCTGGTGATCATGGCCTGGGCCGTGGCCTTGCGTACGCCCTTGATGGGGATACGGGTCTCGCGCGCCGTGGACGCCACAGGCTCGGGCGCCGTCGGCCGCACCGGTACACCGGTTGCCGCGGGCGCCTCGGCCGGCGCCTCGGCCTCCGTGGTCGCGGTGGCAGCGGCGTGCACGTCCTCGCGGGTGACGACGCCGTCAGGTCCGGTGGGCGCGACGCTGTTCAGGTCGACGCCGAGGTCCTTGGCGAGCTTGCGTACGGGCGGCTTGGCGAGCGGGCGTTCGCCGCCTGTGGGCGCGGTGGCGCCGTGCCCGTTGACCGCTGGGGCCGGTGCGGGGCCGGGCGCGGCTTCCGGTTCCGGTTCCGCCTGCATGGGCTGCTCTTGCACGGTCTCCGACGCGGTCCCGGCGGCCGAGGCCTCCTCTTCGGGACGCTTGCGGGGCCGGCGCTTGGTCGAGGCTGTGCCCACGCCGTAACCGACCAGCACCGACTGGCGGCCCTCCGGTTCCGGTTCCCCGGCCTCCTCACTCCCGGCTGAGGCGGCCTCGGCTGAGGCGGCCCCGGATGCCGCATCGGCGGCAGCTGGGGCCGGGGCGGCGGGCTCGTCCGAGGACGGGGCGGTGTCGACGGTGATGATCGGCGTGCCGACGTCGACCGTCGAGCCCTCCTCGAAGCGCAGTTCGTGCACAGCCCCGTTGAACGGGATCGGCAGTTCGACCGCGGCCTTGGCCGTTTCCACCTCGCAGACGACCTGACCGTCGGTGACCGTGTCACCGGGCTGGACGTACCACTTGAGGATCTCCGCCTCCGTCAGCCCTTCGCCGACGTCGGGCATCTTGAACTCACGGATCCGAGCGGCGCTGTTGGCGCTGCTGACGCTTTCAGTCATCGTCACGGCTCTCCTCAGTACGCCAGCGCGCGGTCGACGGAATCGAGCACCCGGTCCAGGTTCGGCAGGTACTCGTCCTCCAGCCGGGCAGGAGGATACGGCGCGTGGAATCCGCCGACGCGCAGGACCGGTGCCTCCAGATGGTAGAAGCACCTTTCCGTGATGCGTGCGGCGATCTCGGCACCGGTGCCGAGGAAGACCGGCGCCTCGTGCACGACGACGAGCCTGCGGGTCTTCTCCACGGAGCGCTGAAGGGTGTCGAAGTCGATCGGGGACATCGAGCGCAGGTCAACGACCTCCAGCGAGTTGCCCTCTTCCTCCGCCGCCGCCGCTGCCTCAAGACAGACCTTCACCATGGGCCCGTATGCCGCCAGCGTCAGGTCCGTGCCCTGCCGCGCGATGTGCGCGATGTGCAGCGGCGCGGGGATGGACCCGGTGTCGACCTCGCCCTTCTCCCAGTAGCGCCGCTTGGGTTCGAAGAAGATGACCGGGTCGTCACCCTCGATGGCCTGCTGCATCATCCAGTAGGCGTCGGAAGCGTTCGAGGGCGAGACGCACTTGAGCCCCGCCACGTGTGCGAACAGCGTCTCCGGCGACTCGCTGTGGTGCTCGACGGCGCCGATGCCACCCGCGTACGGGATACGGATGACGACGGGCAGCTTGATCTTGCCCAGGGCCCGCGCGTGCATCTTGGCGAGCTGCGTGACGATCTGGTCGTAGGCGGGGAAGACGAACCCGTCGAACTGGATCTCCACCACCGGACGGTAGCCGCGCAGCGCGAGGCCGATGGCGGTGCCGACGATGCCGGACTCGGCGAGCGGCGTATCGATGACGCGGTCCTCGCCGAAGTCCTTCTGCAGGCCGTCGGTGACGCGGAAGACGCCGCCGAGCTTGCCGACGTCCTCACCCATGATCAGGACCTTGGGGTCGTTGTCCATGGCGCGGCGCAGCGACTCGTTGATCGCCTTGGCGATGGGGAGCTTGGACATCAGCGGCCCTCCTCGGCCGAGTCGGCGAACGACGCGAGGTAGTCGGCGAACTGCGCCCGCTCCTCGTCGACGAGCGCGTGCCCGTCGGCGTAGACGTTCTCGAAGATCGCCATGGTGTCGGGGTCGGGCATGGTGCGGATGGCCTCGCGCACGCGCTTGCCCACCGCCTCGTTCTCCGCCTCCAGCGAGGCGAAGAACGTGTCGTCGGCGAGCCCTTCCTTCTCCAGGTAGACGCGCAGCCGCTCGATCGGGTCCTTGGCCTCCCACGCCTCGCGCTCTTCGTCGGCGCGGTAGCGCGTGGGGTCGTCGGCCGTGGTGTGGGCGCCCATGCGGTAGGTGAACGCCTCGATGAGCATCGGGCCCTGGCCCGACCGTGCCCGCTCCAGTGCCGCCTTTGTCACGGCGAGGCAGGCCAGTACGTCGTTGCCGTCCACGCGGACGCCGGGGAAGCCGAATCCCTGGGCACGCTGGTAGATCGGCACGCGGGACTGGCGCTCCGCCGGCTCGGAGATCGCCCACTGGTTGTTCTGGCAGAAGAAGACGACCGGCGCGTTGTAGACGGAGGCGAACGTGAACGCCTCCGACACGTCGCCCTGGCTGGAGGCGCCGTCGCCGAAGTAGCCGATCACGGCGGAGTCGGCGCCGTCCTTGGCCACGCCCATCGCGTAACCGGTCGCGTGCAGCACCTGGGAGCCGATCACGATCGTGTACAGGTGGAAGTTGTTGGTGTTCGGGTCCCAGCCGCCGTGGTTGACGCCCCGGAACATGCCGAGCAGCATCGTCGGGTCCACGTCACGGCACCAGGCCACACCGTGCTCGCGATAGGTCGGGAAGACGTAGTCGTCGTCCCGCAGAGCGCGCGCCGAGCCGATCTGGGCCGCCTCCTGGCCGAGCAGCGAGGCCCACAGGCCCAGCTCGCCCTGGCGCTGGAGCGAGGTGGCCTCGGCGTCGAAGCGCCGGGTGAGCACCATGTCGCGGTAGAGACCGCGCAGCTCTTCGGCCGACAGGTCGACGTCGTAGTCCGGATGGGTGACGCGCTCGCCCGCCGGGGTCAGCAGCTGGATCAGCTCGTGCTGAACGGGCTCGGCGCCGGCCGGGGATGCCGTGGCCGGGGCGGCCGGCTTCCTGGCCGCCGTCTTCTTCGCCGCCGTCTTCTTGGACGACGCGTTCTTGGTCCCCGCGTCCCTGGTCGTGCCCGCGTTCCTGGACGTGCCCGAGCCCTTGGGCGCCGCCTTCTTGGCCGCGGCCTTCTTGGGCGCTGCCTGGGCTGCGGTCTTCGCTCCGGGGGTCTTCGCCGCGGGCTTGGCGGTCTTCGCCGCCTGCTTCCCCGCGGCCTCGGCCTCGGGCTGTCCGGACCCGTCCTCGGGCCGCCCGGCCGCCGGACCGGCGGTTCCTTGGCCCTCGGCGGGCGCGTCCGCCTGCTTGGTGGCGCGCTTTCCTCCGGTGCCGCTGCGGCGCGCGGTTTTCCGCGCGGCAGTGCTTTCCACGGTCACGTGTGCTCCTCCGTCTGTCCGGCCCCCGGGGTTGCCGGTGACCTGGGGCTCCCCCGCCCGATGGCGGGGGGAGGCTCGCCCGGTCCCGTGCGGCGCACGGGGTGGGAGCGTCGCGGTCGGAACCGGGTGGTGACTGCTTGTCCCGGTCGCGGCCCGCGCACCCAGACCTCCGGCCGGGGACGCCCCAGCCATGGCCCAGTATCTCCATAGACGCACGAGGCGCCCCTGACCTGCAACTTTGTTCGGATATCCAAGTAAGAACCTGGAAGTCCAAGCAGTAAGCAGAGGAACAGGGACATCACTGGTCACGGCCTCGCTGACCGCGGACACTCGCACGTTAACCCGGCGTCCGGGAGCCCGGGAAGAGTAGAGAGAGGATCAGTATGTGAGACTGAGAAGGTGCCTGAAAACGGAAGAATCCGCGTATTCCTGGTCGATGATCACGAGGTCGTCCGCAGGGGCGTGCACGACATGCTCTCCGTTGAGCCCGACATCGAGGTCGTCGGAGAAGCGGGCACAGCGGCCGAGGCGACGGCCAGAATCACGGCGACCCGTCCCGACGTGGCGGTCCTGGACGTGCGCCTTCCCGACGGCAGCGGCGTCGAGGTGTGCCGGGAGGTCCGCTCGCGCGACGAGGACATCCGCTGCCTGATGCTGACCTCGTACTCCGACGACGAGGCGCTCTTCGACTCGATCATGGCCGGCGCCTCCGGCTACGTGCTCAAGGCGATCCGCGGCACCGAACTCCTCACCGCCGTACGGGATGTGGCGGCCGGCAAGTCCCTGCTGGACCCGATCGCGACCCAGCGCGTGCTCGAACGGCTGCGGGACGGCGGCACCCCCAGACAGGACGACAGGCTCGCCGGGCTCACCGAGCAGGAGCGGAAGATCCTGGACCTGATCGGCGAAGGGCTCACCAACCGCGCCATCGGTGCCCAGCTCCATCTGGCCGAGAAGACCATCAAGAACTACGTCTCCAGCCTCCTCTCGAAGCTCGGCATGGAACGCCGCTCCCAGGCCGCCGCCTACGTCGCGCGCCTCCAGGCGGAACACGAGAAGTGAGGCGGCACCGGCGCGCGTACGCCGGTGACTGTGACGGGGACGCGGTACTGCGGTACTGCGGTACTGCGGTACTGCGGTAACGCCCTACCACGTGGGACGCAAGGGGTCGTTGGTCCTCGGGAGAGGGTCTGATCGCACTAGCCTGGAACCGCGGGGCTCGGGCAGGGTGAAGACCATGCCCCAGGAGTTGTCGGAACGCGACGAGGCGCTGGCCCTGCTGCCAGCCATCCGCTACGGACGGGTGGCGATGAGCAAGAACGCCCTGCCTTTCGTGACCGTCGCACGCCATGTCGTGGACGACGGCAGCGTCCTCATCCGCATCCACCGCGGCTTCGGCTACCACTCGGCGCTGGACGGCAACGTCGCGGCGTACGAGGCGGACAACATCGAGTCGGGCGCCTCCGAGGTGTGGTCCGTGCAGTTCGTGGGCAAGGCCCGGCTGGTCGAGCCGACGGCAGCGCAGCTCGAACGCTTCGGCCCCCGCACGGAGTTGGCCGACGGCGAGACCTTCGAACCGGTGTACCTGCGGATCGACCCCGAGTTCGTGAACATCCACCGGCTCAGCGGTGTCCCCAAGGCCCCCTGACACCTGACCGCCCGGCCGCCTCCCGTCCATCGGCGGTCAGTCGCAGAAGGGCATCGCAGAAGGGCATCGCAGAAGGGCGGTCAGTCGCAGAAGGCGGAGCGCACCGACTCGTAGCGCGCGCACCACCACACCACCAGCGCGGCGGCGGCCGGGAACTGGGGGTCGGCGCGCACATCGCGCAGCTGGTAGCGCCAGCGCAGCATCCAGAAGTCGTTCAGCCGTTCCCACCACACCCGGTGCACGGCCGCGGCCAGCTCGCCCCGCGAGGCGCCCGCGCTGCGCCGGTACGCGCGCGCGTAGGCACGTACCTTCGGCAGGTCGAGCGTTCCGTCGGGCCGTACGAAGAAGATCGCCGCACCGCGTACCGCCTCCTCGGCGCGTGGGTGCACGCCGAGCCTGTCCCAGTCGAGAATCGCCAGGGGCCGGGGCTCACTCCCCGTGGCCGCGTAGAGCAGGTTCAGGGGGTGGAAGTCCCCGTGCACCCAGCCGGTGAGGGGGCGGGGAACGGCGGGCGGACGCGCCTCGGCGTACCGGCGCAGCAGCTCGCGCCGCTCCGTCAACCTGTGCTCTGCCAGCTCGTCGAAGCTGTCCCTGCGCTGCTGCGCCCGTACGCACATGAGGAGTTCGCCGATCACCTCGTACGTCGCCGCCGGGTCCGCGCTCTCGTGGACCTCGCGGGACGGCTCGGGGAGCACCTGGGTGAGGCGCGTATGCACCTGTCCCAGCAGCGCTCCCAGGCGGCGCGACTGGGCCGCCGACAGCTCGCAGCCGTGCTGGTGCCTGCCCTCGATCCACGGGTGCAGCGCGTAGCAGCGCTCGCCGACGACCACGACCGTACGGCCCTCGGGGTCCGGCACGGTGGGCACCACGGGAAGCCCGAGCGCGCCCAGCCGGGCCGTGGCGCTGTGCTGACGCTCGATACGGGCGAGCCCCGCGGGGTCGGAGGGGTCGCCGTCGAGGTGGTGCTTGAGGAAGTAGCGGCCCCGTGTGGTCGCCAGCCGGTAGCCGCGATTGAGCAGCCCCTGGGAGACCGGTTCGCAGGACAGCGGCTCCCCCACGCCGTACCACCGCAGCAGGGAGTGGAGCGTGCCCTCGGTGAGGGCGGGCGATGAGGGCTGCACGAGGCGCATCGTAGAGGACACGGAGAGTGTGCCCACGCCCCGTCGACCACACGGCGAAGGCGCCCACGACCAGGTGGTCGTGGGCGCCTTCGGGAACCGTCAGCCGTTGCCGCCGGGGGCACCGGCGTTGCCGCCGGGCTCGCCGGCCTCGTTGCCGGTGTTGGCCCCTCCGTCATCGCCGTCGTCCGGCGGGTCGGTCGGGGGCTTCGGGGAGTCGTTGCCGCCGTTCTGGCCGCCCTCGTTGCCGCCGCCACTGCCGCCGGGGCCGGTGCCCGTCGGGGTGTCGCTGGGCTGGGACTGGGTCGGGGTGGGGCCCGTGTCGCGCGGCACCGACTGCGTGGGGGCCTGGGTCGGGGACCAGTCGCCGGTGTCACCCGTGGTGGCGCCGGGCTGCTCCTCCTCGGTCTCCGTCGGCGTGGGCGAAGGCTTCTTGGAGGTCTTCTTCTCCGAGGGCTCCGAGGACGACTTCTCGGGCTTCTTGGGCTTGTTGTCGTGGTTGTCGCCGAAGGAGGCCGCGTAGAAGATGCCGCCCGCGATGGCGATCACCGCGAGGAAGGCCACCAGCGCGTACTTGACGCCGTTGCCACCCTTGCCGCTCTTGCCGCCCCGGCGGGGACCGCCTTCGAAGCCGCCGTCGTCCTCCCTGTTGGACGCCAGCATGGGGGCGCCCATCTGGGAGGTCTCGCCGTGCACGGGGTGCTGGCGCGCGTCGGCGCCCGGTACGCCCATGGCCGGGGTGGAGCCGCCGGCGTGCGCCACGGGCCCCGTGTTCCACACACCGCCGGTGTGCCCACCCTGCTCGTGCAGCATCTGGAGGGCGTACTGCGTGAGCCCGCGCATCTCCTCGGCCGTCTGGAACCGGTCGTCCGGGTCCTTGGCCAGGGCCCGCATCACGAGCCCGTCCAGCTCGGGCGGTACCACCTCGGAGATCTCCGAGGGCAGCACCGGGTCGTCCTGGACGTGCTGGTAGACCACCGACAGCGGGGTCTCGCCGGTGAACGGCGGGCGCAGCGTCAGCAGTTCGTAGAGAAGGCAACCGGTGGCGTAGAGGTCGGAGCGGGTGTCGACCGTCTTGCCGAGCGCCTGCTCGGGCGAGAGGTACTGCGGCGTGCCCATGACCATGCCGGTCTGGGTCATGGTGTTGGAGGCGCCGTGCAGTGCGCGGGCGATGCCGAAGTCCATCACCTTGACGGCACCGCCGTGGGTGATGCTGACGTTCGCCGGCTTGATGTCGCGGTGCACGATGCCGTGCTGGTGGCTGTAGGCAAGCGCCTCCAGCACACCCGAGACGATGATCAACGCCTGGTCGGCCGGCGGTGCTTCGGCCGTCATGAGCAGCTCGCGAATGGTGCTGCCCTCGACCAGCTCCATCACGATGTACGGCGTGACACTGCCGCCGATGATCTCTTCGCCCGAGTCGTAGACCGCGACGACGGAGTGGTGGTTGAGGCCCGCGACGGACTGCGCCTCACGCGTGAAGCGGGCCTTGGAAACCGGGTCCTCTGCGAGGTCGGAGCGGAGCAGCTTGACCGCGACCGTACGTCCGAGGCGCAGGTCCTCGGCGCCGAAGACCTCGGCCATACCACCGCGGCCGAGGCGACGGGTCAGGCGGTAGCGCCCGTCGCCGATGAGGCCGTTGTTGCCCCACATCTCTGGCGAATCGGGCATGGAGCCGCCGCCTGTCGCGTCGGGGTCCGGAGGGCCCCCGGCGGCTTGCGTCTGTGCCATCAGTCCTCGCCGTCGAATCGAATCCGCGGGATTTCACGCGGTGCGTACACCCCAAGGAGGCTACAGGCAGACGGGGGGTACATGGATGGGGACGGAAGGGGCCCATCCAACAAGCTAGGGGCTCCGGGCCGCAAGTTCGCAGACAGCGACGACATGTACACGGACCCGGCAACAAGGGCCGCACGGGGCCTGTGCGCTGGGGCGGGAGACGCCCCGTAGTCTCGCCGTGACGGCACTCGCGGAGACGGTATGCGCATCCGGTCACGGAACGGGCAACGAGCTTGACGTGACGCAGCCCTCGGGCAAACCTGGCCGTACACAGGTCTATGGATCACTCAACGTACCTGCACGGGGGCAGCGCCGCCGAGGGGGAAGCAGTCAGATGAGCGAGGACGGCGCACAGGCGGCCGGTAACTATTTGGGCCGCATGGTCGGCGGGGGGCGCTTCGAGCTCCGTTCACTCCTGGGCGCCGGTGGCATGGCATCCGTCTATCTCGCCTACGACTCCGTGCTGGACCGGCAGGTCGCGGTCAAGACGCTCCATACGGAACTGGGCCGCGAGCAGTCCTTCCGCGAGCGCTTCCGCCGCGAGGCCCAGTCGGTCGCCAAGCTGACGCACACCAACATCGTCTCGGTCTTCGACTCCGGCGAGGACGAGATAGACGGCTCGATGGTGCCGTACATCGTCATGGAGTACGTCGAGGGCAAGCCGCTGCGCACAGTGCTCGACGAGGACATCGCGCAGTACGGCGCGATGCCCGCCGAGAAGGCGCTGAAGATCACCGGCGATGTGCTGGCGGCCCTTGAGGTCAGCCATGAGATGGGCCTGGTGCACCGGGACATCAAGCCTGGAAACGTCATGCTGACCAAGCGCGGCATCGTCAAGGTCATGGACTTCGGCATCGCGCGTGCCATGCAGTCCGGTGTGACGTCCATGACACAGACCGGCATGGTCGTCGGCACCCCCCAGTACCTCTCGCCCGAGCAGGCGCTGGGGCGCGGCGTCGACGCCCGCTCCGACCTGTACTCGGTCGGCATCATGCTCTTCGAGCTGCTCACCGGGCGCCTGCCCTTCGACGCCGACTCCCCGCTGGCCATCGCCTACGCGCATGTACAGGAGGAGCCGGTCGCGCCCTCCTCCATCAACCAGTCCCTGCCGCCCGCCCTGGACGCACTGGTCGCGCGCACGCTCAAGAAGAACCCCAACGAGCGCTTCCCGTCCGCCGATTCGATGCACGACGAGTGCATGCGCATCGGCGGCTCGGGCGTCGCCTCGGGGGCCTCGCCGATCATCATCAGCGGCGGCCCGCCGGCGCACAGCGGTGCCGGCGTGGGCCAGGCCGTCTTCCCGCCGGTCAACGAGGCGGGCTCCGGCGCCCCTCCCGGCAGCGTCCAGCAGCCCTACCAGCCGATGGGCCAGCCGCAGGGGCCCGGCGGCCCCTACAGCGGCGGCTTCGGGCCCTCGACCCCGCCGCCTCCGAACGCGGCGCCGATGGGCCAGGGCCAGCCGGCCTACGGCACCCCGCCGCCCTCGCCCTACGGCGCACAGGCGGGCGGTGCGGCCACCCCGCCCCCGTACAACCTGGCGCCGCAGTCCGCCCACGGCGGGCCCGGTGGCCCCGGCAAGAAGAGCAACACGGGTGCCCTCATCGGCTACGGGCTCACCGCTGTCGCCGTCATCGTCGCGCTGGTCTTCGTCGTCATCGGGCTGACCAGCGGTGACGAGGACAAGCCGGAAGCCAACGACAAGCCGAGCCGTCCCACCTCCGAGCAGCCCGCCGCCACGAGCGGAGACACGGGTGACTCCGGCAGCGACGACTCCCCCGGCAAGTTCAAGGGCCCGGACAAGAGCCGCACCATCGACCCCAGCAAGTGCACCGACGCGTCACCGGCCTATGACGACAAGAGCAAGGTCATGATTCCGGAGCTGACCTACAAGGACCTCACCTCCGTCAAGGCTTGCCTGCGCGCCGCCGACTGGGAGGTGGGCGTGGTCACCAAGGAAGACGAGAACATCTGGGGCAAGAACACGGTCACGGCGCAGACTCCCTCCAATCTCGATGACTTCGACCCGAAGAAGGACAAGATCGACCTGACGGTCTCCACGGGCAAGCCGGCGCAGTAACCGCACCGACGCCCGGCGGTCCCGCTCTGCGGTGCGGTCCCGCTGCTCCCCGGTGCGGTCCCGCCCTGTGGCAAGGTCCCGCTGCTCTGCGGTGCGGCCGGCTCCGCTCTACCGCCTGGCGCCCGTTTCGCGGGGGCCGCCCCGGTCGGCGAGGCACGCGCGATGACGGCCGTACCAGGTGGCGAGGCAGGCACGGTGCCGTCCGTCCGGGGGCGAGGCCGCCGCGGGGTCGGTTCACGCTTCTGTCATGCGCCTCACCTCCACCACGCGGAAGCGGTCAGCTACGAAAGCGGCGTCGCTGAGTGCGCAGTTGGCCGCGGGGTTGCCGCCCGAGCCGTGGAAGTCGGAGAAGGCTGCCGTCTGGTTGACGTATACGCCTCCGGTGAGGTTCAGCGAGAGCTGGGCCGGCTCGTCGAAGCACACCTCCTGCACCTCGCGCTCGACCTCCGGCGATGTGGTGTACGCCGAGACGGTCATCGCACCCCGGGTCCTGATGGTGCGCCGCAGCAACGCGAGCGCCTCCTCCGTCGAGTTCACGGCCACGGCGAAGGAGACGGGCCCGAAGCACTCGGACAGATAGCCGGCCTCGGCCTCCGGCTTCGCCGCGTCCAGCTTCACGATCGCGGGGGTGCGGACCGTGGCGCCAGGGAACTCCGGGTTCTCCACCTCGCGGGTGGGGAGGGCGACTTCACCGAGCGAGGGCGCCGAATCGACCCGCTCTCGTACGCCGTCGTTGACGATCGCGCCGAGCAAAGCGTTCGCCCTCGTGTCGTCACCGAGCAGCTTGACCACCGAGGCGCCGAGGTCGGTGACCACCTCGTCGTAGCTCTTCTTGCCTGCGTCCGTTTCGATGCCGTCCCGGGGGATGAGCAGGTTCTGCGGAGTGGTGCACATCTGGCCGCTGTAGAGCGAGAGGGAGAACGCGAGGTTCGCGAGCATGCCCCGGTAGTCACCGGTGGAGTCGATGACGACGGTGTTGACCCCGGACTTCTCGGTGAAGACCCGCGCCTGGCGGGCGTTGGCCTCCAGCCACTCGCCGAACTCCGAACCGCCGGTGTAGTCGATCACGCGGATCTCCGGGCGCACGGCCAGGTCCCTGGCGATGCCGTCTCCGTCGGCCTCGGCGGCGAGCGCGACCAGGTCGGGCGCGAAACCGGCCTCCGCCAGCACCTCGCGCGCGATCCTGACCGTCAGGGCCAGCGGGAGGACAGCGCGCGGATGGGGCTTGACCAGTACGGCGTTGCCCGTCGCGAGGGAGGCGAAGAACCCCGGGAAGCCGTTCCACGTCGGGAAGGTGTTGCAGCCGACCAGCAGCGCGATGCCCCGTCCCGTGGGGGTGAACTCCTTGGTGACGCGCAGCGGGTCACGCTTGCCCTGCGGCTTCTCCCAGGCGGCGCTCTCCGGGGTGCGGACCTGCTCGGCGAAGGCGTAGGCCACCGCCTCCATGCCCCGGTCCTGAGCGTGCGGGCCGCCCGCCTGGAAGGCCATCATGAACGCCTGCCCGCTGGTGTGCATGACGGCCTGTGCGAACTCGTGCGTGCGCCCGCTGATCCGCGCCAGGATCTCCAGACACACGGCGGCCCGTGCCTCGGGGCCCACGTCGCGCCACGCGCTCATGCCCGCGCGCATCACGGGCAGCAGCGCGTCGAGGGCGCCCTCGTCAGCACGGGGGTAGGAGATGCCCATCTCCAGGCCGTAAGGCGACACTTCGGTCGCGGTCCACTCGCCGGAGACGGGCTGGCCAGGCACCTCGAACCGGCTGCCGCGCAGCGCGTCGAAGGCCGCCCGGCCCTCCTCTGCCGCGTTCTCGCCGTATGCCTTCGGGTGCTCGGGGTGCGGGGACCAGAACTCCCTGGTGCGGATCGCGTCCAGCGCGCGGTCCAGGGTCGGACGGTGCCTTTCGATGAGCTGCGCTGTGGTGGATCCGATACCGGTGGTCACGCGGACCAACTCCTCGCTGAGCTGGGAAGACGGTGGAATGCGGACGGGAGAGGCGGACGGTGTGCGGGCCCGGCCTTTGCCGCGACCGCTCACGTGGTAGATACTGCAACCGACCGATCGTTCGGTGCAAGGGGGCTCGTGAACCTGTGGATAACTCCGATTCGCGCCCCGCTAGCATCGGCCGCATGCCCACGGTCAAGCGCGACACCTACACGCCCGATTCGCTGCTCTCCGTCGCCGTGCGGGTGTTCAACGAGCGGGGCTACGACGGCACGTCGATGGAGCACCTCTCCCAGGCGGCCGGGATCTCGAAGTCCTCGATCTACCACCACGTACGAGGCAAGGAAGAGCTGCTGCGCCGGGGTATAAGCCGCGCACTCGGCGGCCTGTTCGGGATCCTGGAGGAACCCCGCGCCGTCGAGGGCCGGGCCGTGGAGCAGCTGGAACATGTCACGCGCCGCACGGTCGAGGTACTGATGACCGAACTCCCCTACGTGACGCTGCTGTTGCGCGTGCGCGGCAACACCGACACCGAGGTCTGGGCGATGGACCGCAGGCGAGAGTTCGACCAGCGGGTCGCCGAGCTGGTCAAGCGGGCGGCTGCCGAAGGCGATCTGCGCTCCGACGTGGACGCGCGGCTCGCGACCCGGTTGCTGTTCGGGATGATCAATTCCATCGCGGAGTGGTACCGCCCCGACCGCGCGGGCAGCAACGGCGCACCGAACGACACCAGCGCCGAGGTCGCCGAAGCGGTGGTACGCACCGCGTTCTCGGGGCTGCGTACGCACTGAGGCGCCACGAAGCGGGTGCCCGCCGGCTCGCGGTGCCTGTGCGTGTCCCGCGACCCTTCTTGCCCTCTCCCTGTGCGGAGAAGTTGCCCGCGCCCTGTGCCGAGATGCGGCCTTCCCTCTGTGCGGAGAAGTGCCCTCTCCCCGGTGCGGAGAAGGGGGTGCCCCGTGCCGTGCGTCGCCGGCTGCGGGTGGTTCGTGGCTGGGCGCGCAGTTCCCCGCGCCCCTGGAATGCGGCGCCCCCCAGCACGGGGGCGCCGCTCAACTCGCCCCAGCATCGGGCGCCGGTCAGGCTTCCGGTTCCAGGTCCGTCTCCTCGAAGACGAGCAGTGTGCGTGTGCTGAGCACCTCGGGGATGGACTGGATGCGGGTGAGCACGAGGTCGCGCAGCGCTCTGTTGTCCGAGGTGTGCACGAGTAGCAGTACGTCGAAGTCGCCGCTGACCAGCGCCATGTGCGCGGCGCCCGGCAGCTGTTGGAGCTTCTCGCGGACGCTGCGCCACGAGTCCTGCACGATCTTCAACGTGATGTAGGCGGACGCTCCCTGCCCCGCGCGCTCCTGGTCGACGCGTGCGCTGAAGCCGCGTATGACCCCGTCGTCGATGAGGCGGTTGATCCGCGCGTAGGCATTGGCCCGTGACACGTGCACACGTTCGGCCACGGAGCGTATCGAGGCGCGGCCGTCCGACCGGAGCAGTCGCAGAATGTCCCTGTCGATGGAGTCGAGGGGGCGCGCTGAAGCCCGGAGGTCTCCGGACTGCGCGGCGCCTCCTGGCCCGTTGGCCATCTGTTCATCCGGCATGGCCCCCAGCCTCCCCTCCGTGGACGCCCTGCGGTTATCGAACGAGCCTGCGGACCATTTGTCCACAGGCTGAGGCCACCCGTAGCCAAAATGTGCCAGCGACCGAACAATCGGTAGGGGGAGCCCACCCGGCTCTCCTGCCCCGGAACGCCCTGGCGGCCGGTGAGCGCACGTCGTAGCAGGTTCCCACGAGGAGGTGCTCGTCATGACGGTCCTGGAGCAGCACAGTGCCTACGCCCCCACGCCGCCCCCGTCCTGGCGTCCCCGCACGGACCCCGCGCCTCTGCTGCCTGAGGCGGAGCCGTACAGCGTGCTCGGTGGCGAGGGCGGCGTCCGGGAGTCGGGCGTCGAGCCCGAGGCGGAGTTGCTGCTGCGCCTGTACGAGGCGGTGGTGCACGGGCGGCGGTACAACGAGCAGGCAACGGCGCTCACCAAGCAGGGGCGCCTCGCCGTCTACCCCTCGTCAACGGGCCAGGAGGCGTGCCAGGTCGCTGCGGGGCTCGCGCTGGGGGAGCGTGACTGGCTCTTCCCCAGTTACCGGGACACGCTCGCCGCCGTGGCGCGCGGCGTCGACCCGGTCGAGGTGCTGTCCCTGCTGCGCGGTGACTGGCATCACGGATACGACTCACGGGCCACGCGGGTGGCGCCTTTGTGCACACCCCTGGCGACCCAGCTTCCGCACGCGGTCGGCCTGGCGCACGCCGCGCGACTCAGGGGCGACGAGGTGGCGGCGCTCGCCCTGGTGGGAGACGGCGGCACCAGCGAGGGCGACTTCCATGAGGCGCTCAACTTCGCCGCCGTGTGGCAGGCACCTGTGGTCTTCCTCGTGCAGAACAACGGCTTCGCCATCTCCGTACCGCTCGCCAAGCAGACAGCCGCGCCCTCCCTCGCGCACAAGGGAGTCGGCTACGGCGTCCCCGGCCGGCTGGTCGACGGGAACGACGCCGTGGCAGTGCACGAGGTGCTGACGGAGGCGCTGGACCGCGCCAGGAGCGGCGGCGGACCCACCCTCGTGGAGGCGGTCACCTACCGCCTGGAGGCGCACACCAACGCGGACGACGCAACGAGGTACCGCGCGGCCGACGAGGTCGAGGCGTGGCGGGCACACGATCCCGTCGCCCTGCTGGAGCGCGGTCTGCGCGAGCGGGGGCTGCTGGACGACGAGGCCGTGAGCGCGACCCGGGAGGCCGCCGAGCGCCGGGCCGAGGACCTGCGCGCGCGCATGAACCAGGACCCGGAGCTGGACCCGGAAGAGCTGTTCCCCCACGTCTACGCACAGGGGACCCAGCAACTACAGGAGCAGGCCGTGCAGTTGCGCGACGAGCTGGCGGCGGCCGAGTTCGGTGACGGCTCCGGAGCGGGGGAGGACAGGCGATGAGTACGGCAGTCAGGCAGCCGCCCGAAGCGGGCGCGACGGCGGCACGCAAGCCCGCCACCATGGGGCAGGCCCTCAACCGCGCGCTGAGGGACGCGATGCGCGCGGACCCGGACGTGCACGTCATGGGCGAGGACGTCGGCACCCTGGGCGGTGTCTTCCGTGTGACGGACGGGCTGGCCAAGGAGTTCGGTGAGGACCGCTGCTCCGACACGCCCCTCGCCGAGGCCGGCATCCTCGGCGTTGCCGTGGGCATGGCGATGTACGGGCTGCGGCCGGTCGTGGAGATGCAGTTCGACGCTTTCGCCTTTCCCGCCTTCGAGCAACTGGTCTCGCACGTCTCGCGGATGCGCAACCGCACACGTGGAGGGCTGCCGATGCCGCTGACGGTGCGCGTGCCGTACGGCGGCGGCATCGGGGGTGTCGAGCACCACAGCGACTCCTCCGAGGCCTACTACATGGCGACACCCGGCATCCATGTGGTCACCCCCGCCACCGTTCCGGATGCCTATGGGCTGCTGCGCGCCGCCATCGCCTCCGACGATCCGGTGATCTTCCTCGAACCGAAGCGGCTCTACTGGTCGAAGGCCGACTGGAATCCGGAGGCGCCCGAGCCCGTACCCGGCATCGGGAAGGCGGTCGTGCGGCGCCCCGGCACCTCGGCGACGCTCCTCACCTACGGCCCCTCCGTACCGGTCTGCCTGGAGGCGGCCGAGGCCGCGCGCGAGGAGGGCGCCGAGGGCTGGGACCTCGAAGTGATCGACCTGCGCTCCCTGGTTCCGTTCGACGAGGAGACGGTCGTCGCCTCGGTCCGGCGCACGGGACGCGCCGTCGTCGTCCATGAGTCGCCCGGATTCGCGGGCCCTGGAGGCGAGATCGCCGCGCGGATCAGCGAACGCTGCTTCCACTACCTGGAGGCGCCCGTGCTGCGCGTGGCAGGCTTCGACATCCCGTATCCGCCGCCGATGCTGGAGCGGCACCATCTGCCGGGCGTCGACCGGGTCCTGGACGCGGTGGCACGCCTCCAGTGGGAGAGCGGCTGGACCGAGCGGCATCCGGACGGAGGCGGCATCTGATGGGCCAGGTACGCGAGTTCACCCTGCCCGACCTGGGCGAGGGCCTGACGGAGGCGACGATCGTACGGTGGCTCGTCGCGGTCGGCGACACCGTGAAGGTGGACGAACCGGTTGTCGAGGTCGAGACGGCCAAGGCCCTGGTCGATGTCCCGTGCCCGTACGGGGGAGTCGTGACCTCCCACAGCGCCGAGGAGGGCGCCGAGGTGCCCGTGGGAGCCCCGTTGCTCACGGTGGCTGTCGGACAGGGCCCTGGGGGCTCCGGGGCCCCCAGCGGTACGGGGAAAACCACCGGCGCCGACGGCTCAGGCGGCACCGGCGGCCCGGCCCCGGAACCCGAGCACGTGGGCGGCTCCGGCAACGTACTGGTCGGCTACGGGACGCAGGCGCCACCCGCCCGGCGCAGGCGCGCGGCCGTGAGGACGGGCCGGTCGGGGACAACGGGGACAACGGGAACAGCGGGGACGACCGGCGCGACCGGCGCGCGGGGCCCGGGAAGCGCGGCGGGCCCCGCAGGCCCGACGGACTCAGCGGACGTACAACTTGCCGCGAAAACCGCCGGAGCGACACCGGTAGCGAGTACGGCGCCGGTCGGACAGCCCCGGTACACGCCACAGCCGCAGCCCTTGTCCGGAGCGGCCGGCGGGCGCACCACGGCCGTCATCTCGCCCCTGGTGCGCCGTCTCGCGCGCGAACACGGCGTCGACCTGCGCACACTGGACGGCACAGGTCCGGACGGGCTGATCCTGCGCGTCGACGTCGAGCGCGCCGTAGCGGCCACCGAGCGCCCCACCGACGCACCGCGCGGTGACGCGGGGCGCACGGCCGGACAGACACTCTCCGGTACGCGCATCCCCCTGCGGGGAATCCGGGGGACCGCGGCGGAACGGCTCTCCCGTAGCCGCCGCGAAATACCGGACGCGAGCTGCTGGGTGGACGCCGACGCCACCGAACTCCTGGCTGCGCGCCGGGAGATGAACGCCCCCGCCGCGCACGGCACGGCACGCCAGGCCGTGTCCCTGCTGGCGCTCCTGGGGCGCGTCTGTACGGCGGCGCTGGCACGGTTCCCGGAGTTGAACTCGACGGTGGACACCGAGGCGCGGGAGATCGTCGTTCTGCCCGAGGTGCACCTCGGATTCGCGGCGCAGACCGACAGGGGCCTCGTCGTACCGGTCGTACGGAACGCGCACACGCTCTCGGCCGAGCGGCTGACCGCGGAGATGGTCCGCCTCACCGATGCCGCACGCGCGGGCACGCTGAGTCCGGCCGAGCTGACCGGTGGCACGTTCACGCTCAACAACTACGGGGTGTTCGGCGTCGACGGCTCCACGCCGATCATCAACCACCCGGAGGCCGCCATGCTCGGAGTCGGCCGTATCGCCCGCAAGCCCTGGGTCGTCGGGGACGAACTGGCCGTACGGGACGTCGTCCAGCTCTCCCTCACCTTCGACCACAGGGTGTGCGACGGCGGCACGGCGGGCGGGTTCCTGCGTCATGTCGCGGACTGCGTGGAGCGTCCTGCGGTGCTGCTCCGTACGCTCTGAGGCGTGACCCACGCTTCGGTACCCGCACACCGCCCCCACGGAAGGGGCGTTCAGCCCGAGAGGGCCCACGCGTACGACGCTCTCGTCCTCGCGGGCGGCGGCGCGCGCCGCCTCGGCGGCGTGGACAAGCCCGCCGTCACCATCGGTGGCAGAACGCTGCTGAACCGCGTCCTGACGGCCTGCGAGGGCGCGGAGGCCACCACGGTCGTCGGACCCCGGCGTGCCACGTACAGGCCCGTTCTGTGGGCGCGTGAGGACCCTCCGGGCGGAGGGCCCCTCGCCGGGCTGCAGGCGGGGCTGGCGCAGGTGAAGCAGAACACGGTGCTCGTGCTCTCCGCCGACCTGCCCTTCGTCGACCGCGGTACGGTGCGCGAACTGCTCGATCTGCGTACGGGCGACGAGGGCAGCGTCGTCAGTGACGGGCGCGACCAACCCCTGCTCGCCGCCTACGCCACCGAGCCCCTGCGCCGCGAACTCGCCCTGCTGCGCACCGAGTACGGCCACCTCTCCGGCCTGCCGCTCAGGCTGCTGCTGCCGGGGCTGAGGCTGCGCCGCGTCACGACACCGTCGGCCGCCGCCGCTGCGGCCGACTGCGACACCTGGGACGACATCGCCACGGCGCGGGCCCGTATCAGGGAGCATGGCACCGTGCTGGATGAATGGATCACCGCAGTCAAGGCTGAACTGGGCATCGGGACCGACGTCGACACCACCATGCTGCTCGACCTCGCGCGCGACGCGGCGCATGGTGTCGCGCGGCCCGCTGCGCCGCTGACGACGTTCCTGGTGGGGTACGCGGCGGGGCAGGCGGGCGGCACCCCGGAGGATGTCGCGCGTGCGGCGGCCAAGGCCACGGAACTCGCCCACCGCTGGGCGGCCGAGGCCGCTGAGGGTGCAGCGGGCACCAAGGGCGCCGATGGCACGGAGGACGACGGTACGGAAGACGGGTCATGAGCGGCTCCGACGAACTCGACGAGGCCATCGCCCTGGCCAACAGCGGCAGGTCCAGGCCCGCCACCCCACCGGCACCGCGCCTCAAGCGCATCCGGCGCATCCAGTGGGCGGACGAACAGGCGGAGGCCGCGGCGCACGGCGAACGTGCCGAGGGCACCGCGCACACCGACGGGGCATCCAGTAGCGGTGCGCGCCGGCAGGACCGCGCGCACACGTCTGATTCTCCCGAAGGGCCGGGCCGCACCGAAGAGGCGCCGACCCCCACCTGGGAGGAGGCGCGCGCCCTCGCCGCCGGCGCCGTCGGCGCACTGCCTCCCACGAAGCTCCCCCTCGACCGTGCGCGCGGTCACACGCTCGCCGCTGCGCTGGAAGCGCTCACCGACCTGCCGTCGTTCGACACCTCGGCGATGGACGGCTGGGCCGTATCGGGCCCGGGCCCCTGGGAGTTGGCCCGCGGTGCCGACGGCGCTGAGGCGGGTGGTCTCCTCGCGGGACACCGCGGCGAACCGCGCCAACTCGCCGACGGCCAGGCCGTACGCATCGCCACAGGCGCCCGTATCCCGGCAGGGACCAGCGCGGTCCTGCGCTCCGAACAGGCCCAGCTGACCGCCAAGGGACGGCTGCGCACCGACAGCCCTCCCCAGCCGGGAACGGACATCCGCCCGCGCGGCCAGGAGTGCCGTAAGGGCGACGAGTTGCTGCCCGCCGGCGCTCCTGTCACCCCGGCCGTGCTCGGCCTGGCCGCCGCCGCCGGGTACGACGAGCTGGAGGTCGTGCGCCGCCCGCGCGCCGAAATCCTCGTACTGGGCGACGAACTGCTGCACAAGGGCCGCCCACAGGACGGCCGTATCCGTGACGCGCTCGGCCCGATGGTCGGCCCGTGGCTGGAGGCGTTCGGCGGCGATGTCATCGTCACGCGCCGCCTCGGTGACGACGCCGAGGCGCTGTACGAGGCCGTGGCCACCACCACGGCCGACGTGGTGGTCACCACTGGCGGTACGGCTGCGGGGCCCGTCGACCACCTCCAGCCCACGCTGCGCCGCCTGGGCGCCGAACTCCTCGTCAGGGGCGTACGCGTACGCCCGGGCCACCCCATGCTGCTGGCCACGCTCCCGGGCGCCGATCCGCGCGGTGGCGCCTACTTGGTCGGGCTGCCGGGCAACCCGCTCGCCGCGCTCTCAGGGCTCGTCACGCTCGCGGTCCCGCTGCTGCGCACCCTCGCGGGCCTGCCCGAACGAGCGGTTCCGCAGGCCACGTTGGGCGAGGAGGTGGCGGGCCACCCGCACGACACACGCCTGGTACCCGTAGTGCGCGAGGGCTCGGGCATCCGGGCACGCATCCGGCCGCTGCGGTACGCGGGGCCCGCCATGCTGCGCGGTATCGCCTCGGCCGACGCGCTCGCCGCCGTACCCCCCGGTGGGGCCGCACCAGGCACGGACGTACCCGTGCTGGACCTGCCATGGTGAGGCGCCTGCGCGGCCCTGCGGAGGACAGCGAGGAACGGCACGGCAACGTACTGCTGCCGCGCCCCGACGTCAGCCCGTTCCGGCAGGTGGCACGGCGCCTGCTGGCGGCGGTCGGTGTGCTGTGCCTGACCGTGCTGCTGGTCTACCTGGACCGCGCGGGCTACGCGGACGACGCCGACAACGACGTGTCGTTCATGGACTGCGTCTACTACACGACCGTCACGCTCTCGACCACCGGATACGGCGACATCGCCCCGGTCACCGACAGCGCACGCCTGGTCAACACCCTGCTCGTCACGCCCCTGCGCGTGCTCTTCCTGATCATCCTCATCGGCACCACGCTCGAAGCGCTGACGGACCGCACCCGCCAGCAGTGGCGCCTGTCCCGCTGGAGGTCCGCATTGCGCGACCACACCGTAGTCGTCGGATTCGGTACGAAGGGCAGGTCAGCGACCCAGACGCTGCTGTCGACCGGTACGGGCCGCAACCAGATCGTGGTCATCGACCCCCACCAGTTCGCCGTGAAGGCCGCCAACGCCGAGGGGTTCGCCGGCATCGAGGGCGACGGCACGCGCAGCGAGGTACTGGTGCGCGCCGAGGTCCAGCGCGCCAAGCAGATCGTCATCGCGCCCCAGCGCGACGACACCTCCGTTCTGGTCACGCTGACGGCGCGGCAGCTCAACCCCCGTATCAAGATCGTCGCAGCGGTGCGCGAGGAGGAGAACGCCCCGCTGCTGCGGCAGTCGGGCGCCGACGCGGTCATCACCAGCGCGAGCGCCGCCGGCAGGCTGCTCGGCCTGGCGATGCTCAGCCCGTACGCGAGCACGGTCATGGAGGACCTCATCCAGCAGGGCACCGGGCTCGACCTCAAGGAGCGCCCGGTGACCAAGGCCGAGGCGGGTCACTCGCCGCGCGAGTGCGCTGACCTGGTCGTCTCCGTTGTACGTGGCCACCGGATACTCGCCTTCGACGACCCGGAGGCCGCGACACTGCAGCTGACGGACCGTGTCGTGGTCATCCACCGCGCGACTCCCACGATGCGCGAACCCGACGGCCGCAGGGGCGAGTTCAGGTAGCGGCAGCCGTCGTCACCGTCCCTGATCGCCCTACTCATCCCTTCGGGTGGCCATGGTGGCGCCGGAGGCGTGCGGGCAGGCGTGAGGCGTGACGATGTCGCGATGGACCCGCCTCCCACCTGCCCCAACTGTCCCGACAGGCTCCTGTGGAAGGACACCCGCGAGACCGGGCCCGGCAAGGACGACTCCTGGTTCTGGTTCTGCACGGGCTGCCTTCAGGGGTACGTGCCGACGCCCGACCAGAAGCTCAGATTCACCTATGCGACGTGCGGCCCGGGGGAGCGCGGCGTGCGGGGCGCGTGCGGGTAGCGTCGGCCGTATGCATGCGATCACGATTCCCGAACCCGGCGGCCCCGAGGCCCTGGTCTGGGCAGAGGTCCCCGACCCCGTGCCCGGGGACGGCGAAGTCCTCGTCGACGTCGCGGCCAGCGCCGTCAACCGCGCCGACCTCCTCCAGCGGCAGGGCTTCTACGACCCGCCGCCCGGCAGCAGCCCGTATCCCGGCCTGGAGTGTTCCGGACGCATCTCAGCAGTGGGCCCCGGCGTGACCGGCTGGGCGATCGGCGACGAAGTCTGCGCACTACTGGCAGGCGGCGGTTACGCGGAGAAGGTCGCGGTCCCCACAGGGCAGCTGCTCCCCGTACCGGACGGCGTGGACGTGACGACGGCCGCCGGGCTCCCCGAGGTGACGTGCACGATCTGGTCGAACGTCTTCATGGTCGCCCACCTGCGCCCCGGCGAGACACTCCTTGTGCACGGCGGCTCCAGCGGGATCGGCACGATGGCCATCCAGCTCGGCAAGGCCGTCGGCGCGCGGGTCGCGGTCACCGCCGGCAGCGCGGAGAAGCTGGAGCGGTGCGCGCGGCTGGGCGCCGACATCCTGATCAACTACCGCGAGCAGGACTTCGTCGAGGAACTGCGCTCAGCGACGGCAGGCGAGGGCGCCGACGTGATCCTCGACATCATGGGCGCGAAGTACCTGGAACCGAACGTCAAGGCCCTCGCCGTCAACGGCCGACTGGCGATCATCGGGATGCAGGGCGGCGCCAAGGGCGAGCTGAACCTGGGCACACTGCTCGCCAAGCGCGGTGCCGTCACGGCGACTTCGCTGCGCGGGCGGCCCCCGTCCGAGAAGGCGGCGATCGTCGCCGCGGTACGCGAGCACGTGTGGCCGCTGCTGGCCGACGGCAGGCTGCACGCCGTGGTGGACAGCACGGTGCCGATGCGCGACGCGGCGGAGGCGCATCGCGCACTGGAGGAGAGCGGCCACGTCGGCAAGATCCTGCTGACGCCGTGACCGGTTGGGCCACGACTGGTTGACGGTGCCCGTGGCGGGTTGGCGCGGGCACGACGCCGTGACCGGTTGGCCGGGCCGGTTGGCCGTGACCGGTTGGCGCGGGCCGGACGCCGTGACCGGTTGACCGTGGCTGATCGACCGTGACCGGTTGGCGGAGCCGGATGACCGCAGGCCGTCCGGACGAGGGCCCGGGCGGCCAGGCCGGCCCGCGATACGGGGCGCAGGTTCCGGCCCGCCGTTCGTGCCCGGAATGCCGGATACTCCCCTTCGTGTGACGCTGGATACGTCTCTGGACCATCCAGCCTGGGAGGGTCACGGCCGTGGGGCACGCTCAGCCGAGGCGCGGGGGAGTCACCCTGGTGACCTGTGCGCTGCTGGCCCTTCCGGCTCAGCTCGCCCTCGCGCAGACGGGCCCGGAACAGTCGGGAGCCCGGCCCGGCGCCCGGACCGAGAGGGCCGAGAGCAGAACTGAGGCCAGGGCCGAGACCAGGAGCGAGGCCCGGACACGGAGGTCGCCCGCTTCGGGTGCGTTCACAGGAGCCGGGCCCGGCCCCGAATCGGGCCGCGACACCCTTCCGAGTGCACCGCGCCCCGGCATACCCGTACGGCCGGATCTCGCTCCCCCTCCCGCCACCGACGACCTCGCTCCCGGCTTTCCGGGACACGCACCCATGCACACTCCCTCGGCCCCCGGTACGAGGCCCGCCTCCCCGGTCCGGCCCGGCGAACCCCGTCAGCGGCCGGAGGCGGGGCACCCCGGGCAGAACGAGCACCCAGCACGGCGCGAGGCGCCAAGCGACCGCCCCACCACGCCTCCACGCTCCCCCACGGAACGCCCCGGGCACTCCGCCGACGAGGAACCCACCGACCGCCCCGGCGCCCAGGGCCCCCGCCCACGCGAGGAGCACGGGCACGGCGAGCACCCTCTGCGCACCGGCGAGACCGGACGCAGGCCGGCGCAGCCACCGCCCCCGTCCGGCAACCGTCCCGCGCCCCGTTCCTCTGACCAGGGCCTCGGCAGGCCCGACCCGCACGAGTCCGAAGGGCGCCGCTCCGAGCACCCCCGCGAGAACGGTGCCGGCCGGGGTGCCCGGGTCGCCGCGCAGCCGTCGGGACAGGTGCTGCCCGTGCTGCCGCTGGGCGCCGGTATGACGCTGATCGGGCTGGGGCTGGCCTTCCTGGGCCTGCGGTTGCGGCGCGGCTGAGCAGCAGCGCTCACCCGGCCAAGGGGCCCCCTCGCTCGGCGCGGGGGGTAGGTCAGGATGCAGAATGGGGGCATGACACAGCCGAGCAACGAACAGTCGCAGGAGAGCCCCCAGGTCCTGGTTGTGGGCCCGGATGGAATGGCACTCAGCGGTACCGCGGCCAAGGGCGGTGACGGTGAAGGCGATGAGCAGGCTGAGGTCCCCGTGACGGAGATGGTGGAACAGCCCGCGAAGGTCATGCGGATCGGAAGCATGATCAAGCAGCTGCTGGAGGAAGTGAAGGCGGCGCCGCTGGACGAGGCCAGCAGGGCGCGGCTCAAGGAGATCCACACCAGCTCGATCAAGGAGCTGGAGGACGGCCTCGCGCCCGAGCTGATCGAGGAACTGGAACGGCTCTCCCTCCCGTTCACCGAGGGTTCCACGCCGACGGACGCCGAGCTGCGTATCGCGCAGGCCCAGTTGGTCGGCTGGCTCGAAGGGCTCTTCCACGGCATCCAGACCGCACTGTTCGCGCAGCAGATGGCGGCGCGCGCCCAGTTGGAGCAGATGCGCAGGGCGCTGCCGCCCGGCGCCGTGCCCGAGGACCTCGCGGGCGCCGGTGAGGCGGACCCCCGCCAGGCACGCACAGGCGGCCCGTACCTCTGAGCACATTGCGGCTGAGCACACCGCGGCACGCAAGTAGTCGGCAACTGTGGACTGCGCACCAGTAGTCGTACGACAACGGGACCCGTCCGCATGGACGGTCGCCATGAACGCCCGGCGGACACGCGCCAGTAGGAACGCGAAAACAGGAACGCCCCGTAGGCGCGAGCCAACGCCTCAGTAGGCGCGAGCCATCCAGTGGTAGAGCGCCATGGCCACGCTGGTGGCCAGGTTGTAGCTGGAGACCTGGGGCCGCATCGGCAGCGCGACGAGATGGTCGGCACGGGCCCGGACATCGTCCGAGAGCCCGTGCCGCTCCGAGCCGAAGGCGAGCATCGCACCGGCCGGAAGGTCGAGGGACCGCAGGTCGTCGCCCTCCGGGTCGAAGGCGAAGAGCTGTCCCCCGGGCAGCTCCGGCACCTGCCGATGCTCGACCGTGGTCGCGAAGTGCAGCCCCGCGCTCGCGCGTACGGCCGCGGGGTGCCAGGGGTCCGCGTCACCAGTAGTGAGCACGCCGCCCGCTCCCGCACCCGCGGCCAGGCGCACCACGGCGCCGACGTTGCCGAGGTTGCGCGGGTTGTCGAGCACTACCAGGGGCTCGTCGCGATCGGCCGCCACAGAAGACGTACCGCGCAGGGCGAGCGCTGCCACGCCCGTGGGGTGCGGCCGGGGTACGAGGCGGCGCAACACCTCCGCGGGCACCTCGCGCAGCAGCCCGTCGAGTGTGCCCGTCAGGTCGGGGGCCAGCTCGCTGGAGAGCGCGAGCGCCGCCTTACGGTCCCGCGCCACCGCCACAGGTACCCGTGCACCGAAGCGGAGTGCGTGCTTCAACGCATGGAACCCGTCCAGCAGCACGCCGCCGTCGGCGTACCTCTCCCACTCCGCATCACCGGTCACAGACTCACCATACGGCCGCCTGACGTGCGCCTACCCCGACGCCCATGCCGTCAGCGCCCTACAGGTACGCACACCGACCTCCCCCTCCCATGGGGCGGGGCGTCTCCCGGCGCTGGGCATCTCCCATGCGCTGGGCGTCTCGGCCGGAGCGCGCCACCGGGAAGCGGCTGCCTCGACCCGGGGTCCCTGGACCGCCCAGCCGCGACCGGGCGGCTCAGCGCCGCGCGTGCAGCGAGGAGGGCCCGTCCCCGCTCTCCGCGGGCGCTCCGTCCGACCGTTCCACGGTCTCCTGGGAGCCGCCCTGCCCGGAGCCGCCGCCGTCCTCAGAGGCAACGGCGGCGCCGGAGCCACTGGTAGCGCCGCCACGCCTGCCGGTGCCAGGGCCGGTGTCCAGCCCCGCCTCCGGCCCGTCTCCGCGCGCCTCCTGGTCGTCCGTGCGCTTCCCACGTCCCGCGCCGGGCAGCCGTCGTCCGAGGCGTCCCGTGATCCCCGAGGCGTGACGGCCCGCCCACAGGAGGAAGACGGTGGGCAGGAACACCATGTCGGCGGCGATCATGGCCATCGAGAAGAACGGCAGTCCCAGGAGGAAGGCGATGCTGAGATGCTCGACGATCATCATGGCCAGCAGCACGTTCTTCACGCGCCTGTTGAACAGGGCGAACGGGAAGGCGACTTGGACGGCCACCGTGCCGTAGGTGATCAGGAAGATCATGAGCCCGCTGCCTGCGAGCACCTGGTTCAGATCGGGCCAGGGCGCGAAGTAGTCGAGATGCATCGGGTAGTAGACGGCGGTGCCGTCCTGCCAGCGCGAGCCCTGGATCTTGAACCATCCGGCGGTCGAGTAGATCAGACAGACCTCGACCATGATGATCAACAACGCACCGTTGTGTGCCAGGTTGGCGAGGATGTCGCACACGTCGCGGAACTCGCGCACACGGTGACCGCCGTCGGCCGCCAGCCTGTTGAGCAGCCACCACAGGCCGTACACCGCCCACAGGGCCCAGAAGAAGAGCCCCCAGCCGAGGGTGAAGCCGCCCGCCACCGTGCCGCCCAGTAGTACGGCGCCCAGGACGGCCCACAGTACGGTTCCGCCCACTCCGCGCGCGTGTGCGCTCATCCCCCGCTCACGCAGGCGTGCGGCGCGGCGCGCGTCCAGTGACCACACCTGGCCGCAGCGCGTGAGCATCAGGTAGAGGGACATCAGGTGGATGACGTTGTCCCCGCCGTCGCCCATGAAGACGCTGCGGTTCTGGAGCGAGAGCACGCCGACCATGAAGAGCACCGAGGAAGCACGCGTGTGCCAGCCCAGCATCAGTGCCGCGGAGGAGGCGAGCGCGACGAGGTACACGAGCTGGAACCAGCTGTCGCTACCGGACCACATCAGCACCGAGAAAGCCTGGTTGGAGTCGATCAGCCGCTCGGCCATGCCCCAACTCCAGGGCCCCGATGGCCCGTACAGCTCTTCGCGGTGCGGCCACTCCCGCAGCAGGAAGAAGAGCCATGTGGCACCGAATCCGATGCGTACGATCGCCGTCTGGTACGGGCCGAGCGCGTGCGCCGTGATGCGCGCCAGGCCACGCGAGACGCTCCGCTCGACGCGCGCGCGTGGACTGCCGACCGCCATGTACCGCCCCTGGTCCGTCATTTGGAGACTCCCGGAAGGTCAGCGCTGGTGACCTGCCACCAGGGCTGCACGTGGTACTGGGTCTTCACGTCCGTACGCTCCTGGCTCCACTCGGGCGCGGCGACCGGTGTGGTGGCGGAGCGGAGCTGGATGCGCTCGACGCTGCCGCCGTTCAGTTCGGTTCCGAAGCGCAGCATGACGATGCGCTTCATGTAGCGCTCGGACAGCTGCCCGCGCAGCCCTATGGGCCTGGATTTGTCGTCGTGGTAGTTGGTGTAGAACTCCCAGCCGCGGCGCAGTTCGTTCTGCTGGGTGTGGCTGGGGGCGAGATTGCCACGGATGGCCTTGCCGTCCATGGCGGAGAGGTTGACCCAGCCGGTCGTCTCCGTCGAGCCGTCGTTCTTGGCGACGGTGGCCCGGGCGTGCACGGCGATGTTCTGCTGGAGCGGGTTGGGCGCGAAGAGCTTCCAGTTCCGCTCGAACTCCGGGTACACGTAGGCGTCTACGACATCCGCGTGCTGCTTGCTGACGGTGTTTTCCGGGGCGGTTTGCAAAAAGACCATCGCCACGTGGAACGCGACCGCGACCGCGACGACGGCCACGGCTATCGCCACGAAGATCCGCGCGGGCAGCGAGAGTGCGGCGATCCCGCCTCCGCCCTCACCGCTGGCGCCACCACCGCCGGTGTCCCCACCGGGCTCACCGGGTCCACCACCGTGCCCCTCGGCACCACCGGCCGGGCCTGACCTGCCGGTTCCGTAGTCCCCATGGGACCCGCTCGCGTCACCGGGCGCGACCGTCCCGCCGTCCGGCACCGCTCCGGGCACCTGGTGCGCTGCTGGCTCCATGCCCTCCCTGCTCCCCTGTTTCTCCATGCCCATGACTGGGCCGGTCCGCCTCAGAGACTGTCAGAGCCTACTGGGGCATGGCAGTCCGGCCCCGTGGGTCCGGAGCATTCGGCCTTGACACGTCCCGAGTCCGCACCTCACCATTGAACCGAACGATCGGTCGGTCGGCTGCCGGGAGATCAGGGGGCTCGTAATGACATCGGTGACATCGGCGCTGCGCGGACCGGGCACGGGCGGGACCGACGCCGCGCACCGCGCTGACGGCGACAACGGCGACGAGCACGCCTTCCAGGCCGCCTTCGACGCCGCCGTCGCAGCGGACGAGCGCATCGAGCCGCGCGACTGGATGCCCGACGCCTACCGCTCCACCCTCGTGCGCCAGATCGCCCAGCACGCACACTCCGAGATCATCGGCATGCAGCCGGAGGCGAACTGGATCACGCGCGCGCCGTCCCTGCGCCGCAAGGCGATCCTGATGGCGAAGGTCCAGGACGAGGCGGGCCACGGGCTGTATCTGTACGGCGCGGCGGAGACGCTCGGCGCCGGCCGCGACGAGCTGCTCGACAAGCTGCACACGGGCCGCCAGAAGTACTCCTCGATCTTCAACTACCCCACTCTCACCTGGGCGGACGTCGGCGCGATCGGCTGGCTCGTGGACGGCGCCGCGATCACCAACCAAGTGCCGCTCTGCCGCTGTTCGTACGGTCCCTACGCACGCGCGATGGTCCGCGTGTGCAAGGAGGAGTCCTTCCACCAGCGCCAGGGGTACGAACTGCTGCTCGCCCTCAGCAGGGGCACCGAGGCCCAGCACGCCATGGCGCAGGACGCGGTGGACCGCTGGTGGTGGCCCTCGCTGATGATGTTCGGGCCGCCCGACGACGAGTCGGCGCACAGCGCGCAGTCGATGGCCTGGAAGATCAAACGGCACTCCAACGACGAGCTGCGTCAGCGCTTCGTGGACATCTGCGTCCCCCAGGCCGAAGCGCTGGGCCTCACCCTCCCCGACCCCGACCTGCGGTGGAACGAGGAGCGGGGAGCGCATGACTTCGGTGCGATCGACTGGCAGGAGTTCCGCGACGTGCTGAAGGGCAACGGGCCCTGCAACGAGCAGCGGATCACCCAGCGCCGCACGGCACACGAGGACGGCGCCTGGGTACGCGAGGCCGCAGCGGCGCACGCAGCCAAGCACGCGCCCCGACCGCCCCGGCCCACCGACGGCCCGGCCCGCGACCCCGCCGGAGCCACCGCGACCCGGAAACCGAGGAGTTGAGCCCCATGAGTGCCGACTGGCCCCTGTGGGAGGTCTTCGTACGCAGCAGGCGCGGCCTCTCGCACACGCACGCGGGCAGCCTGCACGCGCCGGACGCGCAGATGGCGCTCCGCAACGCCCGTGACCTGTACACACGCCGCTCCGAAGGCGTCTCCCTGTGGGTCGTACCCTCCCGCGAGATCACCGCCTCCTCGCCGGACGAGAAGGACCCCTTCTTCGAACCGGCCGCCGACAAGGCGTACCGCCATCCGACCTTCTACGAGGTCCCGGACGGGGTGAAGAACCTGTGACAGCGACGGCCCCTCCGGCCCTGGCCACGCTCCCCCTGGCCGACGACGCGCTCGTTCTCTCCCACCGCCTCGGCGAATGGGCGGGCCATGCCCCCGTCCTGGAGGAGGAGATGGCGCTCGCCAACATCGCGCTCGACCTGCTCGGCCAGGCACGCGCGCTCTACGCCGGCCTGCGGGACGAGTTGGGCACCGAGGACGAGATCGCCTACTTGCGTGAGGAACGGACCTTCCTCAACTGCCAGTTGGTCGAACAGCCCAACGGCGACTTCGCGCACACCATCGTCCGCCAGCTCTTCTTCTCCACCTACCAGCAGCCGCTGTACGCGCAGCTCGCGCCGAAGCTCCCCCTCGCCGAGAAGGCGGTCAGCGAGACGGCGTACCACCGGGACCACGCCGAGCAGTGGACCGTACGCCTCGGAGACGGCACCGAGGAGAGCCATGCGCGGATGCAGCGCGCGGCGAACGCGCTGTGGCGGTTCACAGGCGAACTCTTTCAGCCCGTCGAGGGCCTGGACCTGCGCTGGCAGGAGCTGGAGGGGGAGTGGGCCGCGAGCATCACCGAGGTCTTCGGCCGGGCGGGGCTCGACCTGCCCGAGGGGCAGCGGAGCGGCGCGTGGACGGCGGGCGCGGGACGCCAGGGGCTGCACACCGAGCCGTTCGGACCGATGATCGCCGAGATGCAGCATCTGCACCGCAGCCACCCGGGGGCCACATGGTGACCGCCAGTAGTGTGCACAGCCCGACAGGACATGCGCCGGAACGGCTGAAGTCCCTGACGAAGCTGGCCGGTTCGGTGCCCGACCCCGAACTGCCCGTCGTCACCCTCGCCGAGCTGGGCGTGCTGCGCCGGGTCAGCGAGCCCTCGCCCGGCCATGTCGAGGTCGAGCTGACCCCGACCTACACCGGCTGCCCCGCGATCGAGGCGATGGCGGCCGACATCGAACAGGCCCTGCGCGAGGGCGGCGCCGAGCGGGTCACGGTGCGCACGGTCCTGACACCCCTGTGGTCGACCGACGACATCAGCCCCGAGGGCCGCCGCAAGCTCGCGGCACACGGCGTCGCCCCGCCCCGCCCCGGCGCCCGCGCCAGTGCGCCGGTAACGGTCGGCCTGTCCCCCACCCGGCACGCCACACCCGAACCCGAACCCGAGACCGGGCCCGAACCCGACCCCGAGACGGCGCCCGGGACAGAGGCAGGGACAGGAGCAGGAGCAGGGACAGGGACAGCGCCCGAGCCTGTCCGCTGCCCCCTCTGCGGCTCGGCCGACACCGTGCTGCTGGCCCGCTTCTCCTCCACCGCCTGCAAGGCGCTCCGCCGCTGCGAGGCGTGCCGCGAACCCTTCGACCACTTCAAGGAGGTGTGAGCGTGTTCCACGCGCTGCGCGTCACGGCGGTCGAGCGGCTCACGGACGACGCCGCCGCGCTCACCCTCGCCGTACCACCCGGCCTCCGCGAGACGTACCGCTACGCCCCCGGACAGCACATCGCCCTGCGGCGCGTGAACGAACACGGCGAGGAGATCCGCCGTACGTACTCGCTGTGCGACCCCGCCACGCCCGAACCGGCGACGCTGCGGGTCGGCGTACGGCTGGTGGAGGGGGGCGAGTTCTCGACGTACGCCCTCAAGGAACTGCTGGAGGGCGACACCGTCGAAGTGCTGCCGCCCACGGGCAGGTTCGTCCTTCCGCCGCGCCGCGGGCACTTCGCCGCGATCGTCGGCGGGAGCGGCATCACGCCCGTTCTCTCCATCGCGGCCACGCTGCTCGGGCGGGAGCCCGGCGCGCGCTTCTGCCTGGTACGCAGCGACCGCACGACGGCCTCGACGATGTTTCTGGAGGAGGTGGCGGACCTCAAGGACCGCTACCCGGACCGGTTCCAGCTCGTCACGGTCCTCTCCCGCGAGGATCAGCGCACCGGGCTCGCCTCCGGCCGCCTCGACCAGGAACGCCTCACCGCACTGCTGCCCGCGCTTCTGCCCGGGGAGGGCGTCGAGGGCATCGACGGCTGGTATCTGTGCGGCCCGCTCGGCCTCGTCGAGAGCGCGTCCGCTGCCCTGCGCGCCCTGGACGTGCCGCGCGCCCGTGTCCACCAGGAGATATTCCACGCCGAGCCGGCGCCGACCGCCCCACCGCGCGTCACGTTGCCCGACGGCGCCGCGACCGTGAGCGCGACGCTGGAGGGGCGCGGAGGGACATGGATGGCGAAGGAGGGGGAGTCGGTCCTGGAAACGGTCCTGCGGAACCGCACCGACGCCCCCTACGCCTGCAAGGGCGGCGTCTGCGGCACCTGCCGGGTCCGGCTGCTCGCCGGGGAGGTCCACATGGACCGGAACTACGCCCTGGAACCCGAGGAGCTCGACGCCGGCTACGTACTCGCGTGCCAGTCGCATCCCGTCACGCCGGTGGTGTCGGTCGACTTCGACGCCTAGAACACGCGCACCCTCACGCCCCGCCGCACCCGCGCACCTCGCCGATCCTCACACCTCGCCGCGACCTCACGCCTGAACGCGTGCCCGCACCACCACGCGGGCCCGCGCCTCAACGCGTGCCCATAACCAGGCGTGCCCGCGTCCCGCGTCCCCGCACCGCTACGCGTCTCCACACCGTGCGCCCGCCACGTGCCCGCCACGTGCCAGCCCGCATGTATGGCCAAGCGCATGCCGCGACGCTAACCTGACGGCGCGTCAGACACGAGGAGGCAGCGTGGACTTCAGCTTCGGTGAAGAGCAGGAGGCGGCGCGGGAGGCCGCGCGTGCGGTGTTCGCGGGGATCGACCCCGCGCACGTCGGCAGCCCGGCGCTCACGCGCGGAACGGTCGCGGACGACTTCGACCGCACGCTGTGGCGGCAGCTGGCCGAGACCGACCTGCTGGGCCTGTTCGTGCCGCCGGAACACGGGGGTTCGGGCCTCGACGCCGTCGCGCTGTGCCTCGTACTGCGCGAGGCGGGGCGCGCACTCGCGCGGGTGCCGCTGCTGGAGACGAGCGCGGCTGCGCTCACCCTCGGCGCTTACGGCGGCGAGGAGTTGCGTGCGGCCCTGCTGCCCCGTATCGCGGCGGGCGATCTCGCGCTGACGGCGGCGGCGCACGGCAGGAGCGGGCACGAGCCCCCCGAACAGGCCGTCACGGCCACACCGGCGCCCGACGGCACCGGCTGGGTCCTCGACGGCGTACAGACCGCCGTCCCCTGGGCACCCACCGCCGATCTCGTGGTCGTCCCCGCGCACACACCCGAGGGCAGTCCCGTGCTGGCGCTCGTCGCCCCGACGGAGACCCCCGGTGTCACGCTCGCGGAACAGGCGTCGACCAACGGCGAGCGCTACGCCGAGATCCACCTGGACTCGGCCCGTATACCGGCCGGGGACCTTGTCGAGCACCCCGCCGCCGCGGCGCATCTGCACCGGCTGCTCGCCACGGGAACCTGCGCGCTGGCGTTGGGACTTGGCGAACGGGTACTGGAAATGACCAGCGCATATGTGAGCAAACGCGAACAGTTCGGGTATCCGGTCGCCACGTTCCAGGCGGTCGCCGTCCAGGCTGCCGACAGCTACATCGACCTGCGTGCCATGGAGGCGACGCTCTGGCAGGCCGCGTGGCGGCTGGATCCGGCCGATGTCGCGGTGGCCAAGATCTGGGCCTCCGACGGGGTACGCAACGTGGTGCAGACAGCACAGCACCTGCACGGAGGCATGGGCGCCGACACGGACTACCCGCTGCACCGCTTCCACGCGTGGGCCAAGCAACTCGAACTGTCCGTGGGCTCCGCCGCCGCGCACGAGGAGGCACTCGGCGACCTACTGGCCGCCCAACAGCCCGCCTAGCGACGGAAGTTAACCGTCACACACGCAAAGCAAGGAGCAAGAAGGCAAGGGAGCAAGGACCGCTCGGCCCTGCGCCGCACACCGGACCGCTCGGCCCGGCGCCGCAGCGCCCCCGCGCGTCAGCGCACGAACGCCGGGTCCGTCTCGCCGACCAGGGGGCGGCCGGCGCTCTCCCATGCGAGCATGCCGCCGTCGACGTTCACCGCGTCGATCCCCTGCCGCAGCAGATACGCGGCGACCTGCGCCGACCGACCGCCGACGCGGCAGACCACATACACCCGCTCGTCCTCACCGAGACGCTCGGTCAGTTCGCCGAAGCGTCCGGTGAACTCGCTCATGGGGATGTGCAGCGCGCCCTCCGCGTGCCCCGCCGACCACTCGTCGTCCTCGCGGACGTCCAGCAGCAGCGCGTCCGAAGGCAGCGAGGCGATATCGGTCTGGGGCACCTGCCCCGGGAGGGCGTTCATCCCTGCTCCGTCTCTGTCAGTCGCGCCAGCTCACGCTCGCGCTCGGCGACCTGACCGAGCAGTTGCTCGGCGATCTCCTCCAGCAGGGCGTCGGGGTCGTCCGGCGCCATCTTCATCATCGCGCCGATGGCGCTCTGCTCCAGCTCGGCCGCCACCTCGGTGAGCGACTCCTTGCGGCGTGCGAGCCACTCCAGGCGCGCGTACAGCTCCTCGCCGCGCAGCAGTTCAGCGAGCGGCTCGGGCAGCGGGCCCGCCTCCCATTCCTCGTCGAGCGCCGCGAGCGCCGCCGCGTCGCCCTCCACGTACGCCTTGTTGACCCGTACGAGGAACTCCTCGCGGCGCGTGCGCTCCGCCTCGTCCTGCACCAGGTCGGGGTGTGCCTTGCGCACCAGGTCGCGGTACGCCTTACGGGCCTCCTCGCTGGGCCGTACGCGGCTGGGGGGCTGGACGGGCTGTTCATTGAGCATGGCCTGGGCCTCGGGGAGCATGCCGTCCGAGTCGATCCAGCCGAAGAACAGCTCCTCGACGCGTGGCATGGGCAGCACGGCGCCGCGCGCCTCCTCGGCCTTGCGCACGTCCTCGGGATCGCCGGTGCGTGCGGCGACCGCTTCGGCGATCTGTGCGTCCAGCTCGTCGAGGCGCGCGTAGACGGGCCCGAGGCGCTGGTGGTGCAGCCGGGAGAAGTTCTCCACCTCCACCCGGAAGGTCTCGACCGCGATCTCGTACTCGATCAGCGCGGTCTCCGCGGCCCGCACGGCTTTCTCAAGCCGCTCGGTGCCGGGCTCGTCGCGCGCGTGCGTCGGGGAGTTGGCGTTCATCCCGTCCACCCTACGACCCACACGGAAGCACCCGTGGCGCGCGCCTCCCCCGCGCCTCCGCCGGCGCTCAGGATCCCCGGCACACGCACCCCACCCGTATCCGTTCCGCTCCCGTGGTCACTCCTGGAACGCCGAGGGGCAGGAGGCTCCGCCCTCCGGAAGGTTCGCGTCCGCCCAGCGCGTCAGCTCCACCATGGCGGGCTTGAGCGCGTGCCCCGAGTCGGTGAGGCAGTAGCGCACCCGCAGCGGCGGTCCGTCCTCGACCGACCGCACGACCAGGCCCAGCGAGGCCAGCTCGGTCAGCCGGTCGGAGAGCATGCGTTCGCTGATGCCGGGAACGGCGCGGCGCAGCTCGGTGAAGTGTCCTGGGCCACTCATCAACGCGGCCAGTATCAGCCCGGTCCACCGCTTCCCCAGCAGATGGAACACCCGCGTGATGGCGTTCTCGGGCTCGGTGCAGGCCCGAGCAGGGGACCGCTCGTGCGGCTGGTCCTGAAGCTCTCGAAGCTCTGACATGTCTTCAGAGTACTGCGTCGGAACAAGGGGGTGCAAAAAAGTAAGTGACTGTGTTAGAAATAGTTACGTCGGAAAGTACCCCCTGCTTACGAAGCACTAGGAGCACCCTCATGGCCACACTGCTGCACCTCGACACCTCTCTGTTCCCGCGCGAGGGTTCCGTCTCCCGCGATGTCGCGGCGTCCTTCCGCGCGGCCTGGGAGGAGCAGCACCCCGACGGCACGGTCATCTACCGCGACCTCGCCGCCAACCCGGTCCCGCACCTGGACGGCGTCGGCGCCGCCGCGGGATTCACCGCCGCGGCCGACCGTACTCCTGAGCAGGCCGCCGCCTTCGAGATCCGCGAGGAGCTGGTGAGCGAGCTGGAGCGCGCCGACGCGATCCTCATAGGCGCACCCATGTACAACTTCACGATCCCCTCCACCCTGAAGGCATGGCTGGACCAGGTGATCATCATGGGCCGTACGTTCGGCACGGGCCCGCGCTCGGCCGAGGGCACGCCCGTCACGGTCGTCGCCAGCCGGGGCGGTGGCTACGGCCCGGGCACGCCCCGCGAGAGCTTCGAGTTCGTCCAGAACTACCTCGGCAAGGTGCTGGGCGAGGACGGCTTCGGCCTGGACGTCGAGTTCATCGTGCCGGAGCTGACGCTCGCCGAGTCGTCTCCCGGCATGGAGGGCCTGATCGAGCTGGCCAAGTCGTCCCGCGCCCAGGCACACGAGGCGGCGGAGACCCGCGCCAAGACCCTCGCCTCCAGCCTCGTCGGCTGAGCACGGGCCCGCCGACCCGAGCCGGTCGGCCGTCGCAGGACCCGCGGGGCCCGTCACCCGCCGCCGCCTCGCGGCGTACGCAGCCCCCGTACGGAACCCGCACCCACCACGACAGCACGGAGCCCCCCGCCCCCGGAGCCCCGCGCGCCTCCCCCTCTGGCGCGCGGGGCTCGTGGTTTCCAGCCCGGACCCCGCACGCGGCCCGACCCTCCCTTGCCGTCCGGTACGTCCGGCCCGGAACTGGCCGGAACCGACCGCTCCCGGATGCCCGGTGGCTGATCAAGTACCTTGACTTCAAGCTCAGTTGAAGTTCCACCCTGTGGGTTGCCGCCCCTTCTCTTCGCATGCCCGAGAGACAGGAGAACCTCCCCATGGGGACCACCACGTCCCGACCCGATCCCCGCGTGACCCTGCTGGCCGTCCTGCTCGGTGTGCTGGTCGTGGCGATGTCCATCGCGGGCACCGCCGTCGCCGTTCCCCGTATCGGCGCCGACCTGCACGCCTCCGGCACCCCTCTGCAGTGGGTCGTCGCCGGGTACAACCTCGCGTTCGCCGCCTTCACGCTGGTGTGCGGTTCGCTCGCCGACACGGTCGGAAGGCGCCGCACCTTCGCCGCCGGGGCCACCCTGTTCGCGGCCGGCGCGCTGGTGAGCGCGGCGGCACACGACATCTGGCTGCTCGACGCGGCACGGATCCTCGCCGGAATCGGCGGCGCCGCCGTGATGGCAAGCGGTGGCGCGCTGCTCGCGAACACCTTCGAGGGCCCGGCACGCACCCGCGCCTTCGCCGCCATGGGCACGATGGCCGGTGTGGGCATCGCCATCGGCCCCAGCCTCTCCGGCTGGCTGGTCGACGCGCTCGGCTGGCGAGCGAGCTTCGTCGTGTACGCCGTCGTGGGCGCCGTCATCCTCCTCGGCACCATGAAGATCGCCGAGTCCCGCGCGGCCGAGCGGACCCGGCTGGACAAGGCAGGCGCCGTGACGTTCGTCGCCGGCCTTGCGCTGGTGATGTTCGGCATCATGCAGGGCCCCGAGTCCGGCTGGAGCAGCCCGCTCGTCCTCGGCACGCTGGCCGCCGGGCTGGTGGTGCTGGTGTTCTTCACGGCACTGCAGCGCCACCGCGAGCACCCCGTGCTCGACCTCACACTGGTGCGCGACCCCCGCTTCCTGGGCTGGAACCTGGCCACGCTCACCACGTCCGTCGGCTTCCTCGGCGTCCTGGTGTTCCTGCCCACCTATCTCCAGGGCGTCAACGGCGCCTCGGCCCAGGCAGCGGGCGCGACCATGCTGATGCTCACGGCCCCCGTTCTCGCACTCCCGCCACTGGGCGGTGCGCTCGTCAACCGCGGTGTACCGGCGCGCGGTCTGATGACGGCGGCACTGCTGCTGGTCGCGGGCGGCAACGCATGGCTGAGCGTGCTGCGTCCCGGCATCGGTACGGCGGCGCTGCTGGGCCCGCTGCTGCTGATCGGGATCGGCATGGGCATCTCGTTCGGCATCACCGACGGGCAGGCGATGAGCGTGGTCGAACCCAGCCGCGCGGGGATGGCGGCCGGCTTCCTCAACACCGTGCGCGGTGCGGCCGAGGCCCTGGTGATCGCCGTGTTCAGCGCCGGGCTGCTGAGCCTGCTCAGCTCCCGGCTGGGCTCGCCCGAACTCGCGGGCCGCGTGGCCTCAGGAGAGCTGTCCGGCGGCCAACGGGCCCTGCTCGCCGACGCGTTCACCGATGCCTGGCGGGTGATGCTGTGGACGACGGCGGCTCTCTGCGCGATTGCGGCATGCGTCGTACACGCATTGCTCGCCTCCCGGCGGACGCCAGGGGGTAACGGTACGGCGACGGTACGGAGTCGGGAGGCCGATACGGCGAACACCGCCGACGCGGTGTAGACGCGGGCGGGAGAGCACACGAAGAAGGCCCTCATCGTGATCACGATGTGGGCCTTCTCTGCTGTGCGCGAGGGGGGAGTTGAACCCCCACGTCCTTTCGGACACTGGAACCTGAATCCAGCGCGTCTGCCTATTCCGCCACCCGCGCATTGGGTGTTGTCGGTGCGGTGCCGGGCGGGCGCCTGCCGACATCGAGAAGATTAGCACGGTGACGGGGGTGGACTCACATCCGTATCCCGAGGCTCTGCGGGACACTCGACACGAGGCCCTTACGATCCATGCAAGGGTGTGAGGCACTGTGAGGGGCAACACTTGAGCGCCCGGCCCCAGCAGGGAACCAGCCGATTTCCCCGCGCGTGGATACGATCAGTAAGCAGTACCGGAGACACGTCGTGCCCGCATCCGGGGACACTGGTAAGCGGGCACTAGGTCCGAGGGCATCTGGGAAGGAGGTGCACCGTGGGAGTTCTGAAGCGCTTCGAGCAGCGACTCGAAGGTCTCGTCAACGGCACCTTCGCGAAGGTGTTCAAATCGGAGGTGCAACCCGTGGAGATCGCGGGTGCCCTCCAGCGCGAGTGCGACAACAACGCGACCATCTGGAACCGCGAGCGCACCGTCGTACCCAACGACTTCATCGTCGAGCTGAGCGCTCCCGACCATGAGCGGCTCAGCCCGTACTCGGGCCAGCTCGGGGACGAACTGTCGAGCATGGTGCGCGACTACGCCAAGCAACAGCGCTACACCTTCATGGGCCCCATCAAGGTCCACCTGGAGAAGGCCGACGACCTCGACACGGGGCTCTACCGTGTACGCAGCCGGACCCTGGCCTCCAGCACCTCACAGCAGCAGTCACCGCCGCAGTCGCCGCCGCAGCGCGGGGGCGCAGCTCCCGGTGGTGCCACGGCAGCGGGCAGTTACCCTCCCCGCCCCGCCTCCACGCCTCCCGTGCCGTCCGGACCCCCGTCCTACGCACCGGGAGGCGGCGCCGGTCCCGCCGGGCCGCTGCCCGGCGCCGAGACCAGACGCTGGATCGAGATCAACGGCAACCGGCATCAGATCTCCGGGCCGACCCTCGTCCTCGGTCGCAGCACCGAGGCCGATGTCCGTATCGACGACCCGGGCGTCTCGCGTCGCCACTGCGAGATCCGGGCCGGAAACCCCTCCTCGATCCAGGATCTGGGCTCCACAAACGGAATCGTGGTAGACGGACAGCACACAACGCGCGCTACGCTCCGCGACGGCTCACGCGTCGTCGTGGGCAGTACCACGATCATTTACCGGCAAGCCGAAGGGTGAAGCGGGGGCAATGTCAGAGCTGACCCTCACGGTCATGCGGTTGGGATTTCTCGCCGTACTGTGGCTGTTCGTCATCGTGTCCATCCAGGTCATCAGAAGTGACCTGTTCGGCACCCGTGTCACCCAGCGCACCGCCAGGCGCGCGGAAGGGCAGCGTCAGCAGCAACAGCAGCGGCCCCAGCAACAGCAGCGCCAGCCACAGGGCGGCGGTGGCCGCCGCGCGCGTGGTGGCGGCCGGAACGCCCCCACCAAGCTGGTGGTGTCCGAGGGTTCCCTGACCGGAACCACGGTCGCCCTTCAGGGGCAGACCATCTCCCTCGGCCGCGCGCACGATTCCACGATCGTGCTGGACGACGACTACGCGTCCAGCAGGCATGCCAGGATCTATCCGGACCGTGACGGCCAGTGGATCGTCGAGGACCTCGGGTCGACCAACGGCACGTATCTCGACAGGACCCGGCTCACCACACCGACGCCGATCCCGCCCGGAGCGCCGATCCGTATCGGCAAGACGGTCATCGAGCTGCGGAAGTAGTACCGACATGACGACCGGAGGGTGGGCACCGTGCGGATGTACCCCGAGCCGACGGGCGAGGTGCGCATGAGCCTGTCACTGCGCTTTGCCGCCGGATCACACGACGGCATGATCCGCGAGCACAACGAGGACTCGGGATACGCCGGTCCACGGTTGCTCGCGGTCGCCGACGGCATGGGCGGCCAGGCCGCCGGCGAGGTCGCCTCCTCAGAGGTGATCTCCACCATGGTCCAGCTCGACGAGGACATTCCCGGATCGGACATCCTCACCTCGCTCGGCACCGCCGTTCAGCAGGCCAACGACCAGCTACGAGTCATGGTCGAAGAGGACCCGCAGCTGGAGGGCATGGGCACCACGCTCACCGCGCTGCTGTGGACCGGCCAGCGCCTCGGGCTCGTACACGTCGGCGACTCGCGCGCCTACCTGCTGCGTGACGGACAGCTGTCGCAGATCACCCAGGACCACACATGGGTGCAGCGGCTGGTGGACGAGGGCCGGATCACGGAAGAAGAGGCCACCACCCACCCGCAGCGCTCCCTGCTGATGCGCGCGCTGGGCAGCGGCGACCATGTGGAGCCCGACCTGTCGATCCGCGAGGTGCGCACGGGCGACCGCTATCTGCTGTGTTCGGACGGGCTCTCCGGGGTCGTCTCGCACCAGACGATGGAGGACACGCTCGCCAGCTACCAGGGCCCGCAGGAGACCGTGCAGGAGCTGATCCAGCTCGCGCTGCGCGGAGGCGGGCCGGACAACATCACGTGCATCGTCGCCGACGTGCTGGACGTCGACGCCATGGGCAGCGAGGACACCCTCGCCGGCCGGCTCAACGACACCCCCGTCATCGTCGGCGCCGTCGCCGAGACCCAGCAGCCGCTGGGCGGCGACCCCGGCACGCTGCGCACCCCGGCGGCGCGCGCCGCCGAGCTGGGCAGGGGCGGCGGAGTGCCGCCGCAGCAGGGCCAGGGGAACGGCGCCCCCGAGGGATTCGGACCGCCCAACGGCGACCCCTCGATGGCCTCGGCAGCCGGCACGTTCGGGCCGTACTCGGACGAGGACTTCACCAAGCCGCGGCGCAAGGGGCGCTGGGTCAAGCGCTCCCTGTGGATCGTGCTGGCCCTCGCCGTCGTCGGTGGCGGCCTCTACGGCGGCTACCGCTGGACGCAGACGCAGTACTACGTGGGCTCCAACGACGAACACGTGGCTCTCTACAGAGGCATCAGCCAGGAGCTGGCGGGCGTCACGCTCAACGAGGTGTACCAGGACCGGCCCGAGATCGAACTCAAGTACCTGCCGCTGTTCCAGCGCAAGCAGGTGCGCGAGACGATCGCGCTGAACAACCTCGACGAGGCGAAGACCAAGATCGACGAACTCGGCAAGCAGGCCGAGGTCTGCAAGATCGTCGCGGAGCAGAAGCAGCAGCCCAAGAAGCCGCCGGGCGACAAGCAGCGCAAGGACGAGCAGAACAAGCCTGGGGACGCCGGCAAGCAGAACGGCGGGGCCGGGACCGGAACCAGCGCGGGCACCGGCACAGGCACCGGAACCCCGGCCGCCTTCAGCCCGGACTCCACCAGCTCCACCACCAGCGAACCCACTCGTGCCAGCACCAGCACTCCGACACCGAGCCCAGAGCTCTCGGAGAAGCAGCAGGAGCTGGCCAAGCAGTGCACCGCGCCGTAGGGGGCGGCACAAGGCATGAGCAGCAACCTCACCAACACCGGTAGCAACACCACGGTGTCCCCGGGCGGACTTCCGAGCCGCCGCAACACCGAGCTGGCGATGCTCGTCTTCGCGGTGCTCATTCCCGTGTTCGCGTACGCCAACGTGGGACTGGCCAAGGAGGGCTCACTCCCCACCGGCATGCTCAGCTACGGGCTCGGGCTCGGGCTGCTCGCGGGAGTGGCACACCTGGTCGTACGCCGCTGGGCGCCGTACGCCGACCCGCTGATGCTCCCCATCGCCACCCTGCTCAACGGCATGGGCCTGATCTTCATCTGGCGGCTCGACCAGGAGCCGAGCATCACCCACAAGGCCACCGGCGGTGAGGCGGCGCCCACCCAGATGATGTGGTCCGCGCTGGCCGTCGGGCTGTTCGTGCTCGTACTGGTCTTCCTCAAGGACCACCGCGTACTCCAGCGCTACACCTACATCTCCATGGCAGCGGCCCTGGTGCTGCTCGCGGCACCGATCTTCTTCCCCGCCAAATACGGCGCGAAGATCTGGATCACCATCCCCGGGGTCGGCTCACTCCAGCCGGCGGAGTTCGCGAAGATCATCATCGCGGTCTTCTTCGCCGGCTATCTGATGGTCAAACGGGACGCGCTCGCGCTCGCCTCACGCCGCTTCATGGGCCTGTACCTGCCCCGTGGCCGCGACCTCGGCCCCATCATCGTCATCTGGGCGCTCAGCCTGATGATCCTGGTCTTCGAGACCGACCTGGGCACCTCGCTCCTGTTCTTCGGCCTGTTCGTGGTGATGCTCTACGTCGCCACCGAGCGCACCAGCTGGATCGTCTTCGGGCTGGGCCTCTCAGCCGTCGGCGCCATCGCGGTCGCCAGCTTCGAGCCGCACGTCCAGGGCCGCGTCCAGGACTGGCTGGACCCCATGCAGGCGTTCAAGGACGGCTCCGAGCAGCCCATGCAGGCCCTGTGGGCGTTCGGCTCCGGCGGAACGCTCGGCTCCGGGCTCGGCCAGGGCTTCTCGCGACTGATCAACTTCGCCGCCAAGAGCGACTACATCTTCGCCACCGTCGGCGAGGAACTGGGCCTGGCCGGCCTCATGGCGATCATCCTGCTGTACGGGCTGATCGTGGAGCGCGGCATCCGCACCTCGCTGGCCGCCCGTGACCCCTTCGGCAAGCTGCTGGCCGTCGGCCTCGCCTCGGCCTTCGGCCTCCAGGTCTTCATCGTCGCCGGCGGCGTCATGGGGCTGATTCCGCTCACGGGTATGACCCTCCCATTCATGGCGCAGGGTGGTTCGTCCGTGGTCGCGAACTGGGCACTGATCGCGGTGTTGCTCAAGATCAGCGATACCGCCCGGCGCCCGGCCCCGGCCCCAGCTCCCTCACCCGATGCCGAGATGACCCAGGTGGTCCGTCCATGAACAAGCCCCTGCGCCGGATCGCGATCTTCTGCGGTCTGCTCGTCCTGGCCCTGCTCGTACGGTCCAACTGGCTCCAGTTCGTCCAGGCCGACGACCTGAAGACCGACCCGAAGAACCGCCGCGTCGACATCGCGCGCTACGCACAGCCGCGCGGCAACATCATCGTCGACGGCAAGAACATCACCGGCTCGACGGTCGTCAACGGCAACGACTTCAAGTACAAGCGCACGTACAAGAACGGCGAGCTGTGGTCCCCCGTGACCGGCTACGCGTCGCAGGCGTTCGGTGCCAACCAGCTGGAGAAGCTGTACGACCCGATACTGACCGGCGACGACGACCGGCTGTTCTTCAACCGCACGATCGACATGCTCACCGGCAAGCAGCAAAAGGGCGGCAACGTCGTCACGACGCTCAACGCCAAGGCGCAGAAGGCGGCGTTCGACGGGCTCGGTGACAAGAAGGGCGCTGTCGCGGCGATCAACCCGAAGACCGGTGCCATCCTCGCGCTGGCCAACAAGCCCTCGTACGACCCCTCGGTCTTCGCGGGCAACAGCGAGAAGGACGGCGAGAAATACAAGGCGCTCCAGAGGAAGAACGACAAGGACGACCCCACGCTGAACAGGGCGCTGCGCCAGACGTACCCGCCCGGTTCGACGTTCAAGGTCGTCACGGCCGCGGCCGGCCTGGAGAGCGGCAATTACGACCTGGACGGCAAGACGGACTCGCCCGATCCCTACCGGCTGCCCGACTCCAGCACCGACCTCGGCAACGAGGGCAACAACCCGGCGTGCAAGAACGCCAGCGTCCGGGTCGCGCTCCAGTGGTCGTGCAACACCGTCTTCGCCAAGATGAGCAACGATCTCGGCAACGACGAAATGATGAAGATGTCCGAGCAGTTCGGGTTCAACCGCGACCTGGACGATGACTCGCAGGACACCCCCGTACGCCCGGCCGTCAGCGAGTACCCCAAGGACAACAAGCCGCAGAACGCCCAGGCGGGCATCGGCCAGGCGTCCAACCGCGCCACCCCGCTCCAGATGGCCATGGTCGCCTCGGCCGTCGCCAACGACGGCAAGCTCATGAAGCCGTACATGGTCGACCAGCTCGTCGCGCCGAACCTCAACGTCCTGGAGCAGACCAAGCCCAAGAAGCTGAGCCAGCCGGTCTCGGCCGAGAACGCGCAGAAGCTCCAGCAGGGCATGGAAACGGTTGTGAACGACGGCACAGGAACCGCGGGCAAGATCCCCGGCGTCACCGTCGGTGGCAAGACCGGCACCGCACAGCACGGTGAGGACAACAAGGACAACCCGTACGCCTGGTTCATCTCCTACGCGAAGACCGGTGACGGATCTCCCGTCGCCGTCGCTGTCGTGGTGGAGAGTTCCGACACACTCCGTGGCGACATCGCGGGCGGCAAGCTCGCGGCCCCGATCGCGAAGAGCGTGATGGAAGCCGTGCTCGACGGGAAGCGGTGAGAAGCGGCCAGCACCACGGGTGACCCCGGTCACCACGACCACTCCGGGCACGTAGGGGCGGTTGGGTACCGTATGCCGAGCAGCACACCGCCGTGTCGTAGCCGGACGTTCCACACGCCGCGGCACGGAAGACCGGAGAGGGCTGGAGACTTATGGAAGAGCCGCGTCGCCTCGGCGGCCGGTACGAGCTGGGCTCGGTGCTCGGCCGGGGAGGTATGGCCGAGGTCTACTTGGCCCAGGACACCCGGTTGGGCCGTACGGTCGCCGTCAAGACACTCCGCGTCGACCTCGCCCGTGACCCGTCGTTCCAGGCCCGCTTCCGCCGTGAGGCCCAGTCGGCCGCCTCGCTCAACCACCCGACGGTCGTCGCGGTCTACGACACCGGCGAGGACTACGTGGATGGCGTGTCCATCCCGTACATCGTCATGGAGTACGTCGACGGCTCCACGCTGAGGGAGCTGCTCCACTCCGGGCGCAAACTCCTGCCCGAGCGGTCGATGGAGATGTGCGTCGGCATCCTCCAGGCGCTGGAGTACTCGCACCGCAGTGGCATCGTGCACCGCGACATCAAGCCGGCGAACGTCATGCTGACGCGCAACGGCCAGGTCAAGGTCATGGACTTCGGCATCGCCCGCGCGATGGGTGACTCCGGGATGACGATGACCCAGACATCGGCCGTCATCGGCACCGCGCAGTACCTCTCGCCTGAGCAGGCCAAGGGCGAGTCCGTCGACTCCCGCTCCGACCTGTACTCGACCGGCTGCCTCCTGTACGAGCTGCTGACCGTACGGCCGCCCTTCGTGGGCGACTCCCCGGTCGCCGTCGCGTACCAGCACGTGCGCGAGGAACCGCAGCCGCCCAGCGCCTTCGACCCCGAGATCACGCCCGAAATGGACGCGATCGTGATGAAGGCCCTGGTCAAAGACCCGGACTACCGTTACCAGAGCGCCGATGAGATGCGCGCCGACATCGAGGCATGCCTCGACGGGCAGCCCGTCGCCGCGACAGCGGCCATGGGCGCGGCGGGCTACGGCGGCTACCCCGAGGACCAGCCGACGGCCGCGCTGCGCGCGCAGGACCCGCAGACCTCGATGCTGCCGCCCATGCGCCCCGACGACGGCGGCTTCTACGACGAGGGGCGCGGGCGCCGCAAGCCCCGTAAGAGCCCCCTCTCCACGATCCTGCTGGCGCTCGCGGTGATCCTGGTGCTCGTCGGCGCGATCTTCGTCGGCAAGGCGCTGCTCAGCTCGCCTCCGAACGATCCGTCGGTGCCCGACGTCAAGGGCCTCTCCGCCTCCGATGCCAAGACCCAGTTGAAGAACTCGGGTCTGAAGGCCAGCGTGGGGGAGAGCGTCTACTGCAAGGCCAAGAAGAACACCGTCTGCCGCACCGACCCCGTCACCGGCAAGCGGGTCGACCGTGACAGCACGGTCAGCCTCCTGATGTCCAAGGGCACGGCGCCCCGCGCGGTGCCCGACGTCGAGGGCGATGTCTTCGCCGACGCCAAGCAGGAGTTGAGCGAGGCGGGCTTCAAGGTCGGCAAGAAGACGCAGGAGTCCGAGGAGACCGCCGGTACGGTCCTGGACCAGGACCCCTCAGGCGGCCAGAAGATCCAGAAGGGCTCGAAGGTCACGCTGACCGTCGCCACCGAGGCCCGGCCCACCGTGCCCAACGTCGTCGGCAAGAGCTACTCCGAGGCCGAGAACCAGCTCACCTCGCTGGGCTTCAAGGTGACCAAGGAAGAGCAGGACGACGAGTCCAAGCCCGCCGACACCGTCCTGAAGCAGTCCCCGGGCCCCGGCAAGGCAGCCGAGGGCACGGAGATCACCCTGAGCGTCGCCAAGGCACCGGACGACGAGCCCGCCACCGTTCCTGACGTCACCAACAAGACGCTCGGTGACGCCAAGAGCGAGCTGGAGGGAGCCGGCTTCACCGTCGGCGCCGTACACGGCGACCAGTCCGACGAGGCGATCGTCGTCACCACCAACCCCGGCGCCAACTCCGAGGGCAAGAAGGGCGACTCGATCGAGGTCATGACCCGGCCGCCCGGTCCGGACGAGGGCGAGGACGGCGGCGACGACGGTGGCGGCCTGCTCGGCGGCCTGAGCCACCACGAGCGGGACAAGTGGAAGCAGGAGCGGGACAAGTGGAAGCACGGAGGGTGAACGCCCTCGTCCTACGGGCCACGGCAGGACGGGTCCCGTAAGACGGGTCCCGTAGAGCGGCTCCCGGCTCCCGTGGAACGCCCCGAGGACGCCCCCGGAGGACTGCTAGCGCAGTTCCTTCGGGGGCGTCCTCTTGTCGTCCACGTCCTGCGTACGCACCAGTTCGCCCCAAACGACGTACCGGTAGCGCGACGTGTAGACCGGGGTGCACGTAGTCAGCGTGATGTAGCGCCCGGCCTTCTTCTTGCCGGACTCCTTGGGTACGGGAGAGAGGACGTCGACGTTGTACTTGGAGGTCTGCGGGAGCGTGGCGTAGACCTTGTAGACGAACCAGGTGTTCTTCGTCTCGAAGACGACCGCGTCGCCCTTGCCGATCTTGTCGATGTCGTGGAACTTCGCTCCGTGCCCGTCGCGGTGCGCGGCGAGCGAGAAGTTGCCCGACTGATCCTGCGGGAGCGCGGACTTGACCGGCTTGTCGTAGTAGCCGGCGATGCCCTGGTTCAGCTCCTTGGGGTTGGTCCCCTTCTTCACGAGGATGTCCTTCTCGGACATCGAGGGCACGTGCAGAAAGCCGATTCCGTCCTTGGTGTCCAGGCTCCCCGGCGTCCTGTCGGCCGCCCAGTTGTCGCGCACCCGGTCGCCCTCGCGCTTGGAGTCCCGGTCGGCGAGCACGTTCGTCCACCACAGCGAGTAGACGACGAAGAGCGCCAGCACCAGGCCCGCGGTGATCAGCAGTTCGCCGAAGACCCCGACAACGGTCGCGATCACGCCACGTGTACCGCCGCCACCGTCCCGCGCCGCTGCGGGCGTACCGCTGCCGCCGCCGTCCTCTCCCGGGGGCGCGGCGCCGTCGCCGGTGCCGTCGATCCGGCGCTCGCCGTCCGCGCCCTCCCCGGCGCTGCCTGGGCCTTCCGGATCTCCCTGTGTGGTGGTCTCTGTCACCTGGTCCGCCGCCTCCACGCTGTCGCACTCGCTGCCCGGGCGACCGATCCGTTCAGTCGACGAGCGCGTCCGGCTTCCCCTCGCTGCGCGGACGCTCGTCCACCATTTTGCCCCAGACGATCAGACGGTACTTGGATGTGTATTCCGGGGTGCACGTGGTCAACGTGACGAACCTTCCCGGCCCCTTGAAGCCCGACTCGGCCGGAACCGGGTCGATCACACCCGTATTGGACGGCGAGGTGGACGGGAGCTGGCGGGTGACCTTGTAGGTGTAGAACTTCGACTGCGTCTCCACCACGACCTCGTCGCCGGTCTCCAGCTTGTTGATGTAACGGAACGGTTCACCATGGGTGTTGCGGTGACCCGCGAGCGCGAAGTTGCCCTTCTTGTCCCACGGCATCGCGGTCTTCAGCGGCTTCTCGCCGTAGTGCCCGACCATGCCCTTGTCCAGAACGGCGCTCTTGGAGACGCCTTCCGCGACCGGTGCCGTGATGCCGATCTTCGGAATGTGGATGACGGCGAAGCCCTCGCCCGGCTCGAAGGCGCCCGCCTTGCGCTCCGGGTCGACGCCCTTCTTGCCCTGCTTCTTCTCGTCCCACTGCTTCTGGAGATCGCTGGTCGCTCCGCCTGCCTGCTGACCGGCGCGCACATTGCTCCACCACACCTGGTACACCACGAAGAGCAGCATCAGCACGCCGAAGCTGATGAACGCCTCGCCTATGAAGCGGCTCGCGATGATGCCGGGCCCGGGACGTGCGGCGCGCAGCGCCCTGCGCGCCTCCAACCGCGTGGGCCCCGGGGGCCGTTCGACACGCGGCGCCGCCGGTACGTCACGCCCTGGCGCCCCGGCCCTGCGCGCCTCCAGCTCCTCCACCCCCGGCTGCCGCAACCCGACGGTCCTGCGGTCCCCCTCCCCCTGCCGCCCGTACGGGACGTGGGGAGCGGGTGCCGGGGCGGGTCTCGGGGCCGGTGCGGGTGCGGGTGCGTGTGCCGGTGCGGGAGCGGGTGCGGGTGCCGGTGGTGTCGGACCCGGTGCCGGTATGCGGGGGTCCGCGTACGCCGCGCCGTCCCAGTACACCGTCTCGGGCTGGACCGGCTGGACCGGCTCGGCATACTGGACCGGCTCGGCCTGCTGGACGTGCTGGGCCTGCTGGACGTGCTGGGCCCGCTGCGGCTGGTACTGCCCGTGCTGGGGCGGTGACGGGTACTGCTGAGGCGGTCCCGGGTGTTGCTGCGGCTGAGGCTCCGGCTCCGGTTGGCGCTGGCCGGGTAGGGGATCGTTCAGCGGGTCGGCGAGTGCGTCGACGGCCTCGCGGTACGGGTCGCGGTCCTGATCCGGTCCTTCGGCGCTCGCCCGGGTATACGGATCTCCTCCGTACGGATCGCCCCCATAGGGCTCGCCGTACGCGCCGCCGTGCTCAGGGCGCACGGACGTCACCCGCCGACCGTCCCCAGACCGGCTGCGCGCGGCACCCCTGTCAGACCGGCCGACCGCTCGACTGCGCCCTCGTCCCCGCACCGCACCAGCCAGTTGGCCAGCATCCTGTGCCCCCACTCGGTGAGCACCGATTCGGGGTGGAACTGCACGCCTTCTACGGGGAGTTCACGGTGGCGCAGGCCCATCACGAGGGCGTCGTCGGCGTCGGGAGCCGAGCCCGTCCAGGCGGTCGCCTCCAGTGCGCCGGGCACGGCACCCCGTACGGCGAGCGAGTGGTAGCGGGTCGCGGTGAACGGCGAGGGCAGCCCGGCGAACACCCCGGAGCCCTCGTGCGAGACCCGCGAGGTCTTGCCGTGGAGCAGTTCGGGAGCGCGGCCGACCACACCGCCGTAGGCGACGGCCATGGACTGCATGCCCAGGCACACACCGAAGACGGGAAGGCGGCGCCGCGCGCAGTGCTCCACCATGGAGATGCACACCCCGGCCTCCTCCGGCACCCCGGGCCCCGGCGAGAGCAGCACGCCGTCGAAGCCCTCGTCGGCATGGCGGAGTTCGACCTCGTCGTTCCGCACGACCTCGCACTCGGCGCCGAGTTGGTAGAGGTACTGGACGAGGTTGAAGACGAAGCTGTCGTAGTTGTCCACGACCAGGACGCGGGCGCTCACGCGACGATCCCCGTCCCGGCGGAAGCGGCGCCCTCGGCACCGCCGGCCGCACCGGCAGCGCCGTCGACGGTCACGTCGTTGAACGGGAGCATCGGTTCGGCCCAGGGGAAGACGTACTGGAAGAGCAGGAAGACGACCCCGGCGACCAGCACCAGCGAAATCAGTGCGCGCACGATCACATTGCCCGGCAGATGCCGCCAGATCCAGCCGTACATCCCGCGATGCCGTCCTCTCTCCTCCCGTGCCCCACGGGGCACGCGTGCCGTCCAGGCCCACCCCAGAGTACGGCGTCAGCGGGTGAGCGCGTCCGGCTTCCCCGCAGAGACCGGCTGGGTCGCGTCCAGGTGGGCCCAGGCGATGAGCCGGTGGCTGCTGCCCCACTCTGGATCACAGGTCGTAAGAGTGAGGTAACGACCAGGCTTGGAGAACGGCGCCACCCCCTTGTCGAGCGGCGAGGGAACGGAGTTGAGCACTCCGGTGTCGCTGGGGAGCGTGCGGTACGGCCGTTTGGTGATCGTGTACGTGTACCAGGTGGCGCCGTCCGTCACCACGACCGGATCGCCGGAGCGCAGCTGGGGGAAGTCCTTGAAGGGGTCGCCGTAGGTGCGCCGGTGGCCCGCGACGGCGAAGTTTCCCTTCTGTCCCAGGCCGGCCGTACGAGAGTAGTGACCGAGGCCCTTGCGCAGGGTCTGTTCACCGGTGTTCTGGAGAACGGGCCTCGACCAGTCGCGCCCGAAGCGCGGGATGTACATCACGGCGAAGGACTTGCCGTCCTGGTAGGCGCGGGGGCCCGGAGGCGTTCCCGGAGTGGCCGCCGAGCCGCCCGCCTGGCCCTCGTCCCCGCTCCCCGCTTCCTGTCCGGCTCCGTCCCCCTGTCCGGCGCCGGAATCCGCGTCCCCGGCGCCGGCTTCGTCTCCCGCGCCGCCTTCCAGGGGTGCGTCGGCCCACTGGTCCTGGAGGCGTTCGATCTCACCGTCGGCGGCGTTGTCGGCGCGCATTCCCGTCCAGTAGAGGACGTAGACGACGAACAGCACGATCAGTACGCCGATGGTGATGCACAGTTCGCTGAAGCTTCTGACTACCGCTCGTAACGTCACCGCCGTCACTCACTCCCGACCGCTCGCCGATCCCAGTCAGCCGCTCACCGCAGGGGCTTCGCGTGCTGGAGATCCACTGTGCCGGAGTAGCCCGGAAGAGTCATCGCCTTCTCCTCGTCGACTTTCCAGCCGAGGCCGTAGGCGTCCACGTATTCCTGGTAGTTGCGGATCGCGGGTGACTTCTCCAGTGCCTCGTTGAGCTTTCCTGTGTCGCCCACGGCGGTGACGGTGTAGGGCGGCGAGTAGACCCGGCCCTGGAGGATCAGCGTATTGCCGACACAGCGCACGGCGCTGGTCGTGATGAGCCGCTGGTCCATGACCTTGATGCCCTTGGCCCCGCCCTTCCACAGCGCGTTGACGACGGCCTGGAGGTCCTGTTGGTGGATCACGAGGTCGTTGGGCTGCGGATCGGGAAGCCCCGGCACCTTGGCCGTCGCGTTGGTCGGCGCGTCATCCAGCGTGACGGTCAGTCCGGAGCCCTTCACCTTCCTCAGGCCGGCGCCCTTCTCCAGCGAGCCCAGTTGGCGCTTCTGCTCCTTGGTGGTGCCGTCGTCGCGCTGCGCGAGCGCGTCGACCTGACGGCGCACGGCGGCGGACGAGCTGTCGAGTTCGGCGTTCTTCCTGCTGCGTTCCTGGATCAGGTCCGAGAGCCGCAGCATCGAGTCGTCGCTGCGGATGTTCGTCCCTTGCGCTGTGTTGAAGCTGACCCAGAAGATAAGTCCTGCCAGGGCGAAAACGCCGAGTGCGGCCAGCCGGGCAGGCCGGATGAACGATCTGGTCACCGTACCCTTGTCTCCCTCCGCCCCGGGAAACCACTACGCTAACGGACCACCCTCCCCGTGGACCGTACGGCGGTCAGCAGCGCATCGACAGGAGAGTCTCTCGTGCCGAAGTCACGGATCCGAAAGAAAGCCGACTTCACGCCTCCGCCGGAGAAGAAGGCCACGAACATCGACCTCCGTGGCGGTGGTCGCCGGTGGGTGGCACCGCTCATGCTGGCGATGTTCGGCATCGGCCTCGCCTGGATCGTGGTGTTCTACGTCACGGACGGCGGGCTGCCGATCGACCCACTGGGCAACTGGAACATCGTGGTCGGCTTCGGCTTCATCGCGACCGGGTTCGTGGTCTCCACCCAGTGGAAGTGAGAGTTATCCACAGGCTGATCCACAGCCTTGGAAAACTCACAAGATCTGTGGATAACTTTCCGAGTGTTGACGCCGATGTGACCGGGGCTCCGTAGGGACGAGCCCCGGTCGCCCCGTAATTGCAGGGGAAACGGACGTCTGAACGACTACGGACGGCGGTACCGCGCCCCCCGTACTCCATGCACAAGATCCCGCACTCGCTGTGGACAACTCACCCGGAGCGAGGCTCTGTCCACCGTTGGGAGCGGTTCTCCACCGCTGCCGGGGCGTGGGCAGCGGCGTCATGGGGTGAGCTGCATCGTGCGCACCACCAGTACGGCGACGGTCGCCAGCAGGGCCAGCGCGAAGGCCCCGTACTGCACCAGCTTCCGCTTCTCGCGCGGCGCGTGAACCATCGCGTAGGCGAGCAGCACGCCCACGACGAGGCCGCCGATGTGAGCCTCCCACGCGATGTTGTTCCAGGTGAAGGTGAAGACCAGGTTGATCGCGAGCAGGATCAGTACCGGCCGCATGTCGTAGCGCATGCGCCGCATCAGGATGGCCGTCGCGCCGAACAGCCCGAAGATCGCTCCCGAGGCGCCCAGCGAGGGCTGCTGGGGCGCCGCGATCATGTAGGTGAGCGCGCCGCCGCCGAGCCCCGAGACCAAGTAGAGCCCGAGGAAGCGCACCCGGCCCAGCGCCGCCTCCAGCGGCGGGCCCAGGAACCACAGCCCCAGCATGTTCATCGCGATGTGCCAGATCTCCTGGTGCAGGAACATCGAGGTGAGCAGGCGGTACCACTGGCCCTCGGCGACGCCCTCGACGGGCCCGTACGCCTCGGTGGCCGCTTGCCCGAACAGCAGCATGCGGTCCAGTAGCTGGTTCCCGCCGGCCAGGACCGCGAGGAACACCGCCACATTGACGCCGAGCAGCGCCTTGGTGACCAGTCGGGGGTCCGACGTGAGGCTGCCGCCCGCTATCGTCCTCGGCTGATTCGCGCCCGGCGGGTGTCCGGTGCCCGAGCCTGAGCTGACGCACTCGGGGCACTGGAACCCGACGGAGGCGGGGATCATGCAATCGGTGCAGATCGCACGCTCGCACCGGGCGCAGGAGATCCCCGTTTCCCTGTCGGGGTGCCGGTAACAGAACGCCGGGCCCCGCTGCTCCGCCCGGTCCCCCGGCTGTCCGTTCTGCTCCATCGCTCCGACCCCTCCGTCTCGTTCACGCGCCGCCCCACCTGTCCTCTCTCTACGGACAGGTGGGGCGGCGCGGTTCCCCGGCTGTATTCAGCGGTGACAAGCCGCTCAGCGGCGCTCGATCACGACCGACTCGATGACGACGTCCTCCAGCGGACGGTCGGTGCGCGGGTTGGTCGCGGTCCCGCCGATGGCGTCGACGACCTTCTTGCCCGCCTCGCTGGTGACCTCACCGAAAATGGTGTGCTTGCCGGTCAGCCACGTGGTGGGTGCCAGGGTGACGAAGAACTGCGAGCCGTTCGTGCCCGGGCCCGCGTTCGCCATCGCCAGCAAGTAGGGCTTGGTGAAGGCCAGGTCCGGGTGGATCTCGTCCTGGAACTCGTATCCAGGGCCGCCGGTTCCGTTGCCCAGCGGGTCTCCGCCCTGGATCATGAAGCCGCTGATCACGCGGTGGAAGACCGTGTTGTCATACAGCTTGTCGGTGGACTTCTGGCCCGTTGCCGGGTGGGTCCACTCGCGGGAACCCTCGGCGAGCTCCACGAAGTTCTTGACCGTCTTCGGCGCGTGGTTGGGGAAGAGCTGTACCTCGATATCGCCTTGGTTCGTCTTCAGGGTGGCGTAGAGCTGCTCGGCCACGATCTACCTTCCATCTGTCTGCATTGACTCTCCCGATCCTCCCACGGACGCTGAGGAGGGGGCTGCGCCCCGTAATGACCCGGATGCCCGCCCGTGGCATGCCGGGCAGGGCAGCCACAGGCATGATCTTCGAAACGGGTGGAAAACGACTTCCTGTCCCCTCCGTATCTCCGGAGAGACACCCCAGAGCCAGAGCCACCGAGGAGGAGGAACCCGTGACCCGCAAGGACAGCGCGTGCGCCGGCAACGGCAGCGCCAGGGCAGCCAAGGCCGCTGAGGCGGCGAAGGCGGCCAAGGGCACAGCGCGCCATGCAGCGGAGGCGATGGCGCCGCATGTGGAGAGCGCCAGGGACACCGCTGCGCGCTACGCACAGGAGGCGGGTGCGCGGCTGGGCCCCAAGGTCTCGCACGCCGCACACAACGCCCGCCACACGGCACGCGAGGGCTACGACCAGTACGTCGTTCCCCGTGTCTCGCAGGCCCGTGAGGCGTTGCCCGCCGAGGTGGACAGGGCAGCGGCGCGCGCGGCCAAGCGCACCCGCCGCGCGGCACGCGAGGCCGCCCGTTACGCGGGACCGCGCCTCGAACACGCCATGTCGGACGTACGCGCCGCCGCTGGGCCCGCACGCGAGGAGGCCACGGCACGGGGTGCGGCGGCCGTCGCGGCGCTGCGCGGCGAGGTGACGGTCGAGGAGATCGAGAAGGTCACACGCCGCCGCCGTCGCCGCGCACGCACCGGAACGTTCCTGAGGCGCGCTGCCGTCGTGGGCCTGGTGGCAGGGGGCGCCTACGCGGCGTGGCGCTGGTGGGACCGGCAGACGAACCCGGACTGGCTGGTGGAGCCGCCGGCCGCGACCGAGGTCAGTGACCGTGGCTCGCTGACGACGGTTCCGACGGTGAACGGCTCGCACTCCGAGACGGGCGGGGAAGCGCCGCTCGACCCGGAGGTACAGGCCAAGCAGGCCGACGCCGAGGCCGATGAACGGCGTGACCAGTAGCGTTCAACCCGAACGTGACCAGCGGCATGCCGGAAGCGCGACCAGTGGCACTCAGAAAGCGAAAGGGGCGGGAGCCCTCAGGTCTCCCGCCCCTTTCGCATGCCCGGCCTCTCCGTACCTGGCCCGGCGCCCTCGTCGGCGCACGGGCCACCTTCGCCGTCCAGTGCCGGGCCGTCCGGTGCGGGCTCTTCCAGCGTCGGTACGGGGGCGAGCAGCGTCGCCAGGCCCGTGATCCGCAGGAGTCTGAGCACCTTGGGGTCGTCGCAGACCATCGTGAACGTTCCGTCGCTCGCGAGTACGCGGGCACGCACGTCGACCAGCAGCGCGAGGCCGCTGCAGTCGATGAAGCTGACCTGGCGCAGGTCGGCGACGATCCACGGCCGCTGAACCGCCGTCAGGGCGTAGAGCTGCGGCGTCGTCGCGAGCACGACGGCGAGGTCGATCTCGCCGTACAGCTCTACGACGGTGCGCCCCCGCGCGGTCCGTGCCAACACCGTTCCCCCCGGGCTGTCGTCCGGCCGGTCCGGCCGTCCCGGCCCGTCCGGCCAGGTGAGGGACCGGTCGCTCTCGTCCCTGTGTCGTGCCATCGGTGCCATGACGTATGACCTTGTGACCCTTTGACCTTGTGATGCGCGGTTCCCTGAAATCGGCCCGTCAGCATAGGCAGCGCCTCCGGGGGTGGCGCTGCGCCACCCCTCCACAGTCACCCGATCGAGTGGATTTCGCCAACTCTCCTTGCGGGATGGCTTCTGACGAACCGTTACGAAGACGGTGAGTACGCATAGCGATGAGGGACTGCCCCTGCTCGACCCGCAGCGGGAACTGTGCGGGCTACTGGGAACCGGTTCGGGGAAACACCGGCGGGAACGGGACGCGACGTCGACGGCGGAGGCGTTCGCCGAGGTGCGGGAGCGCGTGGCCGCCGAGCGGCTGTGGAAGGCCGAGCCGGCGCCGGGGCACGGCCGGGAGCCCCTGGACGCGCTCCCCGCACTCGCCGCGCTGGACCCACGCTCCGAGCCCGTACTGCGCGCGCGTGCCGAGACGGCTGTGGCCTGCCTCCAACTGCTGGTGCGCCGCTATCAGGACGACGAGGAGCTGCGGGACTTCCTCGCCGTACCGCCCGTACTGCGCCGCTGGGTCCTCGACCAGCCCGATCCCGCCGGGCTCAGCGTTGATCTGTGCCGCCTGGACCTGCTGGGCGACACACTCGGCACGGTCAGGGTCCTGGAGTTCAACGCGAGCTGCCCCGGCGGTGTGCTCTCCGCCGGCATGCTCAACCGCTTCTGGCGCGAGTCCTCGCTCAGCCCTCTGCTGGAGGAGTGGGCGCTGCCCGAGGCGCCCATCGAGCGCCCCACGTGGTTCGCCGACTGGCTGCTGCGGTACGGGCTTTCGCACGGGCTGGCCGAGGAGGAGACGCACCGGGTGGGCCTGTTCCGCCCGCCGCACGGCACCACGTTCGAGTTCGGGCTCATGACGGACCAGTTGCGCGCGCTCGGCAGGAAGGTCGTCGAACTGGACCCCGCCGACCCGGAGCCGGCTCGGGGAGTCCGGCTGGGCTACCTCAAGTACATCCCCGTGGACGCGCGGCCTGCCGCCGAGTGGGACACCTTCTGCGACCGCGTACGCCGCGGCGACCTCGCCGTTCCCAACGTGCCGGGGGAGCGCTGGGTGGCCGAGAACAAGCTGTGCCTGGCCGCGCTCTCCGACCCCCGCTTCCGGCGCCTGTTCACGGACCCGCAGCGCGCGACCCTCGACGCGCTGGTCCCGTACAGCCGCAAGCTGGGTGACGGCATCACCGAGGACGAGGCCGTGCGGGAGCGCGCGCTGCTCGTGCTCAAGGCCCCGTACAGCTGCCGCGGGCAGTCCGTCCTCATCGGCGCCGACACCGCGCCGGAGGAGTGGGAACGGGCCGTACGTGACCCGGCACGCAAGGGCTGGCTGGTGCAGGAGAAGGTGAGCACGCCGGCGCTGGAGACGGCCGAGGGCCCGTACTTCCGCGACCTGGTCGTGCCGGTGCTGGAGGGCCGCGTCATCGGCTACGGCAGCCGGATGAGCCATGGACACCTGCTGAACACGGCACGCGGCGGCGGCACCCCCGTGCTCTTCGCGCCCCACCCGCTGACGTGAGGCGCGAGGGGCCCGACCGGACTCGGGGCCCGACCAGGCTCAGGGCCCGACCGGGCTCAGGGCTCGACCAAGCCGGCCCGGATCGCGTAGCGGGTGAGGGCCAGGCGGTCGCGCAGGCCCAGCTTGGCCAGGAGGTTCGCGCGGTGGCGCTGGACCGTCTTGACGCTGATGACGAGCATCTCGGCGATCTCCTTGGACGAGTGCCCCTCGGCGACCAGCTTGAGCACCTCCTCCTCCCGGGCCGTCACCAGCGTGTCCGGGGTCTCCTCGCCACGGCTCGCGCGGTCGAGGAAGTTACGGATCAGCGCGGTGACGGCGCCCGGGTAGAGGAACGGTTCACCGCGCACAGCTGCCCGGCAGGCGGCGACCAGGTCCCGGTCCGCGACGGACTTGAGTACGTAGCCGGACGCTCCCGCCTTCAGCGCCTGGAACAGGTACTGCTCGTTGTCGTACATCGTCAGCATGAGGATGCGCATCCTCGGGGCCAGAACGGCCAGTTCGCGTGCGGCCTGGAGGCCCGTGAGCCGGGGCATGGCGATGTCCAGCACCGCGAGGTCGATCTCGTGTTCCTTCGCGGCCCTGACCGCCTCTGCGCCGTCTCCGGCCTCGGCCACGACACGCATGTCGGGTTCGCCGTCGAGGATGAGCCGCACGCCCCGGCGTACGAGCGTGTGGTCGTCGGCCAGCAGGACGCGCGTGGTGGGGGATTCGCTGGTTGTCATGGCTTCCGTTCCTCGACCGCCGGCGCGGTCAGCACAAGCTGCGTGCCACGCTCCGGCTCGTGGGCGATCTCCAGTGTGGCCCCGACGAACAGGGCACGTTCGCGCATACCGCGTATACCGGCACCTTCCCGGATGATGCCCAGGCCACGACCGTCGTCGCGCAGGCTGAGCACCACGCCGCCGTCCCCCCGCCGCAGGCGCAGCTCGGCGTGCTCGGCCTCCGCGTGCCGGGCGATGTTGGTCAGGCCCTCCTGGGCGACTCGGTAGACGACCAGTTCGGTCTCCGGCGTCATCGGCGGAAGCCCCGCCTCGAAACGGTGCCGCACCCGCAGCCCCGTGTGGGTGGCGAAGTCGGTTGCCAGCGCCGTGAGCGCGCTGACCAGGCCGAGGTCCTCCAGCACGCCCGGCCTCAGCCGCCGGGCGATCCTGCGGACCTCGTCGAGGCTGTCGCGGGTGACCTCCTGCGCCTGGTGCAGTTCCGTACGCAGCGGGTCGGGTGCCTGGTCGGCAGCGCGGCCCAGCTCCAGCAGGACCGCGGTCAGGCTCTGCCCCACCTCGTCGTGCAGCTCCCGTGCGATCCGGCGCCGTTCGGCCTCCTGCGCGGAGAGCGCACGCGCGCTGCTCGCCGCGCGCTCGGCCTCCAGGCGATCGAGCATGGCGTTGAAGGTGCGGATCAGTTCCGCCACGTCCCCGTGACCGCGCACCGTCAGCCGCTGGCCTGGACGCAGCAGGTCGATCGTCGTCATCAGCCGGGCCAGCCGCCCCAGCGGGGTCAGACCGATGCGCAGCAGCGCCGCGTTGGCGACCAGCATCACGCTCAGCCCGCCGAGGAGGATCACCGCCTCGGTCACCAGGATCGGTACCGACACCGTGATCGGGGCCCACAGCAGCAGGACCGTGGCCGCCCCCAGCACCACGGCGTTGAGCCCGAAGATCCGCCAGAACAGTGACACCGTGCCCTGCCTCCTCCACGCGCCCAAACCTCCAGTATCGGCCACGCGGCAAGGCGCCAGGACCGAGCGGCGCATCCCTGGGGAGGCCGGGGCGCCCCCCGAAGTGGCGGGGCCCCGGAAACCCCGGAAGCGCATGAGGCCCCACGAGCGGCTACACCATGCGACCCCCCGGAGATGGGTGCCGGAGCCGATGGCCCGCCTCGTGCGCTGCGCCCAGGATGGAAGGCCGGGCAGCTCACGTCCCGGCTTGCTCTACGAAGAGACTGGAAGGCCCATGGCACCCGAGACGGCCCGTCACGCACGCCTGACCGTGCAGGAGGCCCGCCGACGCCTGGAGCACGAGCGCGAGGCGCGGCTGGAACAGCTCCGGACCCTGGCGAAGGCGGGAGAGGAGGCGGACGGGAACCTCGTGGCCGCCCAGGAGGCGACGATCCGGCGCGTACTGGCCGAGGTCGACGCCGCCTTCGCACGTCTGGGCACACCGGCGCACGGCCTGTGCGAGGGCTGTGCGGCGCCGATCCCGGACGAACGGCTGGAGATCCTCCCGTACACACGTCACTGCGTCGCCTGCCGCTCCCGCGCCTGACGCCGCCCCGCCCTGCGCCGCCGCGCCCTACGCCACCCAGCCCCTACGCCGCCGCGCCCCGGCACGGCCCGGCACGGCCCCGGCGCCGCGCTCGCCGAATCGCTGAATCGCCGCCGTGAAGCTCGCCGAATCACCGCCCTGAAGGGTGCATCAGTGAAACACCAGGTCATCAGCCCCGATGTCCTCGCACTTGGCCCCGAAGACCACGCCGTACTCGGCTCCGAAGACCACGCCGTACTCCGCCCCGAAGACCTCGCCGCTTTCCGCGCGGCTCTCCTCGCACAGCGCCGCTTCCATCTCGCGCGGCTGCGTGACGTCCAGGCCACCGGCACGGTCCGCACCGGGACACCGGAGGCGGCGGCCCACGCCCGTAAAGCCGCGTCGGCACGGATGATGCTCACCGACGTGGAAGCCGCCCTGATCCGGATCGACGAGGGACGTTACGGCGCCTGCCACAGGTGCGCGGAGCCGATTCCCCGCGCCCAGCTGGAGGTCGTCCCGCACGCCCGCTACTGCGGAAGCTGTCGGCGCGGGAGGGGGGCACGGCGGTGAACACGGCGCGTTCCCTCCTGCCCGCACGCCTGCCCCTACGCTTCCCTGGGCGCCTCACCGGACGCCGACCAGTGCGGACGCCGCGTCCCGGCATCGCACTCGATCTCGGCAGCACCCGCACCCGCGCCTACGTCCCCGGCCGCGGCGTCATCCTCGACGTCCCCACCGTCACGTTCCCCGGGACCTTCTATCCCGTACAGCGCGGCGCCATCATCGACCCGGCGGGCACGGCCCGGATGCTGCACAGGCTGCTCCACCGGCACACCTCCCGGTTCGCCCGGCCGGTGTTCGTCGTGACGACGCCCGTGCTGGGCGGGGTCATCTACCGGGAGGCCGCCCGCGCCGCGCTGCGTTCCCTGCGCCCGTACGCCGTGCACACCGTGCCCACCGCGCGGGCGATCGCGCTCGGTGCGGGCGCCGACACCTCCCGGCCTCTGCTCGTCGCGGACCTCGGCGCGCACCTCACCGAGGTGTTCGTGCTGAACGACGGCGCCGTCACCGACGCCCGCAGAACGCCGCTGGGCACCAGCGACCTGGGGGAGGCCACCACCCCTGAGGGGCTCGTGGACGCCGTGGCCTCCATGGTGACCGGCATGCTGCGGCAGGACCGTACACCGACGGCCCTCGACGCACTCCGGCGCGGAGTGCTCCTGGCCGGGGGCGGCGCCCTGCGCCCCGCCGCGCCCCAGCTGCTCGGTGAACGGCTCCACACGGCGGTCCATACGGTCCCCGCGCCCCAGGCGGTCGCCGTACGGGGAGCCGCCACGCTCCTGGCCTCGCTGCGCCGCGCCCCCTCCGTCGCGGGGCGACCGGCCCGATAGTCAGCCCTGGTCCAGGACCGGGCGCCCCGTCGCTACGGAAGGAAGGGCCGTGCCTGACCTCGTTCCCCACAGCCAGCCCCCGCCGCGCCGCCTGCTGCCATGGCGCAGGCGGCACAACCCACTGCGGCGCCCCACCGACCGGTTGGAGTCCTGCCTGGCGCTGACCGTGGCCCTGGCCGTCCTCGTCGCGGCCCCCGCCGCGATGCTGCTGACCGCCTCGGTCGCCCACCGCACGTACGAGCGCACCGCTCACCGGCAGGCCGAGGAGCGGCACCATGTCCCTGCGACCCTGCTGCAGGCGTCACTCCGGCACCCCGAGCCCGGCTCCGACGAGGCCGGGCACACCCGCTATCCCACGCGGGTCCGCTACACCGCCCCGGCAGGACGCACCCGCACCGCCACGGCCGACGTGCCCGGCGGCCTCCCGTCCGGCGCCACCGTCGACCTGTGGTGCGACGAGTCCGGCTCCCTCACGGCCCCGCCCATGCGGCCCGACGAGATCCGCAACCGCACCGCCGGCTGGTCCCTGACCGCAGGTGTGGTGACGGTGCTCACAGGGTTCCTCGCCTTCACGGTCGCCCGCCGCCGCCTGGAGCGCCGCAACCTGGCGTCGTGGGGGGAGGACTGGGCCACGTGGGGCCCACGGTGGACGCTCCCCCGGTGACCGGCGCGCGACCGGCCGGAGCGGTGGCGGCGTTACGCGAACTCTTCGGCGGGCGAAGGGAGTTGACGACCGGCGGCGGTCTTACTGACCGGCCTTCCGGGCCGCCGGACGGAACGGCCACAGGGCGCACCGGCACCGCGCGTACGGCGGGCCGCCCCGAAGCGGAACGGGCCCGGGCGGGCTCCCGCACTCCCGTGACCCGTGTCCTTCCGCCCTCGCGCCCACCGCCCCGGACGCGGGCCGTACGGGCCCCTTGAGGGGAGCGCGCCCACGCCGTGCCCCCGGCGCTTACCCGCACAGGCAGCCTCACCAGCCCCGACAACAAACAGCCCCTCCGGCCGCGTTTCCGCAGGCCGGAGGGGCTGTTCGACGTGGAGCCAAGGGGAGTCGAACCCCTGACATCTGCCATGCAAAGACAGCGCTCTACCAACTGAGCTATGGCCCCGTCGCCGACCAGGGTACCGGCTTCCGGAGCCGAATTCCGACCGGGTATCGCCCCGCACCTGTCACCCTCCGTAGGATGCACGGCAAGTTCGCGCGAGCGAAGTGAAGTAGGGGAGCCCAGGGGAGACGTGATGGACGCAGCAGCACAGGAAGCCACCGCGAAAGCGCGGGAGCTCCAGAGTCAGTGGTACGGCGAGCCGTTGGGGACTCTGTTCCGGCGTCTGATCGAAGACCTGGGGCTCAACCAGGCCAGGCTCGCGACGGTGCTCGGACTGTCCGCGCCTATGCTTTCGCAGCTCATGAGCGGGCAGCGCGCAAAGATCGGCAATCCGGCCGTCGTGCAGCGCGTGCAGTCGCTCCAGGAGCTGGCCGCCGAGGTCGCGCGGGGAGACATCAGCGCGGGGGACGCGACGAACCGTATGGACGAGATCCGCCGCACCGCCGGCGGAAGTGTGCTCAACAACACCACGCAGACCGCGTCCTCCGGCGCCTCGCAGACCCCCGTCAAGCGCGTGGTCCGGGAGATCCAGGCGCTGCTGCGCTCGGTGTCGGACGCGGCCGACATCATCGATGCCTCGAACGCCCTCGCACCCTCACACCCGGAACTGGCAGAGTTCCTCCGTGTCTACGGCGCGGGGCGCACCTCGGACGCGGTCAAGCACTACGAGGCACACCAGAGCTGAGCGACGGAAGCCGAGCACCAGTAGGTAAGCGCGGACAGCTGTGCACCAGTAGGTGGGCGCCGGTGGTTGAACACCAGTAGTGGTGCGCCAGAACTGTGCACCAGTAGCTGTCACCAGCCATCGACGAGAGCGGAAGCAGGGGGCGGCGCAGCACCATGGGAGAGATCTTCGCCGGGCGGTACGAACTGATCGATCCGATCGGCCGTGGCGGCGTGGGCATGGTCTGGCGCTCCTGGGACCACAGGCGCAGGCGCTACGTAGCGGCCAAGGTGCTCCAGCAGAGCGACGCGCACACCCTGTTGCGGTTCGTGCGGGAGCAGGCCCTGCGCATCGACCACCCGCACGTACTCGCGCCCGCGAGCTGGGCGGCCGACGACGACAAGGTCCTGTTCACCATGGACCTGGTCAGCGGCGGCTCGCTCTCGCACCTCATCAGCGACTACGGGCCACTGCCGCCGACGTTCGTGTGCACACTGCTGGACCAGCTCCTGTCCGGCCTCTCGGCCGTGCACGCCGAGGACGTGGTGCACAGGGACATCAAGCCGGCGAACATCCTGCTGGAGCCCACGGGCGTCGGCAGACCTCATCTGCGCCTGTCGGACTTCGGCATCTCCATGCGCATCGGCGACCCCCGGCTCACCGAGACCAACTATGTGCTCGGCACGCCCGGTTACTTCGCCCCCGAGCAGATGCTGGGCGCCGAGGTGGACTTCACCTCCGACCTGTACGCGGTCGGCCTGGTCGGCCTCTACCTGCTGACGGGACAGAAGCCCGACTCACGCGCGCTGTTCGAGCAGTACGAGCACGGAATGCCCGCCGCTCCCCAGGGCGTTCCCGAGCCGATGTGGCAGGTGCTGGGGCAACTGCTCCAGCCCGACCCCGAGGCGCGCTTCCGTACGGCGACCGGCGCGCGCAAGGCCGTGGTGAGCGCCTCGGAGATGCTGGACACGGACGCGACCCTGGAGTTCGAGACGGTCGAGGTGTTCGACCATCTCGGGCCGCTCCCCGAGGGGTTCGGCCCCGAAGGGCCCACGGCTGCCCCACAGGGCCAGGGCCCGATCGCCTCCCCGGGGCCCGCCCCCGCGGTGCCCCCGCCCTCGTCGACGGGCAGCTTCCACCTCCAGCCGCCCCTGACGGCTCCCGCGCCGGCCCCGGCGCCCGCGGCCCAGGGCATACCGGAGCAGCCCGGCACACCGCCCACACCGACGCCCTCGGGCCCCACACAGCCGCACCCGTACCAGCCGGCCCCGGGCGGCGGCACCCGCCCGTACACCGAGTACCAGCAGGGCCCGTACAGCGAGCATGGCCCGTACAGCCAACAGGCCCCGCAGTACCAGCAGGCCCAGGCACCGGCCCAGTCGGCGGCCCACGCCCCGCCCCCGGGACAGCAGCCCGCCGCACCGCAGGCGGCAGGCCGGCACATGCCCGCCACCCCTGGCGCCTATCCGGGCCAAGGACCCGTACCCGGCCCCGGTCCTGGCCCCACCCCCGGCCCAGGTCCGGCCGCGACCGCGCGTAAGCCCGGGCCGCCGCTGAAGGTCGCGCTACCGGTGCTGATCGTGGCCCTGTTGTGCCTGGTCGCGGGCTTCTGGGCGCTGTCGTCCGCCTGAACGGACGCGGACGGCAAGGGCCCGGGCGGAGTGGGCCCTTCTTCGTGTCCGTGCACGCTACGGCGCCGCTCCGGGACCTTGCCGGTCCGGCGCCCGGTCGCCCCCTCCCTGGGACGGAGCGGACGGCCCGGGCGGCACGGACTGCCCGCCGGGCGGGTACCCCCCGGCGTACGGCGGCTGCGGCTGCCCCGAAAAGCCGGGCTGCCCGGACTGAACAGGCTGAACGGGCTGCCCGGACTGAACAGGCTGCCCCAGCTGCACAGTCGGCTGCCCCGGCACCCCGCCGAAACCGCCCTGCGGCGGCTGAGGCGGCCAGGGGCCGCCAGGAGCGCCTGCGGTGGCCCGGGCGGCCCGGCGCCGGGCCAGCAGCAGCCAGGCCGCCAGAACGGCGATCAGCGCCGCTCCCGCACCGATACCGGCGTAACCGAACGTCTTCATGTTCGCGCTGTCGCTCGCCTCGGCCGCCGTCTGGCCCTTCTCGGCCACCTCGCGGTCCTCGTCGCCGACCCCGATTCCGGCCGCCGCCGCGTCGCCGTCGTACTCGGGAGCGCCCTTCGGCTCGCCCTTGACCGCGATGCGCAGCGTGAGGGGCATGCCCTTGGGAAACGCCTTGGCCAGCTCGGAGTTGGCGGTCACGGCCACGTAGTACCAGCCGCCGAAGCGCGTCTGGGAGGCGTCGCCGGCGAAGCGGTTCTCGTATCTGACGGGGTTGGTGTAGCGGTCGAACTTCCCGCCGTCGCCGTTGTAGCTCTTGAACGACTCCCGGTAGAGGGAGGCCCGTGCGGTGTTGAAGACGTTCATCCGGAAGCCCTGTCCGATGAACATGGAGAGTTCCTTCTGGGGTGAGTTGGGCACCTCAACCCCGGCGAAGAGCCGCTGCCCCCAGTCGACGGGCACCCTGTAGTAGCGCGTTTCGCCCGGCCGCAGCCGGTCCTTCCAGACGCCGTTGCCGACAGCGCGCGCGTCGTTGAACCCGGTACCGCCCCTGGCCTGCTTCGCCTTGCCGGTCGGCGGCGCCGGGCGCTTGTTGTTCTCGTCCGTCTCCTCGTCCGTGCCCGGGCGGGGCGCCGGGATGCTGCCCTTGAGGCCGGGCTCCTTCATGTACGACAGTTCCAGCGGCCAGGCGCCGGGGTCGGACCCCGGCGCCGGATCCCGCTTGACGTGCACGAGATAGGGGCCCTTGGCCAGGCAGTCCTCGTCGCTGTCCGGGCCGACGAGCCGGGATGCCAGCGCCGTCATGGGGTAGGCGGTTTCGCCCGTCGCGCTCACTTTCTCCGAGCCGCAGTCGGTCCCGCTGGTGCTCTGCAGGGAGACCTCGATGCCGTCCTTGAAGGAGACCTTGGAGCCCGGAGTGGGAACGGCCGTTCCTGTCACATGCGCCGAGGACTTGGCGTCCAGGATGACGGAGTAGAACTTCTCCTCGCCCGGCTTGATGGTGTCGGAGATGAGGCCCGTCCCGATCCGCGGCGCGTCGGCACTACTGGAGGTGCCCTTGACCTTCTTCGCCTCGTCCGACACCTCGTACGGTTCCGGCTTGTCCAGCGCGGCGGCGTGTGGTGCCACCAGCGCCACCGCGCAGAGCGCGGTGAGTGCGGGCCCCCCTCGCCGGATCCACCTGTGCTGCCTCACCACGTGCCACCCCTCGTCACGTCCATCCCGTTGTTCCGGGCCCGCCGCCGCAGTACGTACCAGACACCACCGGCTGCCACCAGTACGACGGCCGCTCCACCGCCGATGAGCACTACCGGGTCAAGACCCGAACCGTCCCTGAGCCGGCGCCCCGCCGGCCGGCTTCGCGCGCGTCGCATGTTCTCCGTCCCCCTGGAACTCGCGGAGAGCGGTTCTCCTGAGCGCTTTGCGCGAGCACCGTATTGGTTTGCAAGCGCAAGCATCAAGGGGGTGGCTGTCACGGATCAGCAACGACGAAGGCCCTGACCGCAAGCCGCGGTCAGGGCCTTCTGTAAATCGCTGAGCTTCACACACCCGAACCTGCAGGTACGGAGTCGGTCGCCTCCGTCCACAGATCCTGCTCGGCGCGGTCCGCCTGGATCTGGCGGTACACGAGGAAGCCGCCGACGGCGGCCAATGCGACCAGGAAAAGCTTCTTCACCGCGCTACCTCGTCCTTCTTTGACGTTGGGACCTCTATGGCGCCCGATGATACCCAACCACCTCATGGCACAAAGCGGTCGGCCCGGCCGGAGAAAGATCTCCGACCGGGCCGACCGAGAAGTGCGGCTACCAGGACTTGAACCTGGGGCCTCTTCCTTATCAGGGAAGCGCTCTAACCGTCTGAGCTATAGCCGCGCGCTGCACGGAAAGATTAGCGCACATCAGGCCGTGCCCCAAATCGCTTCCCGTACGGGACGACCACGGCACTTCCCCGGCTCACCGGCGGCTACTCGTCCTCCGCCAGCGTCAGCTCGACCCCGCCGACGAAGCCGGCGGAGAGGTTGTAGATGAAGGCACCCAGCGTCGCGAGTGCCGTGGCGAGCACGACGTTGATCACCGCGATCAGCGAGGTGAAGAGCAGCACCCGGGGCATCGACAGGAAGGACTCCAGATCGAAGCCGCCGCTTCCGTCGGCGCTGGTGGCCTCGCTCACGGTCCCGCCGATGGTGGAGAAGACGCCCATGGCGTCCATCACCATCCACAGCACCGCGACGGCGACCACCGTGCACAGGCCCAGCGCGACCGACAGCAGGAAACCGACCTTCATCACCGACCACGGGTCGGCCTTGGCCACCCGCAGCCGTGCCTTGCGTGTCCTGGGGACCGTACGCGCGCCCGTACGGGGCTTGCGCACGGCGCCCTGCCCACCGCCGTCCTGTCCGCCCCCACCTGCACCCGGACCGCCACCGGAGCCCCCGCCGGTGGCGCCGGACCCGTCGCCAGGTCCGGCCGCCGCCGACGCGGGAGCCGGATACGCCTGCGGAGGGCGGTGCGGCTGCTGCTCGGGCTGAGGCTGGGATTGAGGTGGGGATGGGGGCTGTGCCTGCGGCTGCGCCTGCGGCTGAGGCTGAGCACCACTCACGCCCTGCTCCTAGTCGTCCTAGTTGTCCTCGTGGTCGGGCATGTCCTGCGGCTCCCCGTCCTCGTCGGGCCCCGCAGCCGCCTCCACTTCCTCGGCCTCACGACCGGCTTCGGCGTTACGTGCCACGCCGACGACCGCATCCTTCTTGCCCAGGTTGATCAGTTGGACGCCCATGGTGTCACGGCCCGTCTCCCTGACCTCGTTGACCCGCGTACGGATCACGCCGCCGCCGAGCGTGATGGCGAGGATCTCGTCCGTCTCCTCCACCACCAGCGCGCCGACCAGCGAGCCCCGGTCCTCCACGATCTTCGCGGCCTTGATGCCCAGTCCGCCACGGCCCTGGACGCGGTAGTCGTCCACGTTGGTCCGCTTCGCGTACCCGCCATCGGTGGCCGTGAAGACGAAAGTACCCGCCCGCACGACATTCATCGAGAGCAGTTCGTCGTCCTCGCGGAAACTCATGCCCTTTACACCGGAGGTCGCGCGGCCCATCGGGCGCAGCGCGTCGTCGGTCGCGGTGAAGCGGATCGACTGTGCCTTCCTGCTCACCAGGAGCAGATCGTCGTCGGAGGAGACGAGTTCGGCGCCGATCAGCTCGTCGTCGCGGCCGTCGTCCATCTCGCGGAGATTGATCGCGATGACGCCGCCGGAGCGGGGCGAGTCGTAGTCCTTGAGCGGTGTCTTCTTCACCAGCCCCGACTTGGTGGCCAGCACCAGGTACGGCGCCGCCTCGTAGTCGCGGATGGCGAGGATCTGGGCGATGTCCTCGTCCGGCTGGAAGGCCAGCAGGTTCGCCACGTGCTGACCGCGCGCGTCCCGTCCGGCGTCCGGGAGTTCGTACGCCTTGGCGCGGTAGACGCGGCCCTTGTTGGTGAAGAACAGCAACCAGTGGTGCGTGGTGGAGACGAAGAAGTGGTTGACGATGTCGTCTTCCTTGAGCTTCGTCCCGCGCACGCCCTTGCCGCCGCGCTTCTGCGCGCGGTAGTCGTCGGTCTTGGTGCGCTTCACATAGCCGCCACGCGAGATGGTGACGACGATGTCCTCCTCGGCGATCAGGTCCTCGATGGACATGTCGCCCTCGAAGGGGATCAGCTTGGAGCGCCGGTCGTCGCCGAACTTGTTGACGATCGAGGTCAGTTCCTCGCCGATGATCTGCCGCTGCCGCTCGGGCGAGGCCAGGATCGCGTTGTACTCGTCGATCTTCGCCTGGAGTTCGTCGTGCTCGGAGGTGATCTTCTGCCGCTCCAGGGCCGCCAGCCTGCGCAGCTGCATCTCCAGGATCGCGTTCGCCTGGATCTCGTCGATCGTCAGCAGGCCCATCAGGCCCGTACGGGCCTCCTCGACGGTCTGGCTGCGGCGGATGAGCGCGATGACCTCGTCGATGGCGTCCAGCGCCTTGAGCAGGCCACGCAGGATGTGGGCGCGCTCCTCGGCCTTGCGCAGCCGGAAGCGGGTGCGGCGCACGATGACGTCGACCTGGTGCGCGACCCAGTGCCGGATGAAGGCGTCCAGCGACAGCGTGCGCGGCACGCCCTCGACCAGGGCCAGCATGTTGGCGCCGAAGTTGGTCTGCAGGTCGGTGTGCTTGTACAGGTTGTTCAGAACGACCTTGGCGACCGCGTCCCGCTTGAGCACGATGACCAGGCGCTGACCCGTACGTGACGAGGTCTCATCGCGTACGTCGGCGATGCCGCCGACGCGGCCGTCCTTGACCAGATCGGCGATCTTCAGTGCGAGGTTGTCCGGGTTCACCTGGTACGGCAGTTCGGTGACCACCAGGCACTGCCGGCCCTGGATCTCCTCGACCGCCACAACGGCCCGCATCGTGATCGAGCCACGGCCCGTGCGGTACGCCTCCTCGATGCCCTTACGGCCCACCACGAGGGCGCCGCTGGGGAAGTCGGGGCCCTTGATCCGCTCGATCAGCGCGTCCAGCAGTTCCTCGTTGGACGCCTCGGGATGGTCGAGGTACCACTGCGCACCGGCCGCGACCTCACGCAGGTTGTGCGGGGGGATGTTGGTCGCCATGCCGACCGCGATGCCCGCCGAACCGTTGATCAGCAGGTTCGGGAAGCGGGCCGGCAGAACCGTCGGCTCCTGGTTACGGCCGTCGTAGTTGTCCTGGAAGTCGACGGTCTCCTCGTCGATGTCCCGGAGCATCTCCATGGCCAGCGGCTTCATCCGGCACTCGGTGTACCGCATCGCGGCGGCCGGGTCGTTGCCGGGCGAGCCGAAGTTGCCGTTGGAGTCCACCAGCGGCAGCCGCATCGACCAGGGCTGGGCGAGGCGCACCAGCGCGTCGTAGATCGAGGAGTCACCGTGCGGGTGGTACGTGCCCATGACGTCGCCGACGACGCGCGCGCACTTGTAGAAGCCCTTCTCGGGCCGGTATCCGCCGTCGTACATCGCGTAGAGCACCCGGCGGTGCACCGGCTTGAGCCCGTCACGGATGTCGGGAAGCGCACGGCTCACGATCACGCTCATCGCGTAGTCGAGGTACGAGCGCTGCATCTCCGTCTCAAGGCTCACCGGCTCCACGCGCGCGGCGGCGATGGGCACACCCAGGGTCCCCTCCCCGGGGGTGGGCTCACCAGGAGTGTTGGGGGTCTCGTCGGCCATAGCTGAGATCAAGTCCTTCTCTGTGTGCGGCGCTTGGGCACCCGGTCGGTACGGGGTGGGCCGACGTTCAGATGTCGAGGAAGCGGACGTCCTTGGCGTTCCGCTGGATGAACGAGCGCCGCGCCTCGACGTCCTCGCCCATCAGGATGGAGAAGAGGTCGTCGGCAGCCGCGGCATCGTCCAGCGTCACCTGGCGGAGCACCCGGTGGTCGCCGTCCATCGTCGTGATGCGCAGCTCCTCGGCGTTCATCTCACCGAGGCCCTTGAAGCGCTGGATCGAGTCGTCCCTGATGCGCTTGCCCTGCTCGCGCCCGAGCTGGATGAGGCTGTCACGCTCCGGGTCCGAGTACGCGTACTGGTACTCGTCCCTGCTCCACTTGATCTTGTACAGCGGCGGCTGGGACAGGAACACATGTCCCGCCTCCACCAGCGGTCGCATGAAGCGGAACAGCAGCGTGAGCAGCAGGGTGTTGATGTGCTGGCCGTCGACGTCGGCGTCGGCCATCAGAATGATCTTGTGGTAACGCAGCTTCGAGATGTCGAAGTCCTCGTGCACACCCGTACCGAAGGCGGAGATCAGCGCCTGGACCTCGGCGTTCTGGAGGACCTTGTCGATCCGCGCCTTCTCCACGTTCAGGATCTTGCCGCGGATCGGGAGGATCGCCTGGACCTCGGGGTTACGGCCCGACTTGGCCGAGCCGCCCGCCGAGTCACCCTCGACGATGAAGATCTCGCACTTGACCGGGTCGTTGGACTGGCAGTCCGAGAGCTTGCCGGGCAGCGAAGCCGTCTCCAGCAGGCCCTTGCGCCGGGTCAGGTCACGCGCCTTGCGCGCCGCGACCCGCGCCGTAGCGGCCTGGATCCCCTTACGGATGATGTCCGCGGCCTCGTTGGGGTTCCGGTCCAGCCAGTCGGTCAGGTGCTCGTGAACGACCTTCTGGACGAAGGTCTTCGCCTCGGTGTTGCCGAGCTTCGTCTTCGTCTGGCCCTCGAACTGGGGCTCGCCGAGCTTGACCGAGATGATCGCGGTCAGACCCTCGCGGATGTCCTCACCCGTGAGGTTGTCGTCCTTCTCGCGCAGCAGCTTCTTGTCGCGCGCGTAGCGGTTGATCAACCCCGTCATCGCCGCGCGGAAGCCCTCTTCGTGAGTGCCGCCCTCGTGCGTGTGGATCGTGTTCGCGAAGGAGTAGACGCTCTCGCTGTACTGGGAGTTCCACTGCATGGCGACCTCGACAGAGAGCATGCGCTCCTTGTCCTCGGCCTCCAGGTCGATCACCGTGTCGTGAACCAGCTCGCCCTTGCGGGAGTTGAGGTAACGGACGAAGTCGGAGATACCGCCCTCGTAGTGGTACCGCACGAAGTTCTGCTTGCCCTCTTCGTCGACGTGCCCCTCGCGCTCGTCGGTCAGCGTGAGCGTCAGGCCCTTGTTGAGGAACGCCATCTCCTGGAAACGCCGTGCGAGCGTCTCGAAGGAGTAGTCCGTCGACTCGAAAATGTCCGGATCTGCCCAGAACGTCACAGTCGTTCCGTGCGCGTCCGTCGCCTCGTTCCGCGCCAGGGGAGCGGTCGGCGTACCCAGCTTGTAGTCCTGCGTCCAGCGGTAACCGTCGGTGCAGACCTCGACGGCCAGCTTCTGCGACAGGGCGTTGACCACGGAGACACCGACACCGTGCAGACCACCGGAGACCGCGTAACCACCGCCGCCGAACTTGCCGCCCGCGTGCAGCACCGTCAGCACGACCTCGACGGCCGGCTTCTTCTCCGAGGGGATGATGCCGACCGGGATACCGCGCCCGTTGTCCACCACGCGCACGCCGCCGTCGGCCAGCAACGTCACATCGATGGTGTCCGCGTGCCCCGCCATCGCCTCGTCGACCGAGTTGTCCACCACCTCTTGCACGAGGTGATGAAGGCCACGCTCACCCGTCGACCCGATGTACATGCCGGGTCGCTTACGGACGGCGTCGAGCCCTTCCAGGACCGTGATCGCACTGGCGTCGTACGACGGCGCATCAAGCACCACCCGCTCGGCAGCGAGACCTTCGGTGACACCGGCAAGGGGAGCGGGCACGGCAGCTTCCTCGATGGACTCGGTGGAGCCGTCGTCCGGGGGCACCGCCTCGCCGGAGGCTGGGAGATCGTTCTTGTCGTTCTCGTTGAGATCGCCGGAATCGGCCACGAAGCGCCCTTTCTGGCACAGCACAGGCCGTCTCCAGGGCAATGCGGAGCGGCTGCGTCGTTCGACATGTTCCGCAACGGTGCGGTAGCCACCATTGTACCGGTGGCAGCGAGGTGAATGGGGGTTTGCCGGTGCCTGAGTCCGCATGTGCCGCCCTGAACTGGCGTCCGCCGACTCCCCATATGCGGGCCGGGGTGCCAAGAGGCTCACACCGCCGCTGAGCGCTTCTGCCTGTCCCCGTTCATCTACGGTCCGCTACCAACCGGATCAGCCACCCATATCCCACCCGGCTCACCTGCGCACACGGGGCTCCGCGGCCTCCGGCTCACCCGTAGGTGTCGCCCGGCCCCTTGCTCCCGGGAGCCCGCAGCCGGCCGTAACTCGTCGGCGGCGCCTCGGGCCCCCGCACCTTGATCAGCTTCACGGTGCCCTGGCCCAGGTCCTCGTTCAGCCGCGCCACGAGCCGCGGCGCCAGCAGCCGAAGCTGCGTCGCCCACGCCGTCGAGTCGCAGCGGACGACGAGGGTCCGCTCCTCCTCGTCGTACCGCTGCGGCTCACAGTGCTGCGCGACCTCGGGCCCCACGATCTGCGGCCACCGGCCCATCACCCCGCCCACGGCCGCCGGGGCCTCCCAACCCCGTTCCGTGATCAGCCTGTTGACGGCCGCGCCCAGCGTCATCGGATCGCGCCCGTCCCGGCGTGCGCCCGAGCGCAGTCCGCCCCCGCGGCGTGCCTGCCGCCGCTGCTGCGCCTCATCTCCCCGCGCCCGCGCCTGTTCCTTGGCCGCGCGCAGGGCAACGCGTGCCAGGTCCACCCCGCTCGGCTCAGGTACCGGCTTGGCGTCCGGCTCCGGTGCCCCGTCGCCCGCCGGCGGCTCCGCGCTCACACCCGGGTCACCTCGCCCTCGGCGACGGCGAACCGGGTGCCCGCCAGCACGCCGGGCACGTCCTCCTCCACCGCTGCCGTCACCAGCACCTGCTCGGCGGGGGCCACCAACTCGGCCAGCCGCTCCCGCCGTTTGACGTCCAGCTCGGCGAAGACATCGTCCAGCACCAGCACCGGCTCGTGCCCCTCGCTCTTGAGCAGCTCGTACGCCGCGAGCCGCAGCGACAGCGCGAACGACCACGACTCACCGTGGCTCGCGTACCCCTTCGCAGGCAGCTCGCCCAGCCGCAGCGACACATCGTCACGGTGCGGCCCGACCAGCGTCACGCCCCGCTCGATCTCCTGCTTGCGCGCCTCGCCCAGCGCTCCCAGCAGCCCCCCGTACAGCTCCTCGCGGGACGAACCCTCAACGGGGCCGCGGTACTCCAGCGCCACCGGGCCACCGCCGGGCGCCAGGCGCTCGTACGCCTTGTCGGCCAACGGGCCCAGTACGGACAGCAGATCGAGCCGCTGTGCGAGCAACTCGGCGCCCACCCGCGCCAGATGCTGGTCCCACACGTCGAGCGTCGTCAGGTCCACGCCCTTGCCGCCGTGCCTGCGGGCCATCGCGGCGGACTTCAGCAGGGTGTTGCGCTGCTTGAGCACCCGCTCGTAGTCGCTGCGCACCCCCGCCATCCGGGGCGCGCGCGCCGTCAGCAGCTCGTCGGTGAACTTACGCCGCTCGCCAGGATCGCCCTTGACCAGCGCCAGGTCCTCCGGCGCGAACAGCACGGTGCGGACGATCCCCAGCACATCACGCGGGCGGACCTGCGAACTCCGGTTGATCCGCGCCCTGTTGGCCTTCCCCGGGTTCAGCTCCAGCTCCACCAACTGCTGCCGCTCCCCCTGGCGCACCTGGGCCCGCACGACGGCGCGCTCGGCGCCCATCCGCACCAGCGGCGCGTCCGAGGACACCCGGTGACTGCCCAGCGTCGCGAGGTAGCCGACGGCCTCGACGAGGTTCGTCTTGCCCTGTCCGTTGGGGCCGATGAACGCGGTGACGCCCTGGTCGAGGGGTACCTCAGCCAGGGCGTACGACCGGAAATCGGCCAGCGAGAGATGCGTCACATGCACGGTGGTCGCCGACCTCCCCCGGTCCCGTTCTTCCTCACTCCTGCTCCGCCGACCATGCCGACCGTGCCTGCTACGAGCCCTCCACCGCGTGCCCACCGAACTGGTTACGCAGCGCGGACACCATCTTCATCTGCGGAGAGTCCTCCTGCTGCGAGCTGAAGCGCGCGAACAGCGAGGCCGTGATCGCGGGCAGCGGCACGCCGTTGTCGATCGCGGCCTCCACCGTCCAGCGGCCCTCGCCCGAGTCGGCGGCGACGCCGCGCAGCGCCTGCAGGTGCTCGTCGTCGTCGAGCGCGTTGACGGCCAGGTCCAGCAGCCAGGAACGGATGACCGTGCCCTCCTGCCAGGAGCGGAAGACCTCGCGTACGTCCGTGACGGAGTCCGCCGCCTCCAGCAGCTCCCAGCCCTCGGCGAACGCCTGCATCATGGCGTACTCGATGCCGTTGTGGACCATCTTCGCGAAGTGGCCGGCGCCGACCTTGCCCGCGTGCACGGAGCCGAAGCGGCCCTCGGGCTTGAGCGTGTCGAAGATCGGCTGCACCTTCGCCACGTGCTCGGTGTCACCGCCGTACATCAGCGCGTAGCCGTTCTCCAGGCCCCATACGCCGCCGGAGACACCGCAGTCGACGAAGCCGATGCCCTTGGCGGCCAGCTCGCCCGCGTGCTTCTCGTCGTCCGTCCAGCGCGAGTTCCCGCCGTCCACGACCAGGTCGCCGGGCGAGAGCAGCTCGGCCAGCTCGTCCACCGTCGACTGCGTCGCGGCACCCGAAGGGACCATGACCCACACCACGCGGGGTGCGCTGAGCTTGCCGACCAGCTCCTTCAGGCTGCTCACATCGGCGACGTCCGGATTGCGGTCATACCCGATGACCGTGTGGCCCCCGCGGCGGATGCGCTCGCGCATGTTCCCGCCCATTTTCCCGAGACCTACCAGACCGAGCTCCATCACTGCCCCTTCGCTGAACACGTGCGATTCGTACCTCTATCCGACCCTACGCCCACCGACCCCGAGCCGATGTCAGCCGGAGAGCCGAGCCCCTGGCCCGGCCCCTCCCGGCCTTGCGAGCGACGGCTGCCGCGCTCCCAGCCGGGCCTGGGTGAGTCGGTCAGGCGGTCAGACGGACCGGCATGCTGCGACCTTGCGAGGGACGACCCTCGCGCTCCCAGCCAGTCCCCGGTCAGCCCGACAGACGGACCGGCATGATCAGGTACTTGTACGCGTCGTCCGGCTCGGCGTCCTTGGCGGCCCTGCCGCTCAGCAGCGCCGGCTTGGTCGACGTCGTGAAGGAGAGCTGGGCCACGGGCGAGTCGATCGCGCTGAGTCCCTCCAGCAGGAAACCGGGGTTGAAGGCGATCGAGATGTCGTCGCCCTCCAGGTCGGCGTCCACGCGCTCCACAGCCTGTGCGTCGTCGCTGGAGCCCGCCTCCAGGGTGAGCACGCCCTGTTCGAAGCTCAGCCGCACCGGGGTGTTCCGCTCGGCGACGAGCGCCACACGCTTGACGGCCTCGACGAACGGCGCTGTGTCGATGACCGCGACGGAGTTGAACTCCGTCGGGAACAGCGTGCGGTACTTGGGCAGATCGCCCTCCAGCAGCCGTGTCGTCGTACGGCGTCCCGCGCCCTCGAAGCCGATCAGCCCCTCGCCCGAGCCCGTCGAACCCGAGAGCGCCAGCGTCACGCTGTCGCCGCCGCTGAGCGACTTGGCGGTGTCCAGCAGCGTCTTGGCGGGCACCAGGGCAACCGCGGACGCGTCCGGCGTCTCCGGCTTCCACAGGAACTCCCGCACCGCGAACCGGTACCGGTCCGTCGACGCCAGCGTGACCGTGTCCCCCTCGATCTCGATCCGTACACCGGTGAGCACCGGGAGGGTGTCGTCACGGCCTGCCGCGATGGCCACCTGGGAAGCCGCTGCTGCGAACACCTCGCCGGGAACGGTGCCGGTCGCCGTGGGCATCTCCGGCAGCGCCGGGTACTCCTCCACGGGCAGCGTGTGGAGCGTGAACCGCGACGAGCCGCAGACGACGGTCGCCCGTACACCGTCTGTGGAGATCTCCACCGGGCGGTTGGGGAGGGCCCGGCAGATGTCGGCGAGCAGCCGACCCGAGACCAGGACCGTGCCGTCCTCCTCGACCTCTGCCTCGACGGACACCCGCGCCGAGACCTCGTAGTCGAAGCCGGAGAGGCTCAGGGTGCCGTCCTCCACCTTCAGCAACAAACCCGCGAGAACGGGTACCGGCGGTCGGGCTGGAAGGCTCTTGGCCGCCCAGGCCACCGCCTCCGCGAGTACATCGCGCTCTACCCGGATCTTCACCTTCAGCCGCCTCCTGCTGCTGCTCCTGCTCGTGCTGTTGCCGGGGACCAGTCTGACGCACGGCACTGACAGTCGGTGCGGGTGCGGGTCAACTCGTCGGGATCCGGGTAGATGCCTGAGGCGCCGAGTTGTGCACAGCCCCGACTTCGAAGCGGTTCTCTGGCTCTCTAGGTGTAGTCGTAGTAGTAGGGGTTGTGGAAACGGTGGAAAAGCTCGTTTCCGCAGCTCAGCCCGGGAATTTTGTCCACCGCGCCTGTGGGTGGACCGGTGGAGGAACGGGGGGTCTCTGTGGACGCCCGAAAGTTCTGCACAGCCCGCCCACAGACAGAGCGGGGTTCCCCACAGCGGCGCCCACAGATTTACCCACCTTTCCCACAGGCCAATCCCTGCCCTCGGTGTGACCGCTTTCACTCGGACCGGTGAGAGGGCGCGTTGCCTTGCCGAACAGTGGACAGAGCTGTGGAGAAGGGGGTCGAAGCTGGGGAAAAGATCGTCCTGCTTGTGGGCGCCCGGTGGACAACCGGAAGAGCCGCTGCCCGCGCCCCGCGCCCTCCACACCCTGTGGAGGGCGTTCGCCCACAAATACACAGCCGCATGACCTCGGCATACCCTGTCCCGACCAGGCCAGTTGTGGACACAGTTGGGACAACTGACAACGTCCCCAGGGTGTGGAAGTAGGAAGCCCTGCGCATCTGTGGACCAGCGGCCTCTCGGCGCATGTATTCGAACAGCGAAGAGCCCTCGGGCAGTTGCTCCCCGAGGGCTCGGTGGGTCTGAAGGAGGCTTCGCGCGACCGTGAGGCCGTCGGCTGAGCCTCCGTCGGGCGTTCAGTCAGCAGGGGCTCAGGCTTCGTAGGGCGTTCGCCGGAGTGCTGACGAGCCGTCGTCCCGGTCGCTGACGGGCCGCTGCTGGGGCACGCGGAAACGCCGGTTGAGCCCCCAGCCGGCCTCTGCTGAGGGCTCCGTAAAGCGGGCGCCGGGCGTCAGGCGGGCTGTGTTCAGGCGTTCTTGATGCGGTTGGTCAGCTCGGTGACCTGGTTGTAGATGGACCGGCGCTCTGCCATGAGGGCGCGGATCTTGCGGTCCGCGTGCATCACCGTCGTATGGTCCCTGCCGCCGAACTGGCCGCCGATCTTGGGCAGCGAGAGGTCCGTCAGCTCGCGGCACAGGTACATCGCGATCTGCCGCGCCGTCACCAGCACCCGGCTGCGCGAGGACCCGCACAGGTCGTCGACGGTCAGTCCGAAGTAGTCGGCCGTCGCGGCCATGATGGCCGGCGCCGTGATCTCAGGGGTGGCGTCCTCGCCGCCGGGGATCAGGTCCTTGAGGACGATCTCGGTCAGGCCGAGGTCGACGGGCTGCCGGTTGAGGCTCGCGAACGCGGTCACGCGGATCAGCGCGCCCTCCAGCTCGCGGATGTTGCGCGAGATGCGGGAGGCGATGAACTCCAGCACCTCGGGCGGTGCGTTGAGCTGTTCCTGCACCGCTTTCTTCCGGAGGATCGCGATCCGCGTCTCCAGCTCGGGCGGCTGCACATCTGTGATGAGGCCCCACTCGAAGCGGTTGCGGAGCCTGTCCTCCAGCGTCTCCAGTGCCTTGGGCGGCCGGTCGCTGGAGAGCACGATCTGCTTGTTGGCGTTGTGCAGCGTGTTGAAGGTGTGGAAGAACTCCTCCTGCGTCGACTCCTTGTCGGCCAGGAACTGGACGTCGTCCACGAGCAGGATGTCCATGTCGCGGTAGCGCTTCCGGAACGTGTCCGCCTTGCCGTCGCGGATGGAGTTGATGAACTCGTTGGTGAACTCCTCGGAGCTCACGTACCGCACCCGGGTGCCCGGATACAGGCTGCGTGCGTAGTGCCCGATCGCGTGCAGCAGGTGCGTCTTGCCGAGGCCGGACTCGCCGTAGATGAACAGCGGGTTGTACGCCTTGGCCGGCGCCTCGGCGACGGCGACGGCTGCGGCGTGCGCGAAGCGGTTCGAGGCGCCGATCACGAAGGTGTCGAAGAGGTACTTCGGGTTCAGCCGTGCCGTGGGCTCGCCGGGACCCGTCGCGGGCGCCGGCTGCGCGGCCAGCGGGCCGGGGGCGCCGCTGGGAGCCGGAAGGTGCGCGGGACTGTCGTACGGCGGCGCCGGCGGTCTGCCCTGCGGGGGCACCTGGGGACGCTGTCGCTGCTGCTGGTCGTAGGGCTCGTACGCCGGTTGCTGGTCGTACTGCTGCTGGCGGTCGTACGGCTGTCGCTGCTGGTGCTGTGGGGGGTACTGCTCGCGCGGGGGCTGCTGCGGCCAGCCGGTGGGCCCTGGTACCGAGGCGGGGTTCGGGTGGTAGTCCGGGTACGCGCGGCGGGCCGCGGGGATGTCGCGGCTCTCGTACGGCTCGTATCCCTGGTCGTAGCCGCCCTGCTGCTGGCCGTAGCCCCCGGGCTGCCGGTTGTGCTGGCCCTGCTGTGCGGGCTGCTGGCCGGGCTGAGTCTGCGGGTCGGGTCGGCCGGGCTGGCCCGGCTGGGGGCGCTGGCCCTGCTGACCGTGCTGGTCATAGCCCTGCTGCTGGTCGTAACCCTGCTGCTCGTAGGACTCATACGTCTCATGGGGCTGCGCGGGGTACTGCTCGTATCCCCCGTCGTAGCCGCCCTCGGGGGGAGGGGGCTGAGGCGAGGGGTGCTGCTGCTCGGGCGGCGGGGGCTGGGGCTGGAGCTGAGGCGCCGCCGGCTCGGGGGCCGGGCCCGTGACGGTGATGGCCAGCCGGATCGGCTGCTGGCACTCGCGGCTGAGCGCGTCACTGATCATCGGTGCGAGGCGGCCTTCGAGCACGCCCTTCGCGTATTCGTTGGGCACGCCCAGCAGCGCGGTGCCCGAGACCAGGACGAGGGGCTGGCAGTCCCGCAGCCAGCGCTGATCCTTCGCTTCCACCCCCTGCCCCTCGGAGAGGAGATGCTCCAGTACATGTGGCCACACTGCGGCAAGATCGGCAGGCAGGTCAGCCACGGGGCACGCTCTCTCACTCGCTGGGTGATGGGTCGTTCTGTGAGCTCGACCAGATCCCACGAATGTGTGGTTCTCGGGACGGTCGGGAAGGAAGGGAAGTTCGGCCACGGTAGTCACGCGGACGTGCACCATTCAAGTCGTTGTCCACAGGCTGTGCACGAGTGCAGTAGCCCGGGTGCCTGGCTGACGCTGGTTTGACCGGATGGCGTAGCCGCGCGTACCTTAACCAGGTCGAGCTGTCGACGGCTGCTGCCGCCTGCCTCCGATGGGCAAGGTCAAACGGGGTATCCCGACTGATCACGAAGCGGTGCACACACTCGGGCGTTGCGAGCTACTCGTGGGCGCACGGTGACAGCCAGTCGACTCCACACACCTCGTTCCGCGGTCTGCGCGGGACACGAAGCATCTCTGGAGCCCCCGAGTGAGCAAGCGCACCTTCCAGCCGAACACCCGCCGCCGCGCGAAGACCCACGGCTTCCGGCTGCGCATGCGTACCCGCGCCGGCCGCGCTATCGTCGCCAACCGCCGCAGCAAGGGTCGCAGCCGTCTGTCGGCCTGAGCAGCCTGACCACAGGTCCATGACGTGCTGCCTACCGAGAACCGGCTGAGGCGGCGCGAGGACTTCGCGACCGCGGTACGCCGAGGACGCAGGGCCGGTCGCCCGCTTCTCGTCGTCCACCTACGCAGTCGAACGGACCCGCATGTGCCGGGGGGAGAGGTCCCCCCGGTGCGTGCGGGTTTCGTCGTGAGCAAGGCGGTCGGCAACGCGGTCGTCCGTAACCGTGTGAAGCGGCGCCTGCGGCATCTGATGCGGGACCGCCTCGACCAGTTGCCCCCGGGTAGCCTGGTGGTGGTACGGGCGCTGCCCGGCGCGGGAGAGGCGGACCACGCAGCATTGGTCCGGGATCTGGACACCGCGCTGCGGAGGCTGCTTGGAGGGTCCCCGTGCTCCGAATCCTCGGGGGGCGACCCCCGAACCCCCGGCCGCAGACCGGGAGGGAGAGCTCAGTGAAGTACCCGCTGCTGTGGTTGATCAAGCTGTACCAGTGGACTGTGAGCCCGATGCTCGGCCCGGTCTGCCGGTACTACCCGTCGTGCTCGCACTTCGGCTACACGGCCATCCACCGCCACGGGGCCGTCAAGGGAACCGCACTGACGGCCTGGCGCATTCTGCGCTGCAACCCGTGGTCGCCAGGTGGCGTCGACCACGTCCCCGCCCGGAAGCACCCGGTATGGCACCAGCGGATCCGGTCCCGCTGGCAGCACCGGACCCAGTCCAACGCCCAAGGAGCCTGATTCGTGGACACGATCCTGAGTCCTCTTTATTACGCTGTCTCCTGGATCATCGTCCAGTTCCATTCGCTGTTCAGCCTGGTCTTTGACGAGGACGGCGGTTGGGCCTGGGGTCTGTCCATCTTCTTTCTGGTGGTGCTGATCCGGATCTGCCTGATCCCGCTGTTCGTGAAGCAGATCAAGTCGACCCGGAACATGCAGGCGCTCCAGCCGAAGATGAAGGCGATCCAGGAGCGCTACAAGAGCGACAAGCAGCGCCAGAGCGAAGAGATGATGAAGCTCTACAAGGAGACGGGTACGAACCCGCTCTCCAGCTGCCTGCCGATCCTGGCGCAGTCGCCGTTCTTCATCGCCCTCTTCCAGGTGCTGAACCACATCGCGCGGAACAACCCGGTCGGTGTGCTCACCAACTCGCAGGTGGAAAGCGCCCAGAACGCCAAGATCTTCGGCGCTCCGATCGCCGCGAAGTTCATGGACAGCGCCTCCAAGGCGCACGAGCTGTCCGCCTCGCTGACCGACATCCGCGTCGTCACGGTGATCATGATCGTGATGATGTCGGCGTCGCAGTTCTACACGCAGCGTCAGCTCATGACGAAGAACGTCGACCTGACGGTCAAGACGCCGTTCATGCAGCAGCAGAAGATGCTGATGTACGTCTTCCCCATCATGTTCGCCGTCTTCGGCATCAACTTCCCCGTCGGTGTCCTCATCTACTGGCTGACCACCAACGTGTGGACCATGGGCCAGCAGCTCTTCGTGATCAAGCGCAACCCGACTCCCGGTTCCCGTGCCTTCACCGAGCGCCAGGAGAAGCTGCGCAAGGCGGGCAAGCTCAAGGAGGACCCCAAGGAGGTCGAGGCGCGCGAGGCCGTCGAGGCGGCCCGAGCCAAGCGGCAGCAGCCCAAGCGGCAGCCGAAGTCGCGGCGCCAGACCGGTACGGGCGCAGCCAGCACGGCGGCTTCGGGTGCGGTGAAGGACGGCGCGGCCCACTCGTTGGAGAAGCAGGACACGACCGCTGAGACGGGGACGGCGAAGGACAGCGAGAAGAAGGCCGGGCCCAAGCCCTCGCAGCAGAAGCAGTCGGGTCAGAAGCAGCAGACAGGCCAGCAGAAGTCCGGCCAGAAGCAGCAGGGCCAGCAGAAGTCGGGACAGAAGAAGTCCGGGCAGCAGCGCAAGGGCCCGCAGCGCCCCAAGCACCCGTCCAAGAAGTGAGCACCGAAGGAGTCCCCGCCGTGACGGACACGACTGCCCCCGAAGAGGGCACCGACACCATGACCCGCCTGGAGCAGGAGGGTGAGATCGCGGCCGACTACCTCGAAGGACTTCTCGACATCGCCGATCTGGACGGCGACATCGACATGGACGTCGAGGCCGACCGCGCAGCGGTGTCGATCATCAGCGAGGGCTCGGCCCGTGACCTGCAGAAGCTGGTCGGCCGGGATGGTGAGGTCCTGGAGGCACTTCAGGAGCTGACCCGTCTCGCCGTGAACCGCGAGACCGGCGACCGCAGCAGGCTCATGCTGGACATCGCCGGGTTCCGCGCGCGCAAGCGTGAGGAGCTGGCGGAGCTGGGCGCGAAGGCGGCGCAGGAGGCGGAGAGCACCGGCGAGCCGGTCAAGCTGCGGCCGATGACGCCCTTCGAGCGGAAGGTTGTCCACGACGCGGTGAAGGCCGCCGGACTGCGCAGTGAGTCCGAGGGCGAGGAACCGCAGCGCTGCGTGGTCGTGCTCCCGTGACGGAGCGATCGGAGGATCCGGAAGCGGAGGAGCAGGACGGGCTCGGGCTCGGGCCTGCTCCGGAGGCCGCACGCAAGGTCTTCGGTGAGAGCCTGCCCGATGTGGAGCGTTACGCCGAGCTGCTGGCCGATGTGGGCGTACGGCGTGGGCTGATCGGCCCGCGCGAGGTGCCGCGGCTGTGGGAGCGCCACCTGTTGAACTGCGTGGTGCTGTCCGAGGCGGTGCCCGAGGGCGTGACGGTCTGCGACGTGGGTTCGGGGGCCGGGCTGCCCGGCATTCCGCTGGCGCTCGTACGGCCCGACCTCAAGATCACGCTGCTGGAGCCACTGCTGCGCCGTACGACCTTCCTGCAGGAGGTCGTGGAGCTGTTGGGCCTGGACCATGTGACGGTGATGCGGGGCCGCGCCGAAGAGGTGCTGGGCACGCTTCCGCCCGTGCATGTGGTGACGGCCCGTGCCGTGGCGCCGCTGGAGCGGCTGGCCGGCTGGGGCGTACCGCTGCTGCGGCCGTACGGCGAGATGGTGGCGATCAAGGGCGACACGGCCGAGGACGAGGTCAGGACGGCCCGGGACGCGCTGCACAAGCTCGGGGTCGTGGAGACCACCGTGGAGCAGATCGGCGAGGGCGTGGTGGACCCGCTCTCCACGGTCGTACGTGCCCGTGTGGGCGAGAGCCCCGGCGGTGTGCGCTTCGCGGCCAAGCGGGCCAAGGCGGCGAAGGTGGCCCGTGCGGGGAGTCGCTCCCCGCGCGCTGGGCGCCGTCGGCGCTGAGGCGGAAGCAGGCGCCGACAGCGGCCGTCGCTCCTGGCTCGTGCGGAGGTATGGGCGCCGGTCATTGTCACGTCGTAGGTAAGGGGACCCCACGGGGTCCCCTTACTCCATAAAAGCCCTTAAGACTACGCATGACGGAGTGTCGCGGCTCGATGTCCGCAGGGCGCGTGCATCGTGTTTCACGTGAAACGCCGCTCACTTCTGCACGGAATCATCAGCAGGGGCCGCGCCGCCGCCGGAGCGCGTGGCCGCACCGCCTATGAGCCCCGTTCCGGGGTGGATTCGTCCACAACGGAGCGGGGCTCGCTGGTTCATGGGACCGAAAGCATGGGAGGCTCTGTTCATAGCGAGCCTGATGTTGAGGAGAGTGAACCGTTGCGGTCCGACGCCAACATCGCGGGACCGATGACCGATCCGGTCCCCGGCCCCCGGTCCGAACCAGGGGATACCAGCGCGGGAGGGATGCCCCCCCGCGGTGACGCGGCACGTGAAACGCCGCCCCCGATGGATGACACACCGATCGGCCGCGCCGCCCAGCAGGCGGTGGAGGCGATGAACCGCGCGGGCGAGGGCCTCCCCAGGCCGGCCCAGACGCGGATCATGGTCGTCGCCAATCAGAAGGGTGGCGTCGGCAAGACCACGACGACGGTGAACCTCGCCGCCTCGCTGGCCCTGCACGGCGCCCGTGTCCTGGTGGTCGACCTCGACCCTCAGGGCAACGCCTCCACCGCGCTGGGGGTCGACCACCACTCCGAGGTGCCGTCGATCTACGACGTCCTGGTGGAGAGCAAGCCGCTCTCCGAGGTCGTGCAGCCGGTGCCGGACGTGGAGGGGCTCTTCTGCGCGCCCGCCACCATCGATCTCGCCGGTGCGGAGATCGAGTTGGTGTCGCTGGTCGCGCGGGAGAGCCGCCTTCAGCGTGCCATCGAGGCATATGAGCAGCCGCTGGACTACATCCTCATCGACTGCCCGCCCTCACTCGGCCTGCTGACCGTGAACGCACTGGTCGCGGGGGCCGAGGTGCTGATCCCGATCCAGTGCGAGTACTACGCCCTGGAGGGGCTCGGCCAGCTGCTGCGGAACGTGGAGCTGGTGCGCGGGCACCTCAACACCCAGCTGCATGTCTCGACGATCATCCTGACGATGTACGACGGCCGTACGCGGCTGGCTTCGCAGGTGGCGGAGGAGGTGCGCAGCCACTTCGGCAGAGAGGTCCTGCGGACCAACATCCCGCGCTCGGTCCGGATTTCCGAGGCGCCCAGCTACGGACAGACGGTGCTCACCTATGACCCGGGCTCCAGCGGTTCGCTCTCCTATCTGGAGGCGGCCCGGGAGATCGCGCTGCGGGACCCGCATGTCGAGCAGGCACAGCAGGCACAGCACGAGCGACAGCTTCAGCAGTCACAAGAACAGCAGCTACAACAGCACGGCAGTATGTCGGAGGGGACTCAGTGAGCGAGCGACGTAGGGGCCTGGGGCGAGGGCTCGGTGCGCTGATCCCGGCCGCGCCCAGTTCTGCGGACAGCGCGGAGCCGGCACAGAAGGAGAGCCAGGGCGGCCCGGTGCAGTCGGGCACGGGGCAGGCGTCCACCTCCCCCAGCGCCGTTCCCGTCCTCACACCGGAGCGCGGCTCCCGCGGGGTGGCGGCTGCCAAAGTGGCGGCGCTGGCACAGGCCGACAGCCAGAGCGACGAGCGGAACGGGACCGAGCGGAACGGGACCGAGCGCAACGGGAGCGACCGGAACGGCGCTGAGCGCAACGGCGCCGCCGTTTCACGTGAAACCGATTCGCCGGGCGGCATGGACGATGTGATCGATGCGGCGGGCGGCGAGGTGGCCGGAGCGCACTTCGCCGAGATCCCGATCGGGGACGTCACCCCGAACCCGCGCCAGCCGCGTGAGGTCTTCGACGAGGACGCTCTGGCCGAGTTGGTGACCTCCATCAAGGAGGTGGGCCTGCTCCAGCCCGTCGTCGTACGGCAGACAGGCCCTGAGCAGTATGAACTGATCATGGGCGAGCGCCGCTGGCGGGCCTGCCGTGAGGCGGGGCTGGAGCGGATTCCCGCGATCGTTCGCGCTACGGACGACGAGAAGCTGCTGCTCGACGCACTGCTGGAGAACCTGCACAGGGCGCAGCTGAACCCACTGGAAGAGGCAGCCGCCTACGACCAGTTGCTCAAGGACTTCAACTGCACGCACGATCAGCTCGCGGACCGTATCGGCCGCTCGCGTCCGCAGGTGTCGAACACGCTTCGGTTGCTGCGGCTCTCTCCTTCGGTGCAGCGTCGGGTGGCGGCCGGGGTGCTCTCGGCCGGGCATGCGCGGGCGCTGCTGTCCGTGGAGGACGGCGAGGAGCAGGACAGGCTCGCGCATCGGATCGTGGCCGAAGGGCTGTCGGTACGGGCGGTCGAGGAGATCGTGACGCTCCTGGGCAGCAAGCCGAAGAGCTCGCAGAAGTCCAAGGGCCCGAGGGCGGGCGCACGGGTCTCCCCCGCGCTGGACCACCTGGCAGGCCGGCTCTCGGACCGCTTCGAGACCCGGGTGAAGGTCGACCTGGGGCAGAAGAAGGGCAAGATCGTTGTTGAGTTCGCCTCGATGGACGATCTGGAGCGCATCCTGGGCCAGTTGGCCCCGGGCGAGGGCCGGGTGCTGGAACAGCAGCTGACGGACCCTGACGAGACGGCCTCCGCAGACGGCGACTCCGAGGAGGGGGCGTCCGGCGAGGCGATCTCCCCGGAGCGGGCATCCGAGGAATCGCGGAGGGTCTCCAAGGAGGGGGCTTCCAAAGAGGCGTAGAGCCGCAAAAGCCGCCGACGAGCTGTCGCCCCGTGGATACGATGGATCCATGGGGCGACAGCTCGTTCCGCTTACGCTGGACAACCTCCCGGATCTGCCCAAGCGCTGCCGCGCATGTGTCTTCTGGGAGCTGGACCCGGTCAGCGGTGAGGCGGCGGCGAAGACGGGGCGGCCGGATCTGGAGAAGGAAGCCTGGATCTCGGCCGTGCTGCTGGAGTGGGGTTCCTGCGGGCGGGTCGTGCGGGTGGACGAGGCGCCCGTCGGGTTCGTTCTCTACGCGCCCCCGGCGTACGTGCCGCGCTCCTTCGCCTTCCCCACCAGCCCTGTCTCGCCCGATGCCGTGCTGCTGATGACGGCCTGGCTGGCACCGGGCTTCCAGGGGCAGGGACTGGGGCGGGTGATCGTGCAGACGGTGGCGAAGGATCTGCTGCGGCGGGGGGTCAAGGCCATCGAGGCGTTCGGGGACGCGCGCTGGAAGGAACCGAGCTGTCTGCTGCCCGCCGAGCATCTGCTGGCGGTCGGCTTCAAGACCGTACGGTCGCACCCGCGCTATCCGCGTCTCCGGCTCGAACTGCGCTCGACCGTGTCGTGGCGTGAGGACATGGAGCGGGCGCTGGATCAGCTGCTGGGTGCCGTACAGAAGGAACCCGCGCTCCGGCCGCTCTAGTTGAGGAAACAGTTGAGGGCCGACCGGTCCGCTTGCGGGTCGGGCAGAAGACGGCGCTCGCGTGGGGGAAAACAGCTGTGGGGTCGCCGTTTCACGTGAAACGGCGACCCCACAGGCCGGTGAGCGGTGTCCTTCAGCCGATGAACTCGGCGAGGTCCTTCTCGATGGCGGCCTTCGGCTTGGCGCCGACGATGGTCTTGACGACCTCGCCGCCCTTGTAGACGTTCATCGTCGGGATCGACATGATGCCGTACTTGGCGGCCACGCCCGGGTTCTCGTCGATGTTCAGCTTCACGACCGTCAGCTTCTCCGTGTGCTCGGCCGCGATGGCCTCCAGCGACGGAGCGATCTGACGGCACGGGCCGCACCAGGCCGCCCAGAAGTCGACCAGCACAGGCTTGTCGCTCTTGAGGACGACCTCATCGAAGTCGGCGTCGGTCGCGGTCACAGTGGCACCGGACATGGCGGTTCTCCTCTTTCTTGGTGTGCTTCAGGTGCTACAGGTGGCGAGCGCGGCGGAGGGTGCGAGGTGTGGACGGAGCCCTTGGGCTTCCGCTCAGACCGTCGCGGTCTCCTTCTCCGGCTCGGGGGTCTGCTCGCTGTCGCTGAGGGCGGCGAGATAGCGCTCGGCGTCCAGCGCGGCGGAGCAGCCGGTGCCGGCCGCGGTGATGGCCTGCCGGTACGTGTGGTCAACGACGTCGCCTGCCGCGAAGACGCCGGGGACGTTGGTGCGGGTCGAGGGCGCATCCACCATGAGGTACCCGTCCTCGTCGAGGTTGAGCACCCCCTGGAACAGCTCGACGCGGGGGTCGTGGCCGATGGCGACGAACAGGCCGGTCACGTCCAGCTCGCGGGTCTCGCCGTTCTCGGTGTCCCGCAGCGTCAGCCCGGAGAGCTTGCCCTCCTTGCTGTGGATCTCGGCGACCTCGCTGTTCCACGCGAACTTGATCTTCGGGTCGGCGAAGGCGCGCTCCTGCATGGCCTTCGAGGCACGCAGGGTGTCGCGGCGGTGGACGATGGTCACCGAGTCGGCGAAGCGGGAGAGGAAGGTCGCCTCCTCCATCGCCGTGTCGCCGCCGCCGATCACGGCGATGTTCTGCTCGCGGAAGAAGAAGCCGTCGCAGGTCGCGCAGTACGAGACGCCCCGTCCGGACAGCTCGTCCTCCATGGGCAGTCCGAGCTTGCGGTGCTGGGAGCCGGTGCTGACGATCACGGTCTTCGCACGGTGGACGGTGCCTGCGGAGTCGGTGACGGTCTTGATCTCACCGGAGAGGTCGACGCTGGTGACATCGTCCGGGATCAGCTCGGCACCGAAACGCTCCGCCTGGGCGCGCATGTTGTCCATCAGCTCCGGGCCCATGATGCCCTCTTGGAACCCGGGGAAGTTCTCCACATCGGTGGTGTTCATCAGCGCGCCGCCTGCGGTCACGGAGCCTTCGAACACCAGCGGCTTCAGCGACGCGCGTGCGGTGTAGAGCGCGGCCGTGTATCCGGCGGGGCCCGAGCCGATGATGATGACGTTACGGACGTCGCTCACGGGAGTCTTCCTTGTCTGCCGACTGCTTACCGGGATCTTCTGCCGAGGCTTTCACCTCATCCAACGGATCCTACGGGGCAGACATTCCCGTGCCACGAGGGCGTGTCACCCGCGCGGGTACGTGCGCTTGAGGAGCACTTTTCCCGGGCCTGACGGGTCCGCGCTCACGCAGGACGGGTCGACCACATAGGCGTCAACGCGCCGGGGATCACCGCCCTCGTGCGGCAGCACCAGGAGGTATCCGGAGTGGCCCTCGTACGAGGCGTGGGCGTCGACCGCGAGCGGGCTCTCGTCGCGGTGGATGCCGTCGCGGACACAGGAGGGGGCTGCGCCCATGCCGCCGGCCCTGTCCTCCCGGAGCGTGGTGTCCCCGCTGGGGCTCCGCTTGGTGTCGACCGTCGGCGGGTCGGAGGGCTTCCCCGGCTCCGCGTTCGATCCGCTCTCTGAGGGGGCACCGCTGTCCTGGCGGGCGAGGAGACTCTGGACACGCTGCTTCAGCTGACGGTCACCCTCGGCGTCGGACTTCGCGCTCTTCCCGGAGCCGTCCTTGGACGCCTGGTCCGAACTGGCCTCCACCCCCTGGGGGTTGCCGCTGAGCGACTGGATCGTGATGCCGCCGATGCTGAGTACGGCGACCGAGGCAGCGGCGATGAGCGTGGCCGTACGCCAGCGCCGGGCCCGGCGTCGTCCGCTCGTACGGGAGGCACGCCCCGGCCCTGTGGCGCCGGACGCGTGTCCGGGCGGACGGTCGGAGCTCCGTGTTTCACGTGAAACATCGGCGGGGGCGGGGTCTCCGGCAGAGCCGGCGTCCACGGGAGCGGCGTCGGCCGTGAGCGGGTCGGCGTCGGCAGGAGCGGCACCGGCCGTGAGCGGGCCGGCGTCAAGGGGGGTGGCGTCGGCGGAACCGGCGTCGATCGGGTCGGGGACAGCGGCATCGTCGGCGGCGTCGGCGGCGTCGGCGGAGCTGGGGCGCGACTCGGCCGCGGCTGCCGGGGCCGCCGTTTCGGGCTCCGGGCTCTCCAGGTGGTCTGGGGTGCCCGAGCGCTCCGGGTGATCCTGGCGCTCCTCGCGCTCCGTTTCACGTGAAACGGAGACGGGGGCAGTGGCGGTGGCGGTGGGATCGGCGTCTGCGTCGGGGTCCCCGTCCGGGTCTCGGGCCGGGGGGACAGTTGCGTCGAGCAGGGCTTCGGCGGCGAGCGCCGCGTCGATCCGGCTCGCGATGTCCTCCGGCATCCGGACCGTGCCAGGCAGGGTGCCGAGCGTGTCGCGGATCTCGTCCAGTGAGGTACGTACGTCGGCGCACAGCTCGCAGTGCGAAAGATGGGTGCGAACGGCCTCCTGCCGCTCGACGGGCAGGATCCCCTCGGTGAGGGCTGAGATCTCGGTGACTTCCGGGTGCTCGTCCTGACCGGATGCGTCGGACGTGGAAGGAGTCGATGTCATGCCTGTCCCCCTCCTCCTTTCACGGCCCCGGATCCGGTGCTGTCCTCAGGAACGTCCTCAGGAACATCTCTCGCTGCTGGGACGGATGTCCCCTGAGTCCGGTTCCTTCCCCTGCCGGAGGGTGGGGTACCCCCTCCGGCGCCGTTCGGATGCAGGTGAGCGAGGAGGGGCAGCAGGCGCGCGCGACCGCGTGCGCAGCGGCTCTTGACGGTGCCGACGGCGACATCGAGAACCTCGGCCGCCTCCGCCACCGGATAGCCCTGCATGTCGACGAGTACGAGCGCGGCGCGCTGTTCCACGGGCAGCTCGGAGAGCGCGGCGATCAACTGGCGGTGGAGGTCCTGCCGTTCCGTGGGACCTGCCGCCGACTCGTGCGGCTCAAGGAGCTGTTCCAGGCGCTCGGTGTCGTCGGTGGGCGAGGCGCGGCGGGAAGCCGCCTTGCGGGCGCGGTCCAGGCAGGCGTTGACGGTGATGCGGTGCAGCCAGGTCGTCACCGCCGACTGGCCGCGGAAGGTGTGTGCCGCGCGGTACGCGGAGATGAAGGCGTCCTGTACGGCGTCCGCCGCCTCCTCGCGGTCCCCGAGGGTGCGCAGGGCGACGGCCCAGAGGCGGTCGCGATGGCGGCGGACGATCTCACCGAAGGCGTCGGCATCACCGGCGACGTGACGGGCGAGCAGGTCGCGGTCGTCCGCCACGGTGACGTTGCCGCTCGTTGCGGCTTCCGTGTGCGGTGGACGGCGCGTCACGTCGTCGCTCGCCATCAGCCCCTCCCCTCGCTCCGGCGCCCTGCCGTCCGGAGCGGTGTCCGCGGTCTCAACTGATGACCTGGACCTCCGTGACGCGACCACGGTAGTTGCCCTCGTTCGTGAGCGGGAGCTTGGTGAGCCACAGGAGTACGAAGCGCGTCTTGACCGGCTTCTTGGCCTTGAGGTTCAGATGGTCGCCTGAGCCGCTGGTGACCTTCTTGAAGCCGTCGAGCGTGGTCGGCATGGAGCTGGCGCCCTTGGGCGCCGCGTAGAAGCTCGCCGAGGTCTTGCCGATGAAGTCGGCCTTGAGCTTGCTGACCTGCTGCGACTTGCCGAGGTCGTAGATGACGCCGGCGCCCGACTTGAGGTTGCCGAAGTTGGGGCGGCCGATGTACTTGCTCGTGAGCCAGTAGGTGCCGGCGTCTCCGTCGTAGGAGTCCTTCACCTTGTCCGGGTTCTCCGAACCGTCCTGGCTCTCCGGGTCGAAGTCGTTCGCGTCCACGATCTTGATCGGCTTGCCGACGGGAGTGGGCTGCGGAGCGTGCGCCTGCTTGGGCTCGTCCTTGGGCGGCTCGCCCTTCAGCAGCGCGTCGGCGACCTGCCAACTGCCCAGCCCCAGCGCGGCGATGAGCAGCGCCGAGACACCCCACTTCAGGACCTTGCCCGTACGTCCCGGCAGGGCCGGGGGCGCGGGCGGTTCAGCGGCCGGTCGCGCGGCGGGGCCGCCCGGTGCGGCGCCGTTGCCCGGGCCTCCCGGACCGTAGGCACCCTGCTGGTACGTGGTGCGCTGGTAGGGCGGCGGCGCGGTGAAGGCAGTCTCGGGCGGCCGGATGCGGGGGATCGACGCGACGGCCTTGGACAGCTCCTCCGGGGTGGCGCAGGGCTGTTCCTGGCGCGAAGCGGTGGCGCCGTCGTTGACGAGGGCGCGCATGGCCAGCGTGGACAGGCCACGGTGGACACCGGCGCGTACCTGGTCGGGCGCGAGCAGCGTGCCCTTGGCGAGGGTGCCGACGCCGGGCAGGCCGTGCGCGTCGTCCTCGTACGGCCAGCGCTGGGTCAGCGAGGCGTACAGCAGCGCGCCGATGGCCTCGGTGTCGTCCCGCTGCGCGTGCTCGCTGGTGACGCCGCGCAGGGCCGCGTTCACGGCGAGGCCCCTGATGCGGTACTGGCCCATGCCCGTACGCAGCACGCACGTGGGGGTGAGGCGGAGATGTGCGAGGCCCTCGCGGTGTGCGGCGGTGAGCGCCTGGGCGAGCTGGCTGACGAGTTGGTACGCCTCGTGCGGGTCGAGGGAGCCGGTGGCGAGGAGTTCGTCGAGCGGGGTGGCGTCGGGGAGCCACTCATGGACGACGTAGACCAGGTCGTCCTCCTCGACCGCGTCGAGGACCTGGACGAAGCGGGGGTCGCCGAGGAGCGCGGCGGAGCGTGCGGCGGCGAGCACATGGCGGGCACGCGGGTGTACGGCCGGCAGCACATGGACGCCCACGGCGCGGCGCAGCTTCTCGTCGACGGCACGCCAACTGCTGAAGCCGTCGAGGCGGGTGACGCACTCCTCAAGACGGTAGCGACCGGCGAGCTTGTGGCCGCTGTGCAGCTCGGGAGCGGGTTCGTCGGCTGCATCGGCAGCTTCGGCTTCGTCGGGTCCCGCGGTCCCGGCGGTCCCGGCAGGCTCGTCGGCTTCGGCGGGCTCGTCGGATTCTTCGGTGGAGGGCGCGGAAGAGGCGGGATTCTCGGACGACGCGGCGCTCACGGGGGAGGCGGGAGCGTCCGTCGGGCCGCCCTGGGGTCCGGACTTGGCTCTGTCTCCGGGCTTGCCCGGCCTGCCCGGCTCGCCTGGTTCACCGGGCTCCTCGCGCCCCTTGGCCTCCTCGGCCCGTACTGCCGCGGCCTCTTCGGATACGGCCTCTTCGGCCGCGGGGCCCTCGGATACGGGTCCCTCAGCTACGGGTCCTTCGGCTGTGGGCCCCCCGGCTGCGGGGCCCTCGCTGCTCCTGGTCCCGGAGGGCCCGGTTGCGGCTTCCGACCCGGCCGCTGCCTTTTCGGCGCTTTCGGGTGCGGGGTCGTCCCCGGGTTCGTCCCGGTCAGGGGAGTGGGCGGTGGAATCTGCCGGTGACTCCTCCGAGAGTTCGGTGCCGCTGTTGGGCCCGTCCTTCGCGTCCGTCGCACCGTCGCTCGTGGCTCCGCCGTCCTGCTGGGCGGTCAGCGGTTCGCCGTTCTCACCGCTCGTCTCGGCCACGCCGACAGCGGCTGTGCTCCGTTCCGCCACCGTCGTTCCTGCCTCCCCATCCGTAGCAGCCATTTCTTGAAACAGCCAAAAACAATTGTGCCTACACTCCGCCGCTATGCACGACACACGGCGGCGAATGATGGTTGTATGCGCCGGTTCATCGTCCGAGTCTGGCGCGAACCATGCCGAGCATCGCTGTCATTTCCTCAATTCGCATCCGCTTCGCAGCTAGGACGAAGACGGCGCCCAATACGATCCCTCCCCCGACAAGTGCCGCGACCGCTCCGAAGGTGTCGCTGCCCAGAACCCGCATGATGCCGTAGGCGGCTGCCCCGGCGGCAAGGGTGGCCGGGACGCTGGCGCCGGCGAGGCGGATGTACGTACGGACCACGCGGCGCCCGTCCAGGTCGCCGCTCAGCCGGTTGCGCAGGCGGCGCCAGGCGATGCCCACACCGATGATGTAGGCGAGACCGTAGGAGGCGGCCATGCCGACGACGGCCCAGCGCGGCGGCAGGAGCAGGAAGCACGCAGCCGAGGCCGCGGCGTTCACCGCGGCGACGATGACGGTGTTGAAGAACGGTGTGCGCGTGTCCTCGTACGCGTAGAAGGCGCGGAGCACGACGTACTGCACGGAGTAGGGGATCAGGCCGAGGCCGAAGGCCATCAGCATGTAGCCCATGGAACGGGCGGCGTCCTGACCTGCGGAGCCGTAGATCATCAGGCACATCGGGATGCCGAGGGCCAGAAAGCCGAAGGAGATCGGGACGATGGCGACGGCGGAGTTGCGCAGACCCTGCGAGATGTCGTCGCGTACGGCGCCGGTGTCGCCGTCGACGGCGGAGCGGGAGAGCCGGGGGAGCAGGGCCGCCATCACCGAGACCGTGATGATGGCCTGCGGCATGTTCCAGATCAGCTGTGCGTTGGAGTAGGCGATGTAGCCGGTGCCCGAGTGGCCCTCCTGGGCCGCCGTGTCGCCCGCCCAGGTGGAGAGCTGGGAGACGACGAGGACGCCCGCCTGGTTGGCGAGGACGAACAGGATCGTCCACTTGGCCAGCTTGGCGGCCTTGCCCAGACCGTGTCCGCGCCAGTCGAAGCGGGGCCGGATGTGGAAGCCCGCTGCCCGCAGATACGGGATCATCGCGAGCGACTGCACGATCAGGCCGAGCAGGGTGCCGACGCCGAGGAGCCTGATGCCCTCGGGCGGGATGGTGGTGACGGCCAGTTCGGAGCTGGCGGCCGTGCCGTACACCCCGAGGAACATCGAGATCGTGGCGATGATGACGATGTTGTTCAGGACCGGCGTCCACATCATGGCGCCGAACCTGCCCCGCGCGTTGAGCACCTGGCCCATCACCACATGGATGCCCATGAAGAAGATCGAGGGCAGGCAGTAGCGCACGAAGGTGATGGTGACCTCGTTGGCCGCTGGGTTGTCGGCGAGCTTGACCGACATGAGGCGGACCAGGAGGGGCGCGGCGAAGACGGCGACAGCCGCCATGATGCCGAGGATCACCGCGACCAGGGTCAGCAGCCTGTTCGCGTACGCCTCGCCGCCGTCGCCGTCCTCCTTCATGGCGCGGACGAGCTGCGGCACGAAGACGGAGTTGAGGCCGCCGCCGACGGTGAGGACGTAGATCATCGTCGGCAGCGTGATGGCGAGCTGATAGCTGTCACCGAGGGCCGAGGCGCCGAGCGCGGCGACGATCATCGCGGAACGTACGAAGCCGGTGAGCCGGGAGACCATCGTGCCGGCGGCCATTATCGCGCTGGACTTGAGAAGGCCGCCGCCTCCACCGCCGTCGGACGGGGGTGCCGGTGCGGGCGGGACGGGTGGCGGCGGCTTGACGGTGCCCAGGTTCACCGTGGGCGGTGAGGGCTCCTCGGCCGCGCCGGGGGCACCCGGTTCGGGCGCCTCGGGCTGAAACGGCGGCTGTCCCCTCTGCTGCGGATGCTGCGGGGGCTGGCCATGCTGTGGCTGCTGGCCGTGGTGCGGGGGCGGCGGCTGGTGCGGTTGTTGCTGTGGCCGCTGCCCGTACGGGGATTGAGCGGGCTGTTGCTGCTGGTGGGGGGGCTGCGCGGGGTCGGGGCCCGGGTGGGCTCCCTGGTCGCGGTAGAGGTGAGCGAAGGCGTCGTTCCCCTGCTGCGGAGGCCGCGGGGGTTGCTGGTGCGGTGCGGGCGGTGCGGGCGGTGCGGGCGGTGCAGGCGGAGGGGGCTGTGGGGCCTGCGGGGGTTGCTGCGGCTGCTGCGGAGCGGGCGGGGGCGGCTGCTGCGCGGCGCGGGGGCCGTCGAGGAGGTCGTCGACGCCGGTGAACTGGACGGTCGACGGATCGTCGCCGTACGGCATCCTGCGCGAGGGCCCGTCGTCGGGCTCGGGCGCGGGGGTCGGCGCCCACACATAGGGGTTCGGCGCGTGCGGCCCGGGCTCGGGCTGCTGGTAGAGCGCGTTCGGGTCCTGCACGGCGCCGGGCGGTGGCGGGGGGTGCGCGGCACGGTCGTAGCGTGCCTCGTCCACCGGGTCCTGGGCCGAGGGGTCGCGCTCCTCATACGGATCGCGCGCGTACGCGTCCCGCACGTACGGGTCCTCCGGCTGACCAGAGCCGTCGCCGGGAGTCCGGTCCCGGTCGCCGCCATACGGCGCGTTCATCGTCGCTACCTACCCCTGCCCCTGTTCGCCCAGCTGACTCAACGGTCCACCTTCTCACCCGTCCCCGGGGGGTTGCCGTTTTGCCGGTCGGTGTCGCCTTTGGCACCGTCGCTGCTTTTGTCCGGCTTCCCGTCGTCGCCGCCGTGGTCGCCACCGCCACCGTCGTCGCCGTGGTCGCCACCGTCGTCGTTGCCGGAGTCACCGTCGTCGCCAGGGCCCCCGCCGTCGCCCTTGCCGTCCTTGGGGTCCCTGTCGTCCTCGCCGTCCCGCTGGTCCCGTTCCCGGTCGCCGCCGTTCGACTCGGCGGGGGCCTTCGGCGTGGCGGGGGCCTTCGGCGTGACGGGGTCCTGCGGCTCGGCGGTCTCCGATGCCGACGACTCCGGCTCTTCGGTCCCGGAGGGCTTCTCCGCGTCCTCGTCCCCGGAACCGGTATGCGGGCCGACCTGCGAATCGGTCCGCGAGCCGGCCTCCGTGCTGCTCTCCGCTTCGTCCTCGGAGCCGCTCCCCGGGCCGCCTTCCGAGCCGCCGCTCCCCGGGCCGTCCGTGCTCTCTCCCTCGGCCGTCTCCAGCAGCGCGTCCGGGTCGGGGGCCGGGCCCTTGCGCTTGCGCTGGGTGTACATGCGGATGCCCGCGAGGACCATCAGCAGGACGCCGCCCGCGATGATGAGGAGCACGGTCGAGGTGTAGGAGGTGACCTTGACCTCGAAGGTCACCTCTTTCCCGTAGGGCTTGCCTTCCTTGGTGTAGAGCTGGGCGCTCACGAAAGCGCGGCCGTTGTTGCGTGCCGTGGTGGCGAACTTGAGGGACTGGCTGTGGCCGCCGTCCACCACGACCCGCTGGCGCTCCCCCACATCCAGGCCGATACGGCTGGACCGCAGTTCCAGCACCAGGCCGTCGACGCGCTGGAAGAGGTTGTTCTGCACGGTCACGGGGATCGTGGCCTCGCGGCCCGAGAGGGTGATGTTGGACTTCTTGATGAGCCGCACCCGCTTCTTCAGGCCCATCAGATAGCTCTGCACGTCGTCGCGGAACTCGGACGCCTGGCCCGCGTGGCCGCGCCAGGCGTTGGAGACCTCGCGGTCTATGGCGTTGCCGAACGGCGGCACGACGCGGTCGGCGCGGCTGAGGATGACCTGGAAGTCCTCCAGGGTCTCCCTCGTTCTCCTTACCTGGTCGAACGCCGAGGTCGGCAGCTCGCTCTTGCGCAGCGAAGCGGGGTAGGAGCCGGGGCCCGGCACCCGGGTGCCCGCACCCGGGTCGGGCTTGGCCTTGGCGGCGTCGGAAAGGCGGGTGCTCTGGGTCCAGGCCCCGCTGTCGTTGAGCGCCTTGACCCCCTGGGCCATCGCCTGCGCCTGCGAGACGGACGGCATGCGCTGGGGCGCGACGACGACGCTGCGCTCGCGGGTCGGCATCTGGCGGGCCAGCGAGAGCGACTGCGCGAGGAACTGCTGTACGGCCTGCGACGAGGTGCCGGCGTCGGACATGTCGCCCTGGAAGGCGGTGGACAGCCGCGCGTCGGCGACCACCGCCGTGTTGCCGCTGCCGATGGGGCGTGCCGCCGTCGGGGAGTAGGAGAGCCCGGGGTCGCGCATGCTGTCGCTGCGCGCGATGACGTTGTGCGCGCCGGCCGAGGTGGCGACGTCGACGATGGAGGAGTCGACGGCGCCCTCGTACGGCCAGGCGAAATCGGTGCTGGGCTTGGTGTGCAGGACCGTCTCGACGGTGGTTCTGCCGAGCTCGGTCGCCGAGCCCAGGTGGCTGAGCGACCCGCGTACGTACTTGCCGCGGTGGGCCAGCGAGGCGAGGTCGGGGTCACCGAAGGGAAGGGCGACGACCTCCTCGCCGCGCACGGCCTTCTGCAGCTGGTTGAGCCAGCTGCGCGCGTACTCCGAGCCCTTGCCCGCGACGGTGCCGGTCCCGTTCTCCTTCTTCACGCGGTAGCGCCGGGACATCAGGTCGACGGTCGCGAGCAGGTCCGGGTCGATGACCCAGGTGATCGGCAGGTCGTCGCCGAGCGCGACCATCTGCTGGAGGCGTCCGCCGGGTGCCAGCTCCTTGGCCAGGGACTCGTTGGGGAAGACCGGGGTCTGCTGCTCGTCGGACTCGGTCTCGGCGGTCAGCCGGGGGGTGCTCATGACCGGCCACAGGTAGGTGAACTGGGACTTGTTGCCCATGCCCCCCTTCTGCCAGGGCACGAACGTACGGCCCATGCCGAGGATCTGGTCGTACGGGCGTGCCTTGGTGCGGCCCGTGAGGGAGACGCCGAGCTGGTAGACGCCGTCGGGGCCGAGGTTGAGGGCGCTGACCGGTAGCTTGAGCGTGAAGGGGCGGCTGATGCCGGGGGCCATCCCGCCGACCTTCACGGTGTGCTTGCCGCCGATCGCGTTGCCCTCGGCGCCCGAGACATAGCCCTTGCGGCGTGACGCCTGCTCGATGGCGCTGCGGCTGTTGAGCGTGGGGCCGGTGCGGACGTCGAGGTGGCCGCCGCCGATGGTGGCCCGGCTGTTGTTGGTGACCGTGCCGGAGAGCGTGATGTCGCCGCCGGCCTGGGGGACGGACGGGGTGACGCTGTTCACCGAGACCTCGGCGCTGCGGGAGCCCCCGGCCGCTGCGGGCGCGGCCGGTGCCGAGGAGGGGCGCGCCGCGGCCTGTGAGGCGGAGGCGGGGGCGAGGACGCCCGCGAGGATCGGGAGGGTGGCGAGGAGGACCGTGGCGGCTTTGCGGGTGCAGCGGCGTAGTCGTACGCGGGCCGCTCCTCGCGGGCGTTCCGTTCGCAGACGTTCCGTCGCGGTGGCGGTCTCCTCGGCTGCGCCGGCTCTCCCGGCGGCTCCGGTGCTGTGCGCACCCCCGGGACCAGGGGGAGCCTGACTCTCAGCCGCCTCGGCCACGCGCTCGTCCGTCCCGTCGTCTGTCGTCGTGGATTGGGTGTGGGTGGTGGTCGTCCGTTCTGAATCCCTGATGGTAACGATGCCTGGACGGCTGAAGTGCCGCGCGTCCACCTCATGATCAGTTACGCGTCCGACCGGGCGCAGCGCACCTCGCGTGTGGGGGGCAACGTACCCTGTGCTGTTGTGCCGAACGCCAACAGTGACAGCCAGTCCCAGCAGCCAGCCGAGCCCGCCTCCTCACCCGCAGCCGAGCAGCTCAGCGCGGTGCAGCGCCGTGCTGTGAGCGAGCTGTTGCGGGTCTCTCCGGTGGCGGACGACCTAGCGGAGCGCTTCCGGGAGGCCGGTTTCCGGCTCGCTCTCGTCGGCGGTTCGGTACGGGACGCGCTGCTGGGCAGGCTCGGTAACGATCTGGACTTCACCACCGACGCGCGGCCCGAGGACGTGCTCGCCCTCGTACGGCGCTGGGCGGACTCGGTGTGGGAGGTCGGTATCGCCTTCGGCACGGTAGGTATCAAGAAATCGGACTTTGTCCTGGAAGTGACGACGTACCGGTCGGAGATCTACGACCGTACGTCCCGCAAGCCCGATGTCTCCTACGGCGAGACCATCGAGGAGGACCTGGTACGCCGGGACTTCACCGTGAACGCGATGGCGGTCGCGCTGCCTGACAAGACGTTCGTCGACCCGTACGGCGGCCTGGAGGATCTGGCAGCCCGCAGGCTGCGCACGCCGGGGACACCGCAGGACTCCTTCTCCGACGATCCGCTGCGGATGATGCGCGCCGCGCGCTTCGCCGCGCAGCTGGACTTCGAGGTCGCGCCCGAGGTCATCAGCGCGATGAAGGAGATGGCCGACCGTATCGAGATCGTCTCCGCCGAGCGGGTGCGGGACGAGCTGAACAAGCTGCTGCTGTCCGCACGCCCGCGCAAGGGCCTCCAGCTGCTGGTGGACACCGGGCTCGCCGACCGGGTGCTGCCCGAGCTGCCGGCCCTGCGCCTGGAGCGGGACGAGCACCACCGGCACAAGGACGTGTACGAGCACTCGCTGACCGTGCTGGACCAGGCGATCGACCTGGAGGAGGACGGTCCCGACCTGTCGCTGCGGCTGGCGGCGCTGCTGCACGACATCGGCAAGCCGAAGACACGGCGGTTCGAGAAGGACGGCCGCGTCTCCTTCCACCATCACGAGGTCGTGGGCGCCAAGCTCACCAAGAAGCGGATGACCGCGCTCAAGTACCCCAGCGACATGATCAAGGACGTCTCGCGCCTGGTCGAGCTGCATCTGCGCTTCCACGGCTACGGCACGGGCGAGTGGACGGATTCAGCGGTACGGCGCTACGTACGGGACGCGGGCCCGCTGCTGGACAGGCTGCACAAGCTGACGCGTTCGGACTGCACGACGCGCAACAAACGGAAGGCCAACGCGCTCTCGCGTGCCTACGACGGCCTGGAGGAACGCATCGCGCGGCTCCAGGAGCAGGAGGAGCTGGAGTCGATCCGGCCGGACCTGGACGGCAACGAGATCATGCGCGTGCTGGACGTGCGCCCCGGCCCTGTGGTCGGGCAGGCGTACAAGTACCTGCTGGAACTGCGGCTGGAGCACGGCCCGATGGAGTACGACGACGCGGTGGCCGCGCTCAAGGAGTGGGCGGCGAAGCGGGAGGACTGACGGCGCCTGGGCCCGATCCGGGCCCAGGTCCCGGTCCAGCACCTGGTCCAGCACCCGGTTCAGCACCCCGTTTCGATCCGGGTGTCGGCCCCGGCTCCGGCTCCAGCTCCAGCTCCGGCCCTGTCCCGGACTCCGACCCCGAGCCCGACTCCGAGCCCGGTCCCGAGCCCGACTCCGAGCCCGGTCCCGAGCCCGACTCCGAGCCCGGTCCCGAGCCCGGTCCCGGTCCTGACCCCGATCCCGTTCTCGGCTCTGTTTCACGTGAAACATGGAGCACCGCGAGGGCGATCGCCGCGTACATCACCGCGACGCCGACGACGATGGACACCGAGCGGCCGTCCGGCGGCAGCAGGAGGGCCGCCACTCCGGCGGCGCCGACGAAGGCGACGTTGTAGAGCATGTCGTAGAGGGAGAAGACCCTCCCCCGGTACGCGTCGTCGACCGAGGTCTGCACGGCGGTGTCCGTGGCGATCTTCGCGGCCTGGGTGACGAGCCCGAGGACGAAGGCCGCGATCATCATCGGTACCGGGGCGAAGGGCAGCCCGAGCGCCGGTTCCAGCACGGCGGCGGCACCGGCACACAGCGCCATCCATCCGAAGATGCCGAACCGTCGCACGGCCGTCGGGGTCAGTACAGCGGCGGCGAAGAAGCCGAGCCCCGAGAGGCCGAGCGCGATCCCGAGGAGCCCCAGCCCGTCGTCGGCAGCACCGGTCGCGTTCCAGGCGTACCGGCACAGCATCAGCACGGTGATGGTGAGCGCCCCGTAGCAGAAGCGCATCAGCGTGGCGACGCCGAGCGCATACGCGGCCGTGCGGCGTTCGGCGAGGTGGCGGAGCCCGGCGATCAGTCCGCGCACGGTGCTGGCGACGGCGGCGAGCACCCGGGGCTGCACCTCACCGGGCTCCGGGCCGAGCAGATCCTTGGCCATACGGAGGGACGCGAGGGCGCCGAGCAGATAGAGCCCGGCGCCGGTGAGCAGTACGAGGCTGTCGGCCGATCTGCCGCCCTCGGGGGAGAGCAGGCGCACGGCGAACGCGACGCCGCCGCCGAGCGTGGCGGCCAGGGTTCCCGCCGTCGGCGAGAGGGAGTTGGCGATGACGAGCCGCTTGTCGTCGACGACACGGGGCAGCGCGGCGGAGAGACCGGCGAGGACGAAGCGGTTGACGGCGGTGACGCAGAGCGCGGAGACGAAGACGAGCGCGACCGGTACGGCACCGAGCACCAACGCGGCGGTCAGCGCGGCGAGCACGGCGCGCAGTACGTTCCCGAAGAGGAGGACCTGCCGCCTGCGCCAGCGGTCCAGGAGCACTCCCGCGAACGGGCCCAGGAAGGAGTACGGGAGCAGCAGTACGGCCATGGCGGAGGCGATGGCAGCGGGCGAGGTCTCGCTCTCGGGGGAGAAGACGACGTAGGAGGCGAGCCCGATCTGGTAGACGCCGTCCGCCAGTTGGGAGAGGAGTCGCACCGTCAGGAGCCGTCGGAAGCCGGGGAAACGGAGGAGGGTGCGGAGGTCTCTGGCGACGGACATGGGGACAGCCTCACACAGCCCGCTTCCGTTGTTTCACGTGAAACGGCGTGCCGTTGGGGGCTGCCGACGGCATTGAGGGCACCCAAGCGACGGCATGGGGGAGGGCGAGCGACGGCATTGAGGATGCCCAAGCCCGTCCGCCCCACGGCGTTCACGTCGCCCGCGACGTCCACGTCACCCACGGCATCCACATCACCCACGGCATCCACATCACCTACGGCGTCGGCGAGCCCCACCTGACGTAGGTCCCAGGGCGGGTGGCCGGCTGTTCCTGGAGCGTGCGGGCCGGGCCGAGCAGAAAGACGTCAGGGGCGCGGTCGAGTACGCCGCCGCCCGGGTCGTCGGAGCCGTCGTCCCTGCGGACCGGATCGTGTTCGGGGAAGAGCGCGTCGCGCACGATCATGCCGCACAGATAGAGCGTTCCGAGCAGATGCGCGAGGATCACGAGCTGGTAGCCCTCGGGCGGGAGGCCCTGGTGCTTGTCGCCGCTGCCCGTGTAGGCGAGGTACATCCAGATGCCGAGGAAGTAGAGGACCTCGCATGCCTGCCAGATGAGGAAGTCGCGCCACCGGGGGCGGGCGAGCGCGGCGAGGGGGATGAGCCAGAGCACGTACTGCGGCGAGTAGACCTTGTTGGTCAGCACGAACAACGCGATGACGAGGAAGGCGAGTTGGGCCAGCCGCGGCCGTCGGGGCGCGCACAGGGCGAGGGCCGCGATGCCGGCGCAGCCGACCGCCATCAGGATCATGGCGTACGTATTGGCATCGTCGAACGAGTGTCCGGTCCGCTGCTGGAGGATGAGCCAGAGCGAGCCGAAGTCAACGGGCCGCTCCTGGCTGAAGGCGTAGAACTTCGCCCAGCCGTCGAAGGCGAACAGCATCACCGGCACGTTCACACAGGCCCACGCCAGCGCCGCGCCACCCGCCGCGTACCCGAAGGCCCGCCAGCGCCAGGCCCGCCAGCACAGCACCAGCAGGGGTCCGAGCAACAGCGCGGGATACAGCTTGGCCGCGGTCGCCAGGCCCAGCAGGATGCCGGCCGCGAACGGGCGCGAGCGTGACCACAGCAGCATCCCCGCCGCGGTCAGCGCGACGGCCAGCAGGTCCCAGTTGATCGTGGCCGTCAGCGCGAGCGCGGGTGCGAGCGCGACGAACATGCCGTCCCAGGGGCGGTTGCGGTGGGTGCGTACGACACAGACGACGAGGATCGCGGCGCACACCATCAGCAGGCCCGCGTTGACGAGCCAGTAGATCTGCTCCTCCTGCTGGAGGTTCTCGCCGCCGATCGTCAGCCGTGCGGCGAGCTGCATGAACGCACCGGTGAGTACGGGGTATTCGAGGTACTCCATGCCGCCGGAGATCCGGTCGGGGATACGGTCGAAGTACGGGAGGAAGCCGTCGGCGAAGCCGCGCCCGTTGTAGAGGTGCGGGATGTCGGAGTAACAGGCGTGGACGTACTGCGCCGTCTGGCCCGAGAACCAGCTCCCGTCGAAGCAGGGCATCTTCTGCACCATGCCCAGCGCGTACATCCCGAGCGCCACCAGGACGATCACCCGGAGCGGTGACCACCAGCTTCCCCCTGAAGAGCGCCGTCCCCGCGGACCGCCGATCACTTCGCTCGCCCCGGCAGCGACCTCGTCGTGCTCGGTGGGGTGGACGGCGGAGGGAACGGCTGCGGCGGGAGCTGAGGGCGAGGCGGCGGTCCGGGCGTGGGGGTGTTCGGGGTGCGCACGCGTCATGGGGCCATCCTGCCCCACGCCCGTGTTCCGCCGAAGGCGGTCACCACCGGGTGCGGGAAGAGCGCCGTTGCTGCGTGCCGGGGACCCTCCCTAAGATCATTTGCGATCGACCGGAGGGGCGCGCGGGGAGGACGGAACCGTGCACACGTCGCGCTCCTCAACAGCTACGGGAGGAACCAGGAATGGCGTTCAGCAAGACCGGAGCACGTGCCGCGATCGTCTCCGTGGCGGCCGGCGCGCTCGTTCTCACGGGAGCCACGTCCGCCTTCGCGGGGGACAACTCCCCCGTGAGCATCAGCAAGGACAAGGGCGCCAGGGGAAACTTCGTGCACTCCGGTGACACCTTCGTCCTCACGGACATGCGCAGCGACGGCAAGGCCGCCGTGCTCGACGTCCGTGTGGAGTCCGGCGGTTGGGGCGTCGACCTGACCTACTGGAACACCAAGGGCGCAGGCAAGACGCGCAAGGCCGTCAACAACCTCACCGAGGGCAACAAGGTGCTGACCCGCGCCTGCACCGGCAACGCCAAGACCAAGAAGTACGGCAACTGCGGCCCCTGGACCCAGGGCAAGGCATGAGCACGCGTGGGAGACCGGGCAGTTCGGGTCCCTGACCGGCCAGGTCCCCCGGCGCCCGGGACAGGAGCGGGTCTTCTGACCGGGGGCAGAGAACAGGACTGCTGACCGGAGACGGAAGAGTTCCGGCCGGAGACGGAAAAGGGGTGTGGGCCCGCTGATTCCAGCGGGCCCACACCCCTTCTCGCTCCCGGTCGCTAGTCCCTGCGGTTGCCGCCGGTCTGGCCGGCGAAGATGTTGCCGGGGTCGCCCCCGCCGGGATCACCACCCGGCCCCTCTGTGTCCCCGCCGGGATCACCGCCGCCGGGCCCGCCGTTGCCGTTCCCCCCGTTGGGAGGCTCCCCCGAGCCGCCGTCCTGGCCCTCGTCGTGGCACTTCGGGTCGAGCGGCGGACAGTCGTCGGAGGGAGAGTCAGAGGGCTTGTCGGGGGGAGACTCCGACGGCTTGTCCGACGGCTTGTCCGACGGGTCCTCGGTCTCCTTCGGCGGCGGAGGCGTCGAGGGCTCGGTAGGCGTCGGCTTGGGGCTCGCGCCAGGGCCGAACACCTTGTCGCCGATCGGCTGGGCGTCGGGGAACTGCCTGATCTTCGTGCCCTCAAGGGCTTCGCGCATGTACGAAGTCCAGATGGTGGCGGGGAAGGAGGCGCCGTGGATCTTCTCCTGGCCGCCGGTGCCGAACATCTCCAGGAACTTACGGTTCTTGACCTTGGCGTCGTCGTTCAGCCGCCACATGCCCACGGCCGTCGACAGCTGCGGGGTGTACCCGACGAACCACGCCGACTTGTTGCCGTCGGTCGTACCGGTCTTGCCCGCCACGGGACGGCCCAGCCCCTTCGCGACCGTACCCGTGCCCCGGTCGACGACATCGGTCAGTACGTCGGTGACGTTGTTGGCCACCTGCGGGCTGAACTTGTTCTCCCGGTGACGGTCGGGAAGCGTGAGCTTCTTGCCGTCCTGGTCGATGACCTTCGTCACCGAGTACAGGTCGTTGCGTTCGCCCTGCGCGGCGAAGGTGCCGTAGGCGCCCGCCATGCGGATCGCGCTCGGGGTCGAGGTACCCAGCGAGAAGGACGGGCTGTTCGACTTGTTGAGGCTGGAATTCAGCAGCCCGGCGTCCTCGGCGGCCTTGCGCACGGTGGGGATGCCGATGTCCATGCCCAGCTGCACATACGGCGAGTTCACCGATTTGACCATGGCCTCGCGCAAGTTGATCCGGTAGTTGTTCGCCGGGTCGCCGTAGTCCTCGTGGCCGTCGTTGGTCTGCCGCCAGAACTTGCCTTCCCTGTTCTTCCAGATCGTCCCGTTGTAGTTGCGGATCAGCAGCTTGTTCCGGCCGTCGTAGTAGCTGCTGTCCGGGTTGACCAGGGAACGCTCGTCGGCCGACTGCGTCTCGCCGCCGCTGCGGTCGCGCACACCGTCGCGCATGGCGCTGGCCAGGACGAACGGCTTGAAGGTCGAGCCGACGGGCACACCCGCGTCGTCGGCGTTGTTCGTGAAGTGCTTGACGAAGTCCTCGCCGCCGTAGAGCGCCACGATCTTGCCGTCGTTGGGATTGACGGACGCCCCTCCGAACTGCACATGCGTGTCCAGGTTCGGGCGCTTCTTGGGGTCGATGTTCTTCTTGTAGACGTCGTTGACGGAGTCCCGCATCGCGAACGTCTTCTTCTTGTCGAACGTCGTGGTGATCTGGAACCCGCCGCGGTTGAGCTGTTCGCGGCTGAGGACGTTGTTGTTCACCAGGTACCGGTTGGCGAGGTCGATCAGGTAGCCCTTCTGGCCACGCTTGTCCATCGCCTTCTTCGGCGGCTTGACCGTCGGCGGGCCCTTCTTGATGATCTCGTTCGCCTTCGAACGGGACATCTTGCCGACCTCGGCCTCGCGGTGGAGGACGGACCGCCACTTCTTCAGTGAGCGCGCCTCGTTCGCCTTACGGTCGCCCTCGTAGGGGTCGTACAGGGCGGCGCCGTTGAGGAGCGTCGTCAGGTAGGCGCTCTCCGAGGCGTTGATCTTGTGGACGTCCTTGCCGAAGTACGCCTGGGAAGCGGCCTGGACACCGAAGGCGCCACGTCCGAAGTACGCGGTGTTGAGGTAACCCTCCAGGATGTCCTGCTTGTCCATCGTCGCGCCGGCCTTGATGGAGATGAACAGCTCCGTCATCTTGCGCTTGACGGTCTGGTCCTGCGACAGATAGTTGTTCTTCACGAACTGCTGGGTGATGGTGGAACCACCCTGTGTGTCACCACCGGTCGCCATGTTGAAGCCCGCGCGCGCGATGCCCATGGGGTCCACGCCCGAGTCGTCCCAGAAGGACGAGTTCTCCGAGGCGATCACCGCGTCCTGCAGCGCGGTCGGCATCTGGTCCAGAGAGACGTTCTGCCGGTTCTTCTCCCCTTCGGCGCCGGCCACGGCGAGCCGGTCCCCGTTCGCCCAGTAGTAGACGTTCGTCTGCGAACGGGCTTCCGCCTTCGCCTGGTTGGGGACCTCGACCATCCACAGACCGATCGCGAAGGCGACGATGAGCAGACCTATGAAGCTGAGGCACGACCCGGTCACCAGCTTCCACGAGGGGAGCCAGCGCCGCACGCCGCGCTTCCCCGACCGCGGGTAGTTGATGAACCGCTTGTGCTCGGGCGCCGGTTCACCGCCGCGGCGGCCCGTCTGGCCGTGTGCGGTAGCCGCCCGCCGCCGCCCCCCGCCCTGGGTCGCCTTTCTGGCCTCCGCACGGCTGCCGTACGCGCTGGGGCTGGCGCCGCGCGATTCCGCACCCCTGCGGCCTGAAGACGGCTGCGGCTGCGGCTGCGCTGCGCGTCGGCCGCGCCCCTGCGGCGGCTTTCGACGGTTTCCGCTCATTGGAACAGCTACTCCTCGGGCAGGCGGCCCTTGCGCCTGAAGGTGGCAGTTGACTTCTGGTCCCCCCGAGTACGCCCTGTCCGCGTATCCGGACTCGAACGCACTGCACCCGGGACGAGGACGCTCACTCGCGTCGCATGGTTCCCAGTGGTGGTCTGCACAGCGGACAGACTACGCAGCTTCAAAACCTTCCTTTGCGCGTAATCCCCTCAATCGACGCAAACCTTCTGCTGCGAATCAGGGATGTGAGCCCCTTCACCGACCCCGCCCTTGTCGCTCCCGGGGGCTCGTTCTATCGTCGTGATGTATCGAGTCGATACATCAGTGCGAGATAAGGACGCATCGGATGGGTCGGCGTCAGCGGAAGTACGACGGAGGTGAGGCGAGATGAGCAGACGCTCCGGCATCCTCGAATTCGCCGTCCTCGGCCTGCTCCGCGAATCCCCGATGCACGGATACGAGTTGCGCAAGCGGCTCAACACCTCGCTCGGCGTCTTCCGTGCCTTCAGCTACGGCTCCCTCTATCCCTGCCTCAAGACGCTTGTGCAGCGGGGCTGGTTGATCGAGGAGCCGGGCGGCCAGCCGGAAGAGCCCGTGCTCGCACAGGCGGCGCCGCTGGCCGGGCGCCGGGCGAAGATCGTTTACCGGCTGACGGCCGAAGGCAAGGAGCACTTCGAGGACCTGCTGTCCCAGACGGGCCCCGATGCCTGGGAGGACGAGCACTTCGGAGTCCGCTTCGCCTTCTTCGGCCAGACCTCGCGCGACGTACGGATGCGCGTACTGGAGGGCCGCCGCAGCCGGCTGGAGGAGAGGCTCGCGAAGATGCGCGCCTCGCTCGCCCGTACCCGCGAGCGACTTGACGACTACACCCTCGAACTCCAGCGACACGGCATGGAGTCCGTGGAGCGCGAAGTCCGCTGGCTCAACGAGCTCATCGAGAGCGAGCGAGCAGGTCGCGGCGGGAGCCACTCCACAGAGCACGAGTCCTCGGATCCCGTTCCGGATCCGTCCGATGACACCACCACATGAGGCTCAGCGTGAGCGGGGCCTCATCGAGAACACACAGGGAGCAACCGGAATGGGTTCGGTTCGCGTAGCCATCGCCGGCGTGGGCAACTGCGCCGCATCGCTGGTCCAGGGCGTCGAGTACTACAAGGACGCCGACCCGGACGCCAGAGTGCCGGGTCTGATGCACGTCCAGTTCGGTGACTATCACGTGCGCGACATCGAGTTCGTCGCCGCCTTCGACGTCGACGGCAAGAAGGTCGGCCTCGATCTCTCGGACGCCATCGGCGCCAGCGAGAACAACACCATCAAGATCGCCGACGTGCCGCCCGTCGGTGTCTCCGTCCAGCGGGGCCACACCTACGACGGCCTCGGCAAGTACTACCGCGAGACCATCGAGGAGTCCGACGCGGCGCCCGTGGACGTCGTCAAGGCGCTCAAGGACGCGCAGGCCGACGTCCTCGTCTGCTACCTGCCCGTCGGCTCCCAGTCCGCCGTCGAGTTCTACGCGCAGTGCGCCATCGACGCGGGCGTCGGCTTCGTCAACGCGCTGCCCGTCTTCATCGCGGGCACCAAGGAGTGGGCCGACAAGTTCACCGAGGCCGGTGTGCCGATCATCGGTGACGACATCAAGTCCCAGGTGGGCGCGACCATCACGCACCGTGTGATGGCCAAGCTCTTCGAGGACCGCGGCGTCATCCTGGACCGCACGATGCAGCTCAACGTCGGCGGCAACATGGACTTCAAGAACATGCTGGAGCGCGAGCGGCTGGAGTCGAAGAAGATCTCCAAGACGCAGGCCGTCACCTCGCAGATCCGCGACCGCGACATGGGCGCCGACAACGTGCACATCGGCCCCTCCGACTTCGTCGCGTGGCTCGACGACCGCAAGTGGGCGTATGTCCGCCTGGAGGGACGCGCGTTCGGCGACGTGCCGCTCAGCCTTGAGTACAAGCTGGAGGTCTGGGACTCCCCGAACTCCGCCGGCGTCATCATCGACGCGCTGCGCGCCGCGAAGATCGCCAAGGACCGCGGCATCGGCGGCCCGATCCTCTCGGCCTCCTCGTACTTCATGAAGTCCCCGCCCGTGCAGTTCTACGACGACGAGGCGCGGCAGAACGTGCAGGACTTCATCGAGGGCAAGGACGTCGTCTGAGCGGTGCGATGAGCCGGAGTCGTCGGCGCTGAAGCCGACGGCGGTGCTGGAGGCGCTGAAGGCGAAGAAGGGGCCCGGGAGACGTGGTGACGTCCTCCCGGGCCCCTTCGCCGTGTGCTGCGGCCCGGTGCCCGTCCAGTGCGCTTGTGCGTCAGGTGCTGCGCGTTTCAGGGCGCTGTGCGGGCGTACGCGGGCTGTGTGCTCAGCGGTCGACCGTGCGGTCCACCATCGTCGTCGTATGGCGCAGGCTGGCCGTCAGTTCCTCGCCCACCTTCGGCTCGGGCGAGTCCGAGGGGACGAAGAGGATGGAGACCTGCATGTGCGGCGGCTCGGCGAACCAGCGCTGCTTGCCCGCCCAGGTGAACGGCGACAGGTTGCGGTTCACCGTGGCCAGGCCCGCACGGGCCACGCCCTTGGCGCGGGACGTCATGCCGTGCAGCGCCTTGGGCGACTCCAGGCCGACACCGTGCGAGGTACCGCCCGCGACCACCACCAGCCAGCCGTCACCCGCCGCCTTCGCCTGCCGGTAGCCGAAGCGCTCGCCCTTGGCGATCCGGGTCACGTCCAGGATGGCGCCCCGGTACTCGGTCGCCTCGTGGTCGCCCAGCCACAGCCGGGTGCCGATCCTGGCGCGGAAGTTGGTCTGCGGGAACTGCTGCTGGAGGATCGCGAACTCGTCCGGCTTCAGATGGCTGACGAACATCGTCTCCAGCGGCAGGCGTGCCGTGCGCAGCCTGTCCATCCAGCCGATGACCTCTTCCACCGCATCCGAGCCGTCGGCGCGGTCCAGCGGCAGGTGGATCGCGAAGCCTTCCAGGCGTACCTCGTCGATCGCGGCGTGCAGCCGCGGCAGGTCGGCCTCGGTGACGCCGTGCCGCTTCATGCTGCTCATCACCTCGATGACGACGCGGGCGCCGCGCATCAGGCCCACGCCCTCCACCGAGGAGACGGAACGGATCGCGCGGTCGGGCAGCGGAACGGGCTCCTCGTCCTTGCGGAACGGGGTCAGCACCAGCAGGTCGCCGCCGAACAGGTCCTTGGTCCTGGCGGCCTCGTAGGTGGTGCCGACGGCCAGCACATCAGCCCCGAACCGGGTGGCCTCGTCGGCCAGGCGTTCGTGACCGAACCCGTAGCCGTTGCCTTTGCAGACCGGGACGATCCCCGGGAACTGCTGGATCAGCGACTGCTGGTGCGCCCGCCAGCGATCGGTGTCGACGTATAGGGAGAGCGCCATGGCCGGTAGGGCACCTTTCTGGGATCGGGTGGAGGTCCGGGTCGAGTGTGGAGGTCAGGGGGCAAGGGGCGGTGGTGCGGTCGTGCGTCAGCGCCGTGACATGTAGATGTCGAGCGCCTTGTGCAGCAGCTTGTTGAGCGGGAAGTCCCACTCGCCGAGGTACTCGGCCGCCTGCCCTCCGGTGCCGACCTTGAACTGGATCAGGCCGAAGAGATGGTCGGTCTCGTCCAGCGAGTCGCTGATGCCCCGCAGGTCGTACACGCTCGCACCCAGCGCGTACGCGTCCTGCAGCATCCGCCACTGCATCGCGTTCGAGGGCCGCACCTCACGCTTGTGATTCGCCGAGGCACCGTACGAGTACCACACGTGACCGCCGACGATCAGCATCGTCGCAGCCGAGATGCGCTCGCCCTCGTGCTCGGCGAAGTACAGCCGCATGCGGTTGGGGTCCTCGGAGTTCAGGACGTTCCACATCCGCTGGAAGTACGCCTTGGGGCGCGGGCGGAACTTGTCGCGCTCCGCGGTGATCTCGTAGAGCCGCTGCCATTCATCCAGGTCGTACGGGTTCGCCATGTTGCCCTGGACGACCTGTACACCGGCCTTGTCGGCCTTCTTGATGTTGCGGCGCCACAGCTGGTTGAAGCCCTTGTGCACGTCCTCAAGGGACCGGCCCTCCAGCGGCACCTGATAGACGTAGCGCGGCTGTACGTCCCCGAAGCCGGCGCCGCCGTCCTCGCCCTGCTGCCAGCCCATACGGCGCAGCCGGTCGGCGACCTCGAAGGCGCGCGGCTCGATGTGCGTGGCCTCCACATCGCGCAGGCGCTTGACGTCCTGGTCCTGGATGCCCTTCTTGATCGCGGCAGCGTCCCAGCGCCGGATGACCACGGGCGGGCCCATCTTCACCGAGAAGGCGCCCTGCTGCTTCAGGTGCGCCAGCATCGGCTTGAGCCAGTCCTCCAGGTTCGGGGAGTACCAGTTGATGACCGGTCCCTCGGGGAGGTACGCCAAGTAGCGCTTGACCTTGGGGAGCTGGCGGTAGAGCACCAGTCCGACCCCGACCATCTCCCCGGTCCGCTCGTCGAACCAGCCCAGGTTCTCCGCCCGCCATTCGTTCTTGACGTCCGCCCACGCGGGCACCTGACAGTGGCTGGCCGAGGGCAGGGTCTGGACATACGCCAGATGCTGCTCTCGGCTGATGGTCCTCAGGGTCAGGCTCATTGCGGGACGCTCCTCCGGCGAACTGAGTAATGCTCGCCGGAAGCCTACTGTGCCCCGCAAAACCCCGTTCGGCCCAGGGCGTGGCGCGTTCGCCGGGCAGGCGCTTGCGTTTCCCCGGCGCGGGGCCGGATGTTCCCCCGGGGCGGGGCTTTCGCCGGTGCTTCGCTTTGCCGGTGCTTCGTGTGACCGTCCGGGCCGGTGTTCGGTGCGTCAGCTGTGGGCGGGGTTGCGTGCGACCGCCCGGCCGCCGGTGTTCCGCGCGGTCGGGCGGTCGGTGGCTACGGGAGCAGGCCGCCGTGCGCGATGCCCAGGTAGAAGCCGACGGCCGCCGCGCCGAGCCCGATGATCGTGACGAACCGCTCACCCGTGGTCGCGGAGATCATCTGTCCCCAGGCTCCGGTGAGGATGCCCGCGAGCCCTGCCCAGGAGCTGAGCAGGTGCAGGTCGGTCCAGATCGACGAGATGGCCGCCAGGGCTCCCAGCAGCATCGTCACGGCCGCGAACGAATTCTCGACGGGGTGGGGCTTGCCGTCCGTGTTGAGGAAGGAGAGGGGATGACGTCCTGCTACCTGTGCCATGCGGGACCTCCTGATAGAGCGCGGCCTGGCAGAACGCGGCGCGAACTGTAAGGCCGCTCACACCCGAGGTGTCCAGATTGCGCCGGGATCACCCCGGATTTCAACCGGAAGGCGCGAGGCGGGTACTCTGGTCGGTCTGCGCCGTCACAGTGAACCGGTACCCGGGACACCCGAGGCGCGGAAACGCATCACGACCCTCCTGCCACGGAACGACCGTGGCCGCTGAGTCCAAAGGAGGTGGGTTCCACATGCGTCACTACGAGGTGATGGTCATCCTCGACCCCGATCTGGAGGAGCGCGCAGTCTCCCCCCTGATCGAGAACTTCCTTTCCGTGGTCCGCGAGGGCGACGGCAAGGTCGAGAAGGTCGACACCTGGGGCCGTCGTCGTCTCTCTTACGAGATCAACAAGAAGCCCGAGGGCATCTACTCGGTCATCGACCTCCAGGCCGAGCCTGCTGTGGTCAAGGAACTCGACCGCCAGATGAACCTGAACGAGTCCGTCCTGCGGACCAAGGTCCTCCGTCCCTCGACCCACTGAGGACGAGCCCCTCCCAGGGCTCCCCTCGCAGGGAACAGGGAACCGAGTAGCAGCACACCAAGCACCACAGCAGCCAGCAGCACCCCGCCGAGAGGTTCACCCATGGCAGGCGAGACCGTCATCACGGTCGTCGGCAATCTCGTCGACGACCCCGAGCTGCGCTTCACCCCTTCCGGTGCGGCGGTCGCGAAGTTCCGCGTCGCGTCCACTCCGCGCACCTTCGACCGGCAGACCAACGAGTGGAAGGACGGCGAAAGCCTGTTCCTGACCTGCTCGGTCTGGCGGCAGGCAGCGGAGAACGTTGCCGAGTCCCTCACCAAGGGCACGCGCGTCATCGTGCAGGGCCGCCTCAAGCAGCGCTCGTACGAGGACCGCGAGGGCATCAAGCGCACGGTCTACGAGCTGGACGTCGACGAGGTCGGCGCCAGCCTCCGTAACGCGACGGCCAAGGTCACCAAGACCGCAGGCCGTAGCGGTCAGGGTGGCGGCTTCGGCGGCGGTGGCGGTGGCGGCGGCGGCCAGGGTGGCGGCGGCTGGGGCGGCGGCCCCGGCGGCGGTCAGCAGGGCGGCGGCGCACCCGCGGGCGACCCGTGGGCCACGGGCGCTCCGGCCGGAGGCGGCCAGGGTGGCGGTGGCGGCGGCTGGGGCGGCGGCTCCAGCGGTGGCAGCGGTGGTGGCTACTCGGACGAGCCGCCCTTCTAGACCCCTCGCGGGTCTGGTCCCTCGGGCCTGGTCCCTCGGGTCTGTGTCCCCGGCTCTGTGTCCGGCCAGTTTTTTGGTCCGGGCCTCGGCCTCGGTCCAGTCCCTGCGGGGCTGTAAGGCGCTCGTAAGCCACACACTTCTTGGAATCATTGGAGAGAGAGAATGGCGAAGCCGCCTGCTCGCAAGCCGAAGAAAAAGGTTTGCGTGTTCTGCAAGGAGAAGATCTCCTACGTCGACTACAAGGACACGAACCTGCTGCGGAAGTTCATTTCCGACCGCGGCAAGATCCGTGCCCGCCGGGTCACCGGCAACTGCACCCAGCACCAGCGTGACGTCGCCACGGCCGTGAAGAACAGCCGTGAGATGGCGCTGCTGCCCTACACCTCGACCGCGCGCTAAGGAAGGGTGACCGAATCATGAAGATCATCCTGACCAACGAGGTCTCCGGCCTCGGTGCCGCCGGCGATGTTGTCGAGGTCCGCGACGGGTACGCCCGTAACTACCTGGTCCCGCGCGGTTTCGCGATCCGCTGGACCAAGGGTGGCGAGAAGGACGTCGAGCAGATTCGCCGCGCTCGCAAGATTCGCGAGATCGCGACGATCGAGCAGGCCAATGAGGTCAAGGGCCGGCTTGAGGGTCTGCGCGTCGGCCTCACTGTCCGCGCTGGTGACCAGGGCCGTCTGTTCGGCTCTGTGACCCCTGCGGATATCGCTGACGCGATCAAGGCGTCCGGCGGTCCCGATGTGGACAAGCGGCGCATTGAGCTGGGCTCGCCCATCAAGTCGCTGGGTGCGCACCAGGTTTCGGTGCGGTTGCATGCCGATGTTGATGCGAAGGTTGATGTTGAGGTTGCTGCGGCCTGAGGCTGCGGTGGCTTTGTGTCGCCTTGTGTTGTGATGAGGGTCGTACCCGTTTCGGGTACGGCCCTCATTTGCGTGCCTGCCCTGCGCCTGTTGGGGCTTCGCCCCTTGTCCCCTGTTGTGGTTCCTGTGGGTTGAAGCCCGTTCCCGTTACTGATGGGGCTTCGCCCCTTTCCCCGTTGGCCTCGCCGGCCGGGCGTCGGGGGGCTCCGCCCCCCGGCAATCCCCCCGCCAAAAGGGGCTTCGCCCCCTCTGGACTCCCCCGCCCGTATCGGGACCAGCCCTGAAATAAAGCCCGTCCGGCAATTGAGGACGAGCGCGAGCGAGCTTGAACAGGAAGGGGCACCAGGGGTGGCCGAGACGACCGCTCTGGGTCGCCCCTGACCGGGGGATACGGGGGCATTCCCCCTGTGAGTGGGGGCACCTCCCGGACGAAGTCTGGGGGAGGTGAAAGGGCGGGGCAGGGGAAAAAACAGAGCTGCGGGGCCCGGGGTCGGGGCGCTCTAGGGGCGGACTGCGCCGGTTATGAGCCAGTGGCCGGAGCGGGTTCGTAGGGCGAGGGTGAGGAGGCGGACGGTCATCATGAGGCCCGCGATGGTCCACCACAGGGTGGTCAGGCCGCCGCCGAAGGTGGGGACCAGGAGGGCTGCGGGGGCGAAGACCGCGAGGGTGATGAGCATGGCGCCGGCCAGGTAGGGGCCGTCGCCGGCTCCCATCAGGACGCCGTCCAGGACGAAGACCACGCCGGCTATGGGCTGGGTCAGGGCGATGACCAGCAGGACGGGCGTGAGGTGGTCGATGACGGAGGAGTCCGAGGTGAAGAGGGGCATGAAGAGGGGGCGTACGAGCGCTACCAGGGCCCCTAGGACGACCCCGGAGACGATGCCCCAGAGCACCATGCGGCGGCAGGCGGCGCGGGCGCCCTCTTTGTCGGACGCGCCCAGGTAGCGGCCGATGATGGCCTGGCCTGCTATGGCGATGGCGTCCAGTGCGAAGGCCAGGAGGGACCAGAGGGTCAGGGCGATCTGGTGTGCTGCTATGTCCGCGTCTCCGAGGCGGGCTGCTACCGCGGTGGCGATCATGAGGACGGCGCGCAGGGAGAGGGTGCGGATGAGCAGGGGTATGCCTGCCTTTCCGCTGGCCCGTATCCCGGCTAGGTCGGGGCGCAGGGAGGCGCCGTGTTTGCGGGCGCCCCGTACGACGACGGTGAGGTAGACCGCCGCCATGGCCCACTGGGCGATGACGGTGCCCCAGGCGGAGCCCGCGATGCCGAGGCCGGCGCCGTAGACCAGAAGTACGTTGAGTGCGCCGTTGGCGGTGAAGCCGCCGACCGCTACGTAGAGCGGGGTTTTGGTGTCCTGGAGACCACGGAGGACGCCGGTCGCCGCGAGGACGATGAGCATGGCGGGGATGCCCAGCGCGCTGATGCGCAGATAGGTGATGCCGTAGGGCGCTGCTGTGGGGGAGGCGCCGAAGAGGTCGAGGAGCCAGGGTGCCGTGGGCAGGACGGCGGCGATGACGAGGCCGCCGAGGAGCAGGGCGAGCCAGATGCCGTCCATGCCCTGGCGCAGCGCGGCGGGCAGGTCGTCGGCGCCGAGGCGGCGGGCGACGGCGGCCGTGGTGGCGTAGGCGAGGAAGACGAAGATGTTGACGCCGGTCTGGAGCAGCGCGGCGGCGACGCCGAGTCCGGCGAGCTGTGGGGTGCCGAGGTGGCCGACGATGGCGCTGTCGACCATGACGAAAAGGGGCTCCGCGACGAGCGCGCCGAAGGCGGGGAGAGCGAGCGCGATGATCTCACGGTCATGGCGGCGCATCGTGGCGCGCGACGTCGGGGAGGGCGGGATCATAGGTTCGATCCAAACATCCACAGGTAATGAGCGCAACCGGGTATGGACGCTTACTTGACCGTGTACGGCAGAGGGTCTGAGCACCCTCTGTGACCCTGTCGTGGACAGACTTCCGAAGTTTTTTCCCCGCACAGCCGGTGGACGGCGAAAGCACAGGTCAGAGTGGGTGCGGAGGAGGGTGTCTCAAGTAATCCACAGCACTGTCCCCCGACTCGTGCACAGCTTTCGGCGGCTTCTCCACAGGTTGGGAACCTCTGTCCACACCACCCTGTGGATTACGTGATTGGCTGAACCGTCCGGCAGCCCTACCGTAGAGCAGCGCCTGCCCCCCGTTTCTCGCATCTTCACTGTCGCACCGACGCGCCGTAACCGGAGCCAGGGCGACTTATTTGTCAGAGCAGTGCCGTAAGACTGTGCCGTACGACGGGAGGAGGTGGCGGGGTGACTCAGCAGCCTGAACACGTCGAGGATCCCTGGATCGCCGACCTCGCCGCCGGCGAGAGCTTCCCCGTCACGCGTCAGCGCCGGGGCGGCCCCAACGGCTCGGGGGGGAACGGCGGTTCGGGCGGGTACGAGCAGCACGAGCGCGGCCCCGAGGGGCCACCCGGAGGGTTCGAGCGGGTACCCCCGCAGGACCTGGAGGCGGAGAAGTCCGTCCTCGGCGGCATGCTGCTCTCCAAGGACGCCATCGCCGATGTCGTCGAGGTGCTCAAGGGCCAGGACTTCTACCGTCCGGCGCACGAGACGGTCTATCAGGCAGTCCTCGACCTGTATGCCAAGGGCGAGCCGGCGGACCCCATCACCGTCACCGCCGAGCTGACCAAGCGCGGTGAGATCGCCCGCGTCGGCGGCCCGGGGTACGTGCAGTCCCTCGTCCAGGCCGTCCCCACGGCGGCCAACGCGGAGTACTACGCCGAGATCGTCCACGAGCGCGCCGTACTGCGCCGCCTCGTGGAGGCGGGCACCCGCATCACACAGATGGGATACGCGGCGGACGGCGACGTCGACGACATCGTCAACTCGGCCCAGGCGGAGATCTACGCCGTCACCGAACAGCGCACCTCCGAGGACTACCTCCCGCTCGGCGACATCATGGAGGGTGCCCTCGACGAGATCGAGGCCATCGGCTCCCGCAGCGGCCAGATGACCGGCGTTCCCACCGGCTTCACGGACCTCGACTCCCTCACCAACGGCCTGCACCCCGGCCAGATGATCGTCATCGCCGCGCGGCCCGCCATGGGCAAGGCCCTGGCGCTGGACACGCCGCTTCCCACGCCGGACGGCTGGACGACGATGGGTGAGGTGCGCGAGGGCGACGAGTTGCTGGACGCCTCCGGGAAGCCGACGAGGGTGGTCGCCGCGACGGACGTGATGACGGAGCGGAGCTGCTACGAGGTGGTGTTCGACGACGGCACCACGGTGACCGCCGACGCCGAGCACCAGTGGCTCACGGAAACCCGCGCGTCCGGCCGTTCTCCAGGGTCGGCCGCCGCTGTCCGTACGACGCGGGATCTCGCGCGCACTGTGCGCTGCGCGGACGGCGACCGGAGGCCGAACCACTCGGTCTCCACCGCCGCACCACTGGCTCTGCCGGCACGGGAACTGCCCGTGCCGCCGTACGCCCTCGGCGCATGGCTGGGTGGCGGAGCCCCGGACGCCGCCGGCCTCTCGGCGCTGGACCCCGAGATCCTCATGGCGATCGAGGCGGAGGGGGATGAAGGCTGCTTCTGTGACGTCTCTGCCGTCTCTGCCGTCTCTGCCGTCTGTGACGCGGTGTCCGTACCGGAGCTTTCGTCCGCCGCCTCGTGCGTCGAGTCCCGCTGTCAGGTGTGCGGCCGGCGGAACGGCGGCCTCCAGGCGCGGTTGCGCACGCTCGGTGTGCTCGGGGACAGGCACGTTCCCCAGGAGTATCTGCGCGGTTCCCAGGCGCAGCGGCGTGCGCTGCTCGCCGGGCTGCTGGACACCGGCGGGGCGGTGCACGGTACGGGTTCCGTCAGCTTCGCTGTGACCGGCCTGCGGCTGGCCGAGGACTTCAGGGAACTGGTCGTCGGCCTGGGACATCGCTGCGAGTGGTCGATCCGGCTCGCGGGCGGAGGCGGTGAGAAGACGCGGACGGTGTACGAGGTCTCGTTCAGCGCCCCGGACGATGTCTTCCGCCTGGAGCGCAAGCGTCTGGCACACAAGGAGGCTCGCGCACACGGTGAGGCCCGCGTCGGCGACCGTCAGCGTGCCGGCTCACGGTTCATCACCGAGGTACGGCCCGTGGCGAGTGTCCCGGTGCGGTGTGTGCAGGTGGACAACCCGGATCACCTGTATCTGGCCACCCGCTCCATGATCCCCACCCACAACTCCACCCTCGCCCTGGACTTCGCCCGCGCCTGTTCCATCAGGTACGCGATGCCGAGCGTGATCTTCTCCCTGGAGATGGGGCGGAACGAGATCGCGATGCGCCTGCTGTCCGCCGAGGCGCGGGTGGCGCTGCACCACATGCGGTCGGGCTCGATGACGGACGAGGACTGGACGCGGCTGGCACGGCAGATGCCCGGGGTGACCGAGGCACCGCTCTACATCGACGACTCGCCGAACCTGTCGATGATGGAGATCCGCGCCAAGTGCCGCAGGCTCAAGCAGCGCAACGACCTCAAGCTGATCGTCATCGACTACCTCCAGCTGATGCAGACGGGCGGCTCGCGCCGGCCCGAGAGCCGTCAGCAGGAGGTCTCGGAGATGTCCCGTAACCTCAAGCTCCTCGCGAAGGAGCTTGAGGTCCCGGTCATCGCGCTCTCCCAGCTGAACCGTGGTCCCGAGCAACGTACGGACAAGAAGCCCATGGTGTCCGACCTGCGCGAATCGGGTTCCATCGAACAGGACGCCGACATGGTGATCCTGCTGCACCGCGAGGACGCCTACGAGAAGGAGTCCCCGCGCGCGGGCGAGGCCGACCTGATCGTGGCCAAGCACCGTAACGGCCCCACGGCCACCATCACGGTCGCCTTCCAGGGCCACTACTCACGCTTCGTGGACATGGCCCAGACGTAGGGCGGGCAGCTGTGGGGTCTCAAATCCAGCTTCATAATCTCAGGGTCAGCTGCATATAGATGGCATTTATGCAGCCATCGTGAGACTCGCAGCTCGGGGCGTTCACTCTGCTGGGTGGGGTAAGGGGTGACCTCTCCACGCGGGGAGCGAGCGCTGGCACCTTGGCTACACGGGCAGTCACTCGTGGGCTGGGGGTGGCGTGGACGTCGCTGTGACGGTGAGCGTGCGTCGTCAGAACGGTCAGGTCGTTGAAGATCGCTTCTGGGGCACGGAGCCCATCAAATCTTTGGCTTCGGCCATGCCCTGGCGGACGTTCCGTTGGTACAAGGGCCAGAAGCGCTACTCGGGCACCTACTGGTCGGCGACGGTACGCGATCACGTGATCTACGAGTCGCGACTGGAGCTGTCGCGGTTGCTCGTCGCTGATTTCGATTCGTCCGTACGCGGCATCGTGGCTCAGCCCTTCTTGCTGAAGACGTTGCTGGAGGGGAAGGTCCGCAGGCACATCCCGGACTACCTCCTGCTCACCCGGGAGGTGCCGGTGGTCGTCGACGTCAAGCCGCTTCACCGGTTGTCCAAGCCGGAGGTGGCGTTCACCTTCGGCTGGACTCGGCGGGCGGTGGAATCACGGGGATGGGCGTACGAGGTCTGGAGCGAGCCTCCGGCTGTGAAACTGGAGAACATCCGGTTCCTGGCGGGCTATCGAAGGGACTGGCTGTTCAGCCCCGAGGTCCTGGAAGACCTTCGGGAGCTGAGTTCGATGGTGTCCCTCTGGGGCAGGCCACCTGCTGTCTGCCGAATCGTCCGGAGCCTCAAGTCCGCTCCGCCATCCATCATTTGCTCTGGACGCGGTCTTTCGTTACCGATCTCGATCGGCCGCTTAGCCCTTCTCACGTTCTGAGGCGGGCGGCATGAGCAGGGCGGGGGCTCGGGTCGGGGTCGGTACGCGCTTCCGCTACGACGGAGAGACCGTCGAGGTGGTGGAGATGGCCGCGACGACGGCAGGCAACGAGGTGGTCCTGAAGGACGGCCGGGGACGATTGCTGCGGCTGTCACTCAAGGAACTTCTGTTCTCCGACCGTGCCGCTGTCCGTCCAGACGGCCCAGGACCGTCAGCTGACGATGAAGAAGAGATCGCTTCGGTCGTACTGGGACAGCTCGACAGTTCAGCACGGGCGAAAGTTCTTGAACGCGCCGAGCATGTCCGGGAGGTTCTGGCGGGATTCCGGTCTGGAGTTCCGGAACTGGCACGCGATGGTGAGCCCCGCCCGGACTATCGCCCGGAGCGACCGTTGGAGGTGCGATACACAGCCAAGGCCGATGAGCTGGGGGTATCACTTCGCACTGTCAAGCAGATCTCCCTCGACGAGCGGATGAGCCCCGCGAACATGGCCCGCTGGGCACACACCCACAAGATTCCTCTTCGCCCCCGCGGAGGAGCAAGCCACGACGCCGCCCTCCGCGCCGCCGAGCAAGCCACCGGCCTCCCTGCCGTCCTACGTGAGGCTCTCACGAGCCCCTACGGCCGACAGCGACTCGAACGCTTCGTCGCCGCCCTGCCCTACCCCACCGTCACTGAAGCCGCCCGAGCCCTTGGCATTCACCAGTCGACGCTGGTGACCCAGATCAATCGCCTGGAGAAAGACCTGGGCCGGTCCCTGATCGAGCGCGCCGAACGAGGCCGCAGGATGACGCCTACCCCGTTCGGCAGGAGGGTTGCGGCAGCGGTGCGACGGATCGGGGGAAGGCGTCGGCCGAGAATTGGACACGACGCTCGGCTTCCTGACCTCAGGCCCGGACGGCTGCCTTGCAACCGCTATTCGCCATCTGGGCCGGCTTCGGCGCAGGGCTCTTCCGGCTGGACTATGCGCGCGAGGAGACCCATGAGCTGGGTCCGCTCGGCAGGCGTCAAAGCAGCGGTCAGCACATCGTTCGCCTCATCGCCCAGTTTCTCCGTCTGAAGCAGGCGACGCTTCCCGCTCGGCGAGAGGGCGATGGCGTTCTTGCGACGGTCCTTGGCGTCCGGCGCGCGGGTCACGAGGCCGTCGTTCTGGAGGTCGTTGAGGATCGCGACCATGTCCTTGGGATCGATGCTCAGACTGCGGCCCAGCTCGGCCTGCGATACGGGTCCCAGTTCGGCGACGGCCGACAGGACGGCATGGTGCATCATCCGCATGCCCACCTGAGCGAGGGCTTCGGCGACGAGCCGGTGCCCCCGAGCTGCGGCACGGCCCAGGAGCCAGCTGGGGAGGGAGCGAATACGGGAGGGAGCGCGGGTGGTCTCGGACATGGGGCCAGGCTAGCCAGAAAATCATTGGGGACCCCTACGATCTGTCGCTATCGTTGGGTCTCCCAATGACCTGGAGGTGTGCATGCGGCGGGTTCGTTTTTATGAGTACGGCGGTCCGGAAGTGCTCCGCGTCGAAGATGCGGAGGCCCCCAAGCCTGGCCCGGGGGAACTGCTGGTCCGCACGGAAGCCATCGGCGTGACCCTTCCCTCCGTGCGCAAGGTTCGCGGCGAAGACGGCAGGACGCCGCTACCGGGAGTCCTTGGAGGCGAGGTCGCCGGAACGGTGATCGCCCTTGGCCCGGACGTGACGGATTTCGAGGTCGGCGACCGCATCACGTCGCTCACTTTCAGGGGCGGCTCGTATTCCGAACTGGCAATCGCCCCCGGCTTTATGGCGAGCCGTATACCGGACGGAGCGAGCGCCATCCAGGCCGTCGCGCTGGTGCGCAGCGGACACGTCGCCCTCGCCGCCCTCGCCACGGCCCGCCCCCTTGTGAGCGAGTCGGTCCTCATTACGGGCGCCGCGAGCGGAGTGGGACATCTCGCGGTCCAACTGGCCAGGCTTCAGGGCATTGGACGCGTCGTCGCGGCCGTGAGTTCCCACACCAAGGCGGAGTTCCTCCGCGGTCTAGGCGCCGACGAGATCGTGACCTATGACAGCGAGGACTGGGGGGAGCCAGTCGACGTGGTCCTGGACGGAGTCGGCGGAGATCTACTCCCACGCGCCGTCTCGGCCCTTGCACCCGGCGGGCGACTCGTCTTCTTCAACTCGGGCGGCGGCACCGTTCCCGCCTTCGACCTCCTGGCAGGATCGAAAACCATCACCGGTCTCACCATGGCGAGGTTTGCCAACACTCAGCGCGAACTCTATGACCAGCATGGCGAGGAGCTGTGGAAGCTGACCCTGTCCGGACAGTTGCAGCCGGTCGTCCACGCCCAAATTCCGCTGGCTGACGCGGCACGAGCGCACGAGATCATCGAATCCCGTGCCAACCTCGGCAAGGTCGTCCTGCTGCCTTGACGGTGAGCTGAGTCGCATGGGAAACGCGTGGCCACTGCGGCCGGGAGACCCCCGCAGAGGAAATGACGCGACGGTGAGACAGAACTCGTCGGTCAAGCCATGAGACAACCAGAGAAGCCGCAGGTCACAGCATCGTGCTATGAGACGGGTCGCGAGATCCTACAGGTGGGCTGGTACCTCGGGCCCTGTGAAAACGCGGTGCCCTGCTTCTCGGCGTGGGGATCCGTCGCACCTGCCGTATCTCCGTATCCCGTCAGAATTCCAGCACCGCGCGGTAACGGGAGCGGCCGTGGCGGACGTGGTCCAGTGCCTCGTCGAGGCGTTCGGCCGGGAAGGTCTCCACATCCGCCCTGATGCCGTGCCGGGCCGCGAAGTCGAGCATCCGCCTGGTGTCCATCGGTGTCCCGACGATGCCTCCAGCGAGGCTCTTCTCCGCCACCAGGAGGTCCACCGCCTGGATGGTCAGCGGTCCCTTGGGGACTCCGACCATGCACAGCGTTCCGTGCGGTCGCAGCGCCGCGAGATACGCGTCCCAGGGCAGATCGGCCGGGACGGTCGAGAGGATGAAGTCGTACGAGCCGGCGACATGTTCAAGTCCACCGTTCGCGACGACGAACTCGTGTGCGCCGAACCGGCGGGAGTCGTCCGCCTTCGCGGAGGTCGAGGAGATCGCCGTCACGTGGCAGCCCCACTTCGCTAGGAACTGGATCGCGAGATGGCCCAGGCCGCCCACCCCCACCACGGCGACCCGGTCCGTGGGCCGTACTCCGTACCGTGTGAGTGCGGAGAACACCGTGATGCCTGCGCACAGCAACGGTGCCGCGTGCTCGGAGGAGAGGGCGGCGGGCAGCGGGTGGACGTACCGCCAGTCGCTCGCGCGCACGTGGGTGGCGAACGCGCCGCGATCGCCGCGGAGGACCGTGTCGTCCTTGTCCGGGCACAGGTGCTGACGGCCGCTGAGACACCATTCGCAGGCGAAGCACGCCCCGGCCGTCGCGCCGACCCCCACGCGCTGTCCGACGGCCAGGCGCGTGCGGTCGACAGCGCTGCCCACCGCCGTCACCACGCCGACCGCCTCATGGCCCGCGACCACGGGATACCGGGAGATGCCGTGCTCGTTGTCGACCATGGCGACATCGGTCTGGCAGACGCCGCAATGCGTCACGGCAACGTCCACCTCCAGGGCGCCCAGGGGCTCCGACTCGTAATCGAGCACGTGAACAGGGCCGCCGGCCTCTTCCACCGCGTATGCGAGCACCACGTTCCGCCACCTCTAACTAACTAGTTGGTTTTAGTGAGGCGTACGCTAACCGACCGGATACGCATGCAGCAACTAACCAGTTGGTAATCTGGGTCCGTGTCTCCTCGGTCTACCCCTCCCGCTCGGTCCACTCGGAAAAGCGACGCCACCCGCAGCCGTCTGCTCGACGCGGCCACCGCCGACTTCGCCGCCCATGGCATCGCGGGGGCCCGCGTCGACCGCATCGCCACCGCCGCGGGCATCAACAAGGCCCAGCTCTATGCCTACTTCGGAGACAAACTCAGTCTCTTCGGCGCCGTCTACCGCCTGCACGCGTACGCCGTCGTCGACTCCGTACCGTTCACGGCCGACGACCTCCCCGGCTACGCCGTGGGGCTGTACGACGCCTCCGTCGAGCGGCCGGAGTTGATCCGCCTGACCGCGTGGGCGAGGCTTGAAGGGGTGATGACCGACGACCTGGTGGGCGGGGACTCGTCAGTCGATGCCAAACTTCGGGCTATCGCCGAAGCGCAGCGGTCCGGAACCGTCAGCGCCGCGATGGAACCGAGGGATGTCCTCACCCTGGTGCTTGCCATGGCCCTGGCCTGGTCCCCGGCCGGTCCCTCCGCCACCGCCACCACCTCCGACGCCCCTTCCTCGGACCACGTACGCCGTAAGCGGGCCCTGCGCGAAGCAGTCTCCGGCGCCTTCGCCCTGTCCTCGCGGGTGTCGTGAGCCCGCACGCAGGTTGACCGATGTCCCGGTGCCCCCGGCATTCTGGTGCCAGGCGCGCGCCGCCCTCGCGGGCAGGGCGAAGGCAAGCTCGTCCACCCCTGCCGGTGCAGTGCCATGAGCATCCACGTCTTCCTCCCGCGTGAGCGTCCAGGCCCCGGACAGGCCGAACTCACGCGCGCAGGCTTTCCGGGCCGACCGCCAGGTACCCCACTCCTCTCACCGAAGCCCGAGACCCCGGCATCCACCACTCGACCCTGGCGATCCAGCTCAACCGACTCGAATGCGACACGGAACTGTGGCTCGCAGTGCAGGAACTCAACGGCCGCGCCCACGCAAGACGCTCGGCCGGAAGACATCAGCCGAGCGTCTGTGTGATCTATTCACCGGCTGGACCAGGCCGGTGTTGCAACGACCACTGGCCTCCAGGCTTCACTGCGGACGGAGGGGCCGCCTTCGCGATGTGCGGGGGGCGGTGGAGGAGCCGGTGTTCGACGTTCACGCCGCGGAACGTCCATTGCCTCGGGGCCGAAGAGGTCCTGGGCCGGTCTGTGCCGAGGAGTTCTCAGCATCCCATCGTGGAGAGCCCGTTCTTCGTGGAAGCGGTGCTGGTCTTCGCCGGCGGCGGGCACTCCTTCCACTGGTCGACCTTGAGCGTCCAGCTGCCGTTGTCATTCTGGACGCAATGGGACTTGATGATGTCCTCCGCCTTGCCCGCCGATTGGCAGGCCGAGAAGCTCGCGTACGTGCGGGGCGGATCTGCGGCCTGGGCGGACTGGGCGGCGATGCCGGAGAAGGCCAGGAGGCCGACGGCGGCGACTGCTGCGCGCTGGAACTTGCGCATGTCTTCCTCTCTTCACGTGCATAGGTGCGGTGGTGCGTGCACGCCAGGACGGCATGCGGGTCCGGTCGTCACGGGGCGCGGGTGGGCCGGTCGGCTTCGCCGCGGCGCACTGCAAGATCTTTTCGGACATGTGAACACCACCACGCGTGCGGATGACGCTTCAAGGGATCAAGATCCTTTGTTACGGGGCTATCACAAGCCGGCCGGAGCCCTTGCCTTGCCCGATCTCTTCCGCTGGCACGGCCCCTACTGCGACGGGATGCAGTGCCGAAGCTGCGGTTGCGCCCGGGCAGCGAAGGGCCCCAACCGGCACCCCCAACCGGCACCCCCACCCCCTGTCGGGCCCAAGGGGCAGCGCGGTGAGACCAGTTCCCGTCTGATCGTTCACTTGTCGTAGCGCTGGTTCCGGGCTCGGTCCTGAAGCGCTCTCCTCCGGACGGCGGTCTTCGGGGCCCTGCTGTACGCGGGCTTCACCCGGCGGCGCTCATCCGCATCCCGGGCCTGGGGGATTTCCCCAGGTGACTCGGGGGACAGCCTCGTTCCGGCGTCCGTCTTCCGTTCCTAGCGTGAAACGCGTCAATCCGAGGCGTCGGATCTCCGGCGCACGAAGGCGCACGAAGGCGCATGAACAGGACGGGTAGTCGTGATGATCGAGGCCAGGGGTCTCACCAAACGGTACGGCGGGACGGTCGCCGTGGAGGATCTGAGCTTCGGGGTGCGTTCAGGAAGCGTGACGGGGTTCCTTGGCCCGAACGGCTCCGGCAAGTCCACCACGATGCGCATGATCATGGGGCTCGACCGGCCGGACGCAGGGCACGTCACCATCGGCGGCTGCCCCTACAGCGGCCTGAACTGGCCGCTGCGCGAGGTCGGTGGCCTTCTTGAGGCCCGTACCTTCCATCCCGGCCGCAGTGCCCGCAGCCACCTCGCGGCGCTCGCCGCCGGCGGGGGCATCGATCCGGCGCGGGTGGATGCGGTCCTGGAGGACGTCGGCCTGGCCTCGGTCGCGGGCAAGCGTGCGGGCACGTTCTCGCTGGGCATGGCGCAGCGGCTCGGCATCGCGGCGGCGCTGCTGGGCGATCCGCCGGTGCTGTTGTTCGACGAGCCGGTCAACGGGCTCGACCCGGAAGGGGTGCGGTGGATCAGGGAGCTGATGCGGTCGCTGGCCGCCGAGGGCCGCACGGTCCTGCTGTCGAGCCACCTCATCAGCGAGATGGCGCTCACCGCCGACCACCTCGTCGTGATCGGCTCGGGCCGGCTGCTCGCCGACACCTCCGTCGCCGAACTCACCGCCTCTGGAAGGTCGTTGGAAGAGGCGTTCTTCACGCTGACCGAAGCCGGCGCCACGTACCGCGCCGAGAGGAGCCGGTGATGACCACGACGACGTACGCCCCCGCACGCGCCGGGCACTACGGCCTGCGGCAGGCAGCCCGTATGGAGTGGATCAAGCTGCGCAGCCTGCGCTCCACCACGTACGCGCTGCTCCTCACGGTCGTCGGCATGGTCACCATGGGGGTGGTGACCATGGCCAACACCAAGGCGCCGCGCGGCGCGGAGAAGATCGCGTCCTTCGACCCGACCAACAACGTCCTGGCCGGGGTGGCGCTCGGCCAGCTGATCATCGGGGCGCTCGGTGTGCTGGTGATCACCGGTGAGTACTCGTCGGGCACGATCCGCGCGACGCTCGCCGCGGTACCCGACCGGCGTCTCGCGCTCACCGCGAAGGCGGTGGTGTTCGGCGGTCCGGCGCTGGTCGTCGGCGAGGTGGTGACGTTCGTGACGTTCCTCGCCGGCCGCGCCGCGCTCGCGGCCGACGTGCCGCACCCCTCGCTCGGCGACCCGGATGTGCTGCGTGCGGTGCTGCTGTCCGGTACGTACCTTGCTCTCGTGGGTCTGATGGGCATCGGCATCGGCGCGATCACCCGGCACACGGCGAGCGCGATCGGCACGCTGGTCGGCTTCCTGTTCGTACTGCCCTTGCTGCTTGCCGGGTTCACGGGTACGACGGTCGCCAAGTTCTTCCCCACGATCATCGCGGGCAACTCGCTGTCGGTGAGCGTGCCCGACAGCGACGTGCTGTCGCCGTGGGTGGGGTTCGCGGTCCTGTGCCTGTACACGGCGGCGCTGCTCGCGGTGGGAGGAAGGCTGTTGGTGCGGCGCGATGCGTGAACCGCGCGCCGTCCGCACGGTGCTGACGGCGTCCCTGAAGCGGCGGGCGTGGGCGGAGGCGGTGTACTGCCTGCTGTCCTTCGTCCCCGCGCTGGTGGGTTTCGTTCTCATCGCCGTGGTCGCCGTGGCGCTCGGCTCCGTGCTGACGCTGACGGTGCTCGGTGCGGTGCCCGGCATCCTGTTCCTGGTGGCGGGGCTCGCCCTCGCCAGGGGCCTGGGCACGCTGCAGCGGTGGCTCGCCCAGAGGCTGATCGGCGAGCGGGTCGAGGAGCCGCCCCGGCCGGAGGCGCGGCGCGGGCTCGTCGCCGGGGTGGAGGCGCGGCTGCGGGACACGGGCGCGTGGCGGGCGGTGGCGTACGTCCTGGCGAAGCTGCCGCTGGCGACGCTTGGCCTGTACGCGGTGCTGTGGTGGGTGATCGGCGCGCTCAACGTCATCGCGCCGTTGCGCTGGATGGCCGGGGAGCGCAACCCCCGCCTGCTCTCGCCCTTCCCCGGCGGCGGACAGCCTCCCCTGCACTCGCTCGGTGCCACGTTCGCGGCGACCGCGCTGGGGTGCGCGGTCCTGCTGATCGCCCCGTGGCTGACCCGCGGTGCCGTCGCCGGGGACCGCCGCCTGGTGCGCGCGCTGCTCGGCCCCGGCGCGCTGGCGAAGCGGGTACGGGATCTGGAGGAGACCCGCGCCCTTGCCGTCGACGACGCGGCCGAGCGGCTGCGCCGCCTTGAGCGGGACCTGCACGACGGCGCGCAGGTCCGGCTCGCGGCGCTGGCGATGAGCCTCGACATGGTGCGCGAGCAGCTCGACGACCGGGACCGCCCCGAGCTGCGCCACCTGGTCGAGACGGCCCGCGACAACGCCACGGAAACCCTCACCGAGCTGCGCGACCTCTCCCGCGGTCTGCATCCGCCGGCCCTCGACGGCGGTCTGGCCGACGCGTTGACCACGCTCGCCGCGCGGGCAGCGCTGCCGGTGGAGGTGTCGGTGGACGCGCCGAACCGGCCGACCCCGGCGATCGAGAGCCTCGCCTACTACTGCGCGGCGGAGCTGCTCGCCAACGTCATCAAGCACAGCGGGGCGCGTGGCTGCGGCATCGAACTGTCCACCGGCGACGGCACGTTGCGGCTGCGCGTGCGGGACGATGGCCGCGGTGGCGCACACATCGCCGAGGGCGGCGGCCTGGCAGGGCTTGTGCAACGGGCGCGCACGGTCGACGGCGAGCTGACACTCCACAGCCCCGACGGGGGCCCCACGACGGTGAAGGTGAGGTTGCCGCTCCATGCCTGAAGGTGCCGCAAGCCCCGGAATCCGGCCCGGCGCGAGGTGTGCGAGGCCGCACCCATGCGCGTAGTGATCGCCGAGGACGCCGCCGTGCTGCGCGAGCTGCTCTCCCAGATGCTGACAGTGCGCGGCCACGAGGTCGCCGCCTCGGTCGCGGACGCCGACGCACTGCGCGCGGCTGTCACCGAGCACCGGCCCGATGTCGCGGTCGTGGACATCCGGATGCCGCCGACCCGTACCGACGACGGCCTGCGCGCCGCGATCGACATCCGGCGCGAGCACCCCGCCACCGGTGTCCTGCTCTTCTCCCAGTACGTCGAGACCACATACGCGACCCGGCTGCTCGCGCAGGGCTCCGCCGGCGTGGGCTATCTGCTCAAGGAGCGGGTCGCGAACGTCGCCGAGTTCACGGACGCGCTGGGGCGGGTCGCGGCCGGCGGCACCGCCCTCGACCCGGAGGTCGTCACCCAACTGGCCGGTGCCGGCCGCCACACAGAGGAGCTGCGGGCGCTCACCGACCGGGAGCGGAACGTCCTGACGCTGATGGCCGAAGGCCGCTCGAACGCCGCCATCGCCCAGCAACTGCACGTGTCGGCGGGCACCGTCGAAAAGCACGTGGCGGCGATCTTCGCAAAGCTGGACCTGCCGGTGTCGGAAGACCACAACCGCCGGGTCCTCGCCGTCATCCGCATGCTGCGCCAAGGCCCGAGGGGCTGAGCCGGGCCGGCGCGGCCGGCTCCGCAGGCGAGGAGCCGGCCGCGCCGGTCGACCGCTTCCCGCTACGGCGCGAGTGTCGGCTGGTCAGCGGCCCAGAGCCACGACCCGTCCGGCTGGCGACGGGCGACCTCGACGGTCACGTCGCCGTTGGTCAGCGTGGCCGCCGTCAGTGCCAGGTCGCCGGTCACCAGCGCCGGGTGCTGCCTGCCCGGCGAGAGCACCGGCGCTGCGGCGACGAACTGCTCGTACACTTTGCGGATTTCCGCGTGTCCGGTCGCGAGGTTGCCCGGCGGGAACGCCAGCACGGCGTTCGGTTCGTACAGCGCCACCAGCCCGTCCACGTCGCCCGCGTTGGCGCGCTCGATGAAGTACCTGCCCAGGTCGTTCGGTTCCGTGGCCGCTCTGTTGTGTGTCATGCGGTGAGCCTCCCAAGGCATACACGACACCCTGTGTCATGCATTCCCATAGAGTCTTCCCGTGCGCGCCGACCGGTTGGTATCGCTTGTACTGCTGCTGCGGCAGCGCGGTCGGCTGTCCGCGACCGCGCTGGCCCGCGAGTTGGAGGTGTCCACCCGCACCGTGCTGCGTGACATCGACGCGCTGTCAGCGGCCGGTGTCCCGGTCTACGCGGAACGCGGCCGGCACGGTGGTTTCGCGTTGCTGCCCGGTTTCCAGACCGAGCTCACCGGGCTGAACCACGACGAGGCGCTTGCCCTGCTGGTCGCCGGATCGCGGCGCGGAGCGCAGGCGTTCGGGCTCGGCGCCGCGCTCGCTTCGGCCATGCGCAAGGTGGTTGACGCGCTGCCCGAGAGCTATCGGGCCACCGCGGCCGGTGCCGCTCAGCGCTTGCTCATCGACCCGGAGACCGACCTGCTCTCGCGTCGGGTGGTCGCCGAGGAGGTGCCGGACACCGTCGTGGCCGAGGTCCGGCGCGCGGTGTTCGCCGGACACAAGCTGCGCATCCACTACGCGGCCGTCGACCAGGCCCCGGAGTGGCGCACGGTTGACCCGGTCGGGCTGGTCACCGTGCGCGGCCAGGGCTACTTGCTGGCCACGCGGTCCGGCGCCGACCGCACCTACCGGCTGTCCCGTATCCAGGCCGCCGAGGAACTCGCCGAACCGGCACAGCGGCCTGAACGCGTCGACCTGGACCGGGCCTGGCAGGAACGCAGCACACGGTTCAGGACCGGCGGCGACCAAGTCACCGTGCTGGTACGGGTGCACCCTGCGCGGAGGCAGGAACTGCTGGGCACCGCACTGGCCGTGCGCGCCGAAGAAGCCGAAGCGGACGGATGGTCGCGGCTTGAGGCGACCTTCCAGGACGCCAGGCACGCCGAATGGGCGCTGTGGCAGCTCGCCACGCACGCGGAGGCCCTGGACCCGCAGTGGCTGCGCGTCTCCCTGCGCGACCGCGCCGCCGCGACCGCCTCCTGCTACGGAGCGTCCTCCTGAGCGCTGTCCTCCCCCGGCTCCGGCGCGCGCAGGCCGGGCGGGCAGCGGCCCCAACTACCGCGCCGGGGCGGCGATCACGTGGCCTGTCGCCCGTACGGCGAGTGGTTCATCAGGTCCGCTCGCCCTGGGCGAAGAAGTTGATCAGGTCCTGGGGCGTGGGGTGGTGGGCGACTTTGGCGCTGGCCGCGCTGCGGGGGAACAGCGCCTGCTCGTAAGCGGTGAGCGCGCCCTCGATGTCGCCGGGGTGTGCGGCGAGGGCCTCGCCGAGTTCGGCGCCGTCCAGCATCGCCAGGTTGGCGCCTTCGCCGTCCGGGGGCGAGAGGTGGGCGGCGTCGCCGAGCAGGGTCACTCCTGGTGCCCGGTCCCAGCGGTGGCCGATCGGCAGGGCATGGAGGGGGCGCAGGACAGGGGCGCCCTCGCCTGCGGTGATCAGGGCGGTGAGTTCCGGCGCCCAGCCGTCGTACTCTGCCGCGACCCGCGCGGTGGCCGCGGCGGCGTCGGTGAAGTCGATGGCGGCGAACCAGTCCAGCGGCCTGGTCACGGTGATGTGGGCGCGGAGGACCCCGCCCTTCTCCCGGTGCGCCACCAGCCACTTCCCGTTCCCGTCCGGGTCGAACGCGCTGAGCGTTCCGGCGCCGACCGCTTTCGCGGTGGCCGGGTGCAGGGTGTCGGCGTCGTACAGGCAGGTCTCGACGAAGGAGCGGCCGACGTATGCGGGTGCGGCGTCGGAGAGCAGCGGCCTGACCCGTGACCAGGCGCCGTCCGCGCCGACCAGCAGACTCGTGACGGCGCTGGTGCCATCGGCGAACGTCACCTCGTGGCGGCCCTCGCCGATGGCGCGCACGCCGGTGGCCTTGTGGCCCCAGCGGACGGTGCCGGCGGGGAGCGCGTCGAGCAGGATCTGCCGCAGCTCGCCGCGCTGCACCTCGGGATTCCCGCCCGTACCGTCGTCGGCCTTGTCGAACAGGACGGTCCCGTTCCGGTCGAGGAGCCGTGTCGCCTGGCGGCCCTCCAGGACGATTCCGTGGAACTCGTCCATCAGGTCGGCCGCCTTGAGGGCGAGTTGGCCGTTGTAGTCGTGGATGTCGAGCATCCCGCCCTGCGACCGCGCCGTCGGCGACGCCTCCGCCTCGTAGACCGTGGCCGGGATGCCGTGTACGTGCAGAACGCGGGCGAGGACGAGGCCGCCGAGGCCGGCGCCGATGATCGTGACAGGAGTGTGCATGGGGCTCCTTACGTTTCGCTCCCTGCCCCGGGTGCGTTCCGGCGGCAGGGGACGCTGGAAGGGAAGCGGCCTGCCCGGCCGGGCACCCGGGCGCCCGGCCGGGGGCAGGGACGGCTCAGATGACGATGACGCGGCGTCCGCGTGTGTGCCCCGCTTGGCTGTCGGCGTGCGCTGCCGCGGCCTCGGCGAGTGTGTAGGTCTTTTCGACCGGGATATGGAGTTTCTTCTGTGAGATGAGGTCGGCGGCCTGGGCGAGTGCTGCGACCTTGTCGCCGGATACGCCGGAGAAACGGACGCCGAGATCGGCAGCGCTGAGGTCGCCGATGGTGATGACCTTCTGCGGGTCTCCGGTCAGTTCGACGAGTTCGCGGATGACGCCGGAGCCGGCCAGGTCGAGGGCCGCGTCGACGTGGCCGAGCTGCCGCACCCTTTCGACCCAGCCCTCGCCGTACGTCGTGGGGAGGGCGCCCAAGTCGCGCAGGTAGTCCTGGTTCGCGGCACCGGCCGTGCCGATCACCGTGATGCCGCGCTCGCGGGCGATCTGCAGCACCGCAGAGCCGACGCCCCCGGAAGCGCCGCTGACCAGCAGCGTCTGCCCGGGCTGTATCCCGACCTCGCGGACGATGCGCAGCGCGGTCTCCACCACGGAGGGGTAGCCGGCGGCTTCTTCGAACGTCAGGCCCTCGGGCATGCGCGCCCAGGCCCACAGGACGGCGGACTCGGCGTAGGCGTCGGTGCCCCTGCCGAAGACGTGGTCGCCGGCCTTGACTCCTTCGACGCCCTCGCCGACCTCGTCCACCACCCCTGAGGCGTCTTGTCCGATTCCCGAGGGCAGCTCGCTGGGTTCGTGCTCCGCACGGCGCTCCTTCCGGAACTGGCCTTCGCGGATCCGCCAGTCGACGGGGTTCACGCCGGCCGCGCGTACGGCGATGCGTACTTCGCCGGGCCCGGGGCGGGGCTCTTCGGCGTCGACGAGGTGCAGGACATCGGGGCCGCCGTAGCGGGAGAAGCTCACTTTCTTCATGCCGCCGACCGTAACACTACCCGTTAGTGTTTCGGAACTGGTGTTGTTTCGTAGCTGGTAGTGTGGCGGGTATGACCGTGCCGACCGGACGCCGTGAGCGCAAGAAAGCCGCGACCCGCCAGAAGATCGCCGACGCCGCCCTGGGGCTCTTCCTGGAACGCGGGTACGACGCGGTGGGTATCCGGGAGGTGGCCGCCGAAGCCGACGTGGCCGTCACCACGCTCTTCTCCCACTTCGCCTCGAAGGAGGCCCTGGTCTTCGAGCAGGACGAAGACTTCGAGCAGCGCCTCACCTGCGCCGTCACCGGCCGCGCGCCGAACGAGCCGCTCATCCCCGCACTGCGCGGTGAGGTCCAGGCCCTGGTGCGGCATTGCACGGCGGACAGCGCAGCGCCGGTCTGGCGGATGATCGAGGCGTCACCGGCCCTGCGGAAGTACGAGGAGTCGATGAGACTGCGCCACGCGGAGACGCTGGCGGCGGCCATCACCGCCGATCCCGCCCTGTCACCGACACCGACGGCCGGCCGGACGATCGCGCGGTTCGTGATCGACGCCTATTCGCTGGCCCGCGAGGCGGCCGATCCGGATGCGGCGGTGGACGAGATCTTCCAGATGATCGAGGCGGCCTGGCAGGCCACGGGCCCCTCCCGGCCCGCGTGAGGAACCTGTTCCTCCAGGGAGGTCAGCAGGGCCGGTCGGAGTGAGGAGCCTGTCCCTCCCGGGAGGTCGGCACGGGGCAGGGCGGGGTGAGAGGTTCAGGCGTCCGGTCGGCCCAGGGCGGCGGCCTTGGCGGAGCGCTGGGCGAAGACGGCCTCGCGGCGCTCTGTCATCTGCCGCAGCGCCTCCTTGCGGTCGCGCCGGGAGAGCCGGTCGAGATACATCTGGCCGAGGAGATGGTCGGTCTCGTGCTGGAGGCACCGGGCGAAGTAACCCAGTCCCTCGATGACCACGGGGTTGCCGTCCTTGTCGAACCCCCGGACGACGGCGCGGTCGGTGCGCGGAACCGGCATGCCGGCACCCGGTACCGACAGGCATCCCTCGTAGTCGTCAACGAGCCGGCGGCTGCCCGGCTCCGGCAGGTCGAGAACCGGGTTGACGAGGTGGCCGACGTGCCGGATCCCGTCGTCGTCGGGACAGTCGTAGACGAACAGCCGCAGGTCGACGCCGACTTGGTTGGCGGCGAGACCGGCACCGTCGGCCACGTACATCGTCAGGAACATGTCGTCGATCAATGACGACAGTTCCGGAGTTCCGAACGCGGTCACCTCCTGGCACGGGCGGCCCAGAATCTCCTCGCCCACCTCCGTGATCCGGCGCAGCGCGCCCCGGTCGGCCTCCGGTGCCAGAGCCGGATACGACTCGACGGGGCTGCCCTGCACACGGACCCGCCGGTCGACGGGGTGGGGCCGGTCGTGACGGTCGTGACCAACGGACATCGTCGCTGTCTCCTCTTCCGCGCCCTTGCCAAGTACTTTGCAAAGTAGCAGACTTTGCAAAGTGACTGAAGAGGATCTCAACGCCCCGCCGGACCGGACCCAGGGCCGGGCCGAGGCCCGGGCCCCCGGCGCCGACGACTCACTGCGCGAGCACGAGGTCCGCACCGCGCTGCTGGACCTCCTCGCCGAAGTCGGTACCGTCACGGCGACCGAGGCCGCGGCCCGGCTGGGCCACAGCTCGGGGCTCTGCTCGTTCCATCTGCGGCAGCTCGCACGCCACGGACACATCGAAGAAGCCCCGCACAGCGGAGGCCGCGCCAGGCCCTGGCGGCTGCGGCGGCGCGACTCCGCCGACGCGGCGCCGCCGGGAGAGGGGTTCGGGGACCTGGCCCGGGGCCTGGAGGACGAGAGCTGGCAGCGATGGCTCTCGCAGCGCGAGCAGGCCCCGTCCGAGTGGCGCCAGGACGAGGCTTTCAGCGCCGTCGCCTATCTGACGCCCGAGGAGATGAACCGGGTCGCGGACGTCATCCGGCGGACACTCGCCCCCTACCAGGACCGCGAACAACGCCCCCTGGCCCGCCCCGAAGGCGCCCGGCCGGTGGCCCTCATCACCCGGCTGTTCCCCTTGCTTCCGGACCGGTGAGGACGGCGTGCGACGGCGGATCACGAAGTACACCCACGCCTGTGTACGACTTGAGCGCGAGGGCCGGGTGCTGGTCATCGACCCCGGTATGTGGAGCGAGCCGGCGGCCCTGACCGGCGCGCACGCCGTGCTGGTGACGCACGAGCACGCCGATCACGTCGATGTCCTTCGCCTCGCCGGGCTCGGCGTTCCGGTCTACGCGCCGACGGAGGCGGACATTCCACGGCTTGAGGTCACGCGGGTGGCCCCGGGCGCGGAGTTCACCGCAGCCGGCTTCCGCGTACGGGCGGTCGGCGGGCGGCACGCGGCCGTGTACGACGGGCAGCCGGACTGCGCGAACCTCGGCCATGTCGTGGACGAGGCGGTCTACCACCCGGGCGACTCGCTGTACGTTCCCGAGCAGCCGGTCGAGACACTGTTCGTTCCCGTACAGGGATCGTGGATGCGGACGTCGGAGGCGATCGACTTCGTCAGGGCGGTGGCACCGCGGCGGGCGTTCCCGATACACGAGGCGCAGCTCAACGACCGCGGCCTCAGCAGCGTCAACGGCTGGCTCGCGGAGGAGACCGACAGCGGTTACCGGTATCTGTCACCCGGCGAATCCGTCTGAGGCGACCTGAGGCGACGGCCTCCCGCGTCCGGACGTCCGCCGGTTCCGTGCCTCGGCTTGTTCCGGACGTCCGCCGGTTCCGTGCCTCGGCTTGTTCCGTGCGTCCGCCGGTTCCGTGCCTCGGCAGGTGCTGGTCAGGAAGAGGGGGCGGGGGCTTGGGGCGGGGGCGGGACTTCGTCTCGCAGCGCGTGGACGAAGGCGGTCGCGGCGGCCGACCGGTCCTCGGCCGTGACCAGCATGGTCTCGCGCCGCTGTACGAGCGCGCTGTCGCGGACAGGTAGCCATGTGACCCCGCGGGGCACGGTGTCGGCCGCCAGTCCGGGCAGTACGGAGACGCCCAGGCCGGCGGCGACGAGGCCCAGGCGCGTCTGCCAACTCCGTACCTCGTAGCCGATGGTGGGCCGGGTGAGGGTGGGCCAGGCGCCGAACTGGGGTGCGCCTTCCTGGTTCGCGCCGACTATCCACACCTGGTCGGCGAGGTCGTCGGCGTTCACCTCGTCCTGCGAGGCGAGCGGGTGGTCCACGCTCACGGCCACGCCCAGCCCTCTGCCGGTGCGGAGCACCTCCTTGCGCAGCCCGGTGAAGTCGTATGCGGGCAGATCGTCCCCGACGGCCACCACCGCGACCTCGATCCGTCCCGCCTGAAGCCTGCGTAGCTGTGCGGGGCTGCCGGATTCCCAGAGGTCCACCGTCAGGGCCGGGTGAGCCGCGTGCAGGCGGGCGATGGCGCGGGGCACCAGTGCGGCCGCGGCCGTCGGATAGGCCCCCACGGCGAGGCGGCCCGCGACACGGTCGCGAAGGCCGGCGATCTCCAGTTCGGCCGCCTCCAGATGGGCGAGCACGTGCCGGGCGTGCCGCAGCAGCGCCTCACCTGAAGGGGTGGGCCGCACACCGCGTGCCTGCCGCTCGAACAGGGGGCCGCCCATCGCCGCTTCCGTGGCGCTGACCTGCCGTGACACGGCGGACTGTGTGTACCCCAGCGCCTCGGAAGCGGCCGTGAACGAGCCCCGCCGCGCGACCTCCAGCACTACGCGCAACCCCGCCAGCGTTACCTCGGACATGCGGGCCAGTATGAGTGCCGTGGGTGTCATGGGTGCCATGGGTTCATGGGTGCCGTGAGCGCCATGGGCGCCCCGCGCGTGGGCGGGCGCTACGCGCCCACGTAGTCGGTGTCCGCCGCGTAGGCGAGGTCCCGCTGGCTCTCCCATGCCGCGAGCCGCCGGCGCACGGTGGCGGTGACGGCGTCGTAGGCGTCCGAGTTCAACAGCAGCCGCAGCGGCGGGTCTTCGCACAGCGCGGCCTCGATGATCGCGTGTGCGACACCGGACTGGCTGCCGACCATGTTCTCGACGGGGAGGGCGGGGGTGTCGGCCGGCCCGCCCCGGTAGGGGGCGCTGACGGGCACCCGTTCAGCGGCGTCGTAGAAACCGGTCCTGACCATGCCGGGTTCCACGAGTACGGTCTTGATCCCGAACGGTTCGATCTCCTTCGCCAGCGCCTCGAAGTAGCCCTCGACGCCCCACTTGGTGGCGTGGTAGATCGCGAACCCGGGAAACGTGAGATGCCCGCCCTGGCTCGAAAGCTGGACGAACACACCGCCGCCCTGCCGCCGCAGCCACGGGACGGCGCGGCGCGCGAGCTGGACCGACCCCGTGATGTTGGTGGCGATCACGCGCTCGACCTGCTCGTCGGCGAGGTCCTCCGCCGCACCGAAGACGCCGTAACCGGCGTTGGACACGACGACGTCGATGCGCTCGTGCGCGGCGAACGCCTCGCCGAGCACCCGCTCGACCTGTGCGGTGTCGGTGACGTCCATACGCCGCCGCCACAGCAGTTCGCCGTACTTCCCCGCGAGATCGTCGAGCCGCTCGGGCTGCCGCAGCGTCGCGGCGACCCGGTCCCCGCGTGCCAGCGCCTGCTCGGTGAGTTCCCGCCCGATCCCGCGGGACGCGCCTGTGATGAACCATGTGGTCATGCCGCTACCCCTGGTCTGCCGATTCTCAGCGGCGACGCGAGCGACCGCAGCGCTGCGGTCCTGTGGCCCTGCGGTTCCGTAACCCCTCAGTCCCGTAACTCCGCGCGGCCTCAAGTGCCGCGCGACGCCCTCGTCTTCCGCTCTCCGTACGCACCAGCCTGCGCGGAGGAAGGCATGCCCACAAGCGATACTTTCGCACCGCTCGCATGCGTGCGGCGCATGGGTGCTGTCCCGGCCGAGGCGCGGGCGGTGCTGTGGGGCGGCGGTGTGAGGCGGCGGTGTGGGGTGTGCCTGTCAGGCCGGTTTGCGGGCCAGGGCGCCGTACATGGCGATGTCGGCGTCGTTGACCTGCTCGTCGTCCGGTTCGGGGCGCCACTTGTGGACCTGGACGACACCGGGGTCGACGAGTTCGAGGCCGTCGAAGAAGGTGGCGGCCTCGGCCTGGGTGCGCAGGGCCATCGGCATGCCTTCCTCGGCGTACCGTTCGGCGACGCGGCCCACTTCCTCGGGGGCGAAGTCGGCCGTGCCGATCGTCGCGGCGAGGTAGCTGCCGGGGGGCAGGGGGTCCAGCAGGCGCTGGATCAGTCCGTGGTCGTCGTCGTCCGGGTGGATGAAGTGCAGGATGCCGATGACCAGCAGCGCGACCGGCTCGTCCAGGCTGAGGGTGTCGCGGAACTCCGGTGAGCCCAGGATGGCGTCCGGGTCCAGCATGTCCGCGTGGACGTAGGTGGTACGGCCCTGCGGGGTGCTGTCGAGCAGGGCCTGCGCGTAGTTGAGGACGATCGGGTCGTTGTCGACGTAGAGGATCCGCGCCGTCGGCTCGGTCTTCTGTACGACCTCGTGAAGGTTGGGGGAGGTGGGCAGGCCGGTGCCGATGTCGAGGAACTGCTTGATCCCCCGCTCGCGTGCGAGGTAGTTGCTCACCCGGTGCATGAAGGCGCGGTTCGCCCTCATGTGCGCGGGGAGCGCGGGCCACACCTCGACCATGGCGTTACCGGCGGCCTCGTCGGCCTCGTAGTGGTTCTTTCCGCCCAGGATGTAGTCGTAGACGCGGGCCGAATGCGCGGTGCCCGCGTTGAGCGGTTCCTGTGTGTGACCGACTTCCCTCATCGCAGCACCTCAAGTTCTCCCCTGACGTCCTGCCCCGGGGCAACGACGCCTTGTTTTCTGGCTGGGTCCCGACACCCTACGGCCCCTTCACGCCCTGCGTGCACGGTGGTTGGCGACGTTGAGGCGGTTTCCGCACAGGTCCGGGGTGCAGTAGCGGCGCCGTCCCGCACGGCTCGTGTCGATGAAGGCGCCTTCGCAGTCGGGGGAAGCGCAGGGACGGAAACGGGTGGGGCCGAGGGTGCGCAGGGTGCCCAGAAGGCCGGTGGCCGTGAGAGCGGCGAACTGGCCCGCACGCACACGGTCCACGTGTGGGACCTGCTCGGTTACGGTGACTCCCGCGCCGACCCCGGCGTCGCGCCGTCGCTCGCGCGCCAGGCGCGCACGCTGGCCGAACTCCTGGACCACTGGGGCCTCGTGGACGCCTCACCCGTTCTCGTGGGGCACGACATCGGTGGCGGCGTCGTCCTGCGCGCGCACCTGGTCGAGGGCGCACGGGCCGGCGGGCTCGGGCTGGTCGACGCCGCGGTGCTCGGGCCGTGGAACACACCGTTCACGGAGCACCAGCAGCGGCACGCCGACGTGTACAGGACGATGCCGGCTGACATCTTCGGCGATCTCGTCGAGGCGCGTTTCCGTACCGCGACCCACCGCCGGCTGACGCCGGAAGCGCTCGCCGCCTACACCGCCCCCTGGCGCGGTGAGGAGGGGCAGCGGCGCTGGCTCGACCAGGTCGCGGCCGTCAGCTTCGAGGACACCCGCGAGGTGGTCGCCCGGCTCGGCGGTGTCGCCGTGCCGACCCTCGTGCTGTGGGGCGCGGAGGACCGGTGGCTGGAGCCGGCGACCGGCGCACGCCTGGCCGCCGCGATCCCGGGGGCACGGCACGAACTCGTGCCCGGAGGCGGCCACTTCCTCCCCGAGGACCGCCCCGGAGAGACGGCACGTGCGCTGCTGCGGATGCTGAACGGGGTGGTGGAGGGGGAGAGTTGAGCTGGTGGGGGGACGGGGGTGTACGGGGGCGAGGTGGTTCGGTCCCATGGAGCCCACGGAGTCACGACTCCATCGGACCTCACAGGCCGTACGGCCTGTACGTCCTTCGCCGGTCCACTGTCAGTGGCGTGGGGCAGGGTGGGGTGCATGTTTACGTTGAGCGAGGTCGAGGACGCGGTGCGTGGGTCATGGGGGGCCGACACGTGCGAGCCGACGGACGCCGACAGGAGGCCGTGGCGGGCCGACAACCCGGCGTGGGGGCAGTGCGATGTGACGGCGCTCGTGGTCAACGACCTGCTGGGCGGACAGCTGGTGTGTGGCGAGGTGCACGCGGCGGACGGGGCGCGTCAGGGGTACCACTGGTGGAACAGGTTGCCGGGCGGCCTCGAAGTGGACCTCACCCGCGAGCAGTTCAAGGCCGGTGAGACCGTGACGGAGGGGAGGGCAGTGGTGCGCCCCGAGGGGCGGCCACGGCGTCGTGCGGAGGAGTACGAGACGCTGCGGGGCCGCGTCGTCACCCGGTTGGGGCCAGGGGCCGCTGCGGGGGCCGGCGCGGAGGACGAGCCGGTGCGGGCCGCGCTGGAGGTGGACGGCGGGCGGGGCCGGCGGCTGTCGTATCTGGACTTCGGGGGACCGGGGCGCCCGCTGCTGGCGCTTCACGGCCACATCCAAGAGGCCCGTTCGTACGCGCTGCTCGCACGCGAACTGAGCCCGGAGTGGCGGGTGATCGCTCTCGACCAGCGCGGCCACGGTTTCTCGGACCGCGCCGACGACTACTCACGGGAGGGGTACGTCGCGGACGCCGCAGCCCTGCTCGCGCATCTGGGACTGACGGGAACACCGGTGGTCGGACACTCGCTGGGAGGGGTGAACGCCTACCAATTGGCGGCGGCGCACCCCGGGTTGGTGAGCGCTCTGGTGATCGAGGACATCGGCGCGGTGATCGAGGGCGACCTCTCCTTCACCCTCGACTGGCCGCACCGCGCCCCGACGCGCGCCGCTTTGACGCTGGCGCTGGGTACGTCGTACGGCTATGTGACGGACTCGGTACGGGAGTTCGCGGACGGATGGGGGCTCGCCTTCCACGCCGAGGACATGGTCGCTTCCCAGAACGCACTGAGAGGTGACCACTGGAGCGACTGGCTGGCCACCGGCGAACCGGACAGCACCTCCGGCACCCGTGATCCCTCCACGCCCTGCCCCGCGCTGCTCATACGCGGAGCCCGCAGCGATGCGCTCGGCGCCGGGCTCGCGCGCGAGATGGCCGCCTCGCGGCCTGGCGCCCGGCTGGTGGAGCTGGACACGGGCCACATGGTCCGCGCGACCGACCCCGCGGGCTTCGCGGATACGGTGCGCGGTTTCCTGCGCGAGGCGGACCGGGGCCTCGTCTGTGAACGCGGGCCCCGGTGACGTGGGCCCTCGACGGTGACGCGGGCGCCCCGTCTGTGACGTGCGTCCCCGTCTGTGACGCGGGCCCCCGTCTGTGACGCGGGCCCCCGTCTGTGACGCGGGCCCCCGACGGTGACGCGGGCGCCCCGACGGTGGCGTGCGTCCCCGTCTGTGACGCGGGCCCCGGAGCCTCGGGGCGTCCCATCGGTCAGAGCGCCATTTTGAAGCCCAGGTGGGACGCTTCGAAGCCGAGGCGTTCGTAGAAGCGGTGTGCGTCGACGCGGGTGGCGTCGGAGGTGAGCTGGACCAGTACGCAGTCCTGACGGCGGGACTCGGCGATGGCCCACTCGATGAGGCGTGTGCCCAGCCCTGTGGCGCGCGCGTCGGCGTGGATGCGTACGGCCTCGATCAGCGAACGGGCGGCACCGCGCCGGGAGAGCCCGGGGATGACGGTGAGGTGCAGCGTGCCGACCGTACGTCCGTCGCGTACGGCGACGACGAGGTGCTGGTTGGGATCGCCGTCGATGCGTGCGAACGCGGTGCGGTACGGGGTGAGATCGGCCGGGGACTCGCGGTGCGCGCCGAGCGGGTCGTCGGCGAGCATGGCGACGATCTCGGGGATGTCGTCGGCGGTCGCGCGCCGGACGGAGAAGTCGTCCGGCGGCGGTGAGGGCGCTGAGGTAGCCGTCGAGGCGGCGGATGCGGTGGTCACATTCCGGAGCGTACGCCCCGCGTACGGGGGGTGATCAAGAGAGTGCCGTGCCGCGAGTCATGCCGGTTCGAGCGCGCGTACGGCCGCGACCAACGGGGCCAGCTCCGGCCGCTGTTCGGCTCGCGCGAGTGCCTCGCGGAGTGCGGCGTCGTGGGTGGGCCGTGCGGCGACCAGGAGGGCGTGTCCTTCCTCGGTGACGTTGGTGTAGATGCCGCGTCTGTCGTCGGGGCACAGATAGCGGGTCAGTAGGCCGCGATCCTCCAGGCGTGTGACCAGGCGCGTGGTGGCGCTTTGGCTGAGAACGACGGCGTCGGCGAGCTGGGTCATACGGAAGTGGCCACCGTCGCCGTCGTGCTGCTCGCTGAGCACGTCCATGAGGGAGAACTCGCGGACGCTCAGGCCGTGTTCGGCCTGCAGCGCGCGTTCGATGTGCGCCTCCAGACGGCCGTGCAGCGCCGAGAGTGCGCACCAGCCGTGAGCGAGACCGAGGTCGGGGCGGGACATGTGCGGCTCCTTCGGGGCTGCGAGCTGGGGGCCCGGTGGACGGCGATGGTTCGGGTTGACGGGCGACGGGTGACGGAGGCGAGTCCGGTACGGCACGGATCCGTGTGGGCGTGGGCTCGTACGGGTGCGGGCCCGTGGGCCAAGGGTAGGCCATCTTCGCGATAGCCCGCGCTTGCATATAAAGGGCGCCTGCAATTATTGTCTGCGCTGGTAAGCGCCCTGTGCATGAGCCGTCGCGTTGCGCGATCTGGCCCTAAAGCGCAGACCGTGCCCTCAAGCCCGGAACGGGACCAAGAGTTGGAAGGCTGACCCATGCCGCTCGCACTGCTGGCGCTCGCCGTCGGAGCCTTTGGGATCGGGACGACCGAGTTCGTGATCATGGGGCTGCTGCCCGATGTCGCGGCCACATACGGCGTCTCCATCCCGACGGCCGGATATCTGACCACGGGCTATGCGCTCGGTGTCCTCGTCGGCGCTCCCGTCTTCGCGATCCTCGGCGCACGGATGTCCCGGAAACGGATGCTGATGCTGCTGATGGGCCTGTTCATCGCGGGGAACCTGATCTCCGCTGTGGCCCCCGTCTTCGGCGTGATGCTCACGGGGCGCGTGATCGCCTCGCTCGCACACGGCACGTTCTTCGGTATCGGTTCCATCGTCGCCGCGGGACTTGTGGCGCCGCAGCGCAAGGCTGCCGCGCTCTCCATGATGTTCACGGGGCTGACCATGGCCAACGTCGTGGGCGTCCCCCTGGGCACGCTGCTGGGGCAACAGGCCGGATGGCGTTACACCTTCGTGGCCGTCGCCGGACTCGGCGTACTTGGCCTCGTGGGAGTGGCCGCCCTGGTGCCCGGGGACGCGCGGCCCGGGCGGCGGGGGAAGGCCGCGGGGGCGGACGTACCGGCTGGTGAACCGGCCGACGGGCGGGCAGGCGCAGGGCTGCGCAGTGAGCTGGCCGCCTTCCGCAATGTGCAGGTGCTGCTCGCGATGGGTATGACGGTCCTCGGCTTCGGCGGGGTCTTCGCCGCGATCACCTATGTGGCGCCCATGGTCACCGAGGCGGCCGGGTACGCCGACTCGTCCGTGACCTGGCTGCTGGTCCTCTTCGGCGTCGGCATGGTGATCGGCAACCTTGTCGGCGGGCGCCTGGCCGACCGTGCGCTGATGCCGCTCCTGTTCACGGCGCTGACGGGGCTGGCGCTCGTGCTCGGCCTGTTCGCTTTCACGGCGTACGACAAGGTCGCCGCCGCGCTGACCCTCGCACTGATCGGCGCCTTCGGGTTCGCGACCGTGCCGCCGCTCCAGAAGAGAGTCCTGGACCAGACGGTGGGCGCGCCCACGCTGGCCTCCGTCATGAACATCGGCGCCTTCAACCTCGGCAACGCGGTGGCCGCCTGGCTCGGCGGGCTCGTCCTCGGCGCCGGACTCGGGCCCACCTCTCCTAACTGGGTCGGTGCCGGGCTCGCGTTGGGCGCCCTGGGCCTCGCTGTGCTCGCGGCCCGGCTGGAGCGGCGGGCTCGCGTACGTGTGGGGAGGTCGTCGTTGCCGTTCTCCCCTCCGAACGCTGAAGCTGCCGCCCCCGTGCCGTCAGGCCCCATGGTTTGAGGAGGGAGACCGCCGTCACGAACACGTACGTGCACAGCGAGACGATGGGCGGGGCGAGCACGTTGGGGAGGGTGACTGGTTCGCCGGTGGTGACGTCGGTTACCGCGCCGTTGATGTGCGTACGGAAGACGAGCAGGCTGGCGGTGGCGGCTGCGAGGGTGACCCAGAACTTCGTGTAGACCCAGCGGTGCCGTGCCAGGCCCCAGTGGCTGTAGAGCGAGAGTGCGAGCCCGGTGAGCAGCGTGGTCAGGGCGAGCGGTGCGATCAGCCAGTCGCCGAAGACCTTCATGGAGCGGTACGCGGCCTCGGCAGCCGCAGCGGAGGCCGTGGTCGCGCCGGTGACGGCGAGCGCCAGCAGGCACAGCGTCACGCCGAGCCAGCCGACCGAGGCGCTGACGTGGAGGACGAGGGTGGCCCTGCGGGCACGGCGGGGGAGTCGCTGCATGCGGACGAGGTTCCCGTGCCGCGCCAGGGCGGGGCGTCCGACGGCGGGAGTATCCCCCGGTACTCGGCGCCGAGTACGTCAGTGCGTGCGTATGCGCGGCTCCGCGGGCCTCCGGGCGCCGACCGCTTCGCCGTGAGCACGCGCCTACGTGTGTACGGCGTGGTCGTACGATCGGCGGTATGGCTCTTCCCGCCCCGGCGGTCGCCCGCCGTGAAAAACGTTCCCGTCTGCACCTGTTCGACCTCGATGGCACGCTGATGTACGGCTCGGCCGCCCCGGTGGAGATCTCCCAGCAGCTCGGTGTCGAGCGGGAGATCCAGGAGCTGGAGCACGCCTTTGCGACGCGTGCGCTGGCACCGTCCGAGTTCGCCGTGCGCGCGTGTGCGCTCTGGGCCGAGCTGACGGACGAGGTCGTCGCTGCCGCCTTCGACGGGGCGCCATGGCTGGAGGGCATTCGCGAGGTGTGGGCGGAGATAAGGGAGCGTGGGGAGCACTGTGCGGTGATTTCCCTCTCGCCGGATTTCTTTGTGCGGCGACTGCTGGACTGGGGCGTGCATGCTGCGCACGGTTCGCGCTGGCCGGAGGTTCCGACCGTAATGGCGAGCGGAAGCGGGAAGTATCCGCTGCATCCGGTCGACCCCTCGGGCATTCTCACACCGGCGGCCAAGGTGAAGATCGCGCGGAAACTCTGTGCCGAATTCGAGGTGTCGCTGGATGACTGCGTTGCCTACGGCGACTCGATGTCCGACGCCGAACTCTTCGCCGCCGTACCGGTTTCCGTGGCGGTCAACGCCGACCAGCACGTACGTGGTATCGCCTCGCACGACTACACCGGGCGCGATCTGCGCGAAGCCTACGGACTCGTCTCCGTCGTGCGTTAATTCGCCTCTCACCCGTACATGTCGGGCCCGCGTTCCTCCTCCGGCGCTCGCCGATATCCGTACGGTGCATACGCGGTATACGCCCGGTAGTCGACAACCGACCGTCGACGTCACGCACTCGCCGCGCCGTCATGTGCCCTGCCTCCTCGTCGTGTTTTGCCTGCTGAGTGCGGTGTCCGACATGGATTCGCGGCGCTCTCGCGGCAGTTCCAGCCCTCTTCCGTGGCCGGAATCACGGATATTCCGTGGAACCGCGAACGGGGGTTGTGGAGTGAAGTCCTCACGGTATGGTCGGTCCCATTCGCGGGGGTCGGATTACCAGAACGTCTGGAAGACGGGCGTGCGCAGACCGTCCGGAAGAAGAGGTACGAGGCGAGGCGAGCATGGCCAGCAGGTCGGGCGTGTCGGGCAGCGAGGGTGCGTTCGCCGGTGACAACGGCGGACGGGGCTGGTTCAGTCCACCCGAGTCCGTTCCTCCGGAGTCGGAGAAGCTTCTTTCGGAGCAGGTTCCTTCAGGGCAGGTTCCTTCAGGGCAGGTTCCTTCAGGGCAGGTTCCTTCGGAGCACCTTTCGCCGGATCACCTTCCGGCGGAGCAGGTTCCTTCGGAGCGTCCCTCGCCGGAGCGCCTTCCTCCGGAGGCGTCGTCCGTTGCTCCCGCGTCGGGGTCCGTTCCTCCGGAACCGGGCGGTCCGCGCGAGACACAGGCGCCCCCTCACGCGGCGTCCTCCGGTCCCGCGGCGCCCAGCTCCGACGCGGCACTTGTCCAGGCCACCCTCCAGGAACTGGAGGGCTCGGCCGACGCGGCCACCGCGTACTTCTACGCGCTGCTCTTCGTGCAGTACCCGCAGCTGCGGGAGATGTTCCCCGCGTCCATGGACACCCAGCGCGACCGGCTCTTCCACGCGCTGCTGACCTCCGTACGCCTCTACGACGACCCCAAGGTCCTCGCCGACTACCTCTCAGGACTGGGCAGGGGGCACCGCAAGTACGGGACGCTTCCCGCGCACTACCCCGCCGTCGGGGAGTGTCTGATGGCCGCGCTCAGCCAGTACGCGCCCCGCAGTTGGGGCCCGCGCACCGAGGCCGCGTGGGTGCGGGCCTACACGGCGATCTCGCAGATCATGATCGACGCCGCCGCCGAGGACGAGCGCCGGGCGCCCGCCTGGTGGCAGGCGGAGATCGTCACCCACGAGCAGCGAACGCCCGAGATCGCCGTGATCACGGTGCGGCCCGACCAGCCGTACCCGTTCCGGGCCGGGCAGTACACGAGCATCGAGACGCCCTGGTGGCCGCGCGTATGGCGGCACTACTCCTTCGCTTCGGCGCCGCGCTCCGACGGGTTGCTCACCTTCCACGTCAAGTCCGTTCCCGCCGGCTGGGTCTCCACCGCGCTCGTCCAGCGCGCACGCCCCGGCGACGTGCTGCGGCTCGGGCCCCCCAACGGCTCCATGACCATCGACCACCGCGCCGACAGCGGTCTGTTGTGCCTCGGCGGTGGCACCGGCATCGCGCCGATCAAGGCGCTGGTCGAGGATGTGGCGGGCCAGGGCAGGAGCCGCCCCGTCGAGGTGTTCTACGGCGCGCGCACCGATCACGACCTCTACGACCTGGACACCATGCTGCGCCTTGAGCAGCGCTACGACTGGCTGGCCGTGCGCCCCGTCGTCGCGGCAGGACCGGCACCCTCCGCCGCCTATGCGGCGCTCGCGGGGCAACTCCCCGAGGCCGTACGCAGGTACGGCCCTTTCGCGGCCTACGACGGCTATCTCTCAGGCCCCCCTGGGATGATCAGGACCGGCGTGGAGACGCTGGTGGGGCTAGGAATCCCCACCCACCGCATACGGCACGACTCCCTGGAGGAGCTGGTGGCGACGGGGGGCTAGGTGTATCGCATTTGAGGGAAGGGGAGTTCGGCGTGACGGCGAGTACGGCGGACGGTGAGGGAATGGCGCACGGGGCCGGGCGGCCACGGCCGGGAAGTGAGGGCGAACACGCCCTTCAGCGGCGGATCGGCTCCAGTGGCCGCGCCGACCGGTTCTACGACGAGCAGGTGCTCGACCATCTCAACGAGCGGATGCGGGAGTTCACGCGTCAGCAGGAGATGTTCTTCCTGTCCACGTCCGACCGGAACGGCGAGTGTGACAGCAGTTTTCGCGCGGGACCGCCCGGATTTCTACGGGTGCTGGACGAACGGACGCTGGTGTTCCCCGAGTACCGGGGCAACGGCGTCCATGCCAGCCTCGGCAACATCCAGGACAACCCGCATCTGGGCATCCTCCTCATCGATTTCGTACGGGCGAGGATCGGGCTGCACATAAACGGTTCTGCCGAGGTCATGGAGGACGCCGACCTGCGCGCCACCGTCCCCGATCTGCCGGACGACCCCGTTCCCGGCCGCCGTGCGCTGCTGTGGGTGCGGGTGACGGTGCAGGAGGCGTACATCCACTGCGCCAAGCACATACCCCACCTCCAGAAGGCACCCCGGCGTGCCGCACGGGACTGGGGCACCGACGACTACAAGCGGAAGGGCGGCGACTTCTTCGGCGCCGCGCGGGATGCGCGGGATGCGCGGGACGCGGGGGACGTGAGCGGTGGGCGTGACACCCGGGTCGCGGGGGGCGTACGGGTCGCGGGGGCCGGACCGGTGACGGGAGCGGCATGGGAGTCCGGGGTGGCTCAGGAGCCGGGCCGGACCCGGGAGGCGGAGGCTGCTCGGGAGCCGGTAGCGGCGGCTTGGGATGTGCCCGAGATCATGAACGTGCCCAAGGTTCGGGATGTGCCAGAGAACCGGAACGCGCCCGAGACTCGGAACGTGCCAGAGACGCACGAGGCGGTCGAGGTCGGCGCTTCGCTCTCAGCACGTGAGGCAGACGAGCCAAGCGGAGCCCGCGATGCAAGCGGCGCCCGCAAGCCGGACGGCGCGCGCGAGCCAGGCGGGGCCCGTGAGTTGACCGGTGGGCATGCGGTACCGGGCCAACGCCGGCCGCACGCCACGCACGAGGTGCCCGGGCCGCGCGAGGATCCCCGGCCGATGGCCATGCCCGGGCACGGGAACGGCTCCTTCACACCGGCCGCGCCGCCCTCAGGCGCGGGCACTTCTCCGTCCGCTGAACCCGCCCAGCCCACCGCGCCCTTCGCCGTCTCGGCCGCCATCTCCGCGCGTACCGAGAGCGATACGGCAGGCCCCGTACGCGATGTGTCCGCATGGCGGGAGCAGGCCGAACGCGCCCTGGCCGAGGCCCGCCGCAGGGGAGCTGAGCACGAACCTGCCCCGTTCCAGGGCTGGTTCGGGTAAGGGCCGCCCGGGACAGGACAGGACAGGACGGGACAGGGCAGGACGGGGTGGGCGGGCTGACCGGTGCTGGATCGGCGGGCGTTCAGGTCAGGACAGGTCAGGTCAGGTCGGGGGCGAGCAGTGCCCGTACGCCCTCGATGTTCGCGGCGAGGTAGGAGCGCAGCGTCGGCGGGACGACCTCGACGGAGGTGAGACCCGCGGGGGTGAAGGGGACGCGCACGATCTCGTACTCCCCGCAGGGCTCCTCCACCTCGGGGCCGTGCCGGCGCCCGGGGTCCATGGAGACCAGGCGGCAGACGAAGAAGTGCTGCACCTTCACGCCCCCGGGCGTCTCCTCCGGGTCGCGCACCGTGTCCACGAAGGCCGGGACGACATCGGCGACCTTGGCGCCCAGTTCCTCGTCGACCTCGCGGTGCAGCGCGTCCTCGACCGTGCGGTCGACGCCGGGTTCGACGCCGCCGCCCGGGGTGATCCAGTACGGAGCAAGCCCGGGCTTGGTGCGTTTGATGAGGATCAGCTCTCCGGGGCGTCCGTCGTCCGCGAAGAGGATGGCGCGTGCGGTGCGTTTGACCACCGGGCTCTCGTCGGTCATGGGAGAAGGTTTCGCCGGTGGCGGGGGCGCCAAACCCGGCCTGCGCGCCTCACCAGTGCACGGCGGCGCGTAACAGCCATTCGTGGGCACGTGCGATGTGCGGGAGCGCGAGCGTACCGGCGCGTACGGACAGGAAGTACGTCCGCAGCGGCGGCACCGGCGGGTCGTACAGCGCGACGATCCGCCCCGTCTCCAGTGCCTCCGTACACAGGTAGCGGGGCAGCACCGCCATCCCCGCTCCCGCCGCGACGCACTCCAGCGCGGCGCGCAGATCCGGTGCGACCAGCGCGCCGGTACGGACGGGCTCGGCGTCGAACACCGCGCCCCAGTAACGCGAGGCCAGCGGCATGCTCTCGTGTACGTCGATGACCGGCACGCTCTCCAGCGGACCCGGCCCCTTCGCGCGCAGCACGGCGGCGCTGAGCCGTGCGGCCCAGCGGGGAGCCGCCACCAGGATGTGCTCCTCGTCGCACAGCGGAGTCGTGCTCATCAGCTCGCCACGGGGACGCGCCGTGCTCAGCGCCAGGTCGTAATGGCCCGCCGCCAGCCCGTCCAGGCTCTCCTCCGCCGAACCGAACGCGGCCCGTAACGCCATTCCGCGCTCCACCAACGGCGCCAGCGCGGGCAGGGCGCGCAGCGACGTGAACTCCGGGGGCCCGGCGAGATACAGCGTGCGCCCCGTGGCCTCCTCACCGAGCCTGCTCTCGGTGATCTCCATCAGCGCGTCGAGATGCGGCGCGACCCTGTGCGCCAGCTCCTCACCCACCGTGGTCGCCGCCACCCCACGCGCCTGCCGCACGAACAGCGGCCTGCCCATCTGCCGCTCCAGAGACCTGATCTGCCCGGTCACGGCCGGTTGCGACAGCCCGAGCAACGCCGCTGCGCGCGTGAACGACCCCGCCCGGTGCACCGCGAGAAAGGTGCGCAGCAGGGCCAGGTCCATAGCGCCTCCGACTCCGCTTCGGTCACTGAGGGTTCGCAACGATAAATATCTCGATAGGTCTATGTCGATACTGTGATTGGACACTGACGCAGAGTCAACTAGCCTTGTGTGAGCGCTGCTTCGCGCGTAGCGCCGGGCGGTTCGTGACACGAGGGGGGAGCCACGAACCGCCCCTCTCCTCGCACGCGCCCACCCGAAGCCGGCCGCATGACCCGCTCAGGACCCTCCCATGCCAGGCCCTCCACCGCTCCCCGCACGCAGATGTCCGGCACGCGGATCGCCGTACGGAGCGACCAGCCGGACCACCTCCCCCGCGTGCACGCCGGCCTCCGCGTCGGCACCCGACCGACGCAGCGCGTGGGCCAGACCGTTGAGTGCGAGCGCCGTCTGCCAAGGGTCGCCGAGTTCACGGTGAACGGCGGCGGCACGCCGCTGAAAGGCGGCGGCCTCCTCGAAGCGGTGCAGCGCGGCGTAGGTGTTGCCCGCCCCGTGCCAGGCCCGTGCCTCACGTGAGCGGTCGCCGAGGACGCGGTGGAGGGCGGCGGAACGCTGGTAGGAGACGAGCGCCTCGTCGGCGCGTTCGGCGGCGAGTTGGGCGGCGCCCAGCTCCAGCAGCCAGAACCCCTCCCACGCCCTGTTGCCGAAGCGCCGCGCGATGTCCACGGCGTGCTGTGCCGACAGGAGAGCCTCGTGGGTGTGGCCCTGTTCGCGTTGCACGCCGCTCAGCAGGTGCAGGGCGTTGGCCTCGGCACGCTCGTCGCCTCGTGCCCTGTGCTGGGCGAGGGCCTGTTGCACCAGAGTGAGGGCTTCGGGGAGCCGCCCGGCCTCGTAGGCGACGGTGGCCAGGTTGGTGGTCAGCGTCGGGCCCCAGTGCGGGGAGCCCGTCTCCTGGAAGAGGTCCAGGGCGCGGGTGAACGTGTCCCGGGCGGCTTGCAGCGAGCGGGCTCGCAGCTGTACGAGGCCGAGTGCGTTGAGCGCGAGTGCCTCGCCGAGCCGGTCGCCCAGCTCCCGCCGGATGGTGAGCGCCTCCTCGTGATGCCGGGTCGCCTCGGTGAGGCGCTGGGACTGTGCGGCGGCCTTGCCGAGGCTGCTGAGTACCTCCGCCTCGCCGAACCTGTCGCCTTCCCTGCGCGCTGCGCGCAGTCCGGTCTCGCCCATCGCGAACCATTCCTCGAACGGGTTGAGACGCGCGTGCACCGGGCGCAACAGGGCGGGGAAGCGCCAGGCGAGGCCGTCCAGGCCGATGTGCTCGGCCGTGCGCGCGGCGTCGAGCAGGTTGACGCGCTCCTGCTCGTACCAGCGCACGGCCTCTTCGTGGTCGGCGAACGCGAGCGGCTCGACGCCCTCGGGCGGCGGGTCGAGGGGGACCGGCGGTTCATCGGGTTTGACGCGGCGGCGTGCGGCGTCGCAGGTGTGGAGGTACCAGGACAGGATGCGCAGCAGCGCGGCCTCACGGCCCTCGTACGGCTCCTCGTTCCGTGCCTGGTCGATGGCGTAGGCGCGCAGGAGGTCGTGGAACTCGAAGCGGTCGGGCGCGGTCTGCGCGAGAAGGTGTGTGCCGACGAGTACGTCCAGCAGACGCCGGGCGCCCGCCGTGTCGACGCCGGCGAGCGCTGCCGCTGCCGGGGTGCCGAACTCCGACCCGGGGTGCAGCCCGAGCAGGCGGAAGAGCCGGGCGGCATCCTCGGGCAGCGCCCGGTAGGACCACGCGAAGACCGTGCGTACGGCCTCGGCCTCCTCGTCGTCGCCGACGGTGAGCGCGTCCCACAGCGCGGACTCGTCGCGCAGGTCCCTGACGAGGTCGTCGAGGCTCATGTAGGGGTGGGTGGCCGCGCGTTCGGCCGCGATGCGCAGGGCGAGGGGGAGGTGTGCGCACAGCCGCGCCAGTTCGGTGAGCCGGTCCGCGTCGTCGTACGGCCTGTACTCAGCCGTGATGGTGCGCAGCAGCGCTACCGCCTCCTCCTCGGCGAGCGTGCCGAGCGTGATCCGCCGTGCACCGTCCCGTACGGCGAGCCCCGACAGCCTGCTGCGGCTGGTCACGATGGCCAGGCAGCCGGCGGCGCCGGGCAGCAGGGGCCGTACCTGGGCGACGGTCGCCGCGTTGTCGAGGACGACGAGCATGCGCCGTTCGGCCAGCAGTGAGCGGTACAGCGCGGCCCGGGACTCCGCGTCGGCGGGGATCGCGGTGGCGGGGACGCCGAGGGCGCGCAGGAAATGGGAGAGCGCCTCCTGCGCGGTGACGGGCGCCCCCGGGTCGTAACCGCGCAGGTTCACATACAGCTGTCCGTCGGGGAAACGGGCACGGGTCAGGTGTGCCCAGCGCAGCGCGAGGGAGGTCTTGCCGGCGCCCGCCGTCCCCGCGATGAGGCAGACGCACACGAGGAGGGGTTCGGCTTCGTCGTCGGTCAGTACGGCGTCGAGGCGCTGGATCTCCTCGCTCCGGTTGACGAATCCCCTTACGTCGCCCGGGAGTTGGCGTGGGGTGGGGGGCCCGCTGCGGTGTGCGGAGGGCGGCGCGGTGTGGAAGTGCACGCCGCCGCTGACGTCGCGTGCCTGGACGACGTCTCCCGCCGAGCCGGACAGGTGAGGGCCCGCACCCCGAGGACCGCCGGGTTCCTTGGGGTGCCCTTCTCCGCTCCTGTCCTCGTTGATCGCTCTACTCCGGTTGTGAGCAGGGGAGACCGGTCAGATCCGGTACTTCGCGGGCGCAATAGGATTCCAGTTCCTCGCCTCTCTCGTAGAGTTCGCCGATGAACTCCTCCCAGCGGGTGACGGCGGCGGAATCGGTGACTCTCACGGCGCCTTCGAGAATTCCCCCGGCGTCGTAGAGGATCTGGTAGAGGGTGTGTCCTGCGAGGGTGACGATTTCCGGAAGTGGTTCTTCCGATTCCGTTGTGGCGAGGTGTTCTGGGCTCACCACGCGGATTCCTCCCAGGAGTTCGGCACGTACGCGCAGCGAGTTCAGCTCCCACCGCAGATATGGCGTGAGGGGTTTTTCCACGACGCGTACCCGGAAGAAATGGGACCTGTGCCGTTCCGATGTACGTCCCAGTTCGGTCAGGCCGTCGCGGGACCGCTCGATGAGGCGCGAGGCGGTGACCAGATCGCCTCGGGAGAAAGCCTGCCAGCTGGCGTTGGACGGCTCCTGGAAGGTCTGCCTGCGCTCCAGCTTCCAGCAGTCCCGGCCGTCGACCGACCAGCGCAGGTCACGGAAGTCCTGTCGGTACGCGTGGGAGGAGAGGTGTTCGCCTCGGGAGATGTCGAGGCCGGGATGCTCAAGACGAAGCATCAGGGATGTCCGGTTTCGCCGCGCTCAGAGTGTTGCCGGGAATGACGACCAGCCGCTCGCCCTCTGCGATGTGGGCGTCAGCGGGCAGGCGGGACCTGTAGGCAGAGGTGAGATCGCGCCCGATGACGGCTATGTCGCCGTTGTCGAGCTGCCAGATATCAGGACAGGTGTCGTCGTCATTCGTGTTCCCGAGTTCGCGCGGGGATTTCCCTAATCGTCGAACGATCGTCGCGGACGGGTCCGCTTCCCAATGGGGTTCCCTGGGGGAGTCCACAGAAGGGTCCATCGTTGTTCCTCCGTCACGGGCGTGTGTGAAGCGGAGTTGTCGGTGACAGAGTGTACGAGCCACCCTCACCGACCGCAATGGGACGGGAACGGCGCTGGGGCCACAGGTGTTCCCCGTGGCCCCAGTTCCGCATGGGAGTTCTGCAAGGGTGTTGCGGTACGGCCCGAATAACCGCTTCAGACGGTCAGTCGGTGGCCAGGGGCAGGTAGACGCGATTGCCTGCGGCGGCGAACTCCCGTGATTTCTCCGCCATTCCGGCCTCCACCTCGTCCGGTGAGAGGTCCGCACGGTCCGAGAGATCGGAACCGTGTTTCGCGCGGATCTCATGACTGATCTTCATGGAACAGAATTTCGGCCCGCACATGGAGCAGAAGTGGGCCGTCTTGGCGGGTTCGGCGGGGAGGGTCTCGTCGTGGTAGGCGCGGGCCGTCTCGGGGTCGAGGGCGAGGTTGAACTGGTCTTCCCAGCGGAACTCGAAGCGCGCGTCGGACAGCGCGTCGTCCCAGTCCTGCGCCCCTGGGTGGCCCTTGGCCAGGTCGGCGGCGTGTGCCGCGATCTTGTAGGTGATGACGCCGGTCTTCACGTCGTCGCGGTCGGGCAGACCGAGGTGTTCCTTGGGCGTGACGTAGCAGAGCATCGCGGTGCCCCACCAGCCGATCATGGCGGCGCCGATGCCGCTGGTGATGTGGTCGTACGCCGGGGCGATGTCCGTCGTCAGCGGGCCCAGGGTGTAGAACGGCGCCTCGTCACAGATCCGCTGCTGGCGGTCGACGTTCTCCTTGATCTTGTGCATCGGGACATGGCCCGGGCCCTCGATCATGGTCTGTACGTCGTGGTCCTTGGCGATGCGGTTCAGCTCGCCGAGGGTGTCCAACTCGGCCATCTGCGCCTCGTCGTTGGCGTCGGCGATGCAGCCGGGGCGCAGTCCGTCGCCGAGCGAGAAGGTGACGTCGTAGGTGCGCAGGATCTCGCACAGTTCGGCGAAGTGCGTGTAGAGGAAGCTCTCCTGATGGTGCGCCAGGCACCAGGCGGCCATGATGGAGCCGCCGCGCGAGACGATGCCGGTCTTGCGGCGCGCGGTGAGCGGGACGTAGCGCAGGAGGACGCCCGCGTGCACGGTCATGTAGTCCACGCCCTGCTCGCACTGTTCGATGACGGTGTCCCGGTAGACCTCCCAGGAGAGTTCCTCCGCCTTGCCCTCGACCTTCTCCAGTGCCTGGTAGAGCGGCACGGTGCCGATGGGGACGGGGGAGTTGCGCAGTACCCACTCGCGGGTCGTGTGGATGTTGCGGCCCGTCGAGAGGTCCATGACGGTGTCGGTTCCCCAGCGGGTCGCCCAGGTCATCTTCTCGACCTCCTCCTCGATGGAGGAGGTGACGGCGGAGTTGCCGATGTTGGCGTTGACCTTCACCAGGAAGTTCTTGCCGATGATCATCGGCTCGGTCTCCGGGTGGTTCACGTTGGCCGGGAGAACGGCCCGGCCCGCCGCGATCTCGTCGCGTACGAAAGCGGCCGACAGGTTCTCGCGGACGGCGACGTACTCCATCTCCGCCGTGATCTCACCGCGCTTGGCGTACGCGAGCTGGCTGACGGAGGCACCGTCGCGGCCCCTGCGCGGCTGGCGGGGCCGGCCGGGGAAGACCGCGTCCAGGCCGGCCAGGTCGGTCGTACCGCCGCGTACCAGACCGCCGCGCGGTGAGGTGTGCTTGAGGCCGTCGTCCTCGGGCCGCAGCTCGCGGCCCGCGTACTCCTCGGTGTCCCCGCGCTGGATGATCCAGTTCTCGCGGAGCGGCGCGAGGCCGCGGCGTACGTCGGTTTCGATGTTGGGGTCGGTGTACGGGCCTGACGTGTCGTAGAGCGTCACGTCCTTGCCGTTGGTGAGATGTACGCGACGGACCGGGATCCGCATGTCGGGACGCGGTCCCTCCAGGTACCCCTTGTGCGATCCGATCGCGGTTTCCGCATGCGCGTGTGCGTCCTGCGCGGTCATGAGACCCACTCCCTACGCCGGCATTACCCGGTAACAGGTTCGGCGGTCGGCGCAGCCGTTTCCGTGGGGTCCACGGACATCAGCGCCCTCTCAGCCCCGTGCTCGGAGCTCCCGCGATGTGCAAAGGCGTCTCTACGCTAACGGCACAACGCGCGTGCTGAACACCCCGCCTGGACGTTCTTGCGATGATCGGTCGGTGACCCAATCCCATTCGCACGGCCACAGCCACAGCCACGGTCCCCCCGCACCCGTCTCCCGGCACCTGCGCAAGGTGATCGGCGCCGTGCTGATCCCGTTCGCCGTCGCGGTGCTGGCCGGACTGGTCACGCTGTGGCCGGGAGGTGCGCCGGGGCATCCGCACGACCACTCGGGCGTCGGCTTCGACCGGCCCACGTACCCGGCGAAGGTGACGCAGCTGACCGAGGTGGACTGCGAGGACGTCAACGTACGACAGCCCTCGCAGTCCGGCGGCTCCGGCGGCGCGGGTGGCGCGGGCGGTGGCGCGGGCGGTCAGGCTCCCGGCGGCGAACAGGGGGGCCAGGGCGGGCAGGGCGCCTCCGGAGGCGCCGACGGCTGCCGTAAGGCGACCGTGGAGGTCACCAAGGGCAGGGACGACGGCCACCGCTTCACCGAGGTCGTCACGCCGGACGCCACGCGGAAGTTCACCGTGGGTCAGAAGGTCGTCGTCGCGTACGCCGAGAAGGCGCCACGCGAGCTGCAGTACAGCGTCATCGACGCGAACCGCGACGTGCCCATGGTGCTGCTCGCCGTGATCTTCGCACTCGTGGTGGTGCTGGTGGGCCGGCTGCGCGGAGTGCTGGCACTGGTGGGGCTCGTGGTGAGCTTCGCCGTGCTGACGCTGTTTATCCTGCCCGCGATACTTCAGGGTTCGAACCCGCTGGTGGTGGCGGTGGTCGGAGGCAGCGCCATCATGCTGGCGACGCTCTATCTGTGCCACGGGCTGTCGGCGCGTACGTCCGTCGCGGTGCTGGGCACGCTGATCTCGCTGCTGCTGATCGGGCTGCTGGGCTCCCTGTTCATCGGCTGGGCGCAGCTGACGGGCAACACGGACGACCAGACGGGCCTGGTGCACGGGCTGTACCCGAACATCGAGATCCAGGGCCTGCTGCTGGCCGGGGTCCTGATCGGCTCGCTCGGCGTGCTCGACGATGTGACGGTGACCCAGACGTCCGCCGTGTGGGAGCTGAAGGAGGCGGATCCGACGGCGGGTTGGCGCAAGCTCTACCGTTCCGCGATGCGCATCGGCCGCGATCACATCGCGTCGGTGGTCAACACGCTGGTACTGGCCTACGCGGGCGCCGCGCTGCCCCTGCTGCTGCTGTTCTCGATCGCGCGCAGCGATGTGTCGATGGTGGCCACCAGCGAGGTGGTCTCCGAGGAGATCGTACGGACGCTCGTGGGTTCGATCGGACTGGTGGCCTCGGTCCCCGTGACGACGCTGCTGGCGGCCCTGGTGGTCTCGGCCGACCGGAGGCGGGCGCCCGCCGCGGGCCCCGGTGCCGGGGAGCACACGGGCCCTGTGCCGTCCGTGCCCGTACCGGGGGCCCCGCGGGGCGACCAGGCGCAGGGCGTGCCCGGGGCGCCGGGAGTCCCCGGCCCCTCCGTGCCACGCCCGGGCACGCTCGACGAGGTGGCGCCGGGGCGTGCTCCGCTCACCAGTCGCCGCGGGAAGAGGAGGAAGCCGAAGTGAAGCGCCGTACGAGGTAGATGACACCGCCGACGAGCGCGACAAAGAGAAGGATCTTGAACAGTACGCCGATGAGGAAACCGACCACGCTGGCGATCAGGCCGCCGAAGACGACCAGTGCGATCACGGGTATGGCGATCCACTTGATCCACCAGGGAAGGCCGGAGAGTGTGCCCTTCGCGTCCATGACGTGTGCTCCGTTCTGGGAACGTCGTGGACGCTCCCGGCTGTTCGCGGGTGATGTCGTGATGCCGCCTTCTGACCTCGATGTTAGGCGGCGGGGCAAGCCGGCGGGGCGCCCGCAGCCCGGGTCCTCCCCTGAACCCGACCCCTACGGAACCCTGAAACGGCGCCCCGAGAGCGGCACCCCGGGGCTGGAGGGCTGCACTCCCCGGAGCCTGGGCCGGGGGGCGGGACCTGGGCAGCCGGGCCCGCACTCCTGGCGCCCGCACTCCCGCCGCCCGCCGCGGTGGCTTCAGCTCTCCGGTGGCGAGAAGACGACCAGGACGCGCAGGTCCTCCGAGATGTGGTGGAACTTGTGTGCCACCCCCGCCGGTACGTACACGACGCTCCCCCGCGCGACCGGCTCGGTCTCCTCGCCCACGGTGACCGAGGCGCGCCCGCTGACGACGAAGTACACCTCGTCCTGCCCGTGCGGCTGCTGGCGGTCGGCGGCGCCGCGGTCGAGCGCGTAGAGGCCGACGGACATGTTCCGCTCGCGCAGGAACGTCAGATACGCGCCGTCGTTGACGGCCCTCTCGGCTTCGAGGTCCTCCAACTTGAACGCCTTCACCGCTGCCCCACTCCCCGCACCCCTTGAGACTTCTGAGCCGGCTTCTGTAACGATCTCAGCATGACGAATTTCCTCATCAAGACGCTGGCCAACGCCGCGGCGCTCGCCGTGGCCACATGGCTGCTCAGCGATATCTCGCTGACCGGCGGCGACGGTGGCAACAAGACCCTGACCCTGATCCTCGTCGCCCTGATCTTCGGCGTCGTGAACTTCGTGGTCAAGCCGATCGTCAAGCTGTTCTCGCTGCCCCTGCTGGTCCTCACGCTGGGCCTGTTCACGCTGGTGATCAACGCGCTGATGCTCCTGCTGACCTCGTGGCTGGCGGACAAGTTCGACCTGAACTTCCACGTGGACGGCTTCGGCACCGCGCTGCTCGGCGGCCTGATCATCTCGATCGTGTCCTGGGCGCTGCACATGGTGCTCCCGGACAAGGACTGATGACGGCCCCGCCCGACATGAACCCGGAGAAGGAAGGACCGGAGAAGGAAGGACGGGAGAAGGAAGAGATGTACCGCGTCTGTTTCGTGTGCACAGGCAACATCTGCCGCTCCCCCATGGCCGAGGCCGTCTTCCGCGCGAAGGTGCGCGACGCCGGGCTCGACGGGCTGGTGGAGGTCGGCAGCGCGGGAACGGGGAGCTGGCACCTGGGCGACCCGGCCGACCCGCGTACGAACGCCGTACTGGAGGACGCGGGTTACGAACTCGCCCACGTGGCGCGGCTGTTCGAGCCTGACTGGTTCGACACGTACGACCTGGTGGTCGCCCTCGACGAGGGCCATGAGACGGAGCTGACCGCCCTGGCCCGGCACAGCACCGAGGCCGCGAAGGTGCGGCTGCTACGCTCCTACGACCCCGCGGCTGACCAGGGCGACCTCGGGGTGCCCGACCCGTACTACGGCGGAGCGAACGGCTTCGATGTGTGCCTGGCCATGGTGGAGGCGGCCGTTCCGGGACTGCTGGACGAGGTCACGCAGGCCGTCGAGGTGCGGGAGGCCCGCTGATGTCCGCACACTCGGGGCCCGGAAGGCACGGGCGGCCGGCACCGGGAGGGCAGCCCGCGCAGGACGGGCCGCCCGGCCCCGTGGCCCGCGCGGGCGCACTGCTCGCGCGGGCCGTCGTCTCCGCCACCCCGGTCGGCGGCGGCTCGATCTGCGACGCGTACCACGTGGGCCTGGACGACGGCTCAGCCGCTTTCGTCAAAACGCTGGACAGTGCTCCGTCCGACTTCTTCGCCGCCGAGGCGGCCGGTCTCGCACGGCTGCGCGAGACCGGGGCCGTCGCGGTGCCCGAGGTGTACGGCGCCGGGCGCGATGTGCTGGTGCTGGAATGGGTGGAGCCGGGCGTTCCCGACGCCGCGCAGGCCGAGCGCCTCGGCCGTGACCTGGCGGCGCTGCACGCGTCGCCCGCACCGTCCTACGGCACCCCGGGCGAGCCCTGCTATCTGGGCCCGCTCCCGCTGACCTCACCGGCGGAGCCCGTCACGGATCCGGCCGCATGGCCGGTGTTTCACGTGGAACACCGGCTGCTGCCCCTGCTGCGCGCCGCCGTGGACAGCTCCCGTATCGCGGCCCCGGACGCGCGCGCCGTCGAGACGCTGTGCGCCCGCCTGGCCGAGGGCGGCGCGGCGGCCGAGGCCGTGGCCGGCCCGCAGCAGCCGCCCGCCGTCATCCACGGCGACCTGTGGTCCGGCAATGTGCACTGGGCGGCAGGGGACACCTCCGGGACGGGATCAGGGGCAGGCCGCGCCCGGCTCATCGACCCGGCAGCGCAGGGCGGCCACCCCGAGACGGACCTGGCGCTGCTCGACCTGTTCGGCACCCCGCAACTGCCCCGGCTGCTCGCCGCCTACGAGGAGGTGCGCCCTGTGCCAGGCAGGGCGGCGCGTGTACCGCTCCACCAGTTGCAGCACCTGCTGGCGCATGCCGTCCTCTTCGGCGGCGGTTACGGTGCTCAAAGCGGCGCCGCAGCCCGCGCGGCGCTGGCCTGAACCCCCGTCCGACCAGCAGAAAGGGCCCTCCATGGCACAGAACGACGAGCCCCTGACGGGCCCGGAGCTCGACTACGGCCCCGCAGGCGACGCGGACGCCACCCGCGTCGTCCGCGCCGGCCTCCCGGAGGAACGGCCCTACGAACCCCCGCTGCCGGGGCCGGTGTTCGCCGCGCACTATCACCTGCCGGGTGAGGTGGAAGGCGCCCCGTACGCCTACGGGCGGGACAGCAACCCCACCTGGACGGGCCTGGAGCGCGCGATCGGCGAGCTGGAGTGCCCCGGGGACGAGCGGACCGAGGTGGTCGCCTTCGCCTCGGGCATGGGCGCCATCTCGGCGGTGCTCCTGTCCCAACTGCGCCCGGGCGACGTGGCGGTGCTCCCCTCCGACGGCTACAACCTGCTGGCCTCCTTGCGCGAGCGGCTCGAAGGCTTCGGCGTCGAGGTACGTACGGCGCCCACCGGCCGCGACGCCCAACTCGCCGAGCTGGACGGCGCGAAGCTGCTGTGGATCGAGACGCCCTCGAACCCCGGCCTGGACGTGTGCGACATCGCGCGCCTCGCGGAGGCGGCACACGCGGGAGGCACGCTCGTCGCCGTCGACAACACCCTCGCCACCCCCCTGGGACAGCGCCCGCTGCACCTCGGCGCCGACCTGTCCGTCGCCAGCGGCACCAAGGCGCTGACGGGCCACGGAGATGTGCTGCTCGGCTATGTCGCCTGCCGGGACGCGGAGTTGGCGGCCTCGGTACGGGCCTGGCGCAAGACGGTCGGCGCGATCCCGGGGCCCATGGAAGCCTGGCTGGCACACCGTTCGCTGGCGACGCTGGACATCCGTACGCAGCGGCAGGCGGGCAACGCGCTCGCGGTCGCCGAGGCGCTCCTCAGCCGCGAGGAGGTCAGCGACGTACGGCACCCCGGGCTGCCGGGCGACCCCTCGCACACGCTCGCCGCACGGCAGATGAGCCGCTACGGCTGCGTCGTCTCCTTCACGCTGCCCGACAGGGAGTTCGCCGACAGGTTCCTGTCCGCCGTGCGCCTGGTCGGCGACGCGACGAGCTTCGGCGGTGTGCGCTCCACGGCCGAGCGGCGCGGGCGCTGGGGCGGCGACGAGGTGCCCGAGGGCTTCGTGCGGCTCTCGGTGGGCGTCGAGGACGCCGCTGATCTCGTACGGGACGTACGCCATGCCCTGGACACCGCGGCCAACGGCACGGCTCCCGGCTGACCTTCCGGTTCAGGCCCGCCCCGGGCCAGGGCGCTGGGTCGGGGCGCGCGTCCTCGGATCAGGGCGCTGGAACGGTCCTGGCGGTCGGGGATCAGGACGGCGGGTGGTCGGGGCCGCCGTAGTCCGGGCTGGAGAAATCGGGGCTGGAGAAGCGGGGCCGCGTCTCGGACTGGTCGGGCGATTCGGACGAGGGGCGGCTGGAGAAGCCCGGCTGGGAGTAGCCCAACGTGCGCCGCTCCCCCGGGACATATGCCGTCGGCGCCTGTTCGGAGCCTCTCGGGTCCGCGAGTGCCTCGCGCAGGAACGGCACGATGCCCCGCTCCATCAGCGCCTCGCGCCAGGCCGTACGCGCCAGGGCCACCTCCTCGGCCAGGCCGCCGGCGCCCGGATCGCCGGCCTTCGCGCCTCTGGCGTCCCCCTGCGCGCGCACCGAGCTCGACCCGTTGCGCAGGGCGGCCAGCAGCAGGCCCGCCATCGCGACGAGGACCCCGGCGGCGGCCAGCGCGGCGAACACCCAGCCGACGCTGCGGATCGGTCCGGCGACGGCGGGCTCGGGGGAGAGGAGATGCAGCGCGTATCCCAGCAGCAGGAAGATGACGGCTGCCGTGCCCGCGAGCACGGGGGCCAGCACCGAGACCATCGCGACCAGCCCGGCGCCTGTCGCCTCGGCGAGTCCGTCACCGCCGCCGCCCATGGCGCCCGCGAGCCTGCCGCCTACGCTCTCGCCGCGCTCGATCCGGGCGCCGGCGCCGGGCTCAGAACCGAGCCGGGACACGGTGCCGTTGGCCGGGGCGCCGCCGGAGACGGAGGGCGCGTTGTCGGGATGGCGCAGTTCCTCGCGCAGCCGTACGAACTGCTGGTACTCGGCCTCCGCGCACGCGGCTATCGCAGTGGCCGCACTGAGCGCCATGGTGCGCAGTTGCTCGGCGTTCAGCCGTTGGCCGATCGCCGCCAGGTCGGGGCGTCGGTGAGCGGTTCGCAGAGCCTCGTCGAGGACCCGCTCGAACTCGGGCCGGTCTTCGCGTAGCAGGTGCGGAGCGCTGTTCATGTGCATCCCCCGATGCTCCGTAGGGCCTCTGGTGGCCGGTCGAGGGCGGGGCAGGTCAGCAAAGCGGAGTACTCGTTTCGGCAAGGCCGATGGTAGAGCGCTTCCGGCACTCCGTGACAGAGAGTTTCCAGAATTGACCCGCTACAGCGATGCCCCCCAGCCGATCACTTCTGGGGAAACGTCTGCCCGGGAATCAGCGCGCGAATCAAAGGCGCGTCAACGAACACCCCGTGCGCCCCCTCACTGCACAAGCGGCAGCTGCGCGATAAGGAGCTTTCCGGCCATCGTGACGCCGCCGTCCATGGCGACGGCGAGACCGTCGGCGTAGACGTGCGGCCCCGTCACCTTCGGTGCGCTCTCCTCGCCGTCACTGTCGGCGCTGTCCTCGCTGCCGACCTGGCCCAGCAGATACGGGATGGGGCTGTGCCCGTGCACGATGCGCTTTCCGCCGAAGGTGTCCAGCAGTTCCCGCACGGCGGGCGGGCCCGCCTCCTCGTCGCGGAAGGCGAAGCGCTTGGTGAACTTGCGGAACAGGTCCCAGGTCTCCTCGGCGTCGTTGCGCTGAATCGCCTCGGTGAGCGCGTCGTTGACGTCCTCGATCGTGCGGCCGTAGTCGAGGTAGCAGGACGCGTCGGAGTGCACCATCAGGTGGTGGTCGGCGAGGGCGATGGCGTCCAGCCGGGACATCCACTGGAGGTGGTGGTCGCGCAGCCGTTCCATATCGGTGCGCTGGCCGCCGTTGAGCAGCCAGGCCGCCTGGAAGGAGGCGGTGCCTGCGCCGGAGTTGATCGGTGTGTCACCGAACCGTTTGGCGCCCAGCAGCAGCAGTTCGTGGTTGCCCAGCAGGGCCTTGCAGTACCCGCCGGCGGCAGCTGCCTCGGCCGAGAGCTGCATGACCAGGTCGATCACGCCGACGCCGTCGGGTCCCCGGTCGGTGAAGTCGCCCAGGAACCAGAGCCTGGCGTTCTCCGCGATCCAGTGGTCCTCGGCGTCGATGATCCCGAACTGCCGCAGCGCGGCGCGGAGTTCGTTCAGATAGCCGTGCACGTCCCCGACGACGTACAGCGGACCCTCGCCGTCGTTCCCCGCCGTCGCCGCCGGTACGTCCACCATGGTGGGCTCGGGCACACCCTCGGCGCCGCCCCGGATGACCGGGAGGTCACGTGCCGTTGGCGTGTACTCCTGCGGCATGGTGCCCTCCGTACCTGGCGCGGCACCCGGCACCTGCCCCGGCTCGGGCTCTGGCCCCGGCTCGGGATCGGAGGCGCCGGACGCATGCGGTGGCCCGGAGGCCCCGGGCCCCATGCCGGCGGCATCGGGTACGGAACGGAGGGGAGGGCGGCTCGCAGGCTCGCCCGCGCGGGCGCCCGCTCCGTCTGCCGCCGTCCCGCCGTTCCATACGTCGGGTCCCTGACCGGCCCCCTGAGTCATCGACCCCTCCACCATCGCGCCGCCGCCGTGCACCCGCCGGACCTCCCCCGTCCCCGTGTGGGCCCCGCGGCCCATGGAGATTCTCCCAGCCGCTGGTCGAAACGGACTGGGAACTGTTCCCAGGTCGGGAGCCGGTCCCGGTGTCGTCCGCCCCAGCCTTCGACCGGGGGTGCACCCAATCATAGGAACGCTGAGCGTGCCTTGTGACGCACCCGGGGCCCGCATTTGGCGAGGTGGACCGGCGCGGTGGGAATTCCTCCTGAATTCTCCGGTTCTCGGACCCCGGGAGTTCGCTGTCCGCCGTGGTGGGAAGCCGTCAGTCGGGCGCGCGCGGCGCGCTGACCGTGGTCCGTGCGCCCTGGCGCTGCGAGGACGTACGCACCACGAGGTCGGTCGGCATCACGCGCTGTGTCGGGAGCGTGGGCCCGATCCCCTCGATCGCGTCGATGAGGAGCTGGATCACGGTGTTGCCGATGCGCCCCGGTTTGAGCGACAGCGTGGTGATCGGCGGCTCTGTCGTGGCGTAGACCGTCGACTCGCTGCAGCACACCAGCAACAGGTCCTCCGGAACCCGCAGTCCGTACCGGCGCGCCGCGGCGAGCAGGTCGGTGCCGTTGGGGTCGAAGAGGCCGTAGACGGCGTCCGGCCTGTCGGGCCTGGCCAGCAGCCGGTCGGCCGCTACGGCGCCCGCGCAGGGGTCGTGCGCGGGATAGCTCTCGTAGACCGGGTCCTGCCCGACCTGTTCGCACCACTCCAGATAGGCGGTGGTGGACAGCCGGGTGTACGTGTCCGTGCTGGTGCCGGTCAGCAGCCCGATGCGGCGGGCACCGGACTCGGCGAGGTGGTCGAGGAGGCCGCGTACGGCGTCCTCGTGGTCGTTGTCCACCCATGCCGTGACCGGGAGGGAGCCGCTGGGGCGCCCGTCGGAGACGACCGGGAGCCCGGAGCGGACCAGCTCGCTGACGACCGGGTCCTCGTCGGACGGGTCGATGACGACGGTGCCGTCCAGCGCGACGTTGGCCCAGACGTCGAAGGGGCTGTGGCGGGCCGGCGCGGGCAGGATCACCAGCGCGTACCCCCGCGCCAGCGCAGCCGAGGTGGCCGCCCTGGCCATCTCGGCGAAGTAGGCGAACTCCGTGAAGGTGAACGGTTCTTCGCCGTATGTCGTGACCGTGAGGCCGATCAGTCCTGACTTGCCCGTACGGAGCGTGCGGGCCGCGGCCGACGGGCGGTAGCCCAGCCGTTCGGCGACCTCGCGGACGTGCCTGCGGGTGACGTCCGGGAGCCTGCCCTTGCCGTTGAGGGCGTCGGAGACAGTTGTGATGGAGACACCGGCCGCGGCGGCGACATCCCTGATGCCTGCCCGTCCGTTCAGCCGGGTCCCCCCGCCTTTCTGGGGACGCCGCCCGGCCGGGGGCTGGGGGAGGGATGCCGGTGTCCGGCTCACCTGATGCTTCTCTGCTGCTGTCATGGCGACCCGATCGTAGGCCCGCAGGAGCCCCTGCGCGGAGGGAAGCGGGCCCGTCGGGGCAGGCACGTTTCTGCATGAGCGACAGCGCGAGCCGACCATGGAAAGCCCAGGTCCGGTGGGGGAGGCCGGGCCTCGCGGCCGGTCCGAAGGGCCTTCTCCCCGGTGGATTCACGAGGTTGCGGAGAGGTCTCAACTCACCTTGATGAGCGACGCGCGCCACCGCGTTCGCCACCAGCGCGAGGGGCGTGCGTCCACGGGACCCGTAAAGGGCGTACGCCGGGTGGGGGAATTCTCTTAGGGTGAAGAGTATTGGTGTGGACGGGACGGCCGAGGAGGAGCAGCGGTGAGTGAGAAGACCGAGCACGAGAGCCAGGACAACCGGAGCGCGGGGACGCCGAGGCTGCGTGCGGCGCTGGAGAGCGTGCCCAGCTACAAGCCGGGGCGCCCGGCCGCGGCCGGCGGGCCTGTGTCCTACAAGCTGTCGTCCAACGAGAACCCCTACCCCCCGCTGCCCGGAGTGCTGGAGTCGGTGACCGAAGCGGCGGCCTCCTTCAACCGTTACCCGGACCTGGCCTGCTCCGCGCTGCTGGCCGAGCTGGCCGAGCGCTTCGACGTGCCCGTCTCGCACCTCGCCAGCGGTACGGGGTCCGTCGGCATAGCGCAGCAGCTCATCCAGTCGACGGCGGGCCCGGGGGACGAGGTGATCTACGCCTGGCGTTCGTTCGAGGCGTACCCGATCATCACGCGGATCTCCGGCGCGACCGCGGTGGAGGTGCCGCTGACCGCGGCCGAGGAGCACGACCTGGACGCGATGGCTGACGCGATCACGGAACGCACGCGCCTCATCTTCGTCTGTAACCCCAACAACCCCACGGGCGTGGCCATCCCGCGCGAGGAGCTGGAGCGCTTCCTGGACCGGGTGCCGGCGGATGTGCTGGTGGTGCTGGACGAGGCGTACCGCGAATTCGTCCGCGACGAGCGGGTCGCGGACGGTATCGACATCTACCGCGACCGCCCCAACGTGTGTGTGCTGCGGACCTTCTCCAAGGCGTACGGGCTGGCCGGGCTGCGGGTGGGCTTCGCCGTCGCGCACGAGCCGGTGGCCGCCGCGCTGCGCAAGACGGCGGTGCCGTTCGGTGTGAGCCAGCTCGCACAGGACGCGGCGGTCGCCTCGCTGCGCAGTGAGGCGGCGCTGCTGGAGCGGGTGGGTGCGCTCGTGGAGGAGCGCACCCGGGTCGGCCGGGAGCTGCGGGCCCAGGGGTGGACCGTGCCCGAGTCGCAGGCCAACTTCGTGTGGCTGCGGCTCGGCGAGCGGACTTCCGCTTTCGCGGAGGCGGCCGAGGCGGCTGGGGTGACGGTGCGGGGCTTCGCCGGGGAGGGCGTACGGGTCTCCATCGGGGAGACCGCGGCCAATGACATCTTTGTGCAGGTCGCTGCGGGGTTCCGTAAGGAGATGTAGCGCCTGCCTTGCGCTGCCTTGTGGGGCACCCCCTCTCCGGTCCGGGGAGGGGGTGCCCCTTGCTGTGTTTTGCGGGCTGTCCGTGCTCCCCCAAGCTCTTCGAGCAGGGAGGTGCCGGCATGGCTTGGCGCGCCCCTTCGGGGCGCCTTGCCCCCGTCGCTGTTGCGGCGGGGGTGCTCTTTTTTGGGGTGTGCGACCCCCGGTGACATGTCCGGATTGGGCGCGCGTAGGGTTGCTTGTGAATGTGAACGCATTCACGACCGCGTCTATTGGTCCCAGTAAATCTGCCTATGGACGGCATATCTCGGGGGCTTGGCGCGAACCGAAGGAGAAAGCCTCGTGGATCTAGCTCTGGCGCCGGAGACGCTGGCGCGATGGCAGTTCGGCATCACGACCGTCTACCACTTCCTCTTCGTCCCCCTGACGATCTCGCTCTCCACGCTGACCGCCGTGCTCCAGACCATGTGGGTGCGTACGGGCAAGGAGAAGTACCTCAAGGCCACGAGGTTCTGGGGCAAGCTCTTCCTGATCAACATCGCGATGGGTGTCGTCACCGGCATCGTGCAGGAGTTCCAGTTCGGTATGAACTGGTCGAGCTACTCCCGGTTCGTCGGTGATGTCTTCGGTGCTCCGCTCGCCTTCGAGGCGCTGATCGCGTTCTTCATGGAGTCGACGTTCATCGGTCTGTGGATCTTCGGCAGGGACAAGCTGCCCAAGAAGCTGCACCTGGCGACCATCTGGCTGGTGGCGATCGGCACGATCCTGTCGGCGTACTTCATCCTCGCCGCCAACTCCTGGATGCAGCACCCGGTCGGGTACCGCATCAACGAGGAGGCCGGGCGCGCGGAGATGACTGATTTCTTCCGGATCCTCTTCCAGAACACGGCGCTCGCGCAGTTCTTCCACACCATGACGGCCGCGGCCATCACCGGCGGCGCCTTCATGGTCGGTATCGCGGCGTACCACCTGATGCGCAAGAAGCACATATCCGTCATGCGCAGCTCGCTCCGGCTCGGGCTGGTCACGCTGGTCATCGGCGGGCTGCTCACGGTCGTCAGCGGCGACCGGCTCGGCAAGATCATGTACGAGCAGCAGCCCATGAAGATGGCCTCGGCCGAGGCGCTGTGGGAGACCCAGGCGCCGGCCCCGTTCTCGATCTTCGCCTACGGGGACGTGGACGAGGGCCACAACAAGGTCGGTATCGAGGTCCCCGGTGTGCTCTCCTTCCTGGCGCACGACAACTTCTACGAGGCCGTGCCCGGCATCAACGACACGAACAAGGCGCTCAAGGAGAAGTACAAGGACACCGTCGGCCTGGACGACTACCGGCCCAACATCCCGGTCGCCTACTGGGCGTTCCGCTGGATGATCGGCTTCGGGATGGCGTCCTTCACGCTCGGCATCGTCGGGCTCTATCTCACCCGTAACAAGCTGTGGATCAGCGAACGGCTGCGTACGACGGCGGACGAGGTGCCGAGGCTGGCGCTGACGAAGGAACGGGAACTCGGTCCTGCGCTCACCCGCTGGTACTGGCGCATCGCCCTGCTCACCCTCGGCTTCCCGCTGATCGCCAACTCCTGGGGCTGGATCTTCACCGAGACGGGGCGCCAGCCATGGGTGGTCTACGGGGTGCTGCCCACGGCCTCCGCCGTCTCGCCCACCGTCTCGCAGGGCGAGGTGCTCACCTCGCTGATCGTCTTCACCTCGCTCTACGCGATCCTCGCCGTCGTCGAGGTCAAGCTGCTCGTGAAGTACGTGAAGGCGGGACCGCCCGAGCTGACGGAGTCCGACCTCAACCCGCCCACCAAGATCGGTGGAGACACCGATTCCGACCGGCCCATGGCCTTCTCGTACTGAGGAGAGGGGAGACTCGCGATGCATCTGCACGACGTCTGGTTCATCCTCATCGCCGTCCTGTGGATCGGCTACTTCTTCCTGGAGGGCTTCGACTTCGGGGTCGGCGTACTGACCAAGCTGCTTGCCCGTAACAGGGACGAGCGCCGGGTGCTGATCAACACCATCGGGCCCGTCTGGGACGGGAACGAGGTGTGGCTGCTGAGCGCGGGCGGCGCCACCTTCGCGGCGTTCCCCGAGTGGTACGCCACGCTCTTCTCCGGGTTCTATCTGCCGCTGCTGATCATCCTGGTCTGTCTGATCGTCCGGGGTGTCGCCTTCGAGTACCGCTCCAAGCGGGACGAGGAGCGGTGGCAGACCAACTGGGAGCACGCGATCTTCTGGACCTCGGTGATCACGGCGTTCCTGTGGGGCGTGGCCTTCGGGAACATCGTGCGCGGGGTGAAGATCGACGCGAACATGGAGTACGTCGGCACCTTCGCCGACCTGCTCAACCCGTACTCCATACTCGGCGGCCTGGTCACCCTCACGCTCTTCACCCTGCACGGCGCCGTGTTCACCGCGCTCAAGACGCTCGGTGACATCCGTGCACGGGCCAGGCGCCTGGCCACCGTGCTGGGCCTCGTGACGGCCGTGCTGGCGCTCGTCTTCCTGCTGTGGACGCAGTTCGAGCACGGCAACACCTGGAGCCTGGTCGCGCTCGTCGTCGCCGTCGTCTCGCTCGTCGCCGCGCTCGCCACCAACCTGGCGGGGCGCGAGGGCTGGGCGTTCACCTTCTCCGGGCTGACGATCGTCGCCGCCGTCGCGATGCTCTTCCTCTCGCTGTTCCCCGACGTCATGCCCTCGACGCTGAACGAGAACTGGAGCCTGACGGTCTCCAACGCCTCGTCCACGCCGTACACGTTGAAGATCATGACCTGGTGTGCCGCGGTCGCCACCCCCATCGTCCTGCTCTACCAGGGCTGGACGTACTGGGTGTTCCGCAAGCGCATCGGTACCCAGAGCATCGCGCCGTCCGGCGGCCACTGAGAGGGAGGGAACCGCGTCATGAAGCCCGTCGACCCGCGCCTGCTCCGGTACGCGCGCACCACGCGTGTCTTTCTCGTCGCCGCCGTCGCACTCGGCCTGGCCGGGGCGGCGCTGGTCGTCGGGCAGGCGATGCTCATCGCCGACATCGTCGTCTCCGCCTACCAGCACGAGGAGTTCGCGCGGACGTCCCTGCTGCTGCTCGCGGGCGTCACCGTCGCCCGCGCGCTCGTCTCCTGGCTGACCGAACTGGCGGCGCACCGGTGCGGCGCCGCCGTGAAGTCCGAGCTGCGTACGCGGCTGCTCGGCCACGCCACCGCGCTCGGGCCCGGCTTCCTCACCACGCAGCGCACCGGTGAACTCGCCACGCTCGCCACCCGGGGGATCGACGCGCTCGACGACTACTTCGCGCGCTATCTGCCCCAACTCGGGCTCGCCGTCGTGGTTCCGGTCGCCGTGCTCGCGCGTATCGTCACGGCCGACTGGATCTCGGCGGCGATCATCGCGGGCACGCTGCCGCTGATTCCGCTGTTCATGGCGCTCATCGGCTGGGCCACCCAGTCCCGGATGGACCGCCAGTGGCGGCTGCTCGGCCGGCTGTCGGGGCACTTCCTCGATGTGGTCGCGGGGCTGCCCACGCTCAAGGTGTTCGGGCGGGCCAAGGCGCAGGCCGACAACATCCGCACCATCACGGCCGACTACCGCCGCGCGACGCTGCGCACGCTGCGGATCGCGTTCCTGTCCTCGTTCGCGCTCGAACTGCTGGCCACGATCTCCGTCGCCATCGTCGCCGTCAGCATCGGCATCCGGCTCGTGAACGGCGACTTCGACCTGTACACCGGCCTGATGGTGCTCATCCTCGCGCCCGAGGCGTATCTGCCACTGCGGCAGGTCGGGACGCACTACCACGCCGCCGCGGAAGGATTGTCCGCCGCCGAAGAGGTCTTCACGGTGCTGGAGACCGCACCGCGTGCGCCCCACGGCACCGCGCCCGCACCGTCGGTGCGTACCGCGACGCTCTCGTTCGAAGGGGTCGTCGTACGGCACGAAGGGCGTACGGGTCCCTCGCTGGCCGCGACCGATCTGACGGTGGCCCCGGGGGAGACCGTGGCCCTCACCGGGCCCTCCGGGGGCGGCAAGACGACGCTGCTGTCCGTGCTCCTCGGGTTCACCGCGCCCTCCGGGGGGCGGGTGCTCGTCGGTGACGTGCCCCTCGACTCCCTCGAACTGAGCGGCTGGCACGAGCAGATCGCCTGGGTACCGCAGCATCCGTACCTCTTCGCCGGCACCGTCGCCGACAACGTACGGCTCGCCAGGCCCGCGGCCGACGACGACGCCGTGGCGCGCGCCCTCGCCGAGGTGGCCGCCTCCGATCTGGACCCGGGGCTGGTGCTCGGTGAGGCGGGCGCTGGGCTCTCGGCCGGGCAGCGCCAACGGGTCGCGCTGGCACGCGCGTTCCTCGCCGACCGCCCGCTGCTCCTCCTCGACGAACCGACCGCGGCGCTGGACGGCGCGACGGAGGGCACCGTCGCCGACGCGGTACGGCGCCTCGCGGCGGGCCGCACGGTGCTGCTGGTCACCCACCGCCCCGCGTTGCTGGGCGCGGCCGACCGGGTGCTGAGCCTTTCGCCGGCCTCTCCTCCGGCCTCTCCGCCGGCCGCCTCTGTTCCGGCCGCCGGTCCCCCGGCCTCCCGCGGGGAGGCGCAGCCGCTCGCCGGAGGAGGGGAGCAGGCCCAGGAGGCCCATGCCGCAGGGCAGGCGCAGGTGCCGGAACAGGGGCCTGTGCAGCCGCAGTTGGGGGAGCGCGGGGCCGAGGCGGCGCACGGGCGCGTGGCGGCGCCCGGCGTCGGGCCTCTCGCGCGAGTGCGGGGGATGGCGGGTCCGCTGCGGGGCCGGTTCGGGCTGGCACTCGCGCTCGGGGCGCTCGCACTGGCCGGCGCCGTGGGCCTGATGGCGACATCCGGCTGGCTGATCTCCCGCGCGGCGCAGCAGCCGCCGATCCTCTATCTGATGGTCGCGGTCACCGCGACACGTGCTTTCGGTATCGGCCGGGCCGTCTTCCGGTACGCGGAGCGCCTGGTCTCGCACGACGCCGCACTCCGCGTCCTCGCCGACCTGCGGGTCTCCGTCTACACACGGCTGGAGCGGCTGGCTCCGGCGGGCCTGCGGCGTACACGAAGGGGCGATCTGCTGACGCGGCTGGTCGCGGACGTGGACGCGTTGCAGGACTACTTCCTGCGCTGGCTGCTGCCGGCGACCGTAGCGGGGACGGTGGGCGTGCTGGCCGTGGGCTTCACGGCGTGGCTGCTTCCCGCGGCGGGTGCGGCGCTCGCGGTGGGGCTCGTGGTCGCGGGCGTGTGTGTGCCCGCGCTGACGGGAGCGCTGTCACGGCGTACGGAGCGGCGGCTGGCGCCGGCGCGGGCCGAGTTGGCGACTCGTACGGTCGACCTTCTGACGGGAACGGCCACCGGGGAGCTGCCCGTGACGGGAGCGCTCGCGGCACGTAGCCGTGAAGTGGCGGCTGCCGACGCCGAGTTGACCCGTATCGCGGCTGGTTCGGCGGCGCGTACGGCGCTCGCCTCGGGGCTGAGCACGCTCGCGGCCGGGCTGACCGTGGTGGTCGCGGCGTGGGCGGGCGCGCTGGCGACGACGGGCGGCGCGCTGAACGGGCTGCTGCTGGCGACGGTCGTCCTGACGCCGCTGGCGGCGTTCGAGGCGGTGACGCCGCTGCCGCTCGCCGTGCAGTACCGCCAGCGCGTACGGCGCTCGGCGGAACGGGTGTACGAGGTGCTGGACGCCCCGGCGCCGATACGGGAACCGGTGCGTCCGCGCGCACTGGCAGAGACCTTCCCGCTGCGTACCAAGGGTCTGTCGGTGCGCTATCCGGACGCGCCCGAGGGGGCACCGGCAGCGCTGGACGGGTTCGACCTGGAGCTGACACCGGGACGGCGGGTCGCGGTGGTCGGCCCCTCGGGCTCGGGCAAGACGACGCTGGCGAACGCCCTCCTCCGCTTCCTGGACCCTGCGGACGGGCCGCGCCCTGCGGATCCCGCGGACCCGGGTGCCAGGCCGGATACCGAGGGCTCCACCGACCCGGCGGACACTGCGGACCCCGCAGATCTGGCGGGCCCGGCGAGCGCGTACACGCTCGGTGGTGTTCCCGCCGTGGAAGCGGAAGGGGACGCGGTGCGGCGCCATGTGGGGCTGTGCGCGCAGGACGCGCACCTGTTCGACAGCACGCTCCGCGAGAACCTGCGGCTCGCCCGCCCCTCGGCCGACGAGGCGGACCTGTGGGCCGCGCTCGCCGCCGCACGGCTCGACACGTGGGTGGACACGTTGCCCGACGGGCTCGACACACACGTGGGAGAGCACGGCGCGAAGCTCTCGGGCGGCCAGCGCCAGCGGCTCGCGCTGGCGCGCGCCCTGCTCGCCGACTTCCCCGTACTCGTGCTGGACGAGCCCGCGGAGCACCTCGACCTGCCCACGGCCGACGCGCTCACGGCCGATCTGCTGGCCGTCACCGAGGGCCGTACGACGGTGCTGATCACGCACCGTCTTCAGGGCCTCGACGCGGTGGACGAGGTGATCGTGCTGGACGGAGGCCGCGTCGCCGAACGCGGCCCGTACGCCGAACTGGCCGTGTCCGGCGGCCCGTTCGCCGCCATGCTCACCCGTGAACGCGAGGCCACCGACTCCGCGCTCGCGGCCACCGGCTCCGTACTCGCGGCCCAGCCCGTCGGGTGACCGACCCACGGCCGGAGCTGGGGGCGGACCCACGGCCGGAGCTGCGACCCGGAGCTGCGACCCGGACTTGGGGCCCGGACTTGGGACCGGACCTGGGGCTGGCCCTGGGGCCGAACGGGGGCCGGCCCGGGGACCTGCTCTGCGACCGGCCCCGGGACCCGCCCTGGGGCCGGACCGCTACGGCCCGGTTTCGGCGGTTACGGGTCGTTATTAGGGTCGGGGTATGTCTCCTGCTCCCGACCCGTCGTCACCGTCTGCGCGGCCCGGGCCGTCCGGGCCGTCCGCGCCGTCCGGGCAGCCCGCGAAACCCGGGCAGCCCGCGAAGCCCGGGGACCCCGGCGAGGCCGCGCGGTGGGCCACGCGGGATCTGGAGGCGCTGCCTCCGGGGTCGGCGGGACGGTTGCCGCGGCTGCTGGAGGCCATGGTCACCATCGGTTCGGGGCCGGGGCCCGACCTGCACAGCACGCTGGTCCACATCGTCGGGACGGCGGTACGCGTGGCCGATTGCCGTTACGCGGCGATCGGGGTGCTCGCCGAGGAGCGGGGCACGGGGCTGCGGGACTTCGTCACCTGCGGGATGACGGAGGACGAGCGCGCGCTGATCGACCATCTGCCCGACGGCAGGCACGGGTTGCTGGCCGCCGTGCTGCGCCAGGACGAACCCCTGCGGCTGGACGATCTGACCACGGACCCGCGGTTCGAGGGCTGGCCCCCGCACCATCCGCCGATGCGCAGCTTCCTCGGCATCCCCGTACGGATCGGCGAGGAGCTGTTCGGCAACCTGTACCTGACGGAGAAGCGGGGCGGTGGCGGGTTCACCGACGACGACGTGGAGCTGATCCGCGTGCTGGCCACCGAGGCCGGGATCGCGCTGGGCAACGCCCGGCTCCGGGAGGAGGCGCTGCGCCGCGAACGGTGGATCGACGGCAGCGCCGCGGTCACGACGGCACTGCTGGGCGGCGATACGGACGACGCGCTGGCGGTCGTCGCCGAACGTGCCCCCATCCTCGCCGGGGCGGCGGCCGGCCTCGTGCTGCTGCCCGTGGGGCCGGGCAACGGGCTGCAGATCGTGGCAGCGTCGGCCGACGACGCGCGGAGCCTGATCGGAACGGTGATCCCGCAGGAGAGCCCCGTGCTGGAGCAGCTGCGGGTGGGCGAACCCGTGTTCGTGGACGACTCCGCGAGCGACCCCCGCATGATCACGGAGATCGCCGGGCTGTTCGGGCCCAGCATGCTGCTGCCGCTGGAGAGCGGCGGACGGGTGCTCGGCACCCTCGCGGTGCCCCGTGAACGCGGTGCCGCGCGGTTCACCGAGTCCGAGAAGTCGCTGGCCACCCGCTTCGCCGCGCAGGCGGCGCTCGCGCTGGTCCTCGCTGAGGCGCAGCGCGACAGGGAGCGGCTCGCGGTGTACGAGGACCGCGACCGGATCGCGCGTGACCTGCACGATCTGGTGGTCCAGCGGCTGTTCGCGACGGGGATGACGCTCCAGGGCGCTCAGCGCGGTCTGTCCCGGGACGACCCCGGGCAGGCGGGCGCCGTCGAGGGCATCGGCAACGCCGTGGACGAGCTGGACGCGACCATCGGCGAGATCCGCACCGCGATCTTCGCCCTCCAGCAGGACCCCGGTGAGGCGCAGGCCGGTCTGCGTACCCGCGTCCTGCGCGAGACGGGCGTCGCCGCCGTACCGCTGGGCTTCCAGCCGTCGGTGCGCTTCGTCGGCGCCGTCGACGGACGGGTCGGCGAGCGTACGGCGAAGAACCTGGTGGCCGCGGTGCGCGAGGCGCTGTCCAACGCGTTCCGGCACGCCCGCGCCTCCCGTATCGACATCACCGTCGACGCGACCTTCACGCTTCCGGGCGACCGCCCCGGTGTACGTCTCACCGTCGCCGACGACGGCGTGGGCATCCCAGCGGGGGGCCGCCGCAGCGGTCTCGCCAACCTCGCACGCCGCGCCGAACACCTGGGCGGCGAGTGCACCTGGGGCCCGGGCCTCGGCCCCGGAGGAACCGGTACGTCCCTCCACTGGTGCGCACCGCTGTAGCGCCTGCCCGGCGTCGGCCCTGTCCCGATACGGCGGCGCCCCGCTTCCCGTACGGCATCTGTCCTGCACCGATACCGCGTCGGCCCGCTCCGGTACGGCGTCGGCCCCGCTTCCCGTACGGCGGTTACCCCGCTTCCCGTACGGCGTCGGCCACGTCCTTGTAGCGCCGGAACAGGCGGGGTTCGGCCGCTTTCCCGCTCTCGTCGAGGAGGGCCCAGCACTCGGCGAGCAGTGCGCGGGCGTGGCTGCCGGGCCAGGGCTGGGGGAGCAGTTCGGGGGGCAGGAGCGGGTCGGGGTCCATGGCGTGGGTGAACTCGGTGGCCAGTTCGACGGCGGTCTTGAGCCGCTCGGGCCGGGTGAGCGCGTCGTCCCCGGTCCGGCTGAGCAGTTCGAGCCGGGGCTCCGCCACGGCGGCGAGGCGCTCGTGGCGGGCGGCGATCTCGTCCAGCGGCCACAGCGCTCCGACGAGCGCGGCGGGCTCGCTCTCCTCGCCCTTGCGCAGGTCGGAGCTGGTGAGGAACGTGACGTGTTCGCACACCCCCAGGTCGCTGACCTGCTCCTCGACGTAGGGCTCCCAGGCGTTGGCGCTGACGTAGAGGCCACCTTGTACGGGCGCCCCGCCGAGGTGGCTCAGAGCGGTACGCAGGGCGTCACGCGCGGTGCGCGCTGACTCGGGTACGGCGAAGGCGACGAGGTGCCAGACGCCGTCCCACGGCGCGAGCCCGGCGTCCTGCCGGAAGGCGTGAGTGACGAACTCGACGTCGGGGCCCAGTTCGCGTGCCGTGGGTCCGGCGGCGCGCAGCAGTGCCTTGCGCCCCCTGCCCTCCTGGACGAAGCGCCCCTCGGCGACGAGGCGTTTGACGCACAGCCGGACCTGCTGGTCGCTCATGCCGAGCAGGGGCGCGGTCGCGTACAGCTCGCCGGTGTCGACGGTGTGGTCGGCGCCGATGAGCGCCTCGACGAGCATCCGGGTGGGGACCCGTACAGGCGGTCCCGGGACAGGTGCGGTCATCGGGTTGCGGATCTCCGGGGTCTGGTGAGGGTGCGGCGCATCGTCGTCACGGCGCCGAAGCCCATGAGGGCGCGCAGGTACGGGGTGTGCTCGGTGCGTACGGCGGTGAAGCCGTGCCGCTCGTACAGGGCCTGGGCCCGTGGGTTGGTGTCGATCACATCCAGTCTGACCTCCCGGCAGCCGCGCTCGGCCGCCAGGTCCGCGATCTCTTCGAGCAGGAGCCCGCCGATGCCCCGGCCGCGCGCCGCCGCTTCGACGGCGATGCCGTCCATCACGAGCTGGCCCGGCTTCGGGGTCCTGGTGAACAGGGCGAGCAGCGCGAGCCGCCACAGTCCCGAGCGGGTGCCATAGGCGCGCAGCACGTCGCGGGCACGGCCGCTGGTGAGCGCGCGGCCCTCGTGCTGGTAGCCGACGAGGCCGAGGAGCCGGCCTGCCCGCAGGGCGCACACGGCGCGGTCCGGGTTCAGGTGGGCGGCAAGGAACGGTACGGCCTTGTCGGTCGGGCCGAGCGCCGAGCCGAGTTTCCGGCCGAACGCCTCCCAGTACAGCTCGGCGGCCCGCCGCTCGGTCCCCGGCGGCAGCCCTCGGCGCAGCGTGACCGCGCCTGTTCCGTCTGCGTTCATGCCGCCTATTCTTACACACAAGAAACGATCGCATAGGATGCGATCGTTCTGTTTTCGTTCGTTCTTCCCTTTCCCGCCCGTTCCCAGGAGGCCGGCCCATGGATTCCCCGCGCGTTCTCACCCGCGGCAGGTGCCGCGTCCCCGCCCGCGGCGGACGCCGCGTCCTCGCCTGGTCCGTCGTCGCGTCCGTGCTGGTCGCCGCGGTGCTGGGCGGTGTCGTGCTGTGGCAGAACTCCTACGACACACACGAGCGGCGCGTGACGATCCGGTACGGAGGACATGTGCTGAACGGCGTCCTGACGACCCCGGACGACGGCGGGAAACGGCACCCGCTGGTGGTGATGGTCCACGGCGACGGCCCTCTCGACGCCACGCACGACGACGGCTACAAGCCCATGTGGGAGGCGTACGCGCGGGCCGGATACGCGAGCCTGTCGTGGGACAAGCCCGGGGTCGCGGGGGCACCGGGCAACTGGCTGGAGCAGTCGATGGGCGACCGGGCCGATGAGACGGCCGCCGCCGTCGGCTGGGCCCGCGCCCGTACGGACATCGACGGGGACCGCGTCGGCCTGTGGGGTGCGAGCCAGGCGGGCTGGGTGCTGCCGAAGGTCGCCGCACGTACCCGCGTGGCCTTCGTCATCGCCGTCTCCCCCGCCGTCAACTGGCTCCGGCAGGGCCGCTACAACCTCCTGGCCGAGCTGAAGGCGGCCAACGCTCCGGAGGCCGAGGTCGGCAGAAAGGTCCGGGACAGCGACCGCGTCCGCGCGCTGCTGCGGCGCGGCGCCGGCTACCGGGAGTACGTGGCGGCCATGGGCGGCGCACGCGGCATGACCGCCGACCGCTGGGGCTTCGTCGCCCGTAACCACACCGCCGACGCCACCCGCGACCTGCCCGCCCTGCGCGGCACGCCCGTGCTGCTGGGCCTGGCCGGCCATGACCTGAATGTGGACACGGCCGACACCGAGTCCGTCTACCGGAAGGAGCTGTCCGGTGCGGGGAAGCTCACGGTGCGCCACTACCCGGACGCGGACCACTCGATGGTCAGGGACACCCTCGCGCGCTCGGAGTTCCGCAGCACGGTGACCGCGCTCTTCGCCCCGAGGTCCCTGTTCGCCGACGGCTACCTGGCCGACCAGGAACGCTTCCTGCGTGCGCTGCCGGTGTAGCGGCGGGTGGAGGACGCGGAGGCCGGGAACAGCCTCAGACGCCGAGGAAGGACTCTATGACCGCGGCGACGCCGTCGGTTTCGTTGGTGGTGGTGCGGTGGGTGGTGGAGAGGAGCACGTCGCGGTGGGCGTTGGCCATGGCGTAGGAGCGGCCGGCCCAGGTGAGCATCGCGAGGTCGTTGGGCATGTCGCCGAAGGCGACCACGTCCTCGGACGCGATGCCCCGTTCCGCGCACGCCTGCGCCAGGGTGCTGGCCTTGCTGACGCCGAGGCCCGATATCTCCAGCAGCGCGCTGGGGCTGGAGCGCGTGAACTCCGCGAGCGTGCCGCCCGCCTTGCGGCCCAGCGCGAGGAAGTCGTCCGCGTCCATGGCCGGGTGGTGCGCGAGCAGTTTGATCACGGGCTGGGCGGTGAAGTCCTCGGCCGCGCCGGCCAGCAGCGTCTCGGCCGGCGCGAAGGACGCACCGGGGTCGAGGGGGAACGCGGGGTACTCGGGCTCGTAGTGGATGCCCTCGGTCCGTTCGACGGCGAAGCTCACTCCGGGTGCCGCCGTGCGCAGCGCCTGGACGACGGCGAGCGCGTCGTCGCGTTCGAGGGGGCGCACCTTCACGAGGCGGTGCCGTCCGTCGCTGAGGTCGGCGACAGCGGCACCGTTGGCGCAGATGGCGAGCCCGTGCCCGTGTACGTGTTCGCTGACGACCCCCATCCAGCGGACGGGGCGTCCCGTGACGAAGAACACCTCGATCCCGGCCGCCTCGGCCGCGGCGAGCGCGGTGACCGTACGGGCCGAAACGGTCTTGTCGTCCCTGAGCAGGGTGCCGTCCAGGTCGGTCGCGATCATGCGCGGCCGGGGTCCCGGCTTGGGAGATGACCGGGGCCCCGGCTTGGGTCCTGGCTTGGGGGCCGGCCGGGGGTCCTGCCGGGAGGAGGGCCGCGTGTACGGGTCCGGGGCCTGGCCCGTGTCCGGGGCCGGGGACGGGCCGGGGGCCGAGGGTGCGGGCGACGTGTCCGACGCTCTCGACGTGGGCGCGTCCACCGGGGGCGACGGGTGCGGCATCGACGCGTTCGACGGGTTCGACGTGCTCGGGGCGAGGTGTTCAGACGGAAGAGTCACAGGCACCATCTTCGCGCATATGCCTGAACAGGCGTGCGAAGTCCCGCCCAGATGAGAGGCACACCGCCGACGAGCCGAGGCACGGAAGGCGCACGGAAGAGCGCCGCGGCACCCCGGAGCACCTCCCTCGGTGCCGTACTTATCAATCCATTACGTGGCAGAAGCGGCACAATCGAAAGAGAGCACTCCGTATCGAACGCTGCCGTTGGACGTCGCACCGTGTTGTCGCAGGAGCCGTAGAACGCCGCACGCCATAGGAGCACGCCGCAGTCAGGAGTACGCCGCGGCCGGAGAACGCCGTAGCCGGAACGTCGCAACCGGGAGGAGCCCGCCATGGCCGGTCATCACACGCGCTACACCCCAGACAAGGGCCTGACCAGGCGCATGGTCACCACGATGTTCCTCATCGGGCTGCTCTATGTCGTCTTCATCGGCGTACTCGTGGCGCTGCTGGGGCGTGCCTGGCCTGTGGTGCTGGTGATCGCGGGCGGGATGTTCATCGCCCAGTTCTGGTTCAGCGACAAGATCGCCGCCTTCAGCATGGGCGCCCGCGAGGTCACCCCCGAGCAGGCGCCCGAGCTGCACGGTGCCGTCGACCGGCTGTGCGCCCTCGCGGACATGTCCAAGCCCAAGGTCGCCATAGCGGAGAGTGACGTACCCAACGCGTTCGCCACGGGGCGTAACCAGAAGAACTCCATGGTCTGCGCCACCACGGGCCTGTTGCGCCGCCTGGAGCCCGACGAGCTGGAAGGCGTGCTCTCGCACGAGCTGTCGCACGTCGCGCACCGAGATGTGGCGGTGATGACGATCGCCTCGTTCCTCGGTGTGCTCGCCGGGATGATGACCCGCGTCGCGCTCTGGGGCGGCTTCGGCCGCATGGGCGGGCGCGACAACAACAACGGCGCCGGCCTGCTGCTCCTGCTCATCCCCCTGGTCAGCGCCCTTGTCTACGCGATCAGCTTCCTGCTCACACGGGTGCTCTCGCGCTACCGCGAGCTGTCGGCCGACCGCGCGGGCGCCCTTCTCACCGGCCGCCCGTCCGCGCTCGGCTCGGCCCTGACGAAGATCAGCGGCGACATGTCCCGTATCCCGACCAAGGACCTGCGGCAGGCGGAGCCGTACAACGCCTTCTTCTTCGTTCCCGCCTTCTCCGGCGAGAGCGTGGCGGCACTGTTCTCCTCGCACCCGCCGCTGGAGAAGCGCCTGGACCAGCTCGGCCGGATCTCCGCCCAGCTCGGGCAGTAGGACCACCCGGGCGGATGCCGACGCAGCAGCCCTCCCCAAGTGCTCCCCAGCACCCCAGCAGCCGCCCGAGTGGCAACCCGGCGGACGAACGAACCACAGTCAGCAGATCCAGTAGAACCAGCAGATCCAGCCGAACCAGCAGGCACAGCAGAACCAGCACAGCCAGCAGAGAGAGGGGCTATCACCCGTGGGCTTCCTGGACGCGATCCTCGGCCGCAGCAAGCCCAAGCGGCCCGACCTCGATCAGCTCTTCGCGCTGCCTTCCGCAGCGATCACGCTCCAGGCCGGGGCCTCGTTCGAGCCGACGGGCGTCGGCGCCGTGTGCTTCGCGAGCGTGGAGGGCGGCGCCTTCGCGCAGCTCCAGCGGGAGGTACGCGCGCTGCTGGACGCGGACACGGGGAGCGGGGGCATCCCCGTGGAGTTCAGCCAGGACTCCTACGGCTACACCTGGCTCACCGCGCGCCACGAACCCGACGCCATGGCATCCCTCGTCAACGATCTGCACGCGGTCAACACGCTCCTCGTCGAGGGCGGCTTCGGGCCCCAGCTCCTCTGCTCGCTCGTCGACTTCAAGGAGACGGAGGGCGAGCGCTCCCTCGCCCTCATCTACCTCTACAAGCGCGGCACGTTCTACCCCTTCGCGCCCGTCCCTGGCGGGCGCGAGAAGCGGGACAACGGACTTGAGCTGCAGGTACGCGGCCTGCTCACCAACGATCTGACGATCGAAGAAGACCTCAGCCGCTGGTTCCCCGTCTGGGGCGCACCGGGTCTCTGAGTTCGTTCCTGCGGAGGGGTTTCTCTTCGCCCGTTCGCGAACGTGAGCTACGAGATTTGCACGAAGGTGAGCGTGGTGAGGTGCGTCGGCGGTCGGCGGAGTGCCCGTGCAGTGCGGGGTGACTTCACGTCACCTCGCATCGCTGATGCAGGTTTGGGGCCTGGCGCGTTCCTCGGCGTACGCAACTCCCACAGTAGGCACAGGTGTTCGGGACTGCGTAGCTCGCCGTTGCCCGGAACGAGGCATGTGCGAGAACCGGCGGAGAGAGCACGGAGCTGGGCACAGGGGCCACTCGCACCGAAGTGGCGTCGGCCATCGAGTAGATGGCAACACCAGCCCTGACGGCATACGGCCAGTGCGCCGGAAGGGTGGCTGTGGGTGAGCGCAAGCCCCGGCCCGCCTCCTCGACTTCGGGCACCGTGGAGGCGGAGTGGCGGACGACCGCGCCCTGTTCGGCGCGACCGGACAAGGCGGACGGAGCCCATGCCTGACGCCCTTTCACCCCACTAAGGGCAGCTCCAGCAGAGGCGGAGGGCACGGCGAAACCCTTCCATCATCGCAACAGGGAAGGGGCAAAGGCGCCACGCGAGGGGCGGCGGCCCGTGGGGTCAGTCGCGGGTTCGGGTGCGTAGCCCGGCGCCGATGCCCAGCAGGGCGGCCAGCGAGGTGAGGGCGAAGACGACGCCGAGGGAGGTGGGGGTGGCCCAGTCGTGTGCGGAGCCGTATGCGCTGACGGCGGTGCCGAGGCCCGTCATGACCGCGACGGACAGGGTCTCGGAGAGCTGAAGGTTCGAACTGGCCGCGCCCTCCTGCCCCTTGGCTGCGAGCCCGAGCACCAGTGTGGTGACGGCGGGGTAGACGAAGCCCATGCCGAGCCCTGCGATGCCCCATCCGACGACGGCGAGCGCGACGCTCTTGAGGTCGGTGCCGATGGCGAGGGTGAGGAGCGCGTCTCCCGCCAGCAGGAGGGCGAAGCCGACGACCACGCGGCTGTGCCGCCCGCCGCCCGCGTCGCGCTGGTCGAGCTTGGCCTGGAACCAGGCGCCTGTGACCCAGGTGAGCGCGCCGGCCGAGAGCGCGAGCCCGGATTCGAGGGTGCTGAGGCCGAGCACCTGGATCATGCTCAGCGGGAAGAAGGACTCGACGCCGTAGTACGCGGTGCTCACGAGCGCGCGCACGACCATGCCCGCGGGCATCCCGCGCCGTACGGTCAGCGTTCCGGCGGGCAGCAGCCTGCGCAGCGCGGGCAGCGAGACGGCGATCCCGACGGCCGCCATCGGCAGCATGACGAGAAGGTCGCGCTCTTCGAGCCCCGCGAGCAGGACACCGGCGCCGAGGACGAGCAGCAGCGTCAACCGGATACGGGGGCCGCCGCCGGGTGCGGGCGCCTCGGGCGGGTCCAGCCTGCGCAGTGCGGGCAGGGTGAGGAGCACGCCGATGGGCACGAGGGGCACGAGGATCAGGAACACCACGCGCCAGTTGGAGACTTCGGCGACGGCGCCGGCGACGGCGGGGCCGAGCAGCGCGGGCAGCGTCCAGGCCGAGGCGACGAGCGCGAGCATCCGGGAGCGGAGCGCGTCGGGGTAGGCGCGGCCGACCGTGAGGTAGGCGAGGGCGAGGACGCCGCCGACTCCCGCGCCCTGGAGGGCGCGGGCGAGCAGCAGGAGCCACCAGTTTCCGGCGACGGCCGCTGCGAGGCAGCCGAAAACGAAGAGCGTGAACATCTGGAGGTAGGGGCGGGTGGGCCCATGGCGGTCGGCGCCCTGGCCTGCGACCACCGTGCCGAACAGGTTGGCGAGCATGAACGCGGTGAACGCCCAGCCGAAGTGGTCCAGTCCGTGCAGGTCACGCGCTGCCGCTGGCAGCACCGTCGCGACGCCCAGCCACAGGAACGCGACGAGCGTGACGGAGAGGACCAGCCCCAGCGTGAGGGCGCGGTACACGGGCGACAGGACGCCCCCGCCGTCCGCTGGCATCTCGCCCGGAACTCCGTCCCCCGACGTCCGACTCTCCGACGCCGGACTCTCTACCGTCCGGCTCTCCGCTGTCCGGCCCTTCGCCGACCCGTCCTCGGCCGTCCCGCTCACTTGGTCTCCTAGGTATAGCGGCAGCTCTATATAGCATTGCGACTAAATAGAGGTCGGACTATATAGGGAGTGCTTGATACGCTGTCAATGTGGCGAACGAGGAAGAGAACTTTTCGGACGTGGCGGCGCTGAGGGCCCTCGGGCACCCCGTACGCCTCGGCATCGTGCGCGCACTCGCGGCCCAACCCGAGACGTGCGCCTGCGACTTCACGGAGGTCTTCGATGTCTCCCAGCCGACGATCAGCCAGCATCTGAAGGTGCTGCGCGAGGCTGGGCTCGTCACCTCGCGGCGCAGGGGCGTACAGATCTGCTACTCCGTGCACCCCGAGGCGGTCGCTTCACTGACCGCGCTGGTCGAGAGCCTGCGCCCTGTCCGGCTTGCTGAAGCCGGCTGACGGAACGGCCGCCCGCCGCCGCCCGTCGCCGGGCGCCTCCCCCTCCCCCTCCCCCTCCCCCGCGGTCTGACAGGCGCGCGTCAGAAATTCCCGTCCGGTCTGGCATGATCAGGACGAACGAACGAACGACGATCCGGTTCGGCTCCCTGTGCCGGACCGTGAGAACGGGGAGTACGGGGTAATGACGCGTAACTCGCGTAGGTGGAGTCGTGCGCTTCCGGTCGCCGCAGGGGCCGTTGTCCTGGCGGTCGCGCTGACGGGCTGCGACGGTAAGAAGGGCGGCGACCACAAGTCCGATGCCGGTTCCGGTGGTTCGGGCGGATCGGGCGGTACGGACGAGAAGAAGACCTCGTTCCAGCTCGGTGAGGCCAGCCCGACGCAGACGAACGACGGCGCGAAGGCCAAGGGCAAGTGGACCGTCACACCCACGAAGGCCGAGACCGGTACCGAGAAGGAACTGGCCGCATCCGGCCTCGACCGCGAGGACGAGAAGCCCGAGGTGCCCGTCTTCGTGTGGTCCACGCTCCGGCACCAGGGCGGTGACCCGATGACCGTCCGCGACATGAAGACGGACATCAACGTCAAGACCGACGGCGGCAAGCGCGTCGGCGAGCTGATCGTGCTGATGGGCGACGCCAAGTGGCGCGACGACTGCCCCGCTGTCGATGCCGAGAAGAAGCTCAAGAAGGGGGACGTGGAGAAGGTGTGCACCGTCTACCTCGTCCCCAAGGGCCAGAAGGCGGCGGCCGTCGAGCTGAGCCAGGGCTTCCACTCGCCGCCGCTGGAGTGGCCGGTCAAGAACTGACCGACCACCGGCCGGTACCCGCTCGGGCGGCACGGCCCGGGGGCGCTCAGTCGGACTTCGCCCAGACCCCGTAACGGTGGTCAGCGGCGAAGTCCGTCCGCTTCCGTCCGCTTCCGTCCGCTTCCAGGCGTCGGCGGCCTTACGTGTGCCGGCCGTCGGGGCGGCTCGTGAAGCGGGCGTCGCGGGCGTACGCGATGATCTCCACCTCGTCGCCCAACGCCCATTCCGCCGCGCGTGAGGCCATCGCGGCCGGTACGACCTCGCTGATGTTCTCCGCCGCCGGTACGTCGTACGTCGCGTGCGCGTCGTGCGGCAGTACGACGCGGTAGCCCAGGTCCAGCGCCGTACGGGTCGTCGCGCTCACACACATCTCGGACAGCACGCCGCATACGGCCAGCGCCTCGACACCGTGCGCGTCCAGGCGTTCCTTGAGGTCCGTCTCCTCGAAACCGTCGTCCACGGTCTTCCGCAGAACCGGTTCACCGGGCTCCGGTTCCATGTGCAACTCCCAGCCGAGCGTGTGCGGTTCGTCCGGCGTGCCCGGCTCCCCGTCGTTCTGCAGGTACACGACGAGGGCCCCGCTCGCACGCGCCGCCGCGAGGAGTTCCCGCGTACGGGCCACCACGCGTTCCGCGTCCGGGACCGCGTCCTTGCCGGTCACGAACGCGGTCTGCATGTCTACGACGAGGAGTGCGTGCACGGGGGCCGAGGCTTGTTGAGGCATACCCCGATCATGCCTCCCCGTCACAGCCTGGCGCTGTGACGGGGAGGTGCGGTGACCTCAGCGGTCGGCAATGTGCGTGATGAACGTTGCCCACGTCTCGCTGGGTACGGCGAGGGTGGGTCCCTCGGTGACCTTGGAGTCGCGGACGTGGATGGTGGCGGGGCACGCGGCGACCTCCACGCACTGGCCGCCACCGCCGTCGCTGTGGCTGGACTTGCGCCAGTCAGGCGCGACTTCGAGGCAGGCGCCGCCTTCTCCGCTGCTGTAGCTGGACTTGTGCCAGTCCAGAGCGACTTCGAGGCACTGTCCCCCTTCGCCGTCGCTGTAGCTCGACTTGAACCAGGTCAGTTCGCTGCTCAAAGTTCCTCCATACGGCGTTGGATGAGGCGCGCGGATTCCGCAGGCCGCAGCGCATTTGCTTGGATCATGCCAAACCGCTGCCTCCACGTGCTCACGTCTTCCTTGTCCGATACCAGAGTGCCTTCCCCTTGGACTTCGACGTAGCCCAGCATGCGCCGGTCTGAAGTCTCCAGGAGCGTCATCGGGCCGACGGCGCCCACCGGTTCCTCACAGTCCAGTGGGAGCACCGCGATGCGCACGTGATTGAGCTTGCCCACCTCCAAAAGGTGCTGGAGTTGTTCCCGCAAGACGTCCCGGCCGCCAGTTCGGCGCAAGAGGACGGCTTCATCCAGCACGAAGCACAGAACGGGGATTGGGTCGCGCGTGAGCAGGCTCTGCCTGGAGAGTCGTGCCGTGAGCAGATAGTCGATCCTCTTCGGGCTGTGACACGGGACGCGGGCCTCGAAAAGCGCCCGCGCGTAAGCCTCGGTTTGAAGCAGCCCGTTGATGAGGTTGGTGTCGTAGGTGCTGAGACTGGCTGCTCCCGCTTCCAGCCGGAACAACTGGTCGAACTTCTTGGGGTACTGCTCGTTCTCCAGGTCCTCGCCCAGTACGGCGAGGAGCTGGTGGGCGTTGAGCGCTGCGTCCAGCGCTTGTACGGTCCGGCCGTCCGCGATGCGATCGCCACGCTCGAAGGCGCCGATCGTGGAGGCGGAGAAGCCGGTCTTGTCACCGATTTCGTCGCGGGAGAGCTTGCGGTGCTCGCGCCACTTCTTGAGCGTGTTGCCGAAGCTCCGTACCAGGGGAGTCGGTTGGCAGTCGAGGAAGTCGGGCTCTGACGGTTCGGACATGGGTGTCCCCCCGAAAACACTGGGTGGTCGGTTCGTTACAGAGGAGGCTAGGCATGTCACGAACGTTTCCGGGGTGGGATTGTGGAAAAAGCCCACGAACGGGGTGGGGGGCGGGGGACAGCGTCGGCGCGGTGCCACAACTGGGCTATGTGAACGCATAGTTACTGTTCAAGAGGCCCTGGCGCGGGGACCGTAAGCCGTATGAACTCAGAGATGGGCCCGGAGACCGCGCTCGCGGTCGGGCGCAGGGCGGCGGAGGATCTGGCCGGGGCGCTGGAACTGACCGGGTGCAAGTTGCCGTCGTTGAACGGCGGTTTTCCCGTACTGGGCATGGCTCACGTGGACCTGGGCGGTGCCTCTGCCGAGACCGTTTTCGCGCTGGCGCGGTGGATCAGGGAGCGGGCGTGAACGGTTTCGGGGGGCCCGAGGGGCCCAGGACACTTCCCGAGTGGCCGACGCACAGGATGACGCTCCGTATCTACCGGGTGTCGCCGGAGACAGGGGAACGTACGCGGGTGCGTTCGCTCGTCGTGGTGGAGCGGGAGCCGTGGATGCCGCCCGCCGACCTCAGCAATCCGTGCGGCTTCCCGCCGTGCGCATGCCCGATGCACAGGTCCGAGAACGGGGAATCGGGGGACACCGAGGCGTGAGATCGGGGTCACACGCGCCGGTGTCACAGGCCGTGGGGCTGTCTCGTCCAAGAGGTACAACCGCCAAACAACGGCAAGGAGAACACCGTGGATGCGCGTTTGAACCTCTTCCAGAGCCCGATCACGGCCGAGTTCCAGAAGCACTTCCTCGCGGCGGCCAAGGTGACCGCTGCCGCGGGGCTCCCGGCCACGACGCGGGACCTGGTGACGACCCGCGCCAGCCAGATCAACGGGTGCGGCTTCTGCACCGACATGCACACGAAAGACGCCGAGCACGCAGGGGAGACTTCGACGCGCCTCCACCTGGTCGCGACGTGGCGTGAGGCCACGGTGTTCACCGAGGCGGAGCGCGCCGCTCTTGAGCTGACGGAGCAGGGCACCCGTATCGCGGACGCGGCAGGTGGTGTGCCGGACGAGGTGTGGGCGAACGCCGCCAAGCACTATGACGAGGAACAGCTCACCGCGCTGGTGTTCGTCATCGCCTTCATCAACACCGCGAACCGCATAAATGTCATCGTCCAGCAGCCCGCAGGCGACTACCAGCCCGGTCAGTTCGGGTAGTCGCCTGCGGTGCTGCGGTGCTGCGGTGCTGCGGTCGTCGGCGGGCTGAGGAGGGCCGAAGTGGGCTGTAGAGATTCAGGAACTCAGTGCTTCAGCGGTGTCCGGACGACGTCCGCCAGAGGTGTGGGCTTCTGGCCGGTCAGGTCGGCGACCGCTGAGGTGACGTTCGCGAGGAAGTCGCCACGGGTGGCCGCGCCGAACGTAGTCACGACGTCGGCCACCTCGCCGGGGAGCCCCGCTTCCCGCAGGCCGGCCGCGAACGCGGCATCGTCGACGTGGACGAGTTCGATATCGCGGCCACCGATCTCGCACGCGAGAGCCGCGAGGTCGTCGGCGGTCCACGCCTCGGCCCCCGTGATGTCGTACGCCTTGCCCTCGTGCCCGTCCTGGGTCAGCACAGCGGCTGCTACAGCGGCGCAGTCCTCGCGGGTCACGTAGGCAACGGCACCGCTGCCGCCGTTGGTCACCAACGTGCCCGTGCTGGCGGCCCGTTCGACGGTCTGCACCTGCATGTGCGTGTACAGGTTGTTGCGCAGGAACGTCCACCTCACGCCGCTGTCCCGCAGGGCCTGCTCCGTGCCCGCGTGATCGGCGACCACCAGGGCCGGATTGGCCGGGACCGGTTCGGGGACAGAGGTGTACACGATGTGCTGAACGCCCGCTTCGACGGCTGCGGACACGGCCGCACGCTGCTGGTCGAGGCGTGCGCCTACCGCATTGGTGGAGATGAGCAGCAGCCGGTCCACGCCCTGGAAAGCGGTGGCAAGGGTGTCGGCGTCGTCAAAATCGGCTCGCCTTACCTGGACTCCGCGAGCGGCGAAGTCGGCGAGCGTCTCCGGGCTGCGGGTGGTCAGGACGACCTCTTGGGGGTCAACGGTCCGCAGCACGAACTCGGCCGTGGCTCGTCCGAGGGCACCGGAGGCACCTGTGATGGCGATCGTCATCGTCACTCCAAAATTGTAGTCATCGTGGTTGCGATTGAGATTACTGTAACCATCGCAGTTTCAATATGGCAAGATGGAGGGCATGGCGAGATCAAAGAACACCCAGTTCGCGGTCGCCGTGCACGTACTGACGTACCTGGCGGGCCAGCCCGAAGGCCGCCCGGTGAGTTCGGACGAACTCTCCGGGAGCACCAACGTCAACGCCGTCTACGTGCGCCGGGTGCTCGGCCCACTGCGCGAGGCCGGGCTGGTGCGGTCACGGGCGGGCGCGCACGGAGGCTCGGAACTGGCAATCCCCGCAAAGGACATCACGCTCGCACAGGTCTGGCGGCTGCTCCAGGGGACGGACCCGGTACTCGGCCTGCACGGACCCAACCCGGACTGTCCGGTCGGCCGCAGCCTCCAGCGCTCACTGACCTCCGTCGACGGAGCGGTCGCCGAGGCCGTCGTGGCTGAACTTGAGAAGTTCACCGTGCGCGACCTCCTGCTGGAGGGTGTGAGCGCGGCCGACTGTTGATCGTTGCTTGTTGTGGTCATGTCAGTGGGGTTGTTGGAAAAGTTCATGACGGGTCGGGTACGGGTCTGTTGCGGTGGTCGACGGCCGGGGTGAGGCGGGGTGCGGGTCGCGGAACCGGGGTT
>NZ_JANCPR020000050.1 GCF_028657195.3 Streptomyces iconiensis
CCACCGGGCAGGACCCCGAACCGGACCCCGACCGGCGACCCGATCCGGACCTTGACCGGACCCAGGGCTCCGAACCAGCCCCCGCCCCAGGACCCACCCCCGAACCCGCGGCACCGCACCATCCCGGCTCGCCCGGCTCGCTCACCCTCGCCCGCGCACTGCTGGGGGACGGCAAGTACGAGCAGGCCATCCGCGCCTCCCACCTCGCATGGCGCGAGGCACCCGACCGGCCCGATGTCTTCCTCGAAATGATCGACATCCACTGCGAGGCCGCCATGGCCGACCACAGCCCGGCGCACTTCCCCGACGCCGAGCGCTGGCTCAAGTGCGCCAACTCCCACGACCCCAGCAACCCCAAGGTCCGCGACCACCTGGCCGAGCGCAGCTACATCCAGGCCGCCGAACTCGCCCGCCAGGGACACACACGCCAAGCGCTGAAGACCCTCGCGAAAGCCCTCGAATGGTCCCCTGACCACCCCGCTTCCCGCGCGCTCCACCACCGCCTCACCAAGGACACGGCACGCCCCAAGCGCGGTAAACAGTGAGGTCGGGGTGGTGCTAGGTGCACCCCGGAGCCGGTGGCTCAGGCCAGTGCCCCGGTGCGGGTGCACGGCGCAGAATGGGAGCGTGCCCGGGGAGCGGGTGCGCCGAACACGAGCGGGAGCACCGGGGTGAAGGGCATGAACGGTCCATTGAAGAGCGAGGTGAGAAGCGAGGGCGCCGCGAGCACGGGCGGTACGGGCGGTACGGGCACGAACACGGCGACGCCGGGCGCACCGCGGCCACCGGCAGGACCCCGCAGGCCCTACGTAGTGGTGTCGCTGCTCAGCGGCGTACGCGGCCTCGGACTCGTCTTCATGTCGATCGGCGCCTCGATGGCCCTGTTCGTCCTGACGCTGGTCTCCCTCGTGCTGATGGCACTCGGGGTCGGCGTCTTCACGACTCCCTGGCTCCTCGGCCTCGTACGGACGCACGCCAACCAGCGCCGCATGCTGGCCCACGACTGGGCCGGCGTCGAGATCATGGAGCCCTACCGGCCGCTCCCGACGAACCCGGTGGGTGTGGCGGGGCACGTCGAGCGCTGCCTGATGATGCTCAAGGACCCTGCCACCTGGCGGGACTTCCTGTGGCTGATCGTCGACGGCATCGCCGGTTTCCTCCTGGCACTCTTCCCGCCCGCGCTGCTGTTCTACGGCATCGAGGGCTGGCTCCTCTTCCTCGGCCTGTGGCGCGCGGTGGCGGGCGGCTACTGGTACGGGTTCATCCACATCGAGCACTTCTCCGACGGTGTGCAGAGCGCCGCGCTCGGCACCGTCATCCTCGGCATCGCGCTCGCGGCCAACCCGCACATCCTGCGGGGCCACTTCGTCCTCGCCCGTTCCTTCCTCGCGCCCACCCGCGGCGCGCTCCTGGCCGAGCGCGTCGAGCGGCTCTACGAGACACGGCACGACGCGGTGGACACCTCGGCGGCCGAACTGCGCCGTATCGAACGCGATCTGCACGACGGCGCGCAGGCCAGGCTGGTGGCGATGGGCATGGACCTGGGCACCATCGAGGCCCTCATCGAACACGACCCCGCCAAGGCCAAGCAGCTCATCAGCCAGGCCCGCCAGAACTCGGCCGAGGCGCTGACGGAACTGCGGGACCTCGTACGCGGCATCCATCCCCCCGTACTCGCCGAACGCGGCCTGGGCGACGCCGCCGAGGCGCTCGCGCTGCGCATGTCCGTACCCGTAGAGGTCGACATCGAACTGCCCGGCCGCTTCTCCGAACCCGTCGAGTCCGCCGCCTACTTCGCGATCAGCGAGGTCCTCACCAACGCGGCCAAGCACGCGGACGCCGACCGCGTCTGGCTCGACATCCACCACACGTTCGACGCCGGCGGCATGCTCCGCATCAGCGTCACCGACGACGGCCACGGCGGCGCCGACCTCCGCAAGGGCTCAGGCATGGCCGGCATCGAACGCCGACTCGGCCAATTCGACGGCGTCCTGGCCGTCAGCAGCCCCCCAGGCGGCCCCACCATGGTCACCATGGAAATCCCAGCCCACCCCCTGACCCCCTGACGGCCCCCGCACAGGGCGCCCCGAAGGGGCGCGGGCCTGTCACATATGCGGCTCCGCCGCGCGAGCGCGCCAAGCCACAAACACAGCGGCAGCCCGCAACGCACAAACAGGGGCACGTCTCTCACGCACCGGGCAGCAGGGGGGAGCCCTAACGCCCCAACACACCCCGCACGGCATCATCGGTACGAGCCACGACCGCCGACCCATCATCGGCAGTGATGATCGGCCGCTGAATCAACTTCGGATGAGCCACCAAAGCCGCGATCCACTGATCGCGGCTATCCGCATCGCGCCCCCACTCCGCCACTCCCAACTCCCGCGCCACCGCCTCCCCGGTACGCGTGATGTCCCACGGCTCCAACCCCAGCCGCGCGAGCACATCCCGCAGCTCCGCCGCGTCCGGCGGGTCCTCCAGATACCTGCGCACCGTGTACTCCGCGCCCTCCTCAGCAAGCAGCTTCACCGCGCTACGGCACTTCGAACAGGCCGGATTCACCCAGATCTCCATGCGCACACCGTAACGCCGGCCCCTCGGCGCCCCGCGGGGGAACGGCGCGACCGTCAGCCGGTCGCCCACCGCTGCCGGGCCAGCGCCGCCAACTCCCGTACCGCACGCGTGGGACGCCGGCCCCTGTGCCGTACGAAGTAGACGTCCAGCACCGGTTCGCACGCCCACGGCAGCGCCGTCAGCTCGCCGCGCGTGATCTCCTCGTCCACCGAGCCCGCGGGGGCGAGCCCGACCCCGAGCCCGGCGGCCACGCACCGCCGCAGCGCCTCCAGGCTGAAGAACTCCACCGTCGGCGGGCGCAGTCCCGCCCTGCTCAGCTCCCGTTCCATCGCCGTGCGCTGTGCGCACCCCGGCTCCAGCAACAGCACGGTCTCGTGCGCCAGATCGGCCGTCTCCACCCGGGTGCGGGCGCCGAGCCTGTGCCCGGGCGCCGCGATCAGCCGCAGCGGTTCACGCAGCAGCCGTTCGGCGTGCACGCCCGGCTCGCGCACCGCCTCCTCCTGGAGGAAACCGGCGTCGATGGTGCCCTCGGCGAGCCCGTCCAGCAGCGGTCCGCGCGGCGCGGGCTGGAACGCCAGGCGCAGCAGCGGAAACCGCTCACGTACGGCGCGCAGTACCGGCGGCAGATGGTGCGCGCACAGGCTCTCGGGTGCCGCGATCCGCAGCGTGCCCCGTACCTGTTCGGGGTCCTCGCCCGCGCCCCGTACCGCCTCACGCGCCTGCTCGGCCTGGCCCAGCAGTACCCGCGCGTGCGCGCACAGCTCCCGCCCGGAGTCCGTGAGCACCACCCTGCGCCCCAGCCGCTCGAACAGCGCCACCCCCAACTCGGCCTCCAGCGCCTTCACATGCGCGGTCACGCTGGACTGCACAAAGCCCAACTCGCGTGCCGCGCGCGTGAAATGGAGGTGCCGGGCGACGACGACGAACGTCTCAAGCTGCTTCAGCTCCATGCCCTGAGTCTAGGAACGCATCGAGGATGCCGATCAGACATATCGGAAACCTTCGTTGGACGCGATGAGTCCGGCCCACCTACAACTCGTACATGCGCACCTCATGTCTTCGCGGTCCCCGCAGCACAGCGGGCCGCTCAGCTCGCGGGCCCGCGCCCCGCACCGGCCTCGCGGGGCGGGACTTCCTGCTGCTGCTCGCCGCCACGGCCGCCGTCTTCGGCAACTCCGCACCGCTCCTGTCCGTCGTACCGCTCTGGGCCGAACACGGCGGCAGCGGACACGGCGGCGCCGGTGCGACGACCGCGCTCACCATGGGCACCACCGTCGCGGCGCAGCTCGCCATGGGCCGTGTGCTGCGCCGCTTCCCCGCCCGCCACGCGCTCACCGCAGGGGCGCTGACCATGGGTCTGCCCGCCTTTGCCTACGTGGTCTCACCGGCGCTGCCCCTCACGCTGGCCGTCTCCGCCGTACGCGGCATCGGCTTCGGCATGGTCACCGTCGCCGGCAGCGCGCTCGTGGCCGAACTGGTGCCGCCCGCACAGCGGGGGAGGGCCGTCGGCTGGTACGGCGTCGCGGTCGGCCTCCCCGCCGTCGTCCTGCTGCCCGTTGCCGTGTGGTGTGCGACGGAGTTCGGCTTCGTGCCCGTCTTCCTGACCACCGCGGCACTCGGCGTGCTGGCGGCCCCGCTCAGCGCCGCCGTCGGCCACCGCACCGCCCCCGCCCACGACGCGGCAACCGGTCACGACACCGCCGGCCACCGCACCGCCGGTCACCCCACCGAAGCCGCGCCCCACGAGAACGGAACCCCCGGCACGCGCCCCGACTTCCGTACGCTCGCGACCCCCTGGCTGCTGCTGTTCGTCTCCGTATGCGCGCTCGGCAGCCTCATGTCGTTCCTGCCGCTCGCGCTCACCGCGCCCGGCGCGGCACCCGCCGCGCTCCTCACGATCTCCACGGCGCTGATCGCGGGCCGCTGGGCGGCGGGGGAGTGGAGCGACAGGCGCGGCAGCGCCGGAAGGCTCGCCGCGCCCTCGGCGCTGGCCTGCGCGCTCGGTACGGCCGGCTTCGCCGCGACCGGCACCCTCTCGGGAGCCGCTGCGTTCCCCGCGGGCATCGCGGCGGGCCTCGTCTTCGGCCTGGGCATGGGCGCCCTGCAGAACGACACCCTGGTGGCGATGTTCCACCGCGCGGGGCCCGCACGTCACGGCGCCGTCAGCGCGGCCTGGAACATCGGCTACGACGGCGGTTTCGGCGCCGGAGCCCTGCTCACCGGAGCGCTCGCGCAAACCCTCGCGCTCGCCCTCCCCACCGCGTTCCTCGTCCTTGCCACAGCCCTCGCCGCCGTACTGCTGGCGACGACGACCCGGGCGACGACCCGGCTGACGGCCCCGACGACGACCCGGCTGACGACCCGGCTGACGACCCGGATACGGGGACCGCGCGGCGGGGCTCGTAAGAACGCGCCAGGCATCGCCCGTAAGCACGCAACAGGCAGCCGCAGCGCGACGGGCGACGCCGACAACACGGGCGACGCCGACAACAGGGGCGGCAGGGAACGCCCGAGCCGCCCCAGCCACGCGGAGGGCTCGGGCGGCTCACAGGACGAGGCGTCGCGCGCGGCGTCACACGAGGGTTGAGACCTTCTCGCGGTACTGCCGTACCGCGGCGGCGTCCCGATAGGGCTCAAGCCGCCGCTCGAAGTCCCGCACATACTCGTGCGCCCGCACCGACCGCATCTCGGCCGCCTGGTGCGCTGCCTCGACACCGAGCGCACACGCCTGCTCGATCTCACCGAGCCCCAGCCGCGCCGAGGCCAGCACCACCCGGCAGAACAGCCTGCTGCGCGCGAACCCCGCCGCCCGTAGCTGGAGCGAACGCTCCGCGTGCTGCGCCGCGGCGCGGTACTGCTGGAGGTCACGGTGGCAGTGCCCGAACTCGTCCGCGAGCTGCGCCTCGTCGAAGAACCGTGCCCACTGCGGCACGTCCTCGCCGGGCCGTGCCGTCTCCAGCGCGCGCTCGGCCCGCGCCATCGAAGCCGTGCAGGCCCGCACCTCGCCGAGCACCCCGTGCCCCCTCGCCTCCGCCGCGTGCAGCAGCGCCTGGACGACGGGGGTGGCCGAGGCGCCCACGCCCTGCTGCGCCACCCGCGCCAGCTGGACGGCCTCCCTGCCGTGCCCGAGATAGACGGCCTGCCTGCTCATGGTCACCAGCACATAGCTGCCGAAGGCGCGGTCGCCCGCCGCCTGGGTGAGCCGCAGCGCCTGCACGAAGTAGCGCTGCGCGAGCCCGTGCGCGGCGATGTCGTACGACGTCCAGCCCGCCAGCCGCGTCAGGTCGGCGGCTGCCCCGAACAGGCGCCTGCCCAACTGCTCGCCGTAGACGCCCCGCAGCATCGGCTCGGCCTCGTGCTCCAGATACCGCACCAGCGCCTGCCGCGCGTGCCCGCCGCCGTAGGCGTGGTCGAGCGCTCTGAACAGTTCGCACACCGAGCGCAGCGCCGCCACGTCACCGCCGGAAACCCGCTGCCCCGGGCCGCGTTCGATGCGGTCGAGCCGTGCCGCCGACAGCGGTGCGCGTGCCACGGCGCCGGGCACCCGGGTCTGCGAGGGCACCCGTACCCCGCCGCCGTGCACCAGCGCGGGGCCCGAGCTGTGCCCCGCGGCGAGCGCGGCACTGTGTCCGGGGCCGTGCTGCCCGTGCCCATGGCCGTGCCCGTGTCCCGCCACGGGCCCCTGCTGAACGGGCAGCGCATGGCCCCCCGGCCCGTGCTGGCTGTGCTGGCCGGGATGCCCGTGCTGGCCGTGCTGGCCGTGCTGTGCGGGCGCCGCTGTGCCGGGGGCGCCGCCGGTTCCCTCGGGTTCGGGACCGCGCGCCACCCGTTCGTCGGCGCGGCCGATGAGCCAGTCCCGGCTGGGCACCACGAGCCCCGCGGGCGTGAACGCGATCTTCCGCAGTTCGGCGTGGCTCCCCGAGTCCTTGCGCCACAGCCCGCTGACGATGTCCACCGCCTCTGCGGGCGTCGCGGCGAACTCCAGCCCCGCGTACACCGGGGCACACGCGTCCAGGCCGAGATCCTGTGCGGTCAGCCGCCTTCCGAGGCGGCGGGTGAACACTTCGGCGATCAGCGCGGGCGTCGTGCCTCTTGGCTGTTGCCCGCGCAGCCAGCGGGTCACGGATGTCTTGTCGTAGCGCAGGTCGAGACCGTGCTCCAGGCCGAGCTGGTCCACCCGCCTGGCGAGGCCCGCATTGGAGAAGCCCGCCTCGGCGATCAGCGCGGCGAGCTGGCGGTTGGGGATGCGCTGCTGTGATGACTGGGTCGGCGAGTTCACAGTAGTGACAGCGCTCCCAGGTCGTTCCATCGTCATCGGAGTCCTTGCGTGGGAACGCCCGGCATGGGCCGGGGGAGGGAACGGATCATCGGCCGTGCGACGTGGAGTGCCAGGGCGCCCGGGAGAGAGCCCCTGCCGGGCTGTCGGCGCGGACGTGGCCGTCCGTTCGGTGCGGGAGAACGGGATACGGGTACCGGCGGCGCCGGACCCCGCCGGAACGGAAGCCGAGGCCGTGGAGCGCGTAGCCTCCCCGGCCGCGGGGAGGAACGTAGGGGTGGACAGGGCCCCGGGCGTGCACAGGGCCGGGGGCGCGGACGGGGACACCACAGGGAGGAACGGGTCCGGTGCCGAGCGGTGTCCCCGCGACACCGCGAGGGACACCTCTCCGCTCCCACGTGGCCGGAAGACAGGCACGGGCTCCGGGCCCGTGCGGCGTGCCGTGTCGGTGGTCGCCTTCCAGCGCTCCTCCTCCGTCGAGGGACTGGCGGGCCTTCCGTTCCCCGGGGAACGTAGCCACCTGGTCACCTCCCTGTTGTCGTGGCGATCTGTTGTCGTGGCGATGGGTCGTACTGGCGGCGGCGCCCGTGCGTCGGGCCGGAGGCCCTGCCCGGGGAGCCTTGGACAGGTGATCCCGCTACCAGGTTCTCGGTCTCCTGGCCCGCAATACGGCGAGGCCAGATGTCCTGCTGGAACGGCGCGAATGTAACGGGCCTTCGCACATCGTTCGCCCCCTTCGTCGCGTATTCATCCGTACGTGTGAGGAGGCAGCCACGTGCCGGACGCACACACCCCGCCCGTAGAGTGGCGGTGGGCGGGACCGCGGCACGACGCGGCACGGCCCGCGACAGCGCGTGTACGGAGGAGGAACGGCATGGGGCAACTCCCGGCCAACGGCCGGCCCGGCGACGAACTGCGCTTCGTCCACCTGGGGTTCGGAGCCGAAGCCGTCGAGTACCAGCAGGCGTGGCAGGAGCAGCGACGGGTGCACGCGGCGCGCTTCGCCGACGAGATCCCGGACACCTGTCTGCTGCTGGAGCATCCCCCCGTGTACACGGCCGGACGGCGCACCGAGGACAGCGAGCGCCCGCTTGACGGCACACCCGTCGTGGACGTCGACAGGGGCGGCAAGATCACCTGGCACGGCCCGGGACAGCTCATCGGCTATCCCATCCTCAAGCTGCCCCGCCCGGTCGATGTCGTCGCGCACGTCCGCCGCCTCGAAGAGGCCATGATCCGAGCCTGCGCCGAACTCGGCCTGGAGACCACACGCGTCGAGGGCCGCAGCGGGGTGTGGGTACTGGGCGACCCCGAAGGCGGGGCACCCGTGTCCGCGCCCGGCCTCGACCTCGACCTGGCCCCGCGGGTCGCGGGCGGCGGGGGCGGCGCAGGCGACGGGGACGAGCTGTACGACGCCCGGCTGCGCGGCCCCGAGTACGCGCCGTCCAACGCGGGCCAGCGCGGTGAGGACCGCAAGCTCGCGCAGATCGGCATCCGCGTCGCCAAGGGCGTCACCATGCACGGCTTCTCGCTCAACTGCGACCCGGACAACACCTGGTTCGACAAGATCGTCCCCTGCGGCATTCGCGACGCGGGCGTCACCTCGCTCTCCAACGAGCTGGGCAGGAATGTTCCGGTCGCCGAGGTGATTCCCCTCATGGAGAAGCACTTGCGTGAGGTCCTGGGGACGGCCGTCCCCGTCCCCCGCGCGGTCTGACCCGGATCTGACCCTGTCCGACCCGGTGAATGTCCTTAATGCAAAGGCGTAGGCTGGCCTACGCCGACGATTCGAAAGTACGTAGGGAGCCGGACGTGTCCGCTGTCGCACCCGACGGTCGCAAGATGCTCCGCCTGGAGGTCCGCAACAGCCAGACCCCCATCGAGCGCAAGCCCGAGTGGATCAAGACCCGGGCGAAAATGGGCCCCGAGTACAACGCCCTGCAGAACCTGGTCAAGAGCGAAGGTCTGCACACGGTCTGCCAGGAGGCGGGCTGTCCGAACATCTTCGAGTGCTGGGAAGACCGCGAGGCGACCTTCCTGATCGGCGGCGAGCAGTGCACCCGCCGCTGCGACTTCTGCCTGATCGACACGGGCAAGCCCCAGCCCCTCGACCGCGACGAGCCCCGCCGTGTCGCCGAGTCCGTCCGCACCATGGAACTGCGGTACGCGACCATCACCGGCGTCGCGCGCGACGACCTGGACGACGGCGGCGCCTGGCTCTACGCGGAGACGGTCCGCCAGATCCACGAGATGGTGCCCGGCACCGGGGTCGAGCTGCTCATCCCCGACTTCAACGCCAAGCCCGAGGCGCTCGCCGAGGTCTTCTCCTCCCGCCCCGAGGTACTGGCCCACAACATCGAGACGGTCCCGCGCATCTTCAAGCGCATCCGTCCGGGCTTCACCTACGAGCGCTCCCTTGAGGTCCTCACCCGCGCCCGCGAGGCCGGTCTCGTCGTCAAGTCCAACCTGATCCTCGGTCTCGGCGAGACCCGCGAGGAGATCAGCCAGGCCCTGCGCGACATGCACGAGGCGGGCGCCGAGCTGATGACGATCACCCAGTACCTGCGCCCGACCTCCCGCCACCACCCGGTGGAGCGCTGGGTCAAGCCGCAGGAGTTCGTCGAGCTGAAGCAGGAGGCCGACGAGATCGGCTACGCCGGCACGATGTCGGGCCCGCTCGTCCGCTCCTCGTACCGCGCGGGCCGCCTCTACAAGCAGGCGATCGAGGCCCGCGAGGGCGCCACCACAGCCGCCTGAGGACTGTGCGGCGCAAAAGGCATATGTGGCACATGCGGCGAAGCGGAGAGTGAGCTTCGCCGCATAGCCTTTCGCGGACTTTGACCCTCCGGTCACTCCCTGGTAACACCGATCCGTGACCCTGAAATCACGCACCGCTCACGGCTTACCGACGGAGGAGATCACCGTGCGGCCCACTCTCCGCGCCCTCGCAGGACTGGAACACCTCCTGCTCGGCAACGGCCACCGCACCGCACGCCGCAACGCGTGGACGGCGGTCCTCGAAGACCGCAGCCGGGCCCGCGCCCGCACCGAAGCCGAACACGTCCTGACCACGATGACCCCACTCCCCGAATCACGCCCCTCAGGCGCCTGACTCTCACCGGCGCCTGACTCCCCTGGGCGGGGGGCGCCTCTCGGGAGCGAGGGGGAGCCGCGAGGCTCCCGGTCCGCGAGGTACGTACGGGGGCACGGCGTACCCGGCGCCGGAGGACAGGGGACGGCACCCCACCAGGGCCCGGGCAACCGTGCGACAGCGACCCCCGGCCCGGGCGCCAAGCGCCGCTGGCGCACCGTAAACTTCCTCCCATGGCGAGGAAGGACAACACCGAGAACCCTGGGCGGCTCAAGCAGATCGCTCAGACGTACAAGATGACCCGGCGCGTAGACCGGAAGATCGGTTGGATCCTGGCCGGCGTGGGGCTTGTCACCTTCGGTGTACTCCTCGCGATCGGCTATCTGATCGGCCACCCCGTCTACGTCGGCATCCTTGGCGTACTGCTGGCAGTGCTCGCGTGCGCGATCGTCTTCGGACGCCGCGCGGAACGGGCCGCCTTCGGGCAGATGGAGGGGCAGCCGGGTGCGGCAGCCGCCGTGCTGGAGAACTTCAAGCGCGGCTGGCACTTCACCCCGGCCGTGGCCATGAACCGTAACCAGGACGTCGTGCACCGCGCCGTCGGCAAGGCGGGCATCGTCCTGGTGGCGGAGGGCAACCCGAACCGGCTGCGCAGCCTGCTGGCGTCCGAGAAGAAGAAGATGTCACGCATCGTCGGCGACGTACCGGTCTACGACATGATCGTCGGCAACGACGAGGGACAGGTGCCGCTCAAGAAGCTCCGCACGAAGATGCTGAAGCTGCCCCGCGTGCTCCAGGGCCCGCAGGTCACACAGATCAACGACCGTCTCCGCGCGCTCGGCGACCTCATGAGCAACATGCCGGTACCCAAGGGCCCGATGCCCAAGGGCATGAAGCTCCCGAAGGGCCCGAACGGCCGCTGACCACAGACGGGGCCGCTGACCACAGACGGTGGGGCTGACCGCAGACGGGTGGGCGCGGGCTACGACATATGTAGCCCGCGCCCACCCGTCTGTGTACCGAACAGGCCCGTCTGCGTACCGGACAGGCTCAGACCCGCACCTGAACGGCGCCGGAGAGCTGATCGTGCAGCCCCCGGTTGTCGCGGTCCCAGATGAGCGCCGGAACGGCGAGCCCGAGCAGCACCGTGCGGACCAGCACGCGCCATAGCGGCAGCCTGCCGAGGTTGTTGAGGGAGACGACGCGCAGCCCGAGCAGCCGCTTGCCGGGAGTGGAGCCGACCGTTCCGACGGTCAGCAGGCTCACCACGAGGAAGACGACGAGCGCCCAGTTGCTGGTGGTGTGCAACTCGCGGCCCGACAGCAGCCCGAAGGCGATGACGGACGAGTACGCCCAGTCGATGAAGAGCGCCCCGAGGCGGCGCCCGGGTGAGGCGAGGGACCCGGGACCCTCCTCGGGGAGACCGAGCCGCTTGCCGCGGTAGCCGACGTCGGCAATGCCCATGTCCTCGGCGGCGGCGCGAGGGCCGGAGAGCCACGATCCGATTACTTCCCTGTTGTCCACCCGTCAACGGTATCGAACGGTAAGGCGCCAGAGGATCGGGGTGCCCGCCGCTCGCCCCGGCGTCCAGCCGCACCGGCATCCAGTTTCAGCCGCAAGTGCAACCAGCACAGACCATCCAGCACACGCCACCCAGCGCCGCCCGAGCCCGCCGCACTGCCGTGGGCCGAGGCCGACCGCTCGGCCTCGCTGGTTAACTTCGGCGAAACAATTGGGTCACGCTGGAGAAATGGCCCCTGCCTATGGTCGGTCTGCAGGCACGCCACCGCTCTGGCCCGTGCCCCGGAGCAACCCCGTCCCGACGCGGCGGGACTAGGAGGAGTTGGATGTTCCAGAACGCCGACGAGGTCAAGAAGTACATCGCGGACAACGACGTCAAGTTCATCGACGTCCGCTTCTGCGACCTGCCGGGCGTGATGCAGCACTTCGCTGTTCCGGCATCCTCCTTCGACCCGGCCGAGAGCCTGATGTTCGACGGTTCGTCGATCCGCGGTTTCCAGGCGATCCACGAGTCCGACATGGCGCTGGTGCCCGACCTGAGCACCGCCCGTCTGGACCCCTTCCGCGAGGAGAAGCACCTCAACATCAACTTCTTCATCCACGACCCGATCACCGGCGAGCAGTACAGCCGTGACCCGCGGAACGTGGCGAAGAAGGCCGAGGCGTACCTCGCTTCCTCCGGCATCGCGGACACCGCCTTCTTCGGCCCCGAGGCCGAGTTCTACGTTTTCGACAGCGCCCGCTTCGAGACCAAGGCGAACGGCGCGTTCTACGAGATCGACTCCGAGGCCGGCGCCTGGAACACCGGCGCCCTGGAGGACGGCGGCAACCGCGGCTACAAGGTCCGCTACAAGGGCGGCTACTTCCCCGCCCCGCCGGTCGACCACTTCGCCGACCTCCGCGCCGAGATGTCCCTGGAACTGGGCCGCGCCGGACTTCAGGTCGAACGCCAGCACCACGAGGTCGGCACCGCGGGCCAGGCGGAGATCAACTACAAGTTCAACACGCTGCTGGCCGCCGCCGACGACCTGATGCTCTTCAAGTACATCGTGAAGAACACGGCCTGGCGCAACGGCAAGACCGCCACATTCATGCCCAAGCCGATCTTCGGCGACAACGGCTCCGGCATGCACGTACACCAGTCCCTGTGGACCGGCGGCGAGCCCCTCTTCTACGACGAGCAGGGCTACGCGGGCCTCTCGGACACCGCTCGCTACTACATCGGCGGCATCCTGCGCCACGCCCCGTCCCTGCTGGCCTTCACCAACCCCACGGTGAACTCGTACCACCGCCTGGTCCCCGGCTTCGAGGCCCCGGTCAACCTGGTCTACTCCCAGCGCAACCGTTCCGCCGCGATGCGCATCCCGATCACGGGCGCCAACCCGAAGGCGAAGCGCGTCGAGTTCCGCGCCCCTGACCCCTCCTCGAACCCGTACCTCGCCTTCTCCGCCCTCCTCCTGGCCGGCCTCGACGGCGTCAAGAACAAGATCGAACCCGCCGAGCCCATCGACAAGGACCTCTACGAACTCGCCCCCGAAGAGCACGCGAGCGTCCCCCAGGTCCCCACGTCCCTCCCGGCCGTCCTCGAAGCCCTGGAGTCCGACAACGAGTACCTCCAGGCCGGCGGCGTCTTCACCTCCGACCTGATCGAAACCTGGATCGACTACAAGCGCACCCAGGAAATCGCCCCGATGCAACTGCGGCCTCACCCGCATGAGTTCGAGATGTACTTCGACATTTAAAGGACCGTACGTCGGAGCAGGGCGCTGCTCCGACTGGTGCGTACATGGCCGTGGGCCGCACTTCCCCGGAAGGGAAGGGCGGCCCATAGTCGTTGCGGTGGTGTGTCGTAGGCACAGGCCCTGCGAGGTCAGTCAGAGGGACCGAAGAGTGCTCACACCTGTTCAGTTGGGCCCGGCCGAGAGCCGACTGCGCGACGCCGTTCAAGTGTGCAGGGAGCTCGACCTATGCGTTAGCGACGATGCCCTCGACGATCCGGCAGGAGACCAAAGTTGGGGGCAAGAGGGGTAGGCCCGAGGAGAAGTGCTTGCTGCTCTGGCAGTGGCGAGCGGCAACAGTCGGCTGATGTGCCGTACTGGACCTGGGGCAGCAACGGACATTCACTCCACAAGGTTTGGGGCTGTGGGGCGCATGGGCCTCTTCCTTGAGCGGCTGGCTGGTGGCCACCACGGTGGTCCCTGGAGGGATACCCGAGCGCTGGACCCACCTCTGACGCCCTATCATCGAGCTATCCGCAACGGCAGCGGTCAACCGAGCGGCGGGTGTCAGTCACAGTCAAGGCGTGGAGCGCCGTGTCAGGTGCGCCCCTCACGTAGGTGACGCGAGGCGGTCAGGCAGGAGGCGAGCCAGGTTGCTTCTTCGCGGTTGATGATTAGCCCTGCGGCGGTGATCATGCCCTTTAGTTCGCCGTCGGCCCGTATCGAACGGTCGCCGACCCGGTACAGTTCCCAATCCACGTCGCTGTGCCAGAGTCGGGCAGTCTTTTGGCCTCGGCGCTGAGCGAAGACCATTTCTTCGCCGTGTTCGTTCATGAAGTAGCCGACATAGTCCTTGTCGGTGATCTCGCCGCCGCACAGGCTGGCGAGGAACGGCTCGATCGCGTGCGGTGTGTCGTTCACGCGGTGGTCTCCTCGTCACTGTTGGGTTCCTGCCGTGCCGACGAGAGGGCCAGCATGCGGCCTGCGGAATCCAGCAGGGTCTCGTACGTGATGACTTCTATTCGGGCCGTGTGTGTGTTGTACGTCCGCAGGGTCTCCGCGACCTCTTTGGGCGTGATGCCGCCGGCCACGTACCGCGGATGACCGATCACGACCGTTGCAGAGGCCCGGCGGGTTTCGACGCCGTGGGCGTTCAGGATGCTCCGGCGGTTCTCGTCCATGGTCCTGAGATAGTTCTGTGCCTGGGAAACCGCGTGGTGTGCTGCGGCACCCAGCATGAGATGGCCGTCGAGCCGGATGACCAGGTTCTTGATGTTGGCGCGTTTGAGTTCCACCACGTGCAGCGAACCGTCGCCGCGCAACAGGGGAATGTCGAGGATGGTATCCGGGGTGTACTGACGGCGGGCCAACTCGGACACGTACACTCCGCCGAAGATCCATTCCTGATTCTTGAGGCAGGCGTGGAGCGCGCTCTCGGAGCTGTCCGGGTCGTCCACCGCGGCATCTAGGGCCGCGAGTCCGGCTTGTCTGGCCCGTAGTTCGAGCAACTGGGCCAGCAGCCCGGCGTCCACGTCGGCCAGGACGTCGTTCATCATCCGCGCTACTTCGGCGGAAGCGGGTCGGGGTAGATTGCGGAGAACTATTTCCATGTGCCCGTACCGCTGGAGTCGTCTCGCCTCCCGCGCGGAAAGTTGGATTCCTCCTTCGCCCTTACCGAGGCTCAGGTAGTCGGTGGAACGGGCGATGCCGCGGAACAGGTCACGAGCGTCGGCGGTGGTCGCACCCGGGTTCTCCTGGCACAGGACATCCAGAGCCGCGACCGCACGATCGGCCCCCATAGCAATCGTTCGCCGCATGCTTTCTTCGCTGCGCTGCCGTGCCTTTTCGTCGTAGTAGTGCTCCAGGATCTCCAGATACAGGTCGCCTCCGGCGTAGGAGGCGAAGTGCTGGAAGCGCCGGGTGATGTCGAAGTCACCGTGAAGAATGGACTCTTGTGCCACGTCCTCCAGCGAGTTGACCAACGGCCTGCCTTTGCCGTAATCCCCGCCCAGACCGCCCATGAGATGCAGCACCGCGTCGATGCGCTCCCGTACCCCTGCGTGCTCGGTGAGCTCGCGGGCTTCACTGACCATGCGCCACAGCGTGGAGCTGGAACGAAAGTTCGTCATACGAGGAACCTTAGAACTGGGCACTGACAAACCGAACTTGGCGGCATCCGAGTGCATCCGATCTGCTTGCCCCCTTGTGGGCCTGGCGTCGGTGTGTCACACGCGTTAAGCGAGCAGGGCATCTCGGTGAGGGGGTACTCGGGAAATAATGAGCTTCTCCCTTCGTCCTCGACTTGGGCCGTTGAGCGTTTCGGACGTCAGGCAAGCGCACTCCCCCTTGCGATACCGCTGCAGCTGGCGCGGGCCCACGCGCGAGCCCACGCCGTGCACCTCACTGCGGAGCTGAAGAGGGGAGGCCCCTACGGCGTCACCCTGGCGGAGCGCGTGCGTGTGAACTTCGCAGAGTAGGCGCGAGAGTTGGGTGAGCCGGTGCGCGAGTACGTCGATACGGATAACGCGGTGATCAACGAACACCTTCTCTTCCCGTACAAGTACGCGGCCCCGACCGCTCGTCCAGGCTCGTCTTCCTGCCAACGCCTCACCGACGAAGAGGCGGCTGTCCTGTTCCACGCGCGTGGGCCGGGACACCAGGAAGGGCTGTTCGAGCTCGACGACGACCTGGCGACAGAGGAGTACCACCATCTCCGGGAAGGTTCGAGGAACTAGGAGCGTCCACGAAGCTAGGGTGCGTGTTCTTCACCGTGGATTTGGCCCGGCTCCTTGACGGGCTGGAGGGCGCTGGTCTCGTTGTTGGCGGCCATCACCGAGACCGGGACCGTCTCTTCGACCAGCGCGGCGCCGAGCGCGTTGGGGACGAGTAGCCCGTTGATGGCGACGGGCAGCCGGCGAAGACGATCTCGCCGGAGCGGGCGCCGCCGACAAGGCGGCGACTCGGGCCCGTGTCTCGACGAGCGCGCGACGGGCACCTGGCTGTAGGAGTGACTGCTGGCGGGGTTGCCGAAGTGGTCGGTCAGGTAGGGCAGTATCCATATCGGTGGACAGTCCGGCCCGGTCATCCATCCCGCCCGAGCCGGGCTCGCCACCCCTGCACCGGAAACGGCGGTACGGAGCATGACGTGCTGAGGTCGGCCGAAACGGTGAAGCGGGCCCGACGGTTCGTGTCCCGTATGCCCCGCCGGCGCTCGTTGTCGGGAGCGCGGTGGACGCACGAGGGATCGGCGTCCCACGCGTACCCACCGGCTGACGGCCTGTGGGAGCCGGTGACCCGGCCTCGGCGGTACTCCGTCGTCTGGACGGCCTGATGACAACTGCGATCAACATCGACGAGCCGAAGTCTGTCGCGTCCTTGCCGTTTCGCTGCGAGAGGCCCGGAGGGCCACCGCTCCCCGGGTCGCCCGCAGGCCGTCGGCCGTGTTCTTCCGCTCTCGGAAGGCGCGGCCGGCGGCCTTTTGCGTGCTGGCGTGCGGGCGTTGCGGCCTGCAGGGGGCTCCGGACGTCCACGTCCACGGCCACAGCCAGGCGCCGGTGCGTAGGTGTCGGGCCGCGCCGCCGGGGCCCGACCGCGGGGCCCGTCAGGTGGTGCGGTGGTGGAGGTGGGTGGTGAGGGTGGTGAGGTCGCGGGTTGCTTGGGGGGTTAGGGGGGTGGTGTGGAGGTGGGTGTGGGCGGCGGTCAGGTGGTGGGTGGCTTCGGTGCGGGTGGCGGTGGTTCCGCCGGTCTCTTCTATGAGAGTGGCCGCTTGGGTGAGGGCGGCGTGGTCCAGGGGGGTGGGGGAGTTGAGGAGTTGGGCCAGTTCTTGGGAGGTGTGGTCGCCCTTGGCGAGGGCCGACAGGACGGGGTAGGTCTTTTTGCCGTTCTGCAGGTCGCTGTGGACGGGCTTGCCGGTGCGTGTGGGGTCGCCTTGGAGGCTCAGGAGGTCGTCGATGGCCTGGAAGGCCACGCCTAGGTGGCGTCCGGCTTGGTCGAGAGCGGTGACGGTTGCCGGGGGTGCGCCGCCGAGCAGGGCGCCCAGGGCGCCGGCGCAGCCCAGGAGGGCGCCGGTTTTGCGTTCTGCCATGGCGCGGTACTCGTCCGGGCGTACGGCGTTGGGGCCCGTCCAGGGGCGGGACTCGAAGAGGAGGTCTTCGGTCTGGCCGCGTACGAGTTCGGTAAGGGTGGCGCAGAGGCGGGGGAGCGCGGCGGGGCGGGTGGGGCACGCCTCGGCGAGGGTCTGCATCGCCAGGGCGAAGAGCGCGTCTCCGGCGAGGACGGCAGGACCGGTGCCGTACGCCTTCCATACCGTCTCGCGTCGGCGTCGCGTGCCGTCGCCGTCCATCACGTCGTCGTGCAGCAGCGAGAACGTGTGGATCAGTTCGACGGCGACGGCGCCGGCGGTCGCGGCCTCGCCGTCAGCTCCCGCGGCCTCGGCGCCGAGCACGGCGAGTGCCTGGCGTACGCCCTTGCCCTCGGACGCGTCGGAGGCGGGCACGCCCGTAGTGTCGCGCCAGCCGAGCGCGAAGGCGGCCATCTCGCCGGTCCACGGGTGGAGTTCGCCGATGGCCTCGACCAGCGCAGGGCGTACCAGCTCGCGGCAACGGTCGAGTATGGCGGGGGCCGAAGGGGCCGCGGGCTCCAGGAGCGGGGAGGTGGGGGTGCTCACCGCGGGGTGCCCTGCCCGGCCGCTGTCGCGGGTGCGGGCACCGGTCCCGGCAGGGGGCCGACGCCCAGCTCGGTGGCGGCCTTGGCGGCCATGTCCCGCGCGTGCAGCAGGCCGATGCGCTCCAGCGCGACGCGCAGTTCGGCCAGTTCGGTGGCGGTCTCGGCGCGGTCCCGGCCCAGGCGTGCGAGCGACTTCACCAGCCCGAGGCGGGAGAGCGCCGTGCCGCGCGGTTCGTCCATCGCGGCGAACTCCTCCAGTGCACGCGCGTAGGTGTCACGCGCCTCGGTGTAACGGGCGGCGCGGTAGAGAACATTGCCGCGCATCTTGTGGTTGTACGCCAAAGCGCTGGACAGGTCCATCTTGCGGCAGTCGCACTCGGCGTCGGAGAGGAGCGCGAGGGCACGTTCCGTATCGCCGTCGCGTACGGACACCACATCGGCGATGCCCCGCAGCGCCCAGGACCGCCCGCGCCGGTCGTCGGCTGCCTCGGCGGTCCTGGCCGCCTCCTCGAAGAGGTCCAGAGCGGTGTCGTAGGAGCCGGTGTTGCGGTGCATCTGCGCGATGCCCTCCAGCGCCCACACTGTGTGCCGCGCCTCCCCGCGCCTGCGGGCCTCGGCGAGCAGTTGTGCGTGCAGTTCACGGACGGCCTGGTAGTCACCCTGGATACGGCCGGTCTCCGCCAGCCCTGCGAGCGAGTAGCCGCGGGCCACGACGTCGTCCCCGCGTTCGCCCAACTCGGCCGCCAGGCCCAGCAGCCGGTACGCCAGCGGCAGCGCACCCCGCTGGCGTGCGAGCGTGCCGCCGCTCCACATGGCCCAGGCCATCGCCCCGGCGTCCTGCTCCGAACGGGCGGCACGGTAGCTCGCCTTCCACGCCTGGTCGGCCTCCGTGATCCTCCCGAGCCGCCGGTACGCCTCGGCGACGGCGAGCCCGCAGCGTGCTGTCTCCCGCTGCTCACCGGCGGCCTCCGCAGCCCGCAGCTCCTCAACTCCCTTGGCCAGTACGTCGGCCAGCGACGAGTTGACCGACAGCGAACCGAGCGCGCCCTGATACTCGGGGGCGACCGCCTTGCCCCAGACGCCTTCGCCCCGTACCGGGCTCTCCTGGGTCACCTGTGTCATCTGATCCACCGCCACGCTTGCCTTGTTGATCGCTCTTGCTCGCTTGCCTGTTGCCTGTTGCCTATCGACTGTTGGCTGTTGGCTGTTGCTTGCCGTCTGCCGTCTGTCGTCGCCGTCTTTCGTCGCCGTCTGTTGTGCGGCTCTCGCTGATCGCGACGTTTCTTGCTGATCAAGACGTTAGGAGCGCGGCGAGGGGCGCCGAATCCCTCTTCGCGCTGGTCAACGGGTCCTACCTGAGCGCTACATGAGCGCTCCTCCCTCATGACCGAGGATTACGGGGCGGCTCGGGCCCTCTGTCTTCGGGGAGAGCCGCAGGCCGCCCGCAGCGGGTCGCCGTGCGCTTCCGGGCCCGTGCCGGCCTTCGGGCCCGTGTGTGCGTCCGGGGTCAGGCCGTCACGATGCTCTGCCAGCCGCCTGCCGGTTTCTCGCCCACGTTGAGGGAGCTGAGCTTGTGGAGTACCGAGGGGCGTTGCAGATCGAGCCAGTCGCACAGTTCCCGGAAGGAGACGAAACGGACCTCCGAGCTGTCCGCGACATCGTGGAGGAAATCCTCGACGGCATCCATGTAGATGCCACCGTTCCACTTCTCGAAGTGGTTTCCAATGAAGAGGGGTGCACGGTTTCCGTTGTAAGCGCGCTGGAATCCCTCGCGATAGGCGCCCCGCGCCTCCCTGCGCCATCCCGGGCGCGAAGCGACGGGTCCCTGGGTCGAGTTCTTCGACTGGTTCGCGAGCATGTTGTAGTCCATGGTGAGGACTTCGAAGCTGTGCCCCGGGAAAGGAACAGCCTGGAGCGGGAAATTCCAGAGGCCGCCCAGCTTTCCTGGCCACACCTGGGTGCCGCCCGGCGAACTGGCGTCATAGCGCCAGCCCAACCGCTTGGCCGTTGGCAGAAGGTTCTTCTGGCCGAGGAGGCAGGGTGTACGTCCGCCGATGAGTTCCTTGTGGTAGTCGAAGGGCAGCGGTTCCAGATCGGTGAATCCGGTGTATGTCTTCCAGCGGGTGACGAAGGAGATCGCCTGCTCTATCTCGCTGCGCCACATCTCCGGAGTCCAGTCGGCCACGGAACCCTTCCCGGCGCAGAAGTGGCCGTTGAAGTGGGTGCCGATCTCGTGCCCCTCCAGCCAGGCGGCGCGTACCTGGCGAAGGGTCGACCGTATGTGGCCGTCGTCCAGGTAGCCGATGTCGGAGGCGCCCACGGGGTTGTTCGGCGGCCGGTACCTGTGCTTTTCCCGTTCGGGCAGCAGGTACAGGCCGGAGAGGAAGAACGTCATGTGCGCGTCGATGTCCTGGGCCACCTTGCGGAAGCGCTCGAAGAGCCCGTCGTCCAGGGAGCCGGCGCCGTCCCAGGAGACCACGACGAACTGGGGCGGCCTCTCGCCCTTCTCCAGCCGCCGCAGATCCGGGCGCTTCGGCTGCTTTCCGGTGTCGGCGGTCGAACCGTCGCCGATCGTGCGGGGATCGGAAACGCTCGGTCCGCCACCCTTCCCTCCTGAACCTGAGCCGGAACCTGAGCCGGAGTCCGCGCTGGACCCGGAGCTTTGGGATGCGAACGCGTAGGTCCCCGCTGCCGCGATTCCCGCGGTGCCGATACCGAGTGCGGTTCTGCGGCTGAGCTTCCTGCTCCTGTTCTTCCGTCCGACGGGAAGCCCGTCTCCGCCGTCGTGGTTCATTTCGTGCCGCATCGATGCCTCTCACTCGGTTCAGATCAGCGACGGATGGAGCGTTTTCCCGTCGCCTCTCTCTTGGGCGCACAGAACTCCCGTCAAGTTGTCACAAACGAATATCGACACGTGCGGTCGCATGAGTGCTGCGGAGAGTAAGAGGGGGAATTCGGCGCTCGCCGGCGGGGTGGCCGTGCAATCAACATCCTCCGAATGCGGGGAAGTTGACGGGCGCGCGACATCGGGGTGCCGGAGGGCGGAGGGCGGGGTGGTGCCGGAGGTGGTGCGGGGCGGTGGGGCATCTCACACCGGGACGGCCGGTGCTCAGGCGGCGGAGGCTGCGTGCTCACACCGGCACGGTCGGCGCTCAGGCGGAGGGCTGCGCGCTCACGCCGAGGGGTGTGTGCTCACACCGGGACGGCGGTCACTTGCTGAGGCGGCGGTCACTTGCGCTGAGGCGGCGGTCATCTGCGCCGAGGTGGCGGTCACCTGCGCCGAGGCGCCGGTCACTTGCTGAGGCGGCGGTCACTTGCGCTGGGGTGGCCGTCACTTGCGCTGAGGCGGCGGTCACCTGCGCCGAGGCTGCGGTCACCTGCACAGACGGGCGTGCAGCCGCACAGAAGGGCGTGGTTATCATGTGAGCGCCGCCTAGCTCGAAAGATAGATCTGTGACTGTCAATGAGGACGCGTTCACCAATTGGAAACACCGCGAGGAGATCGCGGAGTCGATGATCCCGGTCATCGGGAAGCTGCACAGGGAGCGGGACGTGACGGTCCTGCTGCACAGCCGCTCCCTGGTGAACAAGTCGGTGGTCAGCATCCTCAAGGCCCACAGGTTCGCCCGGCAGATCGCGGGCGAGGAACTGTCGGTCACCGGGACGATGCCGTTCCTGCGGGCGCTCACCGCGCTCGATCTCGGGCCCTCCCAGATCGACATCGGCATGCTCGCCGCGACGTACGAGGCCGACCAACGGGGCCTCTCCGTCGAGGAGTTCACCGCAGAGGCCGTCGCGGGGGCCACCGGGGCAAACAAGATCGAGTGCCGTGCTCCGCGCGATGTCGTCCTCTACGGGTTCGGCCGTATCGGCCGCCTTCTCGCCCGCCTGCTCATCGAGAAGGCCGGCTCGGGCAACGGGCTGCGGCTGCGCGCCATCGTGGTGCGCAAGGGTGCGGGCGAGCGTGCCCAGGATCTGGTCAAGCGGGCCTCGCTGCTGCGCCGCGACTCCATTCACGGCCAGTTCCAGGGCACCATCACCGTCGACGAGGCGAACGGCAGCATCATCGCCAACGGCAGTGAGATCAAGGTGATCTACTCCGACGATCCGGCGTCCGTCGACTACACCGCTCACGGCATCAAGGACGCCGTGCTCATCGACAACACGGGTAGGTGGCGCGACCGCGAGGGCCTCTCGCAGCACCTTCGCCCCGGCATCGACAAGGTGGTGCTGACCGCGCCGGGCAAGGGCGACGTGCCCAATGTCGTGCACGGCGTCAACCACGACATGATCAAGCCGGACGAGCGGATCATCTCCTGCGCCTCGTGCACCACCAACGCGATCGTTCCGCCGCTGAAGGCGATGGCCGACGAGTACGGCGTCGTGCGCGGCCATGTGGAGACCGTCCACTCGTTCACCAACGATCAGAACCTGCTGGACAATTACCACAGCTCCGACCGTCGCGGACGCTCGGCTCCGCTGAACATGGTCATCACCGAGACCGGTGCCGCCTCGGCCGTCGCCAAGGCGCTGCCCGATCTCCAGGCGAAGATCACCGGCAGCTCGATCCGCGTTCCGGTGCCTGACGTGTCGATCGCCATCCTCAATCTGCAACTCGCCCGCGAGGCAAGCCGCGAGGAGGTCCTCGACCACCTCCGTGAGGTCTCGCTGACGTCACCGCTCAAGCGCCAGATCGACTTCATCAGCGCGCCCGACGCGGTCTCCAGCGACTTCATCGGCTCGCGGCACGCCGCGATCGTCGACGCCGGAGCGACGAAGGTGGAGGGCGACAACGCGATCCTCTACCTGTGGTACGACAACGAGTTCGGCTACTCCTGCCAGGTCACCCGCGTCGTCCAGTACGTCTCGGGCACCGAGTACCCGACGTATCCGGCCCCGTTGGCCTGACGTCCCGTTGGCCCCCCGAGCCGGACTCCGCCTGACGCGAACGGCTACCGGCCCATGTGCGCGGGCCGGTAGCCGTGGGGTCAGGTCCGGGGGGCTGGGTCAGCTGAAGGTGACGTAGCCGCGGCCTTCCAGCGTACGGAGGCCGCGGGTGCCGCACTGGCGTACGTTGCTCGTGGGGTGGACGGCGCCGGTGGCGCGCTGGTGGGCGAGCCGGCCGGAGGAGACGGTGCCGTTGAGCAGGGTGCTGCCCGGCGTGTAGGTGGTCGCGCGTGAGCGGGGCGTGAGGGTGGAGGTGCCCAGGCGCTTGCCGCGTGCGCCGGGGGAGGCGTACCAGGTGATGGTCCCCTTGCCGCGCACGTGAGAGGCACGCGTGCAACTGGCCTTCGCGCTGCCGCGGAAGGTGAGCCGGCCGGACTTGATGTGGCGCTGACTGCCGTCGGGTGACGTGCACTTGGTCAGCAGGACCGTCCCGGCCGCGTGCACCGTACGGGGGGTGCTGGTCAGCCGTGGCCGGAACGTCAGCGGCCGGCCGGGGACGGTGCGTGCGGAGCACTTGAGGTGGACGCCGCCCGCGCGGACGGCACCCGTACGGGCCGCGTCCGTGCCGGCTGCGTCCGCCAGGGCCGCGTCCGTGTGCGCTGCCTTGTGCGGTGAGACCGCCGCCGGACGGGCCGTACCGCTGGACGGCTGTGCGTGGCCCGTGCTGGTGACGCCCGTCAGTACCACGGCTGCCGTCCCCAGGGCGGTGACGGCGCCGACGGCGGTACGGAGCCATGCCGGGCGGTGTCTGTGTGCTGCTGCGCGTGAGGTCATTGCTGACTACCCTTCGCTGTCGAGTGACTGCATAACGTGGTCAGTTTAGAGCGGGGGTTTCCTCCATGCGCGGTGTGACCTGCACCTTCTCCCGAACGAGTTCCGGTGGCGCCGGATACGCGGTGTGCGTGCGAGCGGGGAACGGGTGGGCCCGGTGACGCGGTGGCTGGTGCTGCATCCGTGGCGTGTGCTCGTCTGCGCCCTCCTGGCAGGCGTGGCACTGGCGTCGACGGCGGCGCTCGTGGGCGACCGGACGTCGTCGGGCGGCTACATCGCCCAGGACACCGAGGCCGTCCGTGCGGACTCCGTGCTGCGCGAGCGTTTCGGCGCGGGCGTGCCGGACCTGGTGCTGCGGGTACGGGCGGCCGAGGGGACCGTGACCCGCTCAGGGGCGGCCGGGGCCGGGCGTGCCATGGCGGTGCGGCTCGCACGGCAGCCCGGTGTGGGGCAGGTCTTCTCCTACTGGACGGAGAACGAGCCGCGGCTGCTGTCGCGTGACCGGCGCTCGGCCCTGATCGTCGCGGACCTGACCGGCGACGAGACGGCCGCGGCCCGTACCGCGCGGGAGCTGGTGCCGAGGTTCCACGGGGACCGTGGCCCGTTCGAGGTGTCGGCGACGGGGGCCTCGTGGGCGAGCGTGCAGGCGGCCGACGAGAGCGGTCGCGATCTGCGCAGGGCCGAACTGCTGGGCTTGCCGCTCGCCTTCCTCATCCTGCTGGTCGCCTTCGGCTCGCTGACGGCTGCGCTGCTGCCTGCCCTGGTGGGACTGCTGGCGGTGACAGGGAGCTTCGCCGTGCTGCGGACGGCCGCGCTGTACGTGCCCGTTTCCACCTTCGCGGGGAGCGTCACGATGGCCCTCGGGTTCGGCCTGGCGATCGACTACGCGCTGTTCGTGGTCACGCGCTACCGGGAGGAACTCGCCGAGGGCGCCGCGACGGGAGCCGCGATCCGTACGACCATGCGGACGACGGGCTGGGCGGTGCTCTGCTCCGCGGCGACCGTCGCTGTCTGTCTGAGCGTGCTGCTGCTCTTCCCCGTGCAGTTCCTGCGTTCCCTGGCGGTCGCCGGAATCACCGTCGTGCTCTTCGCCTCGGCTGCCACGCTGCTGGTGCTGCCCTCGCTGCTGGCCGTGATCGGGCCCCGTATCGACCGCTGGGACCCGCTGGCCCGCAGGCGGCGTGGCGGGGTGGGCGGGGTGGCGGGGTCGTCGGCGGGGGCCCGGTCGAGGGGGGCGCGATCGGTGGGGGCGCGGGTCGCGGCCCTGGCGGTCAGCCGTCCGGTGCTGGCCGGCGGCGGCGCCTCGCTTCTGCTGGCGACGCTGCTGCTGCCCTTCGGGCACGCGCGGTTCGGGCCGACCGACGAGCGTGTGCTGCCCGCAGGCGTCGAATCCCACGCCGCCGCACGGCACATCGAGGACGAGTTCGCGCTGCCGTGGACCCGCGTGGTGAGCATCGTGCTGCCACGCCTTGACCCCCTCGAAGGCCAGGCGGCGCTGGACGCGTACGCACGGCGGTTGTCCCGAGTAGAGGGGGTGGCCAAGGTGGAGGGCGCAGGCGGTACGTACCGGCAGGGGCGGCGCACGGCGGGACAGCCGACCGCCTCCCTGCTGTACGGGTCCGAGGGCGCGACCTGGCTGCAGGTACGGGGCAGCGGCCCGGCGACGCGGGACGAGGGGCTCGTCGAACGGCTGCGCGCGCAGGAAGCCCCGGGGCCCCGGCTGGTCGGGGGCCGTCCCGCCAGGGTGCTGGACACCAAGGAGGCGCTGGCGCACCGGCTGCCGCTCGCCGCCGGCCTGATCGGCGGCTGTGTGGCGCTGCTGCTCTTCCTGCTGACCGGTTCGGTCGTCGTCCCGCTCAAGGCCCTGGTGATGGGCGCGGTGAGCCTGGGCGCGAGCTTCGGCGCGATGGTGCATGTCTTCCAGGACGGCCATCTGGCGTGGCTGCTGGGCGGGTTCACCGTGACCGGGGAACTGGAGACCTCGGTTCCGGTGCTGATGTTCTGCGTCGCCTTCGCGCTCTGCGTGGACTACGAGGTCTTCCTCATCTCGCGGATCCAGGAGCTGCACCGCGGCGGCCTCGACCCGGTACGTGCGCTGGAGACCGGACTGGCCCGCACCTCACGGGTCATCAACACGGCAGCGCTGCTGGTCGCTTCGGCGCTGGTTCCCCTGGTCACCTCGGACATCACGCTGATCAAGCTCATCGGGTTCGGGCTCGCGCTGGCCGTACTGGTGGACGCCACCGTGGTGCGCGGCGTCCTGGTCCCGGCGTTCATGAGCGTCGCCGGACGCCTCAACTGGTGGGCGCCCGCACCTCTGGCCCGCTGGCACCACCGTTTCGCCCGCCGCTCGGGCCTGATTCCCGCGTTCACGCCCGCCCCCGGGCCCGAGTCGGCCCGCGGGTCCAAGTCGGCCCCCGAGCCCGAGTCCGAGCCCGGGCGTGCGCCCGCGCCACGGGACCTGGACCCGGCCCCGCACCCGGCCCCGGACCTGATGCCCGGTCCTCGCGGTGCGGCGGGGGAGCGGGACGCTGACCCGCGTTGACGGGCTGACCGGCGCTGAGGCGCTGACCGGCGCCGACGGGGGCCGGGCGGCTCGTGGCAGTGCCCGTGGGGGTGCCTCGTGCGGGTGGTCAACCGGGCGCTTCGCGTCACCCTTTGGGGGTGCCGTCGCGCGGCGTACGCCCCGCTGTTGCGGGACGTAGCGGCGAACGCACCCTCCGACGGTCGCTACACATCGTGATCAGATGGGGCGTGAGAGCACTCTCCGTGAGGGGCGGCTGTGTCTGTCAACAGTCCAGCCGTGCGACGAAACCGCACTATCAGGGCCGGATGTGGGACATGAGCGTGCAGCGGGACATGAGCGGGCGAGCGGGTCAGGCGATCGCCGTCGTAGGGGCGGCCTGCCGGCTGCCCGGCGGGATCGCAGGGCTGGACGACCTGTGGTCGGCGCTGGAGGACGGCCGGGACCTGGTCGAGGAGGCCCCCGGCGACCGGTTCGACCCCACGCGGTTCATCGACACCGGCATGCGGCGCCGGGGCAAGAGCTATACGGCTGCCGGGGGTTGGCTGACCGACATCGCCTCCTTCGACGCCGACTACTTCGGCATCACGCCGAAGGAGGCAGGGCAGATGGACCCCCAGCACCGGCTGCTGCTGGAGCTGGCGGTCGAGGCGCTGGACGACGCGGCGATCCCGCCCCACGCGTTGGCCGGTTCGGACACGGCGGTGTACGTCGGGCTCTCCGACGCGTCCTACGGCATGTCCCAACTGGCGAATCCGCGCTCCGTGAACCCGTACACCATGCTGGGCGCCGCGGCGTCCCTCGCGGCCAACCGGCTCTCGCACTTCTTCGACCTGCACGGACCCAGCATGGTCGTCGACACCGCGTGCTCCTCCTCGCTGGTGGCCTTGGACCGCGCCTGCGCGACCCTGCGCGACGGCACCTCGCGCGCGGTACTGGCGGGAGGCGCGAACGTGCTGCTCAGCCCGTACCCCTACGTGGGCTTCTCGCAGGCGTCCATGCTCTCTCCCCGGGGCAGGTGCGCCGCGTTCTCCGCCGAAGCCGACGGGTTCGTACGGGCTGAAGGCGGCGGGATCGTGGTTCTCAAGGGGCTGGACGACGCGCTGGAGGACGGCGACCGCATTCACGGGGTCGTCCTGGGCACCGGCACCAACAGCGACGGCCGTACGGTCGGCGTGGCCCTCCCCAACCCCGAGGCGCAGGAGGAACTGCTGCGCCGGGTCTACGCGCACGCCGGTGTGGACCCCGACGAGGTGGTGTACGTGGAGGCACACGGCACCGGCACGCCGACCGGCGATCCGGCCGAGTGCCGGTCGCTGGGGCGGGCCCTGGGGGTACGCCGCAGCGGTGGCGCGCTGCCCATCGGTTCCGTGAAGTCCAACCTGGGCCACCTGGAGCCGGCTTCCGGCATGGCGGGGCTGTTCAAGGCGCTGCTGGTGCTGCGGCACCGTACCGTTCCCGCCACCCTGCACACCCAACCGGCCCATCCCGGCATCGACTTCACGGCCCTGAACCTGGCCCCGGCCGACAGGCCCGTGCCCGTACGGCCCGAGGGCCGACCGGTCGTGGGCGTCAACTCCTTCGGCTTCGGCGGGACCAACGCCCATGTGGTCCTCGCAGCTCCCGACCCGGCCCCTGCCCCTGCCCCGGTCCTTGACCCGGCCTCCGCCGATGCCTTGGACGCGGGATCGCCCCCGGAGCCGCGGGAGCCGGACGCTGTCCGTACGCCGTTGCCCGTGCTGGTCTCGGCCCGTACCCCGCAGGCTCTGCGCGAGGCGGCGGTGCGCACGGCGGAGCGGCTGGCCCGGGCCGAGCCGGGGAGCTTCTACGACCTCGCGTACACCGCGAGCGTGCGGCGCGGCAGGCACAGGCACCGGGCCGTGGTGCTGGCCGACGGGCCACAGGCGGCGGCCGACCGGTTGAGGCACCTCTTCACCGAGAGCGAGCCCGAGCGCCGGAACGAGAGCGAGCCCGAGCCCGGTCCCGGGAACGGGAGCGAGCGAGGAAATGAGCCCGGCCCCGGCAACGAGCCCGGCCCCGGGAACGGCCCCGCGTCCTCACCCGCGCAGGGCGGGGCCGTGGGCGAGGCGACGGAGCGGGGCCGGGTGGCCTTCGTCTTCGCCGGGAACGGTTCACAGTGGGCGGGCATGGGCGCCGACCTCGCCGCCTGCGAAGGCCCGTTCCGCGAGGCACTGGCTGCGGCCGACGCGGCGTTGCTGCCCCATCTGGGCTGGTCGGTGGCGCGGCGGCTCGGCACCGTCACCGGGCAGGAGCTGGCCGCTACCGAGGTCGCCCAGCCGCTCCTGTTTGCCGTACAGGTGGCCGTGGCCGCCGTACTGCGCGAGGCCGGCATCGTTCCCTCGGCGGTCCTCGGGCACAGCGTCGGGGAAGTGGCGGCAGCGCACATCGCGGGGGCGCTGACCCTGGAGCAGGCGGCCCTGGTCATCGCGGAACGCGGCCAGGCACAGGCCGTGACCGCGGGCTCAGGCGGCATGGCGGCCCTCGCGCTCCCGGAGGACCAGGCAGCGGACCTTCTGCGCGCCTACCCGGGTGTGGAGGTGGCCGCCGTCAACTCCGACCGGGACGTCACGGTGTCGGGGCCCACGGCGGAACTGCGGCGCCTGGCAGGGGAGATGGCGGGGCAGCAGACACCGTGCACCGTGCTGGACCTGGACTACGCCTTCCACAGCGCCGCCATGGAGCCCGTACGGGACCCGCTGCTCAAGGGGCTCGACGGGCTGACGCCCTCGCCCACGCGGGTACCGCTGTACTCGACGGTCACGGGGCGGCAGACCGAAGGCGGTGAACTGGACGCCTTCCACTGGTGGCAGAACGCGCGCGCACCCGTCCGGTTCGCGCCTGCTGTCGAGGCGGCGCTCGACGCGGGTGCCGACGTGTTCGTCGAGGTGGGGCCGCATCCTGTGCTGCGCACCTATCTGCGCCGCGCCGTGGCGGCGCGGGAGGGCGCTCAGGCGGCCGTCGTGCCGACCCTGCGGCGCGCGCAGCCCTCGGGCCCCGCGCTGGGGGACGCGACGGCGGCCGTTCTCGCGGCAGGCGCCGGGATCGGGACGGACGTGTACTTCCCGCGGCCAGGCCGGGTGAAGGATCTGCCCGCCTACCCCTGGCAGCGTGCGCGCCACTGGTCCGGCGGCCCGCACGACTGGGTGCGCAGCAGCGGCAGCGGCGTGGCGGAACACCCGCTGCTGGGCGAGCGGATGCCCTCCCCGCTCCCGACCTGGCACGGCGCCGTCGAACCCGCGCTGATGCCCTGGCTGGCGGACCACACGCTGGCCGGCTCCGTGGTCGTGCCCGCCACGGCCTACCTGGAAATGCTCCTGGCCGCCGGCCGGCGCGCACTCGGGGCCCCGGCCGAGGCCGACCACGTGGAGATCACCCGCCCGCTGACCCTCCCCTGGGACGACGCCTCCAGCGTCCATGTCCAGCTGGCCCTCAACCCCGAGGACGGCACGGCGACCCTCTCCAGCACGGACGCGCACACCACCGAACCGCGCCCGCACGTACGCGCCCGGGTACGCGAACGCCTGGGCACGGCGCCCGTGCCGCTCGACCTGTCGGAAGCACGCGGCCGGTGCACCCGTACGCGCAGTGGCCAGGACCTGTACGAGGCGCTGCGACGACACGGCCTCGGCTACGGGCCCGCCTTCCAGGTCCTCACCGAGCTGCGTACGGGGCCGGGCGAGGTCGTCGCCTCCTACCGGCACCAGGCGCCGGACGACGCCGAGTTCGAGGCGCACCCCGCGCTGCTCGACGGGGCGCTCCAGGCCGGTGCTCCCTTGCTGGAGGACCTGATGGTCGACGGCGACACCTTCCTCCCCGCCGCGTTCGGCGCAGTACGGGTGTGGCGAACTCCCGCTTCCAGCGGGCTCGTTCACGTACGGGAGCGCGGGCGTACGGCGGGCGAGGTCTGCTGGGACGTCACCGTCACCGACGAGAACGGCACCGTCACCGTCGAGCTGGAGGGCTGCCGCCTGCGCCGCCTCGCGGGCCCTGCGCACACGCCGCTGACCCTGCACCGGACGGTGCTGCGGGCCGCTCCGCACCCGGGCGACCCCGCGCCGGGCAGCCCGCTGCCCGGCTCCCGGGAGCTGGTCGCCTCCTGCGAGGGTCAACTCGCCGCGCTGCGTGCCGAGTACCGTTCGGCGGAGCACGGCGAGGCGCTGAAGGCGGCCCACGAGGTCTTCGCCGGCCTGCTCGCGCACGCCCTCACGGAACTACTGCCCGACGGCGCCGACACCTTCACCCTCGCCGACCTGGCGGATGCCGGGGTGCGGGAAGCCCATCTGTCGCTGTGCCGCCTGATGCTGGCGAGCATGGAACGCCAGGGGCTGGCGGAAGCCGCGGGCGAAGAACGGTGGCGGCCGTCCTCCTCGCCCGGGGCCGTCTCTCCCGGGGCCGTGTTCGAGAGGTACCCGGCGCTGTGCAACGAGTTGGCCCTGGGCATGCGGAACACCGCCCACATGTCCGCGCTGCTGCGCGGAGAACGTGACCCGCTGGAGCTGCTGACGGAGGGCGGGACCGTACACGCGCTGGAACAGTTCTACGACAACGCGCCCGCCAGCCGCTTCCACAACCGCCTCGCCCAGGCGCTGGTGCGCGCGATGGTGCGGCACTGGCCCGCCGACCGGCCGTTGCGGGTGCTCGAAGTCGGTGCGGGTACCGGCGGCATGACCTCGGCCCTGCTCCCGCTGCTGCCCGCCGACCGTACGACGTACCTCTTCACCGACATCTCGGCCTACTTCCTGCCGCGCGCCCGACAGCGCTTCGCCGCCTACGACTTCGTCGACTACCGCACCTTCGACCTCGACGCGGAGCCGCGCGAACAGGGGCTGCCCGAGGGCGGGTTCGACCTCGTGGTGGCCGCCAACGCGCTGCACGCAAGCGAGGACCTGGAAGCCGCCCTCCGCAGGGTCGCCACGCTGCTGGCCCCCGGCGGCAGGCTGCTCGCGTCGGAGTACCACGCGGCCGACCAGCTCGCACCCGTCTTCGGGTTCCTCGACAGCTTCTGGCGCCACCACACCGACCGAGGGCTGCGCCCGGACTCGCCGCTGCTGCCCCGGGACCAGTGGGCGCCGCTGCTGGAGAAGTGCGGCTTCACCGACATCGTGCGGACGGGCGCCGAGGACACGGACGCCGAGGACACGGACGCCGCCCCGGGCGGCGGCCCCTCCGGCCCCTCCGACTCCTCCCCCGACTCCTCCGAGTCCTCCGTCTTTTCGGTGGTCCTCGCCTCCGCACCCTGGCGGGAACCCGCGAGGCCCGTACTGCCCACGCCGCCACCGGAGGCCGCCTGGATCCTCGCGACGGAGACTCCCGCCGAAGACCCGCTGGCCGACGAGGTGCGTACCCTCCTGACCGGTTCGCAAGGCGGCCCCGTACGCCGTGTCGCGGTGAGCGAGCACGCAGGGGACTGGCTGCGCCATGTGCCCGAGGGGCCGGGTGAGACGCACCTCGTGCTGCTGCTGGCCGGTACGGCGGAGAGTGGCGGGCAGGCGCCGGCCGAGCGCACCACGCGGCGGGCTGCCGTGCTGCGGGCGTTCGCCCAGGCGTCTGAGGACCGGGCGAAGCGGTCCGGCCAAGCGCGGGAGCACGAGCGGGAGTTGACGTTGTGGGTGGTCACGCGGCCCAGCGGTGCGTTGCCGCCGCCCGAGCTGCCCCAGTGCCCCGCCGACGCCGCCGTATGGGGTGCGGCCCGCTCGCTCAGCACGGAATGCGCGGGCGCCACGGTGCGGCGGATCAGCCTCCAGCGCTCCGGCGACGCGGCAACCGACGCGTACCGGCTCGCGGGGGAACTGCTCGCGCCGGGGCCCGAGGACGAGGTCGTTCTCGCCGGCGCCGGACGCTTCGTACCCCGTCAGCTCGCCCTCCCCGCTGCCCGTGACGACCGCGCCGCACCCGCTTGCGGCTACACGCTGGATGTACGGAACCGTGGCCTGTCCTACGAACTGGCCTGGGTGCCCAGGGCGGCACCGGCGCCGGGGCCGGGAGAAGTGGCGATCGAGGTGCGCGCCGCCGCGCTGAACTACCGCGACGTGATGGACGTGACGGGACTGCTGCCGTCCGAGGCCCAGGACCAGCACGTGGACACCGGCGTCGGCCTGGAGTGCGCGGGCGTCGTGACCGCCGTCGGCCCCGGCGTCGACACCGTGCAGCCCGGTGACCGCGTCTTCGCTGCGGCGACCCGCTCCCTGTCCTCGCACGCCACAGCACCGGAGTGCGCCGTCGGGCACATCCCGGACGGAATGAGCTTCACCGAGGCCGCCACCCTGCCGGTGGTCTTCACCACGATCCTGTACGGCCTGGACCATCAGGCACGGCTACGGGCCGGGGAAACCGTTCTGGTGCACGGCGGCGCCGGCGGTATCGGCCTGGCCCTGCACCAGTTCGCGCGGGTCCGCGGCGCCCGCGTCATCGCCACGGCGGGCAGCGAGTTCAAGCGCGACGTGCTGCGCGTGCTCGGCGTCGAGCACGTACTCGACTCACGCAGTCTCTCCTTCGCACCGCAGGTCAAGGAGCTGACCGGGGGCCGCGGCGTCGATGTCGTCGTCAACTCCCTCGCGGGCGCCGCCATCCCCCGCAGCATGGAACTGCTGGCGCCCGGCGGACGTTTCATCGAACTCGGCAAGCGCGACATCTACGAGAACAAGCCGCTGCCCATGGCCCCGTTCGGCCGTAACCTCGCCTTCTTCGGCATCGACGCGACGGCGCTGGTCCGCGCCCCGGAAACGGCCACGGCCCTGTTCGCGGAGATCACCCGGCAGGTGCGTACGGGCGCCTTCCGGCCGTTGCCGCACAGCGTCTTCCCTGCGGCACGGGTGGCCGAGGCGTTCCAGCTGATGCGCCACTCCCGGCACCTCGGCAAGGTCGTGGTCTCCTTCGACCCCCTGGACGAGACGGTGCCGGTCGCCGCGGCGCCGTGCGGGCGCACGCTGGACGAGAACGGCACCTACCTCGTCACCGGCGGCCTCAGCGGGTTCGGCGCGGCAACGGCCGAATGGCTGGCCGACCACGGGGCCCGCCACCTCGCACTCGTGAGCCGTCGCGGCGCCCAGGCACCGGACGCCGCCGGGATCGTCGGCGCGCTCGCGCGGCGCGGCGTCCTGGCCACCCCCGTCGCGGCCGACGTCACCGACCTCGAAACGCTGCGGAAGCTGGCCGACCAGCTGGACGAGGGGCCGCACCCGCTCCGTGGAGTGGCGCACTGCGCGATGCACCTGGACGACGCGCCACTGACGGAACTGTGCGACGAACGGATCGCCTCCGTGCTCGCGCCGAAGATGACCGGCGCCGATGTGCTGGAGGAGATCTCCCGGGACCGCGACCTCGATCTGTTCCTGCTGTTCTCCTCCAGCACCGCAGGGCTGGGCAACATGCAGCAGGTCCCCTACGCGGCCGGCAACCTCTATCTCGAAGCCCTCGCCCGAAGGCGCCGCGCCGACGGTCTGCCCGCGCACGCCGTCGCCTGGGGCGTCCTGGGGGACACGGGATACGTACACCGCAACAACCTGGCACCCGTGCTCTCCGCCGCCGGGCTCCGCTCCCTCGGCGTGCGTGAGGCGTTCACCGTGCTGGACGAGGTGACGGGACGGGACGTGCCCGTCGCGGGTGCCGAACGCTGCGACTGGTCGCGTGCCGCCGACTACGCGCCCCTTCTCAGGACCCCGCGCTACGGCCTGCTGGTACCGCCGCAGGCCGAAGGGGCGAGACAGACCCGGGACGAGGCCCTGCGGGAACTGTCCGCACTGCCCCCGGAAGAGGCGCTCGCCGTCGTGCGCGGCACCGTGGCACAGATGCTGGCCAAGGTCATGCACCAGGAAGCCGACGCACTCGACCCGCACCGCAGGCTCGACGAGTACGGCCTCGACTCCCTCATGGCCACCGAACTGCTGGTCGCCGTGCGCCAGCGGTTCGACATCGACCTGCCTCCCATGGAACTCGTACGCGGCGCCGGCACCCTCACCGATGTCGCCATCCTGATTCACCACCGCCTGGCCCTGACCCCCGCCCCCACCCCGCCGCCGACACCCCAACCCCACATCCCGGCCCAGCACCTCACGCTGTCAGTGGGCGCTGAGAGCATGCGCGGATGAGCGACTCACAAGCTGTGATCACCGAGTACTGGGATGTCGCGGCAGCGGCGTTCGACGAGGAACCTGACCACGGCCTGCGGACGGAGCGCACCCGCGCCGCCTGGGACGCGCTCCTGCGTACGTGGGCGCCGGCGGCGCCGAGCGACATCCTCGACGCCGGGTGCGGAACCGGTTCGCTCTCCGCGCTCCTGGCCGCGGCAGGGCACCGCGTGACCGGCGTCGATCTCTCGCCCCGCATGGTCGACCGTGCCCGCGCCAAGCTGGCTGCGGCGGGGCTCGCGGGCCGGTTCCTCGTGGGTGACGCGGGTGCGCCGCCCACGGGAGAGGAGCGGTTCGACATGCTGCTGTGCCGGCATGTGCTGTGGACGCTCCCCGATCCCGAGGCGGCGCTACGCGAGTGGACGGCGCGGCTGCGCCCTGGCGGCACGCTGCTGCTGGTCGAGGGGCGCTGGCGGGAGGCGGGCCAGGCCGGAGCGCCGTACGCGCCCGGGGCGGGGGCGCTGCCCTGGGGCGGGGGTGTCGGCGCCGCTGAACTGGCCGCTTGCCTGGAGCCGTTGGTCGCCTCCTTGCGTATCGAAACGCTCAGCGACAACGCGGACCTGTGGGGCGGCCCCGTGGAGGACGAGCGGTATGTGGTGGCCGCTCGGGTCTGAGCGGCTCGTTCCGGGGCCGTCGCACGGTGACGTACGCCGCCCACCGTCGCACCCGCATGCCGAGCGCGGGCAGACACCCGCTGACGCCGGAGCCGTGGGACGGCTTGCCCCGCCCTGATCGCCTCAGCCTTCGAGGGCGACCGTCGTCGGGTGGGGGAAGTGGCTGCCCAGGAGGAGGGCCTCGCTGTGGGTGGCGAGAAGGCGGTTGCGGGTGCGGACGGCCTCGGCGGGGTCGATGTCGACGCAGCTGGTGAGGTGGGGGTGCGCGAGCTGGACGGGGTGGTGGATGCTGTCGCCGGTGATCAGGGCTGTGGTGTCGGCGCCGCGCAGCTCGACGGCGACCTGACCAGGGGTGTGTCCGGGCGCGGGCAACAGGCGGATGCCCGGGGCGACTTCGATGCCACCGGCGCCCCTGCCGGCGCTGTCGGCCACGTCCACCAGGTCGAGCAGGCCCGCGTCGTGGATCGGGTGGACGGAGTCGCGGAACATCTGGGCGCGCGGCGGCTCCAGCTCCCTCGTTGTCCAGAACTCCCACTCCGTGCGTGAGGTGAGGTAGCGGGCCCGGGGGAAGGTCGGCACCCAGTCGCCGCCGTCCTCGCGGGTGTTCCAGCCGACGTGGTCGGCGTGCAGGTGGGTCAGAACGACGAGGTCGACGCTCTCGGGCGGGAAGCCGGCCGCCGTGAGGCGGTCGAGGTACGGGGTGTTCAGGTCGTGCCAGGCCGGGTTGGCGCGGATCTTGCCGTTGCCGATGCCGGTGTCGATCAGGACCCGCAGCCCGTTCGTCTCGACGGCGAAGCTGTGGCTGGACAGGCGGAGCACCCCGTCGGGGGTGGCGAAGTCCGGCTGGAGCCAGGGGGTGCCGCGTACGACGTCGGGGGTGGCGTCGGGCAGCAGCCACTGGCCGGTGGCGCCCGGCAGCTCCGCCTCGTCGATGCGGTGCACGCGCAGGTCGCCGACCGCCCAGGTCGGAGCGGTCGCGCCGGCCGTGAGGGGTGCGCTGGTGGCGACGGGTGTGCCGGTGGCGAGGGGTGCGGACGGGGCCGTGGCGGACGGGGTCATGGAGGTCTCCCTGATGGTTCCGGGCGGGGCGGACGGAGGGCCGCCCCGCATTTAAAGCTGTTTCTTTGCGTTAGAGAGACGGTATGCCGTACGGTCCCACTAACGCAAACCTTTCGCTTTTATGTGCCACGCGCTGTGGCACGGACCGCGGAAGCGCGTTGACCCACCCACGGGGGCGACCGCTCCCCGTACGTCCTGAAGGGATCAGCCGATGACCACCGCAGAAGCCCCAGAGGTCCCGGAGGCGGCGGAAGCCGCAGAGCCAGGGCAATCGCACGACGAGGAACAGGCCAGGCGGGAGGCCGTCGTCGCAACGGCCGGTCACATCAGGAACGTGATCGGCGTGCTCCACGCGCTGGACCTGGACGAGACCCCGCCAGCGGCCACGTACAGCGCGGCGGCTGCCGGGACGGCCGTGGCCGGGGAAACCGTACGTATCGAGGAAGAGGAGCAGGCACATGCGACCGTATGAGCTGTCGCTCGCCGGAGCGGCGCGCGCGATCGGGACCCGTGAACTCTCACCGGTCGAGCTGACCGACTCCGTACTGGAGCGGATCGAGGCAACGGAAGGGCACCTGGGCGCGTACGTCGCGGTCTTCGCCGAGTCCGTGCGCCAGGCGGCGGACCGGGCGGAACGGGACATCGCGGCCGGCCGGTACCTGGGCCCGCTGCACGGCGTGCCCATGGGGCTGAAGGACCTCATCGACGCGGCCGGAGTGCCGACGACGGCGAGTTCACGGGTGCGCCGGCACCACACGGCGGCCGAGGACAGCACCGTCGCCAGGCGCCTCAGGGAAGCGGGCGCGCTGCTGCTGGGCAAGACCCACACCCACGAGTTCGCGTACGGCCTGACCACGCCGCAGACCCGTAACGCGTGGGCGGCCGACCGGGTGGCGGGCGGCTCAAGCGGCGGTTCCGCCGTCGCCGTCGCGGCGGGCGGAGCCACCTTCGCGCTGGGTACGGACACCGGTGGCTCGATCCGCGTGCCCTCGTCGCTGAACGGTGTCGTCGGCCTCAAGCCCACCTACGGGCTCGTCTCCCGGCACGGTGTGACGCCCCTGTCGTGGTCCCTTGACCACGTGGGCCCCATCACGCGCACCGTCCAGGACGCCGGGCTCGTCCTCGCGGCGCTCGCGGGCCACGACCCGAACGACGCCACGTCGCTGAACACCCCCGGCGCCGCCTTCGCCGCCGGCCACGGCCCGTACGGCGCGGACGACGCGTCCGGCGCCGGCGGGGGAGCCGGCCACACGCGCGAGGACCTGAGGGGGCTGCGCGTCGGGGTGCCGCGCAACTACTACTTCGAGCGGGTCGACCCCGAGGTGGAGGCCGCCGTCCGCGCTTCCATCGACCATCTCGCCGCACTCGGCGCCCGGCTCGTGGACATCGACATCCCCATGGCCGCCTATGTCCAGGCCGTCCAGTGGGGCCACATGGTGCCCGAGGCCACGGCCTATCACGAGAAGACCCTGCGTACGTCCCCCGAGCTGTACGGCCCCGACGTGCGTCTCCTGCTGGAGGCCGGTGAACTCCTCCCGGCGGGCGACTACTTGCGTGCGCAGCGGGCCCGTACTCTCATGCGCCGGGAATGGGAGCGGCTCTTCGAAGAGGTCGACGTCGTGGCGGCGCCGACCGTGCCCTCCACCGCGGCGCTCAGCGACCGGCCGACGGTGACCTGGCCCGACGGGACCGAGGAGAGCGTCTCGGACAGCTATGTGCGGCTCTCGGCCCCGGCCAACATCACCGGCATGCCGTCCCTGTCCCTGCCCGTCGGCCACGACGGCGTGGGACTGCCCATCGGCATGCAGCTCATCGGACGGCCGCTCGGCGAGGCCACGCTGCTGCGTACCGGTGGCGCCTACGAGGCGACGCGAGGGGAGGTCACGCGCCTTGCACCGGTCACCGTGTGACCTCCAGCGCGCAACGTCTTTGCGTTAAGGTGTCTGTCATGAGTCCCAAAGCAGCCGCCCGTCCGGGCGGACGCAGCGCCCGCGTGCAGCAAGCGGTGCACGCGGCTGTGCGTGAACTACAGGCCGAGCACGGCCGCGCCGAGCTCACCGTTCCGCAGATCGCCTCGCGGGCCGGTGTGACACCCTCCACGGTCTACCGCCGCTGGGGAGACATCTCCGAGTTGCTGTCCGACGTCGCGGTGGAGCGGTTGCGCCCCGAGACGCCCCCGGCGGATCTCGGCTCCCTGCGCGAGGACCTGGAGCACTGGGCCGTCGACTTCCTGGAGGAGATGTCCTCGCCGCCCGGCCGCTCGTACATCCGCGACGCGCTCGCGGGGGACCCCGACGGGGGCAACGCGGGCCAGTGTTCCGCCTACGCCGTCGAGCAGGTGGACACCATCCTGGACCGCGCCACCGCACGCGGTGAACACGTGCCCGACACCGACACGTTGATGGACCACGTCGTCGCCCCCATGATGTACCGCATCCTCTTCCGCCCCGGTCTCCTCGACGCCCAGTACGCGCGCGACCTGGTCACCACGGTCTTCTACCGGCTGATGCCCCTGCCGTGACGTGCGCCGGCGTCTGCCGGGGGGCTGCCTCGGGTGTGTGCTGCCCGGTTACGCCCGGATGCTCGCCGGTCCGGTGCTGTCGGACGGTGTTTCCTACCAGAGCGTCGGAGCGGTCGCGGTGACGGTGGCCGGAGCCGGGGCCATGTCCGTGTCCGTGGCTGGGGCTGGGGCTGGGGCCGGCGCGAAGGTGCGGTGGACCGGGGCTGTCAGCGCGTACTTGGCTGCCTGGTCGGCCGCCTCGTTCAAGGGGTGGCCGTTGTGGCCGCGTACCCAGGTGAACTGGACGTCGCGGCCCACCATGAGGGCGGCGGCCTGCTCGATGAGATGGCGGTTGGCGACCGGCTTCTTGCTGGAGTTGAGCCAGCCGTTGCGCTGCCAGTTCGGCAGCCAGGTCGTCAGGCACCTGATGGCGTAGACGGAGTCGGCGTAGATGGTGACCGGTCCGGTGGTGTCCTCCAACAGGGCGAGTACGGCGGCCAGTTCGGCAACCTGATTGGTGCCGTGCCCCAGTGCGCCGGAGACGGTGCGGGCCGGTCCTCCGTCCGCGTCGGCGATGACGTACGCCCAGGCGCACGGGCCGGGATTGGGGTCGCACGATCCGTCGGTGGCAGCGATGATCCGTTCAGACATGTACGACAGCAGAGCACAGGTCGGGCCCGGTGCGTGCACCGGTGCCGGTCTCCGCAGCCCTGAGGAGGACGAAGCAGTGAAGATCGTGGTGAGTACGCCGACCGGGCAGGTGGGGTCGCGGGTCGTACAGCTGCTGGTGCAGGCGGGCGTGCGGCCCACCGTGCTGGTGCGGGACCCGGGCCGGTTGCCGGCACCCGTACGGGAGCGTGTCGACGCTGTCACGTGCGACCAGGGGGACGGCGACGCGGTGGTGCGGGCGACGCGGGGCGCCGAGGCGCTGTTCTGGGTCGATCCGCCCACGGGGGACGAGGACCCCGTGGAGGGCTACGCGCGCATGGGTGCCAACGCGGCGCGCGCCATGCGTGAGAACGCCATCACGCGGACGGTCTTCCTCAGCAGCGGGGGAGCCGAGCTGCGGTCGGGCGCGGGGGAGATCGACGGGCTCGCGCGTACGGAGGAGCTGCTGGACGCCACGGGCCGCACGGTGCTGCATCTGCGTGCCGGGTATTTCTTCAGCAACCTGCTCGGCGACCTGGACGCGCTGCGGAACGAGGGCGTACTGCGCACGCCGCTGCCGCTCGACCACCGGATGCCCTGGGTCGACCCCCGCGACATCGGTGACATCGCGGCGGCCCGGCTGCTGTCGACCGGCTGGTCGGGGCGCCAGGTGCAGGCGGTGCAGGGGCCGGAGGACCTGTCCTTCGCCGAGGTCGCCGCGATCGTGAGCCAGGCCGTCGCGCGCCCGGTGCGGGCCGAGCGGATCACCCAGGACGAGCTGCGCTCGGCACTGCGGGCAGCCGGGCTCGGTGACAAGCAGGTCGAGGGGATCGTGGGGATGACGGGCTGGATGCTGGCCGGGTTCGTGCCGGAGGACACCCGCACGGTGCTGACGACCACGCCGACACCCCTGGCCGCCTGGGCACACGCCCACCTGGCACCCCTGCTCTGACGGCCGGACCGGCGGCTGCCCTCCGGCGGTTGCCCTTCGGTGGCGGTCGTGCGGTCGCGGTCGTGCGGTGACGGTGGTGCGGTGGCGGTCGTGGTGCGGGGTGGCGGTCGTGCGGTCGCTGCCCCGCGGTCGCTGTCCCGCGATCGTTCCGGTGTCCCCGCCGCTCCTGTCCAGGAGGGCTGCGTGTCAGGGTGAGGTGGTTGGTGGGGGTACGGAACCCCCTGTGGCGCCCGTGGCGGCTGCGCCCCGGGCCCGACGTGGTGGAGGCACAACATGTCCTTGCACGAGGTGCAGATCGACGCGCTGACAGGCGGCCCGGCGAACCTCGCCGGCTACCAGGGCTCAGCGGTACTCGTGGTGAACGTGGCCTCGCGCTGCGGGCTGACCCCGCAGTACGCGGCCCTGGAGAAGCTGCACGAGCAGTACGCGGAGCGCGGGTTCACGGTGCTGGGGGTGCCGTGCAACCAGTTCATGGAGCAGGAGCCGGGTACGGCCGAGGAGATCGCCACGTTCTGCTCGGCGACCTACGGCGTCACGTTCCCGATGACGGAGAAGGTGGAGGTCAACGGCGAGGGCCGGCACGAGCTGTACCAGGGGCTCGTGGACGCACCCGACGCAGAGGGGCACACCGGTGACATCCGGTGGAACTTCGAGAAGTTCCTCGTCGCGCCCGACGGCACCGTGGCAGCCAGGTTCGCGCCGCAGACCGAGCCCGATGCCCCCGAGGTCGTCTCCGCGCTCGAACGCGTCCTGCCCGCCTGAGCGGCTTACCGCGCGGCGGGGCTCCGGCGACGGGGCGGGGCTTCCGGCGACGGTGCGAGGTTCCGGCGACGGTGAGGCTTCGCCGCAGCGGTAGCGGCGCTCCCGCACGTAGGGGGCGGGGGCGCCGCGACACTCCAGTACGGCGCGCGGCCAGCGCGTAAATGTGGGCAAATGGGAAAATCTCCAGAGCGGAGCGGCGTGCTGCGCACTGGTGACGAAACGACACAGGGAGGCCGGGTGCCCCGTAGCCCCCAGGTGCTGGTCAAGGTGCCGTACGTGGCGCCTGTGCTGCTCCTGCTCGGGGGCGCGGCGGCCGACGTGTTCGCGATGCGCCCCTATTACGGGCTTCCCCTCCTGTCCTGCGCGCCCCTGGTGGCGGGCATCGTCTTCCCTTTCGGCCTGAGCGTGCTGTTCGCGCTGCTGGCCTGCGGCTCGGCGGCCGGGCTCGCCTACTACACGGGCCGCGAGAGCTCCGCGATGATCACGGACGTGCTCGCCGTGCTGCTCGTGAGCATGGTGGGGCTGTGGATCAAGTGGCTGGTCGACCGACAGGGACGCAACCTGGCCGTCGCGCTGAACGTCGCCGAGGCGGCGCAGCGTGCCGTGCTGCCCGCACCGCCCGCGGGTGTGGGCCCGCTCGCGGTTGCCGACCGCTATGTCGCGGCCCAGTTGGGGGCCGCGATCGGCGGTGACCTGTACGCGCTCCAGGAGACCCCGTTCGGGATCCGGGCGATGATCGGTGATGTCCGGGGCAAAGGACTACGGGCCGTGTCGGCGGTCTCCGTCGTCGTCGGCGCGTTCAGGGAGGCGGCCGAGCACGCGCCGAGCCTGCACGACCTCGCCGACCGCCTCGACCGGGCGCTCGACCGTGAGGGCGCGCGCCGGCACGACACCCTGGACGACATCGAGGGCTTCGTCACCGCGCTGTTCGTACAGATCCCGCCGAGCGGTGCGACGGTCACCCTGCTCAACAGGGGGCACCCGGCGCCGTACCTCCTCCACGGAGGAGAGGTGACCTGCCTGGAGCCCTCCCACCCCGAACTCCCCCTGTCCACGGGCCTCGGGCGCGAGCGCGGCGAAGCCGCCGAGGAGACCTACACCTTCGCGCCCCTGGACTCCCTCGTGCTCGTCACGGACGGCGTCACCGAGGCCAGGGACCGCGACGGCGTCTTCTTCGACGTCGTCCGCAGCCTCGGCGGCACCCCGCTGCGCCACCCCGACGAACTGGCCGACACCCTGTCCGACTCCGTCACCCACTGGACCGGCGGCCAACGCCAGGACGACATGGCCATCCTCATCCTCACGCGCGTGGGCTCCTCAACGGGCGGCACGACGGACGCGCTCACGCCCTGAACACGTCGGCGTGCTCATGGGCCCAGGTGGTGAAGGTGCGGGGCGGGGTGCCGGTGAGGTCTTCGACGGTGGGGAGGGGGCGGGGTTCGCCGTGCGGGGGGTTGGTGCGCATGGTGAGGAAGAAGTCGATGTCCTCGTCGGAGAAGCCGGTGGCACGCCATTGGGCGACGATCTCGTCGGTGGACAGTTCGACGTAGCGCAGCTCCCGGCCGAGTGCCTTGCCCAGGATGCTGACCTGCTGCGGGACCGTGAGTGCCTCGGGGCCCGTCAGCCAGTGTTCCTGGCCCGCGTGTGACTCGGTGGTGAGGAGGGTGGCGGCGACGGCCGCGATGTCCGCCTCGTGGATCAAGGCGCTCTTCGCGTCGGGGAACGCCTCGCGGACGACGCCCTCCGTGCGGACCGTGTCCGCCCACTCCAGCGTGTTGGACATGAACTCGACCGGCGCGAGGCCCGTCCAGCCCAGGCCGCCGGCCGCGATGGCCTCTTCCAGCGGCGACTTCGCCACGTCGCCCTTGAGCAGGGTCACGCCGCGTATGCCCGAGCGCCGGGCGAGGTCGGCGATCTCCTCGCCGTTGGTCAGGGGGGCGAAGTCGGCGCCGCCGAAGGTGATGAGGTGCGCGGCGTGCACCCCTTCGAACGCGGCGGCGAGGCTCGCGGTGTCCGTCAGGTCGCCGCCGACGACCTCGGCGCCGGCAGGGAGGGCGGCCCGTTCAGGGGTGCGGGTGAGTGCGCGTACCTTGTGCCCGTCCGCGAGGAGCTGGGTGACGAGGTGGCGTCCTACGGTGCCTGTCGCACCGGTGACGAGGATGGTCACGGGGTTCTCCGTAAGTTGTCAGGCGGCCCGGGAGGGCCGGATGTGGCCTTTGTGGTCTGCGGGTTGGAGCGCCGCGTCTGTGCCGCGCGTTCCTGTGCGTTCCCGCGTACGTGCCGCGTGCGTGCCCCGTATGTGGGCGGCGGGTGGCGCGGGCGTGCTCCGGGTTCTGGTTGAGCTGGGGATGACGCTAGGAGCAATCGCGGCCGGATCCTGACCGCGATCGGTGCGAGGCTCTTCGCATGCTGGAGACATCGGGGCGGCTGCTACGGCTGCTGGGACTGCTGCAGGCGCATCGCGACTGGCCGGGCAGCGAGCTGGCCGGGCGGCTCGGGGTGAGCGCGCGGACGCTGCGGCGTGACGTGGACAAGCTGCGGGAGCTGGGTTACCGCGTGGACGCGATCGGCGGTGTGGGCGGCGGCTACCGGATGGCGGCGGGCAGCTCCGTACCCCCGCTGCTGCTCGACGACGACGAGGCCGTCGCGGTCGCCGTCGGGCTGCGTACAGCGGCGGGCAGCGCGGTCGCCCGGATCGCCGAGACCTCCGTACGCGCGCTGGCCAAGCTGGATCAGGGCCTGCCCTCCCGGCTGCGGCGCCAGGTCGGAGCGCTCAGCTCGGCGCTGGTGACGCTGCCCTCGCCGGGGCCGACCGTCGAACAGGACGTGCTCATCGCCGTCGCCGCGGCCGTACGGGACCATGAGCGGCTGCGGTTCGACTACGTGGCGCACGGTGGCGGCGAGTCCGTACGGGACGTCGAGCCGTACCGCCTGGTCCATGACGGACGGCGGTGGTACCTGTTCGCCTGGGACACCGCACGCGAGGACTGGCGGCGCTTCCGCGCCGACCGGCTGACGCTCCGCGTGCCGACGGGGCCGCGCTTCACACCGAGGAACCTGCCGGCGCCCGAGGAACGGCTGGGCGGGCACTTCGCCGAGGCGATGACCACCACGCGCTACCGCCACCGCGCCGTCCTCACCATGCACGCGCCCGCGCACGAGGTGGCCGACGAGGTGCCGCCCACGATCGGCGTGGTCGAGCCCTTGGACGCGGACACCTGCGTCCTCCGCATCGGCTCCGACAGCCTGGACCAACTCGCGGTGTGGACGGCCGCGTTCGGATTCGAATTCGAGGTGCGGGAGCCGCCCGAACTGGCCGCGCACATACGAGGGCTGGCCCAGCGGATGCTGCGCGCGGCGGACGCGGGGGAGCCCGCTTCGTGAACCAGGTGCTCGGGGCCAGGTACTCACCCGGCGTGTGCGTGGTGTCGGGGCCGCCGGTGGCCGGTGGCCCGGCGCGCGGTTCCCCGTGCCCCCTTTGGGGCGTCTTCCTCCCAACAGGGGTAGCGGCGGGGGGAGTTGTGTCTGATGCTGCGGGCATGGTTGAGACGTTGCCTTCCTATGTGTCCGGTACGGCGGACGTGCCTTTGCTGGGCGAGACGATCGGGGAGAACCTGCGGCGGGCCGCGGGGCGGTACGGGGAGCGGGACGCGCTGGTCGAGGTGGCCACGGGGCGGCGTTGGACGTATGCCGCTTTCGATGCCGCCGTCGACGAGGTGGCGCTCGGGCTGCTGGAGCGCGGGATCGGGCAGGGTGACCGGGTCGGCATCTGGGCGCCGAACTGTGCCGAGTGGGTACTCACGCAGTACGCGACGGCGCGGATCGGCGCGGTTCTGGTGAACATCAACCCCGCCTACCGTTCCCATGAACTCGCCTACGCCGTGGGCCAGTCGGAGCCGAGCCTGGTGGTCAGCGCCGTCGCGTACAAGTCCAGCGACTACCGGGCGATGCTGGCGGAGATCGGCTTCCAGGACGTGGTCTTCCTCGGAGAGCCCGGCTGGGACGGGCTGCTGGCGGCGGGGCGTGGCGCGGATCCGGCGCTGCTGCGTGAGCGCGCGGCGGCCCTGTCGTTCGACGACCCGATCAATATCCAGTACACGTCGGGCACCACGGGGTTTCCCAAGGGCGCCACGCTCACGCACCACAACATCCTGAACAACGGCTACTTCGTCGCCGAGCGCGTCGGCTACACCGAGGCCGACCGGGTGTGTCTGCCCGTGCCGCTCTACCACTGCTTCGGCATGGTCATGGGCAACCTGGCCGCGCACTCGCACGGCGCGTGCGTGGTGCTGCCAGCCGCCGGGTTCGAGGCGGAGGCCACGCTGCGTGCCGTGGAACAGGAGCGCTGCACCTCGCTGTACGGGGTGCCCACCATGTTCATCGCCGAGCTGAACCACCCGCGCATCGCCGAGTTCGACCTCTCCAGCCTGCGGACCGGCATCATGGCCGGCTCGCCCTGCCCGGTGGAGGTGATGAAGGGCGTCGTCGACAGGATGCACATGCGCGAGGTGGCGATCTGCTACGGCATGACGGAGACGTCGCCGGTCTCCACGATGACCCGCCGCGACGACGGTCTGGCCCGCCGTACCGGGACGGTGGGCCGGGTCATGCCGCACCTGGAGGTCAAGGTCGTCGACCCGGACTCGGGACTGGTGGTGCCCCGTGGCACCCCCGGCGAACTGTGCACCCGTGGCTACTCGGTGATGAAGGGCTACTGGAACGAGCCCGACAGGTCGGCCGAAGTCATCGACACCTCCGGCTGGATGCACTCCGGTGACCTGGCCACCATGGACGCCGAGGGGTACGTCAACGTCGTCGGCCGGATCAAGGACATGGTGATCCGGGGCGGTGAGAACGTCTACCCGCGCGAGGTGGAGGAGTACCTGCACACCCACCCCGGCATCGCCGACGTCCAGGTGATCGGGGTCCCCGACGCCAAGTACGGCGAGGAGCTGATGGCCTGGATCGTGCAGCGCCCGGGAGCCGCGCCGCTCGACGCCGAGGCCGTACGGAGCTTCTGCGCGGGCCGTCTGGCCCACTTCAAGATCCCCCGGTATGTCCATCTGGTCGACGCGTTCCCCATGACCGTCACCGGAAAGATCCGGAAGGTGGAGATGCGGGAGCGGGCCCTGGGCCTGCTCGGCCTCGACGATGCGTCGGTCACGGGCACTTGACGCGCGTCTCCGCCCGCTTGCCGGAAAAAGAGTTCGCCAATCTGGTACAGACCAATGCGGTTTCGGGGTCGGATCGGGAGAATGGGCGGCGCTTCCCCCCCCACCACGAGAGGTGAGTGCCGCCATGGTCTCCGAGGAGATGACCGAGCAGAGGGAGTCGCCCGGCGAACCGGAGGTCCCGGCGCCGCGCGGGGGCCGGGTGACGCTGCGGGAGGACGTACGGGCCGCGTGGCTGGACGCCGGGCTCGGGGTGCTGGTGACGGCTGGGGTCTTCGCGCTGCTGTACGCGCGGATACGGTCGGGGGCCTCGGACACCGTCTCGGTGATGCCGTTCATGAAGGACGCCGGAACCTTCTGGATGTACTTCCTCAGCCAGGCGTTCGGCTGGTCGGCGCTGCTGTGGGCCTGGGGCACGGTCATCCTCGGACTGCTGCTCTCCGGACCCGGAGTGCGGCGGACACCACGTTCACAGCGCGCGCTGGAGCGGCTGCACCGGACGACCAGCCTCAGTACGATCGCGCTGATCACGGCGCACGCGCTGCTCTTCGCCGCCGAACTCGTCAGGGACAAGGCCGAGTTGGGCTGGGCCTCGCGGTTCTGGGAGGCGTTCTGGGAGACGTTCGTGCCCGGCGGCTACACCTCGGGCACGGGACAGATCGCCATCCCCGTCGGGCAGGCGGCGCTCTACCTCGCCGTACCCCTCGGCCTGCTCTTCTACGTGCGCCACCGCATCGGGCCCCGCACCTGGCGGGTGCTGCACCGCTTCGTCATCGCCGTCTACGTGCTCAGCGTCTGGCACACACTGCTGTACGGAACCAACGTCTGGTACGACGGCTGGCCCCGCACCACGCTCTGGCTGCTCCAACTGCCCATCGCCGCGCTGTTCCTGCTGCGGCTGGCACGCCCGCTGCGCCGTACGGAACAGCTCACGCTGCCCGCGCCCCACCGGCGCGGCCCCCGCCGGCTCGCTGGCTGGAGCGTGCGGTGGGGCCTCACCGTCGCGGTGGCGGCGACCGCGGCCGTGCTCTGCGCCGTGGTGCTCACGGGGCACGACGGCGGACGCGAACGACCGGCCGCCGAGCCGACGGCCACACCTTGAGCGGTGCGTGCCGGATCGCGGGGCGCGGCGCCGCCGGGTGCCGGGCTACCGCAGGCGCTGTGCCCGCAGGACGGCGTCCCGGGTATGGTGGGTGCCTGCGGCGGCCGGAGGCGGCGTGCTGATCACGTCGGCCCGTGTCCACGCCACACGGCCTTCGGGGGCCGGGGCCGCCGCCGCGCGGCGCAGCGCTGTCGGGGAGACATCGACGGCGGTGACCTGCCAGCCGCGCCGGGCCAGCCAGAGTGCGTCGGCCCCTTCACCGCACCCCACATCGAGCGCCTGGCCAGGCGGCAGACCGGCGGCTTCCGTGACGAGCACCGCGTTGGGCTCGCCGCTGAAGACCTGCTCGCGGCTTCGGTACATCTCGTCCCGGTCCTGGGTATCCATGGCGCTGTCCTTGGTGAGGGGGGGGAGGGGCGGTGAGGGGGTGGCGGGGCGGAGGTGTCGCGGTCGCGGGGTGGTCGTGGGACCTCTGCGACCGCCTCCACGACCAACGTGCCCCGGCCCCGGGCATCCCGCACAGCTTTTTTGCGGAAAGCGCAAAGCGGGCGCCGAGTTCGACACCCACCTGCCGCACTGGTTCGGCAACGCCGACGAGCGCCCCGTGGAGTTCCTCAGCATCCTCGGCCCCCAGGGCGAGCGCGTCCACGTCAGGGCCAGCTACCGGCCCGACGGCCTCCCGCACAGGTGAGGGGTGCCCGGGGAGAGGATCAGGCGCCGGCGGGTGGTGCCGTGGCCCGCAGGACGAGGCGTTCGGCGTGTGCGTCGTAGGGGGTGGCGTCGAAGCCGCCGAAGACCTCGACCTTCGCGAAGCCCGCCTCCTCCAGCAGCCCGCGCAGTTCCACGGCGCTGTAGACGTACCACTCCAGGCACGCCCTGCGGGCCCGTTCGCCGCGCACGAGGATCCAGTCGCTGCGCATCCTGGACCAGTCGTCCAGGGCCGTGTCGGTCTGCACCACCAGCGCTTCGCCGCGCCTGACCACCTTGGACGTACGGACCCTGCGGGCCAGGATCTCCTTGCCCGCCAGGTCCAGCAGCAGCGAGCCGCCCGGTACGAGGGCTCTACGCATGGCGCGCAGTGCGGCGGCGTTCTCGGCCGGGTCCTCGGCGTAGCCGAACGAGGTGTAGAGGTTCAGGGCGATGTCGTAGGCGGCGGGCTCGTCGAAGTGCGCGGCTTCCGCCCGTACGAGCCGCGCCGTGGCTTCCGCCTCCCGGCAGCGGGCCGCCGCCATGTCGAGCATCGCGGGGCTGCGGTCCACACCCGTGACCCGGTGTCCGCGTGCGGCGAGAGGTGCGGTGAAGACACCGGCCCCGCAGCACATGTCGAGGATGCGGGTGCCGGGCGGGAAGGCGAACAGCGGGGAGCTGTCGAGGAGTTGGCGTGCGTGCTGATGGCGCTCGGGCGGGAAGAGGAAGTCGTGGAACTCCGTCCAGAACTCCTCGTTCTCGAACGTGAGAGGCGCGTCGGCGTACGTCATGTGCGGGTACCGGCCTTCCGGTTCTGGCGGGTGCGGGTGCGGGTGCGGGTGCGTATGCGGGGAGCGGTGCGGCGGGCGATGAGCAGGAGCAGCGGCGGGAGCAGCACGCACTGCGCCGCGGCCATGAGCCAGAACCCGCCCGTGCCGCCGCCCGCATCGGCCAGCGCGAAGAGCTGACCGCCGACGACACCGCTGGCGCACGCGCCGAGTCCCGCCGCGAGCCGCTGCTGCCCGAAGACGGCGGCGTCGGAGCGGCGCGAACCGGCCAGCGCCTCAAGGTCGTTCTTGAGGAACAGCACCAGGTCACCGAAGGTGATCAGCGCGGCCCCGAGCAGCATCGCGGGCCTCGTACCGACGGCGAGCACCGCAAGCCCGGCGGCCAGCGCGGTGAAGCCGGCCGCGAGCGCGGTCCCGTAGGGCGTCCGGGCGATCCGGCGTGCGGCGAGCGGCTGGACGACGATGACCTGGAGGAAACAGGTGAGCAGCACAAGGCTGTAGAACTCGGGTGAGGCGCGCTCGACGGCGAAGACCGCGAGGTAGTGCTGGAAGAAGAAGTACAGGTAGAAGGCGAGCGCCGTCGCCGCGAACGGCAGCGCCTGCGTGCCCTCCAGAAGCCGCAGCCCGCCCCCGCGCGCCGTGCCACGCGGCGCCCCTCCGCCCGGCGGAACCCCCTCGCCCGCCGGCGCCGTCCCGTCGTGCCCTGTCCCGTCGTGCCCTGTCTCGTCCGGCCCCGTCTGCGTACCGGTCGCACGGTCGGGGAGCCGGGCGTGGCCGGCCGTCAGCAGGAGGAACAGCGCGGTGACGGTGACAAAGAGCCCGCCGGGCGCCGAGAGGACGAACGGGCCAGCGATCAGGGGGCCCAGCGCCATACCGGCGTTGAGCGCCGCGTTGCCCACGGAGAGGAAGGCGGGGCGCCGCTCGTCCGGGATGCCGTGCACGAGGTACGCCTTGTTGGCCGGGAGGTAGAGCGCGGCGCCGCAGCACGTCAACAGCAGGGCGAACACGGCCAGTTGGGGCCGGTACAGCGCTGCGGCGAAGGCGGCGAACCCGGCCGAGCGCACCACGAGCGCGAGCACCATCGTGCGCCGCAGCCCCGCACGTTCGGCGAGCGCGCCGCCGAGGACGCCGCCGGAGAACTGGAGCAGCGAGGCGAGGGCCAGCACGATGCCGACGGTGCCCAGTGGCATGCCGAGCCGTTCGTGCAGGAAGACCGACATGAAGGGCAGCACCATGAAGCTGCCCAGCGGGATGAGGAAGGAGCTGACCAGCAGAAAGCGCGCGGCGCCCGTCAGCCCTCTCAGGTCACGCACCACTCGCCGGTTCGGCGCCCGCACCGAAGGCGCCCGCGTCGGAAGCGCCCGTGCGGGAAGCGTCCGTGCGGGAAGCGCCCGTGCCGACGACTCCCGCGCGTACGGACGGCACCGGGCCGGTCTCCACCGGACCGGGTCCCACCGGAACGGTCTCCACCGGAACGGTCTCCACGCGTACCGCGTTCGCCGCGGCGACGGCGCGGTGGGTGGCCAGTTCGGCCGTGGGGGCCTCCGCGTAGACGATGCCCGCGTAGCCACGGCTGTCGGTGAGGTGCTCGATCAGGTCTCCCGGGGCCTTGGTCGGGTACCAGCGCGGCGAGCCGGGCATGTCGGCGAGCCGGTCCAGGCCGCTCACGCGCGTGAGCGTGCCGGGGCGCTCCGGGTAGCCGAGTACGAAGGCGACGGCGGGCCCGCGCCCGTCGAGCGCGGCGTCCATCAGTGCGGGGCGCCTGCCGAGCGCCGCTTCGACCAGCGCCGTATGGACGTTGTGGCCCAGTGCCCTGCACATGCCCTCCGCGACGAGGGCGCCGCCGATGCGCGGGTTGACCTCGATGACCTCGGGGCCCTGCCGGGTGAGGGCGAACTCCAGGTGTGCGAAGCGGTCGGTGTAGCCGAGTGTGGCCAGCACCTTGTCCAGCCAACTGCCCAGCGCGTGCAGTTCGTTCGGGGGAAAGGCGACGGGGAAGGCGGTGACCTCTTCGCGGAAGAGCGGCTCGTGGGACATCAGGCGGCTGGAGACACCGAGCAGCCGGGTGTGCCCTTGCCAGGTGAGGGTCTCGGCGCTGTAGACGGGGCCGCTGAGATACGGCTCGGCGAACAGCCTGCCCTTGAGGCCGGGGAACGGTTCAGCCAGCGCGGCGCGCAGTTCGTCAGGGCCCGTGACCATGCGGACGTTCATGCTGCCTGTGCCCGCCGTGTCCTTGAGGACGGCGGGGAACCCGGTCTCCTTGACGACGAGTTCCGCGAGGCGTTCGGGGTCGGGGTCCTCCACGGCGCGGCCCCTGCTGAGCCCCGCCGCGTACAGCAGGTCGCGTACGCGTGCCTTGTCGCGGGTGAGCGAGAGCGTGGCCGCGTGGAGCCCTGGCAGACCGAGGCGCGCGGTCAGTTCGGCGCCGTGGGAGAGCCAGGTGTCGGTGGAGCTGATGAGCCCGCGCAGCCCGGGCAGCCGGGTGAGCGCGCCGGCGACCGCCTCGGTGTCGAAGGTGTCGACCCGTACGACGTCCAGCGCCTCCCGCGGGAGCGCGTCGAGTTCGTGGCGGTAGTACGTGGGGTCGCGGGTGAGCAGCGCGATCCGCTCGCCCAGCGCGGTCGCTCCCTCGACGAGATGGCCGAGGCCGAAGGTGAGGGATTCCAGCGAGGCGACGGTCATGAGCACGGCTCCCTGTCCCGGCCGGAGAAGGGCGCGCGGTTCCAGTCCATCGCCGACCACGGCATGACCATCTCGGTGAGCGAGCCGATCTCGGTGGGCCGGAGCGCGGCGGCGTCCGGCGCCTCGGTGTGCCGCGCGAAGACCCGCTCGACGTAGCGGTGCCCGGTGTCGGCGCCGATCACCAGGTGGAGCCGGTCGGGGGAGCGGGCCGCCTCCCATGTGGCGGCGAGGTGCGCGGCGCCCGTGGAGAGCCCGGCGAACACGGCGTGGTCGCGCAGCAGCGCGACGGTGCCCGCCATGGCGTGCGTGAAGTCGAGCCAGTGGATGCGGTCGTAGAGCCCGTGGTGGACGTTGCCGAACGGGATGGAGGAGCCGATTCCGGCGATGATGGCGTCGGGGTCGTGGTGCTCCTCGCTGCCGAACGTGACGCTCCCGAACGGCTGGAGCCCCACCAGGCGTGCCGTCGGCTCGTGCCGGCGCAGCTCCCGTGCGAGCCCACCGGTGGAGGCGCCCGAGCCGACGCCGCCGACGACGGTGAGCGGGCGTGCGGGCAGCGAGGGGAGCAGGGTGCGGGCGAGTTCGCGGTAGCCGAGCTGGTGGATGCCGTCGTGGTACTGGCGCATCCAGTGCGCGTCGGGGTGTTCGGCGAGGATCTCCTTGACCCGTGCGACCCGTAGTTTCTGGTCGAGCTTGAGGTCGGTCGAGGGCGCCACCTGTTCGACGGTGGCGCCCAGCACCTCCAGTTGGGCGCGGGTGGTGGCGTCCACGGTCGCTGAGGCGACGATGTGGCAGCGGGTGCCGTAGCGGTGGCAGGCGAGCGCGAGCGCGTACGCGTAGATGCCGCTGGAGCTGTCCACGAGGGTGTGGCCCGCGCGTACCGTGCCCCGCGCGAGCAGGGCGCCGACGGCGGTGAGCGCCGAATAGATCTTCATGGACTCGAACCGCACGAGCAGCACGTTCTCGGAGAGGCGGACCAGCAGAGGCGACTTGAGCGCGTCGGCGATGTGGTCGTGGATCACCAGCAGCCTCCGTGTGCGAACGAGCACTGGTGCCCCAACGTCCTGAAGAAGGCGGAGAGTTCGCTCTTGAGCGCGGGCGAGGGGCGCCTGGCGTAGAGGTAGCCGAGTACGGAGCCCGTGTGCGCCACGAAGACGCCGTCGGCGGCGAAGCTCTCCCGTGCGGCGTACACCGCCTCGAACTCCGCCTTGGGCAGGGCCTCCTGGGCGAGGACGGCGCTGGTGGTCGCGGCGCGCGCGACCGTGTGCGGGTCCCGCGCCGAGAACCCCTTCAGGAGGGTGTTGAGGCAGTCGATGTACGCGGCAGGCCGGCGCGCGTAGTGGCGCAGCAGGGTTCCGGTGACGGCCTCGGTGTCGACGGGTTCGGGACCTGTGACGTACGCGGTGTGGAAGCGCAGACTCGTGCCGAGGCCGCGTACGACGTGGTGCAGATCGCTGAGGTAGAGCGCGAACTCGTCCAGGAACACGCTGTCGGCGCGCTCGATCTCGGCCAGCGTCTCGACCAGAACGCGCTGGTCGTACGGGAGGCCGAGGACCTGGCGCAGGCAGCGCAGCACGGCGACGACATCGGCCGTCGAACTCGCCATCCCCACGCCCACGTCCAGCTCCGAGTGGTGGCTCCACTCGCCGGGCGGCAGCGTGAGCCCGTACCGCTTGAGGAACAGGTCGGCGGCGCGCGCCGACTTCTCACCGTGCGGCCGTGGCTGCCCGCGCGATGCCGCAGCGTGGGGCGGTGGCTCGCCCGTGTACGGGGTGAAGTGGTGCCAGGTGTGGCGGTCGACGGGCAGCGAGACCAGCGCGATGTGCGGGCTGCCCTGGTAGGTCAACGGGCCCTGGAACAGCTCGCCGAGGGTGCCGTGGCAGGTCCCGGAGAAGGTCTGGGGCGGCGTACGTGACGGCGGCGGCATCGGACACCTTCCGGTGGGCGGCGCGCGGGCGTTCGCTCGTGGTACGGACCAGGCTGCTATTGGTCGAGACCAATATGGCCCACGGGGCGCCGTGACGGAAGAGGGCGGCGGGCCACGAAGATGTCCTCGTGGCCCGCCGTGAGGGTGGGTCCGCCAGGCCGCCGCTCCTTACGGCCGCCTGGCCTGCCGTGCTGCCGGTAGTTGCCCGGCCGGGGGAGCCGCCCGGGAGCCGCCGCGCGCCGACTCGCGCCCGGCGCCCCCGCCGTACTGTCAGGCAGCGGGCTCCTGTTGGGTCAGCCCGAGCAGCGAGGACACCAACCGGTCCACGTCCTCAGGGGTGTTGTAGAGCGCGAGGGACGCCCGGGTGGCGCTGTCCAGGCCGTAGTGGCGCAGCGCCGGCTGTGCGCAGTGGTGTCCGGCGCGTACCGCGATGCCCTCGCCGTCCAGCCGGGACGCCACGTCCGCCGGGGTGTGCCCCGGCAGCGAGAAGGTGAGCACGCCCACCCGTTCGGCCACAGGACCCAGCACCTCCAGCCCCGGGACCGCGCCGAGCGCGGCCATCGCGTACCGGGTGAGCGCCGTCTCGTACGCGGCCACGGCCTCCCTGCCGAAGCCCGAGAACCACTCCAGCGCGGCCAGCAGGCCCACGGCGCCGCCGATATGGCCGGTGCCCGCCTCGAAGCGGTGCGGCGCCGGCGCGAAGACCGTACGTCCGAACTCCACGGACTCGATCATGTTGCCGCCGCCCTGCCACGGCTGCATCGTCGCCAGCACCTCCGGCTTGGCCCAGAGCGCTCCGATGCCCGTGGGCCCGAAGATCTTGTGGCCGGAGAAAGCGTAGAAGTCCGCGTCCAGCGCCGTCACGTCCACCGGAAGATGGGCGACGGCCTGTGCGCCGTCGACCAGCACGCGCGCACCGTAACGGTGCGCGAGCGCGGTCATCTCGCGTACCGGTGAGATGGTGCCGAGCACATTGGAGGCGTGGCTGATCGCGACGAGCTGGGTGCGGTGGGACAGCAGATCCGCGTACGCGTTCTGGTCGATCGTGCCGTCGGGAAGCAGCGGCACGGGCACCACGCGCGCCCGCCGCTCCGCCGCGATCTGCTGCCAGGGAACGATGTCGGAGTGGTGCTCCAGTACGGGCACGAGGATGTCGTCCCCGGGGCCCAGATGGGTGCGGCCCCAGCTCTGCGCGACCAGGTTGACCGCTTCCGTCGTTCCCCGTACGAAGATGACGCCGTCGGGCGAGGGGGCGCCGAGGAACTCGGCGACCTTCGCGCGCGCCGCCTCGTACGCCTCCGTCGCCTCGCGTGCCATGGTGTGCGCGCCGCGGTGGATGTTGGAGTTGGCCGAGCTGTAGTACGTGCCGAGCGCCTCGATGACCTGGCGCGGCTTCTGCGTCGTCGCCGCGTTGTCGAGCCACACCAGCGGATGCCCGTTCACCGTCCTGTGCAGCACGGGCACGTCCTCACGTGCCGCGTTCGGGGTGAAGGTGCCGGCCGGGGCCGAACCGGAAGCCGGTGTCGGCGGAACCGCCGGGAGCGGCTCGGTCCCCTGGGCGGCGGGGGTGGCGGGAACGGTGGGAGCGGCGGGGCTCGCAGCCGTCGCCGGCGCCGTAGGGGTCGCGGGGGTCGCGGGCACTGGGGGCGCCAGGGCCGTCGTGGGCGTGGCGGGTGTCATGGGTGCCACGGATGCCGTGGGTGTGACGGGCGTCAGGGGGGTCCGGGACAGCGGCGGCGTCGCCGGAAGCGGTGACTTCAGTGGTGAGGTGAGGTCAGGAGTAGTCATGGTACTTGCCCACCTCGACGTTCTGGAGAACGGCGATGGCGTCCTCGACCAGCACGGCGGCGTTGAAGTAGGCCGTCATGAGGTACGAGGTGATGCCCTTCGCGTCCACACCCATGTTCCGCATGGACAGGCCGGGTTCGACCTCGTCCGGCACACCCGAGGGGCGCAGCCCGACCACGCCGCGCTCCTCCTCGCCGACGCGGACGAGCAGGATCTCCGTCGTACCGGCGCCGGCGCCGGTCAGCCGTACCTTGTCCGAGGGCAGCAGCGGCACGCCGCGCCAGGTGAGCAGCGGACTGCCGAACCGCGAGTCGATGACCGGGGGCACACCCCGGCGCGTACATTCCCGGCCGAAGGCGGCGATCGCCCTGGGGTGCGCCAGGAAGTAGGCGGGCTGCTTCCATACGCGGGTGAGCAGTTCGTCCAGGTCGTCGGGGGTGGGCGGGCCCGCGAGGGTCTGCACGCGCTGACCGGCCGACACGTTGTGGAAGAGCCCGAACTCGGGGTGGTTGAGTATCGACCACTCCTGGCGCTCACGCAGCGCCTCGACGGTCAGACCCGCCTGGACGCGGGTCTGGTCCATGGGCTCGTTGTAGAGGTCGGAGACGCGTGTGTGGACGCGGAGCATCGTCTGCGCCAGGCTCATGTGGTATTCGCGGGGCACGTCCTCGTACTCCACGTAGGTGCCCGGCAGTTCGACCTCGCCGACGTGTCCCGCGCTCAGGTCGACCGGGTGCTCCTCGCCGCGCCTGATCCGCTCGGAGGAGCAGTAGGCGCTGACGGAAGCCTCCAGGGCGCCCTCGCGGTCGCACAGCCGGGACAGGGCGGCACGGTCGGCGCGCAGCGCGACACCCGCCGTGATGGCCCGCACGCTGTACGGCATGGGCTCGGAGCGCGTCCACGCCTCCAGGTCGAAGTAGTGGCCCTCGCCCGCGACTTCGAGGAGGGTGTCGTCACCGTAGCGGCCGGCCGCGCGCTTCTCGGCCCGGCCCTCGACCAGCACCCACAGCCGCTCGGCCGGGCTGCCCTCGGCCTCCAGCTCCTGCCCCGGCTCGAAGGTCACCTCCTCGAAGGAGTCGGCCAGCTGGGAGAGCAGCGCCCCGTCGACGTCGCGCAGGTACGGGAGTTCGCGCAGGTCCTCGGCGAGTACGTGGCGGACCCCGTCCTGGGTGTAGACGCTGACCTTGTCGTCGCCGAGTACGAAGGAGCGGCGCCGGTTGACGCGGTAGACACCGGACTCGACATCGACCCACGGCAGCGCACGGAGCAGATAGCGGGGTGTGATGCCGCGCATCTGCGGGCGGGTCTTGGTGGTGGTGGCGAGCTGGCGTGCGGCGTCGGGGCTGAGGCTGAGCCGGTCGGTCATGGGCGTCTCCCGATCAGTGACAGTGCGAACAGACGTGGCCCAGGCAAGGAGCACAGCCCTGCCGGGGACCACGTCGGGATGGCCCGATCGTCCGGTCGGGCGCCGCCCTGTCACAAGGGGTCACGTATCCAGCACGGGCTGGAAACAGGCGCCGTACATCAGGGAAAATGTCATGGAGTTTTCAACAAAGGGCTCTTTAGGGGGAGCTGGCCACGGGTTGTGCAGACCGCACACCCGTACGGCATATGCCTCCAGCCCCTCGTGACCTCTGCAGCGCTCCCCGGAAACGGCCTATTCCGGGTGCCTCATCTCGCCTCACGGCAGCGCTCACGCCACGTAGGTGCTCACCTCGCCGGCTCCCTGGTCTGCTCACGCCGCCGAGAGGAGCACCACCCACGCCTCCAGCGCCGGTTTCTCCGCCAGCTCGGCGAACGCGGCCTCCACGCCGTGCTCGCTGCGCCAGCGTTCGCGCAGCGTCATGAGGCGTACGGAGTCCAGGCCGTAGTCCACGAGGTTCTCGTCCACGGGGATGTCGTCCGGGTCCTCGCCCAGTACGTCGGCGACATCGGCGCGGAGCTGTTCCAGGGTGAGCGCCACCGCTCTCACTTCCCTTCCGGTGATGCGAAGACGGCGTCTGTCGCGGTGACGGTGTCCGCCGTGGAGAGGGTGTCCGCCGTGAAGACGGTGTCCGTCGTGGTGACGACGGAGCAGCGGCCCGCTGCCCAGCGCAGGGCCATCGCATGCTCCTCGGCGGAGAAGTCCGCTACGGCGTCGGCCACCACGAACGACTGGATGTCCCGCATCCACGCGTCGCACGCGGTCATCAGCACGCCGATGTGCGCGTAGACGCCGGTGAGGACGAGCTGGTCGCGGTCGAGCGCCCGCATGCGCTCTTCCAGTTCGGACCGTACGAAAGCGCTGTACTTCCACTTGGTCAGCACGGTGTCCCCGGCCCCGGGCGCGACCTGTGCGGCGATGGCCTCGGCGTGCGGGTCGGCGGGCAGTCCAGGGCCCCAGAAGTCCTGCTGGAGCCCGCGCTCGTCCGGGGTCTGGCCGCCCGGCTGCGCGGTGTAGACGACGGGCACGCCGAGAAGGGCCGCGTCCTTCTTCAACGCGGCCACGTTGGCGAGCAGTTCGGGCACGGGGGAGCGGTCGGCCTGGTACGCGGAGAGGAAGTGGTTCTGGAGGTCGTGGACCAGCAGGACGGCGCGGGAGGGGTCGACCTTCCACGGGACACGGTTGGCGGGCAGCGCGTCGCGTGCGGGCAGGGGATAGGGCGCGATGGCGGGCAGGGCCATGGTGTGAGAGCTTCCGTTCAGGTGTCGCTGGGCTGGTCGCCGGGGCCGGGGCCGGGGCCGGGACGGTCGGTGGGGCGTGCGGCGTCGGACCGCAGGTCCTTCTTGGAGATCTTGCCGACGCCGGTCTGCGGGAAGGCGTCGACGAACTCCACGTGGTCGGGCACCTTGTAGGCGGCCAGGCCCCGCGCGCGGACGAACTTCTTGACCGCTACGGGCTTCAGCGGTTCGGCGCCGGCGCGCAGGATCACGTAGGCGCGGGTGCGCTCGCCCAGGTACGGGTCGGGCTCGGCGACGACGTTGGCGTCGTGCACGGACGGGTGCGCGAGGAGGTGGTTCTCGACCTCCTCGGCCGCGATCTTCTCGCCGCCCCTGTTGATCTGGTCCTTGGCACGGCCCTCGACCACCAGGTGTCCGGTGGGGGTGAGGCGCACCACGTCGCCCGTACGGTAGAAGCCGTCCTCGGTGAAGGAGCGCGCGTTGTGCCGGGGTGCGCGCCAGTAGCCGCGGATGGTGTACGGGCCGCGCGTGAGCAGGTGGCCCGTCGCGCCGACGGGCAGGTCGTTGTCGTCGTCGTCCACGACGCGGATCTCGTCGTCGGGGGAGATCGGCCGGCCCTGCGTGGTGACGACGGTCTCCTCGTCGTCGTCCAGCCGCGTGTAGTTGACCAGGCCCTCGGCCATGCCGAACACCTGCTGAAGCGTGCAGCCCAGCGCGGGCCGCACCCTGCGTGCCGCCTCCTCGCTGAACTTGGCGCCGCCCACGAGCAGCACCTCAAGGCTGGAGAGGTCGTGCGGGGTGCCGGGCGCCGCCTCCGTCCACACCAGCGCCAGCGGCGGTACGAGCCCGGTGAGGGTGACCCGTTCGCGTGCGATCAGCGGGAACGCCACATCCGGGCTCGGCCGCGGGCACAGCACGACGCGGGCACCCGCATACAGCGCGCCGAGCGAACCGGGCGAGGAGAGCGGGAAGTTGTGCGCGGCGGGCAGCGCGCACAGGTAGACGCTGTCCTGGTCGACGCCGCAGATCTCGTTCGAGCCCCACAGCGAGTACATGTAGTCGTCGTGCGTGCGCGGGATCAGCTTGGGCGCCCCGGTGCTGCCGCCGGAGAGCTGGAGGAACGCCAGGTCGCCCGGTGCGGGGCCGGCCACCTCCACCTGTCCGGTGGCGCGCACGGACGACAGCGCTTCGAACGGTTCGGGCACCTCACCGGCGTCGGCCGCCACGAACACATGGCGCAGCTTGGGCACTTCGGCACGCACCTTCGCGGCCAGGTCCCGGTAGTCGTAGCCGCCGTGCTCGGCGGGGATCACGTAGGCGGCGGCCTCGGTGAAGGAGCAGAAGTAGCCGATCTCGGTCTCCCGGTGCGCCGGCAGCGCGAAGACGGGGAGGGCGCCGATACGGAAGAGGGCGAAGATCACCTCGAAGAACTCCGCCACGTTCGGGAGCTGCACGACGACCTTGTCGCCCTTGGCGATGCCCCGCTCCATCAGCCCCGCTGCGAGCCGGTCGGCGCGCGCGTCCAGTTCCTCGTACGTCCAGCGGCTGCCGGCCGCCGGGTCGACGATCGCGACGCGGTCCGGATGCGCGGCGGCGCGCTCGCGCAGCATCCCGCCGAAGGTCTCACCGCGCCAGTACCCTGCCGCGCGGTAGCGCTCGGCGAACTCCTGTGGCCAGGTGGGGCACTCGGGCCCGTCGGCGTGCTCGTACGGTCTGCCGGTGACGCTCACAGCTCTGCTCCCACGGCGCTCAGGAACGTACCGAACTTCGCCGCTGTCTCGGCGGTCTCGGCGGCCGGCTCGGAAGCGGCCACGACTCCGGCACCCGCGTACAGCCGCAGCGCACGCGCCGACGCCTCGGCGCAGCGGATCGTGACGACCCATTCGCCGTCACCGTCGGCGTCGCCCCAGCCGACCATGCCGGTGAAGAAGCCCCGGTCGAACGGTTCGGTCGCGCCGATCACCTCGCGCGCCGTGTCCGTCGGCGTCCCGCACACGGCGGGCGTGGGGTGCAGGGCGCTCGCCAGGTCGAGCGCCGAGGTGCCTGCGGAGGCGAGCCGTCCGGTCACGGTGGTCGACAGGTGCCACATGGCGGCCGTACGCACCAGCGTGGGCCGCTGCGGTACGTCCATCTCCGTGCAGGAGGGCGCCAGCGCCTGGTGCACGGCGTCCACCACGACGGCGTGCTCGTGCAGGTCCTTGGCCGACTGGAGCAGCGCGGCTGCGCGGCGTACGTCCTCGGCCAGGTCGGCGCTGCGCGGTGTGGACCCGGCCAGCGGGTTGGCGGTCACCCGGTCGCCCTGGCGCGAGACCAGCAGCTCAGGGCTGGCGCCCAGCAGCGTACGGTCCTCGCCGACCGGCAGCGCGAACGTGTAGCCGGAGGGGTCGCGGCGCGCGAGGCGCTGGAGCATGGCGGGCACGTCGAGCGGTTCGGAGGCCGTCAGTTCGAGGGTGCGCGCGAGCACGACCTTGCTGAACTCGCCCCGCCACATGCGCTCGACGGCCGCCGCGACACCGGCCCCGTACTCCTCGGGCGCCGGAACCTGCCGCACCCGCCAGTCCTTCGCCGCCGGCTCGGCCGCGGGCAGCGCCACGAGCGGGTCGGCGGTGAGCGGGGGAGCGGTGCGCACCCTGTCGTGGACGCTGAGCGCCGCGGGGGCCGTCTGGTCGAAGGGTATGGCCCCGATCACAACAGGCGAGGCGGCTCCCCCGTCCCGCGCCTCCGCCAGCGCCCGCGCGACACGCGCCGCCAACGGCCGTGCGTCGTGCGGCACTTCGACGCGTCTGTGTCTGCCGCCCCCGGCCAGCAGCGTACGGCTTGGTGTGGCGAGGAAACGGTCACCCGGCGTGTAGGCGTCCAGCAGCGCTGTGGCCGCTCCTACACCGGTACGGGCCGCGTCGGCCGGGAGTACGTGCGTGGCGACCTCGGGTGCCGTGGACACGGGGGCGCTCCATTTCTGGTTGTCCCGTTCGTTCGGGAGGGGTGAGGGCGGGTGTGGGTGTGGGTGTGGGCGGGGCCATGTGCGGTGCGCCGACGCCGTGTTGTGCGCCGTCGCCGTGTCGCGGGTGCCGCCCGGGCGTCGGTGCCGCTGCCGCTGCGTGGGGAGGGTGCCGCCGTGTCGGCGGTGTCGCCGTGGTCGCGGCATGGGTGGCATGGGCGGCCGGGGTTGCTCGGGGCTGGCTGGGCGTGACGGGTTCCGGGCTGGTCAAGGGGACTGGGCGCGGTTGCGGGTGTGGGCGGGCGCGTGGTGCGGGTCAGCGGAGGGTGGCGCCGCCGTCGACGTACAGCTCTTGGAGGGTGATGTGCCGGGCGCGGTCGGAGGCGAGGAAGACCACGGCCTCGGCGATGTCACGGGGCTCGGCGATCCGGCCCAGCGGGATGCCCGTCCTGTACGAGCCCGGGTCGCCCTCGATCACCTTGCGGCGCCCGCTTCCACCCGTGTCGGCGGCCCACATGCCGCGCTGCATCGCGGTGTCGGTCGAGCCGGGCGCCACGACGTTGCAGCGCACTCCGCTGCGCGCGTACTCCAGGCCGAGACACTTGGTGAACATCGTGGCCGCCGCCTTGGAGGCCGCATAGGCGGCCATGCCGGTGCGCGGGACGCCCGCCGCGTTCGACCCGACCGTGACGACGCAGCCGGAGCCGCGCGCCGCCATCCGGGAGGCGACAGCGCGGGAGGTGTGGAAGACGCCGGTGGTGTTCACGGCGAACGTCTCCGCCCAGTCCTCGTCGGTGAGTTCGACGGCGGGCGCCGTACGCAGGATGCCCGCGACGTTGACGAGGATGTCCAGCCCGCCGTGCTCCTCCTCGACGCGGCGCACGGTGGCCTCGACGGTGAGCGCCTCGGTGACGTCCATGACGTACGGGGTGATCGTGCCGAGCGCCTCGGCGGCGCCCTCGGCCTCGACGCCCGCACCCTTGTTGCCTGCGCCCTCGGTGCCTGCGCCGTCGATACCGTTGGCCCGTGCCTTCGCGCGGCGTTCCTGCCAGGCGGAGGCCAGGGTGTCGATGCCGTGCGCGTCGCGGTCGGTCGCCGCGACGTGAGCGCCCGCCGCCGCCAGGGCCTCCGCGACGGCCGCACCGATGCCCTGTCCCGCTCCGGTCACCAGCGCGGTGCGATGCGCGAACTCCCCCTGGGCGTCCGGTATGTGCTCAGGCATACACAACCTCCCGTAATTTGTTAGGTGAGCCTAACCTAATCCGAGAGGGCTGCCCAGCCAAGCCCGGTTCCCCGGGTCGGGGTCCTGGGCCGAACCCCAGGGTCGGGCCCGGGCCGGACCCCGGCCCGGACCCCGAGTCGAGGGTCGCACTACTTAGGCTAGCCTCACCTTATGCAGAAGCGGCGTACGGGATCACTGCCCCCGGGCCTCCAACACCCCCCGGGAAAGGGCACGATGACCGGCGAACCGTCCCCCGCGTCCCGCCATGACACGGATTCCGCATCCGCGAGAGGGCCCCGGAACGACCAGCCGGCTGCGGCAACGACTGAGGATGGGGCGACGGCTGCGGGCCGGGCAACGACTGAGGGCGGGGCGACGGCTGCGGTGCGGGTCGGGGCGACGACCGTGCAGGCGAACACTGCTGTGGCCGAACCCCGGGCCGCGCCGCGCACCGCAGAGCGCCCGGGAGCAGAGCACCCGGGCGACGTCCCGGGGGACCCTTCGGCCGGACGGTCAGCCGGTACGGCGCCCGGGCCGAACTCCGGTTCCGCTTCCGGCGGTCGGGGCTCGGAGGCGGCGCGGACGAGAACCATCGCGCTCGCCGTCACGGCCTTCACCGCCGTCGTGCTGCTGCTCGCCGCGCTCTCACTCTGCGTAGGGGCAGGAGAGGTGGGGCCCGGCGGCGTACTGGACTATCTGCTCAACCGTGACGGTGCCCGCGACAACGCGCGTCTCGCGCTCGTCGTGGGCGATCTGCGGCTGCCCCGCACCCTCACCGGGCTCCTCGTCGGCTCGGCGCTCGGTGTCGCGGGCTGCCTGCTCCAGGCCGTCACCCGTAATCCCTTGGCCGAGACGGGACTTCTGGGGGTCAACGCGGGCGCCTCGCTCGGGGTCGTCGCCGGTATCGCGCTGCTCGGCTTCTCCTCCGGATTCGCCTACCTCGTCTGCGCGTTCGCCGGTGCCGTCGTCGCCAGCGGCCTCGTCCTGCTGATCGCGGGACGCAAGGGCGGCGGCTCCCCGATGCGGCTCATCCTGGCCGGGGCCGCGCTCGGCGCCACCTTCGGCGGCATCACCAACGTCATCGTCGTCAACTCCGCCGAGACCTACGACCGGTTCCGCTTCTGGGTCCTCGGGTCGCTCGCCGGGGTCGAGGGCAGCGGCGAACTCGTACGGCTCGCGCCCGTGCTCGCGCTCGGCTTCCTCATCGCGCTGCTCGTCGCGCGCCCGCTGTCGGCGCTCGCGCTCGGCGACGACCTCGCGCGGGGGCTCGGACATCGCCCGCCCGTCATCCGTACGGTCGTCGCCGTCGCCGTCACCCTGCTGACCGCGGCTGCTGTCGCGCTCTCCGGACCCATCTCCTTCCTCGGCCTCCTCGCGGGGTTCCTCGCCCGCGCCCTCGCCGGAACCAGGCTCGCAGCCCGGCTGTTGCTCGCCGGGCTCATCGGCGCAGCCGTCCTCATGGCCGCCGATGTCGCCGCGCGGGTGGTCTCGCGCCCTTACGAGGCACCCGTCTCCGTGATCGTGGCGCTGCTCGGCGCACCCGTACTGATCGCGATCGTACGGTCGCGTCACCTCACGTCGATGGGCGCGACGGAACCCGCGGAGGAGTCCCCGCGACCGGGCGGGCGCCGTCGCAGGTTCACCCTTCACGCACCGTTCGGCGTCCGGAAGGGAGGGGCTTCGGAACGGGCGAGGACCGGAGCACGGCTCCCGGGGCGGGAACGGCTCCCGCGGCGGGAACGGCCCCCCGGGCGCGAACTGCTCCTGCGGCGCGGCGGGTTCTCGGTGCTCGTACCCGGCAGGCCGGCGCTCGCGGCGACGGCACTGGCCGCGCTGCTCGTCGTGGGTGTCGTCGTGTCGGCGTACGCGGGGCAGAGCGACATGACGGTGGGGCGCACGTTCCAGGCGGTGCTGGGATACGGGGACCATTTCGACGTACTCCTCGTGCAGAAGTTCCGGCTGGGCCGGATCGTCGCGGGCCTGGCGGCAGGCGCCGCGCTGGGACTGGCGGGCTGTCTGACACAGACGCTGGCGCGCAACAGGCTGGCGACGCCGGAACTGCTGGGCGTCAACGACGGCGCGACGGCCGCCGTCCTGCTCAGCGTCACGCTCAGCGCGACGGGCACGTTCGGCGCCTGGTGGGCGGGGCCCCTGGGCGCGCTCGCCGCCGTCCTCGTCGTGACGGCGGTCTCCGGCGGCCTCGGGCAGCGCGGCTACCGCGTCCTGGTGGTCGGCCTCGCCATGTCGGCGCTGGCCTCCGCCGTGACACAGGTGGTGCTCTCGCGCCGATCCCTGAACTCGGCGAGTTCGCTGTACGTGTGGACGTCCGGCAGCCTCAACGGCCGCGGTTACTCCGTGGCCGTGCCCGTCCTCATCGGCCTCGCGGTACTGGTCCCGCTCGCCCTGACCGCGGCACGCCAGCTGCGCGTACTGCGCTTCGACGACGCGACGGCGGCCTCGCTCGGCTCCCGCCCAGGCCGCACCCGCCTGGTCTGCCTGCTGCTGGCGGTCGCGCTCGCCGGGCTGGCCGTCGGCATCTGCGGGCCCGTCGGCTTTGTGGCGCTGGCCTCACCGGTGATCGCCTCCCGCCTGTCGGGGCCGCTGCGGGTGCCGTTGGTGGCGTCGATGCTCACGGGCGCCGTCCTGGTGGTACTCGCAGACACGCTGGGCCGCACCGTCTTCGACGGCACGGAACTGCCCGTGGGCGTCGTGACGACGGTGCTCGGCGGCCCCTTCCTGCTGTGGGTCCTGCTGGGACGTTCGGCGGCGACCCGCGTATGACGACGGAGCGTACGACGGCCGAACGTATGGCGACGGAGAAGAGGAAGAGGAAGGGGAACGGCATGCTGGATGCCCTGCGCCAGGCGGTACGGGCCGAAGTTCCGGGCGCCGAAAGGGACTTCTGGCTGCGCGCCGAGGCGCGCGGCACCCCGCTGGTGGAGCCCGACCCGGAAGGCGACCCGGTATACCGCCTGGTCACCTTCCTGTGGCGGGACGATCCTGAGCGGCCGGCCGAGGCCGTACTGGCGGTACTGCACACCGTCACGGACAAGGACAGGTACGCCAAGGACCTGACCCCCCACCTGATGGAACGGGTCGAGGGTACGGGCGTGTGGGCGCTCACCCACCGGTTGCGGGCCGACCACCGGGCCTCCTACCAGTTCCACACGGGCCCCCCGGCCGAACTCCTGCGCACCGACCGAGCTTCCTGGCGCCGCGTACTGGACGAGGCCGTACCCGACCCCCTCAGCCGTACGCCCCCGCTGCCGGCGCGCGGCGGCCGTAACCCGGCGTCCGTACTGGAGTTGCCTGAGGCGCCCCCGCAGCCGTACGCCGTGCGCCCGGCCGGGGCGTCACGCGGTACGTCGGTACGTACGGCGTTGGACGGCCGCGGCGTCACCGTCCACCTTCCCCACGGGCACGGGCACGGGCACGGGCAGGGGCAGGGGTGCGGCGGGGGTGCGGCGGGCGGCCCCTACGCGGTTGCCGTCCTGCTCGACGGCGAGATGTGGGGCCCCGTGCTCGGCGCGGGCGACATCCTCGACGGACTGCACGCCGACGGCCAACTGCCGCCCACCATCGGCCTGTTCGTCGACACGATGTCCGACCGCATGGAGGACCTGAGCTGTAGCGGCGCGTTCACGGACTGGCTCGCCGACACGCTGCTGCCGTGGGCCGCCGCCCGTTACGGTGCCGCCGCCGACCCGGCCCGTACGCTCGTCGCGGGTCAGAGCGCGGGCGGCCTGACCGCCGCGTACGCGATCCACCGGCGCCCCGACGTGTTCGGCCTCGCGCTGAGCCAGTCCGGCGCTTTCTGGTGGCCGGACCCCGACCCCTCCGACGAGAACGCGCCCGCGCCCGAGTGGCTCACCCGCCAGTACGCTTCCACCGCGCGACGCCCCGTACGCCTCCACCTGGAGGTCGGCACCCAGGAATGGATGCTGCTCTCCGAAAACCGCCGCCTCCGCAACGTCCTCCGCGCCCGCGGCTACGCCGTCACCTACGAGGAGTTCAACGGAGGCCACGACTACGCCTGCTGGCGCGGCGGCCTCGCCAGGGGGCTGGTGAAGTTGCTGGGGGAGTGAGCGGACGGCCTGCGAGCGCCTGCGCCTGGCGGCGCCGGGCGACTCCGCCCCCCTGGACACCGCCGACGGGGAGCGGAGCAGCGTTTGGCCGGCGCCTATGCACGTGCCGTCGGCGGAATGACGAACCCGCGCCGTGGCCTGCCACCGGCATCGGGCACAGGGCTGTCCGCGAGGGCGACGAGCGCCGTTCCCGTGATGTCGACGCGCTTGCCCGGATCGGCCTGGTCGTACACGCCCCACTCGCCCGACGGATCGTCCGCATTCACCGGAGCGACGACACCCGGGAACCCGATGCCTCTCAACGCGACATCGACGCGCCGCGCTTCGTCTGCGGTCATGTCCCTCACTCCCTCCGTCACGAATGGCCGCTCAGCCTAGTGCGACGCGCACTTGCCAGGATTGATCGGGCCGCAGCCCGCAGGCTTCGGAGTGTGCGAACAGTTCGCGCCCACAGGGACCAGTTCCCTCCCCGGCCCTGTCCACAGCCCGCGGTCCACCACCAGCCCTGCCGACTCGATCAACCGCGCCGTGCGCTCCATTGATTCTGTGGTGCCACGCCGGGTCTGGACGGGAGTTCTCGTCACTGCGATCGGCACGCGCACGTGGTCCGCGCGGTGAGCGTTGCCCCGCAGCGTTCCGCCGGTGCGGACACGACGATCGTCAGTACAGGCGGTGCCCCGCACCGGGGGCACCGTCGCCACCATGTGTCCGCGCTTGCCCCGATCGCTTCGCTGTCGCGCGCTTGCCTGTTGGCCGCTCTGGCGCGGCACCGGGCGCACCGGCACGGGGGGTAGGACTGGGTGAGGGGTGGGGTGCTGGTGGCCGGGTCGTGTTGGACGGTTTGGAGCGGGCCGTACGTCCGGCCGCCGTCGCGGGAGACGCGTAGCGTCATGACGCTCACGAGTTGTTGCTTCCGGCTGTCCGACCCGCCGTGGTGGCTACGCGGTGCCGTTCCGACTCGGCGTCGGTGGCCGCGCGGTGCCGTTCGGCCTCGGTGTCAGTGGTTGGGCGTACGGCCGTCGTCGTCCACTCGAAGTGGTCGGCGGCGCGTACGCGGTAGGCGCGGCCGGGCGGGTTCAGCGGTACGTCGACGTACACGCTGAGCACGGTGCCGACCCACTCACGCCCGTATGGCCGCGTGGTCGCCCGCGTCGCGTCGGCGACGATGTCGCCTGCCTTCGCTTCCGTCTCGCTTCCCCCGGCTCCGCCCGTTTCCCCGGCCCCGTGGGCTCCCCGGGCTCCGTGACCGCTGGCTCCCATGACCTGCACCTCGCTCCGCGCTCGCTGGTTGTGACGTGACACTCAGTTGACGGCTGTAGCGTTGTGGTAACCAGAGCGGGCGCCGCGCAGTTGGGGTTCACGAACCGCGCATGCCCTGCGCTGTGCAGCGACGACGCGATTCCGGGGGGTCCGTGGTGAAGCGACGCATGTTGGCTGCGCGACGTAGGGTCGCTGGCCTCACGCAGGAACAGATGGCCGAGGCGCTGATGGTCGCGGCCAGTACGGTGCGGCGTTGGGAAGCGGGTACCGCCACCCCTCAGCCGTGGCAACAGCCCCGGATCTGCCGCCTGTTGGGCATCGCGCCCGGCCAACTGGTCGCGATGCTGGATGTGGTGCGGCGGGAATCCGGCGGGGACGGCGCGGGTACCCCTGACATGGAGGTGTCGCCAGTGGAGCGAAGAGATTTCATGGGGGCAGCGCTGGCAGGTGTGTCGCTCGCGGCGGTGCCGACGGTGACGGCCGCCGCGCCTCGGCGCGTCGGACGGAGCGACGTCGAGCGCTCGCAACGCCGTGTCGGCGAACTGCGCAGGCTGGACGATCTGCAGGGCGGGGCCGGCGTGTATCCCCTCGTGCAGGAGGAGATCGCGCGCGTGTCCAAGCTCGGTACCACCGGCACGTTCACGCAGGAGGTCGGCCGTGGACTCCTGGCGCTCTTCGCTGAGTTGCACCAGTGCGCCTCATGGGCCGCCTACGACGCGGGACGCGTATCCATGGCGCAGGTCCTCGCGCAGCGGGCCGCGACAGCCGCCCAGCAGGCGGGCGACCGCACCCTGGCCGCCATCTCCCTGTCCCAGCTCTCCTATCTCATCGCGTCCGGGCCCACGCCACGCGAAGCGGTCACCGTGGCCGACTCGGCTCAGATGGTCGCCGGTCCTGCGGCGCCGCCGGTCGTCCGCGCCCTGCTGGCTGACCGCCGCGCATGGGCCTGCGCGCGTACGGGCGACGACAGCGGAGCGGACCGCGCGATGGGCGCGGCCCAGGACGCGCACGACCAGCGGGACACGTGGGAAGGCGAGGAACCCGCGGCGCTGTACTGGATCAACCGCGACGAATCCATGATCAAGGTGGGCCGGTGCTGGACCGAACTGCGCCGCCCCGACCGCGCCGTACCCGTGCTGGAACACCTGACGGTGCCGTACGGGGACACGCACTCCCGCGCCAGGGCGCGGTACTCCGCGTGGCTGGCCGGTGCGTACCTGGACGCGGGCGAGGTGACGGCAGCGGTCGCAAGCGCCGACCGAGCCCTCACCCTGTCGCACCGCACCGCCTCCCCGCGCACCGATGGCGACCTGCGCACCGTGCTCACCCGGTTCGAGCCGTACCGCAGCAGGCCGGACGTACGGGAGCTGCTGGACTCCACCCGAGCCACGCCGCCTCCGTCTCCGCCTCCGGTCAACTCGTAACGGGGGGACGGGCCTTCGAGGCAGCACGGGAGGGCGAGCGGGTCGCCGTGGTGCGCACAAGCTCGGTGGTCTTGTCCGGGGCTTTCGGCGTTGCTGGAGGAACGAGCGGGCGGCCCGGGAGCTTCCATCACTGCGGTCGGCACGCGCACGTGGTGCGGGCTGTGAGCGTTGCCCCGCCGCGTTCCGTTGGTGCGGATACGACGATCGTCAGTACGGGTGAGGCCCCGCACCGATGGCATCGCTGCCACCATGTGCCTGCGCCTGCCCCGATCGGTTCGCTGTCGCGCGCTTGCCTGTTGGCCGCTCTGGCGCGGCAGCGGTCGCACCGGCACGGGGGGTATGCCTGGCTGAGCGGCGGCGTAGATGTGGCCGGGTCACGCTGAACGGTCTCCTGCGGGCCGTAGGTCCGGCCGCCGTCGCGGGAGACGCGCAGCGTCATGACGCTCACGAGCGGTGGCCTTCGGCCGGCCGGGCCGTTGCGGGCGTTGCGCGGTGCGGGTTCGCCTTGTTGGTGGTGGTCGCGCGGTGCCGTTCCGACTCGGCGTCGGTGGCCGCGCGTACGGCCGTCGTCGTCCACTCGAAGTGGTCGGCGGCGCGTACGCGGTAGGCGCGGCCGGGCGGGTTCAGCGGTACGTCGACGTACACGCTGAGCACGGTGCCGACCCACTCACGCCCGTATGGCCGCGTGGTCGCCCGCGTCGCGTCGGCGACGATGTCGCCTGCCTCCGCGCCCGTCGCGCTTCCCCCGGCTCCGCCCGTCTCCCCGGCCCCGTGGGCTCCCCGGGCTCCGTGACCGTCGACTCCCATGACCTGCACCTCGCTCCGCGTTCACTGGTCGTGATGCCAACCAGTCAAGAACCGGCCTGATCGGAGGACCAGCGCGGCGAGCGCACATCTTCCGTGCAGAACTCGCCGTTATGCCACGATGTAGTGCAACAACGCGGATAGGGAGACTTTCTGATGCCGAGTCAGCTCGCGCTGCGGCGCAGGGTGGCGGGGTACTCTCAAGAGGAATTCGCTGTAGAGATGTCCGTCGCGACCACGACTGTCCGCCGGTGGGAACGCGGGGAGACGACCCCGCAGGGATGGCAGTGCCCGCGACTGTGTGCGCTGCTGGGGCTCACGCCGAGCGAGCTGGCGGAGCTGCTGCGCGAGGCGGGAGAAGGGGGCGAGCCTGTGAAGCGCCGTACGTTCCTCGCGGACGCGTCGGCAATGACGGCCGCCGCCGCGCTGCCCGCACCGCCAGGCAGTCATGCCGAGGTCGTTGACTACTTCCGGGACCAGCTCGGTGGGTATCACAAGGCGGACACCGTCCTCGGATCGGCACGTGTGCTGCCTGCCGTGCAGCAGGGATACGTGACCCTTGTGCAGCTCGCCCACGGGGCCCGGGGTGCGGACCGCCGCGACTTGTGGCAGCTCACCGCCGCGTACGCCGCGCGTCTTACGTGGTTGCACCAGGACGCCGGTGCCATGGATGAGGCGGACCGGTGGGCGGCGCGCAGCATCGAACTGGCGCATCGCAGTGCCGATCCCCAGCTCACCGCGCACGTCCTGGTCAATCGAGCCATGATCGACACTGATCTGGGCGACGGGCCAGGGACCGTGGAACTGGTAGGCGTCGCCCTGGGCGGTGGTGGACGCGCGCTGTGCCCGAAAGTACGCGTGCAGGCCCTCCAGCAGGCCGCACACGGGCACGCTCTCAGCGGAGACCGTGTGGCCGCAGACGGTGCGCTGCGGCAGGCCGCTCCCTTGGTCGCGCAGATCAACGACGAGTACCCGTGGGGGGTGGCGGGGAAGGCCCCCACCTATCTGCCAGCCCAGCGCGCCACGTGCTACAGCCGTTTGCGGCTTGGGGACGAGGCAGCAGATGCGTGGGCGGACGTGCTCGGCGCGCAGCATCCCGCCCGGGACCGTGCCGTCTTCACCGCCCGATACGCGCAGGCCCTCGCCGACGCCCGGCAACCAGAGCACGCGGCGGAAGTGCTGACGGACGCCGCAACGACCGCCGCGCAGGCTGGGTCCGCCCGCCTCAAGCGGGAAATCCTCACGGCGTGGGAGCAGTTGAAACCTTGGCACCACTCGGCGCCGGGCAGACGGGCGCGGCGTGTACTGGCAACCGCAGGGATGATCTGAGGGGCGGCAGCACATGGCGGAGCGTGACCCGTTGTCGGTGGAGGCGGTGGCCGATCATCTGTCGCGGTGGGACGGGTGGGAGGGGGACACGGCTCGTATCCATAAGACCTTTGCGCTGGACTTCTACGAAAGCACGACGTTCCTCGCCGACCTCGTCGAGCCGGCGCACCGGCTGCGGCACCAGCCGGACATCGACCTGCGCTGGGGCAAGTTGACGATCTCGCTCACCACATACAGCTCGGACGCGGTCGTGACCGAACTCGACTTCAAGCTGGTCGCGGAGATCGAGCGCGTCGCGGCTGCGCATGGGGCTGCGGCAGTCGAGTAGCGCGTCCCCTGCGCCCTTGTCGATGCGGCTGAGCCGCTCGCCGTACATGTTGCCGATCACGTCCGCGCCGGCCTGCGCCCCGGCTGTCGCGACCGCGGCATCGTCGGAGTTCGCGGATGAGCCGATCATGCCGTGCAGACTATCGGGGCGGAGCTGTCGCCTCGGCGTACCTTCCCGGACAGAGCACTGGCTAGATGGTTGATGCGCTTTTATGTGCTGGTCAGTGGGGTGGGGTGGTCGTAGTGGATCAGTGATCGTTTCCTGTCGGCTCGGCAGGCCCAGTTGTGCCAGATCGCCGCGTTGAGGGCCAGGAGTCG
>NZ_JANCPR020000051.1 GCF_028657195.3 Streptomyces iconiensis
CGCGGCGCTACGCGGCGCGGGTCGACGCCGTCGGCGTCGACGAGGCGGGGCTCCGACTCGCCCTGGAGTGCGGCGCCGACGCGGCGTACCACGCCGACGACGCACCAGCGGGGGCCTACTCGCTGATCGTGGAGGCGTCAGGTGCGGCCTCCGCTTTCACCGGAGCGCTCCGTCTCGCCGAGCGCGGAGCGCGCGTCGCGGTGGTCGGTGTCGCGCAGGAGCCGGTTTCCTTCAACCCGGGTGAACTCTCCCTCCAGGGCGTGGACATCCTCGGCATCCAGCACGGCATCAGCCACTACGACAGAACCGTCTCCCTCTTCGGGTCCGGCGTGCTCGACGCGGGCCCGCTGGTCGCTGAGACCTTCCCCGCCTCCTCCGTCGGCGAGGCGTTCGCTCTTCTGGAACGGGGCCGCACGGGCCCGCCGAAAATCCTGCTGGACTTCACGGACTCACCGGACTCGCTGCGTTCACCGGACTCACCTGATGGGGCGGTGGGCACGGCCTGAGCGGGAGGCCCCGCTGAAGAGCCGGGCCACGACCCGGAACGGAAGCGTGACGACGGTCGCGACTGCGGCGCCTATGGTGCGCAGCACGTCGGCGATGGCGCGGAACATCCTGTCCTCCTGGGGGCAGAAAATGTCGTGACGCCGCCAACGGGTGGCCCCCGCACCGCCGTCACAAACCTCCGCGCCCACCACCCTCGCGCCGTCCTCGCGCCGCTCCAGCACCGCCACCGCCGGACGTCGGCCATGGCGGCCACGGTCGGCGGCTATGCCGCGGCGCGCGCCCCCTGTGTCCGCAGCGCCATATGCGCGGCCTCCAGCGCGCTCGTGAACGACACCTCGCTGAGCACGCCGGGCGCCGCGACCTGGTCGCCCGCCAGATAGACGCCGTCGCCCCGGTCGAGGGCCGGCCGGTCCCGCCATGTCGTACCCACCGGATCGACGGCACCCGTACGGGCGTTGGCGAGCGCGTCCGAGGAGTGGAGCGTGCGCCGTCGCCAGTCGGGGAAGCCGAGGTCCAGGATGCGTTCGGCGCGCGCGAGCCCCTCGGACTTGGGCTCGTCCGGCGCGAGCGGGAACTGCGCCTGGATCAGCGACTGTCCACGGGGAGCCACCGTCTTGTCCTGCGCCGTGAACCGCTCGGTCCAGCCGGGCCCTTCGAGGTCGGAGACAGCGAACACATCGCCACGCCGCTCCTCAAGCACCAGGTCAAGCAGTGCGGTACGGCCGCCGTGCCAGGTCAGGCTGTCGTCCTTCAGCAGCCGCCGCGCCGCCTCCAGCGTCGTCGCCACCACAACGGGCCCGCCCCGCAGGCCGTCGAGCGAGTCGACCCGTGACCCGGTCTCGATGACCACGCCCATCTCACGGGCGCGGTCCGCCATCCGCCCGATCAGGGCACCCCAGCCGCCCCGCACATAGTGCGCCTCGGGAGGCAGCGAAGCCGAGCGCCGGAAGCGCTCCTGGGTGAACGCTGCCGACAGGCTGCCCGGATCGTGGTGGAAGGTGGCGACGGCCGCGTAGTGCGAGGCGGCGAGCGCGGCCTCCTCGCCGATCAGCCGGCTCGCCCAGGGCAGGAACGCCTCGTCGTACGGCGCCGTACGGTGCCGCAGCAGGCGCAGGAGGCCCAGCGGAGGCCGCCTGCGCAGCACGCCGCCACTGTGGAAGCGCAGCCTCAGCCCCTCGGCCGGTGGCAGCGCCGCGAGCGGGCGCAGCAGCCCCTGCCGCTTGAGCCAGGCCCAGTGCGGGCCTCCGTTGTAGAGGGCGTGCGGGCCCTCGTTCGTGCGGTACGGGGCCGCCGCCGTACGGGCACGGCCCCCGAGTGTGGTGTGTGCCTCGTGCACGGTGACCTCGGCGCCCGCCTCGGCCGCCGTCAGCGCTGCGGTCAGGCCGGCGAACCCGCCGCCGACCACCACTAGTTGCCGCTTCATGCAGTCATCAGCTCCCGCTGTTCGGTGCGGCCCGCTGCCGGGCCCTTTCACCGATACGACGGCCCGGGACCGCGAGAACGTGACATCACCACAGCGTGGCGAGCTGCGCGTCCGGTGTGTCCGTGCCCCGTGCCCGCCGTTCGAGGCCCAGCAGCTGCCGCTTGCGCTCCAGCCCGCCGCCGTACCCGGTGAGGCTTCCGGTGGAGCCGATGACGCGGTGGCAGGGAACGATGATGCTGAGCGGGTTGCGCCCGTTGGCGAGCCCCACGGCGCGTGCCGCGCTCGGCCGCCCGATGGCCTCGGCCAGCTCCCCGTAGGTGACGGTCTCGCCGTACGGGATACGGCGCAGCTGCTCCCAGACCCGCAGCTGGAAAGCGGTGCCCTCGGGTGCGAGTGGCACCGTGAACTCGGTGCGCACGCGGCTGAAGTACTCGTCCAGCTGGGCGACGGTCTCCGCGAACGGTTCCGGGTCAGGGTCCCCGAACGTCTCCTGCGGCGGGCGGTGGCGCTGGTCGGTCATGTAGAGCCCGGCGAGCGTGCCGCCGGTCGCCACGAGTGTGAGCGGCCCGACGGGGCTGTCGATGACGGTGTGCGTACGAGGGGCGTGTGACATGCGGGGTCCTCTCTGCTCTCCCGTCCAGCCTCGCCCCTCGCGCGCGGTGAGGCTGGCGGAAATGCGACATGATCCCCGGCGTCCCTGCGTCGCGGCCGGCGCCCTCGAACCGATGGCTCCGCCCCGGCTCTCACGCCTGAGCGGGAACGGGGTCCTCCCAGTGTGCCCGCGAGGACTCCACCGTCTCGCGGTAGCGCGCGTAGCCGCTTTCGTACAGCGCGAGGTCGTCCGGGTCGGGTTCCACGAGGCGGTGAGCGGCGTGCCAGCGCTCCTCGTCCACCGGGTCGCCCAGCGCGGCCCGGGCCACGATCGCGGCGCCCTTCGCGCCGACCTCCGTCTCCTCCGGCACCCGCACGGGGCGGCCGAGTATGCCCGCGAACGTACGCATCCAGCCCTCGGAACGGGTCCCGCCGCCGCATGCGGCGAGCGTCCCTTCGAGCCCTGCCGTCTCCAGGCAGTGGCGTGCCGCGTAGCCGACGGCCTCGCACATCGCCCGCACGACATCGGCGCTGCCGTGCGCGAGGGACAGCCCCTCGAAACCCGCGCGTGCACCCGGCGCGACGAACGGAGCGCGCTCGCCCGCCTCCGACAGGAACGGCAGCGCGCTCACCCCGCGCGCACCCGGCGGGCTCTGCGCGAGCAGCGGCTCCAGCTCAGCCGTGGTCGCGCCGACGAGGTGCAGCGTCCAGTCGATGCCCGCGGTACCGACCATCGCGGGCATCGCGCGCAGCCAGCGGTCCCGGTCAGGGGTGCACAGCCACATCCCGGCCGGATCGCCGCCCGGCTTCGCGTCCGTACGGTCGGTGAGCACCTGGCAGGCGAGGGTCGTGCCGACGGTCAGCAGCCCGTCGCCGACCTCACGCACCCCGCTGCCGACGGCGCACGCCGGCAGGTCGTACGGGCCCGAGGTGAGCGGCAACCCCTCGGCCAGGCCCAGGAGTTCGGCGCCCGCGCGGTCGAGCGCGAGGACGGCGCGGGGCGCCGCCGGCTCGGGCAGCAGGTGTGCGAGGTCGCCGACGCCGCAGGCGGCCAGCGCACCGGGGGAGTAGGAGCGGGTGGCGGGGTCGAGGAAGGGGAGGGTCGCGTCGGAAGCGTCCACGCTGACGGTTCCGGTGAGCCGCTGCGCCACCGCGTCCACGCAGTAACCGGCGACGGCGGCCCGCTCCAGCGTCTCCGGCTCGTACGCGCGCAGCCAGGCGAGCAGCGGCGCGTGACAGCCGGGGAACATCCCGGAACCCGTGTGCCCGAAGACCTCGCGCACGGTTCCGTCGCGCTGCCAGCGCGCCACAAGACCGGCCGCGCGCCCGTCCATCCACGAGATCATCCGCCGCGCGGGGCGCCCCCCGGCGTCGCGCAGCCACAGCCCGTCGCCCTGTCCCGTGAGGGCGAGCGCCGTGGGCGGCCCCGGCAGCGCCGCCGCGACCTCCCTGACGACCTCGGCCACGCTGCGCAGCACCTCGTCCAGGTCCTGTTCCACGACGCCGCCCGGCCCGCGCAGCAGCGTGGAGGGCCGCGCCGCTGTGTGCAGGGCCCGCCCGTCGCGGTCGAAGGCCACGGCCTTGGTCACGGAGGTGCCGATGTCGACGCCGATGAGCGCGCCGCAGTGTTCCGTCATGGCCGTAGTCCTCCAGGCGCCGGTTCTCCACATTCTCGTTGTTATATTTATAGCGATCGACGTGAAGAAGCAATGGGTGGGTACGTGCCAACCGCGTCACGCACGGAACGGCCCCGCCCAGCACGCACGACGCACCGCACCCCCGCACCGCCCGTACCCAAGTCCCGGAGGACAGATGACAGCGCGGCTCCTGCTCGTACGCCACGGCCAGACCGTCTGGCACGCCGAGAACCGCTACTGCGGCATCTCCGACGTGGCGCTCACCGACGAGGGCGAGCGCCAGGCCGCCGCGCTGGGGGAGTGGGTGGCGGACCAGGGCGCGGCGCACGGCGTACGGGCCGTCGCCTGCTCGCCGCTCGGCCGCGCCCGCCGTACGGCCGAACCCGCCGCCGAGGCGCTCGGCCTGGCCCCGACCGTCCACGAGGGGCTGCGCGAGGCCGACTTCGGCTGGGGGGAGGGCCGCACCATCGCCGAGATGAGCGCCGAGGACCCCGAGGCGGTACGCGCCTTCCAGGAGGACGCCGAGCGTGGCGCCTTCCCCGGCTCCGAGCCGCCCTCGGCCGTCGCGGAGCGCGTGTGCGGGGCGCTGCGTGAACTGGCCGCGGCGCACGAGGGGATGGCGGTGCTCGTCGTCGCGCACAACACCGCCCTCCGCGTCGCGCTGTGCGCGCTGCTCGGCATTCCGCTCGGCCGCTACCGCCAGGTGCTGCCGCGCCTGGACAACGCCGCCGTCACCGGGATCGAGATGGACGGCGCGCGCACCGCACTGCGTTCGCTGAACGTCCCGACCACAGCCCGCCCGTAAGTATCGGCCCCCAGGTGAGCGAGACTTGAACCCATGACGAAGCCGGGCACTCCCGCTGCTTCTGCCCGTTCGCAGGAGAACCGTAGACAGCTCATCGCCGAACACGTCGTGGAGCACGGCACGCTGACCGTCGCCTGGCTCGCCGAGGCGACGGGGGTGAGCGTGATGACGGTGCACCGCGATCTGGACGCGCTCGCCAGGCGCGGCGTGCTGCGCCGCTTCCGGGGCGGCGTCTCGGCGCTGCCCACCAGCGTGTTCGAGAGCAACCTGGAGTACCGGGCCGGCGTGCGCGTCGCAGAGAAGGAGGCCATCGCGCAGGCGGCGGCCGAACTGGTGGAGCCCGGCATGTCGGTGATGCTGGACGACTCCACCTCGGCGCTCGCGCTCGCCGGGCTGCTGGTCGGCAGGACCCCGCTGACCGTGCTGACCAACGCGCGCCGCGTGCTGGACGTGTTCGCGGGGTGCGAGGAGATCCGGCTGATCGCGCTCGGCGGCGAGTACTCGCCCACTCACGACTCCTTTCTCGGGGTGGCGTGCGTGGAGGCGGTCGAGGCCATGTCCGTCGACCTCGTGGTGGTCAGCACCTCGGCGATGAACGCGGCGATGACCTTCCACCAGGAGCAGGACGTGGTGCTCGTCAAGCGCGCCATGCTCGCCTCCGGCGCGCGCACCGCACTGCTGATGGACCACTCCAAGATGCCCCGCACCGCGCTCCACCGGCTGTGCCCCGTCACGGACTTCGACCATGTCGTCGTGGACGCGGGCGTGGACGCCGCGCTGCTGGCCGAACTGCGCGAGCAGTCCGGAGTGGACGTACGGGTCGCTGAAGCACCGCGCTGAAGCACCGTACTGACGGGGCGCGTTGACGGGGGGTGCCGTGGGGCGGGCGCGCTGAGGGGGCCTCGCGGGCGCCGCAGGAAGCGGTCCGGTCGGATACCGGAATTCACATCTTGCGTGTGAGGTTAACATCGCAGATGATGGGCTCCGTCGCCGGTCCGGAGGATCCGCAGGAGATCCGGAGGACAGGAGATCCAGAGGAGAGGACCACCGCACATGGACAGCGCCGCCCCGGCCTCCGCATCCGCCACGCCCGTCGTCGCGGGGATCGACGTCGCCACGGCGGCCGTGCGCGTCCTGTGCGCCGACGCGCGCGGCACGGTGCTCGCCGAGGGCAGGGCCCCGCTGCCCCAGCCGGTCAGGGACCCGCGCGGGCACAGCGAACAGGACGCGGCGACCTGGTGGCCGGCCGCGGCCGAGGCGCTGCGCCAGGCCACCTCGGCGCTGCCCGCACGCGGCGCCGAGGTCGTCGCCGTCGCCGTCTGCGCCACCTCGGGCACCCTCGTCCTCGCCGACGGCGACGGCGTACCGCTGGGCCCCGCGCTGATGTACGACGACCGCCGCGCCGCCGGTCTCAACGCCCGCGCCCAGGAGGCCGGGGCCGCCAGATGGGCGGCGCTCGGGCTGACCGTCGGGCCGACGGCCGCGCTCGGCCGCGTCGGCTGGTACGCCGCGCACGCGGGTGACTTCCCCGGGGCAGCGCGGATCCTGCACACCCCCGACCTCCTCGGTCACCGGCTCACGGGCGGCCCCGTGCCAGCCGACTGGAGCCACGCGCTCAAGACCGGATACGACCCGCTGGCCGGGGAGTGGCCCACCGAGGTACTCGACGCGCTCGGTGTTCCCGCACGCTGGCTGCCGACCGTACGGGCACCCGGCACCGGAGCGGGCACGGTATCGGCGCGTGCCGCCGCCGAGACGGGGCTGCCCGAGGGGTGCGAGGTGCGGCTCGGTATGACCGACGGATGCGCGGGCCAGATCGCCACGGGCGCCGTACGTCCCGGCCAGTTCGTCGGCGTCCTGGGCACCACGTACGTCCTCAAGGGCGTCACCCGCGAGCTGGTCACCGACCCGGCGGGCGCCCTCTACAGCCACCGCCACCCCGACGGCTGGTGGCTGCCGGGCGGCGCCTCCAACACGGGTGGCGAGGCCCTCGCACGTACGGAGTCCGAGCGGCTTGCGGAACTGGACACCGCTGCGCACGCGCGCGGCCCCGCCTCCTGCGTCAGCTACCCGCTGCGCCGCGAGGGCGAGCGCTTCCCCTTCGTCGCCGCCGGTGCGCGCGGCTTCACGCTCGGCACCCCGGCCGACGAGGCCCACCGGCACCGCGCCGACCTGGAGGGTGTCGCCTTCCTCGAACGGCTCGCGCTGGAGCGGGTCCGCTCACTCGGCGTCCCCGTGGCCGGACCCCTGTACGCGGCGGGCGGCGGCAGCCGCAGCGTGCTGTGGAACCGGATCAGGGCCACCGTGCTCGGCCTGCCGCTGCGGGTGGCCGAGCGCGCGGAGACCGCGTTCGGGGCCGCGCTCCTCGCCGCCGCCGGAACCCTGCACCCCACGCTGGACGAGGCCGCGACCGCGATGACGGGCGAGGGACACCTCGTGGAGCCCGTACCGGGCGAGAAGGCCGCGCTCGACGCCTCCTACGCCCGCTTCGTCGCCGAACTGGAGCGCCGGGGCTGGCTGTCGGCCCCCTCCGCCTGACCAGCGCCGCCCCCGGCCGTACCGGCGTCTCCGGCCGTACCGGCGTCCCCACCGTGACCGTCACCGGCGTCGCCCGCGCCGCCGTCACCGCGCGGGAACCATACCGCCACCGCGACCGCCGTCACCGCGATCAGTGCGGCGAGGGTGAGCGTTGCCGTGCGCAGGCCGTCTGTGAACGCCGTCACGACCGCGTCCCGTACCCCGGAGTCCTGTGTGCGGGCCCGTGCCTCGGCCACCGTTCCCGGTGCGTCGGGGCCGCGCAGCGGAGCGGGCAGCCGGGCGGTGAAGACGGCGGTGACCAGCGTGCCCGTGAGCGCGATACCGACCGCGCTGCCCAACTCACGCGCCAGGCTCTGGAGTCCTGACCCGGCGCCTGCGCGCTCCGGAGGCAGCGCCGTCATCATCGCGTGCGACAGCAGCGGTGTGGCGATGCCGCAGCCGAGCGCGGTGAGCGTGGCGCCGAGCGCGTAGAGCGGGTACGGGCTGTCAGCGTCCACCGTCGAGACCACGCACAGGCCCGAGGACAGCAGCAGCATCCCGCCCGCCGCCGTGGCACGCCGCCCCGCCAGCCGCTCCAGTACGAGCCCGCAGCGCGGTCCTGCCAGCAGTGCGGCGGCCATCGGCAGCAGCCGCGCCCCCGCGTCCAGCGGGCCGTAGCCCTTGGCGTACTGGAGGTACTGGCCGTTGAGATAGAACAGCCCGAACATCCCCATGAACAGCGCCGCCATCCCCAGCGCCCCGGCCCGCACGGCGGGCCGCAGAAACAGGCGCGGGTCCAACAGCGGGTGTTCCACGCGCAGTTCATGCCGTACCCAGCCGGACAGCAGCAGCGCAGCGGCGGCGAACGAGCCCAGCACGGGAACGCTCGCCCAGCCGGACTGCGGCCCCGAGACCACGCCGTACAGCAGCGTCAGGAACCCGCCCGTCAGCAGCGCCGTACCGCCGGGCGCCAGCGGGCGCGCGTGCCGGGCCGTGACGGGCGCAGCGACGGCGGCGAGCACCAGCGCGGCCACGGCGAGCGGCAGCAGACACAGGAACAGCGCGCGCCAGGTCCCGTACTCGATCGCCGCGCCACCGCCCAGGTTGCCGAGCACGGCGGCGAGCCCCGTCATCGAGGCCCAGACCGCGACGGCGCGCTGCCGCCTCGCCTCGGGCACCCCGTCCACCAGCAGCGCCAGCGTCGTGGGCAGCACGGCCGCTGCGCCCGCGCCGCTGATCATGCGCCCCGCGATCAGTACGGACACATGCGGGGCCAGCGCGCACACGGCCGAGCCGACCGTGAACAGGCCCATTCCGCACAGCAGCGTGCCCTTGCGCCCCACCCTGTCGGCCAGCGCCCCCGCGGGGATCAACAGGCAGGCGAACACGACGACATAGCCGTCCACCACCCACACCACCTGCGCCGCGCTCGGCCGCAGCGAACTGCCGGACAGCGCGGGAATCGCGAGGTTGACCGCCGAGACCATGCCGACGACGAGCGTCACGCACAGGCACATGGCCGGGGTCAGCAGCCGCCCGCCGCGCGCGCTCCTCGCGCTCCCCGCACTCAACGGAGCCTCCCCAGCGAGGCGCGCAGCACGAGCCGGTCGCCGCGCAGGTGGATGAACTCCAGGTCGGCGGGGCGCCCGTCGGCCAGATACGTCAGCCGCTCGACGGCCAGCACCGCCCCGCCCGCCTCGGGCATGGCCAGTACGGCCCGGGTGGCCGCGTCGGCCACCACCGCCTGTACGGAGATCTCGGCGCCGCCGAGCGGTGAGCCGGCCTGCGTCTCGATGAGGTCGAAGACGTCCCTGTGCTCCAGCGTCTCCCGCGCCAGCCCCAGCAGCGGCCGGCCGATCTCCGGCAACAGGTAGGTGGAGTCCAGCGACAGCGGCACCCCGTCCATGCTGCGCAGCCGCTCCAGATGGACGGTTTCGGCGTGCTCGGGCAGATCCAGCCGCCGTGCCACGGCGAGGGGAGCGCGCACAAGGCGTGCCTCGCGCACCTGGTTGACGACGCTGCCGTGGTGCTGGAGCACCTCGGCGAGCCCGGCCAACCCGTCCAGCGGATGCTCGTACGCGCGGCCCTTCACCACCGTGCCGATACCGCGCCGCCGCTCCACCAGCCCTTCCTCGCGCAGCAGCCCCAGCGCCTCGCGCACCGTGTTCCTGCTCACCCCGAAAGCGGCGATCAGCGCCCGTTCGTCCGGGAGCACCCCGGTGGGGAACGCGCCGTCGAGCACCTGGCCGCGCAGCACGCTCGCCACACGCCGCGCTCTGGCAGCACGCCCCGAACCGGTCTCCTGGGTGTCATGACCCATGCCTGAGCTTGTGTCCATGGCCCCAGACGCTAGGCGAGCCGTGTTGCCCCCGAGTTACGCCACCCCCTGTGACCTGCACAGATGCCCTGAGCAGCGGCTTTACGGCCGAAGTGCCCCGCTCCGCCACCCGGCCGGAGGCCCATGCGCGCACGGACCTCCGGCCGGGTGGGGAACCTCAGCGCCGGACCGCGCGCCGAGCGAGCCCGACCCCGGACCGCGGGGCGTGGCCGTGTCCTCGCTGCCGGACGGCAGCAGCGCGACCGGCGGGGGCTCGCTTCACCGGAGCGGCCGGGATCAGCGCTGTCCGGTCGAACCGGACGACGGCAGGGGCTGGTTGACCGGTACGACGTTGAAGTACTCCTCGATGCGGTCGATGAGGCCGCCGTCGAACCGGAAGTACATCGCCGCGTGTACCTCGCTGCGGGACCCGTCGGTCATGGCCAGGTGGAGTACCTGCTGCTGGAGCACTTCGTCGCCGTCCTGGAACTGCCGTACGACGTCGTACCGGAGGGTGTCGACGTCTGCGGCGAGCCGCCTGAGCAGTTCCATGTTCTCGTCGATCGGCTGGTCGCCGCTTCCGTCGTTGTGCCACACGGTGGCGGTTTCGGTGCACAGGGACCGCATCGTGGCGTAGTCCCGCACCTCCCACTGCCGGAGGTAGTGCACCGCTGCTGCGCGAAGGTCCTGGTCGGGTGTCATCGTTTTTCCTTACTGTGGTGTGCCGGTCGCGGCGGATGTCAGAACGGCGGAGGTCAGACGGCGGGGCCGGTCGCGCTGCCGACGGCCGCTTCTTCTGCGAAGACGGGGGCGCGTTCCCCCGCTTCGACGCGTGCGGGTAGGTGGTTCTCCCGGGGCGGCAGGGGACAGGGGAAGGCCGCCGAGAACATGTGGTGGGGGACGACGGCCCGGTTGAAGTCGATGCGAGCCGTACCTGTGCCGTCCTGGGGCCGGGGCAGGATCAGCCACCGGCCCATGCCGGGTGTGTCCATGCCGCTGGTGCCGTCGGTGAACACGATCAGCAGGGTGTCGCCGCCCACACCGAACGCCCGGAGCGTGTGCCGTTCGCCTCGCAGGCCGAAGGCGAAGTCACCAGGCGCGGGGAAGCTCTCCCGCACGCCCGGGCTGGTCACCCGGGTCACCTCCAGGAGGCGTCCGGCGTCCGCCGGGCGGTACTCCGCCTCCACGGCCCAGGCCGGGTCCCACGGCCACGCCTCGATCCCGCGCAGGCCGACGAGGGTGGGCGCGGCCTCGTCCCACACGGCCAGGGCATGGGCCCCCCGCAGTTCCTCGACGGTGCCGCGCCGCCCGCCGGGGAAGGACAGGCGGCTGGCGCCGGTCAGTTCCACCGTGCCGTCCACGGCGTGGCCGTCGACGGATACGTTCTCCGCGCGGGCCGCGGTCAGCGTCAGGCTTCCCGAGAAGCCGGTGGACGTCCACCGGCCCGGAACCTCGGGGAGCTGCTGCCCCGGCTCCGTGATCGGCCGATGGGCGATGAGGCCCGCCTTCCCTTCCGGACCGGCCATCTCCTCCCACCGGTCCCGACGCCACCTGTCGTACCCGGTCGACGCACCGTCGCTCCCCAAGCATTCGCTGGACACAGCGTTCTCCTCTCCAAGGTGGCGGTCACCCGTGACCGCCGTCATGACGCACCACCCGGCCGGAGACCCCGACAGGTTCGGCCGGCCGATCGCCGCCGCCGTACGGCCATGGACGGCACGCCGTCCTGCGGCACGCCTCCCACCTGCGCCCGACCGTCGCGGACCGACCGGTGAGGTCGATGTTCCGAAGGGTCCGCTCGACCCGAACCCGTAAGCAAAACTGTTTGCCGTAACGGCAAATACAGGGAGGGCGCCGCGCTGGTGATGTGCCTCCTGCGCCGCTCCGAGGGATGTGATCCAGCGGGACGGCGATACGTCGAAGCGGCCCGGGCCTCCAGCACATGAAGAAGCAGCCCCGGGCCGGCGGCCCGGGGCTGCTTCATGGAGCGGCGGCGGGAACCCGCGCTCCGAACTGGGGAGCCCGGCCACCGGCACACCGCCACAGGGGCGGCTCCCCGCGAGGTGACCGGCTGCCGGAGTCGGCCGGCGCAGGGCGCGTGCGTCAGAAGGGGTGCCAGCGCACCGCCGGGTCGGCGTCGCGCAGCGAGGCGACGCGGCGCAGGAACTCCTCGCGGGCCGCCGGGTTGCCCGGTGCGTGCTGGGACACCCACGCGCAGCTCGCCGTCTCGCGTGCGGCCCGCAGCACGGCGCAGCCGTCCCACTCCCGTACGTCCCACCCGTAGGTGCGGCAGAACGCCTCGTACTCCTCCTCGGGCAGCCCGTACCTGTCCCTGCTGAGGGCCATCACCACGAGGTCGTGCTCGCGCAGGTCGGAGGCGAACGTCTCCAGGTCGACCAGGAGCGGGCCCTCGGGGCCGATGTGCACATTGCGCGGCAGCGCGTCACCGTGCACGGGACCGGGCTCCAGCCGCGGGGTGAGCCCCGGCAGCGCCGCGGCGAGGTCGTCGCGGCGGGCGCGCAGGAACGCGGCGTCCTCGCGCGGCACCGCGTCCCCCGCGTACCGCAGCCAGCGCTCGATGCCGCCGAGCAGGTCGCGCCCCGCGAGCGCGAACGGCGGTGCGGGCAGGGCGTGTACGAGCCGCAGCAGCCAGGCGAGGTCGGCGGCGCCCGCGGGGCGTACGGCGGGTGGCAGGCGCCGCCAGAAGGTGACCGGGTGGCCGTCCACGAGCCGGGGCTCCGGCTCGGCGGCGCGCACGGCGGGGACCCCCTCCTTCTCCAGCCAGGTGGCCACGCGCAGTTCGTGCTCGGCCCGCACGAGTAGTTCCGGGTCCCTGCCGACGCGCACGACGGTTTCGCCGAGTGCGAAGACGGCGTTCTCGCCGAGCGCCAGCAGCTCCGCCGACTCCGCGGACCGGCCGGCGGCTGCGGCGAGTACGGCTCGCGCGCGCTGCTCGGTGAATGCCTCGTTCGTCGTCATGTGCGTTTCTCCTTCGCCGTTCCGCCAACTCCCTAGGTTTTCAGGTCGGTGGTGGCCGGTGCTGCGGCACCCCGCCTCAAATGCGGCGTATCTCTCATGTCCCACCCGGAACCGCTGTTACGCGCGAGGACTCTGCATCATTGACAAGCACGGTGAAAACGGGCAGTTGGGAGCGGTTGTGCACAGCAAGGGAAGCAGGCGGCCGGGAGCCGTGGCACTGGCCGCCGCGGCGGGGACGTTCGCGGTCGGTCTGCTGACGGCTTTCGTCGGGACGAGCGCGGGAGCCACGACCGCGGCGCAGCATCCGGGCTGGGAGCAGAGCGTGCGCGGCGGAGGAGCGCAGGCCGGGTCCGGCGAGGGTGGCGGGAAGTCGGCCGGCACGCCGAAGCGGAAGCCCCGGCCCCCGAAGGCGAACCGCGCGCTCTCGCACCACTCGGAGGCGGGCGGGCACTCCGTCGCACTGACCCTGGACGACGGGCCGCACCCGGAGTGGACTCCCAAGACGCTTGACCTGCTGAAGCGTTACCACATAAAGGCAACCTTTTGCCTCATAGGCCCGAATGCTGAGCGTTATCCCGATCTTGTCCGGCGGATCGTCGCCGAGGGCCACCGTCTGTGCGACCACTCCGTCGATCACGACACCGGCATGGACCACAAGTCCGTCGCCTACCAGAAGAAGCAGATACTCGATGCCAAGGCGCAGATCGACAAGGCGTCCGGCGGCGCCCGCATCTACTACTACCGCGCGCCGGGCGGCGCCTTCACGCCCGACAGCCGCCGCATAGCCGCAGGGCAAGGCATGCGCCCGCTCGGCTGGATCGTCGACCCGGGCGACTGGCAGCGCCCCGGCGCCGACGTGATACTTCGCAAGGCCAAGGAGCAGGTCGAGGACGGCGCGGTCGTGCTCTTCCACGACGGAGGCGGCGACCGCTCGCAGTCCTACGAGGCGCTGAAGAGCTTCCTTCCCTGGCTCCAGGACCAGGGCTACGGTTTCAGCTTTCCCCAGGCGTGAAGCGGGCCCGGCCCCCGGGACCGCCACCGTGCCCGTGCCCATGCCCCGGTCGTGCAGGCCGGGGCATCGGCATGAGCGCGGCCGAAACGGCAACGGCCGCAAGGGACTTGGCGCGGGCGCTCGCGGGCTGTGCGCTCAGCCGCGGAGGAGTCCGGCCGCCCGGTGTCCGATGACGCACTCCACGGGCGCGCGCCGGTCGGGTCGCGACTGTGTGTGAACGTGTGCACGCGCACTCTTGACCGCGCGCAGTCAGGCGCTAAAGTCTAGACCAATTCCACATTGTGCTCGGCCCTCTCCCCCCAAGGAGCTGACATGCGCAAATCAAGGAAGTTAGCCGTGCTGACCGGTGTGGGGCTCGCGCCCTGCCTGGTGCTCGGACTCTCCACCACCCCCGCGAGCGCGCACGGCTGGGTCACCAACCCCGCGAGCCGCCAGGCGCAGTGCGCCACGGGAACCGTTCAGTGCGGCGACATCAAGTGGGAGCCCCAGAGCGTCGAGGGCCCCAAGGGGCTCAAGGACTGCGCGGGCGGCAACGCGCGCTTCGCCGACCTGCGTGACGACAGCAAGGGGTGGAAGGTCACCAACGTCGGCAGTTCGACCACGTTCAACTGGAAGCTGACGGTCCAGCACGCCACGTCGACCTGGCAGTACTTCGTCGGCAGCACCAAGGTCGCCGAGTTCAACGACGGCGGCGCCAGGCCCGCCCCGAACGTCTCGCACAACGTCAACTTCAAGGGCATCACCGGCAAGCAGAAGGTGCTCGCCGTCTGGAACATCGCCGACACGGCGAACGCCTTCTACGCCTGCATCGACGTCAACATCGGCGGCTGACGCGGCCTGACAGGCTGACGCGGCGCACACGGGCACGCGCGGTAACACCCCCGCGCGTGCCCGTACCCGTGTCCGTTCCGGTGCCGAATTCGTGCCCGCACCTGTGCCGGAATCCCGGAATCCGTGCCGGAATCCGTGGTCCCTCAGCCGTTCAGCGCCGCGGAGACCTCGGCCGCCCACTTCCAGGGGGCCGGGGTACCGCCCGGCTGCGAGTTGAAGTACTCCCAGCCGTCCACGCCGCCGAAGTCCGGGTATGTGCGGGTGAGTTGGCGAATCGTGGCGGTGAGCGCCGGCATGTCGACATAGCCGCTGCCGCCGTTGGCCGGGTCGGTGAGTACGCCCGCCACCAGCTTGTCCTGAGGGATGAGCCCGCGCTCCAGGACGGCGTCCACATCGGCGGTCGACGCCATGCTGCCCCAGCCGTTGTAGAGCTGCGCGTTGAACCAGGAGATGGCCTCGCCACGGTCCCGGTAGAGCTGTTCGTAGTCGAACCCGGACAGGTTGCCGCCGCCGCTGAGCGCCGTGCCGACCGGTGCGAGGGTGATCAGGAAGCCGGCCCCGAAGTCGGCGCGCAGTGCGTCGATCACGCGCTCGACCCCGGCCAGCGACATGTCCTCCTCGACATCGAGGTCCACCCCGTCCAGTGCGTACTGCCGCAGGAAGTCGCGCAGCAGCGGGTAGTACGTGTCGAACTCCGTGTCCAGCCTGGTGAAGCTCCCCGGCGCGGCTCCGCCCACCATCGCCAGCACGGGTACGCCGGCGCCGCGCAGGGCCTTCAGGTCGCTCCACATGGGCGCGTACTTCGCGGCGCCCGGCGGATCGTCGTTGAGGTGCACGGGTGCGTGCTGCCCGTTCACGTCGTTGAGGTGCACGGCGCCAACGATCAGGTGTGTGGCGCCGATTGCGTTCTCGGTCAGCCCGAGCGGGGAGACGTACGTGCCGTCCGTGTACTGCGTCTGGTAGTAGACGACCACCCGCCTGCCCGCCGCGCGCCCGCCGGGGCGTGCCGCTGCGGGGAGCGCCGTCAGTGCCGTACCCACGAGCCCCGCCACTCCCGCGGCGATGACAGTGCGCCTCTTCATGCCCGTCTCTCCCTTCGGCCCCGTTCACCACATGCTTCACACGCGTCGCCATGATTGTGGTGCCGTACGGGAGAGACGGCCAGAAGACAAAACGGTCGCTCAGAAGTCGGCCCGCGTCCGCTCGTCCGTGCGCAGCACCGACTCCTGGTTGTAGAGCCGCTGGTAGAGGGCCCGTACGCGCTGGATGTCGGCGTCCTGCGAGGCGGCCTCCGAGGACGGATAGAAGACGGTCAACTCGTAGGAGCGCTCGCGCTCGATGACGCCGCGCTTGTCCCGCCACTGGCCGCGCCCGTCCTGGATCGTCAGCCCGGCGGGGAAGCGCGGGGTGACATGCCTGTCCACGAAGGCGCGGAACTGCCTGTCCGTCACGGGCGGTCCGCCGTCGGGGTCGTCGGTACCGAAGAAGAGCCGCGTCTCGACGTACGCCTTGCCCCGCTCGGTGGCGGCGCTCGCCCCAGCGCGCGGCGCAGGTCCCTCGTCCAGTGAGGCGTAGGCGACGGGTGCGGAGACGGACGCTGCCAGCACGGCGGCGGCGGCGAGCGCGACACGCAGCCCGCGCTTCCTGCCGCCGCGGTCGCGGCTTCCCGGCGTGGGTTCGGGTGCTGGTTCCGGCGTGGAGGTCTTCACGGTGGTCGGCACGGGGCGCGGTCCTCTCCTCAACCCGCCGCACGCGGCGACGGGCTCCCAGGCCGGGCCGTACACACGCGCCCGGCGTCGACGAGCCGATCCATGCCCCGCCGTACGGGAGTTGAGGCCCGGAACGCGCCGTTTTCTCCCTGCGAGCCCTGGGCCCCGACCGGAGCCCTGGCCGGAGTTCCCGCCGGGTCCCTGCCCGGGTCCCCGCCCGGGCCCCCGCCGGAGTCCCGGGCGGCCCGCCGGGACTCCGGCCGGCGGCAGGGGGCGGCCGGTGTCAGCCGCGCAGGGCCTCTACGAGGCGGTCGGCGAGCGGGGCGGCCGAGGCCGGGTTCTGGCCGGTGTACAGATTGCGGTCCACCACGACCTTCGGCGCCCACGGGTCGCCCTCGCGGAAGTGCACGCCCATCTCCATCAGCCGGTCCTGAAGCAGCCAGGGCGCCCGCTCGGCGAGGCCGGCCTGGTTCTCCTCCGTGTTGGTGAACGCGGTCAGCGCGTACCCGCTGAACGGTGAGGAGCCGTCGGCACGCCGTGTCGCCAGCAGCGCCGCCGGACCGTGGCACACCACTCCGAGCGGCTTGCCCGAGTTGAGCGCGGCCGTCAGCAGGGCACCGGACTCCCGGTCGGCCACCAGGTCCTCCATCGGACCGTGCCCTCCCGGGTAGAACACGGCGTCGTAGTCGGCGGCGTCGACCTCCGAGAGCTTCAGCGGGTGGCGCAGCTCGTCCATCCGGGCCAGCGAAGCGGCCATGAGTTCGGCGCTCTGCTGGCCCCCGTTGGCGTCCGGCGCCAGGCTCGCGGGGTCGGCCGTGGGCACGACGCCGCCGGGGGTCGCGACGGTGATGGTGTGCCCGGCCGCCTTGAAGGCGCGGTACGGGGCCACGGCCTCCTCGGCCCAGAAGCCCGTCGGGTGCGCGCTTCCGTCGGACAGCGTCCAGTGATCGGCGCCGCTCAGCACGAACAGGATCCTTGCCATGGTCTTCCTCTCCCTTCCCTGGGCATTCCGGGTCACCCACCGTAGCCCCGGGAAAACCGGATGCCCGTACGCACACCGGGTGGTTACACTCGCCCGCATGCACACGCATTACTTCTTTCTCTGATCCGGACCCGCGTACGCGGCTCGACCCGCTGGCCTGACCGGCCCGCGTGCGGTCGCCGCTGTCCGCTTTCCGTATCCGGCCGACACCACCACACCCCCGCGGCGGCGCCGCTCGTACGCGCGTGCCCAGGGGCCTGCCATCAGGGAAAGAACCATGCGCGAACGCGCCCAACTGTCCATGAAGGACGTCTCCAAGACCTTCGGCGACCGCCACGTCCTCGACCAGGTCTCCTTCAGCGTGCGCCCCGGCGACAGAGCCGGGGTCATCGGCGAGAACGGCTCAGGCAAGTCCACCCTCCTGCGGCTGCTCGCCAGAGCCGAGACGCCCGACACCGGTGAGATCACCGTCCGCTTCCCCGGCGGCACGGGACATCTCGCGCAGACCCTCGACCTCGAACCCACCCGTACCGTTCAGGACGCCGTCGACGCCGCACTCGCCGAACTGCGCGCCATGGAACGGCGCTTGCGCGAGGCCGAGGCGGCGCTCGGCGACGCGGGTCCCGAGGCGCTGGAGGAGTACGGCGACCTGCTGAACGCCTACGAGCAGCGCGGCGGCTACGAGGCGGACGTACGCGTCGAAGCGGCGCTGCACGGTCTCGGCCTGGCACATGTCACCCGCGAGCGCACGCTCGGCTCGCTCTCGGGCGGCGAGCAGTCCCGGCTCGCGCTCGCCTGCGTCCTGGCGGCCTCGCCCGAACTGCTGCTGCTCGACGAGCCGACCAACCACCTCGACCAGCGCGCGGCAGGCTGGCTGGAGGACCAGCTCAGGGCGCACCACGGCACCGTTGTCGCCGTCACACACGACCGTGCCTTCCTCGACCGCATCGCCACCACCGTCCTGGAGGTCGACCGCGACACTCGCGCGGTCAACCGCTACGGCGACGGCTGGCGCGGATACCGCACGGCCAAGGCGGCGGAGCTGCGCCGCCGGCACCAGGACCACCAGGAGTGGCGCGAGGAACTGGCCCGTACGGAAGAGCTGGTCGCCGCGGCAGGACAGCGCCTCGCGTCCAGCGGCAAGGATCCGGGCCAGGGCTTCGGCAAGCACCGCCGTTCCCACGAGGCCAAGCTGTCGGGCCAGGTGAGGGCGGCCAGGCAGCGGCTGGAGCGGCTACGGCGCGAGCCCGTGCCCGCGCCGCCCGAACCCCTGCGGTTCGCCGCACGCGCGGCGACGGCGGGCGAGTCGGTGCCGCTGGCCCTGGAGGGGGTCACGGTCGGTGACCGGCTGCGGGTCGGCGCGCTGCGCGTGCAGCCGGGCGGGCGGCTGCTGGTCTCCGGGCCCAACGGCGCGGGCAAGACCACGCTCCTGCGGGTGCTCGCCGGTGAACTCCCGCCCGACCAGGGCACGGTGAGCGGCCCTGAGCGGGTGGGCTTCCTGCGCCAGGAGCTGCCCGTGACGCCCTCGCGGCTCCCGCTGCTTGCCGCGTTCGCCGCCGGAAGCGGAGGGCAGCCGGAGGAGCACGCGGAGGCGCTGCTCGCGCTGGGCCTCTTCAGGGCCGAGGACCTCGCCGTTCCCGTCGCCGCGCTCTCGGCGGGCCAGCGCCGCCGCCTCGAACTGGCCCTGCTCGTGACACGCCCCGCCGATCTCCTCGTTCTCGACGAGCCCACCAACCACCTGGCACCCGACCTCGTCGAGGACCTGGAACAGGCGCTCGCCGCCTACGCGGGAACGGTCGTGATCGTGTCCCACGACCGCCACTTCCGCGCCCGGTTCGAGGGCGACCGCCTGGAACTGAGCGGCGGCCGTCCCGTGGCAGGGGACGGCGGGTACGTACCGGAGAGGGGCGGACCCGTCCCGGGAAGAGACGGACCCGGCAAGGAAGAGGGCTGCCCCCTCTCGGAGGAGGCCGCACTGCTGCGGACGTAGATCTGCTGCGGATGCGGGACCGCCGGGCCTGCCGCGTTCCCCGGGCGCCCGGAGGCCCGGAGGCCCGGGGGCCCGGAGTTGGGGAGGTCGGGGCTGGGGGCCCGGAGGTGGGACGGGCTTACCCGTACGTCCAGCGCAGCAGTGCGCCGAGGCCGCCCACGGGGATGTCCTCGCCCGGGCCGGGGACCAGCACCTCGGCACCCGTGGCAGCCGCGTTGCGCAGCAGCGCGTCGTCAGCGCGGGCGGGGGACGGGTCAGGCGCTCCGAGGTAGGCCAGTTCGGAGCGGCGTACGCCGATCTGGTCGGGGTCAGGCCCCACCCACACCTCCTGGTGTGCGTCGGGCCCCTCCGGATCGACGAGGAGCGTGCCGACGCGGTGTTCCCTGGCCGCCTCGATCAAGGCCGGTACGCCCTCGGCCGCCTCGGGTTCGTGGCCGGGAGCGCGTCCGGCGCGGAACGCCTCCAGGGTCTCGGCCGCGTGCCGACCGGCGTACTCCGTCCTGACCCGCTCGGCCTCCAGGTCGAGCAGTTCCGTACCGGAGCCGGGCGCCCGCCCGCCGTGCGAGGTCTCGACGGTGACGGCGCCGATGGCCTGCGGCAACCGCTCGTGGACGGCGCGGCGCTCCCGGGTGTCGCCGCAGAGCACGAGCACATCGGCGCCCGTCTCCTCGAAGCGCGACACTGTGGCCTCCGCGATGAGGGCCGCGTTGTTCTCCCAGGTGTTCTCGACCCGCGTCTGGAAGTGCCGCTCGGACATCTCGCCCGAACTGGTGCGGTGCACGGGCCACGCGTCGCCGTCCACGCGGCCCGCCGCGTGGGTGCCCTGTGCGTCGCTGAGCTGGAAGTCGGCCCCCGTACGGTCCACGCGCACGGTCAGACACAGCGGGTCCTCGCTGGTCAGCCGGGGGAGCGGTGCCAGGTGCGGCAGTACGGACCAGCTCACCATCCGCCGTTCGGGAACGTCGGTGAGCGGCAGGTCCAGCACCACCTCGCCGCCGGCCGCGAACACGACGCTGCCCAGCGGCTCCTCCTGGGGCGAGCGCGCTTCCAGCCGCTCGGCGACGGCCTCAGCCGTCGCCACGTCGGCGCCCTGCTGGGTCAGCTCGTCGGCGATTCCGCGCGCTGCCAGGCGTCGCTCGGTCCCCGCCGACTCCGTGGCCTGCGGCGTGTCCGAGTAGACCGTGGCCCACGGTCCGTTCCTGGTGAGAAGGGGGGCGAGGGATGAGAGGTGCATGCTTCCTCCCTGCTGCTCCGAGGGTGCTTGCGGGACCCGGGTACCCCTGTGTGCCGCCGCGAATCGGGACCCTGGCGAGGACGATCCCGGACCGTGCGAGGACGACCCGGATCGTGCGTAGGCGATCCCGGACGGCGCGAGGGCGATCCCGGACGGTGCGTGGGCGATCCCGGATGGTGCTGCGTGGGCGGTCACGCGGACCGGCGGCACCGTACCGTGAGGTCGCCCGCTCTCCCGGTTCCGTCCCGTGGCCGGGCGTCACCGCCCGTGAGCCGTCCGCGAGCCGCGTGTGAACCACCTGTGGCCCACCCGTAGCCCGTGCGGGGACCGGGCGGGCGGGCGCCGGGGTGTCATGCCAAGATCCGTTGCATGGCGTCCCTGAGTGAACTTCTGCCGACCGAGGCGATCCGGCTCGACGTTCCCGCTGCCGACTGGCGTGAGGCGGTCAGGGTGGCGGGGGAGCTGCTGGTCGCGAACGGCACCAGTACCGACGTGTATACGGCCGAGATGATCCGCAACGTCGAGGAGAACGGCCCGTACATCGTCATCGCGCCCGGCTTCGCCTTCGCGCACGCCAGGCCCTCGGCCGCCGTACGGCGTACGGGGATGTCGTGGGTGCGGCTGGCGGAGCCCGTCGAGTTCGGGCACGAGGCCAACGACCCGGTGACGCTCGTCGTCGCGCTCGCCGCGCGGGACTCGGGAGCGCACACGGCCGCCATGGCCTCGCTGGCCCGGCTGCTCGGTGACCCCGGCACCGAGTCGGCGCTACGGGACGCGCCCACACCCGAGGCGCTTCACCTGGTGCTGGAGCAGCAGGACGCGGGGCCCGCCCGTGCCGGAGAGGGCGAGGAGCCCCGCGCCACGGGTCCCGCGGTGCAGAAGATCCTCACCGTCTGCGGCAACGGCGTCGGCACCAGCCTCTTCCTGAAGAACACCCTGGAGAAGGTCCTGGACCGCTGGGGCTGGGACAGGAACATCACCGTCGAGGCGACCGACACCATCTCGGCCAAGGGCAAGGCGTCCGAGGCGGCTGCCATCCTCACCTCCCGCGAGATCGCCAGAACCCTCGGCGACGTAGGAGTGCCGGTGAAGGTCGTGGAGGACTTCACCAGCACGTCCGAGGTCGACAGGACGCTGCGCGACACCTACGACGTCTGAGAGGGCGGAAGACGCCATGGACTGGCTTGTCACGATCGCGAAGTTCCTCGTCAACGAGATCCTCAGCGTTCCCGCCTACCTCATCGGCCTCATCACGACGGCCGGTCTGATCGCACTGAAGAAGTCGGTGGGGCAGATCATCGGCGGCGCCATCAAGGCGACGCTGGGCTTCCTCCTCATCAACGCGGGTGCGGGACTCGTCGTCAGCTCCCTCGCCCCGCTGGGCAAGATGATCCAAGGAGCTACGGGCGCACACGGCGTGATCCCCACCAACGAGGCCATCGTGGGCATCGCACAGGAGCAGTTCGGCGCGCGCGTCGCCTGGCTGATGATCGTCGGCTTCGCCCTCAGCCTCGTACTCGCCCGCTTCACACCGCTGCGCTACGTCTTCCTGACGGGCCACCACATGCTGTTCATGGCGACCCTGTTGACCATGGTGCTGGCAACGGCGGGGCTGTCCTCATGGGTGGTGGTCGTCCTCGGCGGTGTGCTGCTCGGCATCATGCTCGTCGCGATGCCGGCCTTCGCCCACCCGTGGACCAAACGCATCACGGGCAACAACAGCATCGCCATCGGCCACTTCGGTACGGCGGGCTATGTCACGGCAGGTTCGGTGGGCCAGCTGGTCGGCAAACGCAGCCGCAGCACCGAGGACATGAAGCTGCCTGAGGGGCTGCGCTTCCTGCGTGACTCCATGGTGGCGACCGCGCTGTCCATGCTGCTGATCTACCTGATCATGGCCATCGTCTACGTCGCCAAGGCCGGTCAGGACACGGCCTTCAAGGCATTCGCGACGGACGGCGGCGCCGGCGCGAGCGATCTCGGCAACTATCTGATGCAGGCCGTGATGCAGGGCCTGCAGTTCGGTATTTCCGTGGCGATCATCCTCTTCGGCGTCCGTACGATCCTCGGCGAACTCGTCCCCGCCTTCCAGGGCATCGCGCAGAAGGTCGTGCCCGGGGCCGTGCCCGCGCTGGACGCGCCGATCGTCTTCCCGTACGCGCAGAACGCCGTCCTCATCGGCTTCATCTCCAGCTTCGTCGGCGGCCTGTGCATGCTGGCGCTGCTGGCCTGGGTGCTCAACCCGGCCTTCGGCCTCGCGCTGGTTCTGCCGGGACTCGTCCCGCACTTCTTCACGGGCGGCGCGGCCGGGGTCTACGGCAATGCGACGGGTGGCCGGCGCGGCGCCGTCGTCGGCGCGTTCTGCAACGGTCTGCTCATCACGTTCCTGCCCGCCGTTCTGCTGAAGGTGCTCGGCGCCTTCGGCAACGAGAACACGACGTTCGGGGATGCCGACTTCGGCTGGTTCGGCTCGCTCATCGGCTTCGCCGCCAAGGCAGGGGACGTCGGCGGCATCGTGCTCATGCTGGCGATCGGCGCCGCTGTGCTGGTCGGCGCCATCACCGTGCAAAAGCGTGTCGTCGACACCGGCTGGGACCCCGGAGCCCGGCGCGACGCGGTCATGCCCGCCACCGACACCAGCCCCGCCGAGGCCGCCACCGACACCAGCCCCGCCGAGGCCGCCGTCGCCACCGGCATCCCCGAGGCGGGCCCCGGCGGCATCCGCCAGTACGCGAAGATCCCGCCCCCGGCCGGAGCCCCCAAGCCGCCCCCGCCGCCTGAGGATTGAGGGCGCGGGAGCGGCGCGCAGAGCGGGGGCGGCGCCGCAGAGCTGGAGCGGGGGCGGGAGCTGGAGTGGCCGGAGCGTGGGAGGCACTGGGGGCGGTGGGGTGTGAAGGCGCCGGGGGGCGGGGGAGCTGGGGATTTCGGGAGCGGGGCACCTGTGGGGAGCGGGGAGCGGGGACTGCGGGGTGAGCGGGCGGGGGTGGGGTAAACCGAACCTCCGATCCCCGTGCTGCCACGATCGAAGTGCGGCGCCGGCGGGGCGAGTCTGGACGCATGACCTCCACGGACGCGGACCGAACCCGCCACACCGCCCCCGCCGGCACTCTGGGCAGTGTCGACACCCGGGCAGACACCAGGGCCGACGCCCGGGCCGAGACCGGTGCCGGTGCCGATGCCGCTGAGCCCGCCGACACGACCGGCACCCCCGGTACCGCCGACGGCAGGTCCGCGGCGCGCAGGCCCTGGTGGGCCGTTGCGCTGCGGGAACCGTTTCTCGCCGCCACCTGGCGCCGGGTCGCCTATGTCCTGCTCGCGTTGCCCGTATCGCTGATCTGTGTGCCCCTCGCGCTGGTCGGCGGCCCGGCGGCGCCTGTCCAACGTGCGCTCGCCGAGCGGCTGTTGGGCGTGCGGATCGAGGCGCCTTCCCGCCCGGGGCCGTACGCCTTCGTGCACGCGGTGCTCAGCCTGCCCCTCAACGCCATAGCGGCCCTCGTCACGGTCTACGGCTGGTCGCTCATACCCCTCAACCTCGGCTGGCCCGTGCGCGGAGTGGTCGGCCTGGGTGACCCGGACCCCGCACACGACTGGGGCGGCCCGACCTTCGCCGGCGCCTGGGCCACACATGTGGCGGGCGGCGTCGGTATCGCGCTGCTGCTGATGCCATGGATCGGACGCGGCCTCGCCGCACTCCAGCTGCGGCTGGCCACGGCACTGCTCGGGGCGGGGCGCCGGGGCGTCACCGGCGCCGTCGGCTGTGCGCTGGCGGCCATAGCTGTCGGCTGCGGGCTGGTGTACCTGTTCTCCCACCAGACCTGAAGCCTGCTCTGCCGCCGGACCGAACCCCGCTGGAGCGACCGTATGTTGGAGACCATGCCCCGCCTCCCGAGCCCTCCGCACGCCCTACCCGCCGCTCCGTACGGGCTCCGTGACCTGGCAGGACTGCTGTGGGCGCTGCTCTCGGTGCCGCTCGGGCTCGTGCTGCTGGCCGTGGAGCTGGCCGGGCTCGTGCTGGGCGGACTGCTGTCCTGGACGGCGCCGGGGCTGTGGTTGCTGGCGCTGACCGTGCGGGGCGCGCTCGCCGCCGGAGACCTCCACCGGGCTGTGACCCGGAAGGTGTGGGGCGAGACCGTCGATCCGCCGCCGCGCAGCACAGGGGCGGGTGCGCTGGCCTGGCGGCGGGCGCTGCTGAGGGAACGGGCCGGATGGCGCGCTGTCGGCTGGTCGCTGCTCGCCTGGTTCATCGCGCTGCCGCCCCTGGCCGCCGTCACCATCGGCTACGTCTACGGGCTGCTGCTCCTGACACACCCTCTGATCCAGCGCTGGAACTACACCACGGTTCACCTCCCTGACGGCTCGACCAGGCGGGTGTCGCTGGAGGTCGGCGGCGTCCAGTTCGACACCTGGCCCCGGTGGCTGCTGCCGATGCTCGTCGGCGCCGTGCTTCTGCTGCTCGCGCCGACCCTGGTGCGCCTGGCGACGGCACCCCAGCGGGTGCTCCAGGCGGCGCTGCTGGGCTGCAGCCCGGCCGACCAGCGCATCCGCACTCTGGAGGAGACCCGGGCCCAGGCCGTCACGGACGCCGACGCGACCCTGCGCCGCATCGAACGCGATCTGCACGACGGCACCCAGGCCCGCTTGGTGGGCCTGGGAATGCACCTCACTCTTGTCAGGGAACTGGTCGCGGCCGGGGCGGAGAAGGAAGAGCTGCTCGCCGTGCTGGAGACGGCGAGAGGCAATGCCACCGCAGCCGTCGCCGACCTGCGCGACCTCGTCAAGGGCATACACCCACCCGTTCTCGACCAGGGCCTGGAGACCGCGCTGGCCACCCTCGTCGCGGGCTGCCCGCTGGACACCGAGTTGAGCTGCGACATCCATCGCAGACCCGACCCGGCGCTGGAGTCCATCGCGTACTTCTGCGCCGCCGAACTGCTCGCCAACGCCACCAAGCACAGCGGGTCCTCGTCCCTCACCGTGGACGCGTACACCGAGACGCGTGCGCTTGTGCTGAGCGTGCGCGACGAAGGACACGGGGGTGCCGTCGTCGGCGCGGGCAGCGGGCTGACCGGACTGCTGGCACGTGTCCGCACGGTGGACGGGACGCTGGAGTGCGACAGCCCGCCGGGAGGGCCTACGGTGGTCACCGTCCGGCTCCCCATGGCATGAGCGGGCACGACACCGGGCCGACTGCCGGGACGGCTGACCAGGACAGCCGGCCGGGATGGCTGATCGGGACGGCCGGTGGGGACGACGGCCGGGACGACGGGGAACAAGCAGACAGGGGCCAACGGGACATGCGCGTCGTCATCGCCGAGGACTCCGCCATCCTTCGCGACGGCCTCGTGCAACTCCTCGCGCTGCGCGGTGTGGAGGTGGCAGCGGCGGTCGGGGACGCGGACTCCCTGCTCGCGGCGGTGGCCGAACACCGCCCCGACGCCGCCGTGGTCGACATCCGGCTCCCGCCGGGCCACTCGGACGAGGGCCTGCGCGCCGCCGTCACCCTCCGCGCCGACCACCCGGGCACGGGCGTGCTGATCTTCTCGCAGTACGTGGAGACCAAGTACGCGGCGCAGCTCTTGGGCGACGGCGCCGCGGGCGTCGGGTATCTGCTCAAGGAACGGGTCGTGGACATCGGCGAGTTCACCGAGGCGCTGCGCCGGGTCGCGGCGGGCGGCACGGCCCTTGACCCCGAGGTGGTCTCGCAGCTGTTCGGGGCGAGCAGGCGGGGCGGCGCGCTGGACACGCTCACACCCCGTGAGCGTGAGGTGCTGGCGATGATGGCGGAGGGCCGGACGAACCAGTCCATCGCCGCCGCCTTCGTCGTCTCCGAACGGGCCGTGGAGAAGCACATCGCCAACATCTTCGCCAAGCTCGGCCTCGCGCCTTCGGAGAACGGTCACCGACGCGTTCTGGCCGTACTCCGTTACCTGGAGAGCGCCTAGGATCTTGCCCTGGACGAGGGCGAGTTGACGGGTGGTACCCCACCGGGCCGGTGGGTGGACGCCCGCCGAGGGGAGCGGTGATGGAGGACGGCACGCAGCCGGAGCACCCGAAGAGCCAGACCCCTGATGCAGGGGATGTGGGGGACGTAGGGGGGCGGCCGGTCGTGCGGGAGGAGCCGGTCGGGCGGGGCGTCCCGGATGTACGGGCAGAGCCGGTCGTGCGGGTGGAGACCGTCGAACTCGACGCGCGCGGAGGGCGGCAGATCGGGAGCAGGACCCGGGCCTCCTCGTTGCTGGACGACCGTTCCGAGGAGATCCAGCAGGCCATCGTGCAGGCTTCGGCGCTCGCCCAGGACTCGTTGGCCGGGGTGCCCGAGCGCGGCGGCTGGTCGGTCAGCAGCGTGGAGGTCACCTTCGGGCTGACGCTGGCGGCCGAGGCCGGGGTGATCCTCTCCAAGGCGTCGGCCGAGGCGTCCTTCGAAGTGACGCTCACCGTGGAGCGAGGGGGCGGCCAGCGGTGAGCCGGGGCCACTGGGTGCACATGTACCAGGCCGACACATATCTCGGGGCCGGGTTCCTGATCACCCGGGGGTTCGTGCTGACCGCGCTGCACTGCCTGCGCGGCCTGTCGCACGACGACGCGACCCTCGCCCTCGAACTCCCCGACGGACGCCGCGTTCGCGGGCGCAAGTGCGACGCGGTCAAGGAGCGGGACCTCGCCCTGGTCACCATCGAGGACGCGCACGCGCACGGGCTCCCGGCCGCGCCCCGCACGGACACCGCCAGGCCGGCGGTCGCCTGGTACTGCCGCTACCGCCCGCCGCACGAGACGGCGCAGCTGAGCGGCCAGGTCACCCACGCACCTGTCGACCACCGGTGTGTGGAGGGCGGGGAGCTGGAAGCCATGCAGCTTCAGGTGGACCAGATCCTCGGCAGCTTCGCCGGGTACTCCGGGGGCCCCGTCGAGGCGGGGGAGCGGCACGCGGGCGAAGGCGAGGGGGAAGGCGGAGCCGGGACCGTCCCCGGAACCGACACCCGTACCGGCCTCAGCGGCGACCCCGGGGGCGACCCCGCCCCGGCCCCCGGCGCCGGGGACGGTGCCGGGGACGGTTCAGGGGACGAGCGGCCCGTTGTCGGCATCCTCCTGGAGCAGCAGCTCAACCGGCAGGACGCGACCCTCGGCAGCAACGTCCTGTTCGCCGCGACCGTCCGCTACGCCATGGAACTCTTCCCGCACTTCGGAGTGGAGCACCTCAGAGCCCTCGTCTCCGCGCCGCGGCCCGGGCCTTCGCGGTCGGCTGCCGACGTGCCGCCGCAGCGGTCACAGCTGGCAGGAGTGGAGAACGACCAGCTCATCAGCGGCGCCAACAGCCTCCTGGTCTCGCTGCGGCAGTGGGAGGAGAGCGGACTGATCACCGCGGCCGACGCCGAGGAGAACCGCAGCCGCACGCTGAAGAGGCTCACCGACAAGCTGTTGGGAGACCAGGGACGATGACGGCGCCGGCGCCCCTGTCCTGGCCGCAGGTCATCGGAACGGTCGAGCGCGTCCTGCGCGGCGAGGCCGGCGCGCGTGAGGAGCTGCGCGAGGAACTGCCCGCCATCCTCGCGCACCCCTGGCTGATCCTCGGCCCCGAGGACGTGGGCGACTTCGCCTTCTTCGTGGCGCTGCTGCGTGAGGCGGGCGAGGACGAGGCGTACGAGGCCGCGCTGGCGGAGGCGTCCCAACGGATCAGGCGCCGCAGTATCCCGCCGGAGGGCAACTGCGCGACGCACCTGCGCCTCGGCGTCCTGTTCACGGAGGCCGGCCGGCACGGCGGCGCGCGCGACGCCTTCGGCAAGGCGCTGGCCCGCGCCGGGCGCGAAGCGGAGACCGCGCACGCGCTCGCCGGACTCGCCGTCGTCGCGGCGCGTACGGACGACTGGGACGGGGCCGTCGGATACGCGCACAGGGCGCGGCGGCTGGCACCCTCCGTCGGGAACGCGCGCGAACGTCTCGACATCCGTATGCGCTGCTGCTCCGTCCTCTTCCACGCCGCGCGCTCCGACGGAAGGACGCGCGAGGCGGCGAAGCTGGTCCAGGAACTGGAGACCGTCTGCGACGCGCTGATCGACAGCTGGGGCAGTGAACACCCCCGCGCCCTGGCCGCTTTGGTCACCCTCGCCTCGGCCCGCCACGAGATCGCCGCGCAGGAGGGCGACCTCACCAGCGCGCACCGCCTCACGGACGTACTGGCCGCCGCCTCGCAGCGGGCCTCCACCACGCTCGGGGCGCGGCACCCGCAGGCCCGCGTCGTACGGGAGACGCTGGAGCGCGCCGAAGCGGCCTCCCGCCGGCTGGCCGTGCGCAGCACGATGCCGGAGGCTCGGAGTGCGCCCCAACGCCCGTCCCTGCTTGAGCCGTTGCGGCACCTGGCGCAGCCCGCCGAGCTTGTGGTGGCCGGGCACCATCAGGGGGTGCCGGAGACCGGTGCCGGTTTCGGCACCGGGGGACCCGAGGCGGGCCCGGGGTCCGAGGTGGCGCTGCACCGTGTCGCGTTGGAGCTGATCGTGCACGGCGTCGTGGGCACCGAGCCCCGGGAGATGCTGGGCGACCCTGGGGTCGAGCAGACGCAGGGCGACACCACGGCCGGCCTCTACCGCCGCAGCGGCGACGTGGACGCGGAGAGCAGGCCGGAGGCGTACGCAGGGAGGCCCGTACCGGAGGCGTACAGCTGGTCCAACCTCGTCACCGGCAGCCGTACCCGGGTGCTGTGGCTGATCCTGCTGCCCTTCACGCTGATCAACCTCGCGCACTGGACGCGCCCCGCGACCCGGCGCGGTGGCGCCCGCAGGACCGTGCGGCTGCACGGGGTGTGCGTACGGCTGCTGGCGCTGAGCCTCACGGTCGTGCTGGTCGCGGGGGTGTGCGAGCTGGCGCTCGATGTGTTCGCGTGGCAGTGCGCGGGAACGCGCGTGTGTGCGCGGCGGCACTCCTGGATGGACGTACTGGCCCCCGGCGAGAACGGTGCGGGCGGCTGGTTGACCGGGCCGGGCACCCGGCTGGTGCTGGCCGCACTGGTGCCGGCGGGGCTGGTGGGATTGCTGTGGCGACTCGGGCGCCGCACATGGGACGCATACGAGTCCAAGCCGCCGATGAACATCCCCGGTGAGAGGGACGAGGGCCCCGGGGCGCCGTCGCTGTCCCTCCCCGGCTTCTGGTACAGCGCGCGGCTGGTCTCACGGCTGCGCGCCGGGCACACGGCGATGGGTTTCCTCGTCGTCGCCGGCGCGCTGACCGCGGCGCCCGCAGCACACGACAGGGCCGGAACGGACGCCGTACGCGGGGCGGTGGGGTGGGGGCTCGGCGTGCTGATCGTCGCCGGCGCTGTGTGGACGGTGTACGTACTCGCGGTGCGAGGGCGCAGCGAGTTCCGGCTCGACGACCGCACGGAGGGGTGGACCGTGCGGGGGCTGCCCGGGTTCGGGCTCGCGGTGCTGGCGCTCGCCGCCGCTTACGCGCTGTGGCCGCGCCCCGGCTGGGTCTCCTCGGGACGGTTGCCGGGTGCGGAGACCTTCGGGGTGCTCGCGGCCGTCCAGGGAGCACTGATCACGGTGCTCGCCGTGGCCGGGGTGTGGCTGTACCTGCGGTGGCCACTCCCGCGGACTTCCCTGCGCGGGCTCGCCTCCCCGGCCATCGCCGTGCTCGCGTGCGTGCTGACGGGAACGATGGCAGCCGGCGCCGTACAGGGCGTCACCGACTGGCTCACCGGGCGGCGCGGCGACCTCGCGGGCGCGGCGCCCGAACTGCTCCGGCAGGTGGGCTTCCTGCCCGTACTGCTGGCACTCGCGGCGCTCGTCCAGGGCGTCCTGCTGTTCCAACGGCGCCGCACAGCCCGCAGGTTGGAGCGGGCGGTGGACGGCTCCTACCCCGAAGCGCTCCCCGACCGCACGCGCACACGCGGCATCGCGCGCGCCATCACCCGCGCCAGGTTCCTGGACCTGGCGCCCTGGCTGGTCGGCCTCGCCGCGGTGGCGCTGCTGCTGCTGGACTCGGCGGCGGTGCTCAACGGTTACCTCTCCGAGGGGATTCCAGGCGAGGGCGCCGGGCTCGCCCACACCACGCAGTCCCTCGGCTCCTGGATGATCGCGCTGGGCCTTGTGCTCTTCCTCAACCGGGGCCGTATCGCCTACCGCGACCCCTCCTCGCGCAGCGCCATCGGCATCCTGTGGGACGTGGGCACGTTCTGGCCGCGCGCCGCGCACCCGTTCGCGCCGCCCTGTTACGCGGAGCGCGCCGTACCCGACCTCACCTGGCGCATCGCCACCTGGACGGAGATGACGGGCGGGCGCGTCCTCGTCTCCGGCCACTCCCAGGGCAGCGTTCTCGCGGCGGCGGCCGTATGGCAGCTGCCGCCCGAGACACGCCGCCGCGTCGCCCTGCTCACCTACGGGTCACCGCTGGAGCGGATCTACGGCCGCTGGTTCCCCGCCTACTTCGGCCCGAACGCGCTGTCGGCCCTGCACCGCGAGGTGGCGGGCTGGCGCAACCTGTGGCGGCTGACCGACCCGGTCGGCGGACCCGTCGAACCCGGCATGGCCGCGACCGGGACCGGAGCGGCCGGGCCGGCGCGCGGGCGCGGTGCGCCAGGGACCGGTGTGCCAGAAGCCGGGGTGTCAGGCGCCGGGGGGTCAGAGGCCGGGGGAGTGCCCGGGTCGGCCGGGGCCGGGGGAGTGCCCGGGGTGGACCGTGGTCCCCTGCTCGACCCGCTCTCCTACGGCCGCAGCCTCCACCATCCCCTGCCCCGGCCGGTCCTGGGCCACGGTGACTACCGCTCCGATCCCGCCTTCGCCGAGGAACGCCGGAATCTCCTCGCCCGTTTCGTGCCCGCCCGTTCCGCCGACGTGTCCGTCCCGGGAAACCCGCCCCGTCGGCGCGCCCCGTGAAAGGTGACCCGTGAGCCCCAAGTCCGACGGTGACCCCGTCTCCCGTCCCGCCGAGGCGGTACTCGCCGACCTCCGTGCGCTGCGTACCGGGGACGCGCCCACACGAGGAGGCCGTACGTTCGCCTACGTCTACGACTCCGGGCTCGAAGGGCTCGACGGGCTGGCCGCAGCCGCGTACGCGGAGTTCGCCACGGTCAACGCGCTCGACATGACCGTCTTCCCCAGCGTCGCCGCGCTGGAGAACGACATCGTCACCGCGGCGGCGCGTCTCCTGGGCACCCCGGAGACCCAGGGCACATTCACCAGCGGCGGCACCGAGAGCATCCTGCTCGCCGTCAAGACCGCTCGGGACCACGCCCGTGCGGAGCGCGGGGTCACCGCGCCCGAACTGCTCGTCCCCAGCACCGCGCACGCCGCCTTCCACAAGGCGGCGGCCTGGCTCGGGGTGCGCCTGGTGACCGTGCCTGCCGACCCCGGCAGCCACCGCGCCGATCCGGAGGCCATGGCGGCGGCCCTCACCGAACGTACGGTCCTCGCCGTCGCCTCGGCGCCCAGCTACGCGCACGGCGTCCTCGATCCCGTCGCGGAGATCGCCGCCGCTGCGGCAGCGCGTGGCGTGCTGTGCCACGTGGACGCCTGCGTGGGCGGCTGGCTGCTGCCCCATCTGCGGCGGGCCGGGCATCCCGTACCCGAGTTCGGGCTCACCGTGCCGGGCGTCACCTCGCTCTCTGTCGACCTGCACAAGTACGGCTACGTGGACAAGGGCGCCTCCGTCGTCCTCTACCGGGACGCCGAACTGCGCCGCCACCAGTACTTCGCCTGCGCCGACTGGCCCGGCTACCCCGTGGTCAACCCCACGGCACAAGGCACCAAGTCGGCGGGCCTGCTCGCGCAGAGTTGGGCCGTGCTCCAGCACATCGGCGACGACGGCTACACCGCGCTGGCCGTACGGGTCCGCGAGGCGCTCGACGCGGTGCTCGCCGGGCTCGCGCCGCTCGCCGCGAGCGGAGAGGTGCGCGTGCTGGGCGAACCCTCGGCCTCGCTCGTGGCGCTGACCGTGCTGGACGAAGGCGGTGAGCCGGACACCGGGCTCGTGCTGCACACCGCCGACGAGATGCGCGAGCGCGGCTGGTACCTCCAGCCCCAGCTCTCCCACGGCGACAGCCCCGCCAGCCTGCACCTCACGCTCACCCCCGCTTCGGCCGGCCGTACGGGGCCGCTCCTGGCCGACCTGCGGGCTGCGCTCGCCGCTGCGCGCCGCCTGCCCTCGCCGCTGCCCGATCCGGACACCGTCGCCTTCGCCGCAGCGCTGGAGCCGGACACGCTCACCCCGGAGGAGGCCGCTGCCGTCCTCGCCGCAGGCGGCCTCGGCGGCGGTCCGCACGGCGCTGGTCCCCAGGGCGGGCCCGGTCTGCCCGCCCGCAGCGCGGGGGTGCTGGCGATGCTGGACGCGCTGCCGGTACGCCTCAAGGAACGCCTGCTCAACGAGTTCGTCGGCACCCTCTTCCGCACCGGCGCCGGTCCCTGGTGACCATCCCCTTCACCCTGCCGGAGCGCGCGCGGCGAGCCCTACCGGCGGACACTGGAGGGACGCGGCGCCGCGGTGTGTGCACCCTGCCCATGTGCGGGCGCGGCGCGGGGCACTGTGCCCGGTGACCGGTGCCACAGCCGTATCTATCGTCGCTGGAGCCCGCTCACGGAAGGACCCACGATGCTCAAACTCGGCATCGATGTCGGTGGCACGAACACCGACGCCGTACTGATCCGCGACTCCACGGAGGGCGCTGTCCTTGGTGTCACCAAGGCGCCCACCACGGCGGATGTCACAGGCGGCATCGTCGCCGCGCTGCGCGACCTGCGCGAGACGACCGGCTTCGAGCCCGGCGACATCGCGGCCGTCATGATCGGCACCACGCACTTCATCAACGCCCTCGTCGAGGGCGGCTCCCTCGCGCAGACAGCGGCCATCCGCTTCGGACTGCCCGCCACCCGCGCCCTGCCGCCGCTCGTGGACTGGCCCCAGCGGCTGCGTACGGCCATCGGGGGGCACAGCTTCCTGTGCCACGGAGGGCATGAGTACGACGGCACGGAGATCGGTCCGTTCGACGAGTTCGAGTTCCGTACCGTTCTCGACAAGGCGGTGCAGGCGGGCGCCACCTCGTTCGCCGTCTCCTCGGTGTTCTCGCCGGTCAACGCCGAGTTCGAGAACCGCGCCGCCGAGATCATCGCCGAGCAGCTGCCCGGCGCCCCGGTCAGCCTCTCGCACGAGATCGGCCGCATGGGCCTGCTCGGCCGCGAGAACGCCACCATCGTCAACGCGGCACTGCGGGACCTCGCCGACCACGTCACCACCGGTCTCACCCGTACCGTCGCCGAGGCGGGCATCGGTGCGCCCGTGTTCCTCAGCCAGAACGACGGCACGCTGATGGACATCGACTACGCGCGCCGCTACCCCGTCGCCACCTTCGCCTCGGGGCCCACCAACTCCATGCGCGGCGCCGCCTTCCTCTCCCGTACGCCCTCCTGCGCCGTCGTTGACGTCGGCGGCACCACCACCGACGTGGGCATCCTGCGCAACGGCTTCCCGCGCGAGGCGTCCACGGACGTCAGCGTCGCCGGGGTGCAGACCAACTTCCGGATGCCCGACGTGCTGTCCATCGGCATCGGCGGCGGCAGCCATGTCGCGCAGGGGGCCGACGGGATCACCGTGGGGCCCGAGAGCGTCGGCTACCGGCTGACGGAACGCGCCCTCGTCTTCGGTGGCGGCCAGCTCACCGCCACCGACATCGCCGTCGCCGCCGGCCGCGCCGACATCGGTTCCGCGGGCGTCATCGGAAACAGCACGCGCGTCGCGCACCTGGACCCGTCCCTGGTGGAGGGGGCGCTGGCCCGTATCGGAGCGCGGATGGCCGAGACCGTCGACCGTATGCGGATCTCGGCCGAGCCGGTGCCCGTCGTCGCCGTCGGTGGCGGCAGCATCCTGGTGCCCGACGACCTGCCGGGCGCCTCCGAAGTGATCAGGCCGGAGCACTTCGCCGTCGCCAACGCGATCGGCGCCGCCATCGCGCAGGCCGGGGGAGAGGTCGACCGGGTCTTCTCCGTCTCCCCGCAGCAGCGCGAGGCCGTGCTGGACGAGGCACGCCAGGAGGCCGTCGACCGCGCCGTCGCCGCCGGGGCCAGGCCCGGCACCGTCGAGATCGTCGACATCGAGGAAGTCCCACTGGCCTACCTCCCCGGCAACGCGACGCGCGTGCGGGCCAAGGCCGTCGGAGAGCTGAGCCTGGGAGGCGACAGGGATGCGTGAGATCACAGCGGCTGACATGAAGGACATGGCACGCGGCGCCGCCGTGCTGGGCACCGGAGGCGGCGGCGACCCGTACGTGGGCCGCCTGCTGGCGCAGCAGGCGCTCGACCGGCACGGCCCGGTGCGGCTGGTCGACGTGGACGAGGTGCCCGACGACGCGCTCGTGGTGCCGACGGCGTTCATGGGTGCGCCCACCGTGATGCTGGAGAAGCTGCCCGCCGGCGACGAGATGACGCGGGCGCTGCGCGCGCTGGAGAAGCTGCTCGGGCGCACCGTCACGCACACCGTCTCCATCGAGGCGGGCGGCCTCAACTCGATGATCCCGTTCGTCGCCGCCGCCGAACTGGGGCTGCCCCTCATCGACGCCGATGGCATGGGCCGCGCGTTTCCCGAACTCCAGATGCTGCTGCCCACCCTCGGCGGCATCCCCGCCACCCCGATGGCCGTCGCCGACGAACGCGGCAACGACCTCATCCTGCGCACCGTCGACAACGGCTGGGCCGAGCGCCTGGCCCGCTCGGCGACCGTCGAGATGGGATGCAGCGCGGCCGTCAGCCTGTACGCGCTCACCGGGGCCCAGGTCAAGGAGTTCATGGTGCGCGGCACCATGACCCTGTGCGAACGCCTCGGTACCGCGATCCGCGAGGCGTCCAGGAACCACACCGACCCCGTGGCCGCCGCGACCGACGTGCTCGCGGGCCGCCGGATCTTCACCGGCAAGCTCGTCGACGTACGGCGCGGTACGGCGGGCGGCTTCGTACGCGGCGACGCCGTACTCGAGGGGCTCGCCGAGGACGCCGGGCACACGCTGGAGTTCGCCTTCCAGAACGAGAACCTCGTGGCCCGCAGGGACGGCGAGATCCTCGCCAGCGTCCCGGACCTCATCTGTGTCCTGGACTCCGACACCGGAGAGCCCGTCACCACCGAGGCCCTGCGCTACGGGCTGCGCGTCAGCGTCGTCGCCGCACCCTGCGACCCGCGCTGGCGCACCCCCGAGGGCCTGGCGCTCGCCGGGCCAGGTGTCTTCGGCTACGACCACCCTTACGTACCGGTGTGACCAGCACGTCTGCCATGATCCGCCTGTGAGGAGCACGACGGGGAACACCCTGGGACCAGCGGCGCGCGGGCCGGCGGAAGTACCGGCGGGGGCGCACCGGCTGGCCCCCGCCGACCTGCCGGCGCTCGCCTCCGGAGCCACCCTCCTCGGCTCCGGAGGCGGCGGCGACGTCGGCGTACCCGCACGCCTCCTGCGCCACGCGCTCGCCGCGGGACCCGTACCCCTCGTCGCCGCCCCGGCGCTCCCCGACGACGCGCTGGTGGTGCACGTCGGGCACGTCGGAGCGCCCGACGTGCTGGCCGAACGGCTCGTCGCCGCCGAGGACTTCGTACGCGCCGTACGCGCCGTCGAGAGCGCCGTGGGACGGCGGGCCGACGCCGTGGGCATCATCGAGATCGGCGGGCTCAACGCGCTCATCCCCGCGCTCGCCGCCACGGGGCTCGGCCTGCCCGTCGTGGACGGCGACCTCATGGGCCGCGCCCTGCCCCGCGTCGACCAGCTCACCCTCGCCGTCGACGGTCACCAGGCCACCCCCTTCGCCGTGGTCGACCCGGCGGGCGACACCGTGCTCGTCACCTCCTGCGCGCCCCGCGCCGTCGAACCCCTCGTCCGTGCCAACCTCGCGGCGATGGGCGGCGCCGCCGCGCTGGCGCTGCACCCCGTCACCGCACGCGTGCTGCGCGCCTCGGGCATCCCCGGCACCCTCACCGCCTGCCTGCGCCTGGGCGAGACGTACCTCGCCGCGCGCTCGGCGCCGCCCGCCGAATTCGCGGCGCGGATCGGCGCGCGGCTGCTGTCAGCGGCCCGCATCGACGAGATACAGCCCCGGCGCGGCGCCACGACGGGCAGCGTCACCCTGCACGACCACGCGACAGGCGCCGTCGTCCGCGTCGACCTGCTGGACGAACTCCTCGCCGTCACCGTGGACGGCGAGACCGTCGCAGCCACTCCGGAGATCATCGTGGCCGTCGACCCCGTGGAGCACACGCCCGTACGCTCCGACCAGCTCCGCACAGGCCGTACGGTCCTGCTGCTGCGCCTGCCCGCGCTCCACCAGTGGCCGCGGGAGGCCGCGCGGCTCGTCGGCCCCGCCGCTTACGGGCTCGCGCTCGCACCCGGAGCCGGCTTCCGCGCAGCGGGCCAGGAGACGCCGCAGAACCCGGGTGCGCCGCAGAACCCGGGTGCGCCGCAGGACCCGGGTACGCCCAGGAGTCCGGCGGCGCCGCAGGATCCCTGGGCGCCGGGGGAGAGGGGGCGCACATGAGGGGCAGCGCACGGATACGCGTCGCCGACCTGCTGACCGACCCCCTGCTCGACGGCGCCGTCACCCTCGCCGGGCACGGCGGCCTGGAGCGCCCCGTCACCGACGTCTCCCGGTACACGGCAACGGGCCGTGAGCCGGGCGCTGCCGGGCAGGGCACAGCCGGGCCGGCGGCCGGGGGAGAGGCCGACGCGGCCGGGGAGCCGGAGCCGCCTGGTGTCGAGGGGCATCTCCTGGTCTGCGACGACACCCAGGTGACCCCGCCGCACCGGCTCGACGCGCTGGTGCGCGGCGCCCAGGAGGCGGGCGCGGCGGCGCTGCTGGTCGCCGCCGGCCGTACCAGGCCGCTGCTGTCCGGCATGCGGCTCGCCGACCGGCTGGGGATTCCCCTCCTGTGGCTGGAGCGTGCCGAGCCCGCCACGCTCCTGTTCGAGCTGGGCGTACGGATACGGGCGCACGAACTCACCCGCGCCAGAACCGTGCTCGCCCTTGTACGGCAGCTCACGGCCAAGAAGACCGGGCGTGACATCCTCGCGGCTGCCGAACGGATCCTGGCCGTACCGCTCTCCCTCGTCACCTCCGACGGCACGCCCATCCTCGGCGAACCCGTCACGGTGCCACCCGGACTGCGCCTGGACCTGCCCGTACCGCAGAGCGCCGCCCACCTCCTCGTCCACCCCGTGCACGACCAGGAGGGCAACAGGGCCGCCGCCTGGCTCGCGATCACCCTTGAGCGCGCCGACGCCGACAGGACCGAGACGCTGGGCGTCGCACTCGCCGTCGCCGAGCCGTTCGTACGCTCCTGGCTCACCGGGCAGCGGGCGCGTGCGGGCAGGGACGCCGTCTTCCAGACCGGGCTGCTCGCCGAGATCATGGCGGCGCGCGACACCGTCAGCCGCGATGTCGTCGAGAACGCGCTGTCCCTGGGCTGGCGGCTCCAGGACTGGCACGCGGGAATCCACCTCACCATGGAGAACTCCCGCGCCCGCGAGGACCGCGACAGCGTGCTCGGACAGCACCGTGACGGGCTGGCCCGGCACGGCGTCCACACCGTCGCCGTCGTCGACAGGGGTGACGGCTGGGCCCTGTGGACCAGCGGCGAACTGGAGCCGCGCCCCGAGGAAGCCCGTCAACTCCTGCGCGCCCTGCGGGTGGTGATCACGGGGCTGCCGCGCTCGTGGGGCCTCGTGGCCGGTATCGGGCGGGCACGCCTGGGCCCAGGCGGCCTCGCCGAGACCCTCACCGAGGCCAGGGACGCCGCCTCGCTGGCCCGCAGCCACGCGTTCAGGCCCGCCGTCGAGCACGCCGACGAACTCGGCGTCGCGCGGCTGCTCGCCACCTGGCAGCGCTCCGAGGTCACCCGCGCCTTCGCGGAGACCGCGCTCGCCCCGCTGCGCGACCGCGAACACGCCCACCTGCTGGACACCCTGCGGACGTTCCTGGAGAGCGGCGGCTCAGCCGTGGCCACGGCCCAGACGCTGGGCGTGCACCGCAACACCGTCGGCGCCCGCGTCCGGCAGATCCGCGAACGCCTCGGCGTCGACCTGGACGACCCCAGCCAGCGCCTCGCCCTCCAGATGGCGTGCCGCGCCCTGGACGCGCACTCATGAGGGCGCGCACACGAAGCGCAGCCATGAGGGCGTGCACACAGAGACGCACCCATGAGGGCGTGCACACAAAGACCGCCCATGAGGTCGCGCACACGAAGCGCGTCCATGAAGGTGCACGAAGCCGCGCCCATGAATGAGCCCCCGTCAGCGACCCCGCCCGCGCCCGTTCCCCCAGGAGCCACCATGCCGCTCAGCCCGCACACCTTCGCCGACGCGCTGCGCGAGAGCACCGGCGGACCTCCCGCCCTGCTCGGCCTGTGGGCCGGCTTCCTCACCCCGTTCGGGCTGGAGGCCCTGCGTGGCACGGACCTCGACTGGCTCGGGATCGACCTCCAGCACGGCGCACTCGAACCCCAGGACGTGCCGCCCCTGCTGCGCGTGGCCGACGCCTCCGGCACACCTGTCCTCGTCCGTGTTCCCTCGCACGACGCGGCGCTGCTCGCGCGCGTCCTCGACGCGGGCCCCGCCGGCGTGATCGTGCCCGCCGTCGAGTCGGCCGAGCAGGCGGCGGCGCTCGTACGCGCCGTTCGCCATCCGCCGTACGGTGCGCGCAGTACGGGTCTGACCCGCGCCTCGCTGACCGGCGGCGCGGGGCCCGCCGCTGAACCTCTGCTGCTGCCGATGGTCGAGACGGCCGAGGGGCTGCGGCACGCGGCGGCCATCGCCTCGGTCCCCGGTGTCGACGGCCTCTTCGCCGGCCCGTACGACCTCGCGCTCTCGCTGGGCAGGCGCGCGGCCGACGACCCCGCCGTGATCGCCGCCATCCGCCAGGCGCTCGATGCCGCACGCCAACACGGCCGTATCGGCGGCCTGTTCGCGGGCAACATCGCGCTCGCCGCGCACCTGCCTCCCGTCCACCTGGTCGCCGCCGACACCGACGCGGCGGCGCTGCGCGCCGGAGTGCGGCACACGCTCGACACGTTCCGTACGGCGCTCGACGGCTGACACCGTCCGCACGGCGGCACGCGCGTAGTCCGCCTCCCCTTCCGCCCCCACACAGACCGAAGGCGCCCGAAACCGACGGGCCCGACCGAAGGAGACCCCATGAGTGAGGAGCCCACGGCTCCCGTCCTGCACGACCCGTCCTGGCACGACTTCGCCAGCGACAACTGCGCGGGCGCACACCCGCGTGTCATGGCCGCGCTCGCCGCGGCCAACGGCGGGCACCAGGACAGCTACGGCGGCGACGTCTACACCGCACGCCTCGGCGAGGTCGTACGCGAGCACTTCGGGCCGCGTGCCGAGGCGTACCCGGTCTTCAACGGCACGGGAGCCAACCTCGTCGCGCTCCAGGCCATGACCTCGCGCTGGCAGGCCGTCATCTGCCCCGACTCGGCGCACCTGAACACGGACGAGACGGCAGGGCCCGAGCACGCGGGCCTCAAGCTGCTGACCGTTCCCGCACCCGAGGGCAAGCTCACCCCCGAAGGCATCCGCAGATACACCCGTGACCTCGGCAACATGCACCACGCCCAGCCGGGCGTCGTCTCCGTCAGCCAGACCACCGAACTGGGCACCTGCTACACGCCCGGCGAACTGGAAGCGCTCGCCACCGAGGCGCACGCACACGGACTGGGCTTCCACCTCGACGGCGCACGGCTCGCCAACGCCGCCGCCACCCTGGGCGTCTCCCCCGCGCGGCTGACCACCGAGGCCGGCGTTGACGTCATCTCGTTCGGCGCGACCAAGAACGGCACTCTGTACGGCGACTGCGTCATCGTGCTCGACCCGGACGCCGTCTCCGGCACCGCGTACGTCAAGAAGGCCACCACGCAGCTGCCCTCCAAGGCACGGTTCGTCTCGGCGCAGTTGCTCGCGCTGCTCTCCGACGGGCTGTGGCTGGACAACGCGCGCCACGCGAACGCGATGGCCACACTGCTCGCCGACGGCCTCTCCACCGTCCCCGGCGTACGCCTGGTGTACCCCGTCGAGGCCAACGCCGTCTTCGCCGTACTGCCCGAAGGCATGGCCGAACGGCTCCGTGAGCGCTACTCGTTCGGCACCTGGGACCCCGACAGCGGGGTCGTACGCCTCATGACGGCGTTCGACACCACCGAGGACGACGTGCACACCTTCGTCAAGGCGGCCCGCACGGCCGGCTGACGCGTCCGCCGGTACCTCCCACCCCGCCGCCTGTGATCCACTCGTGCCGTGGAAGCGATATGGACAAGCGGTGTCGCGGTCGCCGGCACGCTCATCGGCGTGGTGGTCACGCACTTCTTCCAGCTCGACGCGGCACGCCGCGGTGAGCGGTTCGCACGGTCCGAGGCGCTCTGGCAGGAACGCATCGCCACGTACAGCGCGTTCGCCGCCGCGGCGGAGGAGTACCGCCGCGGCCAGGCGGAACGCTGGTACGGCAGGCAGCAGGACCCACAGGGCGAGGCGTTCCTCAGAGCGCGCGACGAGGCACACCGCCTGCGTACCGTGGCGAGGCAAGTGCTCTACCGCGTCGATCTGGTCACCGAGGACACGGAGGTCGTCCGTGCGGCCAAGCACGCCTACGACCGCACGCGGGACATGTCGACGGCGGGTGACCAGGCCGGGCACGATGCCCTGGACACCCTGGCGAGGCAGGCCATCGAGGACTTCGTGGCCCGCGCCTCGCCCCTGATCCGCTGAACGCACTCCCGCCGGGCCGCTGAACGCACGCCCGACGGACCACACCGGGATCACCGGGCGAACGGACAACGGGCGAACGGTCACCGGCCACGGTCACCGGCTCAACTCCCGTCGCCCGCCGGGGTGTCGCGTTCGCCGGCCGCTTGCTCGTCCTGCAGGCGATGCCGACGAAAGCGCCGGTCCCGCCCGCCGCCAGGTTCCGTACGGACGCGTCCGCCGTCAGGTTCCGTACGGAGGCCGTCCCGGCCGAAGAGCCGCATCAGCCGCAGCTCCTGCCCCGGGTGCCGAGTGCGGCGCGTACCGCGGGTACGGCCTCGGTGGCAGGACGGGAAGTGACATGACGGCCTCTTGGGCGGTCGGTGCGCCCCCACACGCGGGTGAGAAGGGGGGGCCTCGGCGGTCCGGCCCGGCCGCGCCGTACCCTCAGCGTCAGGCTCCTCGCGGCCGGAGGCCGGGGTTCTCCTCCGGGAGGCGCGCAACGGTCTCGGTGCGCTGTTCCGCGGCGTACGGCGTAGGAGGGGCGACGCCCGGGGGTGCGGCACCGGGGTGCTGCGCTTCCCGGGGTGCTCACCGGTGGCGCCGCACTGATGGATTCAACGTGGCCGACCACTCAAAGTAGTGCGGCTTCAGGCGCTCGGCAACGTAACCGGGTGCCGTGCCGCCCCGGCCGGCGACACGCGCCAACTGAAGCGCCCCTCCACCCCTGTTCACCCGCCGACGGCGGCGCGCCTCACATCCCGCGCGGGGCCCAGCACCCCGTGCGTCGCGGACGTATCGGTGATGGGATGCGGGGGAGGACGGGAGGGAGACTCCCGGCCCGCCCCCGTGAGGAGGACACCGGGAATGAGCCCCGCTGACACCGGCGAAGGTGCCGGGAACACCGCGTACGGCAAGAAGCCCTTCAAGCGGTCCAGGAGCCACTTCGCCGACCGGATCACCGCGGACGGCAGGGACGGCTGGCCTGTCGAGGCGGGCCGCTACCGGCTCGTCGTCTCCCGGGCCTGCCCGTGGGCCAGTCGCGCCCTGGTGGTCAGAAGGTTGCTGGGGCTGGAGAGCGCGCTCTCGCTCGGCGTCACCGACCCCATCCAGGACGACAGGAGCTGGCGCTTCACGCTCGACCCCGGAGGCCGCGACCCGGTCCTCGGCATCCGCTTTCTCCACGAGGCGTACGACAAGCGCGAGACCGGGTACCCCGGCGGTGTCAGCGTCCCCGCGATCGTGGACGTCCCCAGCGGTGAGCTGGTCACCAACGACTTCCAGCAGATCACCCTCGACCTGTCCACCGAGTGGAAGGACCACCACAGGCCAGGGGCGCCCGACCTGTACCCGGAAGCACTGCGCGACGAGATCGACGAGGTGGCTGAGGGCGTCTACCGCGACCTCAACAACGGTGTGTACCGCGCGGGCTTCGCCACCGGGCAGGAGGAGTACGAGAAGGCGTACGGCGATGTCTTCCGCCGCCTCGACCTGCTCTCGGAACGGCTGAGGGATCAGCGCTACCTCGTCGGGGACACCCTCACCGAGGCCGACATCCGGCTGTTCACGACCCTCGTCCGCTTCGACCCCGTCTACCACGGCCACTTCAAGTGCAACCGCAACAAGCTGGCCGGGGACCCGGTGCTGTGGGCGTACGTCCGCGATCTGTACCAGACGCCCGGCTTCGGGGACACCGTCGACTTCGACCACATCAAGCGCCACTACTACGGCGTGCACCTCGGCATCAATCCCACGGGCATCGTGCCCGCCGGACCCGACCTGTCGGGCTGGCACGAGCCGCACCACCGGGAACAGCTCGGCGGCCGGCCCTTCGGTGACGGCACCCCACCGGGCCCCGTACCCGCGGCCGAGGAGATCCCGGCAGCACACCGCGCCTGACGCGGCATCTGCGCCGGACACGCGGACGGGGCGCCCGGCCGTCCGCATCCCCCGGAGCCGGCCGAACCCTCGCAGCCGCCCTGAACTCCGCCGGACCAGGCCGGACGGCCCGTGCGGGTCACATGCCGTCCAGCTCCGCTCGGCTCCGGCGCAGAAAGTGGCGCTCGGCCTCATTGGCCGTACGGTTCAGCGCCGCCTCATAGGCGAGCGCCGCCTCGGAGCAGCGGCCGAGGCGGCGCAGGAGGTCGGCGCGTACGGCGTGGAAGACGTGGTAGCTCTCCAGCTCCAGCCCGTCCACCAGGGCCAGCGCCTCCGCGGGCCCGTGCACCTCGGCCACGGCGACCGCGCGGTTCAGCGCCACCACGGGTGTGGGTGTGAGGCTGAGCAACTGGTCGTAGAGACGCAGGATCTGGCCCCAGTCCGTGCGGGCAGCCGTCGTGGCCTCGCTGTGCACGGCGTTGATCGCGGCCTGGACCTGGCACGGGCCGGGACGGCGGCGCCGCAGGCAGCGGCGGACCAACTCCTGCCCCTCAGCGATCAGTTCGCGGTCCCACAGGCCGCGGTCCTGGCGGGACAGCAGCACCAGCCTCCCGTCGGATCCGGTGCGCGCCGCCGAGCGCGCCGAGACGAGCAGCATCAGCGCGAGCAGCCCCTCTGCCTCCGGCTCGTCGGGCATCAGTTCCACCAGCAGCCGGCCGAGCCGCACCGCCTCCGCTGCCAGGTCCTCGCGGTCCAGGCGCTCGCCCGAGCTGGCGGTGTGCCCCTCGTTGAAGACCAGATAGACGACGGCCAGCACGCCGTGCAGCCGCTCGGGCAGATCCGCGTCGCGCGGCACCCGGTAGGGGATGCCGGCGTCGCGGATCTTCGCCTTGGCGCGCACCAGCCGCTGGGCCATCGTCGGCTCCGGCACCAGAAAGGCCCGCGCGATCTCCGCTGTGGTGAGTCCGCCCAGCAGCCGCAGCGTGAGGGCCACCCGTGCGCCCATGCCGAGCGCCGGGTGGCAGCACGTGAACAGGAGCCGCAGCCTGTCGTCCCGCACGGGCCCCTCCTCCGGCTGGTCGTCCGCCGCGTACAGCAGGGCGGCCTGCGCGTGCCGGTCCTCGCGGGAGGCTTCCCTGCGCAGCCGGTCGAGTGCCCTGTTGCGCGCGGTGGTGACGATCCAGCCGGCGGGGCTCGGTGGCGCTCCCGCTTCCGGCCAGCGCCTGACCGCCTCGGTGAACGCTTCCTGCACCGCCTCTTCCGCGAGGCCGATGTCGCCGAATCGCCGTACCAGGACGGCCACCGCACGCCCGTACTCCTCCCGGAAGACCCGCTCGATCCCCGCTTTCTCCGTCGGCCGACCCGCCGAGGTCACCCGCAGCTTCCGCCCTGCAACGGCCTGACCTCGATGGGAAGGGTCATCGCGCGCGTCAGCTTGCGGCCCCAGGCGAGCGCGGCGTCCAGGTCGGGGGCCTCGATGACGGTGAAGCCGCCCAGGTGCTCCTTGCCCTCGGTGTACGGGCCGTCGGTCGTGAGCACCTCGTCCCCGCTCAGCCGTACGACGGTGGCCGTCTCGGGCGGGAAGAGGCCACCGGCGAAGACCCAGGCGCCGGCCTCCCGCATCTCGGTGTTCACGGCCTCGACCCGCTCCATGATCGGGTCCAGGACCTCGGGCTCCGGTGTCCCGCCGTCCGGCTGGTAGATGCTGAGCAGATACTGCCCCACGTCGCTCTCCTTCGGCTCGCGACCGGCCTCCTGCCGGTCTCTCACCCTTTATACGAACGGGCCCCGCCAGGATCGACATCCCGGCGGGGCCCGTTCGCCTCACTTCTCCTCGCGCCTCCGTGCGTACCCCTGAGCCGCGTCGCCTCCGCGTCAGGTCACCGTGAAGCTCGCCCGTGAGAAGCGCGCGTTGACGCCCTCGAAGGAGGGCTCCTCGGCGGGGGCGATGCGCACTGTCGGCACTCCGGCGCCGGACCACGCGGAGCCGCCGCGCAGGTCCCTCAGCGTCTCGGTGACGTCGAAGCGGAACGTCAGTCCCGCGCCGTCCTCCGTCATCTCCGCGTCCTCACCGACCGCCCCGAAGAAGGTGAGCAGGCCGACGAACGCGTCGCCGCACGGGTTGGTGTCCCGTGTGTCGTCGCCGAGGAAGACGCGGAAGTTCGTGCACGGCGGCGCGTCGGCGCGTACGCCCTCGAAGGTGAGCAGGACGAGGGAGGAGCCATCTTCCCCCGCGTTCCCCTCCAATGCGGAGCCGATGGCCTCCTCCCTGCCCGCTTCCGGGACGAGGTCGAGGGCGAGCTGCCCGGCGCCGAGCGCCGTCTCCTCGTCCGTGCCGGCGACCAGAACGGCGCCGACCGGCGGAACGACGCCCAGACGCGCCTTCGGCGGGGCGTCGGAGCCGGTGCCGTCGGTCAGGGACTCGTACTCGTACGCGTCCTCAGGGAAGGTGAAGACAGGACCCGTGAACCTGTGCTGTCCGCCGTTCTCGTCGCGCAGCACAAACGGCAGGTCCTTGCCGTGCTCGTGCTCTGCGTGCTGCGGCCGTACGGCCGGCCACTGCCAGCCCGTCGGCAGCGTGTGCCCCCGGGACAGCCACGCGTACCAGAGCCGGTCGATGTTGCAGTGGTGCAGCCAGAACACGGGGTCCTGGCCCGCCGTCGGCACCTTTCCCATCAGCCCGCCCACCGCCGTGTGCACATTCCCGTGCGGCCAGCGCTCCAGAACCGCGGAGAACCCGGACACCGCACGCCTGTCCACCGGTTCGAAGTGCCGCTCACGCATCGCCGCAGCGGGGTCGACCTGGTCGTACGTCATCGGCTCCGCGCCCCGGCAACGCCCGTTCGCATCATGGGGCTTGAGGTAGAGCGGGTTCGGACCCTCTTCCTGCCCCCGCGGGTCGCGCATTCTCTCCTGGCGGAGCGCCAAGGGGATCCTGCGGTACTCCTCGGCGGACTGCGCCCCGCCGAGAAGCGGGTCGAAAGCGGCGTCGAGATGGGCGTAGTTCCAGTAGGGAAGCGTCCAGTGCGCCTGGTCCCGCTGCCCCAGATCCTTGACGATGACGCGCCGGACAATCCGTTCAAAGTAATAGACATGCCAGCGGTGCCACGGCAGGAAATACTGGTTTCCATGAGGACACTGACGCCATTCGTCAGGGTCCGTCGGCCGCACACCCTCTGATTTCGGAACGCCGTGCGTGAAGGCTTGGAACAGCCAGGAGTCCGACGCGCTTCTGTCCTTCTTCTTCATCTCTCCGACGGCTCTGGCGTACCAGTACAGAACGGGGTCCCATGCCCCCGTCGTGGGATTCACCATCCCCGCGACATCCCGCCGTTTGAAACTGCTTCCCACGATTCCTCTCCCGTCACCGGCATCGGTGCCAGGAAAAACGTAGAAGGCGGAAATGGAGTCACCGAACCTGTGCGTGTGCCATCCACTCGTCCGTGTGGTGATCGCGTCGGATTCCTTGCCGACGGGCTTGCCAATGGGTGTGCCAATGGGTGTGCCCTCACATTCCGTGGAAGGACAGAAAAAGCGGCGCCGGGAGGAAACACAGCGCGGGAAAAAACACATGAGTGCGGCCAGGCATTCCGTGCTGCTCACAGGGCCGGGGCAGCGGCCTCGCTCGGACCGGGACTCACCGTCCCCGCGACAGCTGCCAACGGCCCGCGCACGCCGGCTCCTTCACGGCGCGGACGCGGCGGCCCCGCCCGTGCCCGTGCCCGCCCGTGGCGCGTCCGGTGAACCGGCCCCGAGCGGGAAGGAGAGCCAGGGCCGCCAGCGGGTGCCGTCGTGGACCACGAGATCGACGGTACGCACGCGCGCGGTGAGGGGCAGCCGGGGCGCCAGGTCCTTCTCGATCGCCGTATGGACGGCCTCACCACCGCTGTTGGCGACGGTCAGATGCGGGTCGAGGTCGCCGAACAGGCCGCCGTACGGGGGGTGTTCCGGCCACCTGTCCGTCACGGCCCTGGTGAGGGCGCGCAGGGGCGCCATGGGCTCGGGCACCAGGTACAGCACGCCGGGGAAGCGGGCGCAGCGGGCGAGTTCGAGGGCGAACGGCGGGTGCGCGGCGAACAGTTCCGTGAGCGCCGTGCGCGCCGTGGCGTCCACCATGTGGCGGTCGAGGAAGGGGAAGAGGACCGTGAGATGCGCGCTTCCGCCGTGCCGCGCCGCCGTGTCGTAACGCGCGCGCCAGCCGCTCACCAGGGCGTCCGCCTCCGTTACGGGCACACTCAGCGCCGTCGTACCCGGCGCGACCGGCCACTCGCCGGCCTCACCGTCCGCTCCCTCTGCCACTTCCTCCGCCACCTCGACCTCGTCCACAGCGGGTCACGCTAACGCCCCGCCTCTTCGTTCCCGCACCCGGTCCGCCACCCGGTCCGGTCCGCCATCCGGGGTCCGGGGCCCGGCAGCTGACGCCGGGGACAGGCCGGACCTCGTTCGCATCGAGAGGGGAAGCCGCACGAGTCCGCCCGTACCCGGACGCGGCGCTGACCGGTGCTGCCGGGGCGCACGTCGGGCTCAGGGCGTGCCGTGCGGCTGCCGAAGGGAGAGGGCATGCGCACTGTGCTCGATCGGACAGCGGCCCGCCTCTTCCCCGGTGACCCCGGCCACCACGGCGTGCTGCCGCCGCTGCTCGTGGTCCTCACCTTCGTCACCGGCATCGTCGACGCGGTCAGCTTCCTCGCTCTGGACCGCGTCTTCGTGGCCAACATGACCGGCAACGTCGTCTTCCTCGGCTTCGCGCTCGCCGGCTCCCACGAACTGTCCGCGCCCGCCGCGCTGCTGGCGCTCCTCACCTTTCTCGCCGCTGCGGCAGGCGGCGGGCGCCTCGTCGGCCACATCGGCCACCGGGAGCGGCTCTTCGCGACGCTGGTCCTGGTGCACGCCGTCCTCGTCGGCGCGTCGCTGGCCGGCGCGGCCTGGCGGGTCAGCCACTACGCGCTGATCGTGGCGCTCGCCTGCGGCATGGGGCTCCAGAACGCCGTCGTACGGGGGCTGGCCGTGCCCGACATGGCGACCACCGTGCTCACCACGACCCTGACCGGCATGGTCTCCGACCGGCCTGGCGCCCCCATGGTGCGGCGCCTGCTGTCGGTCGTCGCGATGTTCGCCGGCGCGCTCTTCGGCGCCTGGCTCCACCTACGCCACGGCGTCCCTCTCGCGCTGTCGCCCGCCGTGCTGCTGCTCCTCGCCGTCGCGGCGGCGGCCACTGTCGCACGGCGTGCGGCGCCGTGTTAGCTTCGGCCGCATGAAGTGAGGATTCCCCGCACCCCGCACCGCACCGCCCCCCGCGCGGCAGTTCGCGACGGCGCCGTACGAGCACAGCTCCGGTGTCCGGCGTGCCGTGCGGACGAGGCCCGTACCGCGTACGCGGCCTGTGGTGCGGACACGCATGCTTCCCGCTCACTTCCATGGAACGGAATCCTCATGACCGACACCCCACGCCCCGCGCACACCGAGAGCGGCAACGGAGCCGCTGAGGACGAGGCGTTCCTCGACCGCCTCGCCGACCGGCTCGCCTCTCTGCCCACCGTCGAGGCCGTCACCCTTGGCGGGTCCCGCACGACAGGCACACACGGGCCCGGCAGCGACTGGGACCTGGCGCTGTACTACAGGGGCGCCTTCGACCCCGACGACCTGCGCGCCGTCGGCTGGGAAGGCGAGGTCTCCGAGATCGGCGGCTGGGGAGGCGGAGTCTTCAACGGCGGCGCCTGGCTCACCGTCGAAGGCCGCCGTGTCGACATCCACTACCGGGACCTCGACACGGTCGAACACGAGCTGGCCGAGGCGGCGGAGGGCCGCTTCCACTGGGAACCGCTGATGTTCCATCTCGCGGGCATCCCCAGCTATCTGGTGGCCGCCGAACTGGCACTCTGCCGCGTCCTGCGCGGCACCCTGCCACGCCCCGACTACCCGGCACAGCTCCGCGAGAGCGCAGCGGCGCACTGGCGCGGCAAGGCGGCGGCGACCCTCCTGTACGCCGAGGCCAACAACGCTCCGCGCGGCGGTCTCACCGAGGTCGCGGGCGCGCTCGCCAACGCGGCCATGCAGACCGCCCACGCGGTCCTCGCCGCACGCGGCGAGTGGGTCACCAACGAGAAGCGGCTCCTCGCCCGCGCCGGCCTCCGCGCCGTCGACGGCATCATCGCCGGGCTGACCACGGACCCCGGCGCGCTGAAGCGCGGCATCGAGGAGGCCGAAGCACTGTTCGAGAGCGTCGGCCGGTCCGCCTGGGAGCCAGCGGGTCCAGGAGTCAGTGAGTCCGGGAGCCAGTGAGTCAGTGAGTCTGAGAGCCAGTGAGTCTGAGAGTCCGGGATGAACGACGGCACACGGGAGACGGCCGAAGGCACGTTCAGCGCGGCGCCTGTGCACGCGTGGCGGATCGAGGAGCGTGAGTACGCGCGCCAAGAGACGCGCCGCGGGCGGCGGTTCGCCTACCCGCTGCTGCGGCCGGCCCGTACCGCGCTCGTCGTGGTCGACATGGTGCCGTTCTTCGTGGAGGCCAACCCGTACTGCCGTGGCATCGTCCCGAACATCCAGCGGCTGGCCACGGCGCTGCGCGCAGCGGGCGGCACGGTGGCATGGGTGCTGCCCGCCGTGGCCGAACCCACCCCGGCGGCCGAGGAGTTCTACGGTCCCGAGGCGGCCGAGGTCTACCGCACGGCGGGCGGTACGGGCCCCCTCGCGGGGCGGCTGTGCGCGGACTTCACCGTGCGCGGGGAGGACCTGCTGGTCGAGAAGACGGCGCCCAGCGCCTTCTTTCCCGGCCGCTGCCCGCTGCCCGGGCTGCTGGAGGAACGCGCGGTCGACACCGTCCTGATCACCGGCACCGTCACCGACGTGTGCTGCGAGTCCTCGGCGCGGGACGCCGCCACGCTCGGCTATCGGGTCGTCCTGGTCGCGGACGCCAACGCGGCGGGCCGCGACCAGGACCACAACGCCACCCTGCGCACCGTCTACCGCTCCTTCGGCGACGTACGCGCCACCGCCGAACTCCTCGCGCTCCTCGGCGGTGAGCGCCGGGTGTGAGGTCGACGCGCCGCCCGCCGGGTACGCGCCGCCCGTGCGGGACGGGCGGGGGGCGTTCAGGCGCCGCGCCAGACCGTGGTGGCGTTGCAGAACTCGCGGATGCCGTGGTCCGCCAGCTCCCTGCCGTAACCGGAGCGCTTCACGCCGCCGAAGGGCAGCGCGGGGTGGGAGGCCGTCATGCCGTTGACGTAGACGCCGCCCGCCTCCAGATCGCGGACGAAGCGCTCGATCTCCGCCTCGTCCTGGGTCCACACATTGGAACTGAGCCCGAAGGACGTGTCGTTGGCCAGTTCGACGGCCTCGTCGATACCGGCCACGCGGTACAGCGTCGCGATGGGTCCGAACGCCTCCTCGCGGTGGATGCGCATCGCCGGTGTGACCCCGGTGAGCACCGTCGGCTCGTAGAACCAGCCGCGGTCGAAGCCCTCGGGGCGCCGGCCGCCGCACAGGGCCGTCGCGCCCTGGCTGAGCGCGTCGTCCACCAGCTCTTCCAGGTCGGCGCGGCCCTGCTCGCTGGAGAGCGGGCCGACGTCCGTCGCCGCCTCCATCGGGTCGCCTACGGTCAGCGCGCGCATCCCGTCGGTGAACCGTTCGGCGAACGTGTCGTACACGTCCGTGTGCGCGATGAACCGCTTGGCCGCGATGCACGACTGGCCGTTGTTCTGCACCCGCGCGGTCACCGCCGTGCGCGCGGCTGCCTCCACATCGGCCGACGGCATCACGAGATACGGGTCGCTGCCGCCGAGTTCGAGAACGGTCTTCTTGACCTCGTCGCCCGCGATCGACGCCACCGAACGGCCGGCGCCCTCGCTTCCCGTGAGCGTCGCCGCGACCACACGCCGGTCGCGCAGGATGCCCTCGATCGCGCTGGAGGGGACCAGCAGGGTCTGGAAGCAGCCCTCGGCGAAGCCCGCCCTGTCGAAGAGGTCTTCCAGGTACAGCGCGGTCTGCGGCACGTTCGACGCGTGCTTGAGCAGCGCCACATTGCCCGCCATCAGCGCGGGTGCCGCGAAGCGGATCACCTGCCAGAGCGGGAAGTTCCACGGCATGACGGCGAGTACGGGCCCCAGCGGGCGGTACCGCACCCGTGCGGCGACGGCGCCCGTGTCGCGTACGTCGGACTCGGCCGGGTGCTCGTCGGCGAGCAGGCTCTCGGCGTGCGACGCGTACCACCGCATCGCCTTGACGCACTTGGCCGCCTCGGCCTCGGCTGCCTTGAGCGTCTTGCCCATCTCGGTCGTCATCATCCGCGCGACGTCCCCTGCCTCCTTCTCCAGCAGGTCGGCGGCGGCGTTCATCAGGCGCGCGCGGTCGGCGAACGAGGTGGTGCGGTAGCCGCGGAACGCGGTGTCCGCCGCGGCGATACGCCGCTCGATCTCCTGCTCGCCGAGCGGGTCGAACGTCCTGAGGGTCTCGCCGTCAGCGGGGTTCACCGTGGCGATCGGCATGAAGAACCTCTCAACTGTCGGTTGAACATGGGGCGTTGACCGGTACGCGTCGGTGTCCGACGCGTACGCGGGGGAGTTCGTTGTGCGTGCGTGCGGACGGTGCGCGGGGTGCGGCGTCCGTCCGTGGTGCGCCGTCGCCGGGTCAGCTGTACCGGGTGGGCGGGAAGGCTTCCCTGTCCCTGCGCGCCGCCAGCTGGTCGGGGTCGAGTTCGCCCTCTCCCAGCTCCCTGTCGACCTCGGCGCGCTCCTCGGCGTACTGCCCGCTGTCGGTGACGCGCTGCGAGGGCTCGGTGTCGGTCGCGGGGGGCACCTCGTCCGGGTTGTAGTCGTCCACGCCCGCGTCGACGCGTTCGGCCTCGGTCATCCGGGCCAGTTCCTCGTCGTCGGGATGCCTCGGCATCCCCCCGCTGATCTGCCGTTCCTGAGGGCCGCGTGCCTGGTCGGCGCGGTTTCCGGCCTGGTCGGGTTGCCGCTTGGACATGTCCTGCTCCTCACCTCGCGGGAAGGTGCGTTCCCTCCCCAGGGAACACCCATCGGCGCCGGAGCACCAAGCGGGAACGTGGACGGGGCGGGCGGGGCAGGCGGACCGGGGCGGACGGTGGCCCCGGTGGCCGGCCTGTTCCCCCGGCGCCTCCCGCACCTTCGCCCCGAGCTCCCCGCGCTTCCTGCGTTCCCTGCGCTCCCCGTGGTCCCGCGTTCCGGCACGTCCCGGTACGTTCGTACGCTCGGGAGCCGCCGCCATGCGTCATGCGCCTCCGGGCGGGCACCCGGAGCGTGCCTTGATCGTTCGTGGGATTGGCTGTGCACAGTGCATTACACGTGAGGAACGTTCATGACCCATTCTGACCACGACGCGCGCGTACGCCCCGCCGAGCCCGGGGACCTGCCGCTCGCGACCCGGACGCTGACCCGTGCGTTCGCCGACTACGCCTTCACCCGGCATGTGATCGCTGCGGACGGGCACGCGGCGCGGGTGGCGCGCTTCCAGGAGCTGTTCCTGACCCACATCGGAATGCCGTACGGGCGGGTGTGGGTGGCCGACGGCTCGCAGGCCGTCTCCGTCTGGACCACGCCCGAGCACGACCCTGGGCCCGGGTTCGCCGAGATCGGTCCGCTGCTCAACGAGCTGGCAGGGGACCGGGCTCCGTACTTCGAGTCCGCCGAGCAGGTGCTGGAGCCGTACCGCCCGCGCGAGCCCGCCTGGTTCCTCGGCACGGTCGGCGTCGACCCCGGGAGCCAGGGCAAGGGCCTGGGGAGCGCGGTCGTGAGACCGGGGCTCATAGCCGCCGAGGCGGCGGGGGTGCCGGCCTACCTGGAGACCTCCAGCGAGCGGAACGTCGACTTCTACGAGCGTCTCGGTTTCACCGTCACGGGCACGGTCGACCTCCCCGGCGGAGGACCCCGCACCTGGTCCATGCTCCGCCGCGTCTGAGCCGCGCCCTGCGGGCCGGACGCGCCCGTGCGCTGGTCCCGGCGGGAGCGGCAGCCCGGTCACGCTGTGTCCGGTCACGCGGCGGTCGGGTCCGTCCGGTCACGCGCCCGCCGGGTCCGTCCGGTCACGCGGCGGTCGGGGCCGTCGGTCAGGTCGCGGGCTGCTCGGCGGGCAGCGTGGCGCTGTCCGTCGCGGCTGCGCAGAGCCGGTTGTGGATGCCGCGCCGGGCCCTCGCGTACGGAGCGGAGTCGCCGTGCAGGACGGACTCCGCGTTCGCGGCCTCCAGCAGGGCGATGATCTCGAAGGCGAGCTGCGGGAGATCCGTATCCCCGGCGATCTCCCGCACCTCCCGTGCCTCCTCCAGTGTCCGTTCGACAAAGGCGGTCCACTCGGCGCGTGCAGCGGCGACGCTGTCGTGGACCCTGCCGTCGCGGGCGTCGAACTCGGCCGAGACCGAGGCGAAGAAGCACCCGCCGGGGAAGATGCGGCGCTCGGAGTAGGTCAGCCATGACACGCACAGGCGCCAGACCCGTTCGAGCCCGGGCGGCGACTCCAGCGCCGGGCGCACCACGTGCTCGGTGTAGATCCGGGTGGCCGCGCGCACGGTGGCGAGCTGGAGTTCCTCCTTCGAGCCGAACAGGGTGAACACGCCGCTCTTGCTGAGCCGCAGACCGGTCGCGAGGCGGCCCAGCGACAGCGCGTCGAGCCCCTCGGTCGACGCGATCTCCACGGCGCGCGCCAGCACCAGCCCCCGCGTCTGGTTCCCGCGCTCAACTCGTCCGTCGGTTCGTCCGTCGGTTCGTGCGTCCGTGCGCCCGTGGGGTCGTCCGTCGGTTCGTCCGTCGGGCTGTGCTGCCGACACTCGCATCATCCTCCTCCGCCGCATCCTACTTAGTGGACGGTCGTGCGGTCACTGTGCAAGAGTCATCTAACCGCACGATCGTGCGGTTAGTTTTCTGGTCGGATTCCCGCCGGGTGCCAGGCTTCCCCGCGGGTTCCGGTACCGGAGCTGTACGGCGGCGAATTGGGGGCGCGATGACGACGCGTACGACATCTGAGGGCGGCAGGCCGAGGGGCGGACGGGGCAGGGCCGAGCGGGCAACGGGCGCGCTGCTGAACGCGGTGGGAGCCCTCGCGCCGGCCCCGGCCGGTGATCTCACGTTCCTTCTCTTCCGCCGCCCGCTGCTGCGCGGCAAAGTGCTCCCCGCCGAACAGGCGGTGCACGACCGGGCCGGGCGCGACGAACTCCTCGTCGACGGCGAGCGGGTGGTCACCTACCGGTGGGGCGACGGCGAGCGGCCCGTGCTCATGCTGCACGGCTGGCGCTCCCGTGCCTCTCGCTTCGCCGCCTTTGTGCCCCGGCTGGAGGCGCTGGGGCTCAGCCCCGTCTCCTTCGACGCGCCGGGACACGGGGACTCGGGGGGCAGTGCGACGACGATCCTCAGGAACGTGGAGGTCGCGCGGCGCCTCCAGGACAGGTACGGCGCCTTCCACTCCGTACTCGCGCACTCCTTCGGCGTCACCTGCGCCTACCTCGCGCTGCGCGAGGGCGTCAGGGCTGAACGCCTGGTCGCGGTCTCAGGAGTGAGCCACTTCGGCTTCCTCGTCGAGGAGTTCGGCCGCAGGCTGGCGCTCACGCCCCGGCTCGGTGACGGGCTGCGTACCAGGGTGGAGGAGCGGCTGTTCCCCGAGGTCGACGACCTGTGGTCACGGTTCGACGGAACGTGGCGCCCCGCCGAGATCGGCGTTCCCACGCTGCTCATCCACGACGAGGACGACCCCACGGTCCCCCTCCGGCAGGCGCATCGGCTCCGTACGGCACACGCCCCGCACGCCGAACTGACGGTGACAACGGGGCTCGGACACCGGAGGATCCTCGCGGCCCCCGCCGTGCTCGCGGGAGCGCTCGGCTTCCTCCAGGGCACCGGCGAGGCCGACAGCCGTCCCGCGCCGCCCCGCTCGGATCCGGGGCCCGCTTCGGGTGCACTGCCCCGCGCGGGTGTGGGGTCCGGTTCGGGTCCGGGGCCCGGTCCGGGCGTGGGGTCCGGCTCAGGTGTTGGGTGAGGAGGCGCTGATGTCGCCGAGCGCCGATGAGGGGTCGCGTTCGACGGCCAGGTCGCCCAGGGAGACCATGCCGACGGCCTCTCCGTTGTCGACGACGGGCAGCCGGCGCAGGGTGTGCTCCCGCATCAGCCGGACGGCGTGCCCGATCTCGTCCTCCGGCGAGGCCGTCACCAGTTCGGGGCTGCACGCCTCGGCCACTGTCGTCTCGTCGGGGTTCTTGTGCGTCGCGAGCACCCGTACGACCAGGTCGCGATCCGTCACCAGGCCGCGCAACTCCGCGCCGTCCCTGACCAGTACGGCGCCGATGTCCTCGTCCCGCATCCGCTGGGCCGCCTCATTGACGCTGGTCAGCGCGCCCAGGGCGACGGGCGCCGGGGTCATGACCTCACGTACTCGCTGAGCCATCGCTTCCTCCTGCGACGGGCGGCGGCACCTGCTGCCACCGCTGGAGCCCCCGGGTACCCGGACCGCGCCCCTCCACTCGTGGCCGGGTGCCCGTCCCCCTGGGCTCCGTGGGGAAGCGGCAACCGGACCGGTGGGCACGCGCCGCCGTTTGAGGCTCCCGTGGGGAGGTACTGGCGGCCGGGCGTGGGTGGCTGTCGTCGATGCGCTGTTGCGGAGGCTCTCCGTGGTCCTCACCGTGGTGTTCGGGGCCGCACTGCTGGTGGCGGTGCTGCTGTCGGGGCTCGCCGCCAGGTCGGTGTTCTCGACCTCGTTACTGTTCCTCGCGGGCGGAGCCCTCGTCAGCGACGGCTTCCTCGGGCTGGTCCACATCGACCCAGGCAGCGACGTGGTGCGCTTCACCGCCGATCTGGCCCTCTTCGCCGTGCTGTTCACCGACGGCGCGCATGTGTCGTTCCCCGCGCTGCGCAGAGGCTGGCGCCACCCAGCGCGGGCGCTGGGGCTGGGCATGCCGCTGGCGTTCCTCGGCATCGCGCTGCTCACCCACTACCTCGCGGGGCTGGACTGGCTGACCTCGTTCCTCGTCGGGGCCGTGCTCGCGCCGACGGACCCCGTGTTCGCCTCGGCACTGGTCAGCCGCACCGAAGTGCCGCGCAGGCTGCGCCAGTTGCTCAACGTCGAGAGCGGCGTCAACGACGGACTCGCGCTGCCGTTCGTCCTTGTCCTCATCGCCGCCATCGGCCCCACCCGGGACCCGGGCGCCGATACGGAACCCGCCGCCATCGCCGCCGAGCTGGGCCTCGGCCTCGCCATGGGTGTCGCGCTCCCGCTGCTCGTACGGCTGCTCACACGGGCCAGGGCGCTGGGCGCCGAAGTCCGCCTGCAACCGCTGCTTCCCTGCGCCGTCGGCGTCACCCTGTACGCGCTCTGCCACGTGCTGCACGCCAACCCGTATCTCGCCGCCTTCGCCGCCGGCGCCGTGCTCGCAGCCGTGTCCCCCGACGCCACCCGGGCCTTCGGACCGATGGGGGAGTCGCTGACCGAGCTGGCGAAGTTCGCCGCGCTGCTCGTCTTCGGGGCACTGCTGACCCCGAAGCTGCTCGGCGAACTCACCCTCGGCGCCTGGGCGGTCGTCCCGCTGGTGATCCTGCTGGTGCGCCCCGTGACGCTCACCCTGTCACTGGCGGGCACCGAATTCGGCCTGCGCGAGAAGCTCGCCGCCGGCTGGTTCGGCCCCAAGGGCTTCGCCTCCGTCGTCTACGGACTGCTCGCACTGAAGTCCGGGATACCGCAGGGCGAGGAGGCGTTCGTCCTGGTCGCCGCCGTCATCGCGTTCTCCGTCGTCGTACACAGCACGACGGACGCGCCCCTCGCCCGGATGTTCCACGTAGAGGAACTGGCGGGCCTGCGCGACGACGGCGCACTCGGGGAGAGCGACAACGGCGCGCTCGGGGAAGGCGACGGCACGCGTCAGGAGAGCGGCGGCGCGCGTCAGGAGAGCGGCGGCGCGTCCCGGGCGGAGGACGCGACCTGACCTGACCTGACCACTGCACCTGATCACTGCACCTGACCACTGCGCCCGCGCGCTGCCGGACCGCGCTCCGTCCGCATGGAGGCAAGCAGCCGCACAGCGGTGGCGGCTGGTCCGGGCTGAACGCTACGGACCGGTCGTGCGGGTTCCCTTGCCAGTGTCGACTGGCGCAGTTCGACAAATGCCAGCACCCGGCCACCCGGCCTGTGACGCACGACACCTTGGTGCCCTGTTCTGCTCACCGGCGCGGGTGCTTTTGCCGTTCCTGCTGGTCGGAACGGGTAGGCCGGGCACTCGAACCCCAGCAGCATCACGTTCCGTGGACGCTTCATGATCAATGGGTGATATTTCTCAGGCGTCGATGAGTTTGCGGTCCCGGAAATCGCAAGGGTGGGGCCAAGGGATCAACTACTCCCTTGTGCGGGCCAGTTGTTCGCACCCGACAGCACCGCCCCTCAGCGTCGAGGGCCGCGGTGAGCCCTCTTGGAGGACGCGTGAGCGAAGGCGATGTCAGCAAGAACGTATCGCCCCGAGAAAGCAGTGCCGGCGAGACCGCCGAGGCCCGCCCCGGGCTGCCGCTGGACTTCGAGGGCTTCTACCTCGGTCACCAGGAGTTCTTCCACGCCTTTGCCGAGATCCACCTCGGCAGCCGGAGCACGGCCGAACACGTGGTGCACCGGGTCTTCCTGGAGATCCTGGGCGGCTGGGGCCAGCTCCTGCGGCAGGACGACCTGGAGGAGCAGGCACTCGCGGTCCTCCACCGGTGCGTCAGCGACCGTCTACGGCGCGACGACCGGCCGGCGGCGTTCGTCATCAACGCGCCCATAGCCCACAACCTGCGCGCGGTCCGTGACCAGTTGGAGATCAGCCCCAGCTCCTGCGGCCTGTACGAGGCGATCCTTGAGCTGCCGACCCGGCAGTTCACCGTCATCGCGCTGCGCTACCTCCTGGGCTACAGGACCACACAGATAGCCCGCTACATGGGCCTTGACACCCGCACCGTCGACTACCACGGCCGTAAGGGCAAGGAGCGGCTGCGGGTGCGGCTCGGCCTCCCGGAGAACCCCCGCAAGACCAAGAAGGAGGGCCACGGACAGTGACCAGCATCGACGACCTCTTGGCCAACGCCCGCGTCCCGACGACATCCGGTGACGCCTTCGACGTCGGCGCCGCGCTGCGCCGCCTGGCCCGGGACGCAGCCGAGGCCATCCCGCCCCGGGACATGCTGCGCTCCGCACGCGCGGGTGAGCACCTGTCGGTGATCTGCCGCTGGTACCTCAACAGGCCGGACGCCGCCGACCATGTCGACCGTCTCGCCCAGGACCCTGACACCGACACCCCGGCCGACGTTCGCGAGGAGCAGCTCGACGTCGACGGTGCCCTGGTCTTCGCCTGCCTGCTCCATCTCACCGAGCACCCCGAGAGCGCCCAGTTCTGGTGGCAGTTGGCCGCCGGCGCCGGTCATCGCGCCGCTGCCTACTGCCTCCACCTCCACCACTTGGCGCGGGGGGAGACGAGGGAGGCGCAGCACTGGATCCACCAGGTCACCGACACGCTGCTCGACACCCCGGCGCCCGACAAGGACTTCCTCGTCTCGCTGGAGAAGATGACCCGCTTCGTACGCGTCACCGGATGCACCCGGGCCAGCCCTCCCACCGGGGGACTGGAGATGGAGGTCGTCCGCCTCGCCGCCTCGGGCACCGGCTCCTGCATCATCCTCAGACGCCCCGACCGCGGCCTTGCCGCGCAGCTCCACCGCTTCAACGCCCCGGACAACAGCTACGGCTGAACCCGCCAGGACACGCGCGAAGGAGCCCTCACCCGGCCTTCGGGCTCCCTGGCCCCTGGCCCCTGGTCGGAAGGGGTCCTCGCAACCGATGCCTCGATGAGAAGGAGCATCTGTCATGCACGACAACGGCACGGCACACGCCGCCGGCAAGGTTCCGACCCGTTCCCGCAGACTCCTCCGGTGGGCGCACCGCCGGCGCCGTACCGCGCTCAGCCTCTGGTTACGCGGTGCCTGCTACGGAGCAGGTACCGGCGCGGTCAGCTTCGCCACCTTCTGGCTCCGGAACCACATGTGACCCCGTGCCCCCTCACCCCGGCGGGCCGTCAGCCACCGGCGACCGTCAGACGGCCCGCACCCCGCGTCGGCCGACCCGCCGGGCCGCCCCCCGTACGGGCGAGCCGATGCGCGCCGGGCGCTGCCGCGCGTGCCGTGGCCGTACGGGGGGCAGGGCGGCCGGTTCCGGGTCGGGCCGTGTGGGGTCGAGGGGGCGGAGGGGCCGTGCACGGGGCTCCGGGGCGGCGGTCCGGCTCGCCCGCCGCCGTACCGGTCCCGGCACGCGCGCGCTCGCGGGGCTAAAAAGAGGAGGCACCATGCCGGGCCGTTTCCGTGCGGGCACCGCCGGTACCCGGTGCGTCCGTACGGTCTTCACGGCCCGCCGAGAGGAGCGTTCCGCCGTATGCCCTCACACCAGGCCCAGCGCGCGCTGGCATCCGTACGCGCCGTCGTCTTCGACACCGACGGGGTCCTCCTGGACTCGGCGCATCTGCACGAGGCCGCGTGGAAGGCCGCCTTCGACCCGCTGCTGGAAGGCCGCGGCGACCTGCCGGACGAGGCACGCAGACCGTTCAGCGAGGAGGACTACCGCCGCTGCGTCGACGGCAAGTCCCGCCTCGACGGCGCGGCGGCCTTCCTCTCCTCGCGCGGTGTCGCGCTGCCGCAGGGCAGCCCGGACGATCCGCCGGGAGAGGACAGCGTGCGGGCCGTCGCGGCGCGCAAGGACGGGCTGTTCAGCGAGCGGCTGCGCACCGGGTCCGTCGAGGTGTGGCCCGGAACGCTGTGGCTGCTGCGGGTCCTGGAGGGAGCCGGCGTTCCGTGCGCCGCCGTCTCCGCCTCGCGTCACGCGCGCGAACTCCTCGGCCGCGCCGGCCTGATGGGCCTGCTGCGCACGCTTGTGGACGGGCAGGAAGCCGCGCGGCTCGGACTCGCGGGCAAGCCGTCGCCCGACCTGTTCCTTGAGGCAGCCTCACGGCTCGGCACGCCGCCGGGCGGGACGGCGGTGGTCGAGGACGCGCTCGCCGGAGTCGAGGCCGGGCGCAGGGGCGGCTTCGCACAGGTCATCGGCGTGGACCGTACCCAGGACCCCGCCAATGCCGCCGATCTGCGCGCGTACGGCGCCGATCTCGTCGTGAACGACCTGTCCGAGCTGCTCGACCCGGCACAGCGGGCGGCGTGGGAAGCGGCGCAGCAGCAGGACGCGGCGCGGCGGAAGACGGCACGGGACGAAGAGGCGCGGGAGGGAGACACGTGACGGACTGGCTCTGGGAGTACGAGGGGTACGACCCCGGTGAGGAGCGGCTGCGCGAGGCGCTGTGCACCCTCGGCAACGGGTACTTCGCCACGCGCGGCGCCGCACCGGAATGCGAGGCGGGACCCCATCACTACCCCGGCACCTATGCGGCGGGCTGCTACAACCGGCTGGTCTCCGAGGTGGCCGGCAGGCAGGTCGAGAACGAGGACCTGGTCAACCTCCCCAACTGGCTCCCCCTGCGCTTCCGTTTCCCCTCGGACGACGGCAGCTTCCCCTCGGAGGACGGCAGCCGTGCGGCCACCTGGTGGTCACCCGACGAGGCGCCCGGCCCCCTCGAACACCGGCTCTCGCTCGACCTGGCGCACGGCACCCTCACCAGGCGGCTGCGCGCGCGGGCACCCGACGGGCGGACGCTGGCCGTCGAACAGGTGCGGCTGCTGCACATGGGAGACCCGCATCTGGCCGCGCTGCGTACGACGTTCACGGCCGAGGGCTGGTCGGGCGGACTTGAGGTCGAATCCGCGCTCGACGGGACCGTGCGCAACACGGGCGTCGAGCGCTACAGCGCCCTGGCAGGCCGGCACCTGTGCGACGTCGAGACGGGCGAGGCGGCGGGCATGGGCGAGGCGTGGAATCCGGGCGAGATGCCGAAGCCGGACGAGGTGGGCGGGGCCGGGCAGGGCACGGTCTGGCTGCGCTGCCGCACCACCACCTCGCGCCTGGGCATCGGCATGGCAGCGCGCACCCTCGTCTCCCCGCCGCAGGCCCCCGGCACGACCGCGCTGTCCGGTGCGCGCGCCGCGCAGCGGGTCACGCTCGCGCTGCGCGACGGCGAGCCGGTCACCGTCGACAAGACCGCTGCGCTGTTCACCTCGCGTGACCCGGCGATCAGCGAGCCCGCGACGGCCGCGTGCGAACTGGTGCGCGGCGCCGACGGATTCGAGGGGCTCCTCGCCTCGCACCACAGGGCGTGGCGCCACCTGTGGGAGCGTGCCGAGCTGGACGTACCCGGCGAGGCCGGGCACATCCTGCGCCTGCACCTCTTCCACGTGCTCCAGACGCTCTCCCCGCACACGGCGGTGCTCGACGCGGGCGTTCCCGCACGCGGGCTGCACGGTGAGGCGTACCGAGGGCACGTCTTCTGGGACGAGCTGTTCGTGCTGCCCTACCTCAACCTGCATCTGCCCGAGGTCTCCCGCGCCCTGCTGACGTACCGGCACAGGAGGCTGCCGGCCGCCTGCCGCGCGGCGGGCGAGTTGGGGCTGCGCGGTGCGATGTACCCGTGGCAGAGCGGCAGCGACGGCCGCGAGGAGACCCAGACGCTGCACCTCAACCCCCGCTCGCAGCGCTGGCTCCCGGACGCCTCGCACCTCCAGCGGCACGCGGGATCGGCCGTCGCGTACAACGTGTGGCGGTACGCGCAGGCGACGGGGGACAGGGAGTTCCTGCACGCCGAGGGCGCCGACATGCTGCTGCGGATCGCCCGCTTCTGGTCGCTGGCGGCGGAGTACGACCCGGACGAGGCCCGTTACCGCATCCGTGGCGTCATGGGGCCCGACGAGTACCACGAGGCGTACCCGGGAGCGGAGAAGCCGGGGCTGGACGACAACGCGTACACCAACCTGACGGCGGCCTGGGTACTGGCCCGCGCACTCGAACTGGCAGCCGCGCTCCCCGAGCCGCGCAGAACACAGCTGTTCGAGGAGATGGCGCTGGACGCCGTTGAGCTGGAGCGCTGGGAGGACGTCTCACGGCGGCTGCGGGTGCCCTTCCACCGGGGCGTCATCAGCCAGTTCGAGGGGTACGGCGAACTGGCCGAACTGGACTGGGAGGGCTACCGCGCACGGTACGGCGACATCCGGCGGCTCGACCGGATCCTGGAGGCCGAGGGCGACTCCGTCAACCGGTACCAGGCGTCCAAGCAGGCCGACGCGCTGATGCTCGGCTACCTCTTCCCGTCGGCCGAACTCGCCGCGCTCTTCCGCAGGCTGGGCTACCGGCTCGACGACGAGCTGTGGCGCCGCACCGTCGACCACTACCTGCCGCGCACCAGCCACGGGTCCACGCTCAGCGGCCTCGTGCACGGCTGGCTGCTGGCGCGCGAGCGGCGCCCCGAGGCGTGGGCGTACGTCCAGGAGGCGCTGCTCGGCGATGTCGCCGACATCCAGGGCGGCACCACGCCGGAGGGCATCCACCTCGGCGCCATGGCCGGCACCCTCGACCTCGTCCAGCGCGGCCTGCCCGGGCTGGAGATCCACGACGCGGCGCTCTGCCTTGACCCGTCCCCGCTGCCCGAGCTGTACGCGTACGGCTTCTCGGTCCGCTTCCGCGGGCACTGGGGCGTCGGTATCCGGGTGCGGTCGGAGACGCTGGAGGTGTCCGTACCGCCGACGGCCGCCGGGCCCCTCACGGTGGGCCTGCCCGACCGCACGGAACACGTGGCACCCGGTGAGTCCCGCAGCCTCGGCCTCCCCGCGGGCCCGCCGGCCATCCGCCCCGAAGGACACGTACCGGGCCTCAGCTGACGGGTTCGTCCGTCGTCACAGGGGCGGCCGGGCCGCCGCCGCCGGGCGCTGCCCGGCCGTCGCTCAGTCCGAGGCCCGCAGCGGCGGCGGCTTCGAAGGAGTCGTCGATCGCGACGACCTCGCGCCCGCTCGCCGCGAGCACCGAGGCGGCGATGGCGGCGCGCATGCCGCCGGCGCAGTGCACCCACACGGTGCCGCCGGGTATCTCGTGCAGGCGTTCGCGCAGCGTGTGGACCGGGATGTGGACGGAGCCCGCTATGTGTCCCTGGGCGCGTTCGGAGTCCCGGCGCACGTCGAGTACGACCACGCCGTCGCGCGCCCTCCCGCCGGGGGAGAGGCCGGTGGCGAGGTCGGCGAAGGTGGCGCGGGGGAAGGACGCCGGTGTCTCTCCCTCGCGTACCCAGGAGGCGGGCGATCCGGTCGCCGCAGAGGCGGGCCTGTCGATGCCGACGCGCGCCAGTTCCCGCTGCGCGTGCGCGAGCTGTTCCGGAGATGCGGCGAGCAGCGTGACCGGCTTGCCCCACGGGATCATCCACGCCAGGTAGGTGGCGAGCTGCCCCTCGGCCTCGAAGTTGAAGGACCCGGCAACGTGCCCCTCCGCGAAGGCCACACGGTGACGCAGGTCCACGACCCACTCGCCGGAGGCCAGCCGGCCGGCGATCTCGGCGGGGTCGGCGACGGGCGGCGGTGTCAGGTCTATGGGGTCGGGCCCCGAGGCGTTGGCCGGCGCCATGTGCGCGTAGTAGGCGGGTACGTCCTCCAGCCCGGCGAGCAGGTCGGCGACGAAGGCGTCCACGTCCTTGGCGAGCGCGTCGTTGATCCGCTTCTCGCGGCCGATGGTGCTGGAGTCGCCCGCCGCCGCCGTCGCCGAGCAGAAGCTGCCGAAGCCGTGCGTGGGCAGCACGCTGGTCCCGTCGGGCAGTTCGGCCGCGAGCCGGTGCGCCGAGGCGTGCTGGGCCCGCGCGAGCTGTTCGGTCAGCCGGGGCTCGACCAGGTCGGGGCGGCCCACGGTGCCGATCAGCAGCGAGCCGCCGGTGAAGGCAGCGACGGGCGAGCCCTCTTCCTCCAGCACATAGGAGGTGTGGTGCGGGGTGTGCCCGGGGGTGGCGATGGCACGCAGCGTCAGCCCGCCGTCGAGGTCCGCGGTGTCGCCGTCGGAGACGGGCACCCGTGCGAAGGAGACGCGCGCTCCCGAAGGCACCAGGTACGAGGCGCCGGTGACGCGGGCCAGCTCCAGCCCTCCGGTCACGTAGTCGTTGTGGACATGGGTCTCGGCGACGTGCGTGATCCGCACCCCGCGCAGAGCAGCGGCGGTGAGGACCCTGTCGATGTCCCGGGGCGGGTCGACGGCGACGGCCGCGTGCTCTCCTCCGGCGAGGTATCCGCGGTTGCCGAGCCCTTCCACCTCGATGGTGTCAACGAAGAACACGGGACACTCCTTTCGTACGGTTTACCCCTGGGGGTATACGTCCGACCGTAACACCACACCCCCCGGGGTATATTTCCCGGTCCCGCTCCCGCGTACCCCCGCGCTCCGCCGTCTCGTATGGCGACCACCGAGCGGGACTCGTGCCACCCGCACGTACCCTTCTGGTCAGCCCTGTTCGACGGGTGTGCCAGCGACCGAGCGACTGACGAGGATGATGCCCGTGGATGCCAACACCCGTATCGAAGCCGTATACGCGGAGGTGCTGCGCCGAAATCCCGGTGAGACCGAGTTCCACCAGGCCGTGCGCGAAGTGCTGCACAGCCTGGCTCCCGTACTGCGTCAGCGGCCCGAATACGCCGAGGCCAAGCTCGTCGAGCGGCTGGTCGAGCCCGAGCGTCAGGTGCTCTTCCGCGTCCCGTGGACCGACGACCGCGGCGAGGTCCACGTCAACCGCGGCTTCCGGGTGGAGTTCAACAGCGCCCTGGGCCCGTACAAGGGCGGGCTGCGGTTCGTGCCCGACCTCGGCCTGGACACGGTGAAGTTCCTCGCCTTCGAGCAGATATTCAAGAACGCGCTGACCGGGCTCTCCATCGGTGCGGGCAAGGGCGGGGCCGACTTCGACCCCAAGGGCCGCAGCGACGCCGAGGTCATGCGCTTCTGCCAGTCGTTCATGACCGAGCTGCACCGTCATCTCGGCGAGCACACCGATGTCCCCGCGGGCGACATCGGCGTCGGCACCCGCGAGATCGGCTACCTCTTCGGCCAGTACAAGCGCCTCACCAACCGCTACGAGGCGGGCGTCCTCACCGGAAAGGGCATCGGCTGGGGCGGTTCGCACGCACGGACGGAGGCCACGGGGTACGGCACCGTCCACTTCGTCCGCGAGATGCTCGCGACCCGGGGCGAGGACCTCGCCGGCCGCCGCGTCGTCCTCTCCGGCTCGGGCAACGTCTCCCTCTTCGCCATCGAGAAGGCCCAGGCGCTCGGCGCGCAGGTCGTGGCCTGCTCCGACTCCTCCGGTTACCTCGTCGACGAGGACGGCCTCGATCTCGACCTCCTCAAGGAGATCAAGCTGGAGCGCCGCGCCCGTCTCGACACCTACGCCGAGGCCCGCGCCCGCGCCGTCTTCTCCACCCGCGGCTCCGTCTACGACGTGCCCTGCGACATCGCCCTGCCCTGCGCCACCCAGAACGAACTGGAGGAGGCGCACGCGGTCAGCCTCGTCAAGAACGGAGTCAAGGCCGTCGCCGAGGGCGCCAACATGCCCTGCACCCCCTACGCCGTCGAGGTCCTGCGCGAGGCAGGCGTCCTCTACGGCCCCGGCAAGGCAGCCAACGCGGGTGGCGTCGCCACCTCCGCGCTGGAGATGCGCCAGAACGCCGCCCGGGTGTCCTGGACCTTCGAGGAGACCGAGACCCGCCTCGCGGCCGTCATGCGCGGCATCCACACCGACTGTGTCACCGCGGCCGAGGAGTTCGGCGAGGCCGACGACTACGTACTCGGCGCCAACGCCGCCGGGTTCTTCCGCGTCGCCGAGGCCATGCAGAGCCAGGGCGTCGTCTGACCCGCCCCCGCGCTCCCCTCCCCGCCCGTACGAGAGGGCGGGGGAGGAGCGCGGCACCGGTCCCGGCGGCGCGCGCCGCGCTACGGGATGCGGTACTCGGCCACGAACCGTTCCGGAAAGCGCTCGGGCGCCTCGTGCCATGCCGCGAGGACACGTTCGGCGAAGGTGACGCCCGAGGTGACGACCTCATGGAGCGGATCGAGGCAGGCCAGCGCCTCGGGGCGCTCCAGCCCGGCGGCGATGCGCGCCCGCAGCCCCTCCGTGCTCAGCCGCAGCAGCTCGGCCGCCGTCTCCCGTACGGGGCGGCCGTCGAACTCCGCCGCCATGCCCCGGCGCGCGATGTCGTCCAGCGCGGCCAGATGCCGCTCGCGGCTCACATGGCGCAGCATGTCCCGCGCCGCCGTACGGGACGGCTCGTGGTAGGTCAGCCCGCTCCAGAACGCGGGTACGGCCATCAGCGCGTACCAGGGCGGCCCGTCAACGGCCCGCACCTCCAGCGTGGCCCGCAGCCGCACATCGGAGAAGATCTGCGAGAGGTGCGCCCGCCAGTCCCCCAGGTCGGGGAGGGTGCCGTCCTCGAACCCTGACCTGATCAGCGTGCCGAAGGGCACGGGTTCCACCGGTCTGCACCCGCCGTCCGGAGTCGCGCGGTGGATCATCGGCAGGGTCAGCGCCCAGTCGATGAACCGCTCGATGTCGAAGTCCTCGCGCAGCGTCACAGGGATCACGCGGGTGCGCGCCGGATCCGTACGGCTCCGGTAGTGCATGCGGTGCGAGAGGAACGAGGACGGACGGCCCGCGTACACCGGTGCGTTCACGAAGAGCGCGGCTGCCGGGGTGGAAGCGGCGGCCTGCATCGTCAACTTGGCGGCGAGATCGGCGGGGGAGAGGAAGTCGAACGAGGCTTGCGTCGACAGCGTCATCGACATGAGGTGCGACCCCCAGCACCCCGCTTCGCCCAGGCTCGCGAAATGGCGGCGCATGAGGGGGGTACGCGCATGCGGCACCCAGTTCACCTCCTCGAAGGGGGTACAGGGATACAGCGCGCCCGGCACCAGAGCGAACCCGAACCGGCGTGCTGCGGCGGCCAGTTCACGCAGCGCACCGGCTGTGTGCTCGGCCAGGTCGGCCACGCGGGTGGCGGGCCGCGAGGAGAACTCGACGGCGCCGCCGTGCTCCACCGAGACCGTGCCGCCGCCGGGCAGCCGCACGCCGACGAGCGCGCCGTGGTCCAGCTCGGGTTCGGCTCCGGGAAGGGAGCTGAGGAAGTCCAGGTACGCGCGGACTCCGTTCTCGCCCGCGTAGGGAACGGCGGCGCCGGTCAGCGGATCGAGAGCCGCCGTCTCCACCTCGACTCCGACGAGTTCGTCCCCACCGCGCTCCTCGAAGACGCTGCGGAGTGCGGACCGGGAGAGCGGGGGCGTGACGGAGGCGATCGGCATGGCACACCTCGGGATGCGTCGGCGGGGGAGGAGACGGGGAAAGGGAACCATCCCGGATGCGGAAGTGAGGAACGCGCGCGAAGGGCGGCCGGCGAGCAACCCCTTCAGGCGAGCGGGCCCGAACTTTTGTGCTGCGCACGCCGGGTGACGCGCTGCTCGTGCCCCAACTGCCCGCCCCCGGAGCCGGGTTGAAGAGACTCAGAGCGCCGGAGGTGACTCCGCGTGTACCGGGTCCGGGGCGTTGTGGGCGCGGCGGTAGGCCAGGGGGGACAGGCCCACGTGCATGTGGAAGTGCTTGCGCAGCGTGACGGGGTCGCCGAATCCGCTGGCCGTGGCGACGCGTGCGACGGTCAGGTCGGTGGACTCCAGCAGTCGCTGTGCCTGGTTCAGTCGGCGCTGCAGCACCCACTTGAGCGGGCTCATGCCGACCTCGCCACGGAACCGCCGGGTGAACGTGCGCACGCTCATGTGCGCGTGCCGGGCCATGTCCTCCAGGGTGATCGG
>NZ_JANCPR020000052.1 GCF_028657195.3 Streptomyces iconiensis
CCTCCCCACTGAACCCTGCTCCCCCCTCAACCCGATACGCCCCGAACAACCCCTCCCTCACCCTCACTTCGAGGCTGGTCCCGATACGGGCGGGGGAGTCCAGAGGGGGCGGAGCCCCTTTTGGCGGGGGGATTGCCGGGGGGCGGAGCCCCCCGACGCCCGGCCGGCGAGGCCAACGGGGAAAGGGGCGAAGCCCCATTAGGAACAGGAGCGGGCTTCAACCCACAGGAACCACAACAGGGGCACGGGGCGAAGCCCCGAAACAACGAGAGGAGACAGCTATGTCGGATGCCCCCAACGGCTTCTGGGCCCTAGCCCAAGAAGACCCCGAACGCACAGTCCTCACCACCCCCAACGGCACCCAATGGACCGCGTCCCGCCTGCACGCGGAGTGCAACCGCCTCACCCACGGCCTACGAGCAACCGGCATGCGCCCCGGCGACGCCTTCGCCGCGATCCTCCCCAACGGCCCGGAACTGTTCGCGGCGTACCTCGCCGCGACCCAGGCCGGCTTCTACATGGTCCCGGTCAACCACCACCTCGTAGGCCCGGAGATCGCCTGGATCCTCCAGGACTCCGGCGCGAAGGCCCTCCTCGCACACACCCGCTTCGCGGACACGGCGAAAGCCGCGGCGGACGAGGCGGGCGTACCGCCCGAACACCGTTACGCCGTAGGAGAGATCACCGGCTTCAGGCCGTACGAATCCCTCCTGGAAGGCCAGGACACAGCGCCACCCCAGGACCGCACCAGCGGCTGGGTCATGAACTACACGTCCGGCACCACAGGACGCCCCCGCGGCATTCGCCGCCCCCTGTCGGGCAAACCCCCGGAGGAAACGTACCTCGGCGGATTCCTGGCGATCTTCGGAATACGGCCGCACGACAACAACGTGCACCTGGTCTGCTCACCGCTGTACCACACAGCGGTGCTCCAGTTCGCCGCAGCGGCCCTGCACATCGGGCACCGGCTGGTGGTGATGGACAAGTGGACGCCGGAGGAGATGCTGCGGCTGATGGACACGTACGCGTGCACGCACACGCACATGGTGCCCACCCAGTTCCACCGCCTCCTCGCGCTGCCGGAAGAGACGCGGAACGCGTACGACGTCTCGGCGATGCGGCACGCCATCCACGGCGCAGCGCCCTGTCCCGACCATGTGAAGCGGGCGATGATCGACTGGTGGGGCACCTGCGTGGAGGAGTACTACGCCGCGAGCGAGGGCGGCGGCGCCTTCGCGACGGCCGAGGACTGGCTGAAGAAGCCGGGCACGGTCGGAAAGCCCTGGCCCATCAGCGAGTTGGCCGTCTTCGACGACGACGGCAACCGCCTGGGTTCCGGCGAACTCGGCACGGTCTACATGAAGATGAGCACAGGCGGGTTCTCGTACCACAAGGACGAGGGTAAAACGCGCAAGAACCGTATCGGGGACTTCTTCACCGTGGGCGACCTCGGCTATCTGGACGAGGACGGCTACCTCTTCCTCCGCGACCGCAAGATCGACATGATCATCTCGGGCGGGGTGAACATCTACCCGGCCGAGATCGAGTCGGCCCTGCTGACCCACCCGGCCGTCGCCGACGCCGCGGCCTTCGGCATCCCGCACGACGACTGGGGCGAGGAGGTCAAGGCGGTGGTCGAGGCGGCACCGGGCCACGAGGCCGGGCCGGCCCTCGCCGAGGAGATCCTGACGCACTGCGAGGCGCAGCTGGCGGGCTACAAGCGCCCCAAATCGGTGGACTTCATCGCCGAGATGCCCCGCGACCCCAACGGCAAGCTCTACAAGCGCAGGCTGCGCGAACCGTACTGGGAGGGACGCGAAAGGGTGCTCTGACCAGCGCGTAAGCAAACGGTCCGGCCGCGAACGATATGGAAAGGAGACCTGGCGCCCACTTCTCACACGCCCCTGTCGGGTCCATCATGATCGACCGGTAGTTGTATATACCAGCGAGACCTCGGGTGTCACGAGCACTCGGACACGAGTACTCAGGTACCACGGTGCTCAGGCACCACGGTGCTCAGGTACTACGAGCGCTCCGGCACCACGGTGCTCCGGCACCACGGGCGCTCAGTACCACAAGCGCTCAGGCACCACCGAGAACTCGGCCCCACCGAGAACTCGGCCCCACCGAGACCTCTGGTATCCCCAGCACTCGAACACGAGTGACAACTCCGGCATCAGCGACAACGGCGAGAAGAGGACAGACCCATGGCCGGGCTCTGGAGCGGCGAAGGCGTACTGCGCCGCAAACCCATCGAGCAGATCGAGGACGAAGGAAGCGGAGCGGAATCAGGACAGCAGCTCTCCCGCACACTCGGCCTCCGCCATCTGACCGCCATCGGCGTGGGCGGCATCATCGGCGCGGGCGTCTTCAGCCTCGCGGGCACCGTCGCCAACGGCAAGGCCGGCCCCGCCGTACTGATCTCGTTCCTGGTCGCGGGGCTCGCGAGCGCCTGTGCGGCGCTCTCCTACGCCGAGTTCGCCGGCCTCATCCCCAAGGCCGGTTCCGCCTATACCTACGGCTACGCCGTGCTGGGCGAGATCGGCGGTTGGTTCATCGGCTGGGACCTGCTGCTGGAGTACACGGCCATTGTGGCGGTGGTCGCCATCGGCATCTCCGGATACTTCTCGTTCCTGATGAACGAGATGGGCGCCAGCCTGCCGCACTGGATGCTCGGCGCGCCCGGTACGGGCGACGGGCACCGCGTGGACCTGTTCGCCGCGCTGCTCTGCCTGCTGATCGCGTTCGCCCTCACGCGGGGCATCAAGAGCGCCGCGCGCTTCGAACTGGTCGTCGTCGTCCTGAAGGTCGCGGTCGTCCTGCTCGTCATCGTCGTCGGCTTCTTCCACATCAAGACCGGCAACTACAAGCCGTTCTTCCCCTTCGGTCTCTCCGGCGCCTTCACGGGTGCCGCGACCGTCTTCTTCGCCGTCTTCGGCTACGACGCGATGAGTACGGCGGCCGAGGAGTCCAAGGACGCGCAGAAGCACATGCCGAAGGCGATCATCTACTCGCTGGTGATCTCGATGGTGCTGTACGTCCTGGTCTGCCTGGTGCTCACGGGCATGCAGAACTACAAGGAGATCGACCCCGACAGCGGCTTCTCGACCGCCTTCAAGTCCGTCGGCCTCAGCGGCGTCGCCGACATCATCGCCGTGGGCGCCATCATCGGCATCCTCACCGTGATGTTCACCTTCATGATGGGCGTGACCCGCGTCTGGTTCGCCATGAGCCGCGACGGTCTGCTGCCCAAGTGGTTCGCCAAGACCCACCCCGTACGCAAGGTGCCCACCCGCGTCACCTGGATCGTCGGTGGCGGCTCCGCGCTGATCGCGGGCTTCCTGCCCATCGAGGAGGCCGCCGAGATGACCAACATCGGCATCCTGCTCGCCTTTGTGGTGGTCTGTATCGCCGTGATCGTTCTGCGCTACAGGCAGCCCGATCTGCCGCGTAAGTTCAAGGCGCCGGGCATGCCCGTCGTACCGGCGCTCGGCGTGATCTTCTCGCTGTGGCTCACCACCTACCTCGCGTGGCAGACCTGGGTGCGGTTCGCTGTGTGGTTCGCGATCGGCCTCGTCGTCTACTTCGCGTACTCCTACCGCAAGTCCGAGATGGCCAAGCGCCCCGCCACCACGGGCGCGGAGCCCCCTTCCGACACCCAGCCCCCCTCCTTCGGAAAGAAGGACGACTAGCGAGGTACGGTCCCCCGTATGAGCGGAAACGGAACACGAACCGTCCGCACGGGCGGTGTGCGGCTCGTCTACCGCGCCTGGGGCGCGGAGGCGGGCCGTCCCATCGTGCTGCTGCACTGCCTGGGCGAGGACGGCGAGGACTGGCGCGGCCCTCTCATCTCCCAACTCGGCGCCGACCACCCCCTCTACGCGCTGGATCTGCGCGGTCACGGCGAGAGCGACTGGCCAGGCGCCTATGCCATGGACGACTACAGAAACGACCTGCTCGGCTTCCTGGACGCGCTCGGGCTCGACTCCGTGATCCTGGTCGGCCACTCCTTCGGGTCCGTTGTGGCCTACCTCTTCGCGCAGGAACACCCCGAGCGGGTGGACCGGCTCGTGCTGGAGGAGACGGGTGCCATGCGCCCGCTCGATCCCCCGCAGGAGGTCAGCGCCGAACCCCCGCCGGACGCACCGCCGTTCGACTGGGAGGTCAAGGTCCAGTGGACCCGCCAGCGCAACGAACCCGACCCGCGCTGGTGGGACCGCCTCTCCGCGATCTCGGCGCCCACGCTCCTGATCGGCGGCGGCGCGTCCAGCCATCTCCCCCAGGAAGACCTGGCCCTCATGGCCGACCGCATCCCCAACGCCCGCCACATCACCATCGACGGCGCCGGCCACCTGGTCCACGAGTCCCGCCCCCTCGAATTCACCACAGCGGTCCTCACCTTCCTCACGGAGTAAGCAACGGGGTGCCCCTCCACCTTGCGGGGCACCGTGTGCTCGCTCGGCCCGTGAGGAGGGGGCGGCCCCCTCTCCTTCCGCCGCAACGGCGCCCAGCCGAAACCCTCGTATCCGGCGGTGCCGAACCGCAGCCAGCCACCTGGGGACGGCTCGGCACCGCCGTACACCACCGTGCTGGTTGCGCGCCGTCGCGGCGGAAAGAGGGCACCCCACCAAACCGGAAAGAAGGGGAAACCCCTCAGCCCCGACCGGGAAGCAAAGGGAACAAGGGAAGCAAGGGGTCACTCCCACACGTGAGGCCATGCGCGGGAGCGCAGCAACGCTTCGGTGCCCCCGTCCGCCGTCATCACGGCGCCCACGCAGAAGGACGCGGCGGGCGACAGCAGAAAGCGGATGAGGGCCGTGATTTCCGCTGGCCGCCCGCCCCGCCCGGCGGGGACCGGGTAATGGGCCATCCCGTCGGCCGTGAGCGGGTCGACGCGCCCCGCCGCGGTCATGGGCGTGTCGATGAGACCGGGTGCCACGGCGTTGAGCCGTATCCCGGAGCCGATCCACCCGTCGGTGACGGCGCGCTCGCGGGCGTACCACGCGAGGGCCGCCTTGGTGGCGGGGTAACTGGCCACGCACCCGTGGCCGTCCGCGAGCGCGCACGCCGCGGGCTCGTCGTCCGCGAGGCACGCCTCGGCCAGCTCGACGGACCAACCGGGCTGGCAGGTGGCGGAGTTGGAGGAGACGAGCACGGCGGCCGGGCCGGCGGGGGAGCGGGCGAGGAGGGGGCGTATCCCCTCCAGCAGCCGCACGGCGCCGAAGTAGTTGACGGACACCAGCAGCGACCCCGCGCGCCCGGTGGCGGCGGCCAGTCCGGCGAGAGGTACGAAGCCGTCGACGACGCCGCCGGACTTCTCGGTGATCGCGGAGAGCGCCGCCGCGCGCCCGTCCGCCGTGGCGAGGTCCGCCTCGATGTCCGCGCCCGCGAGGTCGATCCCGAGGACGCGGTGCCCCTCGGCGCGCAGCTTTCCGGCGAGCGCGGCCCCCATTCCTGATGCGGCACCGGTGATGACGTAGGTCGACGGATGCCGCATACGTGCGCTCCCTCCGGGAGGTCAGGCGATCGGGTCCACGACCACACAGCGGCTTCTGCTGTAGATCGTCGGCATGCACTTGTTGCAATGTATGCATGCGGAGCGGGCCTCGGCGCCTGGTGATTCCGCCTGGTGGGACGCGAGTTGGGCGTCCCGCATCCGGGAGACGAGTGCCGGTTCCATCAGCAGGGCCCGGCCCATGGCGGCGAACTCGAAGCCCTCGTCCATCGCGGTGCCGAGAGCGGCGTTGCCCGTGATGCCGCCGAGCAGGATCAGCGGCATGTCGAGGGCCGCACGGAAGCGCCGTGCCTGCGGCAGCAGGTAGCAGTCCTCGTACGGGTAGGTACGCAGGAAGAGCCGTCCGAACACGCGGATGCCCAGCCGCAGCGGCTGGGGAAACGCGGTGGCGAACTCCCGTACGGGCGCGTCGCCGTGGAAGAGGTACATGGGGTTGGCGAGCGAGCTGCCGGCCGTCAGTTCCAGGGCGTCCAGGTGGCCGTCGTCCTGGAGCATGCGGGCCACGCGTACCGATTCCTCGACGGAGAAGCCGCCCCGTACGCCGTCCTCCATGTTGAGCTTAGCGGTCACGGCGATCCGCCGCCCGACCCGCTCGCGGACCGTACGCGCGACGAGCCGCGCGAGGCGGGCACGGTTCTCCAGGGTGCCGCCCCACTCGTCCTGGCGTCTGTTGCTTTTGGGGCTGAGGAACGAGCTGACGAAGTAGCCGTGGCCGAAGTGGCATTCGACGGCGTCGAAGCCCGCCTCGGCCGCCATCTCGGCGGCGTCCGCGTGCCCCGTCACGATGCGTGCGATGTCGGCTTCGGTGGCGGCGCGCGCGGCGAGCCCGGTCAGCGGGCTGCGGCGGCGCGAGGCGGCGACGGCCTCGGCGCGGTTGGACCTGGCGTCGGCCACGGGCCCCGCGTGGCCGATCTGCGCGGAGGCGGCGGCGCCCTCCTCGTGCACGGCTGCGGCGAGGCGCCGCAGCCCCGGCAGCGCCTCGGGCCGCATATGGATCTGCCGCCGCTCGGTGCGTCCCTCGGGTGCGACGGCGCAGTAGGCGACGGTGGTCAGCGCCACGCCGCCGGCCGCCACCTCCCGGTGGAAGGCGACCAGTTCGTCGCTGACGAGCGCTTCGGGTGTACGTCCCTCGAAGGTGGCGGCCTTCACGATCCGGTTGCGCAGCGTCAGCGGCCCGAGGCGCGCGGGCGCGAACGCGTCGCGCGGTGCCGGCCGTCCGGGAGGTGGCGCCGAGGTCGGCTCAGGCATCGCGCGCTGCCTTCAGCGCGGTCTCCTTGGCCCACCTGTAGTCCGCCTTGCCGCTGGGCGAGCGCTGGATACGGTCGCTGATCACGACCGTACGGGGGACCTTGTACCCGGCGAGCCGGGTACGGGTGTGTGCCTGTACGGCGTCCTGGGTGAGCGGCTCCGCGCCCTCCCTGAGCTGGACGACGGCGGCCACCCTGTTGCCCCAGCGCGCGTCCGGTATGCCGGCGACCAGCGCGTCGTAGATGTCGGGGTGCGACTTGAGCGCCTCCTCGACCTCTTCCGGGTACACCTTCTCGCCACCGGTGTTGATGCACTGCGAGCCGCGGCCGAGGACGGTGACCACGCCGTCGTCGTCGACGGTCGCCATGTCGCCGAGCAGCACCCAGCGCGCGCCGTCCGCCTCGAAGAACGTCTCGGCGCTCTTGGCGGGGTCGTTGTAGTAGCCCAGGGGCACATGGCCGCGCAGCGCGATCCTGCCGACCTCGCCGGGCGGGACGGGGCGGTGTGTGGCGGGGTCGACCACGGCAGTGCCGTCGTTGACGGTGATACGGAAGCCCTTGCCCGGGCCCGAGTCGGCCGTCGCCGTTCCGTTGAAGCCGGACTCGGAGGAGCCGAAGTTGTTGATGAGCAGGGTGTGCGGGACCAGTGCGGAGAACTGTTCGCGCACCGTCTCCGAGAGGATCGCGCCCGAGCTGGAGACCGCCAGCAGCGAGGAGCAGTCGGTGCCCTTGAGCGGGCCCGACAGCGCGTCCACCAGGGGGCGGAGCATGGCGTCGCCGACGAGCGAGACCGCCGTCACCTTCTCGCGCTCGACGGTGCGCAGCACCTCCTCGGGGACGAACTTGCGGTGGATGACGACCTTCTGCGCGTAGTTGAGGCCGATGAAGAGGGTGAGCGTCGAGGTGCCGTGCATCAGCGGGGGAGTGGGGAAGAAGACCAGTCCTTCGCCTCCGGCAGCCGCCCGTTCGGCCAGTTCCTCCGGGCGCGAGACGGACTCTCCCGTGGGGGCCCCGCCACCGAGTCCGGAGAAGAACAGGTCCTCGGCCCGCCACATCACGCCCTTGGGCATGCCGGTCGTGCCGCCGGTGTAGATGATGAACAGGTCGTCGGCCGAGCGCGGGCCGAATCCCCGCTCGGGCGATCCCGCGCGCTCGGCCGCCGCGAAGTCCACGGGTGCCACACCGGGCTCCGGCGCGTCCCCCGGCGCCGCTCCCACCCGTACGAGATGGCGCAGCTTGCCGGTGTGCGGCAGCGCGGAGGCGACACGTTCGGTGAACTCGCCGTCGAACACGAGCGCCGCGAGGTCGGCGTCCTTGTAGAGGTACACCAACTCGTCCGCCACGTAACGGTAGTTGACGTTGACAGGCACCGCGCGGATCTTCAGGCAGGCCAGCAGCGTCTGTACGTACTCGACGCCGTTGTACAGGTGGAGCCCCACGTGTTCGCCCGGCGTGATGCCGCTGTCGGCGAAGTGGTGCGCGAGGCGGTTCGCGGCGCGGTCCAGCTCCCCGTACGTCAGCCTGCGTTCCTCACCCGTGCCCGGGTGATCCACGTGCACCAGTGCCTCGCGGTCGGGGACGGTATCGGCGATGGACTCGAACAGGTCGGCAAGGTTGTACTCCACGGCGCGTTCCTCCAGACCCTGACAGGCGTAGGTGCGTGTGTAGGTGGCTGTCGGCTGTGCTGGTTGGGGTGCGGTCATCAGAGCACCGGCGCGCGGAGACGGGAAGGGTCGCGGCACAACTAATCTGACTGGGCGTCAGCAAACTCTTGAACTCGCCGCACGGCTACTGCAACCTGTTCCAGGTCTGGGTCCGCAAAGGCGGAGAGACGGGAGGACACAGCTATGGGCGGCACAGAGCATCTGTCCCTGGAGCGCGTGGGTGCCACCCTCGTGCTCACCCTCAACCGTCCGGAGGCCAAGAACGCGCTGTCACTGCCCATGCTCGTCGGCCTCTACGACGGCTGGCTGGAGGCCGACGAGGACGACACCGTGCGCTCCGTCGTGCTCACCGGGTCGGGCGGTACGTTCTGCGCCGGAATGGACCTCAAGGCCCTGGCCGACGGCGGCGCGATGGCGGGCGACCACTACAGAGAACGCATGCGGGCCGACCCCGACCTGCACTGGAAGGCGATGCTGCGCCACCACAGGCCGCGTAAACCCGTCATCGCCGCCGTCGAGGGCCACTGTGTGGCGGGCGGTACGGAAATGCTCCAGGGTACGGACATCCGCGTCGCGGGCGAGAGCGCCGTCTTCGGCCTCTACGAGGTGCGCAGGGGACTGTTCCCCATCGGCGGCTCCACCGTCCGCCTGCCGCGCCAGATCCCCCGCACGCACGCGCTGGAGATGCTGCTCTCCGGGCGGCCCTACCCCGCGGACGAGGCGGCCCGTATCGGGCTGATCGGGCACGTCGTCCCGGACGGCAGCGCGCTGGACAAGGCGCTGGAGATCGCCGAACGCGTCAACGCGTGCGGGCCGCTGGCCGTGGAGGCGGTCAAGGCGTCCGTCTACGACACGGCGGAACTGTGCGAGACCGACGGACTCGCTCTCGAACTGGAGCGTGGCTGGCCCGTGTTCGGCACGGCCGACGCGAAGGAAGGCTCGCGCGCGTTCGCGGAGAAGCGCGAGCCCCGCTTCCGGCGCGCATGAGCGCCCCGGCGGACTGCCGCCTCGCGGTGGTGCCCCGTGGCCCGCCGTGGGCGGCCCGTGGTGCCCCAGCCCGTGCGACGCCTGCCCGTAGACCAGGGCCTGCCTGTGAGATCAAGGAGAGCCAACGATGAACCCGGCACCCGCACAAGAAGCGCTCCACGCACCCCTCGTGGTCGAGTTCCCCTTCACCCGCTCCCTGGGACCCGTCCAGTCCGCCTTCCTCACCGGGCTGCGGGAGCGCACGGTGCTCGGCGTCAGAGCCGGTGACGGCCGTGTCCTCGTGCCGCCGGCCGAGTACGACCCTGTGACGGCCGAGGAGATCCGCGACCTGGCCGAGGTCGGCCAGACCGGCACCGTCACCACCTGGAGCTGGAACCCCGCACCGCGCAGGGGCCAGCCCCTCGCACGCCCCTTCGCGTGGGTGCTGGTCCGCCTCGACGGCGCCGACAGCGCGCTCCTGCACGCGCTGGACGCACCGGGCCCCGACGCCGTACGGACGGGCATGCGCGTGCGCATCCGCTGGGCGGCGGAGCGCAAGGGGGAGATCACCGACATCGCGTGCTTCGAACCGCACGAAGGGCCGGAGGGAGGGGCGGAAGCAGGGGCTGACGGGCCGGGCGAGCGTGCCCAACCACGCGCCCACGACGGGCAGTTCCCGGGCGAGGCCGTCACCGGCATCACCGCACCCGCACGCCTCGACTACGTCTACACACCGGGCCGCGCCCAGACCCGCTACCTCAACGCGCTCGCAGGCCACCACACACTCGGCGAGCGCTGCCCCGAGTGCCGCAAGGTGTACGTGCCGCCGCGCGGCGCCTGCCCCACCTGCGGAGTGGCAACCGACGAGCAGGTGGAGGTCGGCCCCTCTGGCACGGTCACCAGCTTCTGCATCGTCAACATCAAAGCCAAGAATCTGGACATCGAAGTCCCTTACGTCTATGGCCACATCGCCCTCGACGGCGCCGGACTGGCCCTGCACGGACGGATCGCCGGCCTCCCCTACGACCAGGTGCGCATGGGGCTGCGCGTCGAGCCCGTGTGGGCGGAGGGCGGGCGCTATCCGGACCACTACCGCCCCACGGGAGAGCCGGACGCCGACTACGACACGTACAAGGAGCTGCTGTGATGACGAGCCCGAGGGAAGTCGCCGTCGTCGCCTTCGCGCAGACGGACCACGTACGGGCAACCGACGGGCTGTCCGAGGTCGAGATGCTGCTGCCGGTGCTGCGTGACGTGCTGGGGCAGACGGGAATGGCGGCGGGCGAGATCGACTTCACCTGCTCAGGGTCCTCCGACTACCTCGCGGGCCGCGCCTTCTCCTTCACGATGGCCCTGGACGGGGTCGGCGCCTGGCCGCCGATCTCCGAGTCCCATGTGGAGATGGACGGAGCCTGGGCGCTCTACGAGGCATGGGTGAAGATCCTCACGGGCGAGGCCGAGACCGCGCTCGTCTACTCCTTCGGCAAGTCCTCGGCCGGCGATCTGCCCGAGGTGCTCACCCGCCAGCTCGACCCGTACTACGTCGCACCCCTGTGGCCCGACTCCGTCTCGCTCGCCGCGCTCCAGGCCCGCGCCCTCATCGACGCCGGGGACACCGACGAGCGCGCGCTGGCCGGAATCGCGGCCCGCAGCAGGGAGTCGGCCCGGGACAACTCCCATGCACAGCTGCGCGGTTCGGAACCCGTCGACACCCTCCTGCGCGGCGACCACCTGGCCCAGCCCCTGCACACCCACGACGTGGCACCTGTCACCGACGGCGCAGCCGCCGTCGTGCTCGCGGCGGGGGACACCGCACGGCGGCTGAGCGACAACCCCGCCTGGATACGGGGGATGGACCACCGGATCGAGGCGCACAGCCTCGGCGTACGCGACCTCACCGACTCGCCCTCCACCCGCCTGGCCGCCGAGCGCGCCGGGCTCTTCGACGAGGCGGCGGGCCCGCCCGACACCGCCGAGCTGCACGCGCCCTTCACCTCCCAGGAGGTCGTGCTCCGCAAGGCGCTGCGGCTCGGCGACGGCGATCACACAGCCGTCAATCCCTCGGGCGGCGCGCTGGCCGCCAACCCCGTGATGGCGGCGGGCCTGATCAGGATCGGCGAGGCAGCGGCACGCATCAGCGCCGGCGCCTCCCGCCGCGCCGTCGCGCACGCCACCTCCGGCCCCTGCCTCCAGCAGAACCTCGTGGCCGTGCTCGAAGCGACCCCCGCCGGGGCGGCGACAGGAACAGCGGCAGGAACAGCGGCAGCGGCCGACGGATCCGAAGGAGACCCCGAGTGAACGGCACCGTGAGCAAGGAACCCGTCGCCGTCGTCGGCATCGGCCAGACCCGGCACGTCGCGGCACGCAGGGACGTGTCCATCGCGGGACTCGTACGCGAGGCCGCCGTACGGGCCCTGGAGGACGCCGGACTGACCTGGGCCGACATCGACGCCGTCGTCATCGGCAAGGCGCCCGACTTCTTCGAGGGCGTGATGATGCCGGAGCTGTACCTGGCCGACGCGCTCGGCGCCGTGGGCAAGCCCATGCTGCGCGTCCACACGGCGGGCTCCGTCGGCGGCTCCACCGCGCTGGTCGCCTCCAACCTGGTCTCGGCCCGCGTCCACCGCACCGTGCTCACCCTGGCGTTCGAGAAGCAGTCCGAGTCCAACGCCATGTGGGGCCTCTCGCTGCCGGTGCCGTTCCAGCAGCCGCTGCTCGCTGGCGCGGGCGGGTTCTTCGCGCCGCACGTACGCGCCTACATGCACCGCACAGCGGCGCCCGACCACATCGGCTCGCTCGTCGCCTTCAAGGACCGCCGCAACGCGCTGAAGAACCCGTACGCGCACCTGCACGAGGAGGACATCACCCTGGAGAAGGTGCGTGCCTCGCCGATGCTGTGGGACCCCATCCGCTACTCCGAGACCTGCCCCTCGTCCGACGGCGCCTGCGCCATGGTGCTCACCGACAGGGAGGGCGCAGGCCGCGCGCCGCACCCGCCCGCCTGGGTGCACGGCGGCGCCATGCGCAGCGAGCCCACCCTCTTCGCGGGCAAGGACGCGGTCTCGCCCCGTGCGGGCAGCGACTGCGCGGCCGACGTGTACCGGCAGGCGGGCATCACGGACCCGCGCCGGGAGATCGACGCGGTCGAGATGTATGTCCCCTTCTCCTGGTACGAGCCGATGTGGCTGGAGAACCTCGGCTTCGCCGAGGAGGGCGAGGGCTGGAAGCTCACCGAGTCAGGAGCGACCGAACTGGACGGCGACCTGCCGGTCAACCCCTCGGGCGGCGTGCTGTCCACCAACCCCATCGGCGCCTCCGGCATGCTCCGCTTCGCCGAGGCCGCGCTCCAGGTCAGGGGGCAGGCGGGCGACCACCAGGTGGAAGGGGCCCGCAAGGCGCTCGGGCACGCCTACGGAGGCGGCTCGCAGTTCTTCTCCATGTGGCTCGTCGGCGCCGAACCCCCCGCCTCGTGACCCACTCGCTCCGCTGCGGGGCCCACCGCGTGCGAACCGGCGTGCGGCGGGCCCCCGTTACCGGCCGGCCCGTTCCCTGCTTCCCCGTACCGAGCCCTGTCCGCACGCACGTACCCGTGGTTAGGGTGGCGCCGGGACGACGACCGGGAGGAGCACAGGCGTGGCCAACAGCATCACCGAGCAGCCGGAACTCGATCTGAGCCGGGCGCAGTGGCAGTCGGGCAGCCGGGGTACGGGCGATGTCGAGATCGCCTTCGTCGAGGGGTTCATCGCGATGCGGCACGCACGCAAACCGGAGGGCCCCGCACTGATCTTCAACCCGCAGGAGTGGCGTGCCTTCGTACGCGGCGCGCGCGAGGGCGACTTCGACCTCACGTGAGCAGCAGCCGTGCGACGCCCGACAGTGCGCCCTCGTGCACCAGGACGAGCCGCTGGGTGACCCGGGTGGCCGCGACATAGAGGTCGTGCCCTCCCCGCGGCCCACGCGAGGCGAGCCCCACCGGGTCGGCGACCACCACCCGGTCGAACTCCAGCCCTTTCGCCTGCGCCACCGTCAGCACCGCCACGGGGGCTTCCAGCACCGCGGCGCCACCGCCGCGCACCGCCCGTACGTCCTCGGGCAGCGCGGCGGCCAGCGGGCCGGTCAGTTCGCCGGGCGCGATCAGCGCGAGCCGCCCGCCGCCCCCGGCACGCAGCTCCGCCAGCTCCCTGCCGACCGTGGCCGCGACCTCGCGTGCGAGCGTGCCGGGCGCCGCACGCACCGAAAGCGGAGGCCCGCCGCCCTCGCGCACCGACTCGGGCGGCTCCAGCCCCGGCGCCACCCGCGCGAGCAGCCGCGCGGCGGGCTCCATCACCTCTGCCGGAGTGCGGTAGTTGACGGTCAGCCGCTCCTCACGCCAGCGCTCGCCCACATAGGGGCCGAGCATGTCCTGCCACGCGCGCGCACCGGCCGCGCTGCCCGTCTGCGCCACATCCCCGACGACCGTCATCGAACGCCCGGGCACCCGCCGCATCACCGTCCGCCAGTCCATCGCTGACAACTCCTGCGCCTCGTCCACGATCACATGCCCGTACACCCAGGTACGGTCGGCCGCCGCCCTGTCGGCCGTGGTGCGTACGGGGCCCGTGTCGCGATGCCGGTCGACGAACTCCCCCACGTCCACAAGGCCCGTGCCGTCCAGACCGGTGAGCTGGAGCACCTCCCGCGCGTACGTCTCCTCCTCGCGCCGCTCCGCCGCCTCGGCGCGCAGCCGGGCACGTTCGCGCGAGTCGTCGGTACCGAGCAGTTCGGCCGCCTCGTCCAGCAGCGGCACATCCCCGACGGTCCACGCCGCGCCCTGCGAGCGCCACAGCGCGGAGCGTTCGCGCGCGTCCAGGAGGTTTCCGGCCGCCTCCTCCAGCGCCGCCTTGTCCGAGAGCAGCGAGCCGACCAGTTCACCGGGCTCCAGCGGAGGCCACAGCGTGTCCAGCGCCCGCCGCACGCTGCGCTGCCGCCACAACTCGCCTGGCCCGTGCCGCACTTCCTCCTCGTCCAGCGGCCGGTCGGCCGCCTCGGCCCGCACCCGCACCAGCGCGTCCAGCAGATCCGTGACCAGCCGCTTGCGCGCGACGTTGTGCGGCACCCCCAGGCCACGCGCACGCTGGCGTGCCCGCACGCATTCCTCGTAGGGCAGCGTCAGCGTCTCCGTCGTGCCCGGGCGCGTGCCCTCCACGACAACGGGCAGCCCGCCGGGCCCGGGAACCCGCTGCCGCGCCGCGACGGCGCGCGCGAGCACCCCGGTCATCCGCAGGTCGCCCTTGACCACGGCCGCCTCGGGGCCGTCCTCGGCCTCCGCGCTCACCCCGGGGAAGAGCCCGCCGAGCGTGGTGAGCACCACGTCCGTCTCGCCGAGCGAGGGCAGCACCTCGCCGATGTAGCGCAGGAAGACCGCGTTCGGCCCGATGACCAGGACGCCTCTGCGTGCGAGCGTGCGCCGGTGGGTGTAGAGGAGATACGCGGCACGGTGCAGCGCCGCCACGGTCTTGCCCGTACCTGGCCCGCCCTGCACGACGAGCACCCCGGGCAGCCCCGAGCGGATCACGCGGTCCTGTTCGCCCTGGATGGTGGAGACGACGTCCGACATCCTCCCGGTACGGCCCCGCCGCAGCGACGCGAGCAGCGCCGCCTCGCCCACCAGCTCCCGGCGCTCCCGCTCGGGCATACCCTCCAGGTCGAAGACCTCGTCGTCGAGCCCCGTCACCCGGCGCCCCGAGGTGTGCAGATGGCGGCGGCGCAGCACGTCGCCGGGGGCGCTGGGAGACGCGGCGTAGAACGGCCGCGCCGCGGGCGCACGCCAGTCGACGAGCAGCGACTCCTGCGCTGCGTCACGGAGCCCGATCCGGCCGATGTAGTGCGTAGGGCCCCCGCCCGCGCCCCCGGCACCGGCTCCGCCCCCGTCCCCGCCCGCGGTCCCGTTCCCTGTGGGGCCCGCGCTCCCGTCTCCCGACAGGTCGATCCGGCCGAAACACAGGCCGCTGTCCACGGAGTTGAGCTGCCCCAGCCGCCGTGCGTACTCGCCGGCTCCCGCCTCCCGCTCAGCGAGTGCCTGCGGATTGCCGCCGTCGGCGCCGTGCAGGTTGACGTCGGCGAGGAGCTTTTCCGTCTGCTGACGCTCGTCGTCGAGCCGTGCGTAGAGCACGTCGACGTACCGCTGCTCGGCGTCGACCGCCCTGCTCAGAGCGGTGGCCTCGGGCGCTTCTCCGGATTCTTCTTGACGGCGTTCCATGCGACTGATAAACTCCCCAACGGATAGTTTATGCGGTGAAGTTGGTCCCGCCATAAACCCGTGAGCGTACCACGCTCCCCGTCGGAGCGGGCTCCCTTCCGCCGGCTTCCCCGAGTTCCTCAGCACCCGGCCCCCGTGTGCAGCTGCGCGATCCGCGCGGTGCACAGAGGTGCGGCGCCGGCGCACAGGTGCCCCCGCGTGCGCGTGTCGTGAGGGAACTGCGGGGGAGTCGGCACCGATGTCTCCGCACCGCACAACGGCAAGTCCCCACCGGCGTACGCTCGGCGACACCTGCCGGAGGAGTATGGACGGGTAAGGACGAGGATGGCGCTGAACGCGGGCCGCCCGGCGCCCGAGGGCCGGACACTGCTGGAGCGGGAAGCCGAACTGTCCGCCGTTGAGCGGCGGTTGGCCCTCCTGTGCGGCGACAGGGACGGTGCGGACCACGGGGGCGCCCTGACCGGCGGAGTCCTCACGTTCGCCGGACCGGCGGGATCGGGCAAGACCGCGCTGCTGGCCGAGGCCGGGGCGCGCGCCGCCGCACGCGGCTGCACCGTGCTGCGCGCGTGCGGCGGTGAACAGGAACAGGAATCCGCCTTCCACGTGGTGCGCCAGCTCGTACGGCCCCTGCTCGCCACGGCCGGTGAGGGCGGACACCGCGCACTCCTCGGCGCCTGGTACGACCTCCTCGCGCCCGCCGTCGGACTCACGGCGCTGTCCGACGACGGCAGGACCCCCGATCCACAGGGCGTGCGCGACGGACTCGACCGGCTCCTCGCCCGCTTCGCCGTACCGCACGCACCCCTCGTCCTCCTCGTGGACGACGCGCACTGGACCGACCCCGCTTCGCTGGCCTGGCTGACCGGTTGCGCGGCGCTCACGGACGCGCTCCCCCTGCTGCTGCTCACCGGATACAGCCCTGGCGAACTGCCCGTCGGCGCCGCCGGCTTCCGCCGCTTCACCGAACACGGCGGACAACGGCCCCACACCCTCGCGCCGTTGAGCACACACGCCGTCACGGACCTCGTCGGGCGGCGCCTCGGCGACCACCCGGACGCCGCCTTCTGCCGGGAGTGCCAGGCCGTCACCGGAGGCAGCCCCTTCGAGGTCACCGAGTTGGTCGCGCTCGCGTACGACGGCGGCCTCAAGCCGCAGCAGGACAATGTGCCGCGGATCAGCGAACTCGCCCGGGCGGTCAAGGGCGACGGCTTCATCGACCGCCTCCAGCGCCTCGGCCTCCCCTGCGTACGGCTGAGCTGGGCCGTCGCCGTACTCGGTACGGGCGCCACGCTGCGCCTCGCCGCGAGCGTCGCCGCCCTGGGCATCGACGAGGCGCGGCACGCCGCCGGCACGCTGCGTGCCGCACGCGTGCTGCGCCCTCAAATGACGGGCGCGGAAACGGAGTTCGGGACCGGAACCGACCGGATCCACGGCACGGAGCACGGTCAGGGGCCCGGCGCCGGGTACGGCTACGGGCACCCGGAGGCGGGCGAACCGCTGGAGTTCAGCCACCCGTTGCTCGCCGCCACCGTCTACCGCGCGATCCCGGACAGCCTGCGTACCGCGCTGCACGGCCAGGCGGCGGCCTCCGTCGTCGCCGCAGGAAGGGGCGTCACGGCGTCGGCCCGTCATCTGCTGGAGATCCACCCCGACGGCGACCCCGCCGTGGTCGAGGAGCTGCGCCAGGCTGCCCGCGCCCACCTCAGCGCCGGTGCGCCCGAAGCGGCGCACCGCTGCCTGGGCCGCGCCCTGCGGGAACCGCCCCCGCTGCGCGACCGCCCCAGAGTGCTCTACGAACTGGGCTGCTCCGCCCTTCCCCACGCCCCGGCAGCGACCGTCAACCATCTGCGCGCCGCGCTCGAAGAGCCGGAGCTGGACTCCGGGTTGCGCGCCCTCGTCGTCCACCGCCTCGCCCAGGCACTCGGCCGTACCGAGCGCATGGGCGAGGCGGTCCGTACGGCCGGGCAGGAGGCGCTGCGCGCGACCGACACCGGCACCCGGCTGCGAATGCGGGCAGAGCAGTTCCTGTGGAGCACCTTCCACGGCGGCTCCCACGATGACGGCGTCAGTGACGGCGGCTGCGGCTGCGACCGCGACGGGGTCGGTGACAGCGAGGGCCAGAACGGCGGGGACCGCGAGCACGGGCCCGGCCGTTCGCGCGGGCTCGACGGCCTCTCCGGCCTCTCCGGCATCCCCGGGCTCTCCGGCCTCGCTGCCGAGGTGCTCGCCGCCGCCCCCGCGGAGCGCGGCATGGCGGGCCGGTACCTGCTCGGGCTGCGTGGCTGGGACGCCGTGGTGCGCGGTGAGCCGGCGGCCACCGCACTGGTCCACGCCGAAGAGGCGCTGGGCGACGGGCTGTCCTGGACCGACGAGGAGTGGGGTTTCGAGGTCCCCGTCCTCGTCGCGCTCACCTTCCTGTACTGCGACCGGCCTGGCAGGGCCGAGGAACTGTTCCGGCTCGGCATCGCCGAGTGCGAGCGCGCGGGGCTGCGCGGCAGCCACCTCGCCTCCGGCCTCGCCCTCCTCGGCCTCGTACGCCATCGCAGGGGCCGGCTCGCCGACGCCGAGGAACTGGTGCGTACGGGGCTAAGGATCGCCGGGCGCACCGGCAGCGAGATCCCGCCACAGTGGTGCGCGCCGGGCATCCTCATCGAGATCCTGCTCGCCAGGGGAGAGGTGGACGAGGCATGGCGCACCGCCGAGCGTCACGCGTACGGCGAGGCCACGCGCGACGTCGTCGTCCACCCCGACCCCTCGACGGTGTACGCGGGGCTGCTCCTCTCACGCGGGCACCGCGAGGAGGCCGGGGCGAAGCTCATGGCCGCCGGGCAGTGGCTGGAACCACGCGGCATGCGCAATCCCGCCTGGTGCCCATGGCAGCTCAGGCTCGCCGAGGCCCTCGCCACGACGGAGCACGCGCGCGCTGTCCGTACGGCGGACGAGGCCGTCGAGCGCGCACGGCGCTTCGGCGCCCCCTCAGCGCTCGGCCAGGCCCTGCACGCCAGTGCCCTGCTGCGCACCGGTCCAGCGCGCCTCGAACTGCTCCGCGCGGCCGTCGGCCACCTGGAACGCGCACCCGCGGCCCGCGAACTGGCCGCGGCCCTCGTCGCTCTCGGGGCCGCCCTGCGCGAGGCGGGTCTCGCCGGCGAAGCCGCCGGCAACCTGCACCGGGGCCTGGAAGGCGCCGTACGGTGCGGCGCCACCCCGCTCGCCGCCCGCGCACGTGACGAACTCGCGGCGGCGGGCCTCCCACAGCGCCCGCCGGCCGGCGGCAGCGACGGCGGCGAGGACAGCGGCCGTGACGACAGCGCCAGCGGTGAGAACGACCGCGGGTGCGACGAGAGCGCCAGCGACGACGGCGACACCCTCACGGCCCAGGAGCGCACGGTGGCCGACCTCGCGGGGCGCGGCACCCGTGTGGCGGACATCGCCCGCGAGATGGGCGTACGCGAGGCGGCGATCGGACCGCTGCTCTCGGGGGTCTGCCGCAAGCTCGGTACGGACCTCGCCGGGCTGCACGGCCCGCCGGAGCGCGGGGCCCGGCAGGCGCCGGCGGGGCATGAGCCCGGGGTCGCGGCCCCCGGGGGAGACTGACGCGGGCTGTTCCTTGGGGGCCACGTACTATTGCGGCATGTCGTTCCTCCGCCGCCGCAGCGCTGCCGTGCCAGCGGGCCCGGACTTCGATGTCCTGGCCATGGACCCGTCCGACTGGCCCGGGAATCTCGGTGCCGGACTCCTCCCCGCTCCCGACGGCACGTGCCAGGGCGTCTTCCTGCGCTACGACCTGTTCGGGGGACGCGGCCCCGCGATGATCATCGGGAATCTCCCCGAGGGCTCGCCCGCGCGCGAGGTCGGCGAGGACCAGGTGCCGTTCGAGGTCGCGCAGCTGCTCGCCGCGTTGGAGAACGAGGAGGAGATCTCGGTCGTCGGCACCGAGGACGACCCGGTGATGCACGAGGACAACCTCCTGATCGTCCGCCGCGTCAAGCTGTCCGAAGACCGCATCTCCTGCGTGCAGTTCGACCGCAGCGACGGCGTGCTGGTCACCATCGCCAGCTGGGACAGGCCCATCACCAACGACCTCTACGCACTGCTGAAGCCGCTGCCGGCCGAGATGTTCCAGCAGTAGCCCTTGCCGGGCTTTCATCGGATCTCTAGCCTGACGGCTGCCCGTTCAGGTCATGGTCCGTGCTGCTCGCTGGAGGCTGACGATGAGGCAAGGCATATCCCGGAGAGCCGCTTTCAAGACGGCCATCGGAGGGGGCGCCGCGCTCGCCGTCGCAGGTCTCGGCACGGCGCAGGGCGCAGATACGGGGCATGACCGTCCGGACTCCTCCGATGACTTGGCGCTCTGGTACGACCGTCCGGCAGCCGACTGGGAGACACAGGCGCTGCCGCTGGGCAACGGCGCGCTCGGCGCCATGGTCTTCGGCACCGTCGCCTCCGAACGCCTCCAGTTCAACGAGAAGACCCTGTGGACCGGCGGCCCCGGCTCCACCGGCTACGACCACGGCAACTGGCGCGAGCCACGCCCCGGAGCGCTCGAAGGAGTTCGCCGCACCCTCGACGCGAACGGCACAGCGGAACCCGAGAGCGTCGCAGCCGAGCTGGGTCAGGACACCCGGGCCTACGGTGCCCACCAGACCTTCGGTGACCTGCGCCTCGACTTCCCCGGCGCACCGTCGGCACCCGGCGGCTACCGCAGGGAACTGACCCTCGCCGATGCCACGGCCCGCGTCCGCTGGACCGACGGCGGCGTCACCCACACCCGCGAGTACTTCGCCTCCCACCCGGCAGGCGCCCTCATCGGCCGTATCTCCGCCTCGCGGCCAGGACAGGTCACCTTCACAGCCCGCATCGAGACACCGCACCGAGGCGCCGCGCTCAGCGCGGCGCACGGACGGATCACCCTCAGCGGCACGCTCCAGGACAACGGACTCGCCTACGAGGCGCAGCTCCTCGTCAGCGCCGAAGGCGGCACCCGCACCGAAGGCGCTGACGGCACCGTCACCGTCACGGACGCCGACAGCGCGTGGTTCGTCCTCGCGGCCGGCACCAACTACGCCGACACGTACCCCCGTTACCGGGGCGAGGACCCGCACGCGCGCGTCACCTCGGCCGTGGACACGGCGGCAGGGCACGGCCATGCCGCGCTGAGGAAGGCCCATGTGGCCGACCACGCGGCGCTGTTCGACCGCGTACGCCTCGACATCGGCCAGGCCATGCCGGAGGGCGTGCCGACCGACCAGCTCCTCAAGGGGTACGCCGACGGTGCCTCGCCCGGCGACCGTGCGCTGGAGGCCCTCTACTTCGCGTACGGCCGCTATCTCCTCATCGCCTCCTCGCGCCCCGGCAGCCTCCCCGCCAACCTTCAGGGTGTCTGGAACCACAGCACGGAGCCCCCGTGGAGCGCCGACTACCACACCAACATCAACGTCCAGATGAACTACTGGCCCGCGCAGGCGGCCAACCTCGCGGAGACCGCCGAGCCCCTGCACCGCTTCGTCAGCGCGCTGCTCGCACCGGGCCGGAAGTCGGCACGCGAGATGTTCGGCGCACGCGGCTGGACCGTGCACGGCTACACCAACCCCTACGGCTTCACCGGCGTCGACAACTGGGCCACCGCGTTCTGGTTCCCCGAGGCCGGGGCCTGGCTGTGCCGGCACCTGTACGACCACTACCGCTTCGGCCGCGACACCGGGTTCCTGCGCGGCACCGCCTACCCGGCCATGAAGGGCGCCGCCGAGTTCTGGCTCGACACCCTGCACACCGACCCCCGTGACGGGAAGCTCGTCGCCAGCCCCAGCTACTCGCCCGAACACGGCGACTTCAGCGCGGGAGCCGCCATCTCCCAGCAGATCGTCCGCGAACTGTTCACCACCACCCTGGAGGCAGCGCGCGTCCTGGACACCGACGCGGCGCTCCAGCGCGAACTGAGCGCGGCCCTCGACCGGCTCGACCCCGGCCTGCGGATCGGCTCCTGGGGCCAGTTGCAGGAGTGGAAGGCCGATCTGGACGACCCGGACGACGACCACAGGCACGTCTCCCACCTCTACGCGCTGCACCCCGGCAACCAGATCGGACAGGGCACCAGGGAAGCGGAGGCGGCGAAGGTCTCGCTCACCGCGCGCGGGGACGGCGGCACCGGCTGGAGCAAGGCATGGAAGATCAACTTCTGGGCCCGGCTCCACGACGGCGACCACGCCCACACCATGCTCACCCAGCTCCTCAAGCAGTCCACGCTGCCCAACCTGTGGGACACCCACCCGCCCTTCCAGATCGACGGCAACTTCGGCGGCACCTCAGGCGTCGTCGAGATGCTGCTCCAGAGCCACCACGGCACCGTCGAACTGCTGCCCGCACTGCCCTCACGCTGGCCCCGGGGCACGGTGCGGGGACTGCGCGCTGCGGGGGACGTCACCGTCGGCATCGACTGGGCAGATGGCAGACCACGCCGCGCGGCCCTCACTCCCGGCCGCGACGGCGACCTGCGCGTACGGGGCTTCGACGGCAAGGTCACCGCGCGCGACCGCACGACCCGTCGCCCCGTCCCCGTACGCCGCGAGGACGACGGCACCCTCGTGCTCGCCGCCCTCGCAGGACACACCTACACCCTCAACAGGGCCGGAACTAGCGGGAGTTGACCACCCGCACATCCTCGGCACGGACAAAGGCGATCCGGTGCCCGAGCTGGATCTGGTAGTACGTCTGCTTGCCGCGTACGACCGTGAACTTCTCGGCGCCGGGATCGAAGTCCGCCGCGTACAGATACTCGCCACGCGTCTTCAGGCCCGCCGCGTACCGCTGACCCGCCGCCACCTTGTACGGCAGCGGAACCAGCTGCTGCACCGGCACGCCCTGGGGGTACGCCTCCTTCTCCGGGTACGCGCGCCCGTAGACCGGGATCTCCTCCTTGCCCCGCCTGGGCTCGACCATGGCGCCCCGCGCGGGCACCGCCGTCGGCTCCTTACGGGGGTTGTGGAACCACGCCTTGTCGCCGAGGTACCAGATCGCCGTCCACGCGCCCTTGCGCTCCGCCACCGCGTACCGCTGGCCCGTGGAGGCGCGTGCGCCCGTGTCGTTGACGCCCGTCGTGGACGCGCTGCCGTCGGGGCGCAGACCGGCGTCCTTGACCAGCGGCGAGGACGCGTCGGGCGCCGAGTGCAGCCGTACGGCGCCTGAACCGTGCGCCGGGCACGGCTTGCCCGAGGTGTCGCACCCGGTGAACACCGGCTTGTGGCGGTCGTAGTCGGGCCGGATGGTCACCAGCTCGCCGCCCTTGCCCGCCTCGGGCGTGAAGGGCCTGCCGAGCAGCGTGAAGTAGTGCTGCCAGTCCCAGTAGGGCCCCGGGTCGGTGTGCATGCCCTTGATCGACGACGGCGTGGTGCCCGGCACATTGTCGTGCCCGATCACATGCTGCCGGTCCAGCGGAATGCCGTACGTGCGCGAGAGGTACTTCACCAGCCGCGCCGAACTGCGGTACATCGCCTCCGTGTACCAGGCGTCAGGATCGGTGAGGAAGCCCTCGTGCTCCAGGCCGACCGACTTGGAGTTGACGTACCAATTGCCCGCGTGCCAGGCCGTGTCCTTGTTCCGCACGTGCTGCGCCACATGCCCGTCCGACGCACGGAGCGTGTAGTTCCAGGAGACGTACTCCCGGTCCTGGACGAGCTTCAGCGTGGTCTCGTAGGTGGCCTCGGTGTCGTGCACCACGATGTAGTCGATCTTCTGCGAGGACGGCCGCCGCGAGGTGTCGTGGTTGCCGTAGTCCTCCTCGCCCTGGTCGTTCGTGAACTCCTCGTACGGAGCCGGCAGCCACTCGCAGTCCACGCTTCTGGGGCACTCGGCACCGCGCGCCTTCGCGGAGCCCCGAGCGCCACCGCGTGCCTTCTCGGCGCCGGGCGTGCGCACGGCCGGACCGGCCTTGAGCGCCATGGAGTCACCCGAGTCCGTGACGCGCCGCTCGCCCCGGCGCAGTACGTCGAACACGTCGTCCGCGAACGCCGTCGCCGAGGGGCGCCCGCTCCCGCCCTCCGGGTACGTGGCCACGGCGTCGTACCAGTCGGCGGGATCGGCGCTCAGCGGCTGCCCCAGCCGCTTCTGCGCCGCTGCCAGCAGCGCGGCGCCGCCCCGCACATTGGCGGCGGGCGAGGTGCGCAGTTCCTCGCGCGGCAGACCGGTCAGCTCGGCCGCGCGCTCCAGCGTTCGCAGCCGTGCGGGCAGCTTCCCCGACGAGGTGGCGGCACCGTGCGCGGCGACACGGGCAGGGCGCGCGGTGTCGCCCCGCGCGTCCTCGGTACCCCCGTGGCCCTGCGAACGTGAAGCGGCGAGCGCCGTACGCGCGTCGGTCAGGTGCATCGGGCCGTAGCCGCCGGACACGCTCGGCGCCCCCTTGTGCGCGTCCCAGCGTGACTGGAGGTACGAAACGCCCAGGAGCACGCGCTCAGGCACCCGATAGCGCTGGGCCGCCTCCGCGAACTCGCCCTGGAGCGTGCCCTGTTGAGAAGTACGGGCCTGGCGGGGTTGCTCGGCAGCCGCGTGCGGCCCCGCCGAGAGCAGCGGCACCATCAGCGCCGCCACCGCCGCACCCGCCAGCACCGACCGCTTCGCACGCCGACGCCCTTCGGTCGGCGCCGTGACCTGTCCTGTCGGCTCTGGACGTCTGTGGGGGTCAGGGAAGGAACCAGGCAACGCGGCCTCCTCGGACAGTGCGCCCTGGCCATCAAGGCGCGAGCAGACCACAGAGGTATCGGCTGGCCGACGATCCGTCAATCATCCCTTCCGCGCGGAAAAGCCGCACGTCATCCCAACTGCACGGCGCCACCGGTACAGACCGGTGGCGCCCCCGCTCAGCGCGTGCCGACGGCGGCCCGCACCGCCCGGCGTGCCATCCCGCAGTCGTCGTGCAGCCGCCGCAGCAGCAGCCGCTGCTCCTCGCCCGTCGGCATCGCGCCGGGGTGCGAAGCGGTGCCGGGCCGTCCGGGAGCGGGCGGCGAAGGGTCGCGCATGGTGCGCTGCACCGCCGTCTCGTAGGTGCGGATCTCCCGGGTGAGGACGAGCATCAGGTTCACCAGGAAGGCGTCACGGGCCGCGGGCCCCTCGGCCTGCGCCAGCTGGCTGATCTGGCGCCGTGCCATCGGCGCCTCACCCAGCACCGACCACAGCGTCGCCAGGTCGTACCCCGGCAGGTACCAGCCCGCGTACTCCCAGTCGACCAGCGAAGGACCCGTCGGGCCCAGCATCACGTTGGTCAGCAGTGCGTCCCCGTGGCAGAACTGCCAGGACACGCTCCGCCGCCCGCCGGGCCTCGCCGGGTGCGCCAGGCCGTGCAGCAGCTTCTGGAGGTCGCCCAGGTCCCGGTCGGTCAGCAGGCCCTGCTCGTGGAAGCGGGTGATCCGCGCCGGATAGTCGATGGGCCGCTCGAACAGGGACGGCGGCGGCTGCCACAGACCGACCCGCGAGAACGAACCGATCACCGCGCGCAGGTCACCGCGGGGTGGCGCGTCGAGCGGGTGGCGCTGCGCCGCCGCCACCCGGCCCGGCACCCGCTCGATCACCAGCGTGCAGGCGTCCGGGTCGGCCGCGACCAGCCGGGGCACCCGCACCGGGGGGCGGTGCCTGACGAACGCGCGATAAGCGGCTATTTCGTGCCGGAACCGTTCCTCCCAGCCGGGGGAGTGGTCCAGCAGACACTTGGCGATGACGGAGTTCCGGCCCGCCGTGCCCGCCAGCAGCACGGTGCGCCCGTGCCTGCGGAGCATCTGAACGGGCGTGAAGTCCGGGCAGATGCGGTGGACCGAGGCGATGGCCGCACGGAGCTGTGCGCCCTGAGGGCCGGACAAGTCCAGTCTCCCGCTCGGAGGTTGGGACAGGGTGCCGTGCGCACGCCGGGGCCGTCCGGCTGCCGCGTGCGGACTCGCCGTACGCGGTGCTTCGGGCGGAAGGACGGCCGGCGCCCGACTGTAGAGCTGCGCCGTCGGAGCGGCGCGGGGCCGGGGTGGCGCGGACACGGGGGACGTTGCTGGATACATGGGCGAGCAGGATCCCTTCGTGTGCCGACGGGGGGTTACCGCGCCACCCGGCCCTTCCGACCTGTGCACCCTGGGGAATGCGGACCGGACAGAATGACCGGGGTGGCGCGTTCCTACAGGACACCCGCGTGCGGGTGGCACACCATCTGGCGAACCCTGGCGAACCCTGGCGAATACTCGCTCGCCCGTTGCGGGGAAGTTACTGTCAACTCAGCCGAGAACCTGGGGGCTTGACGTGACAAAGGGACCCAACGCACGCCTCGCGGACCTCTTCGGCCTCGCCGGCTGGTCCAAGGGCGAACTCGCCCGGCTCGTGAACCGGCAGGCGGCGGCCATGGGGCACCCGCAGCTCGCGACCGACACGTCGCGGGTGCGGCGTTGGATCGACACGGGGGAGACCCCGCGCGACCCGGTGCCCAAAGTGCTGGCGGCCCTTTTCACCGAGCGACTCGGTCGTGTCGTGACCATCGAGGACCTCGGGTTCAGCAGGCCAGGGCAAGCGGGGAAGAGACAGCCCGCCGAGGGGCTGCCGCTGCCGCCCGGCCAAGTTGCCGCGGTCCTCACCGAATTCACGGGAATGGACCTCATGCTCAACCGACGCGGCTTGGTGGGCGCGGGCACCGCGCTCGCCGCAGGATCGGCACTCAGCAGTGCCCTGTACGACTGGATCAACGCTGACCCGGCAGCGGTCAGCGGAGCAGCGAACGCCCCCGGCGGAGCGGCCCACGCCGACCAGGCCGGCCATTCTGCCTCCGACCGTTACGAAGCGGCTCCCGTGGGAGCCCAGGAGATCGACGCGCTGGAACGCTCCGTCGAGGTCTTCCGCGCCTGGGACGCCCAGCGCGGCGGCGGACTCCAGCGCAAGGCCGTGGTGGGCCAGTTGAACGAGGTGGGAGGCATGCTCTCCTACCAGCACCCCGAGCACCACCAGCGCCGCCTGTGGAGCGTCGCGGCCAACCTCGCCGTGCTCGCGGGGTGGATGTCCCACGACGTCGGCATGGAACCCACGGCGCAGAAGTACTTCGTCATCGCGGCACACGCCGCGCGGGAGGGCGGGGACCGCCCCCGCGCGGGAGAGGCGCTCTCCCGCGCCGCACGCCAGATGGTGCACCTGGGGCGCCCCGACGACGCACTGGACCTGATGGAGCTCGCCACGGCGGGTTCAGGCGACGAGGCGCAGCCCCGCAACCGCGCCATGCTCCACACCATCGAGGCGTGGGCCCTGGCGTCGATGGGGCGCGGCCAGGCGATGCGGCGCACCCTGGGCCGGGCCGAGGATCTGTTCGTGGCCGACAGGGGGAACGAGCCGCCGCCCACGTGGATGCAGATGTTCGACGAGGCGGATCTGCACGGTATGCAGGCTCTCGCCTTCCGCACCCTCGCCGAGCACGACCCGGGCGCGGCCAAGACGGCCGAACGGCACGCCAGGCGGGCGCTCGATCTCCGCGTCGACGGAAGGCAGCGTTCCCAGATCTTCGACTACATCTCACTGGCCTCGGCCTGCTTCATCTCCGACGACCCGGAGCAGGCCGACCGTTACGCGCGGCTCGCACTGCTCGACATCAACGAGAACTCCTCGCACCGCACCTGGGACAGGCTCAGGGACATGTACGGCCTCACCGAGCCGTACTCCGGGTTCCCCAAGATCGAGAGCCTGCGTGAGGAGCTGCGGGACGCCTTCCCCAGGAGCCCCAAACCCTCCAGGGACTCCAAAGAGGTCAGGGATCCCAGGCAGCTCAAGAACCTCGCCAGGGGGGTCAGAGGGATCAGGACCGTATGAGCCCCGCCCCGTAGCACCGTGCGCCATGCCCAACGGGGGCAGGGGCTCACGTGTGCGCCTGCGACACCGGGGTCAGGGGCTCACTCGCGCGACCAACACGCAGGCGTCGTCCTCGCGTTCCCTGTCACCGAACTCCTCGGCGACCGCGCGGACACACTCCTGCGCCGTACGCGCGGAAGCGAAGCGGGAAGCGAGACCGAGCAGGCGCTCGGCGCCCGTTCGGGGCTCCTCCCCGTGAGGACCCCGGCTCAACTGCTCGCTGCGCGGCGCGAGTCCGTCGGTGTGCAGCACCAGCAGGTCCCCGGGCTCAAGACGCTCGGTGCGCTGTCCGTACGCCGCACCGGAGGTCACGCCCAGCAGTACGCCCTCGGGCCGGTCCAGCACCCGCGCGGCGCCGTCGCGGAAGAGCAGCGGCGCCGGGTGCCCCGCCTGTGACCAGGTCAGCTCGCGGGAGCGCGGGGCATAGCGGCAGCACACCGCGCTCCCCAGGGCCGGCTGGGCCGCCGAGTCCAGCAGCTCGTTGAGGTGCTCCATCAGAGGGCCGGGGCCGATCCCGGCGACGGCCATGCCGCGCACGGCGCCCAGCAGCATCGCCATGCCCGAGGTGGCCGCGACGCCGTGCCCTGTCAGATCGCCCGCCGTCAGCAGCGTGGAGCCGTCGGGCAGTTCCATGGCGTCGTACCAGTCACCGCCGATCAATGCGCCCGTCGCCGAAGGGAGATAGTGCGCCGCGAGATCGAGGGTTCCCGTCGCCTGCCCCTCGCCGTGCGGGAAGCGCAGCGAGCCCCGCCAGGGCGGCAGCACGGCTTCTTGCAGATCGACCGCCAGCTTCCGTTCGGCCTGTGCGAGGTGCCGCTCGCGCTGGAGCGTGTCACGGGACTCGCCCACGGCCAGCTCGCTGCGCCGCAGTTCGCTCACGTCACGGAGCACGGCCCACATGGACGCTGTGCCTCCGTCCTCGTCGAGCACCGGCTCGCCCACCATGTGCAGCGTGCGTACCGAGCCGTCGGGCCGTACGAGGCGGAACTCCCTGTCGATCGCCCGGCCGTCCACCAGGCAGTCCGTGAACGCGGTGGCCAGCGCCGGCTGGTCCTCCGCCACCACCCACGAGGGCAGCTCGTCGAGGGAGAGGGGACCGTCCTCCGGGGTCCTGCCGAAGATGCCGTACAGCTCGTCCGACCACGACACCTCGTCGGTGAGGAGGTTCCAGTCGGCGCTGCCCACCCGCCCCACCAGCGCGGACGGGGCTCCGGGAGCGGCCAGAGGCGGGGCCGCGTATGCCGCACCCACGGCGCTGTCCCGGTCGGCGTGCTGCCCCGTGGCGCCAGGGGGGGTGTCGTCGGTCTCCTGCGGCAGGCCCTCGCGCAGCTGGTCGAGATGGCCGTTGAGATCGTCGAGCTGGTGCACGGCCAGGTCGCACAGCGCGCGCTGCCAGCGCCGGCGGGGGTCGGGTGCGCCGTCCAGGCCCTCGTCGTCGCCCCCCGCTCCGCGCCGCACGGCGTCAACTCCGCCGCGTAGTCTGCGAGTCTGCGAGATCAGGGCGTCCAGCGCGCCGCGCTCCGGAGGCTGTGCGTCCGAGCGGTCCGCATGGAGGTGAGACGGCATCGAAGTCTCCGATACGGGTGAGGGTCGGTTACGACTGTCGCACAGCCTGCGACGGGCCGTAAGGGATTTGGCAACACCCGGTTCGGTGGTGCTTCCGTCATATGTCCTCGGATCCCGTTTCGTACCGACCGGTCGGGCCCGGGTCGGCGGAACGTGCACTTCCGGGTAGGCTCCGCCTCTTGACCAGTCACTGACCCCTTGGAGTAAAACCCAGGAGTAGAAACCTGGTCACCGGCAAGAATGGCGGGCAACGGAAATCCCGTTGCCAGTCGAATACCCCGCACCGGATGCTGACTCTTATGTTCGTCGATTCCGTCGATTCAGACATAGCGCCCAGCGGCACGTTGCTCGGCCTCCTTCAGCGAGGCCGCGGTGACGGGACGCTGCACGCCCTCGCGGCGCCGCGCTCCGAAGCGCTCAGCGCGCTTCGGCACTGCCTCCTGCACGACCCCAGGCGCGACTGGCAGATCGAGCACCGCTCCTTGTATTACGCCCGCCTCCACAGGGAGCTGGACGCCGGGCTCGACGACATCGAAAAGCACCTCCTCGACCCCGAGGACCTCCTGTGCACGCCGGAGGAGGCCGAGGCCCGCACGGGCCTCGCACTCTCCGTACTGGGCCACCTCGCCTCCTACGCCCAGACCCACGGCTCGCCCGCCGACGGCAACGCACCCCTGCGCCTGCTGCGCCGCTACGCCACCACGGGCGCGAACTGGCAATGGGCGCTCGACGAGCTGGCCGTCAGGGACGAGGACGCGGGCCTGCGCATCCTGGGCCCCGCGATCCTCGCCCGCTTCCCCGTGACCCCCGAGGGCGACGCGGCGCTGGCGGCAGCGGCACGGGAAGCGTTCGAGCCCCGCCCCTGGCGGCTGTGGGCCGAGGACCCCGCACACCCCCAGCAGGCCGAGCGGCTGCGGCAGGTCCAGGAGCGCGGCTCCTTCGACCGCTGGCAGCAGCAGATGCGCAGCCCAGGGCCCCGTCCGGGGTGGAGCGTGCGCGAGATCCTCGACTGGGCGCAGGACGGCTACGACCAGCACCCCCGCCAGCACCGGGAGTCCGCGGCTGCGCGCTGCCTGGCGGCCGTTGCCGGGATCGAGGAGCGCGCCGAGCTGATCGCCGCCGCACGCGGCCCCCGCGAGGCCGCCCGTGCCGCCGCGCTGCGGCACCTCGCCGACCGTAACGATCCCGACATCCTCGACCTCATCGAGGAGGCGGCGGCCGAACCGGTGGAGGCCGTCTCGCGCTCCGCGCTCTCCTCCTTCGCCCGTATGCGCTCACTGGCCGCGCTCGAACGCGCCAGGCGCTGGGCAGCGGCCCCCGAGGGAACGCTGCCCGAGGGCCTCGCCACCGTCGCGGGCGAGATGCTCGCCTGCAGAGGCGGGCGGCAGGACGCCGACGCCGTCCTCGCCGCGCTGCGCCGTACGGTCAGGCTCGAAGGCCCCGACAGCGAGGCGCTGTGGCCGCTCGTGGACGGCGCCGGACGCCTCACGATCGCCTGCGCCGCGCCCATCCTGCGCCACGTCTACCGCGAGACCGCCTCCTCCCAGCTGCGCGGACGCGCGGCGCGTGCCCTCGCGGCCACCGACCCCTCCTTCCCGGCGGGCTTCGCCATCGAGTGCCTGTGGGACTGCGAGGAGGCGACCCGGGAGGTCGCCGCGCAGCACGCCACGACCGGTGACGCACGCGTCGTCGAGCGCCTGCGCAGGCTCGCCGCCGACCCCGCCGAGCAAGAGGGCGTCCAGTCCGCCGTACGAGGCCGCCTCAGCCCCTGACCCCTCACGGGACACCCCTCACCGCACGACTTTCCGGGCGCCGGACCCCCTTCCCGCCCCCTGACCTTCCGGGCCCGGCACCCCCTTTCCGTCCCGTGACCTTCTCGGCGCCGTAACCCCCTTTCCGAGGGAGGGGGTGCGGGTGCGGCTTTCGGCACCTTTGCCTCGCCGGGCAACCCCCTGGGGCGGGGCACCATGGGACGCATGGATGCGCGGTGGGAGTTCTGGGTGGACAGGGGCGGGACGTTCACGGACGTCGTCGGGCGGCGTCCGGACGGCTCGCTGGTGACGGAGAAGGTGCTGTCGCACGACCCGGCCCGTCAGGGCCGCGACGCGGCGGTCGTGGGGATCAGGCGGTTGCTCGGGACACCGCAGGACGCACCCGTTCCGGTGGAGCGGATCGAGGCTGTCAAGATGGGCACGACCGTGGCGACCAACGCGCTGCTGGAGCGCAAGGGCGAGCCGACGGTGCTGCTCACCACGCGCGGCTTCCGGGACGCGCTCCGTATCGCGTACCAGAACAGGCCGCGCATCTTCGACCGCCGCATCCTGCTGCCCGAGGCGCTCTACGACCGCGTGGTCGAGGTGCCGGAGCGGATGGGCGTCGAGGGTGACACCGTGCTGCCGCTGGACTCGGAGGCGACGGCGGCTGCACTGCGCGCGGCGTACGCGGACGGCCTCCGCAGCGCCGCCGTCGTCCTGATGCACGCCTACCGGCACCCCGCACACGAACGCGAGGTGGCACGTATCGCGCGCGAGTGCGGGTTCACGCAGGTGAGCTGCTCGCACGAGGTCAGCCCGCTCATCAAGCTGGTGCCGCGCGGCGACACCACCGTGGTCGACGCGTATCTCTCGCCCGTGCTGCGCCGCTACATCGACGAGGTGGCGAGCGAACTGCGGGGCGTGCGGCTGATGTTCATGCAGTCGAACGGAGGGCTGCGCGAGGCGGGGCACTTCCGTGGCAAGGACGCGGTGCTCTCGGGTCCCGCGGGCGGGGTCGTGGGCATGGCGCGCAGCTGTGCGGAGGTCGGCCACGACCGGGTGGTGGGCTTCGACATGGGCGGCACCTCGACCGATGTGTCGCACTACGCGGGCGAGTTGGAGCGGGTGTTCGGTACCCAGGTCGCGGGGGTGCGGATGCGGGCGCCCATGATGGACATCCACACCGTCGCGGCCGGCGGCGGCTCGGTGCTGCACTTCGACGGCGCCCGCTACCGTGTCGGTCCTGACTCGGCAGGCGCCGTTCCCGGGCCCGCCTGCTACCGGCGCGGTGGGCCGCTGACCGTCACCGACGCGAACGTGATGCTGGGGCGGATCCAGCCGGCGCACTTCCCCCCGGTGTTCGGCCCCGAGGGCGACAGGCCCCTGGACGGCGACACCGTGACGGAGCAGTTCGCGCGGCTCGCCGAGCGGACAGGTGACGGGCGCACGCCGGAGCAGGTCGCCGCCGGGTTCCTGGAGATCGCCGTACTCAACATGGCGAACGCGGTGAAGAAGATCTCCGTGCAGCGTGGCCACGACATCACGCGTTACGCGCTGGCCAGCTTCGGCGGCGCCGGAGGCCAGCACGCCTGCGCCGTGGCCGACGCGCTCGGCGTCAGCACCGTCGTCGTGCCGCCGCTCGCCGGGGTGCTGTCGGCCTACGGCATCGGCGTCGCGGACGCGACCGCGCTGCGCGAGCGCTCGGTCGAGGCCGAGCTGACGGACGAACTCCTCGCAGACGTACGGGAGTTGTGCGCCGACCTGGAGCGCGGGACGCGCGAGGAGCTGCGCGCCGACGGCGTGCCCGACAGCGCCATCAGCACCGAGGCACGCCTCCAGCTGCGGTACGCGGGCACGGACGCCCCGCTCACCGTCGCGCTGGGCGAGGCGGCCACCATGGCGGAGGACTTCGCGGCCGAGCACCGTGCGCGTTACGGCTTCACCATGGACAAGTCCCTGGTCGTCGCGACCGCTGTGGCCGAGGCGACCGGCAGGGCCGGGCCCGTCACGGCGCACCCCGTGATGCCGGAGCCGGGCGAGGGCAGCCCCGAACCCGCCGACCGCGTCCGCATGTTCACGGGCGGGCGCTGGCGGGACACCCCGCTGTACCGGCGCGAGGACGTGCGCCCGGGGCAGCGCGTGGAGGGGCCGGCCGTCCTCGCCGAGGCGGACGCCACCACCGTGGTGGACCCGGGCTGGGAGGCGGTCGCCGATCCGCACGGGCATCTGCTGCTGACCCGGGTGCGCGCGCGGGAGACGGCCTCCGCGATCGGTACGGAGGTCGACCCCGTACGTCTGGAGGTGTTCAACAACCTGTTCATGGCCATCGCCGAACAGATGGGCGTGCGCCTGGAGAACACCGCGCACTCGGTCAACATCAAGGAACGCCTGGACTTCTCCTGCGCGCTGTTCGACCCCGAGGGCAACCTCATCGCCAACGCGCCCCACATCCCCGTGCACCTGGGCTCGATGGGCGAGTCCATCAAGGAGGTGCTGCGGCGCAACGAGGGCACGATGCGGCCCGGCGACGTCTACGCCATCAACGACCCGTACCACGGCGGCACCCACCTGCCCGATGTCACCGTCGTCACGCCCGTCTTCGGGGACGGCGAGCGGGAAGGTGACGCCACGTCAGGGGGTGGCGGTGGGGCCGGAGAAGACGGCGGGGGCGAGCGGCTGCTGTTTCTCGTCGCCTCGCGCGGTCACCATGCGGAGATCGGCGGCCTCAGCCCGGGTTCCATGCCCGCGTTCAGCAGCACGGTCGAGGAGGAGGGCGTCCTGTTCGACAACTGGCCGCTCGTGAGCGGGGGAAGCCTGCGCGAGGACGCGACGCGCGAACTGCTCACCTCGGCGCGCTACCCCTCCCGCGACCCGGACACCAACCTCGCCGATCTGCGCGCGCAGATCGCCGCCAACGAGAAGGGCATCGCCGAACTGCGCCGGATGACCGAGCAGTTCGGCCTCGATGTCGTCCAGGCGTACATGGGGCACGTGCGCGACAACGCCGAGGAATCCGTACGCCGCATCATCGCCACCCTCAGCGACGGCTCGTACACGTACGAGACCGACAGTGGCGCCGTCATCCGCCTCGCCGTCACCGTCGACCGCGAACGCCGTACGGCCCTGCTCGACTTCACCGGTACCTCCGCGCAGCGCGACGACAACCTCAACGCGCCCAGCTCCGTGGTGCTGGCCGCCGTCCTCTACGTCTTCCGTACCCTCGTCGCCGACGACATCCCGCTCAACAGCGGCTGCCTCACCCCGCTCGACGTCCGTATCCCGGAGGGCTCCATGCTCGCGCCCACCTACCCCGCCGCGACCGTCGCGGGCAACGTCGAGACCTCACAGGCCGTCACCGGAACCCTCTACGCCGCGCTCGGGGCGCAGGCCGAGGGGTCGGGCACCATGAACAACGTCACGTTCGGCAACGAGCGGGTGCAGTACTACGAGACCGTCGCCAGCGGCTCGGGAGCGGGCGACGGCTTCGACGGTGCCGACGCGGTGCAGACCCATATGACCAACTCCCGCCTCACCGACCCCGAAGTCCTGGAGTTCCGCTACCCGGTGCGCGTCGAGGACTTCCATGTGCGCGCGGCCAGCGGTGGCGAGGGCCGCTGGCGCGGCGGCGACGGGGTCGTCCGCAGGCTGCGCTTCCTGGAACCCGTCACCGTCGCCCTGCTCACGGGACACCGCCGCGTCGCGCCGTACGGCATGGCGGGCGGCGGCCCCGGCGCACTCGGCAGCAACGCCGTCGAGCGCGCCGACGGGCGCGGAACGGAACCCCTTGAGGGGCGGGACACGGCCGAACTCGCCGCCGGGGACGTGCTGGTGCTCCACACCCCGGGAGGCGGCGGCTACGGCAGCCCGGACGGGCGCCGAAGCGGCTGAACGCACGCCCGTGCCCTTCCCCCCTCCCCCCGCCTGCACGAGGGGGGAAGGACACAGGCGTGAGCCCGCCCGTCGGCGGGTGTCCGCTCAGGCGAGTTCGCGCCCGCGCGTCTCCGGCAGGCCGAGCAGGGCCAGCGCCGCGATGCCGTAGGCCAGCGCCGCGAACACCAGCGCTCCGCCGACGCCCCAGCTGTCGGCCATGGCCCCCACCAGCGTCGGGAAGAAGGCGCCGAGTCCGCGCCCGACGTTGTACGTGAAGCCCTGGCCCGTGCCCCGTACGGAGGTCGGGTACAGCTCCGCGAGGAAGGAGCCGAAACCGCTGAAGATGGCGGACATGCAGAAGCCGAGCGGGAAGCCCAGCACCAGCAGCAACCCGTTGGCGTGCGCCGGCACATGGGTGTAGCCCATGACGCATCCGGCGGAGAGCGCGGCGAAGAGCGCGATGGTCGCCTTGCGGCCCAGCAGGTCGGTCAGATAGCCGCCGGTGAGATAGCCGGCGAAGGCCCCCGCGATCTGCGCCGCGAGGAACCCGCCCGTGGTCACCACGGTCAGCCCGCGCTCTCCGCCGAGGAAGGCGGGCACCCAGGTGGCGAGGGTGTAGTAGCCGCCCTGCACGCCGGTCGCCAGCAGGGAGGCGAACAGCGTGGTGCGCAGCAGACCGGGCCGGAAGAGCGCGGCGAACGAGCCGCGTTCGGCGCTCTCCAGCCGCCGCGCCGCCACGGGGGCGTCGCTCACGTGCCTGCGGACGTAGAACACCAGGAGCGCGGGCAGTGCCCCGGTGAAGAACATGACGCGCCAGGCCAGCCCGTCGTCCAGCAGCCCGAAGACGGCCGTGTACACGAGCACGGCCAGGCCCCAGCCAACGGCCCAGGCGCTCTGCACCGTGGCGAGCGTACGGCCGCGGTGGCGTGCCGAGGTGTACTCGGCCACGAGCACGGCACCCACGGCCCACTCGCCGCCGAAGCCCAGCCCCTGGAGCGCGCGGAAGACCAGCAGCGTCTCGTAGTTGGGCGCGAGGCCGCACAGCACCGTGAAGACCGCGTAGGTGATCACCGTGATCAGCAGCGCCCGCACCCGGCCGAAGCGGTCGGCGAGAATGCCGGCCAGCGCGCCGCCGAGCGCGGACACCACCAGGGTGACGGTGGCCAGGAGGCCGGTCTCGCCGCTGCTGAGCCCGAAGTACGCCGCGATGGCGACCATGCCGAGCGGCAGCGCGTAGAAGTCGTACGAGTCCAGGCCGTACCCGCCGAACGCGCCGGCGAAGGCATGGCGCCCACGGGGGCCGAGGTCGCGGAACCAGGCGAAGGGCCCGCCGTCGTCGCTGTTGGTGCCGTCCCCGTGGGGGTCGGGGTTGTCGGGGGCGCTGGTGTCGTCGGCTTTGCCGAGCTTCTCGTCGGGTCCATGGGGCTTCGGGCGCGGCGTCTCTCCAGGGGGCCGGGCCGCTGGTGTCGTGCTCATGGGTACCTCGCAGGCAACGGGCCGGCACCTCCGTGGTGCGCGGCAACTCTGGGGCCTTGGGGCGGAGTTGGGCCCACCGTGGGCATCGTCCGCACTTCCACGTATAGAGGATTGTTGAACGATTCGGCAATCCTCACGTTGTCATGTTCTTCGCGGTGGGGTTCACTTCAGCCATGAGCGACGACGTGCTGGACGAACTCGCCGCCGACCGAAATCTGTTGAGCCGTACGAGTACGGCGGAGCGGGTCGCCGACATCCTGCGCAGCCGGATCATCGAGGGTGCCTTCCGTCCAGGAGCGCGGCTGCCCGAGGAAGAGATCGGCGCAGCGCTGGGTGTCTCGCGCAACACGCTCCGCGAGGCGTTCCGCCTGCTCACCCACGAACGGCTGCTCGCGCACCGCCTCAACCGGGGCATGTTCGTACGGGTGCTCACCGTCGAGGACCTGGAGGACATCTACCGCGTGCGTTCCCTCGTGCAGTGCGCGGTCCTGCGCGCGCTGGGGGAGCCCCCGTATCCGCTGGCCGCGCTGGAATCGGCCGTCACGGCGGGACGTGGCGCCTCCTCCGAGGCACGCTGGCGGGACCTGGGTACGGCCAACATGCGGTTCCACCAGGCGATGGTGGAATTGGCCGGAAGCCCGCGCACGGACGCGCTGATGCGCGGCGTCCTGGCCGAACTGAGGCTCGTCTTCCACGTGATGGACGATCCGCGCCGCTTCCACGAGCCCTACCTCGTACGCAACGAGGAGATCCTGCGCACCCTCCAGCAGGGCGAGGCGGCCGAGGCCGAACGCCTCCTCGCCGCGTATCTGGACGACTCCCGCAGTCAGCTGGCCGGCGCCTACGCGACCACGGACGTGCCCCGCGCGAGGGACGGGAGCACGGTGTACGGGAGCGCTGTGCACGGGCGTACGGCGGGTGAGCGTACGGCTGACGGGCGCTGATCCGGGCCCGGTGGGGGACCGGGTGCTGATCCAGTCCGGTGGCGGACCGGGCGAGGGGTCGCGCACGTGTCCCGCGTAGGATCACCGGGGCCGCGCCGACAGGTGTGTCCTGTGCCCGGCCGGACGGCGCCTCCGGGACGCAGCCGCCGGGCCGCGCTTCCGGACCCGTAGGCCCCGTAGTCGGTCGGGGCCGGGCGGGGGACGAGCGGGGAACGGGCGGGACGGAACGCCACATCCGTGCCGTTTCGGCTCTTGTCAGTGGGACCGCTTAATGTGTCCGTCGTGACTGAGCACGCCGCTACGACAGCGAGGACCACCATGACGGGGACCAGTGTGTCCTCGCGCCCTCCGGCCCCCGGCCCCGCAGCCGACGAGGGTCTGGCCCGCCGTCTCCGCGCGCTCGCCTGCACCGCGCCCCTGCACGACCTGGACACCCGCAAGGCCAATCTCGCGGGGGAGTACAGCACGTACGAGATGGCGGAGCTGGCGCTCGCCGCCATCGACCACGTCACGCTCCAGATGGACTTCGACACCGGAGCCGACCACGAGCAGATAGTCGCCAGGCTCCTGCCCCGCGTCGCCGCGCAGGCCCCGGCCAGGGACAGCGCCGAGCACGAGCGTGTGGCCCGCTGGGTGTTGGAGAACCTTCTGAACGTCGGCAGCGTCGACCGCGGCTTCCGCGCCGTGTACGGCACGTTCGGACCCGACGGCGTCTATGTGCGCAGGGACTACGACTTCAAGCTCATCGAGGAGGTGCCGGGTCCCGGCGGCAGCGTCTATCTGCGCACCACGGACGAGGCCGTCAACGTCCTGGTGGGCGCCCTCGACACCGATGTCACCAGCGCCCAGATCGCCGCCGAGGTCAAGCTGGAGGTCCTCATCAGCAGGGGCCGCCTCGCCGACGCGCAGCTCGCAGCAGAACAGGCCCGCTACCGCACCGTGCAGTACGCGGAGACGCTGCGCCGCACCCTGGAGGCCACACGCCGCGACGTGCGCGCGGTCGACTGGCTCAGCGCGGTGCCCGACATGATCAGCGAGGCGCTCGACCACGTCGCCGACAGGTACCGGCACGAGAACGCGATCCTCACCAACATCCGCAAGGCACGCGACGAGGCCGCCTCGGAGCGGGGCCCTGACCACAAGCGCAGAGCCGCCGAGCTGGTCGACATCGTCAAGGACTGCATCCGCCGCCACACCCAGCTCCAGTCCCGGCTGCTGGAGGCGGGCCCGCTCTTCCGCGCCGAGCAGGACCGCCAGGCTTTCGCCCCGCCCGCTGCGCGCGCCGGCACCGACCTGTACGGCCAACTGCTCGCCCCCGTACTGGAGTTGGAGGTCGAACGCGCCAGCAGGGTGACCGATGCGTTCTTCGCCGGGGGAGCGGGCCTGCGCACTCCGGGCGCCGTCCGCATGGGCGACCTGGTCGACCTGCTCCTCACCCCGCCCGCGCCCCGCGAGCACCTCGGGGCCGAGATGCCCGAACCCGACCTGGTGGCCACGCCCGACGACAGCCGCTTCAGCGAGGCGCAGATGGAGTCGGCGTCGGAGCTGCTCGAACTCCCGGCCGACGCGCCCCGCCGCCTCTCCGGACTGCTCGCCGACGCACGCCGCCGTGATCCCGAACTCCCGTACCTCGTCGCCCTGTTGGCCGTCCATGCGGCCAGTCCGCCGGTGGGCACCGCCTACCGCCAGGGCGAGGAGCGCCTCCTGTTCGCCGTCGACGACGGCACCCAGCTCGACGACCCGGAGTTCGGCGGCGCCGACCTCATCGTGGGCACGGCGCTGCTGGACGCGGCGGGGATGGCGGCGGACAGGACGGAGGCCGCGTGAGCGCGGAGCACCACCAGCAGCGACGAGATGAGCGAACGTGACTGACTACGAACAGGAAGCCGGGACGGCGGAACCCGCCGCGTCCCCGGCGTCCCCGGCATCCCCGGCGTCCCAGACCGCTTCTGCGACCCCGGCCGCCTCTGCCTCCTCCGCGGTCCCGTCCTCCGCGCCGAGCCCGAAGGCCGCGCAGCACGTCACACCGGCCGACGCGGCCGACGCGGCGCGGCTCGTCTCGCTCGGGCTGCACCCCAAGCTGATCCCGGCCCGCGATGTCGAGTACACCGAACTGCTGCGCCGGTACCGCGACGAGCCCGCTTTCGCGCGCCTCGCCGACGCCGTCGCCACCGGCCTCGGCCTGGTCGTGCTGGAGGTCTCCACCCGCGCCGGCATGGCACTCGCTGCCGACGAGGACTCCGTCTTCGCCGTCCGCATGGGCGACTACGCACGCCGCGCGACCGCCGATTCGGCCGACCGCTTCCTGCACGGCCTCGCCCACCTCGCCGTCGCCGCCATGGCCTTCCCCCGGCCCGAAGACCTCGCCGACGACGGCTACATCGGCCGTATCACCGTCAACGGCGTCGACTCCTTCGTCCGCCAGGCATGCCGCCGCCTGGACGAACGCGCCGAGGCCGAGGGCGAGAACACCGACCCGGCCACCGAGGCGCCGGGTCTTGAGGCCGGCTGGCGTGTCTACGCCCGCCGCAGCTCCACGGGAGCCACCAAGGACGCGCGGCGGCTCGCCGGTTCGACCACGGGCATCATCGCTAAGGCGGTCGGCTTCCTCGCGGACTCCGGGTTCCTCCAGCGCACCGGGGACGACGCGGGCGGCACGTACCGCACAACGGCCCGCTACCAACTCCAGGTCCGCGACATGGCGGGCAGCGCCGCCATGGCCGAACTGCTGGAGCTGGGCGTGGTCCCCGTCTCCGACGGCACGGCCAGCCTGCTGCCACCGCAGGACGCCGAAGGGCTGGAGCTGGCACCGGACGCCGGTCTGCCCTTCCACTCCTGAGCCCACCCACCCGGTACTCCGGCCCGACCCCCCTCGGACTCCGTGACCGCGCCCCCTCCGTGACCGCACGCGCTTCTAGGACCACCACCCACCCGCACTTCCCGCACCACCCACCTCTCAGACCACACGGGCGCCGCCCGTCCGACGAACCCCACAGACACGAGAGCCCGCCGCCATGTACGAGCTGTCCCGGATTCGCCTCTACTCCATCGGACCCGCCGGTGCGCGCTACGCCGACACCGTGCTGGACCTGCGCGGAGTCGGCGTACCCGTGCCCAGCCCTGCTCCGGCGCAGGCCGACTTCTTCGAGGAGGAGCCGCAGGGGCCGCCCCGCCGTCCCGCACCGGCCGGTGTGCTCTTCCTGGAGAACGGGGGCGGCAAGTCCGTTCTCCTGAAGCTGATCTTCTCCGTGATGCTCCCGGGGCACCGCAACACCCTGGGCGGGGCCAGCTCCGGTGTGCTGCGCAAGTTCCTGCTCGCCGACGACTGCGGGCACGTCGCGCTGGAGTGGCAGCACACCAGGACCGGCGAGACCATCGTCGTCGGCAAGGTCAGCGAGTGGCGCGGGCGGCAGGTCTCGGGCGACCCCAGGAAGTTCGCCGAGGCGTGGTACTCGTTCAGGCCGGGGCCAGGCATGTCCCTGGACTCCCTCCCCGTCGCCGAGTCAGCCGCGCTGCGGCCGGCGGCCGAGGGCGCCTCCTCGGCGCGCGGCAGGCGGCGCACCATGAAGGGCTTCCGCGACGTCCTCACGGAGACCGGCAAGGCGTATCCGAACCTGGACGTCGCCTGGGAGGAGATCCAGGAGCGCTGGAACGAACACCTGACAGGGCTCGGCCTGGACCCCGAACTCTTCCGCTACCAGCGCGAGATGAACGCCGACGAGGGCGAGGCCGCCGGCCTGTTCGCCGTCAAGAACGACTCGGACTTCACCGACCTGCTGCTGCGCGCCGTCACCGACACCCGTGACACCGACGGCCTCGCCGACCTCGTGCACGGCTTCGCGCACAAGCTCGGCCGCCGCGCCGAACTCACCGCTGAACGCGACTTCACGGCGGGCTCCCTCGACCTGCTCCAGCGCATCACCGAGTCGGCCGAGTCCCGCGCGCAGGCCCGCGAGATCCACACCGGGGCCGAGCGCCGCACCCGCGCCCTCGCGCACCGCCTCTTCGCGCGCGGCACCCAGGAGCGTGGCCGCGCTGCCGAGCTGGCCGAACAGGTCGCCCAGGCGCAGGAGTCCGTCACAGCGGCCGAGGACACCCGTTCCCGTGCCTCCCTCGTCTCCGCCGAACTCGCCTACCGCCATGCCTCCCTCGCGCTCGCCGACGCGGAGAAGTCGGCGGCACGGCAGAAGCGCGAGCTGAGCGAGGCCCGTACGCTGCACTCCGCCTGGCAGGCGGCCGAGACGGTGCTCGCGCACCGTGCGGCGGCCGACCGTTCGGCCCGTGTGGCCGCCGCCATCCAGGAGGCCGAACGCGACGCCGCGCCGGCGCTCGCCGCCCGCGCCACGGCCGCCACAGCGCTCGTACGTGCCCTCAACGCGGCAGCGGCTGACGGCGAGCGGATCGCCGTCGAACAGGAGGAGCGCTCGGCCGCGCTCCAGGGCGAGAGCGAGAGCGCGCACCGCGACGCCACAGCCGCGGCCACCGAGGCCCAGCGCGCGCGCAGCGAGAGCGACCACCTGCGCCAGCGCCTCACCGAGGTCGAACAGGAGACGGCAGAGGCTGTACGCGCCGGCTGGCTGGACGACTCCGACCCGGACGCCGATCCCGCACGTGCGGCGCTCGCGGCCAGCGAGGCGGAGAAGACCACCGTCGCCGCTTTCGACGCCGCCAGGGAAGCCGCACAGGGCTGCGCCGAGCGGGCCCGCGAGGCGGCCTCCCAGCACACGGCGGCCGAACTCGCCGCCGCACGCGCCGCCGACGCTGCCGAGGCGGCCGAGGCGGCCCACACGGCTGAGCGCGCAGCGGCCGAGGCACTCGGCGCCGAGGAGCGCCTGGCCGAACTGCTCGGTCTGCCCTCGGCGCAGGGCACCCGTACGGCGCGGCAGGGCGCAGAGCGCCTCCCTGGCCACCGCGCCGCGCAGGGTACGGCGAAGGCGGGGCAGCCCGCGGCCGACGGCGCCCAGGACGCACCCGCCCAGGGCCCGCTGACCGCCGAGGAGTTGGACCGTAACGCGGAGGCCCTCCGCGAGCTGCTGGACGAGGGCGTGGCGGCGGCCGAGCGCCAGCTGTTTGAGCTGCGTACGGACGCGGCCGAGGACTCCCGCATGCTCGGTGCGCTCGGCGACGGCGGACTGCTGCCTCCGGGGCCCGATGTCACGGCGACCGTCGAGTTCCTGGGCGAGCACGGCATCCCGGCGCTGCCGGGCTGGCGCTATCTCGCACAGGCCGTCGACCCGGCCGACCACGCCGCCGTGCTCTCCGCGCGTCCCGAACTGGTCGACGGCATCGTCATCACCGACCCCGACAGCCACGCACGCGCCCGCGAGGTCCTGGCAGGGGCCGCGCTGCTGCCGCGTTCAGCCGTCGCCGTCGGCACGGCAGCCGCACTCCTCGCGCCCACGCCCGCACCGGGCACGGGAGACGGCAGCGGTGATACGGGGGTCTTCCTCGTGCCGCCGAACCCGGCGATGCACGACGAACGGGCGGCCGACGACGAGCGCCGCCAGCTGCGCGAGCGTGCGGCCGGCCGGGACGAGGAGATCAGGGCGCTCGCCGCGCGCCTGTCGGCCGACCGGGGCCTCGCCGCGCGGCTCGCCTCCTGGCGTACCGGCTGCCCCGAGGGGCAGCTCGCCGAACTCGCCACGGCGGCTGCCGAGGCCCGCGAGGCTGCCGAGGCCGCACGCCTCCGCCTGACCGAGGCACGGAGCGCGCGGGAGGAGGCCGACGAGGCAGCGGCCGACACCGCGCGCGTACGCGACGAGCGCCAGGAGGCGGCCCAGCGCTCCCGCCGCAGCGCCGACGCGCTCGCCGGGCTCGCCTTCCGGCTGCGCGAGCGCGTCACCTGGCAGTCCAGGCTGCGGGAGCTGGCCGACGAGGTGGCCGCTGCCGAGGAGCGGGCCGAAGCCCTCGTCGAGCGCGCCCGTTCAGCCGACGACGACCGCCGTGTCGCCCAGCGCGCTGCCGACGACGCGCGCCGCACGGCCCGTACGCTGCGCGCCGAACGCGCCGAGATCGCCGGCGTCCCCGACGAGCCCGAGGGGGCCGAGGGGGCCGAGGGGGCCGGCGCGAGCGAACAGTCCGGCGGGAAGGGCGCCTCCGGGAGCGAGCAGCCCCGGCCGTCCTCGCTGCCCGACCTGCGCGAGGCGTACCGTTCGGCCTCGCAGCTCTACGAGAAGGTCGGTGTCGGCGCCGACCTGCGCGCCGAGCAGGCACGCGCCGAGAGCGACGAGTCGGCGGCGCTCGCCGGCCTCGACCGCCTCACCAACAAGGTCCGCACCCGCGCGGCGCAGCTCCTCGAAGGCCCCGACGGCGCCGACGGCCCCTCCCGCCAGGCCGCTGCCTCACGGGCCGAGGCTCTCGTGCAGAAGCTGGAGGCACGTGGCTCGGACGCCAGCGAACAGCTGGGGCGGCTGCGCGGCGAGGCGGAGCGGCTGGCGCCCGCGAACGGCGAGGCGCACACGGACCTGCCCGACGACCTGGTGCCGGCCGACGCGGCGCAGGCCCAGACGCTGCTGCGTACGGCCAACGCCGAACTCGCCGCACGCGGGGACGAGTTGGAGGCGGCGAGGTCGGCGCACAGCCAGCTCGTACGCGCGCACACGGCGGCCGAGGACGCGGCGGGCGGCTTCGACGAGACGGCGACAACCCTGCGCGACCTGCTCCGCGACCCGCACGCGGCACCCGGCGAACAGGGCAGCGAGGAGCGCCCCGAACCGTACGCGGGCACACCGGCCGAGGCACGCCAGGCGGCGGCCGAGGCCCGGCGCTCGCTGCGCGGCTGCGCCGCCGACCTCACGGCGGCCGAGCAGGCACTGCGCGAGACGTGCGACGTACTCGTACGGCACGCCAACTCCACCCGCTACGAGCAGGTGCGCACCCCGGCACGCCAGCAGATCCGGGAGCTGCCCGCCTCGTCGCTGCCCGAGCACGCGGCGGCATGGGCCGCGGCCTTCGCGCCGCGGCTGCGCGTCCTCACCGACGAGCTGGCGCAGTTGGAGCGCAACCGCGACAGCATCGTCGACCGGCTGCGCGGCCTCGTGGAGTCCTCCCTCACCACCCTGCGCTCCGCGCAGCGCCTCTCCCGGCTGCCCGAGGGGCTGGGGGAGTGGTCGGGCCAGGAGTTCCTGCGGATCCGCTTCGAGGACCCCGACCAGGCGACGCTGACCGAGCGGCTGGGCGAGGTCATCGACGAGGCCACGCGCTCAGCCGTGCGGAAGAACTCGGATCTGCGGCGGGACGGAATGTCCCTGCTGCTGCGCGGGGTTCAGGCGGCGCTCCAGCCGCGCGGCGTCTCCGTCGAGATCCTCAAGCCGGACGCCGTACTGCGCGCCGAGCGGGTGCCGGTGGGGCAGATGGGAGATGTCTTCTCGGGCGGCCAGCTGCTGACGGCCGCGATCGCGCTCTACTGCACGATGGCGGCGCTGCGCAGCAACGACCGGGGTGACGACAAGCACCGGCACGCGGGCACGCTCTTCCTCGACAACCCCATCGGGCGTGCCAACGCGACCTATCTGCTGGAGCTGCAGCGTGCCGTCGCCGACGCGCTCGGCGTCCAACTCCTCTACACCACGGGCCTGTTCGACACCACGGCGCTCGCGGAGTTCCCGCTCGTGATCCGGCTGCGCAACGACGCCGACCTGCGTGCCGGGCTGAAGTACATCAGCGTCGAGGAGCATCTGCGGCCAGGACTGCCCGCCGGCGAGGGCGAGGAGGGCGAGCCGTCCGTGCACGGTGAGATCACCGCGACGAGGATGTACCGGCGCCCCGGGGACGAGCGGGACGAGCGGGAGGAACAGGGCGACCCGGACCCGGACCCGGCCCCGGTCCCGCCCCTGTCCCGGGCTGAGGGTGCCCCGCGTGCGCACGCTGAGGTGGAGGCGCCGGGTGAGCCGGATGGCCCGCAGGACGTGACGCCCGTGCCTCGCCCGGCACGGGGCGGCCCGGAGGACGCCGTGCGTCCTTAGCCGCCGCGGCACGCGCGCGCCGGCGGGCCGCGCTGCTGGGCTCCGAGACCACGCCGTTGCGCTGCACCCACACCTGCCGCGTGATCCATACGTCCAGCACGGCCCATGTCGCCACAACCGTGCTGGCCACCGTGGACAGCACCATCGGGAACGCCAGCCACACGGTGGCGAGCGAACAGAAGAACGCCACCATGAGCTGAACCAGCGTCAGCGCACCGATGATGACGGCGCGTACGGCGGCTGCGCGTACCGGGTCCGGAAGACGGCTCTTCGCGTACATGACCTTCACTCCCCCTTCACGACCCCTCGGTGTACCCACGGTTCCATAAACGTGTCCTGCGCCACAATCTGCGAACGCGCACCCGGGCATCGACGGACAACTCAGGATGAGGCACCCTGGACGGCCTGTTCCCCCTCCCGTACATATCTACGAGTTGGCCGAACGCGAGTAGTAAGCTCACGCCGTTTGCTGTCGGTATACGCCCCCGAGCGCTGGGGTTGACGTAGGGGAGGCCATGCGCTTTCGCGGGAAGTCGATCCGCCGGAAGATCGTGGTGCTGCTTCTGGTGCCGCTGGTCTCCCTCGTCTCGATCTGGGGCTTCGCCACCTACATCACCGCGACGGAAGCCAACAGGCTGCTGCGGCTCGACGAGGTCACCCACAAGGTCGGTGACCCCACGGAGGAGACCGTCCAGGCCATCCAGCGCGAGCGGCGCCAGATCCTCGTGTACCTGGCCGACCCGCGGCGCACCGACGGGCTGACCAAGCTGCACAAGCTCCAGCGCCAGACCGATGCCAAGGTCTCCGTCATCAGGAAGAACGCGGCGGACAGCGGCCTGCGTTCCGATCTGGGCGCCGATGCCACCGCACGCCTCGACGACCTGCTCGGGGCGCTCGACGGGCTGGACAAGCTGCGCGAGAAGGCCGAGGACAACACCATCACGCGGGGCGGCGCCTTCCAGGCGTACAACGAACTGGTCGACCCCGCCTACGCGTTCGTCAGCTCCCTCAGCAGCGTCGACAACGTCGACCTGGAGAAGCAGGGCCGCGCGCTCGTCGGGGTCACCCGCGCCCGCGAGTACCTGTCCCGCGAGGACGCGCTGATGGCCGCCGCCTATGTCGCGGGGCAGTTCACCAAGGGCGACCAGCGCGCGCTGTCCGACCGTGTCGCCGAGCGCAACATCACCTACCAGACCAACCTGCCCTCGATTCCCGCCGACGACCGGCGCGCTTTCGAGAACTACTGGGACGGCACCGACGGCCGTACCCTGCGCGGCTACGAGGACGCCGTCATCGCCGCGGGCCCGCGCAGCACCTCGGGGCCCGTGAGCGCCGTGCGGTGGCGGGCGGCGATGACCACGGCACTCGACGACCTCGACCGCATGAGCGTCGAGGCGGCCGAACGGCACCAGGAGCGCATCGCCCCCGTCGCCACCAAGGTCCTCATCCAGGCCGCCGCGGCAGGCGTCCTCGGCTTCCTCGCCGTGCTGGCCTCGCTCGTCATCTCGTTCCGCGTCGGCCGTGGCCTGGTGCGCGACCTCAACATCCTGCGCAAGGACGCCAACGAGTCCGCCGGAGTGCGCCTGCCCAGCGTCATGCGGCGCCTGGCCTCCGGTGACCAGGTCGATGTCGAGACCGAGTCGCCCCGGCTCGACTACCCGCCGGACGAGATGGGACAGGTCGGGCAGGCGCTCAACACACTCCAGCGCGCCGCGGTCGAAGCGGCCGTCAAACAGGCCGACATGCGGCGCGGTGTCTCCGAGGTCTTCGTCAACCTCGCCCGCCGCAACCAGGTCCTGCTGCACCGCCAACTCACCCTCCTCGACGCCATGGAGCGCCGCACCGAGGACGCCGACGAACTCGCCGACCTCTTCCGGCTCGACCATCTCACCACCCGCATGCGCCGGCACGCCGAGGGACTGGTGATCCTCTCCGGCGCCGCGCCCTCGCGGCAGTGGCGCAAGCCCGTACAGCTCATGGACGTCGTCAGGGCCGCCGTCGCCGAGGTCGAGGACTACGAGCGCATCGAGGTGCGCCGGCTGCCCCGGCTCGCCGTCGACGGCAGCGCCGTCGCCGACCTCACCCACCTCATCGCCGAACTGCTGGAGAACGCCACGGTGTTCTCGCCGCCGCACACCGCCGTACAGGTGCTGGGCGAGCGCGTCGCCAACGGCTTCACCCTGGAGATCCACGACCGCGGCCTGGGCATGACGGCCGAGGCGCTGCTCGACGCGAATCTGCGGCTCGCCGAGACCCCCGAGTTCGAGCTGTCCGACACCGACAGGCTCGGCCTGTTCGTCGTCTCCCGCCTCGCCCAGCGCCAGGGCGTACGCGTCTCGCTCCAGCCCTCTCCGTACGGCGGCACGACCGCCGTTGTCCTGATACCCGGCGCCGTCCTCACCGAGACCCCCGACCGCGACGACGAGGTGACGGGTCAGGGCACGCACCGTACGGCGCTGGAAGGCGGTTCACGGGGCGAGCGGAACGGCGACCGCGCGGGGCCCGGGGAGCGCGAGCTGACCGAGGCACTGGCGCAGACGCCCGTCCCGCTGCTGGAAGGCGGCGCCGAACGGCGCGCACTCGGCAGCCAGGGGCGCCCCGTCGACGGGCCTGTCGAACTTGAGGCACCGTTCGAAGGTCTGGAAGGACCAGACAGCGGCGGCAGGCTCTTCCGTAAGCGCGACCGCACACCGCCCTCCTCCGTCCCGACGGGAGAGCAGCACCAGCAGGCGCGCGACGAGTCCGAGTCCGGCCCCTCCTCCCGTACGACGGCGGACCGTACGGCAGCGGACCGTACGACCGAGGACGAAGCCGGCACCGGGGCGCCCGAGGACACGGGGCGGCCCACGCCCCTGCCACGACGCCGTCCCGGAGCACCGGTACTGGTCTCCGACCACGGGCGCCCGGTCGACAACGGACGTACCGCCGACAAGAACCGCCAGCCGGACAGCGGACGTTCGGGCGAGAACGGGCGCTCGGGGGACAACGGCCGTTCCGGCGCCGGAGGGCCCGCGGCGCTCCCGCGCCGGGAGAAGCCGGCGGGCGCCCCCTCGGCGGGCGCCCAGGCAGCCCCGGCGGTGACCCGCGAAGCGGGAGGGCGCGCGGAGCCTGAGCGGGACCGCAGGCCCAGCGTCGGTGGCCTGCCGCGCCGCGTACGCCAGGCCAGCCTCGCACCGCAGTTGCGCGCGGACGGCGCCGCCGGCGACGGCCAGGAGCCCGGCACGGCTCCCGGCCGCACCGCACCGGCCGACACGGGCGAGCGCGACGCCGACGAGGTGCGCAGCAGGATGGCCTCGCTCCAGCGCGGCTGGGAACGTGGCAGGCAGCACAGTGAATCGGACACATACGGCGCGTACGGTGCGTCCAGAGAACCAGACCCGTCGGGGGACGACGCGGGGGAGACAGCACACGGAACGACACCGGAGGGGGACGGTCGATGACCGCACCGAAAGCCGCAGCGCACAATCAGCCCAAGAGCGGTGAACTCAACTGGCTCCTCGACGAGTTGGTCGAGCGCGTCGGCAGCATCCGCAAGGCGCTCGTACTCTCGGGGGACGGCCTCGCCAGAGGCACCTCGCAGGGCCTCACCCGTGAGGACGGCGAGCATCTGGCGGCCGTGGCCTCCGGCTTCCACAGCCTCGCCAAGGGCGTCGGCCGGCACTTCGGCGCCGGTGGCGTCCGCCAGACGGTCGTGGAGCTGGACGAGGCGTTCCTCTTCGTCACGGCGGCGGGCGACGGAAGCTGCCTCGCCGTGCTCTCGGACGCCGACTCCGACGTGGGTCAGGTCGCGTACGAGATGACCCTGCTCGTCAAGCGGGTCGGTGTGCACCTGGGCACCGCACCCCGCATGGGCCCCGCCGGTGGCACCGGTACCGACTGACATGAAGGACCGGTGGTTCGACGACGCGGCAGGACCTGTGGTGCGGCCGTACGCGATGACGCGTGGCCGCACACGCAGCAGCGCCGAGGAGGCACCGCTCGATCTCATCGCCCTGGTGATCGCGGATGTCGACGGCGAGGAGGACGTCCAGGACGACCACTCGCTCGCGCCCGAGCACGTCGACATCGTGACGTACTGCCGCCGCTCGTCCCTCTCGGTCGCCGAACTGGCCGCCGAACTCGACCTGCCCGTCGGGGTCGTACGCGTCCTGATCGGCGACCTGGTGAAGGCGGAGCTGGTCCATGTCACCCGTCCCGTCCCTCCGGCCGAACTGCCGGACGAGAGCATCCTCAGAGAGGTGATCAATGGTCTTCGGGCGCTCTAAGCGGAGCGGCAAGGCCGCACCCGCCGAGCCGGTCACGCTGAAGATCCTGGTGGCAGGCGGCTTCGGGGTCGGCAAGACGACGCTGGTCGGCGCCGTCAGCGAGATCAAGCCGCTGCGCACGGAGGAGACTCTGAGCGAGGCGGGACGGCCGGTGGACAACACCGAGGGGGTGGAGGCGAAGTCCACGACCACGGTCGCCATGGACTTCGGTCGCATCACCATCAACGAGCAGCTGGTCCTGTACCTGTTCGGCACCCCGGGCCAGGACCGCTTCTGGTTCCTGTGGGACGAGTTGGCGCAGGGCGCGCTGGGCGCCGTGGTGCTCGCCGACACGCGCAGGCTGGAGGACAGCTTCGCCGCCGTCGACTACTTCGAGCGGCGCGGCATCCCCTTCACCGTCGCCGTCAACTGCTTCGACGGCGCCGAGCGCTACCCGCTGGAGACGGTGCGGGAGGCGCTGGACCTCGACGGCGAGGTGCCCGTCATGCTGTGTGACGCGCGCCGCAGGGAGTCGTCCCGCGACGTGCTCGTCTCCGTCGTCGAACACGCCATGCACGCCTCGGCGCAGGCAGCGGCGGCTGCGGCCTCCCGCGAGCCCGCCACCACCTGACGAGCACGGCGCGTGCCCCGCCGTCCAGGGCGCGCGCCGTGCCCGCGTGCGGTGGGTGTGCGCCCGGAAGGGGCACGGGGAACTGCGCGAGCAGCCCTCACTCACCCGCAGCCGAAACACTTCCCACAAGCGGCAGGGCCCTAGCTCTCCTCCTCGTGCCAGCCGAAGCTGCGCTCGACGGCCTTGCGCCAGTTGCCGTACTCGCGGTCCCGCTCCTCCGCGCTCATGCGCGGCGTCCACTCGGCATCGCGCTTCCAGTGCGCACGCAGCTCGTCCAGGTCCGACCACACGCCGGTCGCCAGCCCGGCCGCGTAGGCGGCGCCCAGACATGTCGTCTCGGCCACCACGGGGCGGATCACCGGCACGTCCAGCACATCCGACTGATGCTGCATCAGCAGCCCGTTGACGGTCATGCCGCCGTCGACCTTCAGCGCGGTGATGCGCACGCCGGAGTCCTCGTACATGGCGTCCACGACCTCCCGTGTCTGCCAGCTCGTCGCCTCCAGCACCGCGCGCGCCAGGTGCGCCTTGGTGACGTAGCGGGTCAGCCCGGTGATGACGCCGCGCGCGTCGGAGCGCCAGTACGGCGCGAAGAGGCCCGAGAAGGCGGGCACGATGTACGCGCCGCCGTTGTCCTCCACGCTGGCGGCGAGCGGCTCGATCTCGGACGCGTCGCCGATGATGCCGAGCTGGTCCCTGAACCACTGGACGAGGGCCCCGGTGATCGCGATGGACCCCTCCAGACAGTAGACGGGCGGCTCGCCGCCCAACTGGTAGCCCATCGTCGTCAGGAGGCCGTTCTTGCTGGGCACGGGCCGGTTGCCGGTGTTGAGCAGCAGGAAGGAACCCGTGCCGTAGGTGTTCTTGGCCTCGCCGACGCCGTAGCACGTCTGGCCGAAGACGGCGGCCTGCTGGTCACCGAGCGCCGAGGCGACGGGCACCCCGGCGAGCTGCCCGACGGCCGTGCCGTACACCTCGGACGAGGGGCGGATCTCGGGCAGCACGGCGGCCGGCACGCCCATGGCGTCCAGCACGGACTGGTCCCACTCCAGGGTCTCCAGGTTCATCAGCATGGTGCGGGAGGCATTGGTGACGTCCGTGACGTGCCTGCCGCCCTCCGTGCCGCCCGTGAGGTTCCAGATGAGCCAGGAGTCGATGGTGCCGAAGGCGATCTCACCGTTGACGGCGCGCTGCCGCAGCCCCGGCACGTTGTCGAGCAGCCAGGCGACCTTGGGGCCCGCGAAGTAGCTGGCGAGCGGCAGGCCCGTACGGTCGCGGAAGCGGTCCTGGCCGTCGCTCGCGCCGAGTTCCGCGCACAGCGCGGAGGTACGGGTGTCCTGCCAGACGACGGCGTTGTGCACCGGCTCGCCGGTGGCGCGGTCCCACAGGACGGTGGTCTCGCGCTGGTTGGTGATGCCGACGGCGCTGAGCTGGTCGGTGCGCAGTCCCGCGCCTGTGAGCGCGCCCGCCACCACGGCCTGCACCTTGGACCAGATCTCGGTGGCGTCGTGCTCGACCCAGCCGGGTTTGGGGAAGATTTGCCGGTGCTCGCGCTGGTCGACGGCGACGACGCCGCCGTCCTGGTTGAAGATGATGCACCGGCTGGAGGTGGTTCCCTGATCGATTGCGGCGACGTACTTGTCCGTCATGGTGTGACGACCCCTCGGGTGAGTGCTGTCGGACGGTGATGCGGGAAGGCGGCCGTCGGTGGGGGAGCGGCCGTGGAGATCAGAAGGCGGCCTTGAATATGAGCGCGCCCAGTGCCCCGCCTGCCAGGGGCCCGACGACCGGCACCCATGCGTAGCCCCAGTCGCTGGTGCCCTTGTTGGGTATCGGCAGCAGCGCGTGCGCGATGCGCGGGCCGAGGTCGCGCGCCGGGTTGATGGCGTAGCCCGTCGGCCCGCCGAGGGAGAGGCCGATGCCGACGACGAGGAACGCCACCAGCAGGCTGCTCAGCCCGCTCTCGCCGATGCCCTTGGTGAGTCCGAAGGCCAGCAGCGGCAGCACCAGTGCGAGGGTGGCGACGGTCTCGGTGAGTACGTTCGCGACGGGCTTGCGCACCTCGGGCGCCGTGGCGAAGATGCCCAGCGTCGGTGAGGCGTTGTCCTTGTCCCTGTTGGCCTCGAACTGGGCGTGGTACGCGACCCAGCACAGCGTGGCGCCGATGAGGGCGCCGATCATCTGCCCGGCGATGTAGAGCGGGACCTTCTCCCAGTTGTCGCCCTCGTTGATGGCGATGCCGAGCGTGACGGCGGGGTTGAGGTGCCCGCCGGAGAGGGTCCCCACGGTGTAGGCACCGGCCATGACGCCGAAGCCCCAGCCGAACGCGACAACGATCCAGTCGGCGTCCTTGGCCTTGGAGAAGCGGAGGTTGACCGCGGCGCACACGCCCGCGCCCAGGAGGATCAGGATCGCCGTGCCGATGATCTCGCCGATGAAGATGTCCCCATTGGAAAACTGGTCCATGACGGCTCCTTGTGCTCTCGGCCGGAGCTTCGGGCTCCGTTCCGTCCAGCGGGATGCGCATGTGCCACCGCTACGGAGCCGACGTCAGGAGGGCAGCGGGGAGCTGGGATCCCCGTTCCGCCGCGTGGGGTGACCTGGCGCCCGCGACGAGCGTGACGGCAGTGTTCAACCCTGCCGGGAGGCAGTCAAGGTTGCGGACGCACCCGGTATCCGGAGCCGCCCGGTCAGCGTACGGCGACCACGGAAGAGCCATGCCCGAACAGCCCCTGGTTCGCGGTGACACCGGCCCGCGCCCCGGCCACCTGGCGCTCACCCGCCCGGCCCCGCAGCTGCCACGCCAGCTCGCACACCTGGGCGATGGCCTGTGCGGGAACCGCCTCGCCGAAGGAGGCCAGGCCCCCGCTGGCGTTGACGGGGATCCGGCCGCCGAGCGCCGTCGCACCCTCGCGCAGCAGTCCGGCGCCCGCACCCGGCGCCGCGAGACCGAGGTCCTCGTACCACTGCAGCTCCAGCGCCGTGGACAGGTCATAGACCTCGGCCAGCGACATGTCGCCGGGCCCGAGACCTGCCTCCTCGTACGCGGCGTGCGCGATGGAGGCGCGGAACCCGCGGTCCTGCGGGGGCACGGCAGCCGCCGAGTCGGTCGCCACGTCCGGCAGATCGAGAACGGTGTTCGGGTAGGAGGGCGAGACCGTCGAGACGGCGCGGATACGCACCAGCGGCCCCTCGGCCGCGTGCCGCCGCGCGAAGTCCATGCTGGAGAGCACCAGCGCGGCCCCACCGTCCGAGGTGGCGCAGATGTCCAGCAGCCGCAGCGGATCGGCGACCACGGCCGAGGCGGCGACCTCCTCCTCGGTGACCGGCTTGCGGTAGCGCGCGTACGGGTTGAGGGCGCCGGCAGCCGCGTTCTTCACCTTGACCCGCGCGAAGTCCTCGCGGGTGTCGCCGTGCACGGCCATCCTGTGCCGCGCGTAGAGCCCGAAGTACGCGGGGTTCGTGGCGCCCAGCAGCCGGAACCGCAGCCAGTCGGGGTCCTCCGGCCTGTCGCCGCCCGCCGGTTTGAAGAACCCCTTGGGCGCCGCGTCGGCGCCCACCACCAGCACCACGTCGGCGAGCCCCGCCAGTATCTGCGCCCTGGCCGTGCCGATCGCCTGCGCCCCCGAGGCACACGCCGCGTACACGCTCGTGACCCGCGCGCCCTGCCAGCCCAGCGCCCGTGCGAACGTCGCCCCGGCCACATAGCCCGGGTAGCCGCCGCGCACGGTGTCGGCGCCGACGACGGAGCCGATGTCCCCCCACGCGAGCCCGGCGTCAGCGAGCGCGGCGCGTGCGGCACGCGTCCCGTACTCCACGAAGGAGTGGCCCCACTTGCCCCACGGATGCATTCCGGCGCCGAGCACCGCGACCTCGCCGCTCACCGGCCCGTCTCCGTGTCCCCGTCGCCCGGCGCGGCCTGGCCGCGCGGCGGAACGGGACCGTCCGCCGGCACCGGATCCATCGTCCGTGGGAGCGGGACCGTCCGCCGGAACAGGATCGTTCATCGGCACCGGACCGTCCGCCGGAACAGGCCCGTCCGTCGGGCCCGGACCGTCCGCCGGAACCGGGCGCCAGTGCCAGGTGGTCCAGCTGTGCTCGCCGTCCTCGTTGAGTACGCCGGGCACCACTTCGGCCTCCATGCCCACGGTGAGGTCCGCCGTGCTCGTACCGGGTGGTGCTTGCCCGAGCACGACCATCCGTTCGGCCTCCAGCTCCACGGCGAGCAGCACATACGGCTCCCACTCGCTGTCCGGGTCCGAGACGTACGGAGCCGGCGGACGGTAGCGCCCGTCCGTGAAGGACCACACGCGCCCCCTGCGCGAGAGCGGCACCTCGTCCAGTTCGCTGCCCGAGCAGCGGGGGTTGCGGCAGAAGGAGTCCTCGCGGGGGAAGAAGACCGAGGCGCACGCCCGGCACCTGGTGCCCAGCAGCGCGAAGTCCTCACCCTCTCCGGCGAACCATCCCTCCACGGCGGCCCTACGTGTGCGCTGCACAGCCTCTCCCCACACCAGAACTGACGGCCCGTCAGGAGTGTGGCACGCGCCGGCGCCGACTGTCACGAGGGTGTCACCGGAAGCTCACATGCGCATACGCCCGCCGGGTCGCCCGAACCGCGGAGGCCCGTTCGGCGTCCAGAGGGACATGAGCGGTGGTACGGGGCCGACGGGGGTGGTCCCGTGCCACCGTTCCTCTCGGCTCCGTTCCCTGGTAGAGGAGAGGAGCATGAGACGTATCCGCTTCGCCCCGCGCCCCGCACTCCGTACCGTCCCCGTACTCCGTACCGCCGCCGTGCGCACCGCCCCCGTGCTCGCCGCCGCGGCGTTGCTGACCCTGGCCGTGGCTCCCGTACAGGCACAGCCGCCAGGTCAATCGCCGGCCACCGGCACAGGGCAGGACCAGCCGTCCTCCACCGGCGTACGGGCCGGGCACGGCGGCCACGGACCCAAGGCGCCCGAGGAGTTCGTGGCCCTGCGCGATGTCGCCCCGACCATCCGGCAGGAGATCCGCTACGTCACCCCGCACAACTTCGTCGGCGAGCCCATCGACGGCTACCGCAAACCGCTGTGCCTCGTCACCCGCGACACCGCCAAGGCCCTCGCCACGGCGCAGCGCTCCCTCCTCAGGCGCGGCTACACCCTGAAGGTCTACGACTGTTACCGCCCCCAGCGCGCCGTCGAACACTTCGTGCGCTGGGCCAAGGACCTCGACGACCAGCGGATGAAGGCGGAGTTCTACCCCCGCGTGGACAAGTCCCGCCTGTTCGAGGACGGTTACATCGCGGAGAAGTCCGGCCACAGCAGGGGCAGTACGGTCGACCTGACGCTCGTGCGGCTCCCGGCGAAACCCACCCGCCCCTACGAGCCCGGCGAACCCCTCGTTGACTGCGCAGCGCCCAAGGGCGAGCGCTTCCCCGACAACTCCGTCGACACCGGCACCGGGTTCGACTGCTTCGACACCCTCTCGCACACGGACGACCCCCGTATCCAGGGCAAGCAGCGCGCCAACCGCCTCCTGCTGAAGAACACCCTGGAGAAGGCCGGCTTCGCCAACCTCCCCGAGGAGTGGTGGCACTTCACCCACAAGCCGGAGACGTTCCCCGACACCTACTTCGACTTCCCCGTCACCCGGCGCTCCCTCAGCCACCCGCACTGAAGCCGCCACGCGCGTTCCCTCGCCTTCCCTCGCGCTCGCGTTCCTTCGCGCTCCCTCAGCCGCGAGCACCGGCGGGACCGCGAGTACCGAAGGTGCCACGCGCGCCGGCGGGACCACGTACACCCATGGGGCCACGTACACCCACGGGGTCACGCACACCGAGCGGAATGTCCGCTTCCCGGCTGTACGGTCCCCCGCCGTACGACACCCCGGTGGATCGGCCGCGGACAGCCGCGGACAGCCGCCTACCGGGCGACGACCGGGCGTTCGGCCGGGCGCCCGCCCGGGTCTACGCGCATGTACCGACCGCCGTACCGGCCGCGCGTCTGATCCACACCTGCCGTAGGTTGGGCGTCAACAGGCGGACCGAAACACGGAGTTCCACATGTCAGACGACTCGTCGCCCGACCGGCGGACCCCCGGGGTCAACACCACCGTGGCGCACTCGGCACGGATCTGGAACTACTGGCTGGACGGCAAGGACCACTACGACGTGGACAGCCGGGTCGGCGAGGTGATCAAGCGGGCCTTCCCCGACATCGTGCGGATGGCGCGCGCCGACCGGGCCTTCCTCACCCGCGCGGTGCGGTACCTCGCCGACGAGGCGGGCATACGGCAGTTCCTGGACATAGGTACCGGGCTACCGACCTTCGACAACACCCATGAGGTCGCCCAGCGCGTGGCCCCCGAGTCGCGGATCGTCTATGTGGACAACGACCCCCTGGTGCTCGCGCACGCCCGCGCCCTGCTGACCAGCACGCGCAGGGGAGCAACCGACTACATCCAGGCCGACGCACAGGCACCCGACGCCATCCTGGAAGCGGCGGCGCGCACCCTGGACTTCACGCGCCCCGTGGGGATCGTGATGCTGGGCATCACGCACTTCCTGCTCGACGACTACGAGGCCAAGCGGATCGTGGACCGGTTGCTGTCGGCCGTGCCCTCCGGCAGCTACCTCGTGCTCTCGCACGCCACCGCCGTCGTGAATCCCAAGGGGATCACCGAGAGCGTGCGGCACTGGAACCGTTACGGCAGGCCCAAGATGTACCTGCGCAGCCCCTCCGAGATCGGCCGCTTCTTCGAGGGCCTGGAACTCCTGGAGCCAGGAGTGGTGTCCTTCCCCCACTGGCGCCCCGACGCGCACGGGCCGAACGAGAGCGCGGAGGTGGACGGCTACTGCGGCGTCGCCCGCAAGCCGTGAGGCTCCCAAGCCGTAGAGCCCGAAGGCCGTAGGGCCCCAAGCGGTAACGGCGGCTCCCGCAGAGGGCGGTGACCGCAGCATGAACGCGCCGCCGAATCGGGGTAGTTGACGCCTACGCGCGGCCATATGCCTCTGGTAGGGGCTACGTTGTCCCGGAGATCACGGCGAACCCGGACACCGCGAAGGTCACGCGCGCACACGATCGGGCAATGACCGCGTACACGACCGGGCAACGACCGCGTACACGAACGCGCACACGACAAGGAGAGCCCTCATGGCGGACGGACACGGCGAGGACGCCGTGCTGCCCTCGATCGACGAGACCGTGCCGCACTCGGCGCGCATCTGGAACTACTGGCTCGGCGGCCGTGACAACTACGCCGTCGACCGCGTGGTCGGAGACGGTATCCGCCGCGTGAACCCGGAGATCGTCGAAATCGCCGTCGCCCAGCGGGCCTTCCTCTGCCGCGCCGTACGCCATCTCGCCGCAGAGGCGGGCGTCCGGCAGTTCCTCGACATCGGCACAGGGCTGCCCACCGTCGACAACACCCATGAGGTCGCCCAGCGCGCGGCGCCCGAGGCCCGCGTCGTCTACGTCGACAACGACCCGCTGGTTCTCGTACACGCCCGCGCCCTGCTCACCAGCACACCCGAGGGCGCCACCCGCTATCTGTACGCCGACGCGCGCGACACCGGCGCCATCCTCGACGGGGCCTCGCAGACGCTCGACCTCAGCGAACCCGTCGCCCTGATGCTGCTCGGCGTCACCGGCCACATCACCGACGACCAGGAGGCCCAGGCGCTCGTCACCCGCCTCATGGACGGGCTGTCCCCTGGCAGCCACCTCGTCCTCTGCGACGACACCGAGGTCGTCAACCCGCGCGCCATGCGCCGGATGATCGAGGAATGGAACGCCACCGGAGACAGCCCCCGCGTCAACCGCACCCCTGACCAGCTCGCGCGCTTCTTCGACGGCCTCGAACTCCTCGACCCCGGCCTGCTCTCCATCTCCCACTGGCGCCCCGACCCAGACCTCCCCGGCACCCCCGCCGAGGTCGACGACTTCGGGGGAGTGGCCCGCAAACCATGACCTGGACCATGAAGGGCCCGTAATAGGCGCTGCAAAGAGGTCACCCGCACCCATAGGCCCACCAGAGGCAAACGGCCACCCGCACAAGGCCGCCGCTGCAAAGGCCGCTGGCTGCAAAACGGCCTCCCGCTACGCCTCCCCCGATCCACCCCGCACCCGCACCGCGTACCCCACAGCCACACCGTCGTCCCGCTCCACGGTGACCCCGCCACCGGAACCACCCACTCCCGGCCCGGCGCCACCGCCACCGACACTGGTACCGCCACCTGCACCGATACCGCCACCGGCACCACCGCCACCGAGTGATCCCGCGACGGCACCCCCGTGCCCGCTCCCGCCCCCACGCACCGTGAACCGCTCGGCGTCCGGCCGGTCCCAGCCCTCGCCCGGGTCCGGGATCAGCAGGCCGCTGCCCGTACGGCCCGGCGCCGGCGGCCACACCTCCAGCTCCGTCTTCCCGTCGGCGCCCAGCACGGGAACAGCGGCCCCCGCGCGCGCCAGCACCGGGATCCGCGACAACGGCGCCTCCACCCGCACCGTGCCTGGCCCCTCGTGGGCACGCCCCGTCGCGGTGTCGTACCACCGGCCGCTCGGCAGCCGCACGGTGCGCGCGCGCACACCGGGTTCCATGACCGGAGCCACCAGCAGCGCGTCGCCCAGCAGGAACGCGTCCTCGCAGTCGCGCAGTTGCCGGTCCCTCGGGTGCTGCCACCACACGGGCCGCACATAAGGCGCTCCGGTACGGTGCGCGAGCTGCGCGAGCGTGACGAGGTACGGCAGCAGCCGCTCCCGCTCGGCCAACGCGGCCCGCGCGTGCTCCAGTACCTCGTCACCGAACTCCCACGGCTCCCGCCGCCCCGCCCACTTGGCCGCGTGCGTACGGAACAGCGGCAGATAGGCGCCCAACTGGAACCACCGCAGATACAGCTCGGGCGAGGGGCTTCCCGTGAACCCCCCGATGTCGGGCCCCGAATACGGCACACCGCACAACCCCATCCCCAGCACCAGCGACAGCGAGGCCCGCAGCCCCTCCCAGGCCGTCTCCACATCCCCTGACCAGGTGCCCCCGTACCGCTGCATCCCCGCCCAGCCCGACCTGGAGAAGACGAAAGGCCGCCGCTCGGGCCGCAGTTCGCGCAGCCCCGCGTAGCCGGCCTTGGCCATCGTCAGCCCGTAGACGTTGTGCGCCTCCCGGTGGTCGCCGCCCCGCCCCTCCAGCGCGTGCCGCGCGGAGAGCGGCAGCGTACGGTCCCCGGCGGTACCGAAAGCGGAGAGCACAGCCGGCTCGTTCATGTCGTGCCACACCCCGGAGAACCCCTGCGCCAGGCGCTCCCCGTACAGCGCGCCCCACCACTTGCGCACCCTCCGGTCGGTGAAGTCGGGGAAGACCGCCTCTCCCGGCCACACCACGCCCCGCACCTCACGTCCCCGCGCGTCCCGTATGAACACACCGGCAGCCGTACCGCTGTCGTAGACCGGATTCCCGGGCTCCGCCTTCACCCCGGGGTCGACTATCGACACCAGCCGCACCCCGTCCCCGTACAGGTCGGCGGCCAGCCCCGGCAGGTCGGGGAAGCGCTCCTTGTCCACCGTGAAGACGCGGTGCCCCCTGTAGTGGTCGATGTCCAGGTGCAGCGCACGCAGCGGCAGCCCACGATCCCGGTAACCGGCGGCGACACGGCGCACCTCGCTCTCGCTCCCGAACCCCCACCGCGCGTGCTGGTGCCCCAGCGCCCAGCGCGGCGGCAGCGCGGGCGCCCCCGTCAGCGCTGCCCACCCGTGCAGCACCCGCGAGGGCGCCCCGGCCATCACCCAGCAGCGCAGCGGACCGCCACTCATCCGCACCTCGCACCGCGCCGGCCTGTCGTGCCCGGAACCCAGCCCCTCGACGCCCTCCCGCAGCGCCACCGTGCCGTCCCACGAGTTGTCGAGGAACACCAGATGCGTGCCCGCGTCGGCGACACTCAACAGGACAGGCATCGTGATGTAGAGCGGGTCCTCGTCCGCTGAGAAGGGGCCGGGGTCGGTGTTCCACAGCCGGTAGGGGCCCGCGCGCAGCCGCATACCAGCGGCCCTTCCGCCCAGCCCGAAGAACCGCGCGTCAGGCGGCAGTTCCGAGCGCTGCATCCACCGCGTACCGGCGCTCTCGCCCTCCCACCAGCGGGGCGGCAGATCACGCCGCAACAGCGCGCCACCCGGAGTCCGCACCTCAACGGCACCGTGCCGCGAGACGATCACCAGCATCCGCTCCGAGACCACACGCCAGCCGCCGTCCTTGTCAGGCTCCAGCGCCGCACGCGGGTCCGGCTCCGGACACGCGCCCGCCAGCGCGTACGACGGCTCGGGCTCAGCGCCGTCCCACCCCAGGAACACCGCGCCGCCCACGGTCACCCGTACACACAGCGAGGAGCGCGCGAACCTGACCACCCCGCCGCCAGGCCCCGGCTCTGCGCCCGCGGCCTCACCCGGCACCCGCGCCCGCTCCCCGCGCTGCCGCGGCAGCGCCACCGTGTCGGCGCGCCGTCTGCGCCACGCCGAACGCAGGGCCCGCACGCCCCGGCCCGTGCCGAACCCTGTCACCGACCGCACCAGGTCACGCGCGTCCATGCCGCTCAGCCTGCCATCGGAAACTGTCACCTGATGTGCTGTTCAACCGCCGTTCACCCCCAGGCCACCATGGTCCCGGCACACACACCACACCCGCCGGTGTGTGACCCCGACCCTGGCACAAAAGATGATCACGTGGCATCGTCCTGCCCAGCCAACACATACCCGCGCGCGGCACCGTGTGCGCGGATACGGCGCTGTCGGACAGAACGACGCGTACGAGCAGAGCCAGGGAGCAGCGATGACAGCAGGGCACAGCACCTCTCGACCCTCCGGAGAACCCGAGGCGCTCTGGCAGCCCGGCCCCGACCGCGTCGCTGCCGCCCAGATCACGCGCTTCCAGGCGTGGGCGGCCGAGCACCACGGGGCGCCCGCCGCGACCCCGGGCGACCCCGCAGCGAGCTACGCCGCGCTGCACCGCTGGTCCACCGAGGAACTGGCCGCCTTCTGGCGTGCCTTCGCCGAGTGGTCCGGCATCCGCTTCAGCACCCCGTACGACACCGTTCTCGCCGGCGAGGCGATGCCGGGCGCCCGGTGGTTCCCGGGAGCGACCCTCAACTACGCGGAGCACGCGCTACGCACCGCCGAGGACCCCGCACGCGCCGATGAGCCCGCGATCCTCCACGTCGACGAGACCCATGAGCCCACGCCCGTCACCTGGTCCCAGCTGCGCGGCCAGGTCGCCTCACTCGCCGAGGAGCTGCGCCGTATCGGCGTCCGTCCCGGCGACCGCGTCAGCGGCTATCTCCCCAACATCCCCGAGGCAGCGGTGGCACTGCTCGCCACCGCTGCCGTCGGCGGCGTGTGGACCTCCTGCGCCCCCGACTTCGGAGCGCGCAGCGTCCTGGACCGCTTCCAGCAGGTCGAGCCGGTCGTACTGTTCACCGTCGACGGCTACCGCTACGGGGGCAAGGAGCACGACCGCCGCGACACCGTCGCCGAGCTGCGCGCCGAACTCCCCACCCTCAGCGCCGTCGTCCACGTGCCCCTGCTCGGCACCCCGGCGCCCGAAGGCGCCCTGGAGTGGTCGGACCTCACCTCGGGCGACGCCGAGCCCCGCTTCGAACAGGTCCCCTTCGACCACCCGCTGTGGGTCCTGTACTCCTCCGGCACGACGGGATTGCCCAAGGCCATCGTCCAGTCCCAGGGCGGCATCCTCCTCGAACACCTCAAGCAGCTCACGCTCCACAACGACATCGGCCCCGGCGACCGGTTCTTCTGGTTCACCTCCACCGGCTGGATGATGTGGAACCTCCTGGTCTCGGGACTGCTCACCGGCTGCACCGTGGTCACCTACGACGGCAGCCCGGGGTACCCCGACGTCGCGGCCCAGTGGCGCGTCGCCGAACGCACCGGCACCACCGTCTACGGCACCTCGGCCGCCTACGTCATGGCCTGCCGCAAAGCCGGCATCCACCCCGGCCGCGACCTGGACCTCTCCCGCGTCAAGTGCGTCGCCACCACCGGCTCACCCCTCCCGCCCGACGGCTTCCGCTGGATCCACGACGAGGTGTCCGAGGACATGTGGATCGCCTCCGTCAGCGGCGGCACCGACGTGTGCAGCTGCTTCGCCGGCGCCGTCCCCACCCTCCCGGTCCACACCGGCGAACTCCAGGCGCCCTCGCTCGCCACGGCGCTCCACGCATGGGACCCGCAGGGCAAGCCCCTGATCGACGAGGTCGGCGAACTGGTCGTCACCAAGCCCATGCCGTCCATGCCGGTCCGCTTCTGGAACGACCCCGACGGCTCCCGCTACCACGACAGCTACTTCGACGTGTACCCCGGCGTATGGCGCCACGGCGACTGGATCACCCTCACCAGCCGCAACAGCGTCGTCATCCACGGCCGCTCCGACTCCACCCTCAACCGGGGCGGCGTCCGCATGGGCTCCGCCGACATCTACGAGGCCGTGGAACGGCTCCCCGAGATCCGCGAATCCCTCGTCATCGGCGTCGAACTCCCCGACGGCGGCTACTGGATGCCCCTCTTCGTGCACCTGGCCGAAGGCGCCGTCCTCGACGACGCGCTCCGCGACAACGTCAAGCGCACCATCCGCTCCGGCCTCTCCCCGCGCCACGTCCCCGACGAGATCATCGAGATCCCCGCCGTCCCCCACACCCTCACAGGCAAACGCCTGGAGGTCCCCGTCAAGCGCCTCCTCCAGGGCACCCCCCTGGAAAAGGCCGTCAACCCCGGCTCAGTCGACAACGTGGAACTCCTCCACCTCTACGAACGCCTGGCAGCCGACCGCCCCTGACACAAAAAGCCCCGCGCCCCCTGAAAAAGGGGCGCGGGGCTGTGTTTCCTGTGCAACTACGTTGCGTGGGCGCGACAAGCCATGGGGGTACCTCCCTGCTCGAAGAGCTCGGGGGAGGCGCCGCAGCCGACAAGCGGCCGAACCCGGCACAGGACCTACCCCGGCATCGTCACTCGCCGGACAGCACCGCCTGCGCGGCGGCCCGCGCATCGGGCCCCGCGTCCGTGGCCCGCGCAGCAGCCGCGGCACGCTCACACTGCGCCAGCGTGTGCTTCGCCAACTGCGCCCGTACGAACGGAATCGCGGACGCACCCATCGACAGGCTGGTCACCCCGAGCCCCGTCAGCACACAGGCCAGCAGCGGATCGGCCGCGGCCTCACCGCACACGCCGCAGCTCTTGCCCTCGGCCTTCGCCGCCTCGGCCGACATCGCCACCAGATCCAGCAGCGCCGGCTGCCACGGGTCCTGAAGCCGCGAGAGCGCCCCCACCTGACGGTCGGCGGCGAACGTGTACTGCGCCAGGTCGTTGGTACCCAGCGACAGGAACTCGACCTCCTGGAGCACCGAACGGGCCCGCAGCGCGGCCGACGGAATCTCCACCATCGCCCCGAACTTCGCCTGAAGCCCGGCCTCCCGGCACGCGTCGGCGAACGCCTTGGCGTCCGTACGGTCGGCCACCATCGGCGCCATGACCTCAAGGTAGACCGGCAGCCCCTCGGCCGCCTTCGCCAGCGCCCTCAACTGCCCCTGCAGAACGTCGGGGTGCTCCAGCAACGACCGCAGCCCCCGCACGCCCAGCGCGGGGTTCGGCTCGTCGCCCGGCGTCAGGAAGTCCAGCGGCTTGTCGGCGCCGGCGTCCAGCGCCCGCACCACGACGCGCCCCTCGGGGAACGCCTCCAGCACCTTCCGGTACGCCTCGACCTGCTTGGCCTCCGACGGCGCCCGCTCACTGTCGTCCAGGAACAGGAACTCCGTACGGAACAGCCCCACACCCTCGGCGCCCGCCTCCACGGCAGCCGCCACGTCCGCGGGACCGCCCACGTTCGCGAGCAGCGGCACCTTGTGTCCGTCCGAGGTAGCGCCGGGCCCCTTGGCGGCCTCGATCGCCGCCTTACGCTCCTCCGCGGCCCGCGAAAGACCGGCACGCTCCTGGTCGGAGGGGTTGACCATCACCTCGCCCGTGCTGCCGTCCACCGCGACGACCGTTCCCTCGGCCAGCTCGCCCGCACCGGGCAGCGCCACCACGGCCGGCACCCCCAGCGCCCGCGCGAGAATCGCGCTGTGGCTGGTCGGCCCGCCCTCCTCGGTCACGAAGCCCAGCACCAGCGTCGGGTCCAGCAGCGCCGTGTCGGCGGGAGCCAGGTCCCGCGCGATCAGCACATACGGCTCGTCGCTGTCCGGCACACCCGGCATCGGAACGCCCAGCAGCCGCGCGACGATCCGGTTCCGCACGTCGTCCAGGTCGGCCACCCGCCCCGCGAGGTAGTCACCGGCCTGCGCCAGCAGCGCACGGTAGGCGGCGAACGCGTCGTAGACCCCGCGCTCAGCGGTGCTCCCCACGGCGATCCGCCGCTCCACATCCGCGATCAGCTCCGGGTCCTGCGCCATCAGGGCCTGCGCCTCCAGCACGGCCTGCGCCTCACCACCCGCGAGATTCCCGCGCGCCACAAGGTCGGCGGCAACGGCCTCGACGGCCTGCCGTGCACGCTGCTGCTCACGCGGCGCCTCGTCACTGGCGATCTGCTTGGCCGGGGGCTCCAGTACGGCGGTACCCATGTGCCGGGCCTCGCCGATCGCCACCCCGTGGCTCACGCCCACGCCTCGAAGGGTTGTGTCCATCTCACCCGTCTCCGGTAGAAGCGGCGGCACCAGCCACCGCGGTAGTTCTCCGCCCGGCCCCCGCACGCGTCACGCGCGGGAAAGAGTAAGGAAAAAGGGGGACCGGGCCCGTGCTCAGCTCCAGCCGAAGAGCGGCTGTCCCCGCTCGATGTCGCCGTCCTCCACGAGGTCACCGAGCGAGTCGGCTGTCGCCTCCAGCGCGATGACCGGAGAAATCGGCGACTTCCCGGCCTCTTCAACGGCCGCCGGGTCCCAGCGCACCACGGCCTGCCCGCGGGCCACGGTGTCACCCTTGGCGGCCAGCAGCTCGAATCCCTCACCGTTCAACTGCACGGTGTCGATACCCAGATGTGTGAGCACCCCGTGTCCTTCGGAGTCGACGACCACGAAGGCGTGCGGGTGCAGAGACACCACGATCCCGTCGACGGGCGCCACCGCGTCGGTGCGCTCACGTACGGGGTCGATAGCGGTGCCGGGGCCCACCATCGCCCCGGAGAACACCGGATCGGGCACAGCGGGCAGACCGATGGCTCGTCCGGTCAACGGGGACGTAACGGTGGTCATGGGCGGCCTCCCAGGGGCGGAGTTTCGATCAGTCGCCGCCCCTACCTGTCCAGGGCGGCGCACCGTTCAGAAGCGTAAGTCATAGGAACGGAGCCTTCCGCACGAGCACACGGGTGCGCCGCCCCACTCCCCAGGAAAACCGATTTGCCTCCCCCTGGAGGGCCCTGTACTGTCGTACCCCTGCCCAACGCCGACGGCGCGGGCAGCACTCCAACAAACCCCCTTCTTTCCACCGTTGGACGGCTGCGTTCACTCGCAACCTGAATTCGGATCGGCGAAAAAGGTCTGGTAAAGTCGGAGACATCGAAAGGGCCCCGGTCCTTTCAAAACGGCCCGGAGGAAACCCGGAAGGGAATCCAAAGGAAGCGTCCGTTCTTTGAGAACTCAACAGCGTGCCAAAAGTCAACGCCAGATATGTTGATACCCCGACCTGCCAGTTGATCTGGTGGGTTGAGGTTCCTTTGAAAAAGTCCCTCCCTTGTGGAGGGCGATCAGCGAGGACGCTGTGAACCGGGGGATTATTCCTCTCCTGGTTCCGCTCTTCCGCGAATGAAGCATTCA
>NZ_JANCPR020000053.1 GCF_028657195.3 Streptomyces iconiensis
CGGAAAGGAAGCGATGTCCTGATGACACCCGCACCCCCCGACCCCGCCCCCGTTCCGGGCCACGCTCCGGGGCAGTCCCCCGGCCACACTCAGGGCAGGGCCCCGGGCAGGGCCCCGGCCACGGCTCCGGGCCACGTGCCGGGGCGCACGCTGCGCGTAGGCATCGGTGGCATGTCCATCGAGTCCAGCGGGTTCTGCCCGCACCGCACCACGTACGAGGACTTCCGCGTCACCCGCGGCGCCGACCTCCTCTCCCGCTACACCTGGACCGATCCCGCCGACCCGATGGCGGCGCAGGTCGAGTGGGTGCCGCTGGTGCACGCCGTCGCACTGCCCGGGGGCCCCGTAGAGCGGGAGACGTACGAGCGCATACGGGACGAACTCACCGACCGCATACGGGAGGCCGGTCCCCTCGACGGGCTCGTGTACGACATACACGGTGCGATGAGCGTGGTCGGGCTCACCGACGCCGAGGCCGGACTGACCGCCGCCGTACGCGAGGCGACCGGTCCCGACGCCATGATCTCCGCGGCCATGGACCTGCACGGCAACGTGTCGTACGAGTTCGCGCGCCACCTCGACCTCCTCACGGCCCACCGCCTCGCCCCCCACGAGGACGCCTGGGAGACCCGGGAGCGCGCGGCGCGCAAGCTCGTCGCGCGCCTGGCGACCGGTGCGGGCCGCCCGTACCGCGCCTGGGTCCAGGTGCCCGTGCTGCTGCCGGGCGAGAAGACCAGCACCCGGCTGGAGCCCGCCACGTCCCTGTACGGCTCGCTCGCGGACGTCGAAGCGCTGGACGGGGTCACCGACGCCGCGATCTGGGTCGGCTACGCCTGGGCCGACGAACCACGCTGCCGCGCCGCCGTAGTCGTCACAGGGGACGACGCCGAACTCGTCTCGGCGCAGGCCGGAATGCTGGCCCGCGGCTACTGGGAGTCACGGCATGAATTCACCTTCGTCGGCCCCACCGGGCAGGCGGACGAGTGCGTCGCGCGCGCCGTGGCCTCCCAGGCCCGCCCGTTCCTGATCAGCGACTCGGGCGACAACCCCACGGCGGGCGGCGCCGGCGACCTCGCCTACATGCTCGGGCGCCTCCTCGCCCACGACGACCTCGCCACCGGCCGCGCCACGGCCCTGCACCCCGGCATCACGGACCCCGCCGCCGTCGCCGCCTGCTTCGCAGCGGGCACGGGTGCCGAGGTCACCCTGTGGGTCGGCGGCCACGTCAGCGCCGGCACGGGCCCCCACGCCGAGCCGTACGAGCTGACAGGCGAGGTCGTCTCCCTCCAGGTCCTCGACGGGGTACGCGCGGCGGCCGTACGGCGGGGCGGGGTCACCGCCGTCCTCACCGAGCGCCGCAAGCCGTTCCACACCCTGGCCGACTTCGGCGAGCTGGACCCCCGCGGCTATGACCTGGTCGTGGTCAAGATCGGCTACCTGGAACCCGAGCTGTACGCCATGGCGGCGGACTGGCTCCTCGCCCTCACCCCCGGCGGCGTCGACCAGGACCTCCTCCGCCTCGGCCACACCCGCATCGCCCGCCCCCTCTACCCGTTCGACGACGAGGGCTTCACCGATCCGGACCTTGCCCCGGTGCTGCTGTGAACCGCCCTTCCGGCTGAAGGCCACCGCCCCCGCCCAGAGAGCCCACGCAACGAGCCCACGCAACGAGCCCGCACGACAAAGAGGAGCGGGTGAGAGGAAGTGTTCCTCTCACCCGCTCCTCTTCATGTGCGCGGGGATGGGGCGGCCCCCGGGCCGCCCCCGGTGGAGCGGCGGGCTGAGCCCGCCGGGTCCATTCCGCTCACTCAGTACGCCGAGTCGACGTTGTCCATGGAGCCGTAGCGGTCGGCCGCGTAGTTACAGGCGGCGACGATATTGGCCACCGGGTCGGTGAGCTTGTCCTTGGTGCCCTTGACGTGGAACTGGTCGAACGTGGGCTGGATCACCTGGAGCAGACCACGCGAGGGCGTGCCCTTCTTCGCATTCACGTCCCAGTCATTGGACGCGTTGGGGTCACCGGCCGACTCGCGGATGATGTTCCGCTTGATGCTGTCGTAGGACCCGGGAATGTCCTTGTCCTTCATGATGGCGCGCGCCTCACGGATCCAGCCGTCCAGGTTGTCCGCGTGCCCCTTCGCCTTGTCGTCGGCCTTGTCGGCCTTGGAGTCCTTGTCGGCCTTCGCGGCCTTGGAGTCCTTGGCCGCGGCGGCCTTCGCGGAGACCTGCGCTGCGGGCTTGGCGGGAGTGGGCGCCGCCTGCGCGGTGCCGGCCATCGCCGCGGTGGCGATACCTGCAGCACCCAGCGCGGTGATGCCGGTGGTGGTGATACGGGCGAGCTTGGTGTTACGGACGGTGCCAGTGAGGGCGTTACGCATGAGAGCGGGAAGCCTTTCTCAGGGGACGTCATCGCAGATGCCGGAGTGGCGGTGAGCGCCGGGTTCGTTCCGACGTCTTGCGATCTGCCCCCACCGTGGAGAGCACCCCCGGAGCACCGCAAATATGTGACGTACTATCCCGCTTAGTCCGTTTTGCCCCTCCTGATGGACCGAGAGCCCCACGCCCGCGAATCGGATACATCGGACATACGACAGGGGTTCGTGAGTGACGTGGCCCCTATGGGTCGCCTCACAAATACCCCCTCCCACCGGGCGCTTCAGATCGACAGCGGGTCATGGGTCATGTGCATAACGCACTCATTTTGCCGCCCCATATCCCCACCAATCACGCCAAAACGGACCCCCTTCACGCGCCCCCGCCGGAACCCACACTCGGACCCCCTACCGAACCCCCGCCCGGATCCTTGTCCGCGCCCCTGCCCGCGTCCTTCCCGCCACCCGGGGCAGCGCAGCCCAGGATCCGCAGCAGCTCACGTGAAGCGCGCTGCGGGCCGGGGCCGCGCCCATGCGGGCCCGCTTCGGTCTCGCCCGCGGCGCCATGGGCGAGCTGCACGATGCCGAGAGAGAGCCAGTCCGCAGAGAGCGCGCCGCTGCACTGGCCCGCCTCCTGACCTCGGCGAACGATCCGCTTGAGCACATCCGGTGACGGAGGCGTGCTGGGCACGGACGCATCGGGCACCTGGGGCCTGGCGGCGACCCGCTGGACCAGCCCGGACATCGCCCAGATCGCCGACGGGCACCGGACGGACCGCGACAAGCTCATCGCGCGCACCCGCCCCGTGCGCAAGACCAGGCCGGAGAGCCGGCTGGAGATGCATGAGGCGCTGACCGACGGAACACGGCTCTCGGCCCGCTGCACACCGCACGTACAGGACCGTAAGGAGCGGCTCACGACAGAGGTGCACTTCTTCGGGGAGTTCGCTCCCGACGGGGAGGCCGGGGGCGGGGCCGCCCGCACCCCGCCCGCACCTATGGCCCACCCGCCTGGGCCACCCCTGACCCACCCCGGGCTTTTCCGTAACACCCCTCGCAAGGTACTGTGCATTGCATGGAACCTGCCGAGGCAAGTAACCCTGCGACGCAGGCCGGAAAGGCGGCGAGCCAGCTGCGCAAGGGCGTACTGGAGTATTGCGTGCTCGCGCTGCTGCGCGACGGCCCGCGGTACGCCGTCGAGCTGCTGCGCGGCCTGGAAGCCGTCGAGCTGATGGCGACCAGCCAGGGCACGGTGTATCCGCTGCTGTCCCGGCTGCGCCGGGACGAGCTGGTCGCCACCAACTGGCAGGAGTCCACGTCGGGCCCGCCCCGGCGCTACTACGAACTGACCCCGACAGGGCGTGCGGCACTGGACGCGTTCGCCGCCATCTGGCCGGACTTCCGGGATGCCGTCGACCTGTTTCTCGGCACACCCCGGTCCGACCCCTCCCATCCCCCCATGAAGCACCTGAAGGAGCAACGTGAAGACCGCTGAGAACGAGGCAGTCCAGCAGTACCTGACGGCGGTCGAGCGTGAGACGTCCGGGCTGCCCGCCGACCGGCGCCAGGAGCTGCTCGCCGACCTGGCAGAGCACATCGAGGTGACCCTCGCCGAGCGGCAGGAGCAGGACGCGGACGCCGTACGGAGCGTGCTGCGCGAGCTGGGCGACCCCCGCACCATCGCCGCCACCGCGCTCGGCGAGACCGGCGTCGGCCGACCGGGACCCGCGGGCCCTACCGGCCCCACGGCACCGCGTCAGCCCTCGGCCCGTACCCGCATACCCGCCTGGATCACGGTCGTCCTGCTGGCCATAGCCACCCCGGTCGGACTGCTGGCGGCCGACTTCGGCGGGGGTGTCATCGCGAGCCTGCTGCGCATCGCGGGCGTCGTCATGCTGTGGGTGACGCTGCGCTGGACAACGGCCCAGAAGACGTGGGGCACGGTGCTCAGCTTCGCCTGCATCCTCATCCCGAACCTGGCCGTGCTCGGCGCCGACCCGGTGGGCGACGGGGCCTTGGCCGCCGTGCACACCGTGCAGGTCGTCTTCCCGCTCGCCATCTCCGTCTGGCTGTGGATGACCCACCGCCGCGACTGAACCCGCACACCACGGGACACCACGAGGGGCGGCACACCGGTAAACTTCCGGTGTGCCGCCCCTCGTTGGCGTGGAAACGCGCGGTCAGCCCTCGACGCCCAGCTTCTCCAGGATCAGCTCCTTGACCCGCCCTGCGTCCGCCTGGCCGCGTGTGGCCTTCATGACGGCGCCGACCAGGGCGCCCGCTGCGGCGACCTTGCCGCCGCGGATCTTGTCGGCGATGGCCGGGTTGCCGGCGATCGCCTCGTCGACGGCGGTGCCGAGCGCGCCCTCGTCGGAGACCACGGCGAGGCCGCGCTTCTCGACGACCTCGTCGGGGGTGCCCTCGCCCGCGAGAACGCCCTCGATGGTCTGGCGGGCCAGCTTGTCGTTGAGGGAACCCTCGGCGACCAGTGCCGAGATCCGCGCGACGTCCGCCGGGGTGATCGTCAGCGCGGCCGGCTCGACGCCTGCCTCGTTGGCGCTGCGGGCCAGTTCGCCCATCCACCACTTGCGGGCCGAAGCCGCGTCGGCGCCCGCCTCGATCGTGGCGACGATCAGGTCCACGGCGCCCGCGTTGAGCACGGACTGCATCTCGTGCTCGGTGATGCCCCACTCCTCGCGCAGCCGGTTACGGCGTTCGCGCGGCGGCTCGGGGAGGGTGGCGCGCAGCTCCTCGACCCACTCGCGTGAGGGGGCGACGGGCACGAGGTCGGGCTCGGGGAAGTAGCGGTAGTCCTCCGCCTCCTCCTTGACGCGGCCCGACGTGGTGGAGCCGTCCTCCTCGTGGAAGTGGCGGGTCTCCTGCACGATCGTGCCGCCGGACGAGAGCACGGCGGCGTGCCGCTGGACCTCGAACCTGGCCGCGCGCTCGACACTGCGCAGCGAGTTGACGTTCTTCGTCTCGCTGCGGGTACCGAACTTCTTCTGACCCTTGGGGCGCAGCGAGAGGTTCACGTCGCAGCGCATCTGGCCCTGTTCCATCCGGGCCTCGGAGACGCCGAGCGCCTTGATCAGCTCGCGCAGCTCGGCGACGTACGCCTTGGCGACTTCGGGGGCACGCTCACCCGCGCCCTCGATGGGCTTGGTGACGATCTCGATGAGCGGGATGCCCGCGCGGTTGTAGTCGAGCAGCGAGTGCGAGGCGCCGTGGATGCGGCCCGTCGCCCCGCCCACGTGGGTGGACTTGCCGGTGTCCTCCTCCATGTGCGCGCGTTCGATCTCGACGCGGAAGACCTCCCCGTCCTCCAGCTGGACGTCCAGATAGCCGTTGAAGGCGATCGGCTCGTCGTACTGGGAGGTCTGGAAGTTCTTCGGCATGTCCGGATAGAAGTAGTTCTTCCGGGCGAAGCGGCACCATTCGGCGATCTCGCAGTGCAGGGCGAGGCCGATGCGGATCGCGGACTCGACGCCGGACGCGTTGACGACCGGAAGCGCGCCGGGCAGGCCCAGACAGGTCGGGCAGACCTGGCTGTTGGCATCGGCACCCAGCTCCGTCGAACAGCCGCAGAACATCTTGGTCCTGGTGCCGAGTTCGACATGGACCTCAAGGCCCATGACGGGGTCGTACGTGGCCAGCGCCTCGTCGTACGACACCAGTTCAGTGACGGTCACGGAAACTTACCTTTCTCTCCCGCGTCGGTCGTCAGTCGTCCGCGAGCACGTCGTCGGAGGTCATCCGGCGCAGTTCTCGTACGAGCAGAGCGACGCCGGTCACGATGGCGGCGGCGGACACGACGGCGTCCACGAGCTGGAGCTTGTCGCCCTCCAGCTTCGCCTTCTTCGCCTGCTTCGCGACACTGACGGCCCCGAAGAGCGTGGTGCCGATGGACAGGTACGTACCGGGCTTCGACTTCTTGAAGTCCTTGGCCTTGCTCAGCTTTCCACTCACAGCGACGGTGCCTCCTCTAGCAGCGGGTGACCCCAACGTGCCTCCAGCGCGGCTTCGACCGCCGCACCGACACGGTAGAGCCGGTCATCGGCCATGGCGGGGGCCATGATCTGAAGCCCCACCGGGAGCCCGTCCTCGGGCGCGAGTCCGCACGGCAGTGACATGGCGGAGTTGCCCGCCAGGTTGGACGGGATGGTGCACAGGTCGGCGAGGTACATCGCCACCGGGTCGTCGGCGCGCTCACCGATCGGGAAGGCCGTGGTGGGCGTCGTGGGCGAGACCACCACATCCACCTGCTCGAACGCCTTCTCGAAGTCACGGGCGATCAGCGTACGTACCTTCTGCGCCGAGCCGTAGTACGCGTCGTAATAGCCGGAGCTGAGCGCGTAGGTACCGAGCATCACGCGGCGCTTGACCTCGTCGCCGAAGCCGGCCTCGCGGGTGAGCGCGGTGACCGTCTCGGCGGAGTGCGTGCCGTCGTCGCCGACGCGCAGGCCGTAGCGCATCGCGTCGAAGCGCGCGAGGTTGGAGGAGCACTCGGAGGGCGCGATGAGGTAGTAGGCGGCGAGCGCCTTGGTGAACGAGGGGCAGGACAGCTCCACGATCTCGGCGCCCAGTTCGCGCAGCAGCTCGACGGACTCGTCGAAGCGCTGCATCACTCCGGCCTGGTAGCCCTCGCCGCGGAACTCCTTGACGATGCCGATCCGCAGGCCCCGCACCTCGCCGTTCCGCGCGGCCTCGACCACGTCGGGGACGGGCTGGTCGATGGAGGTGGAGTCCATCTCGTCGTGCCCGGCGATCACGCTGTGCAGCAGCGCGGCGTCCAGCACCGTACGGGCGCAGGGGCCGCCCTGGTCCAGGGACGAGGAGAAGGCCACCATGCCGTAGCGGGAGACCCCGCCGTACGTCGGCTTCACGCCGACCGTGCCGGTCACGGCCGCCGGCTGGCGGATCGAGCCGCCGGTGTCCGTGCCGAGCGCGAGCGGCGCCTCGTACGCGGCGAGCGAGGCCGAGGAGCCGCCGCCCGAGCCCCCGGGGACACGGGTCAGGTCCCAGGGGTTGCCCGTGGGGCCGTACGCGCTGTTCTCGGTCGAGGACCCCATGGCGAACTCGTCCATGTTGGTCTTGCCGAGGATGACGACGTCCGCCTCCTTGAGGCGCCTGGTCACCGTCGCGTCGTACGGCGGGATCCAGCCTTCGAGGATCTTCGATCCCACCGTCGTCGGGATGCCCTCGGTCGTGAAGATGTCCTTCAGCGCCACGGGGACGCCGGCGAGCGGACCCAGCGTCTCGCCCCGCTCGCGCTTCGCGTCGACCTCGCGCGCCGCGGCGAGGGCGCCCTCGCGGTCCACGTGCAGGAACGCGTGGACCTTCTCGTCGACGGCCTCGATGCGCGCGAGATGCGCCTCCGCCACCTCGACGGCCGTCACCTCGCCCCGCGCGATCCTGCCCGCGATCTCGGCGGCCGAGAGCTTGATGAGGTCCGTGTTCATGCCGGTCATGCCTCCTCCCCCAGAATCTGTGGCACCTTGAAACGCTGCTGCTCCTGCGCGGGCGCTCCGGAGAGCGCCTGCTGCGCCGTCAGCGACGGGCGGACCTCGTCCGGTCGCATGACGTTGGTGAGCGGGAGCGGGTGGGAGGTCGGTGGTACGTCCTCGTCGGCGACATCCGAGACGGCGGCAACAGCGCCGATGATGTCGTCGAGCTGTCCGGCGAAGTGGTCGAGCTCTTCGCCTTTCAGCTCCAGGCGTGCCAGCTTCGCGAGGTGGGCGACCTCCTCGCGTGAGATGCCAGGCATGCAGCGGTCCTCTGGGTGAGTGATGGATTTTCCGCCCCAATCCTATGGGGCGGGCGGCCATGCCCGCGAAGGGCTTGTGAACGGACCCGCACACGGGCTCGTACAACCCCGGACATGCCTCGGGTGTCCACAGACAGAGACGGATTTCCGTCTCCTCATCGCGCTGACACTGGGGGATTCATGAAGCGCACCACCACCGACCGGCGCCGCTCACGTCACGTACGTGCCGCAGCGCTCGCCGCCGCCACCGCTGCCGCCGCGCTCGTCGCGGGCTCGACGACGGCAACGGCCTCGGCCGCCGCCCCTTCCGCCACCGCCTCTGCCTCTGCGGGGGCCGAAGTGGCGCCGGCCGGCAAGGCCGTTGAGGAGGAACGGATCGCCACGACCACCCTCGGCGACGACTACAAGCTCGCGCTCACGGCCCTCCGCGACACCGGCGACCCCTACGCGGCCAGCGTGCGGCTGACCGTCTACGGCCACACCTCCGGCGCGTGGAAGGAGACGGACCGGGTCACGATCGGTGAGACGGGCGGCTGGTTCTGGTATCCGCTGACCGGCAACGGCGCGGTGTGCCGCTTCACCGCCGGCTCCACGAACCCGGCACCGATCGAGGTGAGCCTCACCGTGACCCCGTCCATCGGCTGCTCGCCCACCGAGCACTTCACGCTCAAGGACGGACGGGTGTACGGACAGCCGTAGAACGGGCGGGGAGGCCGACGTCGCCGGCCTCCCCCAACGGGCCCGGCGGGTACCGGGCTCCGCCCTGCCGTAGGGCCCGGGCCGTACGTACCTGCGCCCTACGCGCCCGGGCCGTACGTATCTACGGCGTACGCGCCGGAGGCAGGGCCCGCGACGGGGCCTCGCGGGCGCGGAGCCAGGCCGTCGTCTCGCCGGGGGGCATGGCCGCGGCGACCAGCCACCCCTGCACCGCGTCGCAGCCGAGATCGCGCAGCCGCTCCCAGGTCTCGTCGTCCTCCACGCCCTCGGCCACGACCAGCAGCCCCAGCGAATGCGCGAGGTCGACGGTGCAGCGCACGATCTCGGCGTCCTCGGTGTCGACGGCCAGTCTGGCGACGAACGAGCGGTCGATCTTCAGCTCGCTGACGGGCAGCCGGCGCAGGTGTACGAGCGAGGAGTAGCCGGTGCCGAAGTCGTCCAGCGACATCTTGACGCCGTGCCCCGTCAGTCCGGCGAGCGTGTCGGCCGCCTGCTGCGGGTCCTCCAGGAGGACATGCTCGGTGATCTCCAGTTGGAGCGCGCCGGGCGGGACCCCGTGCCGGGCGAGGCGCGCGGCGACGGCGCCCGCGAAGCCCGGTGAGTGCACGTCGCGGGGCGAGACGTTGACGGCGACGGGGACCATGAGCCCGCAGGAGCGCCAGGTGGCGACCTGGGCCAGCGCGGTCTCCAGTACGTACTCGGTGAGGCGCGGCATGAGGCCCGAGGTCTCCGCGATGGCGATGAACTCGTCGGGGGGTACCCGGCCGCGCTCGGGGTGCACCCAGCGCACCAGGGCCTCCAGTCCGGAGACGGTGCCGTCGAAGCCGACCTTCGGCTGGTAGTGCAGCTCGACCTCGCCGGCGTCGAGCGCGCGGCGCAGGTCGGCGAGCAGCCCGAGGCGGTCGGGGGTGTTGCCGTCCCTGGTCGCCTCGTAGACCTCGACGGCCGTACGGTCCCGCTTGGCCTCGTACATGGCCACGTCGGCGCGGCGCAGCAGGCCCTCGGCCTCGCGCGCGTGGTCCGGGAAGACGGCGACGCCCGCGCTGGCCTCCAGTACGAGGGTGAGCCCGTCCAGGTCGAGCGGGGAGCTGAGCGCGGAGACGAGGCCGCGTGCGATGCGCTTGGCGCTGGTGGTGGAGTCGGCGGCGGGCAGCAGCACGGCGAACTCGTCGCCGCCCAGCCGCGCCGCCTCGGCCCCGCGCGGGAGCGCGGCGCGCAGGCGTTCCGCTATCTGCAACAGGAGCCTGTCGCCCGCGAGATGGCCGAGGGTGTCGTTGACGGAGCGGAAGCGGTCGAGGTCGATGAGGACGAGCGCGGCACGCGTGCCCTTGCGTTCGGCCTCGTCCAGCGCGGACCAGGTGCGCTCCAGGAGCCACAGCCGGTTGGGCAACCCGGTGAGCGGGTCGCGCAGTTGCTCCTCGGCGCGGGCGCGGGCGATGCGCAAGGTGGCGTCGAGCGCGATGAGCGGCACGGCGAACAGCGGGAGCAGCAGCGGCTTGTGGACGGCGACGACCGCGATGAGCGGGGCGATGCCGAGGAGCGCGACGCCGACGAGGCCCTGCCGTACGAGCCCGGTGCGCAGGGCCGAGGGCAGTCCGGTGGCGTGCGGCGCGACGGTGAACCACTGGAGGGCGCGGGTGACGAAGAGATAGGCCCCGGCGACGAGGATGATCTCGGGCACTGCCGAGAGCGTCCATGTCTCGGGCTCCCAGGGCTCCTCGACGGAGGGGCGCACGCCGAAGAGCGCGAGGGTGAGCGCTCCGGCTCCGACGCCGAGGATGTCGATGGCGCCGTGCACGAACGCCTGCCGCCAGCGGTGGCGGCGTGCGGCACCGACGAGCACGACGACGGCGAGGCTGACGAGCAGCGCTGGCACCCAGCCGCACAGCAGCAGGATGGCGAGGGTCAGTGCGGGCGCCGAGCCCGTGCCGCCCCACCAGCGCTCGCGGCCCGTGGCCACCAGGTGCGCGACGACGCAGCCGGTGAGCACCGCGAACGACCAGCCGGCCGAGCCGTCGGGGAAGAGCGCGTGCCCGCGTGCGAGGACACGGACGACGCCGAGGATGAGCGCCACGGCCGCAGCCGCGAGCACGACGGCGGGCAGCAGCGGAGGGCGCAGGGCCACGAACCGCTGGAGCCAGGGAGGTTCCTCACCGGTGACACGCGTGCCACCTGACGCCGGTGCCCCGGCGGCGTCCCTCCCTCGTCCTGTGCCCTGTGCCGCGCCGCCCGCGCCGTCCGAGGGCAGGCGGGAGAACGGGGGTTGGGATCCCCCGGAGAATTCCAGCATCCTGGTCCCTCTCGCAGCCGTCCGCGCCTGTCCCTCGCCACAGGCTCACGCTTCAACAGTAGGCCGCTGGCTGGGGAGAGGGGCAGCGATCGGCCGCTGTTGCCTGAATGCGTCTACGACGATCGTGCCCATCTTCCCCGCACCGTACGGGTGCTGCGACCAATCCGCGCCTGCCGGGGGGCGGAAAGGAGGGGGCATGTGGGGGCGAGTGGTGCCCGTGCGCGAAAAGGGGCGCCACGCACGGGCGTTGGGACATGACCCGGACTCGCCCCTGTCCGTTACCGGCCTATTCCTCCGTCGGAAGAGCCGCTTCGCGTGCGGCATCCGGCCCCTGCTCCAACAGGACAGCGAGGCCGTTGTCGTCCAGAATCGGCACCTTTACCTGCACAGCCTTGTCATATTTCGTTCCCGGGTTGTCCCCCACCACGACGAATCCAGTCTTTTTCGATACGGATCCGGTCACCTTGGCGCCGCGCTCCTGGAGCGCCGCCTTGGCACCGTCCCGGGTGTAGGTCGCGAGGGTCCCGGTGACGACCACGGTGACGCCCTCCAGCGGGCGCGGGCCCTCCTCGCCCGTGGCCTCTTCCTCCATCCGGACCCCGGCGGCCCGCCAGCGCTCCACGATCTCGCGGTGCCAGTCCTCGGCGAACCATGCCTTCAGCGAGGCGGCGATCGTCGGCCCGACGCCCTCGGTTGCCGCCAGCTCCGCCTCGTCGGCCTCCGCGATCCGGTCCAGCGAGCGGAACTCGTGGGCCAGTGCCTCGGCGGCGACGGGGCCCACATGCCGGATGGAAAGGCCCGTGATGATCCGGGCGAGCGGGCGGTCCTTGGCCGCCTGGATGTTCTCCAGCATGGCCAGGGTGTTCTTCCTCGGCTCGCCCTTCTGGTTGGCGAAGAGGGTGACCACCTTGTCCTCGCCGGTCTTCGGGTCGCGCTTGGGCAGGCCGCTGTCCTGGTCGACGACATAGGCGACGATCGGCAGCAGGTCTTCGACCGTGAGGTCGAAGAGGCCGCCCTCGTCCCGCAGCGGCGGCTCGGCCGGCTCCAGCGGCTGGGTGAGCGCGCTGGCCACCACGTACCCGAAGTGCTCGATGTCCAGGCACTTGCGGCCCGCCAGATAGAAGAGGCGCTCGCGCAACTGGGCCGGGCACGAGCGCGCGTTGGGACACCGCAGGTCGATGTCCCCCTCCTTCATCGGCTGGAGCGCAGAGCCGCACTCGGGGCACTCCGCCGGCATCACGAACTCCCGCTCGCTGCCGTCCCGCAGATCGGCGACAGGACCGAGGATCTCGGGGATGACGTCGCCCGCCTTGCGCAGCACGACGGTGTCCCCGATGAAGACGCCCTTGGACTTGACGACCTCCTGGTTGTGGAGCGTCGCGAACTCCACCTCGGAGCCCGCGACCGTGACCGGCTCCACCACGGCGTACGGCGTCACCCGGCCCGTGCGCCCGACGCCGACGCGGATGTCGACCAGCTTGGTGTTGACCTCCTCGGGCGCGTACTTCCAGGCGATGGCCCAGCGCGGCGCGCGCGAGGTGGAGCCCAGCCGGCCCTGGAGACGGATCTCGTCCAGCTTCACCACGACGCCGTCGATCTCGTGCTCGACGGAGTGCCGGTGCTCGCCGTAGTACGCGATGAAGTCGCGCACGCCCTGGAGCCCGTCCACCACTCTGTTGTGCGGCGAGGTGGGCAGACCCCACTCGCCCAGCAGGGCGTAGGCGTCCGAGAGGCGGTCGAAGGTGCCGGCGGCCGAGCCCTCGCGCGCGCCGATGCCGTGCACGACCATGTGCAGCGGACGGGTCGCCGTCACGCGCGGGTCCTTCTGGCGCAGCGAACCCGCCGCCGCGTTGCGCGGGTTGGCGAACGGCTTCTCGCCCGCCTCGACCAGGCGCGCGTTCAGCTCCTCGAAGCGCTCCATGGGGAAGAAGACCTCGCCCCTGATCTCCACCAGATCGGGGACACGCTCACCGCTGAGCCGCTCGGGGATGTCGGAGATCGTGCGCACGTTGGGCGTGATGTCCTCGCCCGTACGCCCGTCGCCGCGGGTGGCGGCGCGGGTCAGCCTGCCGTGCTCGTAGGTGAGGTTGACCGCGAGGCCGTCCACCTTCAGCTCGCACAGGAAGTGGTACTCCACCCCCTCCAGCTCCCGCGCGACCCGCTCGGCCCACTCGCCCAGCTCCGCGTCGTCGAACGCGTTGTCCAGCGACAGCATCCGCTCGCGGTGCGCGACCTCGGTGAACTCGGTTTCGTAGTGCCCCGAGACCTTCTGGGTGGGCGAGTCGGGGGTGCGGAGCTGGGGGTGCTCCTCCTCCAGCGCCTCCAGCTGGCGCAGCAGCGTGTCGAACTCCGCGTCGCTGACGACGGGTGCGTCCTTGACGTAGTACCGGAAGCGGTGCTCCTCGATCTGCTCCGCGAGGCGTGCGTGTTCCTCCCGCGGCCCCGGGGCCACCGCCACGTCCTGTTCGCCAGCCACCGATTCAGTCCTCCCGTTACGCAGGGTTGTCAGCGAGTGATCTCGCAGCCTGGACGCAGTGGGCGAGCGCTCCGCGCGCGTGAGCGGGCGAGGCCCCCGCCAGCCCGCACGTGGGAGTGACCACGACGGACCGGGCGAGCAGCTCGGGGGAGAGCCCGAGCCTGCGCCACAACGACCTGACTCCCCCGACGCTACCGGCAGGGTCTGACAATGCCCCTCCTTCGGGCTCCACCGGAGGCACGACACCGGCGAAGAGCGTCATGCCGTCCTCGACCGCCTCACCGATCGCCTCGTCCTCACTCTCGGTGAGCAACGAGACATCCAGGGAAACCCCGTCGACGCCCGCCCTGCGCAGCAGCGCGACCGGCACGCGGGGCGCGCACGAGTGCACCACGACGGGCCCCGCGTGCACCGCTGCGAGGTCGCGCAGCACGCCCTCGACCACCGCGCGGTCAACGGCGGCGTGGGTGCGGTACCCGCTGGCCGTGGGCACGCTGCCCTGGAGCACGCCGGTGAGCGAGGGTTCGTCGAGCTGGAGCACGAGCGTGGCGCCCGGCACCCTGCGCCGCAGGTCGGCGAGGTGCTCCCGCAGGCCCTCGGCGAGCGAGGCCGCCAGGTCGCGGTAGGCGCCCGGGTCACCGAGCATCAGCTCGCCGTTGCGCCGCTCCATACCGGCGGCGAGCGTCCACGGCCCTGTGACCGACAGCTTGAGCGCGCCGGTGTGGCCCTGGGTGAACTCCTCGACGGCGTCCAGGTCCTCGCGCAGCCAGGACCTGGCCCTGCGGGTGTCCCGTCCCGGCCTGTCGCTGATCCGCCAGCCGCTCGGCTCCAGGTGTACGTACATCTCGGCGAGCATCCCCGCCGTACGCCCCAGCATGTCGGCGCCGGGTCCGCGGGCCGGCAGTTCGGGTACGTACGGAAGGTGCGGGGGTGCCTCCAGTGACCCGGTCACGGTCTTCGCCGCCTCGCGTGCGTCCGTACCGGGCATGGACCCGATACCGCTCGCGGCGGCCGGGCCCCAGGGGGTGTTCTCTCGCTTCTGGCTCACCCGGGAAGCGTACGGCGAGTCAGCCGCCGGGCCGCACCGAGAGGTCGGTGACCTCGGCGCCCCTGGGCAGGTCGAGCGCGGTGAGCACCGTCGTGGCCACGGCGTCCACCGGGATGAAGCGCCCCTCGTCGTACTCCTTGCCCTCCTGCCTGTGCACCTTCTCCTGCATGGGGGTCGCCGTGCGGCCCGGATAGACGGAGGTGACCCGTACCCGGTTGCCGGCCTCCTCGGCGCGCAGCGCGTCGGCCAGCGCCTTGAGGCCGTGCTTGCTCGCCGCGTACGCGCCCCACTCGGGGTTGGCGCGCAGCCCGGCGCCGGAGTTGAGGAAGACGACGTGCCCGGCGGCCTGCCGCAGCTGCGGCAGGAACAGCCTCGTCAGCTCGGCCGGCGCGACGAGGTTGGCGGCGAGGGTCGCGTTCCAGAGCTTGGGGGTGGTCTCGCCGACGGTGCCCAGCTCGACGAAGCCCGCGATGTGCAGCAGGGAGTCGACGCTGTCGGGGAGCGTCTGGTGGCCGAACGCCCAGGAGAGGCGCTCGGGTTCGCCGAGGTCACCCACGAGCGTGTGGGCGCCCTCGAACTGCTCGGCCAGCTCCTTGGCCCGGCCCGCGTTCCGCGCGAGCAGATAAAGGGTGTCGCCGCGGTCCAGGAGACGGCGTGCGACCTGCGCGCCGATGCCGGAACCCGCACCTGTGATCACGTGTGTTGCCATGCCCCCATGCTCTCGCACGCCGGGCGGTGCGGCCCCACGAGCTATGCTGAGGGTGGACGTCCCGGACCCTGACGCCACCCGGATCACCGCCCGGACACCCTCCGGGCACCTCCCGGACGAAACGGCGCAGCCGCTCGGCTTCGCGCTACGGGCCCCCTCCGACGAACTGAGGCGTCATGCCCCTAACGCGGTCCCACTCCTTTTTCCCCGCTGCGCAGAGGCGTCCCGCACCCCCGGCCCGCCCGCCGGCGCCTGCCCGTCCCAGCGGCAGGGCCTCCACGCTGGAGGCCGTACGGCTCCGCCGTGTGAACCGGATGCTGGCCGACGGGCTGCGGGACGAACTGGCCGACCTGCACATGGAGCTGCGCGCCAGAACGCCGGGCGAGTTCGCCCGGTGCGGTGGGCGCGAACAGGTCAGGGAGGACTTCCTGAGCCATCTGACGGCGCGCATCAAGCGGCCGGGCTTCGCGCTCGCGGTCGCGGAGGCGAACGGCCTGGTGGGGTGCGCCTTCGGCTTCCCCGCACGGGGCGACAGCTTCCGCAGGCCCGACTCCGGCTGGTCACCGCCGGGCGACGACCTGGACCTGCTGGCGGCCTGCGACAACGTGTTCGTCGTCACCACCCTGCTCGTGCGCTCCCAGCCGCAGGAGAAGGACGTGGCCAGGCGGCTGGCGGAACGGCTGATCATCGACCACCACGCCTCGCTGGGCGCCACGTTGGTGGGCCACGAGGACTACGCCTCGCTCGCCTCCCTGCGCTCGTGGGGCTGGCAGGACGCGGGCGAGAGCTGGGGCCCCTCCAGCGCCTCGCTCTCCCGCGTCCTGGTCCTCCCCCTCACGGAACGCCCGCCCACCGCACGTTGAGCGGGCGCCCCATGAAGGGGCGCGGGGAACTGCGCGCCCGGCCACGCATCAGTGGCAGCCTGCGACGCGCAGTCAGGGGCACGCAGGACGCAGGGGCACCCTCTTCGCAGGGGCGCCCCTTGCCCGGGGGCACCCCCTCCTCGAAACGGGCCCCTCCCCGGAGGGGCTACGCGGCGAAGATCGAGTCCAGCTTGTCGAACTCCTCCAGACAGCGGCCCGTTCCCAGCGCCACACATCCCAGCGGCTCGTCGGCGACGACGACCGGCATGCCGGTCTCCTTCACCAGCCGCTCGTCCAGCCCGTGCAGGAGCGCGCCGCCGCCCGTGAGGACGATGCCGCGTTCCATCACGTCCCCGTACAGCTCCGGCGGGCAGTCGTCGAACGCCGCCTGCACGGCGGCGACGATGGAGCGTACGGGCGGCTCGACGGCTTCCCGGATCTCGTCGGGCGTCAGCTCGACGACCTTGGGCATACCGGTGTTCTTGTCGCGTCCGCGCACCGGCACCGGCTGTTCGCTGCCGAGTGACATCTTGATCTCCTCGGCGGTGCGTTCACCGACGGCGATCGCGAACTGCCGCTCCACATAGGTGGCGATGGCGGCGTCCAGTGCGTCGCCGGCCACTCGGGCGGAATGGGAGGCGACCATTCCGCCGAGCGAGATGATCGCGATCTCCGTGCTGCCGCCGCCGATGTCGACCACCATCGAGCCGCGTGCCTCGTGCACAGGAAGTCCCGCGCCGATCGCCGCGGCCATCGGCTCCTCGATCAGCCGGACAGAACGGGCACCCGCGCGGGAAGCGGTCTGGAGAACCGCACGCCGCTCGACGCCCGTCACACCGCTGGGCACGCACACCACCACACGCGGCGAACGGCCTCGTCTGCCACCGGAAGCGGCCCTGATGAAGTGCCTCAGCATTCCCTCCGTCGCCTCGAAGTCGGTGATCACTCCGCCCTTCAGCGGGCGGGTGGCCCTGATCGAGCCCGGGGTACGGCCGACCGCCTGGCGCGCTGCGGCCCCAACTGCCAGGACCTTTCCGGTGCGTGAGTCGATCGCGACGACCGAGGGTTCGTCGAGGACAACGCCACGTCCGCGCGCATACACCAGGGTGTTGGCCGTGCCAAGGTCTATGCCGATGTCGCGGCCGTTGACCGCCGTGAACGGGGTGCGCTTAGCCATGTGTTCTCGCCATGTTCGGTGCGGGGTGTACGAGACGTACTGAATTGTCGTGCTGACATCCGCAGCATACCCAACTGTCCCGTTTGCTGCGGTGGGCCGTGGCCACCGCTCCCCCAGAAATCTGGATCCGGAAAGGCGCTGGTCGGAGCTGGTTTTTACGTCAATCTAACCTGTCGGAGCGCGACTTGGTGGCATAGATCTGCCGGGCTTGGATAGCTATGCATCGGAGACCATGCGCGGTTCCTGCCCGAAGCCTGGTGCGTCCTCGGGACCGCGCCGTAGGCCACCGTCTCTTCTACTGGAGGTTTCGTCATTTCCGCGCGACCGGCTCAGGAATTCGGAGACAACCCCGTCGATGTCCGGGAAACCGGACACTACACAGAGGAGTACGTCCCAAGTTTCGTAGAAAAGTGGGATGCCCTCATAGACTGGGAAAAGCGAGCAGAGAGCGAGGGAAATTTCTTCATCGACCTGCTGAGGAAGCGGGGAGTCAAGAGCGTTCTCGATGTCGCGACGGGGACCGGGTTCCACTCGGTGCGGCTTCTGGACGCCGGCTTTGAAACCGTGAGCGCGGACGGAAGCGCCGACATGCTCGCGATGGCGTTCGAGAACGGAATGAAGAACGGCGACCACATTCTGCGGGTCGTCCAGGCCGACTGGCGCTGGCTCAACCGAGACGTTCACGGTGAGTACGACGCCATCGTGTGCCTCGGCAACTCGTTCACGCATCTCTTCTCGGAGCGCGACAGGCGCAAGGCACTGGCCGAGTTCTACGCCATGCTGAAGCACGACGGAATCCTCATTCTGGACCAGCGGAACTACGACGCGATCCTGGACGAGGGCTATTCCAGCAAGCACACGTACTACTACTGCGGCGAAGATGTCGCGGTGGAGCCCGAGTACGTGGACGAGGGCCTGTGTCGCATGCGGTACACATTCCGCGACAGCTCCTACCACCTCAATATGTTCCCGTTGCGCAAGGACTACACGCGCCGGCTCATGACCGATGTCGGCTTCCAGCGCATCGAGACATACGGGGACTTCCAGCACACGTACAGGGCCGAACAGCCCGACTTCTTCGTGCATGTTGCGGAGAAGGAATACAGAATGGAGGATTCTGAGGGCGCTTATGGCGCGACGGTCAGCACGGCGCGTACCTATTACAACTCCCCCGACGCTGACACCTTTTACGCCTCCGTCTGGGGCGGTGAGGATATTCACGTCGGCGTCTACAAGAGCGACGACGAGCCCATCGCGGACGCGAGCCGCCGCACCGTCGAGCGCATGGCGGCCGGTCTCGGTCTGACGAAGGACTCCCTGGTCCTCGACCTCGGCTCCGGCTTCGGCGGCTCGGCCCGCTACCTCGCCGACACGTTCGGGTGCCGTGTCCAGGCACTCAACCTCAGCGAGGTGGAGAACGAGCGCCACAGGGAGCTGAACTCGGAGCGGAAGCTCACCGACCGTATCGACGTCGTGGACGGCTCCTTCGAGAGCATCCCGTTCCCCGACTCCAGCGTCGACGTCGTCTGGTCCCAGGACGCGTTCCTGCACAGCGGGGACCGTATCCGCGTCCTGGAGGAGATACGCCGCGTCCTGAAGCCGGGCGGTCAGCTCGTCTTCACGGACCCCATGGCAGCCGACGGCACCTCCGTCAGCGCGATCCAGCCCATCCTGGACCGCATCCACCTCGACGACATGGGGTCCCCGGGCTTCTACACCCGTGAACTCACCCGTCTGGGCTTCGTTCCGCACGAGCGGAAGGAAGCGACGAACGGCTTCGAGGACCTCCGCGAACAACTCGTCACCCACTACGGGCGCGTCCTGCAGGAGACCGAGCGCCAGGAGGGCGAAGGTCTCGCCTCCAAGGTGAGTTCGGACTACCTGCTCCAGATGAAGAAGGGTCTGACCCACTGGGTCGAGGGCGGCACCAAGCGCCAGCTCACGTGGGGCATCTTCCACTTCACCCTGGACGAGGGCCGCTAGCCGCTGCGCGGTGCCGTGTCTCGCGGGCCGTACCGTGCATCTCGCCTGAGCTACGGGCTCGGGCTGTCCGTTCAGGCTCGCTCGCGCTCGTCCTCAGCGCCGGACCGGCTGAATTCCCAGCCGGTCCGGCGCTGCTGCCCCGCCTCCCGGCGGCCCCCCTCGTCCCCTGCTCCCTCCGGCATCCCCTACTCCCTCCAGCGCAGCGCGCGGGTGACGTCGTGCTCGCCCGTGCCCGGCATCGGCGGGGGTCCCACCTCCGGTGACTCCGCGAGGAGTTGTCCGAGGCCGCGGCGGGTGGCGGCGACCACCACGCGTTCGCCGGCCCGCAGCGGGTGGCCGGGGTCGAGCTGCCAGCTGAGCGACTGCTCGGCGGGCGGCCGGGCCGTGTGATGTGCCAGATCGAGGGCGAGCACCCGCCACGCGCCCGCGCGGAACGCCTCGGCGACGGTGCGCCCCTCCAGCAGCGGGTTGCCCGCGACATCCACGGCGGCGAACACGAGAACACGCCGCCCGACCGGGATCGCGCCGAGCACCTGCCGCCCCATCATCGCCCCGGCGAAGGCGGGCGCGGCGAGCGCCGAGACGGAACGGCTGCGGGTCTGCGCCGCTGGATACGTGTCGCGCAGCGTGCGGTAGACGGTCGTGGCGAACTCGTCGTCGAACAGCCGCATCACGACCCGCACTTCCGGCTTGAGCTGGCGCGCGTAGAGCGACGCCTCCAGATTCGTGCCGTCGCTGCTGGTCAGCGCGAGCAGCGCACGGGCCCTGCGCAGCCTCGCGTCCTGCAGGACACCGCTCTCGGTGACATCGGCGATCAGCGTCGGGACCCGCTTCTTCCTGGCGAGCGCGACGCCGCGTGCCTCCGGGTCCCGTTCGACGCAGACGACCGGAATCTCGTGTTCGAGCAGCTCCTCCAGCACCCGCGCGCCCACCTTGCCCAGCCCGAGCAGCACCACATGGCCGGAGAGCCCGCGCGGCGGGTCGGGGAGCGCGGCGGCCTTGCGGAAGGCTCCGTAGCTCTCCAGGACGATCGCGAGGAAGAGGGGCAGCAGCAGCATTCCGGCGAATCCGGCGAGGAGTTGGAGCAGCTGTTCGTCGGCGGGCTCGTCCGTCTTGGGATCATTGATCCCGAAAACATCCAGAAGCGTGACATACCCGGCATGCGCCGGAGAGTCGCCGCTCATGATCCAGTTGAACGCGGCCAGCCCGATGACGACACCGGTCAGGGCCAGCAGGGAGTAGCGCAGCCGCCGCGAGAACAGCTCCTTGAACGCGAACAGGCGGGGCAGCCGGGGCGCGCGCGGCGGCGCGGGAGCGCCGGGAGTACGGGTGATCGCCTCCAGCACGATGGCACCGCGCTGCGCAGGCAACCCTTCCAGCGAGGCGTCGTCCGGCAGCAGAACGGGCCCTTCCCGGCCCCCCTCGCGCCGCCGCTGCTGCGTGTCGGCCTCCTCCTCCGTGTCGCCCTCGTCGGCGTCGTCGGAGCCGGGCAGGAGCGCGAGCGTGCACAGCGGGTTGCGGCGCGCTGCCGTGGCGAGGGTGCGCTCCTTGGCGCGCAGCATCAGCCCGTCCGCGTACACGATCTTGTCGCTGCCGACGACGGCCGCCGCCACCAGCGAGGGCGCCGCCGTGTCGGAGTCCGAGAGCACCGTCGTGGAGGCGTCTATGGCGGACTGGTCCAGATGCGGCGTACGCACCCGCGCCGCGCGGTCGAGCAGGCTCTCCAGATAGCCGCCGAGCGTACGGTTGAACATCCGGATCACCAGCCGCAGTTCCGGGTTGATACGGCGGGCGCGCAGCGCGATGTGGATGTTGAGCTGGTCGTCGCCCGAGGTGAGGGCCAGCGCACTGGCCCCCTCGATACCGGCTCGCCGCAGCGCCTCGTCGTCCGGCACCTGCGCCTCGACCGCGTTCACCCGCAGCCGTCTGTTCCCGACCAGTCCCGCGATCTGCGGACCGTGATCCCCGCCACGCAGTGACGGCAGTACGACGGTCACACGCTGCCCGTAGACGCTGGCCAGCTCCTTGACGAGCCGCTGCGCGAGCGAGTTGTCCCCGCATACGACCATGTGTCCACGGCGCGCGTTCCCGCTTAGGCTGTAAGCCATGGCCTCCGACATCTCCCCCGCTACCGCTGCTGCCCGTACCCCGCTCAACATCTGCGTCTTCTGCTCGGCCGCAGACCTCGACGGCGTCTACACCGACGCCGCCCGCGAGTTCGCCGGCCTCATCGGCAAACGGGGCCACAGTCTCGTGTGGGGAGGCTCGGACTCCGGGCTGATGAAGGTGGTCGCGGACGGCGTACAGGAGGCGGGCGGCCGTCTCGTCGGAATCTCGGTCGAGTTCCTCCGCAACGTCGCGCGCCCGAACGCCGACGAGATGATCGTCACCGCGGATCTGGCCGAACGCAAGGCCGTCATGCTGGCGCGTGCCGACGCGATCGTCGTCATGGTCGGCGGCACCGGCACGCTGGACGAGGCCACCGAGATCCTCGAACTCCGCAAACACGGCATGCACACCAAGCCCATCGTCATACTCAACACCGCGGGCTTCTACGACGGCCTCCAGCAACAGATGCGCCGCATGGAAGCCGAAGGCTTTCTGCCGCTCGCCCTCGACGAGTTGGTGACCTTCGCCGATGACGGGTTGCAGGTGCTGGAGCTGCTGGGCGCCTGAGCCTTTGCCGCGCTGTGCGGTTTGCCCGTTCAGGCGGCGAGGGCGTTCTTGAGTGGCGGGCCGCCGCCCTGCCCCACCGCCTCCGGCTTGCGAAGGCGGAGGCGGAGGGCGCCGCGAGGGAAGGGCTACTTGCGCCAGAAGAGATGGTGGGTCACGCCACTGGCGCTGGGGACGATCTCCAGGTGGAAGCGGTCACGCAACTCGTCAGGGGACTCCCAGAAGCGTGAGCCTGCGCCGAGTCGTACGGGCGCGACGGCCACGTGGAGGGTGTCGACGAGGTCGGCATCGAGGAACTCCCGGATGGTGTGCGCCCCACCGCCGAGCCGCACGTCCTTGCCGTCGGCGGCATCGCGTGCCTGCGCGAGGACCGTGGCGGGGGCGGCGTCCACGAAGTGGAACGTGGTGCCGGAGAGCGTGAACGACGGCCGCGTGTGGTGGGTCATCACGAACACCGGGGTGTGGAACGGGGGTTCGTCGCCCCACCAGCCCTGCCACTCGTGGTCGGCCCAGGGGCCGCGGTGGGGGCTGAACTTGTTGCGGCCCATGATCTCGGCGCCGATGTTACGGGTGAAGTCCCGAGTGAAGTAGTCCTCGAGCCCTCGGCTCCCGCCCGGCTCGGTCCGGTTGGGCCAGCTCGCCGTGGCACCGGCCCAACTGACCAACTCCCCCGGATCGGCGTGCCCGAACGGTCTCTCCAGACTCTGCCCCTCCCCCGCGCCGAACCCGTCGGCCGAGACACAGAAGTTCTGGACCCTCACAAGCTGAGACATGCGCTGTTCTCCTACGGTTCTACGTTGCAGACGAGAAGGAGACCACCACCGCCCCGAATAATCATCGGTTCGGCGACCGCGGCGATCAGGCTCCGGATCATCTTCTGGGCCGGCCCTCGTGGAGGCCCTGAAACTACTGAGCGCCTGAGCCGTTCCCTCCGACTCAGCCCTTGACCGCCCCGCGCCACATCTTCGGCTCCGCCTGCGCGAAGCGGCGCTCCAAGTCGTCCAGGTCCGCCAGCACGAGCCGCATCCTGCGCCGGAAAGCGGGGCCGTGCGTCGCGATCCGCAGATGGGCCAGCTCATGAACCAGGACGAGGTCCAGCAGAGTCGGGTGGAGCTGCATCACCGCCCAGTGCAGGACGATCCGGCCGTCCGGTTCGCAGGCTCCCCACCGTCCTCCGAGATCGCGAACGGAGACCCCTGAAGCCTCAACACCGGCGCGTGCGGCCAGCGGCCCCATACGGGGGGAGGCCCATTCCTCGCCCCGTCGGGCGTACCACTCGCCGATACGTTGCGCCCCCTCACGCTGCGTGGCGGGCCGGGGCAGCTCCAGCCAGCCATGCCGGAGCCGCACCTTCGCACCCCTGTCACCCGAAATGTCCCCCGGAACCAGCTTGAGGCGGTGCCGGCGGCCGAGATAGGCGAAGCTCTCCCCGCCCACCAGCTCCTTCACAGGCTGCCCGCCGCCCCGCCTGCGCTTGGTGACCTCCGCCGCCAGCCGAGGAAGCTTGGAGCGCACCGCGTCCGCCACCGCGACCGGGTCGGCGTCAGGCGGCACCGCGAAGAGCACGTCGCCCTCCTCGCGGATCTCGATGCCGAGAGTCTTCCGTCGCGGCCGTATGACGACCTCCCACGACCACTCCCCGGGCAGGGGCAGCGACGCGATGGCGGACGTGACGGAGTTACTCACCGTTCCTTCGTACCACCTGGCACCGACAGCCACGTGTCACGGTCGGTCCCGGTAATCGAGGAAATCGTCACGTCTCGCCTTGGCGAGCTCAAGCAGGTCCGCTGCCAGGTCCCCCGTGTCGTCCCAGTCCATGCCGAGACGGCGCTCCAAGCGAAACCGCAGCTCCATGCGCACCTCGTCCTGCGCACCGCGTTGGGTGACGAAGTGGGGAGGCCGGACGTAATCGGCCGGGCGGGCAGCCTCGCCTCAGGATTTGTCCTTGACGATGCCCAGCCGGAGCAGCAGCCGCCATACGTCGGTCGACGGATCGCGATCCAGGATCGGGCAGTCGAGAGCGTGGCCGGACCTGGCCGACCACTTGCGCCACGACTGGGGCAGGTGGTCCGGGTTCTCCGGGCTTGTGCGATCGACCGGCTCCACTTTCCGCTGGCTGGCCTTGCACGCACCGTGCTCGCACTGTGACACCAGAGCCTTGGCGTGGGCGACGGCGTCCTGTTCCTTGCCCTTGAGGGCCGCCCTTCTCGGGCCCTGGACACTTTTGTCGTTGCGCTGATCGAACCGCTTGAACGCCGGGTGGGCGTCACGGAGCTTGTCCTTCACGAGCTTGCTGCTTCCGCTCTGCTTCCCTCCGAACGCCTGGAAGTGCAGCAGCAGCCACAGGTCGAAGGACGGATGGGAGAAGCAGATCTCAGTGCTGTCCTCCGCGGCTTCCTCGACGGCCTGCGGGATGTCCACGTGCCGGTCGCGGTCGAAGAGGACCCAAGTCTCGGCGTTCTCCGCGTGCTCCCGCACGGCCGCGACGGTCTGCTCGGGCAGCAGTCCGTTCTTGACCGAGACCGGGTGGATGCGGAACGACTGGGCTTCGCCGTAAGCCTCGTTGAGGTGGTCCAGGTAATCCGGCTCGGTGGACTCGCCCTCGCAGCCGACGTACAGGATGTTCTCCCGCTTGTTCTGCTCCGGCACGAACGGGCTGAGCGGAGGCGCCTCCTGCGCCTTGCTACGTCGCTTTTCGCTCACGCTGACGCCTTCGCCTCCCGCTCATGTTCCCGCTCCTTCTCCCGCCAGGCCAGTGCTCGGGCGATCTCTCCGGCGCTGACCCGGGGGGCTCCGCCGTACCGCCCCCGTAGGTACTCCTGCTCCAGGTCCTCGTCCTGGCGGGGGTGCGCGGCCTCCAGCGGATAGAACTCCGACTCACCCGTCGACCGCTTCGCGGCGATCCAGACCTGCTCCCGTTCGAGTGGACGCCCCAGCACCGCCTTGCCGAGCAGGGTCGCGTCGTGGGTGGTGAAGAGCAACTGGGCGTCGCGGGGGTTCGATTTGGGGTCCTGGAAGAGGCGGACAACCTCGGCCGCGAGGGTGGGGTGGAGGCTGGAGTCCAGCTCATCGACCATCAACGTGGTCCCGGCGTCCAGCACTTGCAGCATGGGGCCGATGAACGCGAACCAGGCGTGCGTGCCGAGCGATTCCTCCCCGAGGAACTCCAGCGGGGCCTCTCCCCCGTCGGGTGTGCGGTGGCGGAGGGTGAGTTCGCCGGTCTCCTCGTCCACGTCCACGCCGGTGAGGCCCAGATCGGCGATGCCCAACAGTTCGGTCAGCCAGGCGTGTTGGGCTTCGTTCCGTTGTGGCCCGCTGAGCAGGCGCTGCGTCCACGTCGTCCGCGCCGCGACATCCGCTCCCGGTGTGACCAGCCACAGGTTGTTGAGGAACCACCGGTGAATCGCCGAGAGTTGCGGGTCATTGAGCGCGGCGCCGGTCGAGAGGAAGAGGGAGTCAGGACGGGTGACGTCCACGAGCACGTCGCGCTTTCCCTGGAATCCCTCACCGGGGAAGAGGAACTCGCCGCCTTCGTCCTCGGGCCTGTCCGCCTCGCGGTCGAACCAGACGACTTGCACGCCGTCGGGATAGGCATGGAGCCATTCCGCCTCCACCCGCTCGTCCGACAGCTCGAACCCGTAGGTGTAGCGGACGGGGTTGGTGCCGAGCACCAGGTCGACCTCGAAGAGGGTGGTCTCCTCCGCGCACGCGGGATCCAGTTTGAACGGCTGACGGGGAATCCCAGGACGAGTGTTCCACTCGGAGAAGGAGACACGGACGGCCTCGCGCATCTCGTACAACGCGCTGAGCAGGTTGGACTTTCCAGAGGCATTCGCGCCGAACACCCCGAGCACGGGCAGGACCTGGATGTTCGGCCACGTACGGCGCAGCTTCGCCTGCCGTGGGGTACGGCTGTCGTCGGCTTCGTCCGCGTCGCTGATCAACGACAGCGTGCACTCGTCACGGATGGATCGATGGTTCGCCACCCGGAAGCGCAGGAGCACCGTCAACCTCCAGGGTGAGCGGGCACTGGCCCCGCTCGTTCAAGCCTCAGTGCGGACGTTCCGCAGGGGCAGCTTATGCGCACGCACAGAGCGCGACCAGTGCGGACCAGCCCGTACAGGTCAGACCCCCGCCGCCACCCGCTCCGTAGAGGCGATCGTCGCGGAGCCGACCACCCGCGTGCCGTCGTAGAGGACGAGGGCCTGGCCGGGGGCCACGCCGCGTTCGGGGTGGGAGAAGTGGACGTGGAGGGTGCCGTCCTTCAGCTCGGCCTCCACCTCCGTCTCGGCGCCGTGGGCGCGGAGCTGGGCGGTGTACGTACGGGGTCCTGCCGCCGGGGGTTCGCCGCACCAGCGGGGGTTGAGGGCTGTGAGGGACCAGACGTCGAGGGAGGCGGCGGGGCCGACCGTGACGGTGTTGTCGACCGGGGAGATGTCGAGGACGTAGCGCGGCTTGCCGTCGGGGGCCGGGTGGCCGAGGCGCAGGCCCTTGCGCTGGCCGATGGTGAAGCCGTACGCGCCCTCGTGCGTGCCCAGGTGGGTGCCGGACTCGTCGACGATGTCGCCCTCGGCCTTGCCGAGGCGGTTGGCGAGGAAGCCCTGGGTGTCGCCGTCGGCGATGAAGCAGATGTCGTGGCTGTCGGGCTTCTTGGCCACCGACAGGCCCCGGCGCTCGGCCTCGTCGCGGATCTCGCCCTTGGTGGTGAGGGTGTCGCCGAGCGGGAACATCGCGTGGGCGAGCTGGCGCTCGTCCAGCACGCCGAGTACGTAGCTCTGGTCCTTGGCCGCGTCACTGGCGCGGTGCAGTTCGCGGGCACCGTCCTCGCGGGTCACGACGGTGGCGTAGTGGCCGGTGCAGACCGCGTCGAAGCCGAGCGCGAGCGCCTTGTCGAGCAGCGCCGCGAACTTGATCTTCTCGTTGCAGCGCAGGCACGGGTTCGGCGTGCGGCCCGCCTCGTACTCGGCGACGAAGTCCTCCACGACGTCTTCGCGGAAGCGTTCTGCCAGGTCCCAGACGTAGAAGGGGATGCCGATCACATCGGCGGCGCGGCGCGCGTCGTTGGAGTCCTCGACGGTGCAGCAGCCGCGCGCACCGGTACGGAACGACTTAGGGTTGGCGGACAGGGCCAGGTGCACGCCCGTGACCTCGTGTCCGGACTCGGCGGCGCGGGCCGCCGCGACGGCGGAGTCGACGCCGCCCGACATGGCGGCCAGCACACGCAGCGGGCGCGCGGAGGTCGTACCCCGCGAGGATGCAGTAGTCATAGCTCCTCCAGGGTAGACGGAACCTCCCGATGACCCGAACGCGTTAGGGAGCGCATGGGACAGGCGGCAGATCAAGGACCGGAGAGCGGCGGGCAGCAGGAGGGGCGTTCGGAGGGGAGTCCGGGCGCCGAGGGGGGCGAGAGCCCGCGGGCTGGAGGGGACGGGCGGGGCGGTGTGAGCAGACGCCGCCTGCTCATCGGGGGTGGCGTCGCCGTCGGGCTGGCCGTGGCGGGTGCCGTGGCGCACGACGACATCGCGCGCTGGTGGTGGCGCGTCCCGGGCAACGAGAAGCCCCGTAAGCAAGGCGTGGTCGATGACGCGCGTGCCCAGTGGGTCGCCGCTTCGGAGGCGAACTGGCGCCGCGCCAACCGTCCGGACGACTACAGGATCGACCGCGTGGTCATCCACGTGGTGCAGGGCACGTACCCCATCGCGCTCAAGGTCTTCCGCGACCCCGCACACGGTTCGGCGGCCCACTACGTCGTACGCAAGGACGGGCATCTCGCGCAGACGGTGCGCGAGCTGGATGTCGCGTTCCAGGCGGGCAACCGCGAGTACAACGAGCGCAGCATCGGGATCGAGCACGAGGGGTGGATAGACCAGCCGGCGTACTTCACGGACGCCATGTACCGCTCCTCGGCCAGGCTGACCGCCGGCATCTGCCGCCGTTACGGGTTTCCCGCCGACCGGGAGCACATCATCGGGCACATCGAGGTACCCGGCGCGGACCATACGGATCCGGGCAGGTACTGGGACTGGAACAAGTACATGCGGATGATCCGGGCTGAGCTGACCGAGGTGAGCGATGCGCCATCCTCGCGGGGCGTCGCCGGGTTCTTCGGTCGTTGACCCGGCTCGGGTCGGTTGGTGGCTGAGCGCGCCGTTCCCCGCGCCCCCTCCGGGGCGCCCTGTGCCATGTCCGGTCGGACGCCGGGCTCCCGTGCGTTGTGGCTGAGCGCGCCGTTCCCCGCGCCCCTTCGGGGCACCTTGTGCCAGGTCCCGTTGGGCGCCGGGCTTCCGTCCGATGTCGCTGAGCGCGCCGTTCCCCGCGCCCCTTCGGGGCGCTGTCAGGTGAGGCCCGCGTTGCGGGCTCGGGTTACTACGGGGGCGATGGTTTCGGCTACGGCCTCTATGTCGGCCTTGGTGGAGGTGTGGCCGAGGGAGAAGCGGAGGGTGCCGCGGGCCAGGTCGGGGTCGGTGCCGGTGGCGAGGAGGACGTGGCTGGGCTGGGCCACGCCCGCCGTACAGGCCGAGCCGGTCGAGCACTCGATGCCCTGCGCGTCCAGGAGCAGCAGCAGGGAGTCGCCCTCGCAGCCGGGGAAGGAGAAGTGCGCGTTGGCGGGGAGGCGGCCTGCCGGGTCGGGGTCGCCGTTGAGTACGGCGTCGGGCACGGCGTCGAGCACCGCTTCGACGAGCGCGTCCCGCAGGGGCCCGACCTCCCGCACGAATTCGTCGCGCCGCTCGACGGCGAGCCTGCCCGCGGTGGCGAAGGCCGCGACGGCCGGGGTGTCGAGGGTGCCGGAGCGTACGTGCCGCTCCTGGCCGCCGCCGTGCAGCAGCGGTACGGGCGTGTACTCGCGGCCCAGCAGGAGCGCGCCGATGCCGTAGGGGCCGCCGATCTTGTGGCCCGTGACGGTCAGCGCCGCGAGGCCGGAGTCCTCGAACCCGATGTCGAGCTGGCCGAACGCCTGCACCGCGTCGGCGTGCAGCGGTACGCCGAACTCGGCGGCGATCTGAGCGAGTTCCCGTACGTCCGTGACGGTGCCGATCTCGTTGTTGGCCCACATCACGGTGGCGAGCGCCACGTCGTCGGGGTCGCGTTCCAGTGCCTCGCGAAACGCGTCGGGCCGTACGCGGCCGTACACGTCGACCGGAAGCCATTCCACGCGGGCGCCCTCGTGCTCGGCCAGCCACTCGACGGCGTCGAGGACGGCGTGGTGCTCGACGGGGCTGGCGAGTACGCGCGTACGGGCCTCGTCGGCGTCTCTGCGCGCCCAGTAGAGCCCCTTGACCGCGAGGTTGTCGGCCTCGGTGCCGCCGCCGGTGAAGACCACCTCGCTGGGCCGCGCGCCGAGCGAGGCGGCGAGCGATTCCCTGGACTCCTCGACCGTGCGGCGCGCGCGGCGTCCCGCTCCGTGCAGGGACGAGGCGTTGCCGACGACCGTGAGCTGCTCGGTCATCGTCCGCACCGCTTCGGGCCACATGGGCGTGGTTGCGGCGTGGTCGAGATAGACGGAATGGGCGGTGTCAGCCATGGTTCCCCGATTCTACGGGCCTCCGCGGGGCGCATGACGGGCGCGTGGAGGCGTGAGCGCTCGCCACCCTCTGAATCGCCGCAAGTCCGCTATTTATTGCGTGGGTTGAGGAATCCGCCGGTCACGGTGGTGTGCTTCCCGGGGCCGCACAGGGGACGGCGCCCGGCTGCCGGTGCCGAGCGGCCGGCTGGGAGAGAGTCCGTCCGGGAGAGAGGGCGGCGGGGAGAGGGGGCGGCGGCGGGCGCAGTGGATTCGAACTAATATACGAACCATGAATGGGTGGCGTGAACTGGCGGGTCCGTGGGCGCGGGCCACCCTGCCCGACGGGCAGGAGCTGGACGTCATCGTCACCAGCCGCACGCGCACCCGCGACGGCCGCTGGTGGTACGACTGCGAGGCGATCCTGCCGAGCAGGACCGAGCACGCCGACGGGCGCACCGAGGCCAAGGGAGCGCCGACGCCGATCTGTGTGGCCGCCGACCACATCACCCCGGTCCCGGGCGAGGACTACAGCGCCGTGCCCACCGACGGCATCACGGCCGGGCGGCCCTGGCTCGCCGTCCGCGTACACGGTCCGCGTGACGAGCACCCGTGGTGGTGCCTGCACCGCCCGGACTGCGGACAGGCCACCGAATACCGCCAGCACCGCCGCCTGACGACCCAGGAGGCGGCCACCCTCCTCGCCACGGCGGAAGAGGCACACGCCTGCACCGTCTGCCGCCCCGACCGCGCCCTGCGCGCCCACTAGCGAGAGCCGCCGCGCGGGCGTCACGCACACAAGGCCCCCGACCGCGTGCGGTCGGGGGCCTTCCAGCGCCGGAGCCGAGAGGGCTCAGCGGCCGTTCTCCGCCTGGAACATCCACGCCTCCTTCTCCAGCTCCCCGATGAGCTGGATGAAGACGTCCTCGGTGACCGGGTCCACCGGGCCCACGGCCTTCATCCGCTCGCGGGCCTTGCCGATGACGGCGGCGAGAGCGGTGACCATCGCCTGTACGGCCTCGGTGTCGGGCTGCCAGCCCTCGGAAGCCGCGGGGATGGCGCTGCCGCGCGAGACGGTCGCGGAGCGCCCGTCAGGGGAGACGCCGACGGCCGAGGCACGCTCGGCGACGGTGTCGGAGTACTGCCGTGCCGTGTCGACGACCTCGTCGAGCTGGAGATGGATGGACCGGAAGCGCGGGCCGACCACGTTCCAGTGGATCTGCTTGGCGACGAGGGAGAGGTCGATCAGATCCATCAGCGTGCCCTGAAGCGCCTCACCGACGGTCTTGAGGTCTGTCTCGGGAAGCGTGCTCTTCACTGCGTAGGTCACTTGAGGTCGCTTTCTCTCGAATTGCCCCTTCTCCCCTCCAACGTAAGCACACGCGGCGAAAAGGGACACTCGTGGCGAAGAAGAGGGGAAAGGTGAGGACTTTCGGCCCCCTTCGCCCCGTGTTCGCGACCCGGGTTCCCTGCTCCTGGGGATCTACGCCCTGAGCCCGGCGATCTGCGTCCCCGGCACGGGCACCGGGCTACGTGCGCGCGAGCTGGCGGGACTGGGCGACCAGCCGGTCAGCGCTGTCCCAGACCTCGGCGTCCTCCTCCAGGTAGCCGCCCGCGAGGTTGCGGGTGGTGACGGAGACGCGCAGGGGGCCGGGCGCGGGGCGGGCGCGTACGTGCACGGTGAGTTCGACGGTGGGCAGCCAGCCGGTCAGGCCCAGCTCGAAGCCGGTGGGCGGGAGCGCGTCCACGGCCGTGAGGAGCGAGAGCGGGTCGGGCTCACGCCCGTCGGCCAGCGCGAACCAGCCACGCATCTCGCCGCGGTGACTGGGCGCACCCAGTGCCCAGCCGCTGGTCCCTGGGTCGATACGCAGGTCGAGGCGGCGTGCCATCTCGGGTACCGACTGGGTGCCATCGGGGTGGTCGGTCGGGCGGAAGCACTTCTCAAGGGGTGTGATGGCGGGCGGCTCAGCGCTCGTGCGCACGTCGTCGGACAGCCCGGCGAGGTCGCCGTACGTGGCCAGGACGCGGATGCGCTCGGTCTCCCCGCCGTTCCCGTCGGCCTGGAAGAGGCCGGCCGAGCCCGTGGAGACCGTGCGGCCCGTGCGCGCGGTGTCCGTACGGATCACGGCAGGGCCCGCGACGGTCGCGGTGAGGTAGTGGGCGCTGATCGTGAACGGGTCCTGATGCGGCAGCGCCTCGCCCAGCGCGCGGGCGAGCACGGACAGGAGGTAGCCGCCGTTGAGGGCCTTGCCTATCGCCCAGCCCGGGGAGAGCCGCGCTTCGTACACCCCGGGCTCGCGGGCCCGCACGGCGGTGTCGCGGTCGAACTCACTGGTCACGGGTGTCACCCGGGGAGCAACTACGGCGTCAACTGGTGCGTCGGACATGGCAGGAACGGTACACGGGGCGGTTACCCGTGGGTAGGGACCATGGGGCGGGCGTGGATCCGGGGTGGATCACTGCTCTGGCCCCCTTCACCAATTCCCCCTCCCCGTACTTAACTTGTGCCCCGACCGGCGAAAGGAACCCAGCGGCATGTCGTACTTCGCGGATCTCGCGCTCCAGCACGTCGACGGCGTGTGGCGGCAGGGCTCCGGCGCCTGGGACATCATCGACTTCGACCCGTACAGCGGCGAGAAGCTCGCATCCGTCACAGTCGCCACCGAGAGCGAGATCGACGACGCCTTCGCCGCCGCCGAGCGGGCGCGGCCCGCCTGGGCCGCCGCCGGGGGCCACGCCCGGCGGGAGGTCCTGGAGCGCGTCGTACGGCTGATCGAGGAGCGGGGCACGGCGCTGGCCGGGGCGCTGACCGCCGAGACGGGCACGACACGGAGCCGTGCGGAGTACGAACTGCGCCTCGCACGCGAGTGCCTGCGGGACGCGGGCGCGCTCGCCGTCGAGCCCTCGGTCCACATGCCGCCCTCGCCCGTCGAGGGCAAGGAGAACCACGTGCTGCGCGAGCCGGCCGGGGTGGTGTGCGCGATCACCCCGTTCCACCACCCGTTCCTGCGGGCGCTCGCCACCGTCGCGCCCGCGCTGGCCCTCGGCAACACCGTCGTGCTCAAGCCGCACCAGAGCACCCCGGTGGCGGGCGGCACCCTGCTCGCACACCTGCTGGAGGAGGCGGGACTGCCCGGCGGGGTGCTGAACGTCGTGATCACCGACATCGCCGAGATCGGCGACGCGCTGCTCGCACACCCCACGCCCGGCGTCATCGCGTACGCGGGCTCCGAGCGGACAGGCCGCGAGGTCGCGGCCGTCGCTGCGGGCCACTTCAAGCGGTGCGTGCTGGACGTCAGCGGCGGCGGGCCCTTCATCGTGCTCGACGACGCGGATGTGCGGCGCGCGGCCGAGGCCGCCTGCTTCAGCCGCCTGGTCCACCAGGGGCAGGGCGGCGGAGCCCCCGCGAGCAGGGTCCTGGTGGACCGCGCCGTCGAGCGGGAGTTCACCGAGGCGTTCACCGCGCTGGCCTCGGCCCTCGTCACGGGTGACCCCCGCGACCCGGCGACCCGCGTGGGCCCGCTCGTCAGCCCCGCGCAGGCCGAGTCGACAGCGGGGCTCCTGCGCCAGGCCGTCGCCGGGGGCGCCGTGGCGCTCGTACCGGGCGGGACCGAGGAGGTGGACGGCGCCCTGCTGCGCCCCACCGTGCTGGGCGAACTCCCGGAGGACGCCGCGCTGCTGCACCAGGAGGTGCACGGCCCCGTGGCGCTGGTGCTCCCGTTCAAGGACGAGGACGAGGCCGTACGGCTGGCCAGTCGGACCCCGTACGGAAGCGGCGGCGCCGTCCACACCCGCGACCTGTCCCGTGGCCTCGCCCTCGCACACCGCCTGGAGGGCGGCGCCGTCCAGATCAACGGCACGGGCGTACCGGACGAACCCCTGGTGGGCCGCGGGGCGCTGGAGGCGTTCACGAAGGTGCGGTGGCTGTCGGTGCAGCACGGCCGCAGCGTCTTCCCGTTCTGATCCCGTCCCGCGAGGCCGGGCCGCGCACCCGGAACAGGCGCTAGAGGCCCAGGTTGCCGTCCGGTCCTGCCGCCTCCGTGTCGGCCTTGGCGCTGCGGCGGTGCCAGGCGCGCGGGGCACGCCAGTTGTAGCGGAGGGCCAGGAGGCGCAGCAGGAAGGCGAGGGCGGCGGCGGTGAGCGTCGTGCTGGGGCGTACGGCGTCGAAGTGGATGAGCAGTGCGACGGCCGAGGAGCCGACGAGTGCGGGCACCGCGTAGATCTCGCGGTCCCACCGCAGCAGCGACGGCACCTCGTTCGCGAGCACGTCCCGCAGCACACCGCCGCCAGCCGCCGTGGCGAGACCGAGGACGACGGAAGAGGTGAGGCTGAGCCCGTACTCGTGCGCCTTCAGCGTCCCTGTCACGCAGAAGAACCCGAGCCCCGCCGCATCGAAGACGTTCACCGCCTTGTTGATGCGCTCGACCACCGGGTGCAGGAAGAAGACCAGAACGGTCGAGAGGAGGGGCGTCAGGAAGTATCCGAGGTCGGTGAAGGCCGCCGGCGGTACGGCCCCGATCACGACGTCCCTGAACAGCCCTCCGCCGAGACCCGTGACAGCCGCGAGCACGGCGATACCGAACACGTCGAAGTTCCGGCGCACGGCCAGCAGGGCGCCGGAGATCGCGAAGACGAAGATGCCGGCGAGGTCCAGCCAGTGCTGGAGCGAGGGGTCGAAGGCTGTGTCCACGACCCCTTTGTATCCGCCCACCGGGCGGTACGGCCCTGCGGGCCCCGCGGGCGCCCCTGCGGAAAAGAACTCGGGCCCACCGCCTGTCCCCCGGCCGCGGCTTGTCCGTGGTCACTCGCGCAGTTCCCCGCGCCCCTGAAGGGGCGCGGGGAACTGCGCGCTCAGCCACACACAACCGACGGCCGGCCGACCGGAGACCCCGCCGAGCTCTCGACCCGCCCCACGGAGGGGGCGAGCCGGACTCCCGACCCGCACCCCACGGGGCAAGGCGGCAGGCGGCGGAGCCAACCTCAGCCGGCCGTGCCCACCCCGTCGGCGAGGCGCAGCAACTTCGTGTCGCCGGGCTGCTGGTCCGGAGCGTTCTCCGGGTGATGGCACGCCACTTCGTGCCCGGTCGCCAGGGGAACGAGCGGCGGCTCGGTCGTGCGGCACACCTCGGTCGCCTTCCAGCACCGCGTGTGGAAGCGGCAGCCGGAGGGCGGGTTCATCGGGGACGGCACGTCGCCCTTGAGGAGGATGCGCTCGCGCCCCTGTGCCGCCTTGCGGCGGGGGTCGGGGACCGGCACGGCGGAGAGCAGCGCCTGTGTGTACGGGTGCATCGGTGTCCCGTACAGCGACTGCCTGTCCGTCAGCTCGACGATCTTGCCGAGGTACATGACCGCGATGCGGTCGGAGACGTGCCGGATCACCGAGAGGTCGTGGGCGATGATCACGTACGTGAGGCCCAGTTCCTGCTGGAGGTCGTCGAGAAGGTTGACGACCTGGGCCTGGATGGAGACATCCAGCGCCGAGACCGGCTCGTCGGCGACGACGAGCTTGGGGTTGAGCGCGAGGGCGCGGGCGATGCCGATGCGCTGGCGCTGGCCGCCGCTGAACTCATGCGGATACCGGTTGTAGTGCTCGGGGCTGAGCCCGACCACCTCCAGCAGCCGCTGTACCTCCTTCTTGACGCCGCCCTCGGGCTGTACGCCCTGGAGCTTGAACGGGGCGCTGACGATGGAGCCGACGGTGTGCCGGGGGTTCAGCGAGGAGTACGGGTCCTGGAAGATCATCTGCACGTCGCGGCGCAGCGGACGCATGCCGCCGACTCCGAGGTGCGTGATGTCCTTGCCCTCGAACTCGATCTTCCCGGCGGTCGGTTCGAGCAGCCGGGTGATGAGGCGGCCCATGGTGGACTTGCCGCAGCCCGACTCGCCCACGATGCCCAGGGTTTCTCCGGACCGTACGTCGAAGTCGAGCCCGTCGACCGCGAGTACGGCGCCGACCTGCCGCTTGAACAGGCCCTTGGTGACCGGGAAGTGCTTCTTGAGACCGCTGACGCGCAGCAGGGACTCGCCCTCGGGCGGGTCCGTGAGCGTACCCGTCGCGGCCCCCGCGGGTTCGGAGTTCGCGGAGTTGGTCATCGGCTCGTCGTCCTCACTCACGGCGCTCACAGCTTCGGGACAATCTCTTCGGTCCAGATCCGCTGCCTGTCCTCCGGCTCCATGTGGCAGGCGGACAGGTGCCCGGGCTGGGTCTCCCGCAGTTCGGGACGCTCGGTCCTGGTGACACCGCCGGCCGGTACGTCCGCGTAGGGGCAGCGCGGGTTGAAGGCGCAGCCCTGCGGGATGTTGATCAGGCTGGGCGGGGAGCCCTTGACCGGGATGAGGCGGTCGGCCCTGTCCCTGTCGATGCGCGGCATCGAACCGAGGAGACCCCAGGTGTAGGGGTGCTGGGGCTCGTAGAAGACCTTCTCGGCCGTGCCGTACTCGACGCAGCGGCCCCCGTACATGACCAGGATGTCGTCGGAGAGTTCGGCGACGACGCCCAGGTCGTGGGTGATGATGATGACGGCCGAGCCGAACTCCTGCTGGAGGTCCCTGATCAGGTCGAGGATCTGGGCCTGGACGGTGACGTCCAGCGCGGTGGTCGGCTCGTCGGCTATCAGCAGCTCGGGGTTGTTGACCAGCGACATCGCGATCATCGCGCGCTGCCGCATACCGCCGGAGAACTCGTGCGGGTAGCTGGAGAACCGCTTGGCCGGCTCGGGGATACCGACCCTGTCCAGCAGTTCGATCGCGCGCCTGCGTGCCGCCTTCTTGTCGACCTTGTGGTGGACGCGGTACGCCTCCACGATCTGATCGCCGACGGTGAAGAAGGGGTGCAGCGCCGACAGCGGGTCCTGGAAGATCATGGAGATCTCCCGGCCCCTGAGCTTGCGCATCTCGTCCGGGTCGGCCGTCAGCAGCTCCTGGCCGTTGAGCCAGATCTCGCCGGACAGGTGCGGGCGCTGACGCCCGTACTGGCCGACCGTGTGCAGGCCCATGAGGCCGAGCGAGGTGACCGACTTGCCGGACCCCGACTCGCCGACGATGCCGAGCGTCTTGCCCTTCTCCAGCGAGAAGGAGAGCCCGTCGACGGACTTGACGAGGCCGTCCTGGGTGGGGAAGTGCACGCGCAGGTCCCGGACCTCCAGGAACGCCTTCGGCGGCTGCTTCTCCAGCTCGGGCTCGCCGGCCGCTGTGCCGGAGGAGGCGAGACCGCCGGCCCCCCTCGCGGGAGCCGCGTCCTCGGGGGTCACGGAGGCCCCGGTCGTCCCGGTGGCCTTGGTGGACTCCGCCTTGGACTCCGCTGTGGGGGACTCGGCCTCGGGGGACTCCGCCTTGGCCGCGTCCGTCCCCTTGCCGGCTTTCACCTTCTTCGCCGGGACGGCGTCGTCTTTGTGCTCGTGGTCTGTCATCCCAGCCTCACTCGGGGGTCGATCACGCCGTACAGCAGGTCCACTATGAGGTTCGCGATGACGACGGCGGTTGCGGTGATGAGGGTGACGCCCAGGATCAGCGGGAGGTCGCGTTCGTTGATCGCCTTGAGCACCGCCTGGCCGAGGCCGGGGATGCTGAAGGTGGTCTCGGTGAGAATCGCGCCGCCCATCAGGGCGCCGATGTCGATGCCGAGGAGCGTGAGGATGGGCGTCATCGTCGAGCGCATGGCGTGCTTGCCGATGACGACGGGTTCCTTGAGCCCCTTGGCGCGGGCCGTTCTGATGTAGTCCTCGCCCATCACCTCCAGCATGGTCGCCCGGGTGAGCCGGGCGTACATCGCGCCGAAGAGGAAGGCGAGCGTGATCCACGGCAGGATCATGCCGCTGAACCATTTGGACACGTTCTCGCCGAAGGGCGTGAACGAGTTGGCCACCAGGTCGAATTGGTAGGCGAAGACCGCCAGCGAGAGCAGACCGGTGAAGTAGACGGGCAGCGAGACGCCGGCCAGCGCGCCGGTCATGGCGAGCCGGTCCCACAGGCTGCCGCGCTTGAGCGCGGAGAGCACACCGACGCTGAGGCCGATCAGCAGCCAGATGATGGCCGCGCCCAGTGCCAGCGAGAGCGTGACGGGCAGGCGGTCGGTCAGTACGGGCCAGATCTCCTGCTCGGAGCGGAAGGAGTAGCCGAAGCAGGGCGCTGAGCAGTGCGTCGTGTCACCGCCGCCGACGTAGTCCCGCCCGAAGAAGATGCCCTTGAAGAACTCGAAGAGCTGGACGAGGACCGGATCGTCGAGTTGGAGCTTCTGGCGGATGCCCTCAATGGACTCCTTGTCGGCCTGCTTGCCGACGAACATCGTGGCCGGGTCCGTGCCCGTCCACTTGGGAATCAGGAAGAAGATGCAGAAGACCGCCAGGATGATGACGACCAGCATCACTGCGACGGCGAACAGCCGCCTGATGAGGTATGTGAGCACTGCTCTCAGCCGCCCATCGGCGGCCCGGCCCTTCCTCCCGGTCAGGGAGTCACGGCCGGGCCGCCTCAGCGGCCTTCACCTGCCCTTCGTGCCAGCGGCGGGTGGCGCCGTCAGATGGTGATGTCGGTGACTGTCAGGAGTTACTTGACGCCCAGGGAAGCGAAGTCGTACCAACCGCTGAAGGACTGCGCCGAGTAGACGTTCGTCAGGCGGTCGGAACGCCACTGGACGACCTTCAGGTTCGTCAGCGGAAGGTAGTAAGCACCCGCCATGACGTTCTTGTTGACCTCGGCGTACTTGGTCGCGGCCTTCTCCGGGTCCAGCTCGGCGATGGCCTCGTCGAGCCCTTCGTCGATCTTCTTGTCGTCGATCAGCGCGTAGTTGTTGTTCGCGTTGTCGCGGATCTTGGAGCTGTGCCACAGCTCGATGCCGTAGCCCTGGCCACTCGGGAAGTCCGGGCCCCAGCCGTACAGCACCATGCCGTAGTTCTTGTCCTTGACCTTCTGCTGGTTGCCCACGATGGACGAGCCCTGGGCACCGTCGAAGGCGTCGATCTCGACCTTGATGCCGACCTTCTTCAGCGATGCCTGGATCGCCTCGGACGACTTCATGTCGGACTTGTCCGTGTTACGGACGGCCAGCGTGGTGGAGAAGCCGTTCGGCTTCCCGCACTTCTTCAGCTCTTCCTTGGCCTTGGCGACGTTCGCCTTGCCACCGTTGTCGCGCATCCCGTACTGGTCGTCGTTCTTGTCGTAGCCGGGGACGACCGGGGGAAGCATGTTGGTGGAGATGTCACCGCCCGCCATCGGACCACCGCGCGCGGTCTGGACCGACTTGTGGTCGGTGCCGTAGATCGCGGCCTTGCGGCAGTGGATGTTGTTGAACGGCTTCACGCTCTGCGGGAAGGCGACGTAGGAGATGAACCCGGACTGCGGGTTGTCGACGTTGCCCTTGTGCTGCTTGAGCGCCGTCGCACGGCCCTGCGAGTCCATGCCGCGCTGGTTCAGGTCGAGGTCCGCGTCACCGTTGATGAGGCGCTTGTCGCGCTCATCGGCGTTGGTGAGCAGGGTGACCTTGACCTGGTCGGGCAGCGCCTTGCGCAGCGGGTCGGTCTTCTTGTCCCAGTTCTTGTTGCGCACCAGCGTCAGCCCCTTGTTGGGGGTGTACGACTGGAACTTGTACGGGCCCGAGGAGAACGGCTTGAGCGCGTACTTGGACTTGGCGTCCTTGTCCTCGCGGACCGGCGAGTTCGTCGGCATCGCGAGCATCTGCTCGAAGTCACCGTTGCGCTCGGCGAGGTGGAACTCGATGGTCTTGTCATCGGGGGTCTTGATGCCCTCGAAGTCGCCCTTCTCCTCGTACGGGCCCTTCCACTTGCCGTCCGGGTCGAGGACGTCCTTGAGGTAGGTGGGGCCGCCGGAGAGCGTCTTCTGCGCCCATTGGCGCTCGATGCCGTACTTGACGTCCTCGGAAGTGATGGGCTTGCCATCCTCCCACTTCAGGCCGTCCTTCAGCTCGTACTTGTACGTCTTGCCGTCATTGGTGATCTTGGCGTTGTCCTTGGCCAGGTCCGGCTTCAGGTCGATGGCCTTCGCACCCGGCTCAGGCGTGTAGCTCACCAGCTGGCGGCTGTAGAAGCGCGCGAAGTCGAAGGCGAAGCCGTAGTACATGCGGGTGGTGTCCCAGGAGTCGGCGTCCTGGACCCCGATGAACTTCAGCGTGCCACCCTTCTTGTCCGAAGCGTTGGCGACCTTGTTGATGCCGGCGTTGAACTTGCCGCCCGCGCTGTCGCTGTCGCTGTCACCTCCGCCGCACGCCGATGTGGCGAACAGCGTGGCGACGGCTACGGCGGATACCGCCACCAGCCGGCGCCTCGATGTGCGTAGGGTTCTCACTGTCTCGCAACCTCCGTGTAGGTCACGGCCCGCACGATCGCGCGGCCGGGGGGCTCTTGGGGGTGTGGGGGTGGGGGTCGGCAAATCCGCTGTCACCGGGTCCCCTTCGGATCGAGCGCGTCGCGCACGCCGTCACCGAAGAGGTTGAAGGCGAGCACCGTGATGAAGATGGCGACGCCAGGAACGATCATGTACATCGGGTCCGACTCGTAGTACGTCACGGCGTCGGAGAGCATCGAACCCCAGGAGGCCGTGGGGGGCTTGACGCCCACGCCCAGGAAGCTGAGCGCTGCCTCGGTGAGGATGTTCGTGGGGATCATCAGTGTCGTGTAGACGGTGATCGGCGCCACGAGGTTGGGCAGCAGTTCCTTGGTCAGGATGTACCGCCGTCCCGCGCCGAGGCTGCGTGCGGCCTCGATGTACTCCCGTTCCCTCAGGGAGAGCACCTGGCCCCTGACGATGCGCCCGATGTACGGCCATCCGAAGAAGCCGATCACCAGGATCATCACCACGAGCCGTACACCCGTGCCGGTCAGTCCGAGCAGGTCGTTTGGCATGACCGAGATCAGCGAGATGATGAAGAGCAGCTGCGGGAAGGCCAGCAGCATGTCCATCACGCGGCTGATGAGCGCGTCGAGCCAGCCGCCGAAGTATCCGGCGAGGGTGCCCAGGATGGTGCCGAAGACGACCGCCACGAAGGCGGACAGGAAGCCGACGAGGATCGAGACCCGGGCGCCGTACACGATGCGGGCGAAGATGTCGCGTCCGCTGACGGGCTCCACACCGAGCAGGTGGTCGCCCGAGATCCCGCCGAAGGCGCCGTTCGGCGTACTGAACAGCGGGTCGATCAGGTCCTCGTGGCGCTCCGTCGGCGACTGCCCGGTCAGCGCGGTGATCAAGGGCGCGAAGATCGCGACCAGAACCAGCAGAAGCACGATCGCGCCGCCGATGAGCGCCACCTTGTCGCGCCTGAGCCGATCCCAGGCAATGCGGCCGAGTGAGCGGCCTTCGATCGCCTTCTCCGCGCCGGTGGGCGCCGGCTCCGCGACCGCGGACTCCGCGGACGTTTCGTGCAGTGGTGCCGTCATCGTGTTGGGGACCCCTTCTCGACCGGCAGTTGACCAGTCCACGCACACCGCTGTAGCGGCCACTTCGCAAGCAGTTCGTACACAAGGCCGAGGGGCCTCATGGCTCGGGAGTCTCCATCGCGCTCACGATCAGTTGCCAGACTTCAAGGGGAAAGGATGCGTAACTGTGATGCGACGCGTCATGTTCCGTTATGCGGACGCAAGTTGACGTTGAGCGGTGCCGGGACGGGAGTTTTGCCCGGGTCTGATCCGTCTGAGTTACGCCTCCGACTCCCGCTCAGCGCACTGCCGTTCGCTGAGCGCCGCGCGCCGCCGAAGGACTCCTTCCGCCGTGGCGGAAGAGCACACAGGCGGGCGGGAGAGGAACGCGGACATCCCGGTCAGCGGGCTCCGGGGGCGGGACGATCAAGTGGCCCACCGCAGCGGGCAGGAGGCGGCAGAAGTGACCCGGCAAGCGGTCAGGGGGAAGGCCGGGAGCGGAGCGGGAGAAGCCGGGAAGCCGGTCCTGAGAGAGCGGGAAGCGGCGTCCGGCAGGTGCTCAGTAGGCCCTGGGGTAGCCGTAGCCGAAACCCGGAGCCGCGGTGGGTGCCGCACCGGCCACGTGCGCGTCGCGGTCGAAGAACGGGCGGGACTGGCGGCGCAGCCACATCGCCACCGGGTCGTAGTCGTCGGACATGGCCACGCTGGAGACCGGCAGCCCCTCGGGGACGGTGCCGACCGAGCGGGCCATCATCGCGCGCGCCGCCTCGACCGAGGCGGGAGCGGCGTCGTACAGCTCCAGGCCGATCGCCAGATACGGCACCCCCAGCGCGGGCTGCACCCAGGCGCGGCGCAGCGACCTGACGGCGGGCGTGTGGTGCGCGTTCTGCGCGAGCAGCGCGTAGAACTGCGGGATGTCCAGGGCAGGTTCGGAGATCCGCAGCGGTCCGGGCGGCAGGTTGTCGAGGCCGGCGGCGATCCTGCGCAGATCCAGCCAGGGAATGCCGAGCCCACCGCCGGGCGCGTGCGGATTCAGCCAGATGCCCCAGCGGTCGGGGAAGAGCGCGGAGGCGATGTCACGGCCGCCGACCACCTCGTGCGCGCGGTTCCATCCGGAGGCGGCCAGCTCCTGCGCCGAGGTCACACAGGGCGCGTAGCCGTACCCGGCGACCTCCATGTTTCCGTACTGCGCCTCGGGGGACCCGGCCTGCCCGTTCCACAGCAGCATCCACAGCCGGCTTCCGGCGAGCGCCTGGAGCAGGGCCTCGTAGGTCTCGTAGGTGTCGTACCGGCCCGGCGACACCTGTCGCAGGAGCTGCTCGACGCTTCCACCCGCGCTCACCTGGCCGCCCTTCCCTTACCTCTGCCGCTTCCGACGCGCTCACCTGCACCGGGGCACGCCTGTGCGCCCCCGTTCCGCCATCCAACCAGCTTACGAGGCGGGCGGGACATCGGTCTTCGTACTCAGTCGCCCACTTCGCGTCACTCGGGCCGCACGTAGAACGGGCGCACGCACTGCCTCATCCACTCCACGACCGGATCACGCGCGGCGTCCAGAAGCACCATCTGTACGGGCCATCTGACCTCGGCACCGTGCAGCGCGCGGCCGAGGGCATCGTGCGCCGCCTGTCTCGACTCCGGCTCCAGCAGGTCGAGTTCGAGCCCGATGAACAGCGCGGGCGGGTCGCCCTCCGTGCTGGCGAGCGCGCGCCGCGCGGTCCGTACGGGCGCGAGCGCGGCGAACTGGGAGGACGCGGCGGCGAGGAAGTCCACCGGGTCGTCCTGCCAGTCGGGCTCGAACAGCCGGACCCGCGCCCCGCGTGCCACACCAGCGACGGCCTGCTCCGCCGCGGTGTTGCCGCACAGTTCGGCGACGGCCTCGGGCGGCAGCGGCATCCCCACCGTGCCCTCGGGGTTCACGGCGATGCCCACCTGCGGGGGCAGCCCGCGCGCGAACTCGCGGGCCGGGGCGATGGTGAACGACATATGAGAGCCGGCGACATGGAGGAACTGCTCCTCCGAACTGAAGACCGGCACATAGGCGGCGCCGTCCAACTCGATGGTCGGCAGGGACAGATCGCGGCTGTCGGGCCCGCCGCCCTCGGGCAGCGGAACCCATACGCTGCTGCGCCCCAGTACCTCCAGCAGCCTGGCGCCCGCGTGAGGCACCTGGAGCGAGGCGCTCAGGGCCTCCTCCAACTCGTTCCCGGGCCAACCGCCTCCGTGGCCCGGGCCGTAGTGCTGCGGCTGCGGCGGAATCGTCATGGTCCAAGCCTATCCGTGATCTCCAGCAGCCCCGAGGGCCCCGGCTGAACACGTACGGCGACGCTCCGGTTGCGGCGTGCACCCCACAGACGAAAAGTGGTTTTCGTCCCATTACGTGCTATTTGGCACGCTCACTGGAGGAAACCACACATGCGCGTGAACAGGATCACCGCCACCGCCGTCACCGTCTCGCTGGCCGGCTCGCTCGCGCTCGGCGCCGCGGGCGCCGCATTCGCCGGCCCTGCCGCCCATGGACCGGCCCGCGGCATCGGCATGGAGCAGCCCGGGGAGGCACGGTCCGACGTGACCGCCGCCAGCGCGACGGCACGCATGGCACAGCAGGTCGGTGCGATGCAGGACGTTCTCAAGCCGCTCGACCACGTCGCCAGGGTGCTGACCACCGTCAGCAAGCTCAAGGACAAGAAGCTGGCCCCCGAGCAGGCCGAGCGCCTCCGCGCGGAGATGGAGCGCACGGTCAAGCCGCTGATCACGTCCCGTGCGGCGTCCGAGGGCACGCGCGCTGCCGGTTCGGCCCCCACCGAGGACCTGACGGCGCAGGCGGCAACCGACCTGCGCAGCCGTATGAACGCGCTGCTCAACGCGTCCGTGCAGGGCACGACCGAGCAGCGGAGCACGGCAGCGAACCGCGCGCTGGCCGGCGGCAGCAACCTGCTCGCCGCGACCCTCTACAGCGGCAGACTGGCCGCCCCCGACCTCAAGGGCCTGCCGAAGGTCTCCGGCGCGGCTCAAACACCCCAGAAGCCGCAGGCACCCCAGCAGCAGAAGCCGCAGGCGCCGAAGCAGGAGCAGGCACCGCAGACACCGCCGAAGCCGCAGACACCGCCGAAGCCCCAGACACCGCCGAAGCCGCAGGCGCCCAAGCAGGAGCAGGCACCGCAGAAGCAGCAGGGGCAGGCACCTCAGACGCCGCAGGCGCCGCAGCAGGGCCAGGCACCGCAGGCCCCACAGGCTCCTCAGCAGCAGTCACCGCAGGCCGCGCAGGCGCCCGCCGCCCCTGTCACGCCTGAGCAGGGCCGCTGACGCCGGTCGCGTCCGGGGTTCTGCCGTTCGCGTCCCCCGTGTCCCCGTTCACGGTCCCGTCACCCCTCGCGGGTGGCGGGACCGTGGGCGTGGGCGCGGGTCCGTGCAGGGGCGCGGCTCCGTGCGTGGGTGCGTGCGCGGTGAAGGTGATACCGCGCAGTGCCTGGGCCGCCGCCCTGTCGAGCAGCACCGAGGAGACACAACCTGCCGGCAGCCGTCCGGACTCGGCCGCGGCCGTGAGCTTCCGTACGGCCCGCAGGTGGCGGCGGAACGCGTAACCCGAGACTCCGCGTCCGCGTGCGGCCTGGCCCGCGAGCGCGTCCTCGGGCGTGACGTCGAGCAGCAACAGGTGCAGCGCACGCCGGCGCCGCACCGCGTCCCTGGCCAGCCAGCGCCGCACCCACGACTGGGTGCCGCAGTCGTGCACGACGACGGAGGCGCCGGACGCGAGGGCCCTGCGCAGCCCGGCGTAGTGGGCCATCCGCACGAGAGGGCGGTAGACGCCGTAGGGCAGCCAGACGGGGAGGCGGCGCTCCCAGCGCTCCCTGGTGTCCTGCGAATCGATCCGGACGACATCCTTCCGGGCGGGGGCCGCCTCCTGCGCGAGGGCGGGCCGGACGAGCGCCGACTGGACGAAGGCGGACCTGATCAGCGTGGACTTGCCTCCGCCCGGCAGCCCCGACACCACCAGCACATCGCCCGCCGGGTAGCGGAGCGTACGTCTGGTGGCGGTCCCCCGCAGGTCATGGCAGGCGACGGCACCCGTACCCGCCTCCACGCCCGCACTCGTCACCGTCGCGTCAGCACCGCTCAGGCTGCCCACAGATCACCCCTCCCCGGACGCGACGGCTCTGCCGCCGCTCTCTCCAGAGAGTGTCAAGAAAAGGTAATGCGGTTCAAGACGATTGCCCCTCGCTCAGGGGCAGTCAGCGCCCGCTCACGCGTGCGATGATGTCCGGGTCAACTCCATACAGGCCGTTCGAACCCGCGCGGGAGAGTCCCCGGAGCCAGCACGTGCCGGGGCGCCGAAGGAGCAAGATCCTCCCTTGAATCTCTCAGGCCCCGTTACCGCGCAGGGCGAGGCAGATCTGAAAAGCGAACCGTCCGCCGCCGGTCAGGGCAGCGCGGGCGGTTCCACCCAAGGTGCAAGCCGGCTCCAGCCGTTCTGGGGGTCCCGGCGAACCTCTCAGGTTCCGATGACAGATGGGGAGGACATCCGCGTCACACCCAGTTCCGGGAGCCTGAATGACTGACCCCTCGGCCGGCTCGGCCACCGCGCACAAGACCGCCCTCGATGCCACGCACCGTGAGCTGGGCGCGACCATGACCGACTTCGCGGGCTGGGAGATGCCGCTGCGCTACGGCAGCGAGCGCGAGGAACACCTCGCCGTCCGTTCGCACGCCGGCCTGTTCGACCTCTCCCACATGGGCGAGATCACCATCACGGGCCCCGAGGCCGGGGAACTGCTGGACTACGCGCTGGTCGGCAACCTCACCAAGCTGGCCGTCGGCCGTGCCCGCTACACGATGATCTGCGACGAGAACGGCGGCATCCTCGACGACCTGATCGTCTACCGCCTGGCCGACCAGGAGTACATGGTCGTCGCCAACGCCTCCAACTCACAGACCGTGCTCGACGCGCTGCGTGCGCGCCAGGACGCCCCGGAGGGTAAGCGCAGCGGAGCCGAGGTGCGCGACGACCGCGACAAGTACGCGCTGCTGGCCGTCCAGGGCCCGGAGGCCGTGGGCATCCTGCGCGGGCTGACCGGCTTCGACCTGGACGGGCTGCGGTACTACGCGGGCGAGCGCGACATCGTCGCCGGCAAGAGCGCGCTGATCGCTCGTACGGGGTACACGGGCGAGGACGGGTTCGAGCTGTTCGTCGCGCCGGAGGACGCGGTGGCCGTGTGGGACGCCGTACGGGAGGCGGGCGCGGGCGCCGGTCTCGTCCCCTGCGGCCTGAGCTGCCGGGACACGCTGCGCCTCGAAGCCGGGATGCCGCTGTACGGGAACGAGCTGTCCACGGCGCTCACCCCGTTCGACGCGGGTCTGGGCAGGACGGTCAAGTTCGCCAAGACCACGAACGACGGGCGTTTCGTCGGCCGCGAGCGGCTGGAGGCGGCGGCCGAGCGCGCCGAGACCGACCCGCCGCGCAAGCTCGTCGGCCTGGTCGCGACGGGCCGCAGGGTGCCGCGTGCGGGGTACCCGGTGGTGGCGGCCGGCGACGGCACGGTCATCGGAGAGGTCACCTCCGGCGCCCCCTCCCCCACCCTGGGCAAGCCGATCGCGATGGCGTACGTCGATACCGGGTACGCCGCAGCGGGTACGGAGGGCGTCGCGGTGGACATCCGCGGCTCTCATGAGCCGTACGAGGTCGTCGCGCTTCCCTTCTACAAGCGTTCCTGACGCACGGGCGCCGTGGCTCAGCGAGCGAGTGCCTGCCGGCCAGGCGGGCTCCGCGGCTCCACGGGCATGGCTCCGCTCGCGCTCGCCGGCTCCACGGGCACCCGATTCGGCTCCGCAGGGCACCCGCGTCGGCACGCAGGGGACCGCCTACGCACCACCCGGCGGCCCCGTTTCCGGCGTGACCCTCGTCCCACCAGCCAAGACCGTTACCACCGCACGTATCTCATCCGGGAGAATCAGACCATGAGCAACCCCCAGCAGCTCCGCTACAGCAAGGAGCACGAGTGGCTGTCGACCGCCGAGGACGGCGTCTCGACGGTCGGGATCACGGCACACGCCGCCGAAGCACTCGGCGATGTCGTCTACGTCCAGCTGCCCGCAGCGGGAGACACCGTCACCGCGGGCGAGACCTGCGGTGAGCTGGAGTCGACCAAGTCCGTCAGCGACCTGTACTCGCCGGTCTCCGGTGAGGTCACCGAGCTCAACCAGGACGTGGTGGACGACCCCGCGCTGGTGAACTCGGCGCCGTTCGAGGGAGGTTGGCTGTTCAAGGTGAAGCTTTCCGAGGAGCCGGACGACCTGCTCTCGGCCGACGAGTACACCGCCTTCGCCTCGGGAAACTGAGGCTCTCGCCGCTGTCCGCCCCGCCTTCTCCTCCAGGGATGGTTCCTCCATGTCGCTCAGGGATGGTTCTTCCATGTCGCTTCTGAACAGCTCTCTCCACGAGGTGGACCCGGACGTCGCCGCCGCCGTCGACGCCGAACTCCACCGCCAGCAGTCCACCCTCGAAATGATCGCGTCGGAGAACTTCGCCCCCGTCGCCTCCATGGAGGCCCAGGGCTCGGTCCTCACCAACAAGTACGCCGAGGGCTACCCCGGACGCCGCTACTACGGCGGCTGCGAGCACGTCGATGTGGTCGAGGATCTGGCCAGGGACCGGGTGAAGGCCCTGTTCGGGGCCGAGGCCGCGAATGTGCAGCCGCACTCGGGCGCGCAGGCGAACGCCGCCGCGATGGTGGCCGTACTGAAGCCGGGCGACACGATCATGGGCCTGGACCTGGCGCACGGTGGTCATCTGACGCATGGCATGAAGATCAATTTCTCCGGCAAGCTCTACAACGTCGTCGCCTACAAGGTCGATGAGAAGACCAGCCAGGTCGACATGGAAGAGGTCGAGCGCCTCGCCAAGGAGCACCGCCCGCAGATGATCATCGCGGGCTGGTCCGCCTACCCGCGCCAGCTCGACTTCGCCGCCTTCCGCCGTATCGCCGACGAGGTCGGCGCGCTGCTGATGGTCGACATGGCCCACTTCGCCGGGCTCGTCGCCGCCGGTCTGCACCCGAGCCCCGTGCCGTACGCCGATATCGTCACCACCACCACGCACAAGACCCTCGGCGGTCCGCGCGGTGGCGTGATCCTGTCGAAGAAGGAGTACGCGAAGAAGATCAACTCCGCGGTCTTCCCCGGCCAGCAGGGCGGCCCGCTGGAGCATGTCATCGCGGCGAAGGCCGTCTCCTTCAAGATCGCGGCCAGCGACGAGTTCAAGGAGCGCCAGGCCCGCACGCTCTCCGGCGCGCGTGCCCTCGCCGAACGCCTGCTGCACCAGGACGCCGTGGACGCGGGCGTCTCCGTGCTCTCCGGCGGTACGGACGTCCACCTCGTCCTCGTCGACCTGCGCCACAGCGAACTCGACGGCCAGCAGGCCGAGGACCGCCTCCACGAGGTCGGCATCACCGTCAACCGCAACGCGGTGCCGAACGACCCGCGCCCGCCCATGGTCACCTCGGGCCTGCGCATCGGCACCCCCGCGCTCGCCACGCGCGGCTTCCAGGACGAGGACTTCACCGAGGTCGCGGACATCATCGCGCAGGCGCTGCTGCCGGGCTTCGACGAGGACACGTCGAAATCGCTCGCAGCGCGTGTCACCGCACTCGCGGAGAAGCACCCGCTGTACCCGGGGCTGTAACCCTCCTTCCCGCCGTCCCCGTGAACCGCGCGCGCTCGCCCTCCAGTGCCTCTGGGGGAACCTCCCGGCCGAAGGCCGGGGGCCCCCGGCCGAAGCTGGGGGGAGGGCCGCATTCCAGTCAGTCCGTCCGGCGCTGGAGGACCCGGGGTCGGCGGGGCAGGGGCAACCCCTCGGCCCCGACCCACGAAGCAACCGCACCACACCGCCCAGAGGGAGCCACCACCATGGCCATTTCGGTCTTCGACCTCTTCTCCGTCGGCATCGGCCCGTCCAGCTCGCACACGGTCGGCCCCATGCGGGCCGCGCGCATGTTCGCGCGCCGCCTCAAGAACGAGGGCGTGCTCGCGCACACGGCCTCCGTACGCGCGGAACTCTTCGGCTCCCTCGGCGCCACAGGACACGGCCACGGCACGCCGAAGGCCGTACTCCTGGGCCTCGAAGGCAACTCACCGCGCACCGTCGACGTGGAGACCGCCGACGAACAGGTCGCGCGCATCCGCGAGTCGGGGCGGCTGCGGCTGCTCGCCGCCGAGATCGGTGACACGCACGAGATCCCGTTCGACGAGCCCCGGCAGCTGATACTGCACCGGCGCCGCTCCCTCCCGTACCACGCGAACGGCATGACCCTCTTCGCGTACGACAGCGCGGGCACGCCGCTGCTGGAGAAGACGTACTACTCCGTCGGCGGCGGCTTCGTCGTCGACGAGGACGCGGTCGGCGAGGACCGCATCATGCTCGACGACACGGTGCTGCGCCACCCCTTCCGTACGGGCGACGAACTGCTGCGCCTCACCCGCGAGACGGGCCTGTCCGTGTCCCGGCTGATGCTGGAGAACGAGAAGGCGTGGCGGACCGAGGAGGAGATCCGCGAGGGCCTCCTGGAGATCTGGCGCGTCATGCGGGCCTGCGTCGCGCGCGGCCTCACCCAGGAGGGCATCCTGCCCGGCGGCCTCAAGGTCCGCCGCCGCGCTGCCACTTCGGCCCGCCAGCTGCGCGCCGAGGGCCATGCCGAGGCGCACTCGATGGAGTGGACCACGCTGTACGCGATGGCCGTCAACGAGGAGAACGCCGCGGGCGGACGCGTGGTGACCGCGCCCACCAACGGCGCCGCGGGGATCATCCCCGCCGTCCTGCACTACGCGCACCACTTCGTGCCCGGCACCGACGACGACGCCATCGTGCGCTTCCTGCTCGCGGCGGGCGGCATCGGCATGCTCTACAAGGAGAACGCGTCCATCTCCGGCGCCGAGGTCGGCTGCCAGGGAGAGGTCGGCTCCGCCTGCTCCATGGCGGCCGGCGGCCTCGCCGAGATCCTCGGCGGTAGCCCCGAACAGGTCGAGAACGCCGCCGAGATCGGCATGGAACACAACCTCGGCCTCACCTGCGACCCGGTCGGCGGCCTCGTCCAGATCCCCTGCATCGAACGCAACGGCATGGCAGCAGTCAAGGCCGTCACCGCAGCCCGCATGTCCCTCCGCGGCGACGGCCGCCACCATGTCTCCCTCGACAAGGTCATCAAGACGATGCGGGAGACCGGTGCGGACATGAAGGTCAAGTACAAGGAGACCGCGCGGGGCGGGCTCGCCGTGAATGTCATCGAGTGCTGAACGTATCCGCTCTGACCAGGTGATTCGCGTCTTTCAGCACTGTCACGGGCTTGCCCTTCCGCCCGGCGGAAAGTCCCTCAGAAGTCCCTGTGACAGAGCTGAAAGTCTTTGAAAAGTCCCTGGGATGTCCCTCACCGCGCTGGGCGTAGAGGGCTTCTGCTGCACCGTGAGTGGCACCCAGGGCAGTGCCTCCGCCACGCCGGAGTGCGGCGGATGCTTGGCGGTGTCCAGAGTTGAATCCGGCTGGGCTCGTGAACGCCCGGCCGCGCGACAGGACCTGCCCCCACATTCCCGCGCCCGGGACCGGCCAGAAGCTCACGCCGATACGTACTCGACTGCACTGCAGCATGGACACCGAAACGCTGTTCGCGGGGGCCGGTTCAGCGTGGAATTTCGAGGCGCCCGAGTCGCTTTCTCCCCTGCTGCGGAGGATTCGAGCCACCGCTGGCCCGGGGTAGCTCAACAACACCGTCGTCCGGCACAGCGGCTGTGGATTCCGTATGGAGACAACGTACGGACCACACTGCACTGATTCTCATCTCCTACCTCCGCGAGGGACCCACGAGTCTCGGACGGAGAGTGGAATGGCAATGGTGCTACTGCGCATCCGTCGAACGGACCACCGGCTAGCGGGACTCGACGCGGGCGGCAACGCCCTCGGCCGCGAGGTGGCTCTTCGTCGTCGGGCCGCCGCGTGAGCGGCCGATCGCATGGTGGTCGGCGGTGTGCTCCGGGCGGTGGGGGGCAACCCTGGCGGGTGCCACAGCGTCCAAGAGACTGCGTGTCCGGGTCTGTTCCTGGTGCGCCGGAACGGAACAGCAATGGGCCGGCAGTTGCGGACGAGCGGCCATGGAGGGACGTCAGACGTGCAGGTGAACGTGGAATGGGTCGATGCGCGCGAGAGGCTGCCCGAACCCGGGGAGCCCGTAGCGGCGGCCACGTACGGTATCTGGCCGCAGGACTTTCATGACCGAGAGGCCGCGGGTGAGGATTACTGGCTCGTCAGGCCCATGGTCTTCCACGACGTATACATCCCCATGACCTTTACCGAGTCCGAGGACGACAGCGAGTACTACAACTGCTTCGCGGACTCCGACGGCGTCGTTCGCTACCCTCCGGGCCGGCCGAGCCAGGAGCACGTCACCCACTGGGCGGCACTGCCCTTCCTCCCCGGCACCTCGGTGCACGAGGCGGACGGCGCCGAAGCACGGTCAGCCTTTCAGCGAGTCGGCGACCACCGCTCCCCATAGCCTGGGAACTCGACCCGCCATCCCTGGGGTTGCCGTGTTGCCCCGCCCGGCCGCTCGGGCTGGGCGGGGCAGGGGATCAGGGAAGTCGGCCATTGCCTGCGGCCCGGTGGCGCGTTCACCCCGCTGACGTTCCAACCCGCCACCGGGCCGGTCTACCGCTGCTTCCGGATCGCCATCGAGGACTGTCCGGGAGTAGGCAGCTTCCCGCGGGACGCCCGCCCTGCGCGCGAGCCTCGCCGCCGCCGGGATGTCCGTACGGGAGACGTGGGCGCCGGGCACGTTCCTGATCCTGACTGCGGTTACGGAGAGTTGACGCCGGCAGGGAGGTGAGGGTGACCGGGGCCAGGTCAGGCGTTGTCCTGACGCGCTTCCGCCGCCTGCCGCGAAGTCTCCAGGATGCCTTGCAGCGCCACCACATGACTCTCCAGCGCTGCCCTTCCGGCCTGGCTCAGATTGAGCCAGGTCCGGGGGCGTTTGCCCACGTAGCCCTTCTCGACCTCGACGTAGCCATGATTGCCGAGCGTGGTGACCTGCTTGGACAGGGCCGAGGCGGAAGCGCCCACACTCTCCCGCACCCAGGCGAACTCCGCCCACTCCACGCCCGCCAGCAGCGACACGATCGACAGCCGCGTCGGGTCGAGCAGCACAGGGTCGAGTTCAGTGGGAGCCATGGGCCACACTGCCCGGGCCGCCGCGACCGGACTTCGTCTTCGTGAACAGCCAGTCCCTGGAGCGCGGCCCGAAATAGATCAGTGTGCCGCCCAGGACGACCCCCAGCCCGGTCCGCCAGTAGGGGACCGTCAGCCCGTCCGGCACCAGCGCGGCGAGGGCGACCGTCAGGACGAGGACGAGCAGTACCAGCAGCACGTTCCGGAAGTACTGACGGGAAAACTCCTGCTTGCGGACACTGGTGGGCCGGCCGAGCACGGAGGCGCCCCGGCGCGTGCGCTGAAGGATGCCGTACGTGATGAACGTCGCGATGAACGCCCACGAACTCCAGCTGACCGCCTCCTGGCCAAGGAAGTCCGGTATCGCCAGGAACAGGAAAATCACGATGCCGAACACCACGCTGACCCAGCGGGCCTCACGTTGGGTGGAGCTGAATGCCTGGTCACGGCGCTCATCGACGTCCTGGAGTGCGCGAGCCGCCTCAGCGGCCGTGGGTCGTTCGGTCATGAGTACCTCCATGAAGCTGTCCTCAACAGAACTTCTTTCCTGACAGGAAAGTAGTTTCCCAGATGGGCTACCGTCAAGCGGCAGGTAGCAACTGGTGTGACAGGGCGCAGCGTTGGAGGTTGGGTCCGCCCTGCCGAACGGCCGCGCCGAGCCGTGGAGGAAGCCTGCTTCTCTGGCGCCCGCGCGTGCCCGGGGAACGGCTCAGCGGTGAATGTGCCGGTTGCAGGCGTGGCAGAAGGGCTTCCTCAAGGCAGGCAAACCGACGTGCCGTGGCAAGAGGCCGAAGCCGCATGGTTGTTCGAGTCGATAGGATCACGTCTGCGAAGCACCCAGCCGCCCGCACCACTTCGACGCGTCCGCCGCGGCACCTGTACGGACCGTCAGCCGTTCGGTACCCCGCACCCAAGGAGACGATGAGCATGAGCAGCGATTCCGGGCAGAACGGCGCCACGGCTGCCGCGTCCCCGCACCGGCTCGAACTCGCCGACCACATCGACGACGGCGCCACGTTCGACTACATCGTCTGCGGCGCCGGTTCGTCCGGTTCCGTTCTCGCCGGCAGACTCGCGGCCGATCCGGCCGTCACGGTGCTGCTCGTCGAGAGCGGCGGCGACGACGATGACGAGCGGGTGCGCGATCCCGACCTGTGGCCGGCCAACCTCGGCAGCGAGCGGACCTGGGACCACGTCACCGAGGAGAACACGCACCTGAACGGGCGCCGGCTCGCTTACGCGACGGGCCGTGGGCTGGGCGGGGGAGGCGCCGTCAACGCGGGCGTGTGGGCGCGTGGTCACCGGAGCGACTGGGACTCCTTCGCCGAGCAGGTGGGCGATCCCGCATGGGGCTACGCGCACGTGCTGGGGCACTACCGGAACATCGAGGACTGGCAGGGCGCGCCCGACCCCGAACGCCGGGGCAGTGGCGGGCCGATGCGGATACGGCCGTCGCAGGACGTGCACCCGCTTTTCAGCGCCTTCCTCGACGGCGCCGAGGCCACCGGCATCTCCCGTTTCGACAGTGCCAACGGCGCCATGATGGAGAAGGACTCCGGCTGCGCCGTGCGGGACGAGAACATCCACGACGGTGTACGGCAGACCCCCTTCCGCCGCTATGTCGCCGATCGTGTGGGACAGCCGAACCTCACGGTCCTGCCGCACACGACGGTCTCCCGTGTCCTGCTCCGCGCAGGCCGGGCCTTCGGCGTCGAGATCGTCCGCGAGGGCAAGCCGCTGCGCGCTCACGCGTCGCAGGAGGTGGTGCTGTCGCTGGGCGCGATCGGTACCCCGGCCGTCCTCATCCGGTCCGGGATCGGGGACGAGGCCGAACTGCGGGCCGCCGGCATCCCGGTGGTCCAGCACGTGCCCGGCGTCGGCCGTAACCTCGACGACCACATACGCCTGCCCTGCGTGTGGGAGGCGACGGACGTGCCGCTGCCTGTGCCCACACGCAGCCAGGCCGTCTGTTTCTGGGAGGACGGAACACGGCCGGGTGCACCGGAGTTCGTCATGTACGTCTCGCCGGCGCCGTCCGTCTCCCCCGAGAGCGCGGCGCAGTATCCGCCGCCGGAGCGGTGTTTCACCCTGATGCCCGCCATGCGCCTGCGCGGCGGCAGCCGCGGCCGGGTCCGCCTGGCGAGCACGGACCCGCTGACCCGACCGCGCATCGAGACGAACTTCCTCGCTGACCCCGACGACGTCCGCTCGGCTCTGTCCGCCGTCGCCATGGCCCGCGAGATCGGCAACTCCGCCGCGCTCCGCCCGTTCGCCAAGCGGGAGGTGTCCCCCGCGTCCTCCGCGACGGACACGGTTGAGCTGTTCGTACGGAACGCCGTTGAGACCTACTGGCACCAGAGCGGTACGGCCCGGATGGGACGCGACGATGACACCGACGCCGTTGTGGACGCGCGGCTCAAGGTGCACGGCATCGACGGCCTCCGCGTCGCCGACGCCTCGGTGCTGCCCCATGTGACGGTCGCCAACACCATGGCCCCTTCCATGGTGGTCGGCGAGCGGGCAGCCGAGATCCTCACGGCCGAGCACGGCTGACCGCGCGAACGGCTGCCGGCCCTCATTGCCGACCGGCGGAGCGCATCGAGTGCGACCCGTGTGCTCTGCAGCCGCTTCCGCGGGGTGCGAAGAGGTTGTCTGCGCCGTCCGGAGGGTTTGCCGAGCTGACGGCGGTGCTCCGGGGTGCGGCGGTGGTGCCGCTTCGCACGGCGGTCATCGCACCGTGGACGGGAGAAGAACGGGTTCCCCGTCGGCCACGAGTGCCGCCGTGATGCCCCGTGCTTCGGCGGCTTCACGGAAGCGCCGTTCGATGTCGGGTTGTTCGGTGTAGACGGGCGGGTTGTGGAAGAGCCCGTAGTGGATCGCGCAGGCGGTGGTGGCCCCGAGCGCCGCGGCGGCCTCGACCGCCTGCTCGGGTGTCATGGTGACGGGCACGTTGGCCTCGTAGCCTTCGAAACGCGCTATGACGCCGTTGACGGGTACGAACGCGACGTCGAACGGACCGTGGTCGCGGGCGATCTGCCACCAGTTGCCGTGCCACATGGTGTCGCCGCAGTGGATGATCCGTCGCCCGGCGCCCTCGACGATCCAGGCGACCTGGTCGGCGTCGCTGCCGCGCCAGTCCAGCGAGGTGACCGGTGTGACGGTCAACGGGCCGAGGTGGCGACGGTGCCCGATCTCCTGGGGGACCACGTCGATGCCGGCTTCCCTCAGCGTGGGTGCGATCGGTGTGTGGCAGCCGATGGTCCCGGAGGCCGCGAGCCGCGCGACCAGTTCGTGGTCGTAGTGGTCGGGGTGCAGGTGGGTGAGCAGGACGTGGGTGCCGGGAGGCGGGTCGATGGAGGGCAGAGGCTGCCGCGGGAGCCCTTGGACGGGGGCGAGTGGCTCGGCGTGCTCCAGCGGGTCGATCAGCAGACGGGTGTCGCCGAGACGGATCTCGACGCCCGCCCACGCCAGGCGACGCAGTCGGAGCGTGTCGGTGTGATCTTCGGTGGTCATGTGAATCTCCTGATGCGGCCGATCGCCGCTGGTCGGGTAAGGAAGTGCGGGGCGGCCGGTCATGGGACAGGTCCGCCGCGTGGTTCGGGTGATGCCTGGCATGCGGCCGTACGGGTGCGAGGGGGTTCCGTGGATCGGATCGTGCTTCGTTGCCGCCGTGTTCAGGACGTCAGCGATGCCCGGACGATGTCGGCCAGCGCTGTCGGCTTGTGGCCGGTCACGTCGGCGACCGTCGAGCTGACGGCCGCGAGGAAGCCGCCGCGCGCCGCGGCGCCGAACGACGTCACGACGTTCGCCGCCTCCTCCGGGAGCCCGGACGCGCGCAGGCCGGCCGAAGACGCGGCGTCGTCGATGTCGACGAGTTCGACCTCCCGGCCGGAGATCTCGCGCGCGAGCGCCGCGAGGTCGACGGCGGTCAGTGCCTCGGGACCTGTGACGTCGTAGGCCATGCCCTCGTGCCCGTCCTGGGTCAGGGCAGCGGCGGCCACCGCGGCGCAGTCCTCACGGGTCACGTAGGCGGTGGCTCCGCTGCCGGTGTTGGTCTCCAGCCGACCCGACGCGATGGCCCGCTCGATGGCCGGCACCCACATGTGCGCGTACAGGTTGTTGCGCAGCATCGTCCACCGCATGCCGCTGTCGCGCAGTGCTTGCTCCGTGCCCGCGTGGTCGGGGACCACCAGGGCGGGGTTGGCCGGGACCGGGCGGGGGACGGAGGTGTAGAGAAGGTGCTGGACGCCCGCGTCAGCCGCTGCGGTAACGGCCGCGCGCTGTTGACCGAGGCGCGCACCGACCGCGTCGGTGGAGATGAGCAGCAGGCGGTCGACACCCTCGAACGCGGTGGTGAGGGTGCGGGGATCGGCGAAGTCGGCCCGCCGTACCTCGGCACCGCGAGCGGCGAGGTCGGCGAGCGTGTCCGGGTTGCGGGTGGTGAGTACGACCTCATCCGCATCGACGGCCCTCAAGACGAGTTCAGCGGTGGCCCGTCCCAGTGCGCCGGAGGCTCCGGTGATGGCGATCGTCATGCCCGCTCCAAAATTGTAGTCAACGTGATTACGAATCACCGTTACCGTAACTGTAGTGGTTGCAATATGGCAAGATGAAGGCATGGCACGGTCGAAGAACACTCAGTTCGCGGTCGCTGCGCACGTGTTGACGTATCTCGCGGGCCGCACCGAAGGGGGCGCCTGGTGAGTTCGGGCGAACCCGCGGAGAGTACCAACGTCAACTCCACCTGCGTGCGCCGCGTTCCCGGGCCGCTGCGTGACGCCGGACCGGTGCGCTCCCGCCCCGGCGCGCACAGCGGTTCGGAGTTGGCGACGGCCGCCCGGCACATCACACCCGCCCAGGTCTGGCGACTCCTCCAGGGGCCCGCCCCCGTGCTCGGTCCGCACGGAGCCGCCCCGACCTGTTCGGTCGGCCGCGGTGTCCAGGAATCGCTGGCCGCTCGACAGGGTCGTCGCCGGGGCCGTCGCGACAGAGCGGGAGCGGTTCACCGTGCACGACGTCCTGGAGCGGGGCGTGGAATTCCGAACCGCCCCGCGCGAGGCCGGAAGCAGCATCCCATTCATACAACTGTGCCGATGTCATGGGACACGGCGAACGGAGCAGAAACATGGCAGCGGACCATGAGCCCGACGTCGGACGTGAGGTCATCGAGAGCGGATTCCGCGTCCTGCGCGCACTGCCGCAGTCGGACGAGCGCCGTCAGCTCTCCAGCCTGGCCGAGTTGACGCGCATCCCCCGGACCACGGTCTCCCGGTTGCTGCGCCAACTGCGCAGGAGCGGGGCGGTCGAACGGGCCCCAGGGGGGCGGTGGGCGGTCTCCCCGCAGCTGCTCGGAATGGGCGCGCGTGCCCGGACGCTGGGGCATGCGCGTACCCGCGCCAACCGCGTGATCCAGGAGCTGCGCGACCAGACGGGCGCCACCGTCTCGCTCGTCGTGCCGGCGCAGACAGGGCTGGTGGCGGTGGAGATGATCCCCGGCAGGGAGGAGCTGCCCATCGACGCCTACGCCGGGATCGAGATGCCCGACATGTCGGCGGCGGCCATGGTCCTCGACCCGATCCGGCGCGACTCCTCCCGGTTACGGCCGTTCGCCGCGGCCGTGGACGAGGAGGACATGCTTGAGGGACTCACCTGTTACGCGCGGCTGCTGACCCTGGCGGACGGGCAGCGGGCCTCGTTGCAGATCGCCATGGCGTCCCGCCTCCCGGCGGAGAACTTCGCCGCGCACGTCCAGCGTGCGGCCCTGGCCATCGAGAGGCTCGCGGCGACCGATGGCCACTGAGTGGACATCCGGTGGTCGGCTCGTCGGCGCCCCGCCATGATTCCCGCATGACACAGCCGAAGATCGCCCTCGTCACCGGCGCAAGCCGGGGATTCGGGCGCAGTATGGCCGCCCACCTGACCGATTCCGGGGTCTCCGTCATCGGTACCTACCACCGCGCTCGCGACGAGGCGGACGCGTTGGCGGCCCGCGTCACCGGGAGCGGCGGACGCCTGACGTTCCTCCACCTGGACGCGGCGCGCACCGAGGACTTCCCGGCCTTCGTGGACGGTGTCGCGCGCGTGCTGCGCGGCTGGGGGACGGACAGGTTCGACCACCTGATCAACAACGCGGGAATCGGCGCCTTCACCCCGTACGCCGAAACCTCCCAGGAACAGTTCGACGAACTGGTCGCGGTCAACCTCAAAGCGCCGTACTTCCTCACGCAGCAGCTCTTGCCGCTGCTCGCGGACGGGGGCAGCGTCCTCAACCTGTCCACCGCGCTGACCAGGGCAGTCGTCCCCGGCGGATCCGCGTACGCTGCGACGAAGGGCGCGCTGGAGGTGCTGACCCGGTACCAGGCCGTGGAGTTGGCCGAACGCGGGATCCGCGTGAACACCCTGCGGGGCGGCGCGACCGACAGCGACTTCGGCGACGGCATCATGCACACCGAGGCCGTGCGGGACGTGTCGGCCCACAGCATCGCCCTGGGCAGGATCGGCACTCCGGACGATCTCGGCGCCGCTGTCCCCAGCATCCTCTCCGCCGCTTTCGGCTGGGCCAACGGCTCCTCCATTGAACTCAGCGGTGGCCAGAGCCTGTAGCCCTGGCCGGGTCCGGCGCGTTGTGGGCGCGGCGGTAGGCCAGGGGGGACAGGCCCACGTGCATGTGGAAGTGCTTGCGCAGCGTGACGGGGTCGCCGAATCCGCTGGCCGTGGCGACGCGTGCGACGGCCAGGTCGGTGGACTCCAACAGTCGGCGTGCCTGGTTCAGTCGGCGCTGCAGCACCCACTTGAGCGGGCTCATGCCGACCTCGCCACGGAACCGCCGGGTGAACGTGCGCACGCTCATGTGCGCGTGCCGGGCCATGTCCTCCAGGGTGATCGGTTCGGCCAGCCGGTCCAGGACCCACTGCCGGGTGGCCGAGGTGGAACGGTCGTCGTCCTCGGGAACCGGGTGCTCGATGAACTGGGCCTGCCCGCCCTCGCGCCAGGGGGCCACCACGCACCGTCGCGCGGCGGCTGCGGCCACGGTCGCGCCGTGGTCCTGGCGGACCAGGTGCAGGCACAGGTCGATGCCGGCCGCGCCGCCGGCGGACGTCAGGATGTGCCCGTTGTCGACGAACAGCACGTCGGGATCGACCTCGACGGCGGGGAACATGCGCGCGAACTGCTCGCACAGCGCCCAGTGGGTCGTGGCCCGCCTGCCGTCCAGCAGGCCGGCCGCGGCGAGCAGGAACGCCGACGTGCACAGGCTGACGATGCGGGTCAGCTCCCGCACCCGTTCCAGCGTGGCGGTCAGCTCGGCGGGCAGCTTCCCGGTGGCGAGCAGTTCCTCCGTGGGCTCCTGGGTGGCGATCACCACGGTGTCCGCGGTCTGAAGGAGCGACTCGTCGTGGTCGACGACGACCCGGAAGTCCTCGTTCGTACGGACCGCCCGGCCACCGAGCGAGCAGACCTTCACGGAGTAGAGGCGCTCCCCGTCCGGGCCGACGGCCTGGTTGAACACCCGGGCCGCTATGCCCAGGTCCATCGGCATGACCCCGTCGAGGGCGAGTACGGCAACGCGATGCGGCATGGCCCGAATAGTACGACGGCTGGCTGCCCGGCCACTCACCGCTCCTGCGGGCACGGACGAGGCTGGAGAAGCCCGCGAGTCCCCCGCCGGACCAAGCGGCGGGGGCCCGGCGGATGAACGTGAACGAAGCGAAAGCGAACGAGGAGAGCATGAGCGAGCAGACGATGCGGGCCGTGACCATCGAGGAGTTCGGCGGGCCAGAGGTGATGAGGACCCGCCGGGTGGCACGCCCGGAGCCGCTGCCGACCGAGGTGCTGGTGCGCGTGCACGCCGCCGGGATCAACCCGGTGGACTGGAAGACCCGCGCCGGCCATGGCATGGCAGGGCTGCAGAGCTTCCCGCTGATCCCGGGCTGGGACGTCTCCGGCGTCGTCGAGGAGGTCGGCTTCGGCGTCACCACGCTCGCTCCCGGCGACGAGGTCTACGCCATGCCGTGGTTCCCGCGCCCGGCAGGCGCCTACGCCGAGTTCGTCACGGCCCCCTCCCGCCAGTTCGCCCGCAAACCGGCCTCGCTCCCGCACACCGGGGCGGCGGCTCTGCCCCTCGCCGCGCTCACCGCGTGGCATGCCCTGGTCGACGCCGCCGGCGTCGCCGCCGGGCAGCGGGTACTGGTGCACGCCGCGGCCGGCGGCGTCGGGCACCTGGCGGTGCAGTTCGCCAAGCACTTCGGCGCCGAAGTGATCGCGACCGCCCGCGAACCCCGGCACGCCTGGCTCAAAGAACTCGGCGCCGACGAGACGATCGACTACACCCAGCGGCGGTTCGAGGACGCCACCGGCGGAGTCGATGCCGTCATCGACCTGCTCGGCACGCTGGACGAGACCGATGTGCGCTCTGTGTCGGTGACCCGGCCGGGCGGCATCGTCGTCTCCGTACCCGGCGGCGTCTCCCCCGGCCTGGCCACCGCAGCGGGCCGGGCGGGCGTGCGCACCAGCCCGCTCCTGGTCGAACCGGACGCGGCGGCACTGACGGCCATCGCGGAACTGGTCGACGCCGGCGCCGTCCAGGTCCAGATCGAACGCACCTTCGCCCTCGAAGAGGCCGCCGAAGCCCACCGGCTGGGCGAGACCAACCGCACACGCGGCAAGCTCGTCTTCGAGGTCGCGAAGTGACCGGAGCGACCACGCTCGTGGTCGGGGACACCGGGCCCATGGGCGCCCGCATCGTCCACGCCCTCGCCACGGGTATACCGGCGACGCCGTACGGCTGCTGAAGCGGGGCACGCCTCCGGCCGGGCCAGGGTCCTGGTCGAGCACACCCCGGTGACGTGCGCGGCGCCTCTGCCGTGACTCGGACGACCAGCAGCCCCTGACAGCCACCTTCTACGGCGTCAGCCTGGCGCCCCGGCGAACCCGGCTGCCCGACGGGTGGGAGGGGTTGGCGCCGGCTGCGCGGCGTTCGACCTGGCTGTCATGGAGCACAGGGGCGCTCGGCGAGGCGGAAGCGAGCCTTCACGTCCGACAGACCGCCGCATGTCGCACGGCCTCACATCACCGATTTCCGCAAGGAGGAGGACCAGTTGACCGATCAGGAACTCGATCTGTCCAAGGCATTGACGGAGTTGCTGTACGGGGACGAGAGCGCCGAGCCGCTGGAGGAAGCCCTGGACAGGCTCATCACGCCGCACTTCGTTCAGCGCATCAATGGGCAGGAGTACCAGCGGGCCGCGTACACCGCGCATGTGCGTGAGATGCGCCGGATGGTGGTCGGCGGGGGCGGGCTGCGGGTGCTGGAACAGTTCTCCTCGGACACCGGGACCGCCGGCCGGTACCTCTTCACGATGGTGCCCGCCGACCGGCCGCCCCTGCGCTTCGAATCCCATATCTTCGCGCGGGTCGAGGACGGCCGGATCGCCCGCCTCGTCGAGGTCTCCCGACAGATCGGCGACGACGAGAAGGAACCCCCGGCCGCCGACTCGGCCTGAGTACGGGCGCTCGATCGTCTTGTGCACCCTGTGCGGGAATCGCCCCGTCAGGACTGTCGCCCACGGACAACCGCCCACGCGGGGAACGGCAGGGCATGCGGAGGAATGCCACAGCGCACCGCATGGCCCCCGTTCGTCCCGCCCCGAACCACTCGGCGCGAGTTACCAACAATTGTGCGACTGCCGAAAACGGCCGGTCGCTTCTTCGAAAGGATGAGACATGCCCACCATCACCACCCGCGACGGTGCCGAGATCTTCTACAAGGACTGGGGCCAGGGCCGCCCGGTGGTCTTCCTCCACGGCTGGCCGCTCAACGGTGATGCCTGGCAGGACCAGCTCAAGGCCGTCGCCGATGCCGGCTTCCGCGGCATCGCGCACGACCGTCGCGGCCACGGGCGTTCCACGCCGGTCTACGGCGGCTACGACTTCGACACGTTCGCCGACGACCTCAACGACCTCCTCACCGAGCTCGACCTGCGGGACGTCACGCTGGTCGCCCACTCCATGGGCGGCGGCGAACTCGCCCGCTACATAGGCCGTCACGGCACCGGCCGCGTACGGTCCGCCGTACTGCTCTCCGCCATCACACCCCTGATGTTCCAGACCCCGAGCAGCCCCGACGGCGTGCCGCAGAGCGTCTTCGACGATCTCAGGAACGGCCTCCTCACGGAGCGCTCACAGTTCTGGAAGGACACCGCCGTCCCGTTCTTCGGCGCGAACCGGGACGGCAACACCGTCACCCAGGGAAACCAGGACGCCTTCTGGTACATGGGCATGGCCCAGACCCTCCAGGGCGGGGTCGACTGCGTGAACGCCTTCGGCTCGACGGACTTCACCGATGACCTCAAGAAGTTCGACATCCCCACGCTCGTGGTGCACGGCGACGACGACCAGATCGTGCCCGTCGAGGCCACCGCCCGCAAGAGCGCGGAGATCATCCCGGACGCGACGCTCAAGGTGTACGAGGGCGGCTCCCACGGCATCGCCCTCGTCCCCGGCGAGAAGGAGCAGTTCAACCGGGACCTTCTGGAATTCCTCAAGCGCTGAATCCGGCAGAGGCTCCTGCACGGACCGACGCCTCACCACCCCACCCGCGCGACCGGCGAGCAACCCCCAAGGCCGCCCGGACGTGCGGCCGGGGCCCTGGGGCCGGTCGGCTTCTGTGATCCCCGGACGCTCGCCACGTTGCCGACCCCGGCCCCGGCCCCGGAAGGGGGGCCGGGGCCGGCAACGCCCCGCGAACTCACGGCGGAGAGAACCGGACAGAACGAAGAAGACGAGCACTGCTGATCGAGCGGGCGAAGCGCCCCACCGGGGCGTCCGGGTCCTGGTGATCCTAGGACCGCTTGTTGCGCTCGGGCCATTGATCATCAACGCTTACGTGCCAGGGCTGCCTCACCTCGCCGACGCCCTGGGCCGTCCTCCCCCGGCAGCCCAGCCCGTCGTCATGACCTGCCTGGTCGGTCTGGCCGTCGGTCAGCTCGCGGCCGGGCCGATGAGCGGCGCGTCGGGCAGCGCCGACGGGCGTGCCGGCAGCGCCCCAACGATGACCACCACGGCGAAGGTATGACGAACGATGAATTCACTTGCTGACCAGACCCGTTGGCTTGACGCGACCGGCCAGGCCGAACTGCTCGCCTCGGGGGAGGTGAAGTCCGGCGAGCTCGTCGAGGCCGCTGTCGAACGGATCGAGCAGCTCGACCCAGCTCTCGGCGCGGTCACTCTGCGCTACTTCGATCAGGCGCGCACGGCCGTGGCAGCCGGCCCGACCGGGCCGCTGGCCGGTGTTCCGTTCCTGATCAAGGACCTTCTCACCGATGTCGCCGGGCAGGTCTGCACCGACGCCAACGTCGCACTCAAGGCGCACGCCCGGCAGGCCGCCGCGGACAGTCCGCTGGTGGCGCGCTACCGCGCTGCCGGCCTGATCTTCGTCGGACGGACGGCGAGCAGCGAGTTCGGCACCGTACCCGCTGCCGAGTCCGCGGCCTGGGGAGCCACCCGCAACCCGTGGAACACCGCGCTCTCGCCCGGCGGGTCCAGCGGTGGTTCCGCAGCCGCTGTGGCCGCGGGAATGGTGCCGATCGCCCATGGAACCGACGCCGCCGGCTCGATACGCATCCCGGCGTCCTGCTGCGGACTGGTCGCTCTCAAACCCTCCCGCGCGAGCCGGCACACCACCGTCGAGTCCGTGCAGGACCTGATCGTGCCCTCGGCCGTGACGCGGTCGGTGCGCGACACCGCACTGCTGCTGGACATCGCGCACGGCGTCGAGAGCCCGGCCCCCACCGGTGGCTACCTCGCCGAACTGGGCGCGGATCCGGGCAGGCTGCGGGTCGGCCTGCTCGACACCCAGGTCGATGGTTCACCAGTGCACCCGGACTGTGCGGAGGCCGTGCGTGCAGCTGCCCGGCTGCTGGAGTCGCTGGGGCATCACGTCGATCCCGGTTTCCCGGCCGCCCTGGGCGACTCTGCGCTGGACGGGCTGCTCCCGGCGTTCTGGTCGTCCGGCATGGCCGACGTCCTTGGTGACGTCGCCCGCCAGTTGGGCCGCGACGTCACCGAGGCGGAGGTGGAGCCGCTCAACTGGGCTCTCGGCACGATGGGTACCGAGGTGACCGCCGAGGACCGGCAGGCCGCACGCGACGGCGTCGCCGATTTCGCCCGGTCCGTCGTGAGCTGGTGGGACGACCACGACCTGCTGCTCACCCCGACGCTGGCTGAGCCACCGCTGCCGTCCGGCACGCTCGGCTCCGACCCGGCGGACCCGCTGGCGCCGCTGCGCCGCAGCGTGCAGTTCGCGCCCTTCACCCCGTTCGTCAACTTCACCGGCCAGCCCGCGATCTCCCTGCCGCTGCACGCCAACGCCGACGGTCTGCCCATCGGCGTGCAACTGGTGGCCGCCCCAGGCCGCGAAGACCTGCTGCTGCGGGTGGCCGCACTGCTGGAGACCGCAGCTCCGTGGCAGGACCGCCGTCCGGCCCTGTAAGAGGCGGTTCCGGTACGACGGGCGTGAGGGACCGGCCAGTGCACGGCATGGGCGCCGACGGGGTGCCTGGCCAGAGAGCGCCGCCCGATCAGGCTTCCCATCTGTGCGCGTCGGAGCCGTTGACCGAATCCGAATCGACCTGTTTCAGGAGCGACAGTTGAGCGATTCATCAGAGCTGGCTGGTAAGACCGCGATCGTCACCGGGGCGGCGAGTGGCATCGGCCGGGCGGCCACGCTTCTCCTTCACGCCCGGGGCGCCCATGTCATCGCCGAGGATCGTGATCCCGCGGTCGAGGAGTTGGCACAGCCGGGCATTGTCCCGCTGGTGGCCGACGTGACGCGGGAAGACAGCGCAGCGCGCGCCGTCGCGCTGGCCCGGGACGAATTCGGGTCGTTGGACGTGCTGGTCAACAACGCCGGGATCATCATGTTCAAGCCCGTAGCCGAAATGAGCCTGCAGGACTGGGAGTCGGTCCTGTCGGTGAACGCCACCGGCGCCTTCCTGCACTCCCGGGAGGCGTTGCGGGTCATGTCCGAGCAGGGCTCGGGCGCGATCGTCAACGTTGCCTCTTACGCGTCCTTCCAGGTGTTTCCCACGATCGCGGCCTATGCCGCGTCCAAGGGGGCGCTGGTTCAGCTCACCCGCACCCTCGCCGTGGAGGCCATCGAGCAGGGCGTGCGCGTCAACGCGGTGGGATCCGGCGACGTCGTCACCAACATCCTCAACGACGTGCGCTCCGACGGGCAGGAGTTCCTGGCCGAGCACGGCCGGGGCACTCCGATCAAACGGGCCGCCCGGCCGGAGGAGATCGCCGAAGTGATTGCGTTTTTGGCCTCCGAACGTGCCAGCTACCTGGTCGGCTCCGTTGTGATGGCCGACGGGGGAATGAGCATCTCCCTGTCGTAAGGACGGCCGCGTCCGAACCGGGCTCTTGACGCCGTCC
>NZ_JANCPR020000054.1 GCF_028657195.3 Streptomyces iconiensis
CCCGAAGCGCGGCAAGACCCGCCGCCCGAAGTGACCGGCCCCGCTCTGTGAGGCGTCCCGCCCAGTGACCTGCTCCGGGCTGTGACGCGTCCCGCCTGTGACCTGCCCCGGGCTGTGACCTGCTCGGGCTCGTACGCGACCGGCTCAGCCCGCTACGCGACCGGTCAGTCCTCGCGTGTGATCCAGTCGTACGCGCGGTCCGCGTCGAACTCGTTCTGGCCGGTGCGGAAGAGGAGGCCGGCCGAGGTGAAGGCGGGGTCGGCGGCTGTGGCGGTGAGGTAGGGCACGGCGATGCAGGGCATGCCCGCGCGGTGGGCGGCCTCGGCGCCGGGTGGGGCGTCCTCCAGGACGACGCAGTCCGCGGGAGAGACGCCGAGGCGGCGGGCCGCCTCCAGGAACACGTCCGGCTCGGGCTTGCCCCGCGGGACCTCCTCGGCCGAGACGCGTACGGGAAGCAGCGGGTCCAGAACGGTCGCGCCCAGTACGGCGTCGATGGCCGCGCGCGAGGAGCCGGAGGCGACAGCCATGGGGTGCCCGGCCGCGTGCAGGCGCTCGACGAGTTTGCGCATCTCGGGGAACACCTCGGTACCCTCGCGCGCCAGGTCCAGGTAGAGGCGGTTCTTCTCGGCGAGGAGCGTGTCCACCGACGCGGCGATCCCGTGCTCGTCGTGGAGCGTCCGCAGGGTCTCGCGGGTGCCGATCCCGATGAAGCGCGCGTGGTCGTCCCAGCTGAAACCGGGAACGCCGTGCGCGGCGAGCAGCCGCCTGCCGGCTTCGTAGTAGAGCGGTTCGCTGTCGACGAGGGTGCCGTCGAGGTCGAAGACGACCGCGCGGTCCGTGGCCTGGATCATGCGCCCCAGGATGCCAAAGACGTTCGGTCCGGCCGCGGGCGGGAGGGAACGCTTTCCCGCCGGGGCCCGCCCCGCCTCGCCGGCTCGTAGGTGTGCGCTCTCACCGGCGGGCCCTCGCGTACCGCTGTGGTTGACCCGGACAGACCCGGACACCGCGCAGGGTTGAAGAGACAGTTACCGCCGCGGGTTGACGGCGCGCGGCTCCCGCGTCCGTAGCCTCTTCGTTGTCCGGTTCAGGGAGCGGGTGCCTGGGGGCCTTCGGTGTCCGGGCGGTCCTCAAGGGGCAAGAGAACGACCGATCTGGGGGAAACGTGAAGATGCACAAGGGGTTCGCCGCCTCGGCCGCCGCCATCTCGCTCGGCGCCGGCCTCGCGCTCGCAGGCCCAGCCAGTGGAGCACAAGCGGCGCCGGCGGAGGCCCAGTTGGCGGGTAACGTCGCTTGCGCGCGGACATCGGGGAACTCAGCGGGTGCCTGCTTCGCCGTGGCATCCGGAAGCTGGCGGGTCACCCTCTGGGACAACGCGTGTGACGGCCACCGCTCGTACACCGAGTACTACGTCAACCCGGCGAACGTGAGCGGCTGGGGGACGAAGCACAGGTACAAGCCCAAGACGAAGTGCGGGAAGCGCTACACGATCGGGGTCGCGTCGCACTCCCGGGGATACAAGGTGAAGATCCGGGCCTGCGTCGAGGACTCGGGGCCCAACACTTGCTCGAAGTGGGGATACGGCCGAACCTGACGCTCAGCGGGCATCCGTGACATGAGGTCCCTCACCGCAGTCGTGCGGTGAGGGACCTTCGCGGTGGGCACTGTGCATCGCCGTCTCACGGGCTGGGCTGGGGCCGGGGTTGGGATCGGCAGTACGGGTGCACCGTCGGCGGGGCCGAGCCGACGGGTGCGGCTTCTCACGCCCGGCCGGACAGCCGCCCTGCGTCTCCCGGCACTTCGGGGCCTCTGGCGCTTCCCGGCTGAGGCTCATCCGATCGGGTGGGAGCGTGCTGGTCAGCGGGCGTACGGGGGGTGCGTGGGACATGAATGACGTGGCGCCGAATGGGGCTGCCACCTCGGTGGGAGTGCATCTTCGGCGCCACGGACCACCCCTCGTGCGCCGACTCCGGCCCGTGGTCCGGAAATGCACACGCACACACCTATGGAGACACCTCATGGCCCATGCGCAGACCGTCAACGCCTTCTTCAGCCTTCGGCTTCCCTCCGAACTGGTGGATGCCTTGGTCGAGTTGCAGCGGGGCCGGGAGGACCGCATCGAGCCGCAGCAGCGCGACCACATGCACATCACACTGGGATTTCTGCATGACGCCGACGCGGGAAAACTCGCGGACGCCGCCGCGCTGCTGACCGGACGGACGTGGCCCACGCCGTCCATCAGCCTGACCGGTGAGGTGCGGCACGGAAGCTGGAAACTGCAGAAGGATCCGGCATACCGGTACGACGAGGACCTCATCCAGAAGCAGGAGCAGGTCAGGCTGGGAATCGAGAACACACCTGAACTGGCCGAAATCCAGAAGGACATCACCGGCCCGCTGGAAATCGCCGAAGAACAGTTCTGGCCTCACGTCACTCTGGGCCTGGCCCGCGATGACTTCCCCGCGTCCTCGGCCAGGGATATGCAATTGCCCTCGGTAAAGGCGGCTGCGCCCAGTGTTGATCTGCAACAGGAGATGTCCACCACGGAATTCAGGATCCTGGTGCGCAAGGAGTTCACCTGAAGCGTGGCCGTGGTCGTGGCCGTGGCGTGCCCGTGGCTGTCGCCGATCGTCGTTGCCCGGGTTCCTCGGACCCTGGCCGAACGTACCTCTCGGCCGGGAGGGCGGTGCGTACGAAGAAGACCCCGCCGCCGGGCCTGGTCAGCGGTCCTGGGGCAGTGCGTCCGGTGCGTAGGTCCCGACCGCTTCCATCAGCCGCTTCTTCGACGGGTTCACCATCGCCCTTCCGGCCACGGTCAGAGTCGGAACGGTCTCGTTCCCGTCCGCCACCGAGCGTACGAAGGCCGCGGCTTCGCTGTCCTTCCAGATGTTCACCTTGGTGTGCCGCAGCCGTGTGAACTTCAGGAGCAGGCGCATTTTCATGCAGTACGGGCAGCCGGGTCGCCAGTAGAGAACCACGCCGTCACGTTCCTTGGGCACGGGCTTCCCTCCGTCGTCCTCAGCTTCGGGCCCAGCGTAGACGAGCTACCAGTCGGCTCCGGCGCGTTCCGGCCGCCGAGCGCACCCCGCCCGGCACAGCGTGGGGCACCCCGAGATCTACTTCGACGCTGCCCCGGCTGGACCGTTCCCTGGTCCTCAATGCCCAGGACTGCGCGGACCACCTTCGCCGCGTCGGCGCCCGTATCGAACCGATTGCCACACCGGCGGCGTGAGCCGGCACCGGAAGCGCGATACGGCACCGGCGGCAGCTCCGGGCCGTGGTCGCCAGGAGGCCCTGTCCGCGTGGGCGCACGGTCGCTTCTCCTGCGCTCATGTCCGCAGGGCCGCCGGGAACGCGGCGCGTATCTCGGCGGCCAACAGGTCCGGCTGCTCCAGACCGGGGAAGTGGCCGCCGCGGTCCATCTCGTTCCACGAGCGCAGGTCGTGGTAGCGGCGTTCGGCCCAGCGCCGCGCTGTCGGCCACGGTTCGGCAGGGAACAGTGAGCAGGCGGTGGGTGTCGTCACCGGTTGCGCGTTCTCCTCTTCGGCGCTGCGGGGTACCCACCGCATGGTCTCCCAGTACCAGCGGGCGCTGGAGGCACCGGTTCGGGTCAGCCAGTACAGGGCGATGTTGTCCACCTGCTGTGACAGGCTCACGCCGCCTCCGGCCTCCGGCCGGGTGTCGGAGTAGGCGGCGAACTTCTCACCGAGCCACGCCGCCAGGCCGGCGGGGGAGTCGAGCAGGGAGTAGCCGAGCGTCTGCGGGCGCGTCGCCATGATCAGTCCGAAGCCGTAGCCGTCAGCGAGATGGGTGTCGCGGCGCTCCAGCATGCGTTGTTCCGCCGGGCTCGGCGCGTTCCTGTCCTCCGGCAGGGGCGAGGCGAGCGGCATCGTCAGGTGCAGGCCGACGACGCGCTCGGGCGCCTGGCGTGCCAGTTCGGTACTGACGAACGCGCCCCAGTCCCCGCCGTGCGCGCCGAACCGCTCGTAGCCGAGCGTGGTCATCAGCTCGGCCCACGCCCGTGCCGTGCGGGCCGGCTGCCAGCCGCCCTCGCGCGGACGCTCGCTGAACCCGAATCCCGGCAGCGCCGGTACGACCACATGGAAGGCGTCGGAGGCGGAACCTCCATGGGCGACGGGATCGGTGAGCGGCCCGAGGACGTTCTCGAATTCGAGCACGGAACCCGGCCAGCCATGGGTCAACACCAGCGGAAGCGCCGTGGGTTCGGGGGAGCGTACATGCCAGAACGCGATGTCCAGGCCGTCGAGGCGGGCGCGGTAGTGCGGGATCGCGTTCCAGCGGCCCTCCGTCGCTCGCCAGTCGTGCTGTCGCCAGGCGTCCAGCAACGTCCTCAGCCGGTCGAGCGGGAGGCCCTGCGCCGCGTCCGGCACCGTTTCCGGCTCGGGGAGCCGGACCTCGTCGAGACGGGCCCGCAGGAGCGTCAGTTCGCGGTCAGGAATGTGGAGGGGAAAGGGCTCGATCTGCTCGATCTCAGGCATTGACGCCGTGTTTCCAGACATGGACGAAACCCTAGATACGGTCATCGGCCGGGCCCATGCCTGAGATTGCCGTGACGTGGTCCGGAATTGCGGTGCGTCCGCGGTCAGGAACCGCGGTACGCCGAGGGCCGGGTGCCGGTGTGGCGCAGGAACGCCGTCGACAGGGCGCTGGAGTCGGCGAATCCGCAGCGCGGCGCGATCTGGGCGACCGTGAAGTCGGTGCCCCGCAGCAGCCGTTCGGCCTCCTCGATACGCAGGCGGACGAGGAACCTGTGGGGCGTTTCTCCCGTTGCCCGGCGGAACACGCGGACGAGGTGGAAGACGCTCAGATGCACCTCGTCCGCGATGTCGGCCAGAGTGAGCGGTTCGGCCAGCCGGTCACGCATGAGCGCGATCGCCGCGGCGACGCGCGCGTCCTCCAGCGTGGGCGCCTGCCGGCCGGGGGTCCGGGAATGACGAGTGAGCAGATGCATGGCCAGGAAGGCGGCTGCGGACTCCGCGTACAGGTCCCCGGGCTCCTCCGCCGAGCCGACGGCGCGTACCGCCTCCACAAGCAGCGGATCGCCGGCGGCCACCGAGGCCGCCATGCTCTCGTAGTCCACCGCACGGTCGCCCAGCTGCGCCGCGGCCTTTTCGAGGGTGCCGCGCGGGATATGGACCTGCACGCTCCGCAACGGACCTTCCCCTCGGTAGCGGCGGAGCGCGTGCCGGTCAGGAACGCCGAGTTCGAGCCGTCCAGGAGTCCAGTTGTGACGGTGCCATCGGCCACCGGTCCGCGTCTCCATCACGGCCCGGCCCGCCACGGGCAGGATCAGGTGCAGGTCGGCCGCGGCCGGCAACTCCATGTTCTCGACCAGCGGGACGTGGTCGAACCGCTGGACGAGCAACGACCGCCAGCCGGCGTCCTCCCAACTGCAGTGCGTCCGCCGGACATAGGGATCCATGTCGAACCCGGCATACGGCTGGAGATCGAAACGAGCGGAATCGAACACCATGCGGCCGAGCCTAATGGAGAGCCAGGGCGCGGCCCCGACCCCACTTGGCGGTCAGCGAACCCGGCCTCGCTTCGCGGTGAACGAGAGGATTTCACGCACCACGGCCTTGGGGTTCTCCTCCGCGAGCCAGTGCCCCGATTCGGGGATCTCGACCGCGCGTGTGACGTTGGACAGCATCGGCGTCAGGGTCGGCCGGGTGGAGGCGAGCGAACCGGTCGCGGTGAGGAGAAGCGTGCGCGTGTCCGCGCGGGCAGCTGCCGCGTTGTCGCGCTCGTCCTCGTCCAGGCTCCGGTAGAGCTCAAATCCCGCGTGCAGTACGTCCGGTCGGCTGTAGGTGCGGACGTACTCGTTGATTTCCCTTCCGGTGAACGGGGGCCGCGTCCTGTCGCCGCCGAACGCCGTCCCGCCGTAGGCGACTTGTGTGGAGAACGCCGTGACGTACTCGCGCACATCGTTCCGGTTGTCGACGAGCTTCTCGGGGATCGCCTGCTGGCTGTTGAAGGCCATGTGCCAGGAGAAGGTCCGGTACCGCGCGGCGGGAAGCTTTCTCCCGGGGAGCGGATAATCCATGTGCGTGTAGGAGTTCACCTGTCCAGGGAACTGTGAGACGTACTGGGCTCCGACTCCACCGCCGAGGTCGTGTGCGACCAGGTCGAAGCTGTCGAGTCCGATCCGCTCACGCAGCAGACCGTGGACGTAACGCGCCAGGGTCTTCTTGTCGAAGCTCGCCGGGCTTCCCTTGCTGTCGCCGAGGCCGGGAAGATCGAGCGCGTATACGGTGTGGTGCTTGGCGAGAGCAGGCATGATCTTCCGCCACTCGTACCAGGTCTGCGGCCAGCCGTGCAGCAGCACCAATGCCGGGCCCTTACCGCCCGTGACGTAGTGCATGCGCACACCGCGAACCTTCGCGAACCTGTGCCTGAAGGTGGCGTTGAACTCTGCGTCGTGCCGCGTCGCGGCGTCGTACGCCGTCGCTGGTCCGGCCGCCGACGCGGCAGCGGGAGTAGGCGCCGCGGCGGCCCCGTCGAGCGCGTTCCATCCGACAGTGCTGCCCACGGCGAGGGAGACGGTCAGCGCGCCGGCTCCGAGGAGGAGGCGCCGACGGGGAAGGGATCTTTGGCTTCGGATCGGTGTCATGACGTGATCCTCAGCTGCGGCCTTGCGACACGGCATGCTTTTTTGCAGGATTGCAAAACCTGTCCCGAGTGGGTCCGCGGGGATCCGAGTGGGTCCGCCGGGGTCCGCGGGGATCCGCGTGGGTCCGAGTGAAGGAGCCGGTCAGTGACGGACGATCAAGCGGTGCTGCAGAACGTCGGTCCGAGGCTGCGGGGCTTCCGTAAGACTCTCGGTGTCACACTCGCCGACCTGGCGGAACGCACAGGGCTCACGCCGAGCACCATCTCCCGGCTCGAACGCGGACAGGTTCGTCCAACTCTGGAACAGCTCCTGCCACTTGCCCGTGCCTACGCGGTGCCGATCGACGAACTCGTTGCCGCACCGACCACTGGTGACCCGCGGGTCCACCTGCGCCCCTTCCGCAAGCACGGCCTGACCTTCGTGCCGCTGGGAATGAAGACGGGCGGACTGCAGGCGTACAAGGTGATCTACCCCCCGGTTTCGCAGCTCCCGCCGCCGAAATTCCATATGCACCCCGGCAGGGAGTGGTTCTACGTGCTCCAAGGCGCGGTCCAACTCGTCCTCACCGGCACCCGGACGGAACTGACGGCGGGCGAAGCGGCGGAGTTCGACACCAACGCCGCTCACTGGATCGGCAATGCCCGCGACGACATGCCGGCAGAGACCCTCGCCATCTACGGACAGCAAGGCGAACGGGTTCACATTCGCGGTTCCGACGGGCAGGGGCGTGGAGACAGCTGAAAGGCCCCGGCCGGAGGGGGAATCCGGCCGGGGCCTGCTTGGGGGAGTGGTCCACGGGAGGGCGGTCGCCTCTCGGCGAGAAGGCTCCATGGGGCTTCAGCCGAACGATCTTCCCCATGGGCAATAGGTGAGGCCCGGGGACACTGTCCCTCCCGTGGCCACACGGTCTTCAACCACAACCCGCTGCACGTTGTTCCCCCGGTATGGGCGGGCCGCGTGTGACATGCGGCATAAAGAGAGCCACGGATCACCGCCGGTGATCCGTGGCTCACGGTCGCTCTCCCAAGTGGCCGCCGGGGGTGGTCGAGGCCAGTCCGACGCGCATGACGTCGGTCGCCGGAGCCGTCCGCACCTTCGAGCGGCACAGCTGGACGCTCACTGCCCCGGACCGAGCCGCTTGACCCATGCGTCGGTCGCGCTGTGTGACCGTTGGCTCAGTTCTTCACCCGGTAGCGCAGGTGGGTGACGCCCTGGCCTTCGACCACCGCGACGGGCCCGTCGAACTGCACCGGCGCGATGCCGAGCTCGCCGAAGAGCGGCTTCCCACCGCCCAGGACGACCGGTACGAGCGCGACACCGACCTCGTCGAGCAGGCCGGCCTCCAGACACTGCCGGGCCATCTGCCCACCGTTGACCACGACATCCTTCTCTCCGGCCAGCTCCTTCGCCTTGGCCACCGCCGCCTCGATGCCGTCGGTGACGAAGACGAAGTTCTCGTCGTCCTCCGGCCGGTCATCGGGGCGGCGGTGGGTGAGCACGACCGTGGTCAGGTCCATCGGGTGACGTCCTCCCCAGGCGTTCGTCATGTCGTAGAGGTGCCGGCCGACGAGCAGTGCACCGGTGTTCGCCCACTCCCGCTTGATCAGCGCGGCGCTGGCAGCGGAGACGCGGAACGGTGGCACGTCGGGACTGGCGGACGGGATCTCGACATCGCCGTTGCCGTACCACTGGAACAGCAGGTCGAAGCCGCTCTCTTCCGGCCCGGCGATGTAGCCGTCCAGGGACATCGTGGTGGCTCCGGTGGTGATCTTGCCCATCTGGTTGTCTCCCTCGCCTGTTCTCTCTGCGGCTGCTCTGCGGCTGCTGTGCGGCTGCTGTCGATACGTCGTCGCGGCCGAGGCCCGCTTCCCGGCGTTCCGCCCGACGTCGCGCTCGGCCCTCCTCTCCGACATCCCGCTCGGCATTCCGCGCCAGGATTCCTTCGCAAGCGAGGCGAGTAGGCACACGAGTGCGGGCACAGCACGCCGTTCCCGCACGGCAACGCCGAAACAGCTGGTGCATGGCTGTGTTCAGCGGTGCAGGGTGGGCCGGTAGATGAGCTCTTGGGTGCGGCCGTCGAGTGTCCTGTGCTCGATCAGTTCGAGGTCGAAGTCGGCCGCACCCCGGAAGATCGGCTCGGCCCCGGTCCGGCCGCTGAGCACAGGGAAGAGCGTCACCTGGACGCGGTCGACCAGACCGGCGGCCATCAGCGCGCGGTTCATCGACAGGCTGCCGTGCGAGCGCAACGGCACCTCGGACTCCTCCTTGAGCCGGGCGACGACATCGACGGCGTCGCCGCTCATGACGCTCGCGTCCGGCCAGTCGAGAGGCCCTTCCAGAGTGGTCGACACCACCGTTGCCGGCAGGCTCCTCATCCGCGTGACCCACGGGTCACGCACGTCGGACTCCTCGGTGCTCGCGGCCAGCATCTGCACGAACGGCCGGAAGGTGTTGGCCCCGAAGACCATGCGCTGTTCCTCGCCGTACAAGCTCAGGCGGTGGTCGAGCAGCTCGGGGCCTTGCTTGCCCCAGTAGCCGCCCCAGTCGCCGTCGGGTCCGTAGGAGCCGTAGCCGTCGAGGGTGGAAAAGACGTCCCAGGTGTATACAGCCGCCATGATGCTCTCCTCGCGCGCGGTTGATGACGTGTTGTGGGTACAGACGAGGAACCAAGACGAAACTCATCGCGCTTGGACCCCTGATCTCCCGTTCGTACCGAACGGTGAGGCGGTGACAGCCGAGGAACCACGCGATCGTCTGGATCGGACCCGGTCAGCGCCCCCTTTTCGCCCGCACGCCCGCACGCCCGCGATGTCGACGAGGGGACGATGTCGACGATGGGGAAGGGGGGAAGCGGGAAGAGGACGCGGATCCGCGTACGCGGGCCGGGCAACACGCCCATGCGAGCGAGCCGTTGAGCATGTGGACCGTGACCGGTGCCGGGCCGGCTCCCGTACAGTCCGTGGTGACAGTGCTCCGTCGCGGCCAAGCTCAGCGGCTGACCAGGAGAAGAACATGGACACCGAAGCCGGTCCCGGCTCCCTTCCGCACGTTCCCGGAACTCCGCCCGTTCCCGGGGCCTCGCCCGTTCCCGGGACCCCGCACCCTCCCGGGACCCCGCCCGGCCCCGGGGCCGGACGGCCGCTCCCCGAAGTCGAGGCCGGACTCGTCGAGCGGTGGCGCGCGGAGGGAGGCGAACTCGTCGAGTTGCTGTCGCAGGTGCGCGAGCGCTCCGGCGGCGTCGCGGCGTTCCGCCTCGGATCGGCTCCCACCGTGCTCGTCACCGACCCGCAGGCGGTCCAGCATGTACTCGCGCGGCATCCTGAGCGGTACGTCAAGCGCTCGCACCGGGCCCGTGCGCTGCTCGGCGGCGGTGTCATGGCTGCTACCGGGGAGGCGTGGAGGAGGCAACGCCGCCTGTTGCAGTCGCAGTTCACCGGCACCGGGATGCGCCGTTACGAACAGCGGATCACCGAGGCTGCCCGTACGACAGCGCGGCGCTGGGACCGGTACGCGCGTACCGGGGAGGTCCTCGATGTGGGGCAGGAGATGCGCCGCTTCGCGCTGGACGCCATCTGGCGTTCCCTCACCGGACATCCCCTCGATGACGGGACCGGACGCGAACTGGCGGCGGTGGAAGCGGTGGCGACCGCCTTGCCGACACTGCCGGCCGATGCCACCGAGGCGCGGGACGCCGTAGCCGGGGAACTCGCCCGGATCGATGCCGTCGCCCGCTACGCCATCGAAGCCGCCCGGAACGGGGCGGTCGGCCCCGACGGGCCCGGTCTGCTGCACGTCCTGGTCGACGCCGCGACCGAGCGCCCCGAGTACACGGACCAGCTGATCCGTGACGAGCTGGTCACGTTGCTCGTGGCCGGGCACGAGACCACAGCCTCCACGCTGACCTGGCTCCATCTGCTCCTCGACCGCAATCCCGAAGCCCGCGAGCAGGCGCTCGCCGCCGGTGGCGAAGGCTCGGCCGAACGCGGCCGGGCCATCCAGGCCCTGGTCCACGAAACGCTCCGGTTCTATCCGTCCGCCTGGGTCCTGCCGCGCTACGCCGCCCAGGACGACACGCTGGTCGGCTACACCGTCGAGGCGGGCACCGACATCCTGGTCTGCCCCTACCTCACCCACCGCGACCCCGAACTGTGGCCGGACCCCGAACGCTTCGACCCCCGGCGCTTCACCACCCCGGACAACCGGCCCACCCACCCCGGCGCCTACTTCCCCTTCGGCATCGGTCCCCGCGCCTGCCTGGGCCTGCAATTCGCCCTCCGCGAATCGACCGTCCTGCTCGAACACCTCCTCCCCACCCACACCCCGGTCTTCCGCTCCACCCCCACGAAGACGACGTACGGCATCACCGTCCGCCCCGACGGCCCCACCCCCGCAACGCTGGCACCGCCAACCACCTGAAGCCGGAGGCCACCGGAACAGGACCTCCGCCTCCCTGTCCCCGTCGCATGGCGAGTACCCGGCTCGCTGACCTGGCACGGTCCACGCCAGTTGCCTCGCGCGATCGGCGGTCGGGCCATTGCGCCGTTGGCTGGTCGGCGGTCGGGCCGTTGGCAGGTCGGTGGTTGGGCGGTCCGCGGCGGCATCACCGGCTGGCGCGACGCCTGGATCCTCCGGGACGCCAATGCGCCCGGAGCTCGCCTCTCCCGCTGCCATCTGATCGCCAACATCTTCGGCGCCCCGCTCCAGCGCGACGACGGCAGCTCGCGGTCGCTGTTCTGGTTCCGCATCGCGGGAAACACCGGCCCGGGTAGCGTCAACCCCGGAAACTGATCCGGAGCAAGGCGAGCAACGCGCCATAAGGGAGCCGGACATGGGAACCACTCTGTACCGCACCACCCCGCCTCGGGCGTACGACGCCGCAGCAGTCGTCCCCGACCTGGCTCCCCTGGCGCGCACGGCGACCCGGCTGCACCCGCGGCCCGGATCGCCCACCCCGCGCGACAGCTCGATCGGCGGGCCTCTCCTGTGGCCCGCCGACGAGCCCTGGCCCCACTGCGAGGGTCCGCACGAGCCGGACGGCCGCCACATCCCGACGCCCGACGACGTCCGCATGCTGCGCCGTCTGCGCGCGGCCGTGGCCCGGCGCGCGCTCACCCCGCAGGAGCAGGACCAGCGCGAACGTGCGCGGGCCGGCCGCGCATGGCCCGGACCGTGCGAGCCGGTCGCGATGCTCCCGGTGGCGCAGCTGCACGCTGCCGAGGTCCCCGGCCTGCGCCCGCCGCACGGCGCCGACCTGCTGCAGCTTTTGTGGTGCCCCTTCGATCATCCCGGCCAGGTCGAACCTGCTACCCGCCTGCACTGGCGCACCGCCGACGCGATCGCCAAGCCGCTTCAGGAGCCCGCCCCGCAGCCCCCCGCCGTCCAGTACGAGGGCTGCCTCCCGGAGCTCTGCCTGCTCGCCCCCGAGCAGGTCACCGAGTACCCCGACCCCATGGAACTGGAGCCCGACCTCGCCGTCCGCCTTGAGGACCCCGACACCTGGGACGGAGACGAGCTCGCCTATCTCAACGGCCTCTCCTACGCCCCCGGTTCGAAGGTCGGCGGCTGGCCGGCCTGGGGCCTGACCGACCCCGAACCCGTCCCCTGCCCCGCCTGTGAGGCGCGGATGACCCCGCTCCTCACTCTCGCCTCCACCGAGTGGACCGACGAGTCCGCCTCCTGGACCCCCCTCGAAGACCACGGGACATCTCCCACCCCCGCGATGCTTCAGGTCGCCGACGCCGCCACCCTCCAGCTGTACGCCTGCCCCACCGACCCGCACCACCCCCACCAGGCCCGGGTGCAGTAACCCGACCCCGTCCCACCCCTCAGCCGCGCCCCTCAGCCGCCCTCGCGCGGGAAGTCCGCCGTCCCCGGCACCGGCCCCACCGGAGTGTCCGCCCCTCCGAGGGCGACGGCGAGCGACGTAGACCCGCACCCTCTGGTACGAGACCGAGGGAGACCGGAACTCAACGTCCTCTCAGACCTCCATGGCCTCCAGGGCCACAAGTCCCGAGGTCCGTGTTGGGGCTTTGGGCGCAGAAATGGTGTGATGTTCTTGGCGATGGCGCTGCGGACCCCCGCAGCGCCTTATTCATGCCGAAAACGAAGAAGCCGAGAACGAAGAAGGGACGGCACACTGTGCTCAAGGCGATGTTCGTGGCTCCGGACCCAGGGCGGCTGCGGTTGCGCAGCGCTGCCAGGGCGGTCCTCGGCATCGGTACCGCGGTGACCGTGTGCGGCCTGGCAGGGCACTCGCTCGTCGCGGCCATCACCGGCGGGCTGGCCGCGCTCCTCGCGCTCTTCACCGTCCTGGACACGACCGTGCGTGGGCAGGCGGTCACGACCGTTCTGCTGCCCGTCGTCGGCCTGCCGGTACTCACCCTCGCGGCGCTGCTTCACGACTACCCGGTCGCCCGGGACGCCGCGTTCCTCGCCGTCATGGGGGCCGGGGTGTACGCGCGGAGGTGGGGGCCGCGTGGGCACGCGCTCGGTCTTTTCGCGTTCATGACCTTCTTCGCCTCGCAGTTCCTGCACACGGTGCCGGGCCAGTTGCCCGAGCTGTTCGCCGCGATCCTCCTGTCGCTGTGCGCCGCGTCGGCCGTGCGATTCGGCGCCTGGTGCTACGAGCGCCGGCTGCCGCCTTCCGTACCGCCGGCCCCGCCCGGTGGCATGGCCAGGACGGCCACCCGGCAGGCGGTCCAGGCCGCCGCCGGTGGTGCCTTCGCGCTCGCCGTCGGGCAGGTGCTGTCCGACGAGCGCTGGTACTGGGCCGTCGGCGCGACGTGGTGGGTGTTCGTGAACACGGCTTCGAGCGGGGAGACCCTGGTACGTGGATTCCGGCGGGTGCTGGGGACCGTCATCGGTATCGCCGTCGGCCTTCTGGTCGCCGTTCCGCTGCACGGTGCTCCCGTTCCTTCGGCGTTGATCATCGCTGTCAGCGTCTTCGGGATCTTCTACACGGCCGCCGTCTCCTACACCTGGATGGTGCTCGCCGTGACGCTGATGGCAGGGGTCCTCTACGGGCTTCTCGGCGTGCTCGACCCGGCGCTGCTCGCGCTGCGGGCAGCGGAGACCGGCGTCGGGGCGCTCGGCGCGATGCTCGCGGTCCTCTGCGTCTTTCCCGTGACCACGCATGCCACCACGAACGCCTGGATACGGCACGCACTGCGGTGCGTGCACGCCTGCACGGCGGAGGCGGCGGCCCGGCTCGCCGGTTCCGAGTCGGCGGACCCGTCGCCGCGCGTCGCCGAACTCCAGCAGCTTCTCGGCAAGGTCCGCTCCTCGCTCGCCCCGCTGGTCCACCCGCTCAGCCCGCTGCGGGCCCGCAAGGAGCGGGCCCGCCAGGTCCTCGCGCTGCTGGACGACTGCGCCAGGGAGGTGCGAGGGCTGGCCTCCATCAGCGCGGATCCGGAAGCCTCCCACGACAACCGGCTCGCCGCGGCGTGCTGCCGCGTAGAGACCGCGGTCGAGGCGCTCACCACCAAGGAGGGCACGCGTGCGCGCACGGCTCATCACGCCCCTCTGCCGCAGGGTGCCACGGCGGAACCGGCGCTGGCCCACCTGCACGGCCTGGAGAAAGCACTCGCCGAACTCGCCGAACCCCTGCGCAGCCCGACGCGTACGCCGCTGATCGGAGCTTGAGCCAGCGGGGCCGGTACTTGAGCCACACGAAGAACGCGAAGAACGCGAAGAACGCGAAGAACGCGAAGAACGCGAAGAACGCCAAGAACGCCAAGAACGCCAAGAACGCCAAGAACGCCAAGAACACTGAGATCCCCGGGCACTAGCGAGCGTGGGCTCGTACGGACGAATATGAGCGCATGAGTGACCAACCCGCGCGATGGAGCCAGGCAACCGTCTACGCCGACATGTGGGTCGACCCGGACGACGACCCACGCGACAGCGACAGCGCCAGCCCGGACGGCGAGCTCGCGACCCTGCAGGACTTCCTCGCGGGCTACCGCATGACCTTGCGGATGAAGTGCGAAGGGCTGGACGCGGAACAACTGGCCCGGCGGTCGGTTCCGCCGTCGACGATGTCGCTGCTCGGGCTGGTCCGCCACCTCGCCGAGGTGGAACGGGACTGGCGCAACTGGATCAGCGACGCCGACCCCCTGCCGAAGCTGTACGGCGAGCGCGACGCCGACTTCGACGGAGCTGTCGCCGACCAGGCCGTGGTCGACGCCGCGTACTCCGAGCTGGAACGCGAACAGGCCGCGACCGACGCCGCACTGGCCGAACACCCCGACCTGGGCGAGCGCCTGGGGAAGGACGGGACCGCTGTGCGCGAGCTGATGGTGCACCGCATCGAGGAGTACGCCCGCCACTGCGGCCACGCCGACCTGTTGCGCGAGTGCGTCGACGGCAGGGTGGGCCAGTAACGGGAGCGGCACGGCCACACAGGCTCGCCGGCACGGCACGGCACGGCTACTGGTTCAGCTGAACCAGTATCGGCCTCCGTATTGTTCGCATGCCTTTATGGAGGGGTGCGGGATCGCCCCGAAAAGGTGGCTGTCAGGTGTGCCGAATTGTGGGGTTCCGGTCATGTCATGAGGGTGGGTGTGTGACGCCGGACGTCAGATGCCGGACTCTCAACGAGGAAACTGAGCGGTGTCGTTCAGTGCGGGGGAGATTGTGTGAATAACTCTCTTCCGCTGTACGTCCGCGAATTTCACGTGTCCCACCCGGCCGGAGCGGGAAATAGCGCTGTATTCCCATGAACGGAGCCGGACAGCATGCAGTCCTTCACCGTTCCGGCATGTGCTATGCCGCTGCCGGAATTCGGAACCTCAGCCGCCATGGCGACCGTTGAGAGGGATCAGTGGGAATGGGGAGACCATTTCCGTCTGATCACCACCGACGCCATGCGAAATCACTTGTTCCGCACCCGCCCCCACTACACCACGGCGCTCTACTACCCACGTGCCGACCATTCCCATCTCCTCGCTCCGAACCGGTACATGCTCTGGGCGTTCATCGTGGACGACATGTGCGACGACGCCATCAGCGACCAGGATGAGCAGACCGTCGCCGGCCTCACTTCCGAACTGATCGGTGTCTCTCGCGGCGAGCGCGAAGCGGCCTGCGACGCGTCCCGTGCCCTGGTCGATGTCCTTGGCGATCTGACCGCGGGGCGCTCACCGCGGTGGCGGCGCCTCCTGGGGGAGACGAATGCCTCCTGGATCCGCACCTACTTGACCGAGGTGCGCGCCAGCCGTGCCCGCCGAGTGATGGACTTCAACGAATACCTGCCCCACCGACGCCTGGGTGTCGACGAATTGATGTTTCATCACCTGGCGGAGTACGTGCACGGCATCGAGTTGCCTGCCGCGGTACGTAATTTGCCCGCGATGAGGCAAGCGCGCAACCGTTCCTCGGAGTGGATCGGTCTCTACAACGACATCTATTCGGCCCCGAAAGAAGCGGCCGTCGGTTATGTGCACAATGCCGTATTGATCGTCCGTGAGCACCGGAGCTGCTCTCTCCAGGAGGCAGCCGACATCGTGGCCGATGTCGCCAATCGGCTGATGGTCCAGTTCGAGGCGGCCGTCGCAGCGGTCCCCGGGCAGCTCCAGGCCCTGCCGGAGGCCACACCGGAAGTCATCCAGGACGTCCTCGTGGTCCTGGAGGGGTACCGCCACCTCGTGCGCGGCAACTGGGACTACCACATCGACGCGGCCCGCTACCTGGAAGCGGAAACCTACATCCCGCAAGCGCAAGGCGGCGTAGGGCTGCGCCCCACCTGGTCCACCGCCGACGTCTTCAGGGCAGCGGACTGAGCGCAAGCAGCGCCCGAGCGGGAAAGGCGGTCCTGGCCCGGAGGGTCCATGCCACCTCCCCGGGCCGCCTCCCGGACGCCGCCTCCCCGGAAGTCCGCGCTTCCCTGGAAGTCCGCGCCTCCCTGATGCCCAACTCTCTCTCCAACTAGCGCCAGAAGCAGGCGAGTTGGGCTCCAGGCGGCGGATCCCCCGTTCGCGGTAACCGGTTCTCCGGCCCGTATGGCGTACGGGACCGCCGGGCAGCACCACCGCATCAAGCCCTCGCCGGCCGGTCGCCTGCCAGGGCTCCCGGCGCGGCGCAGAGGGCGGGCGCCGGGTCGTTCCCTGGAGGAGGGACTCCGATGCGAGGACGCGTTACCGCTGCATTCAGTGCCCTGGCCGCTGCCGGGGTTCTCATCCTGGCCGGGCCGCAGAGCGCGCAGGCCGCGACCGGCGAACTGGTGATCAATGGGCAGCGCTACCAGAACCCCAGTGGCTGCTACCCGGTTCCCGGGCAGGCGTCGATCGAGAACCACACCGACGCCCGTATCACCTTGTACATGGACGCCGGCTGCGCCGGAAGCCTGGCAGGGACGATCAACGCGGGGGGAGGTGCCACGCTCGCACCGGTCTACGGCGTCTACGTCCCGTGACCGCTTCCTCCGGCAGAGTGCCGTGGCCCTGGCGCAGGTCCGTGTGCGCGCCAGGGCCACCGCGTTCCAGCCCGTCGACCCGTCGACCCCTCGGCTCGGCGGATCGGTGCTCAACAGGCCGTCGGTGGGCGGCACTTGACGCTCTCGCGCTGAAAGAGACAGCGGGGAAGACAGCAGAACAGGAAGCTTTCCTAATAATTCATCTCCCGATGCATTGACGCGGGCATGCCGGATCGTCAGGATGCCGTGGCGACAGGCCATCACCCTCCTGAGGAGACCGACGTGTCATCCACCCCCACCTGGAGAAAACGCCGTTACGCCCTGCCCGCGGCGGGCGCAGGGGCAGCCGCACTCGTCGCGGGGTTACTGATCTGGTCGCCGGCGGGACAGGCGGACGCGGGGCCCGCGCCCGGTCCGCGTGCCGCTTTCACGGCCGTAGCCGCCGGTGACATCGCCGAGCAGTGCACGGAGGACGACAGCGGCTGCGAGCACCCCCGTACGGCGGCGCTCACCGAGAAGATCGACCCGGCGTTCGTCCTCACCATGGGCGACAACCAGTACGACGACGCGCGCACCGAGGACTTCGAGAAGTACTACGCCGGTACCTGGGGCCGCTTCAAGGACAAGACGCGCCCCACGGCGGGCAACCACGAGACGTACGACCCCGACGGCGCGCTCACCGGCTACAAGAACTACTTCGGCGACATCGCCTACCCCAAGGGCGAGCCGTATTACAGCTTCGACCAGGACAACTGGCATTTCGTCGCCCTCGACTCCAACAGCTTCGACGACGACGAACAGCTCACCTGGCTCAAGGAAGACCTCGCCGCGAACGACAAGAAGTGCGTCGCCGCGGTCTTCCACCACCCTCTCTTCTCGTCCGGAGAGCACGGCAACGAGCCGGTCAGCAAGCCCGTCTGGGACATCCTGTACGACAACGGTGCCGAACTGATCCTCAACGGCCACGACCACCACTACGAGCGCTTCGCACCCCAGACCCCGGACGCCGAGGCGGACCCGGACAAGGGCATCGTCGAGGTCATCGGGGGAGTGGGCGGCGCCAGCCCCTACGACATCCAGGACGAGCAGCCCAACAGTGAGAAGCGGATCAGCGGCTCCTACGGCGTCCTGCGCATGGACTTCACCGACACCGGATTCTCCTGGGACTTCGTGAACGCCGACGGCGATGTCGAAGACAGCAGCCCTGACTTCCAGTGCCACTGACCGTCAGGCCGCGTGGTCCCGCGATCCCGTGACCGCGCGATCCCGTGACCGCGCGGCTGCGTGACCAACTGGCCGTCTTCACCGCCTCGTCGCTTGGTCGCTTGGCCGCCACGCATCTCACCGACCAGGAGTCCGGATGTATCTCGCCTCCAGCCGGGAGACGGGGGCACAGCCCGAAGGTACGGCCGCCGTGCGCGCGCCGGCGGCGCGCGGCCGTGTCGCCGGGCCTGTTCTCGCTCTCGGTGCTGTCAGCCTCGTCACAGACATCTCCTCGGAGATGGTCACGGCGGTGCTGCCGCTCTACTTCGTTCTCGGACTGGGCCTTAACCCGCTCCAGTTCGGGTTTCTCGACGGGCTCTACAACGGGGTCACCGCGCTCGTCCGCCTCCTGGGAGGCCACGCGGCCGACCGCAGGGGCGGCCACAAGCTCGTCGCCGGTTCGGGTTACGCCCTGTCCGCGCTCTCCCGCCTCGGTCTGCTCCTGGCCGGGGGTTCCACCCTGGGTATCGGAGGCGCGCTGGCCGCCGACCGTGTCGGCAAGGGGGTGCGTACGGCTCCGCGGGATGCGCTCATCTCGTTGAGCAGCCCGGCAGATTCGCTGGGGAGGGCCTTCGGCGTGCACCGTGCGATGGACACCACGGGGGCCCTTCTCGGTCCGCTCGCGGCCTTCGCGCTGTTGTGGGCAACCGCCGACGCCTACGACGCCGTATTCGTCGTGAGCTTCTGCGTCGGCGTGCTCGGCGTACTGATGTTCCTCGCCTTCGTGCCCGGGCGCGGCAGCCCCGCGATGGCCCGTACGTTGGGCCCCGCACCGGGCCCCGCACCGGGCCCCGCACCGGGTCTCGCACCGGGCGTACGCACGTCCGGTGCGCAGCCGCCGCCCCCACGCCTGCGTGCGGTGCCCGGGCTGCTGGGTGAGCACGTCTTCCGCCGCGTACTGGGAGCGGCGACCCTGCTCGGTGCCGCGACCATCGGGGACGCCTTCGTCTACCTGCTGCTGCAGCGGCGACTGGAGTTCGCGACCAGTTGGTTCCCGCTGCTGCCGCTCGGCACCGCCGCCGTCTTCCTGCTCCTCGCCGTTCCCTTCGGCCGGCTCGCCGACCGCACAGGACGCCGACTGCCGTTCCTGTACGGGCACGCGGCACTGCTCCTCGTCTACGCGCTGCTGCTCGGGCCGTTCGGTGGCCTGCCCCTGCTCTGCGCCGCGCTGCTGCTGCACGGGGTCTTCTACGCCGCGACCGACGGCGTCCTCATGGCGCTCGCCGCGCCCGCACTGCCCGCGCGCCGGAAGGCGAGCGGTATGGCCGTGCTGCAGACGGGCCAGGCGCTCGGAAGGCTTCTCGCGGCCGTCGCTTTCGGTGCTGCCTGGACGCTGTGGGGCACCACTTTGGCGCTCGCCCTGGCCGGCACCGGGCTGGCCGTCGCCCTCGCCCTTGCCGCACTGCTGCTGCGCGGAACACGCGCGAACCCCGTACGTATCCAGGAGGACTGAATGTCCGCAGCCGAGACCGCACGTTCCCGCACGCGCGGGCCGAGCCTGCGCGCGCGGATCGCCGCACTGGGGGCAGCCGCCGCTGTGCTCGCCACGGTCGCCGTCACCTACACCGTCCAGGCCGCCGGGGGGCGGGCCGAACCCACCGCGGTGGACTCGGCGTTCGGGCTGGATGGCGGCGGCGGGAGGCTGCTGTTCCGCAGCACGCGCGACGGGGCCGGCGAGGGCAGGGTGGCGAGGCTGCCGGTGAGCGGGGACGGCGCACGCCCCACAGGGGGCCCGGCATGCCGGCGGTTCCACGCGGCGGCCGGCACGGGCCTGTGCCTCCAGCGGCGCACCGGCATCCCGCCGCGCTCGTACGCGGTCGTGCTCGACGAGGACCTCAAGGAGAAGCGCCGCGTCCCCCTGGACGGCATCCCCAACCGTGCCCGCGTCTCGGCTTCGGGGCGGATGCTGTCGTGGACCAACTTCACCTCGGGCGACTCCTACAACCAGTCGTCCTTCTCCACCCGCACCGGCATCCTGGACACCCGTACCGGATACCTCGTCAAGAACATCGAAGGCATCCAGCTCACCGTCGACGGACGCCGCTACCACGCACCGGACGTCAACTACTGGGGTGTGACCTTCGCCGATGACGACAACCGCTTCTACGCCACCGTCTCGACCAAGGGGAAGACCTACCTCGTCGAGGGCGACATGCGGACGTGGTCGGCGCGCGCCGTGCGCGAGAACGCCGAGTGCCCGTCGCTCTCGCCCGACGGGCGGCGCCTCGCCTTCAAGAAGAAGGTGCCGGGCGGCGGCAGGGCGCCCTGGCGGCTGCACGTCCTCGACCTGCGTACCCAGCGCGAACGGCCGCTGGCCGAGCGGCGGGGCGTCGACGACCAGGTGCTGTGGCTCGACTCCGCGCGTATCGCCTACGCGCTGCCCGGGAAGTCCGGGCGCGAGTCGGACATCTGGAGCGTCCCCGCGGACGGTACGGGCGAGCCCCGCCTGCGTGTACGCGACGCCTCGTCACCCGCCGTACTCCGCTGACCCGGAACGGCCGGACCGCCGCCCCCGTGATCGCCGGACCCGTCCGACCGCCCCTGTGCCGCCGGTCCGCTGGCGCGTGCTCGCCCGCACGCACCCGCCTCGTTCACGTACATGGTCCAGACCAGCCTTGTGAGCACCTGTTACGGTCGTCCTCCCAGCCCGGAACGGCGAAGGAGCGGTGCGTTGGCAGGCGGAGCGGACACTCAACAGCGGGCCTACATCGGCTCGTTCACCTCGGCCGGAGGGCGTGGTATCACCACGGCGGCCCTCGATGTGGAGACCGGGGCGCTCACGGCCCTGCACCACACGGACGCCGTACCCGACCCGTCCTTCCTCACGCTGGCCCCCGACCGCGCGCACCTGTACGCGGTCAGCGAGCAGACGGAGGGCGGCGCGGCTGCCTTCTCCCTCGGTGCCGGTGAGCGTGCCGGTGGTCCCGCGCAACTCGGGGCGACCGTGCCCGTTGACGGCTCGGGGCCCACGCACGTGGCCCTCGCAGCGGGCTGCCTCTACACGGCCAACTACACCTCGGGGAACGTCAGTGCCCTGCGGGTACGTGCCGACGGAGCCCTCGAAGGGCCCGCTTCCACCCACCAGCACGAGGGGCAGGGGCCGGACAAGGAACGCCAGGAGGGTCCGCACGCGCACGCCGTCGTGCCCGACCCGTCAGGGCGGTGGCTGCTCTCGGTCGACCTGGGCACCGACTCGGTGTGGATCTACGACCTCCAGGGCACGGGGCCCGGCCCGCATCCGCACAGGGAGATCCCGTTCCGCGCCGGTTCAGGACCGCGCCATCTGGCCTTCCCGCCTGCCGGAGCGACAGGCGCCGTGGCTCGCGCCTATGTCATCAACGAACTCGACTCGACCGTGACGGCGTGCAGCTGGGACGCCGCCAGAGGAGACCTCGAACCGCTCGGTGAGACGAGGATCCTGCCTCCCGAGCGCACCCAGACCGTCAACCAGCCCTCCGCGCTGACCATCTCGCCCGACGGACGCTTCGCCTGGGCCGCCAACAGGGGCGACGACAGCGTCTCGGCGCTCGCGCTGGACACGGGCGGCGGGCTGCCTGAGCGCGTGACCACCGTGCCCTGCGGCGGACACTGGCCGCGCGACCTGGCCGTCCACCCCTCGGGGCGGTGGCTGTACGCGGCCAACGAGCGCTCGGGCGACGTCACCTGGTTCGAGGTGGACCGGACCGCCGGAATGCCGCACCGTGCCGGCTCCCTCGCGGCCCCGGCCGCCTCGTGCGTCGTCTTCGGCTGACGGCCCCTCCGCCGGCCGTCGCGAACGTGCGCTGACCGGCGGGGCCCGTCAGCGCACGGGCATGCCCTGAGGCGCCCGCTGCTGGCCGATCCCCGCCTTCACCGCGTAGGTGGAGGCCACGAGCTTTCCGAGCGCGGGGTAGGCACCCAGCGGTTCGGCCGTCGCGCAGCCCGCCTCTTGCGCCGCCGCCTCCAGCAGCCCGTCAGCGAGTTCGGGCCCGATCAGGCACGGTGCGACGGCGAGCTGCTGCGAGCCGGAGTCGCGCAGCTGTGCGGCGGTACGGGTGAGGGAGCCCTCGTCGTCCAGCGCGGCGGCCAGCACGGGTACGGCCAGCCGCGCGGCGAGCAGCATTCCCGTGATCCCCGCCGCCTGTACGGCCTCCTCGCCGCCGACGGTCGCCAGGATGATGCCGTCGGCCGCCGTCGCGACGGTGAACAGCCGTGCGCGGTCGGCGCGGGCGAGACCGGCCTCCGACAGCCGTACGTGCACGGCCTCGGCGAGCAGCGGGTGCGGGCCCAGCACATCGGTGAGTTCGGCCCCTGAGCCGCTGTTCAGCACCTCCTGCTTGATACGTCGCATCTGCGCGGCGTCAGGACCCGCGAGCAGCGGTACGACGACGGCGGGCAGCCCCTCTCCTGGCTCGCCCTCCTCGGCTGCTGGTGCCTGGGCGGCGTGTTCTTCGGAGGGTGTGTTCTCCAGGGACTCCTCGGGTACGGGCGCCTCGCGCCGGCGCCGCTGCCGCGCTTCGCGCTCGGCGGCGGCCTGGTTCAGGGCTGAGGCGAGGGTGGGAAATTCTTCATCGTCCCCCTCGGCGAACCCGATCCGCGCGTCGAGCCCCGGCAGTTCGGAGCGCGCGATGCTCAGCGTCTCCTCGGCAAGGCTTCGGGTGGCGCTGGAGGGCGTGCCGGGCACGGCCAGCACCAGTGCGGGCGCGTTCTCGGGAGCGACGACGGGTTCCGGTCGGCGGTGCCTTCCGGGCTGTCGTGGTCGCGGCATTCGTACGGGCAGGCCACTCTCCGGCCCTGTGGGGGAGCTCATGCGCCCGCATGCTAATGCCTTGATGGGCTTGGCTGTTTGGCCGGGGGAGACCAGTGCGCGTTTGTCCCCATTCGCCCCGCGCGTCGACGGGTTGCTTTTGGTGGTTTCTCTCCATTGGCGGCTGTGAGCTGCCGTTACGGATCCTCGACCAGGGTCAGGAGCGGTGGAACGACGGGGAGCGCGAGCCGCCCTTCCGCGAGCCTGCTCGCGACCAGCAGCGCCCCTTGCAGGGGGTCGCCCGCCGCCTCCACGACGCGGGCCCGGGGAAGCCGCCGCGCCAGTTCGGCGTGCAGCGGTCCCGTCAGCGCCTTCCCCAACTGGAAGAGCCCGCCCGTGAACGCCACCGTGACGCCTGCCCCGACACCGACGCCGGCCCCGCCCTCGTCCTCGACGCCGACCTCGTTGAGAGCCCTGCGCCGGGCCTCGCCTGCGCCCTGACGACCGTCCGCGCCCTCGCCGTCCCGGCCGCCCTCAGCGGCGCCGTCACAGCCGCCCTCACCGGCGCTCTCGCCGCCGTTCTCCCCGGCGAGGCCGCCCCCGCGCTGCTCGCTGTCGGCGTGGCTCTCGCGGCCCGTCGGGCACACCGCTGCGGCGCTCGCGGCGATCTCGCCCGCAGCCGCGCGCAGGATGCCCGCCGCGATGGGGTCCTCACCGGCGCAGCGCGCCACCTCCGGCGCGAACGAGGCCAGCACGGCCGGCCGGTCGGTACGCGGATACAGCTGCCCTGGAAGCCCGTTGAGCGGCGCTCCGTACACGGCCTCGGCGCGCGCACGCAGCGCGGCCGAGCCGCCCTCACGGCCGTCGTGTGCCCGCATCGCAGCCTCCAGCCCAGCGCGCCCGATCCAGGCGCCGCTGCCGCAGTCGCCCAGCAGATGCCCCCAGCCATCGGCACGCCGCCATGAGCGCAGGTCCGTGCCCATCGCGATCATTCCGGTCCCTGCGGCGACCACGGCGCCAGGACGCTCCCCGAGCGCACCCGCGTAAGCGGTCACCGCGTCGGCGGCCAGCGCGATCCGCCGTACGGCGAACGCCTCGGCCAGCGCACCGGGCAGCCGCGCGCGCAGCGCGTCCCCGAGGGTCACCATCCCGGCCGCGCCCACGCACACCGCCGCGAGCCGCGCTTCCGGCTCGCCGGTGCCGCTCAGCAGCGCACGCACGGCCGGCACCAACTGCTCGGCCATATGGTCCGGGTCGATACCCGCAGGGCCCGTACGCACCGGCTCGGCACACACCGCGCTCAGCGGCGCCGCGTCCCCCTGAGGACCTTGACCCGTACGGCGGGCCAGTGCCACCCGCATTCCGGAGCCGCCCGAGTCCACGCCGAGGACCCAACCTCCGTCCGTGCCCGGGGCACGGCTCACGGCAGGCGCCAGTCCACCGGTTGCGCGCCCTGCCGCGCGAGCAGTTCGTTGACGCGGCTGAAGGGGCGTGAGCCGAAGAAGCCGCGGTCGGCCGACATGGGGGAGGGGTGCGAGGACTCGACGGAGGGCAGATCGCCCAGCAGCGGACGCAGATTGCGCGCGTCACGGCCCCACAGCACCGAGACCAGTGGGCGCCCGCGTGCCGCCAGTGCCCGGATCGCCTGCTCGGTGACCTCTTCCCAGCCCTTGCCGCGGTGCGCTGCCGGTTTGCGGGGTGCCGTCGTCAGCGCCCTGTTGAGCAGCAGCACGCCCTGGCCTGTCCAGGGCGTCAGGTCGCCGTTCGAGGGACGGGGCAGTCCGAGATCGCTGTGCATCTCGCGGAAGATGTTCTCCAGGCTCCCCGGCAGCGGACGCACCTCAGGTGCCACCGAGAAGGACAGCCCGACGGCGTGCCCAGGAGTGGGATAGGGGTCCTGTCCCACGATGAGGACGCGTACGTCGTCGAAGGGCTGCTGGAAAGCCCTCAGCACATTCGCGCCCGACGGGAGGTAGGTCCGGCCCGCGGCGATCTCTGCGCGCAGGAAGTCGCCCATCGAGGCAACCCGTTCGGCGACAGGCTCCAGCGCCTTCGCCCAGCCCGGTTCGACAATTTCGTTCAACGGTCGTGCAGCCACGAGCCGTCACTCTACTGGCTCAGCGGCACGCCCCGTGCCCCCTCCCGCCGGTCGCTCCGCTCAGTCGATCACCGCGGCCCGCACGCACAGCACATCCGGCAGATGCGCCGCCAACTGCCGCCAGCTGTCGCCCTCGTCGGCGCTCGCGAACAGTTCCCCGTTGCGGTTGCCGAAGTAGACACCGGCGGGGTCGGCGTCGTCCGTGCACAGCGCGTCCCGCAGCACGGGCCCGTAGTGCGCGGCCTCGGGCAGCCCCTCGCCCAGCTCCTGCCAGCTCGCGCCCGCGTCCTCGGTGCGGTGCACGTGACAGCGGTGCCCGGCCGGCACGCGGTCGTCGTCCCCGTTGAGCGGGAAGATGTACGCGACACCTCCGCGCCGCGGGTGCGTGGCAACGGGGAAGCCGAAGTCGGAGGGCAGGTCGTCACCGATGGATGTCCAGCTCGTGGCGTTGTCGTCCGTACGGAAGACGCCCCAGTGGTTCTGGAGATACAGCCGGTCGGGGTTCTCAGCGTCCCGCGCGATCTTGTGCACGCACTGTGAGTAGTCCGGATACCGCTGCTCCTCCGGAAGGAAGACGGCGGAGACCCCGCGGTTGCAGGGCTCCCAGCTCTTGCCGCCGTCCTGGGTACGGTAGGCGCCGCCCGTGGAGACGGCGATCGTCACGGCCCGTGCGTCCCGCGGGTCGACCAGAATCGTGTGCAGGCCCAGACCGCCGCCGCCCGGCGCCCACTCGCGGCGCGTGGGGTGCTCCCACAGGGAGCGCACCAGCTCGAAGGACTCCCCGCCGTCCTCCGACCTGAAGAGCCCACCGGGCTCCGTCCCCGCGTACAGCACCCCCGGCTCGCCCTCGCCGCCCGGCTGGAGCTGCCACACACGCTCCAGCGAAGTCCCGGTGCCCTCCGGGTACTTGATCGGCGGACGCTTGGGCTCGGTCCAGGTCACGCCCAGGTCGTCGGAGTGGAAGACGGAGGGGCCCCAGTGCGCGCTGTCGCCTCCGGCCAGCAGCCGTGGTGTGCCGGGGCCGCGCCTGTCGATGGCGACGGAGTAGATGGCCTGGTCGTTGAAGTGCGGTCCTGTGAACTCCCAGTCGGCGGTGCGCCGTTGCCCGGCGCTCTGCCGTGCGAGGAACAGGCCCTTTCTCGTACCTACCGCGAGCAGTACGTCCGCCATGTCGGAACCCGCTTTCGAGACGTCGTTGTCCGAGTGGGCAACAGTGTGCACCGCCCCACTGACAATGGCCCGAGCACCGGGGTTTCCGCGCAGGTCAGGCGGGGAGTCGGGCCGCCGAGAGCAGTCCTTCCCAGTCCGGGATCTTCACCGTTCCGCGTTCCAGGCTGCGGCCCAGCTCCGCCTCGGCCGACTCGATGCCCAGCCACCCCGGCCACGCCACCGGTACCCGCCCCGCAGCGCGCAGCGCCTCCAGTGGGTCGTCCGGCAGGGGGCCGCGCGCCTCCAGCAGCGCCCCGGCGTCGGCCAGCAGCGAGCCCACCGTCTCCTTGGCGCAGGGCCGGTTGGTGCCGATGACCCCGGTGGGGCCGCGCTTGATCCAGCCGGCCACGTACTCACCCGGTGAGGGCGCCCCCTCGCGCAGCACCCGGCCCGCCGCGTGGGGCACGGTGCCGCTGCGCTCGTCGAACGGCAGCCCGGCGAGCGGGACTCCGTGGTAGCCGACCGAGCGCAGCACGAGCTGCGCCTCGATGTCCTCGTACCGTCCCGTGCCCGTGACGCCGCCGCCCCCGTCGGGCGCCGTCCGCTCGAAACGGACCGCGCGCACCCCGCCCGTACCGTCGTCCAGGATCTCCGAAGGGCGCAGGAAGAACCGCAGTTGGATGCCGCGCGCGTCCCGTGGCTCCTCCTGTGGCTCTTCCCGACGTGACTCCGCGTCCCCGTCCGCCGCGCTCTCGGCCCAGTCGCGCAGTACGGTCACGTTGCGGCGTACGGCCGTTGGCAGGCTCGCCGGGTCCTCGCAGCCCGGGTCGAGCGCCAGCTCGTCCGTGCGTACGGACACCCCGACGCCCGGCAGCGTGCCCAGCTCGCGCAGTTCCTTGGTGGTGAACTTCGCCTGCGAGGGCCCCCGTCGGCCCACCATGGAGACCTCGCTGACCGTGCTGCGCTCCAGGCTGTCCAGGGCGCCCTGCGGGATGTCGGTGTGCCGCAGCTCCTCGACGCCGCGCACCAGTACCCGGGCCACGTCCACCGCGACATTGCCCACGCCGATGACGACGGCCGAGCGCGCGCCGAGTGCGAACTCGCCGCCCGCGGCGTCCGGATGGGCGCTGTACCAGGAGACGAAGTCGGTCGCCGAGTAGCTGCCGCGCAGCTCCTCGCCGGGAATGCCGAGCCTGCGGTCGGTCGCGGCGCCGACGCAGTAGACGACGGCGTGGTACATGCCGAGCAGTTCGTCCGGACGGATGCCGCCCGGGCCCACCTCCACGTTGCCGAGGAAGCGGATCCGGGGGTGCTCCAGGACCGTACGGAGGCTGTTCTGCAGGGACTTGATCTTCTCGTGGTCCGGTGCGACGCCGTAGCGGACGAGCCCGTACGGGCACGGCAGCCGGTCGAGGACGTCCACCGTGATCGCGGGCGTGGCGCCCTCGTCCTTGACCAGGCCCTGAGCGGCGTAGACCCCGCTGGGCCCGGCGCCGACGACCGCGACACGGAGCGGGGACGGTGGTGGGGGATCGGCTGGCACAGGAGTGCTCCTTCCCGGCGGGGTTCCAGGATCGCACCCGAGCGCGGGGGAGGGGAGGGCCGCGGCGCACGTGTACGCGGGTGCGCGGGACCTGCCGTGGGGCGGGTGCGCTGTTGGAGGGGGCCGTTCCGCCCACCCGTGCGTGCCGTACGGGCTCCCGGGACGGCAGGGGACTACGGTGCCGGCGTGTCGGAAAGTTCCTCTCATTCCTCTCACTCTCCGGATCACCCGTACCGGCCGAACGGTTCGGTCGCGGTGTGGCCCATGTGGGAACTCCAGGGATACGGCACGGCCACACCGGGCCCCGCCGTCCGGGACGTCCACGAGTACGAGACCGAGCACCCGTCCGACCCCCTCGGGTACGGGCCCGGCATCCCGGAGCGGGCGCCCGATCTGCTGCCGCCCTGGTTCAACGTACGGCTGACGTTCGCCGACGGTTCGCACATCGACGTGCTGGCGGCCGTCGTCGAAGGCCAGATCCGGATCGAGGACATGCGCGCCGACCCGCCGCTGCCGCTCCAGGGCTTCGCCGCCCTGGCGGCCTGGATCAGCGAGCCGCTGGAGGACGCGTGCCGCGTCGTCTTCCAGCAGCACGAGGCGGGCTGCACGGGCCAGGTGGCGGGCCCGCGCTCGTTCCGCGCCGTCGAGCCCGGAACCGAACCCGAACCCGAGCCGGAACCGGCGCCGGAGGAACCGGCCAAGCACCGCGCACGCGCCACCTGGCCGCGTGGTCTGGAGGGGCGGCGGGTCGCGGCTGCGGCGTACCGCGCGGCGCAGGAGCAGGGCGACGACCCGGTGCTCGCGGTCATGTGCGCCACGGGGCACAGCAGGCGCAAGTCCCTGCGCATCATCGCCGCTGCCCGCGACGAGGGCTTCCTGGCGCCGCGTCACGTACGCAGGTGAGAGCTGACCCGGTCCCGCCCGTCCTCAGCGTCTCAGCGCCGTCAGCCGAGCTTCCGCATCCGTTTGATCTCGGCCCGCTGCTGCGCCATCACGTCCGTGGCCATCTCCTCGACCCGTACGTCGTTGCCGCCCTTCATCAGCTCAACGGCCATGGTGATGGCGCCCTCATGGTGCGTGGTCATCAGCGTGAGGAACAGGAGGTCGAACGCCGTGCCCTTGGCGGCGCGCAACTTCGCGAGCTGCGCCTCGGTCGCCATGCCCGGCATCCCCGCGTGGCCGCCGTCACCGCCCCCGGCGCCGTGATCCCCGTGCTCCCCGCTGCCGTCGCCCTTGCCGCCGTGATCCCCGTGGCCGCTGCCGTGGTCCCCGTGGCCGCCGCTCTTCCCGCCGTCCTCGGGAGCGTTCTTCGCCGAGCGGTTCTGCTTGAGCCAGCCGCGCATGGCCTTGATCTCTGGGCCCTGTGAAGCGCCGATCCGGGATGCCAGCTTGCGTACGCTGTCGCTGCCCGCGCGCTGGGGGGCCAGGTCCGTCATGACCACGGCCTGCTGGTGATGCGCGATCATCATCGTGGCGTACCGGAAGTCGGCCGCGTTCGCCTTGGTGTCGCCGCCCGCCTTCTCGCGGGCCTTCTCCGGCGACAGCGTCTCCGCCTCCTCGCCCGGCTTCCCTGGTGCGACGACCCCCTGCCCCCTGTCGGCACGCTTCTCCTCGGCCCCGCTCTCGCACGCGGTGAGCGCGGGCAGGCCCACCAACGCCAGGGCGAGTGCCACGGCGCCCAGACCGTAACGGGCACGGCGGGCGCTGCGAGGGCCACGTGGGGCGTGCCGGGTGCCGTGACGAAGGGCGTCGTGCCGTTGGGCGCCTTGACGGGCTCTGTGACGGTCGGTCACACGGTCCTCCTGGTGGGGAAGGGACGGGAGTCTCGGAAGCGCTGCTCCGTGGGTGACGCACGGACACGTGACGGGTGGAAACAGCCGATGACAGGACTGTTTCCCTCTATTGAGATGTACATGCTGCGGGTCATACTGCCGGAATCCGCGACCGTTCCACCACGAAGGGGAGCGGACGGATTCAAGGGAGGTAGCAGTGACCTCGATCCACAGACCCACCCCGCCCCGCATGCGGCGGGGCGCAGCGGCTGCGGTGGCGCTCGGCCTGCTGGCCGCGCTCTTCTCCGCGGGACCCGCGGCGGCCGTCCCCGACCCGGGGGACGTACCGAAGGCGCCCAAGAAGGTGTCAGAGCGGGACCGGGCCCAGACCGAGGAGGCGATCCGTAAGGGAGAGATCCCCGGCCAGGACGAGATCGTGCACAGCTCCAACATCTCGCACCTGACGAACCTGCCCAAGGGTGCGCTCCAGGGCACCAATTCGGACCTCGCCTTCCAGGGCAAGTACGCGTTCGCAGGCAACTACGACGGGTTCACGGTCTACGACGTCAGCAGGCCGAAGACTCCCAAGGTCGTCAGCCAGGTGCTCTGCCCCGGCTCGCAGAACGACATATCGGTGTCGGGGAACCTGCTGTTCCTGTCCACCGACTCCTCGCGCAGCGACGACTCCTGCCAGAGCACCAGGGCGCCCGCCACGGAGAAGGGCTCCTGGGAGGGCATGAAGATCTTCGACATCAGCAACAAGCACAAGCCGAAGTACGTCTCCGCCGTCGAGACGGCCTGCGGCTCGCACACCCACACCCTCGTGCCCGACCGCAAGAACGTCTACGTTTACGTGTCCTCGTACTCACCCGACGCGACGTTCCCCGACTGCCAGCCGCCGCACGACGGGATCTCCATCGTCAAGGTGCCGCGCGCCAAGCCGCAGAAGGCCGGGGTCATCGACTTCCCTGTCCTGTTCCCGGACGGCGGTTTCCCCGGTGACCCCGACAAGCCGAACGCCAGTGAGACCACCGGATGTCACGACATCACCGCGTACCCCAAGCTGAAGCTGGCCGCGGGTGCCTGCATGGGTGACGGAATACTGATGGACGTTCGGAACCCGGAGAAGCCCCGGGTGATCGACCGCGTGGAGGACACCGAGAACTTCGCCTTCTGGCACTCGGCGACCTTCAACCGGCGCGGCGACAAGGTCATCTTCACCGACGAGCTGGGTGGCGGCGGCGCCCCCACCTGCAACGCGGAGACGGGCGACCAGAAGGGCGCCGACGGGATCTACGACATCACCGGCAAGGGCGACAAGCGCAAGATGGAGTTCAAGAGCTACTTCAAGATCCCGCGCCACCAGGCCGACACCGAGAACTGCGTCGCCCACAACGGTTCGCTCATTCCCGCCAAAGGCCGCGACATCATGGTCCAGGCGTGGTATCAGGGCGGCATCTCCGTATGGGACTTCACCAACTCGAAGAAGCCCCGCGAGATCGGCTACTTCGAGCGCGGCCCCATATCCGAGACCTCCCTCGTCGGAGGCGGCTCCTGGTCCGCGTACTACTACAACGGACACATCTACTCCAACGACATGGCCAAGGGGTTCGACGTCCTGCGCATCGACGACCGGCGCACCGACAGCGCCAAGCGCGTACGGATGGGCGAACTCAACGCCCAGACACAGCCGGACTACCGCTGACCGTCCAGGCGCTGCCTGACCACCACTGAGCGTTCCAGCGCTTCCTGACTACCGCTGGTCCGGCAGGCCGTGCGGCTCCGGGGTACTTTCCGGGCCGCACGGCCGCCGCGCGACGGGCACCCGCGGCGGACCCGGCGTCCTCTCACCGGGCGCTGCCGTGCCGCACGGCGGCACTCCCAGCTCCCACTCCAGGTCGTACCGCGCGAAGAGTTCGGCGCGCAGGCTCTCCACCGGCAGCGGGGCACCTGGCAGCAGCACCGCCACCACGGCGCCCATCAACTGGGCGCGCAGCAGTCGGTAGTCGGTCTCCGCGTCGGCCGAGCCGTACCGGCACACCGTGTCGTGCAGCAGCGCAGCCAGCCGTTGCTGCTCGTCGCACTGCACGAAGCCCTCCTGCTGGAGGATGCCGGCCATGTGCGCGCGCATCAGCACAGGTTGGTCGCGGGCCAGCCCCAGGATGGCGTCGATGGCGCGGGCCAGCATCTCCCGCCCCCCGCACGGGCCTTCGGGCACCGCGCCTCTCCCCAGCGCCTCGGCCAGCGTCAGATGCATCAGGCGGTGGACGGCCGACTGGAAGAGCTGGCGCTTGCCCGTGAAGTAGTACGAGATCAGCCCGCGGGCCGACCCCGCCCGGTCGGCGATGTCCCCGAGCGTGGTCGCCTCGTAGCCGCGCTCGGCGACCAGCTCGACGGTCGCGTGAAGCAGGCGTTCGCGCGAGCGGCGGCGCAACTCTTCATTGACCGATGCGCTCCGGGGGGACATGCTGTAACTCCTGCGTTGACTGGCTGGCAGCCAATATACTCAGCACGACTTCGGGCGCCCGCTCCCACACCGTGGACCGGTGCCCGGTGCAGCGGCCGATATCGGGGCGACGCGGGGGATCGCCCCGGTATCGGCAAGGCCACGCCCCGGCGACGACCGCCGTTGAGCCCCGACTCTAAGGGACGCGGCCCCGCCCCGCTCCTCCCGTGCGGACCTCAACCTCGCCCCGCACCCGGCCTCGTGCCCCGCCTCACGCATCGCTCGGCACATCCTCGCGGCACCCGGCGCCGGCCAGTACGGGCAGCAGTCCGTCGGGTCGTTCGTCAACGGGCAGGTGGCGTACCAGGTGCACCGCGCAGCCCAACTCCCGTGCGCCCGCGTCGGCGTGCGCGTCGTCGCCCACCATGAGCGTGTCCCGCGGATCGCTGTCCATGGCCTCGCAGGCGGCGCGGAAGAGGCGCGGGTCCGGCTTCTGCACGCCGTGCTCGAACGACAGCGCGTACGCCGTGACGTAGGCGTCCAGCCCGTGCGCGCGGAAGACGGGCCGCAGGTCCCAGCCGATGTTGCTCACGACCGCCACTGGAATCCCGCGCCCGTGCAGTGCCGCCAGCACCCGCTCCGTGTCCGGGTACGGCTGCCACGCTTCGGGGAGCATGTGGCGCTCGTACAGCGCCTCGTGCAACTCGGGCCGGGGAAGCGGCACTTGGCGCGAGAGGCCGAGGTAGGCCGCGCGGTGTTCCCGCGCGCTGCGATCCCGCGTGGACCACAGCGCACGCAGCTCCGGCGGCACCTCGCGCGGTGCGGGGCCGCCCGGCAGCGCCCCGGCGTCCCGCAGGCGCACTGCGCAGAGTTCGAATTCCGTAGGGGTGAGGGAGATTCGGGCGTCCGCGAGCACATGACCCAGCCAGCGTTCGACCGGTTCGACCCGCAGCAGAGTGCCCGAGAAGTCGAACATGACGGCTTTTGCCGTCCTGGTGCGCTCCTCCGGTCCCTTCATGATCACGAGTATGCCAGGCGCGTTCGCGGAGGCGGCACCCCGGGGCACCCAACCCGTCGGCCAGGCCGGGCGGTTGGGGTTACGTTGGGTGAGCACATCAGGCGAACCGGAGGGCAGGGAAACAGATGGCGGGCAGCGCGGACATGGCGCCAAGAGAGATCGACAGCTCGGTGCCGCACTCGGCGCGGATCTGGAACTACTGGCTCGGCGGAAAGGACTTCTACGACGTCGACCGGCAGGTCGGCGACGGCATCGCGAGGACCAACCCCGGGATCGTGACGACCGCGAGGGCGCAGCGTGCCTTCCTGTGCCGCGCGGTGCGCCACCTCGCGGGGGACAACGGCATCCGGCAGTTCCTCGACATCGGCACAGGGCTGCCGACCGTGGACAACACGCACGAGGTGGCCCAGCGCGTCGCGCCCGACTCCCGCATCGTCTACGTCGATCACGACCCCCTGGTGCTCACCCACGCGCGTGCCCTGCTGACCAGCACGCCCGAGGGCGTCACCCAGTACATCGACGCCGACCTGCGGGACCCCGACGCCATCGTGCAAGGCGCGGCACGCACCCTCGACTTCGACCGCCCCGTCGCGCTCATGCTGCTCGGGATCGTCGCGCACATCACCGACGACAGCGCGTACGGCGTCGTCGGACAGCTCATGGACGCGCTGCCCTCCGGCAGTTACCTCGTCTTCAGCGACTCCACCGAGGTCGTCAACCCCGAGGCGGTGCGCGACATGGTCCGCCAGTGGAACCGCACCAGCGACAACCCCCGCGTCAACCGCACCCGCCAGCAGATCGAGCGGTTCTTCGAGGGCCTGGAGATTCTGGAGCCCGGACTGGTCTCCGTCTCCCGCTGGCGCCCCGAGGCCCTGCCCTTCGGCCTGCCCGACGAGGTCGACAACGTGGGAGCCGTCGCCTACAAGCCGTGAGACCCCGCGACGCCCGGGCCCCGCACCACAGGCCCGGGCAGCAGTTCCCCGCGACGGCCTGAGGCGCGCGCCACGGCGAGCGAGGCCAACCCCAGTGCGGTCCCGAGCAGGACGCCGGCGACCGTGTCCGTCAGCCAGTGCACCCCGAGCCATACGCGGGTGAAGGCGACCCCCGCGACGGACACGCAGGCGAACCCGAGCGCACACCTCCACAGCACGGCGCCCACGGCGCCGCCCCTGCCCCGCAGCAGCCACAGCAGCAGCACGCACCCCAGCGCCGCCGTCATCGCGTGCCCCGAGGGCATCGCGGCGAAGTCGGCGGAGTCGACCGGCTCCTTCCAGCGCGGGCGCTCCCTGCCCAGCAGCGCCTTCAGGCCCTGCTGAACCCCCGTACCCACCAGGGCGGTTCCCGCGGTCCACAGCGCGAGCAGCCGCTCACCGCGCCACACCAGCCATACGACGGCGAGCGCGAGCAGCAGCCGGAACGTCCACGGGTCCCACACCCAGTCGGTGAGGACGCGGTGCGTATGGGTCCAGCCCGGGTGGGCCAGCGCGGGGGAGTGCAGTCCCGTCGCCACGCCTCTGTCGAGCGCGAGCAGGGGACGCCATTCGAGCGCTGTCAGTGCGATCACAAGGACGGCGAGGCCGCCGAGAGCCGCCGCCGCGCGTACGCACCACCCGCCGGGCGGAGTTGGACCATGCATACGCCGATCATCACCCGCGACACCCGTACGGGCACAAGTCCCGGGCGCTTCCCGCCCGTAACAGGCGCTTCCGGTCGTGAACCACCCTGCCGCTGATGGCCGAGCAGCCGCCCCGTCGCGGGGTCAGCGGACGCACGCTCGGTGGGGGTTGCGCTGCCGCTGTTCCAGGCCGAGTTCGTCCCGGCTGTAGTGGTGGGCGCCGGTGGTGGTCAGGCCCTTGGGCGCGCCGGGCAGGTACCAGAAGCCGCCGTAGCGTCCGTGCGGTCCGGTGAAGGGTGCGGCGGCCAGGACGTCGTCGTGCCCGTCGTGGTCGGCGTCGAGGACGCGCAGGCTCTCGGCGAAGCGGTCGCGCGCGTCGGAGCCGGGCTCGGCGACCTTGCCGGGGAGGCCCTTGGTGTCCATGTCGAGGGTCTGCAGGTGGGCCATGGTGGCGGTGGTGCCCTGGGCGGTCAGACGGGTCAGCTGGAGGTGGCCGCGCTGGTCGGCGGAGCCGTAGTGGACGGTGGATACCGTGTTGCGCGCTGAGCCGCCGGTGACGTGTGCGGGCAGCAAGGGGCTGCCGACGGTGTCGGATCCGGTGACACTGAGACGGGCCATGCCGGGGCGTAGGCCGCCGTGGCCGCCGCGCAGGTAGCTGCGCTGACGCAGGTCGCCCTGGCCGGGCGGGAGTATGTCCGGGTACCCGTCGCCGTCGAGGTCTGCTCCGGCGCGGATGTCGGTGCCGCGGTCGCCCGCCGCCTTGCTCAGCCGCTCGCTCAGGTCGCTGTCCTCCACCAGGCCCCTGTGCGGGGTACCGCGGAAGAACTGCACGGAGTCGTCGTCCGACCCGGCTTCCTCGTCGGAGCGGTGGCCCACCAACAGGTCGCTGCGGCCGTCGCGGTCGAAGTCCGCTGCCATGGGAGAGGCGGTGGCATGCGGCCCCGAGACCGATGTGTCGTTCTCGACGCGGCGCACGGCGCGGGGTTTCCCGGCGGCGGAGAACGGGCCGAACACGATACTCCCGCCGCCGTAGAGGTCGGGGCTGCCATCGCCGTCGAAGTCGCCGACGGTGTTGGCGTTGAACGGGTTCTTGGGGTCGTCACCGGGGACGCTGAGCGTGCGCGGCGTCGCGGACAGCCCGTCCTCGCCCCCGTGGAAGACGACCGTACGGCCGCCCCGCTCCTGGTTGTCCTGGGTGCTGGGGACCGGCACGTACTGGTGCAGGACCAGGTCGGTACGGCCGTCGCGGTCCAGGTCGGCGGTGAGGGGCGAGCTGAAGCCCTCCTCCAGGAAGCCGCCCTTGTCCCTGCGGCCACTGCCCGCGACCAACGGCTTGCCCGCGAGGCGCATGCCGTCTGGGCTGCCACGGAAGACGGCGACGGGACCGTAGACCCAGTCCAGATCGGCGCCGGCGCTGCCGGTCACCACCATGGCGGCGTCCTGGAATCCGTCGCCGTCGAAGTCCGGCCTCCCGAGGGCGCCGGACTTGCGCTTCGGGGCGGCCTGACGGTGGTCGTCGTCACCGGAAGAGGCGTCCCCTCCCGGGCCGCAGGCCGCCGCGAGGAAAGCCAGGACGCTGATCAGAACCGCCGCTCGCCGGTATCGCATCCGAGCAAGCTAGCTGCTGGACCCCGATGACCATAAGGGGGTTGTGGCGGTGGCAAGTCCCGTGCGGCTCAGGCGAGTTGATTCGCCCACGCCCACGCACCCGCCGCCCACACGCCCGCCGCCCATGCCTACGCCCACGCGTGGTCAGCTCAGTGCGGAGAGGCCCGGCGCGAAGGCGACGAGCACCGGGACGATCGGGACCAGCGAGGCAACGGCCGTCATCCGCAGCCTGCGGCCGACAGGCAGCCGGGGTGTGGGGGTGAGCAGGCGGTGCACGCGCTGCGGCACCATCGCCAGGGGGGTGGGGCAGGGGCCGAACACGCCCCGGTCCTCGTTGAGTTCGACCAGCGCGAGCGCGATCGTCAGGCGGCCGTACCGGCGTGAGGCGGCATCGTCGGCCGCCAGCTCGACCAGGCGGTGCACCTGGTCGCGGAAGCCGGCGAAGACCGGGACACGCGAGAAACCCGTGGCGAGCGCGGCCGAGCAGTGCAGCAACCAGTCGTGGCGCGCGCGTGCGTGGCCCTGCTCGTGCTCCAGCACCGCGTCGAGCTGGCGGCCCTTGAGGCGGCGCAGCGCTGCCGTGGTGATGACGAGCTGCGGCGCCGAGCCCGGAAGCCACCAGGCGTCCGGCTTCTCGCCCTCCAGCACGACCAGGCGCTCCTCGGGCAGGGCTTCCTCGCCCGGGAGTTGAGGCGCCCGCTGACGCAGGTCGGCCCGGCGCGAGCGGCGCCTGGCGCGCGCGTCGCGGATCTCGCGCAGCAGCATGGCACCTGTCCACGCGCCGCCGCACGCGAGGAGCAGGGACAGCGCCCCGGCCCAGGGCGCGTTGGCGCCGGGGCCGTACGCCTCGACGACGCCGCGCGGTGCCCCGGCGAAGACATGGCTGCGTACGACCTCGAAGGCGGCTGCGCCCGAGAGCGCCATGGCGAACAGGCAGCACAGCAGTACGGCACCGACCACGCACTGCCATACCCACAGCGCGAGCACCGGTTCGCGGTCCGGCCACGAACAGCGGGTGAGGACACGCGGCGCGAGGCCCGCGGCGAGCAGGGCGAGCGCCATCAGCGCGAGCGGGACCGTCATGCGCCCCAGCCTAGAAGGCCCCATGGACGCGGTGACATGCCTTCTTGCGCAAGAGTGAGATGCCTCACTGTGCGGGGCGCGTCTGCCGTGGGCCCGACGGAACGGGGACCGGAAGACCTCGACCACGGAGCGGGAAGGAGCGGCAGGAGGGTTGTTCAGAGCGTCAGCAGCATCGTGAACATGGCCGTGCTCATCGCGAGCCGGCAGCCGGCGGTCACACCGGGCTGGTGGATGACGGCGCACGCTGGACCGAAAGCGACGCCGGCACCGGCACCCGCCGTGGCAGGGGCGCCGGCCGGTGAAGGGATCAGCTGGGCGCCGTTCCACAGCGCGTACCCGGCGAAGTACACGAGCAGCGCGCCCGTCAGTACGGGGATGCCTCCCGTGCCCGTCCCGTGCGCCGCCGGCCCGGCCGCGCCGCCCGTACCGGCGAAGGCGGCGGCCATGGCGAGCGACATGTAGGCCATCGCCAGGGCGCCTGTCACGTGGTGGAGATGGACGCACGGCCGTGCTCCGCGCCGTCCGTCGCGTCGCCACCGCAGGAGCAGCAGGCCCAGTTCGCGGGCGAGCAGCGCGGTGAAGAGCGCGGCGAAGGCGGCGGCCGTGACGGCGGGGGGCAGGGGCTGCCAGGTCCATACGGAGGGCACCGCCATGGCGGCCATACCGAAGCCCATCAGGGCCTCACCGCCCGCGTCCTCCCGTCGCGCCCCGTCCGTGCCCTTCGCGCGCAGTACGCAGTAAGCGCCCGTCAGCGCGCAGAGCGCGACCAACAGCCAGCCGACCGTGGCAGGGCCGTGCATCGCCCACCTCCCCGCTCGTCTCCGAGGGGAGGATGCCCGCCCCCGCATTCGCACACGGGAGCGCATGGGCGCAACGGGGGGAGCGTTCCGCTGCACGGCGGAGGCACTCGCTCCGCTGTGCTCTCAGGCCGCTGAACGCAACATCCGCTCGGCGTCAGCCAGAAGTGACCGCGAGGCACGCACGCCCCGTGCCCTCGGCCCCGGCCGGCTGTGCTCTCAGGTCCCGGCCGGGACCTGCTGACCGCCGGCGCCGGGTTCGGCGCCGGACGCGTGCGCCGCGGATGCGGAGGCGGCGGTCTCGCGGCGTACGCGGTATGTGCGCAGCCTGGCCGTGCACCAGATGCCCAGCGCCGAGACGGCCATCAGCATCGTGGCGGCGGGCCAGTAGGAGCCGTGCGCGAAGGCGGTCAGTGAGATCGCCGCCATGGGCGCGAGACCACCGAAGATCATGTTGCAGATCTGGTAGGAGAGGGAGATGCCGGTGTACCGCACACGGGGTGCGAAGCCCTCCGCGATGATGGCGGCGACCGGCCCGTAGAGCGCCGACATCGCAAAGCGCGTGGCCAGCATCGTCAGGTAGATCAGCAGCACGTTCCCGGTACCAAGGGCCAGGAACTGTGGTACGGCCAGCACGATGACGCCTGCCAGCCCGAAGATGACGACTCTGTGGGCGCCGAGCCGGTCGGCGAGCCACGCCAGGCCGGGTGTGACCAGGAGTTCGAGGAGCGCGGCCAGGGTCAGCCCGTCCAGCAGCATCGACTCGGACAGCCGCAGCTGGTCCGTACCGTAGGACAGCAGATAGGTGGTCACCATGTAGTAGCCGCCGGTGGCGGTCGCCAGCGCGAAGATGCCGACGAGCACGGTGCGCCAGGAGGTCTGGAACACCTCGACGACCGGCAGCCGTTCCTTGCCGCCGCCCTCCCGTACCGCCGCGCCGTCCGACTTCCGCTCGGCGCGCACCTGTTCCATCACGGGGGACTCCTCCAGCTTGAGCCGGACGAAGAGGCCGACGCCCACGAGCACGGCCGACGCGAGGAACGGAACGCGCCAGCCCCACTCCTGGAACGCGTCACCGCCGAAGAGGTGCATGAGGGAGAAGGCGCCGGTCGACAGGAGCGCGCCGACGGACGAGCCGAGCTGCGCGAACGAACCGAAGAACGCCGACCTGCCCTTGGGGGCGTTCTCCACCGCGACCAGTACGGCGCCGCCCCACTCGCCGCCGATGGCGATGCCCTGGATCAGACGCAGCAGGACCAGCAGGGCAGGTGCCCACGCGCCGATCTGTGCGTACGTCGGCAGCAGACCGATGGCGAAGGAGGCGACGCCCATCATCAACAGGGTGATGACCAGGGTGTTCTTGCGTCCGACCTTGTCCCCCATGTGCCCGAAGACGATGCCGCCCAGCGGCCTGAGCAGAAAGCCGACGGCGAAGGTGGCGAACGCCGACAGCGTCTTGAGCAGCGGCGGCATGTCCGGCGGGAAGAAGACGTCGTCGAAGACGAGCGCCGCCGCTGTGGCGAAGGCGTAGAAGTCGTACCACTCGATCGAGGTGCCGGCGAGGGCGGCGAAGGCGGCCCTGAAGGGGTTGTTGGGCTGCTTCTTGGTGGTGCGGTCCGGCATGGGGACCTCCGGCTGGGCGTCGGGATGAGGGGGCGGGGCGGGACGCCGCGGGGTACGCGCGGCGGGTTCAGCGGCCGGGAGCCGCCCAGACGCGGGCGCCGCCGATCCAGGTCTCGCGTACGCCGATCGAGGCGAGCCGTGCGGGCTCCGTCTCCAGCGGGTCGGCGTCGAGCACCACGAAGTCGGCCAGCGTGCCCGGTGCGAGGGTGCCGACGGAGCGTTCGCGGTGGAGCGCGCGTGCCGCGTCGGCCGTGTGGGCGCGCAGCCCGTCGGCCACGGGCAAGCGCAGCGAGGCATCGCCGAGCACCGTGCCCAGCACGGTGGTGCGTTCGGCCGCTGCTGATACGGCCTCCAGCGGCGCGGGGGGCGCGACGGGTGCGTCCGAGCTGAGGACGACCGGCACCCCGGCCGCGCGTGCGAGCCCCGCCGGGTTGTAGCGGTGCCCCAGCTCGCCCACCGCCGTGAGGGTGCCGTCGCCGGTGCGCAGATGGTGCTGCGGCTGCATCACGGGTACGACGTCCAACTCGGCCATGAGCGCGATCTGTTCGTCGGTGGGCAGGCCGCAGTGTTCGATGCGGTGCCGTATGCCGGCCCTGGGTACCTCGGCCGCCGCCTTTCCGGCTGCTTCGAGGACCATGCCGATGGCGTGCGGTGACTGCGCGTGCGTCGCGGTCTGCAGGCCGGCGGCGTGTGCGCGCGCGAACAGTCCGGCGTACTCCTCGGCCGAGTGGTAGAGCTGGCCGTGGTGGCAGCAGTCTGCCGCGTAGCCGTCGGGGAAGTACGCGGTCCAGCCGCCGAGTGTCCCGTCGGCGTAGAACTTCACGCCCTGCACCCGGAAGCGGTCGTCACCGAAGCCGCGTACGACGCCCAGTTCCAGGGCCGTGTCCAGCAGCGCCGAGGTGAGGTAGGCGGAGACCCGCATCCGCAGCGACCCGTCGGCCCGCGCGCGCAGATAGGTCTCCATCTCCCGGCGCGAGACCTGCGCGTCACCCACGGTGGTGACGCCCGCCGCCAGGAACCTCTCCTGCGCGGCGGCCAGATGGCCGGCCAGGATGTCGCCGGGCTCGGACAGGTGGAAGTTGGGCCCGTGGTTGCCGATCTTCACCCCGTCGCTCCCCGTCAGCCGGTCGCAGGCGGCGTCCCACAGCTGCCCGTCGGGCTCACCCGAGGCGGCGCGTCCGATGCTGCCGCCCTCCGGGTCGGGAGTGCCGGCCGTGATGCCGTAGCTGAGCAGGGTGTGGGAGTTGACGACTCCGCCGTGCCCGGAGGCGTTCATGACGTAGACCTCGCGGTCGGTCGCCACCCGGTCCAGGTCGTGGCGCGTGGGGTGGCGCCGCTCGGCCAGGCGGCGGTGCTCGTACCCGAAGCCGCGCACCGGTGTTCCCGGCGGGAGCGAGCCTGCAGCCTCGGTGAGGACGCGGACCAGCGTCCCGATGTCCGGTACCTGCTCGGGGCGGCAGTCCACCCAGGCCAGCGCCTGCCCGTACATCAGCGGGTGGCAGTGCGCGTCGACGAAGCCGGGGTGGACGAGGCCGCCGTCCAGGGCCAGTTCGCGATCGACGCGGCCGAGCGCGGCGCGCGCCTCCCGCGCTGTGCCGACGTGCACGACGCGGTCGCCGCGCACGGCCAGCGCCTCGGACCGGCCACCGCCCGCGCCCGAGGCGACGGGCGCACCTGTGACCAGCAGGGTGCGGTCGGGACTTTCGCCGGGTACGGCGGGGTGGGGAGCAGGGAGCTGCATGGGGTGGTTCCGCTTTCGCCTGGGGAACACCGCGAGCGGCGGAGGGCACGCTCGTACGGCTGAATCATTCGCCAGGACGATATGGAGTGTTCGATGGATCTGCCAAGGGGTTGGGCGGGAAACTTTTAGGAAGTTGCGTTGCTGTGGTGCCTACGTATCCTCTGCCCAAGGCAGGAAGGGGCGGTCACGTAGCCGGTACCGGCGCTTGTTCCGGGCCTCCTCGGGCGCTGTCAGCGGTCAGGTGCGTTCCCGGCGGACCGGGCGGCCGGGGTGTCGGCACGGATGTCGTACTCCGCGCGCGCGTCGTATTCGGCGCGCGCTTCGTCGATGTCCGCCAGGTGCTCGGTGGTCCACCGCAGAAGGGGCGTGGTGGCTTCGTAGAGCGTCCTGCCCATCGGGGTGAGTTCGTAGGTGACATGGGGCGGCATGACGTTGTGCACGGTGCGGGTCAGGAGGCCGTCCCGTTCCAGGCCGCGCAGGGTGACGGTGAGCATGCGCTGGCTGATCCCGTCGACGGCGCGCTTGAGTTCGGTGAAACGGCGCGGCCCATGGTCGAGATGGCACACGACCAGAAGCGACCACTTGTCCCCGACCAGGCCGAGGACGACACGGGCCCGGCCCGCGCCCTGCCGCACCGCAGGCGGTTCGCCGTTTGTCGCGGTCATCGTTACCTCCAGGGAACCGGGGCACCGGAAAGTGCCTTATTGATCGGGATGCGGCGGGTGCGCCACGATGATCTCGGTTCTCGAAGAGTACCGAGGCAGGAAAGAGAACCGCCCTCATCTGTCCCGTTGTCCCACCACAGGAGCCTTGTATGCGCGCGATCCACGTCACCAACCTCAAAGGTCCCGCCTCGATAGAGGTGGTCGAGGCCGACGAGCCGACCGCGGGTGCCGAGTCGGTCGTCATCGACGTGCACGTCGCCGGCGTGGCGTTTCCCGAAGTCCTGCAGAGCCGCGGCGCGTACCACGTGCAGCGGGCCCTGCCCTTCATCCCGGGCACCGAGGTTGCAGGGACCGTCAGGTCGGCTCCCTCGGGCAGCGGCTTGACGGCCGGGCAGCGGGTCGCCGCGTTCCCCGGGATCGGCGGATACGCCGAGCAGGTGGCCGCGCGGCCGGAGGTGGTCTTCCCGCTCCCCGACAACGTGTCCTTCCCGGCGGGTGCCGCGCTGCCGATGAACTACCTGACCGTGCACTTCGGCCTGGTGCGCCGGGGGCGGCTGAAGCCCGGCGAAACGGTCTTGGTGCACGGGGCCGCCGGTGGCGTCGGCACCGCCGGGGTGCAACTGGCCGCCGCACTCGGCGCCAGGGTGATCGCGGTCGTGTCGGAGCCCGACAAGGCCGCTACGGCGAAGGCCGCCGGCGCCGACGAGGTCGTCCTGGCTGATTCCTTCGAGGACGAGGTGCGCAAGCTGACCGGGGACAGGGGCGTTGACCTCGTGGTGGACCCGGTCGGAGGCGACCGGTTCGCCGGCTCGCTGCGCAGCCTCGCCCACGAGGGACGTCTTCTGGTCATCGGTTTCACCGGTGGTGACATTCCCCAGGTCAGGGTCGACACTCTGCTGTTCCGCAACCTCGATGTCTCCGGTGTCGGCTGGGGTGCGTTCCGGGCGGAGCAGCCTTCCTATCCGCAGGAGCAGTGGGCCGAGCTACTGCCTCTCCTGCGGGCCGGCAAGCTCCAGCCCGTGCTCGGGCGGCGCTTCCCGCTGGAGCAGGCGTCGCAGGCCCTGCTGGAACTCGATCAGCGCCGCGCGCGGGGGAAGGTGCTGCTGGACGTCCGGTGACCGTGCCCCGCCCGATCGCGGCCGAGTGGTCATGGCCGAGTGGTCATGGCCGTGAGGCCGCGGCCGTGCGGTCGCGGGGGCGTGGTGCCCGGGTCGCGGGTTTCCGGCGGAGTCAGGCCGAAGTCCCCAGGTCGTAGCGCTCCTTGACCAGCTCCATGTGCAGCCAGCTCTCCGCCCCTGTCACGCCCTCGCATCCCCGCATCGCCTCCAGCGTCGCCAGGACGGCGGGCAGCGACTCGGCCGTGATCGTGCCGACCAGGTCGGCACGGCCCACGCAGGCGGACAGGAACGAGACCCGCTCCCACTCCGCCAGCCGCTCGGCGACGGGCTCCTTCGGCCCGTTGAGGCGCAGCGCGAAGCCGCACAGATGCCCGAGTCCCAGCAACTCGGGCCGTACGAGCGCCAGTACCTTCGCCACGCCCCCGTCCAGCAGGCGCAGGGTCCTGGCACGGGTGGCACCGGCCGACAGGCCGATCCGCTCGGCCAGCTCGGCGAACGGCAGCCGCCCGTCGTGCTCCAGCTCGTCGAGGATCCGCTCGTCCACCTCGTCCGAGACCTCGGCCGTCGGTGCGTCGGGAAGCAGATACGGGTCCTTCACCTGCCGCGTGCTGATCAGCGCGTTCACGGTGCTCACCCCGGCCAGCCGTCTGATCCGCTCGATGGCGGCGTCCAGTTGGGCCAGCCCTTCGGTGCGCAGCTCCGCGCTCACGGGGCACCGCCCTGCCGTCAGCGTCACGAACGGTGCCTCCGGCATCGCCGCCACGGCCCGCGCGACGGGCACGGCCTCGCCGCGGGTGCCGATCGACAGATGCGCCGAGGCGGACAGGCCGCGCACGGAGGGATGCACAATGGCGACCACGCGCACGGCGCCCGACTCCAGCAGCCGCTGGGCGCGCGCACGGGTGGCGGGCCTGGAGAGGCCGACCCGTTGGGCCAGGGTCTCGTAGGTGAGGCGGCCGTCCTGCTGCAGCTCGCGGACGACGGTCAGGTCGGTGTGGTCCATGTCCACCTGGGCTGGTCCTCTCGGTCGTGTGCGCAGTCATTCTCAGCTACGGGCCCCGCGCGGCGACGGGCCGGGGTGAGCCGCGTCACCGCGCGGGCAGGCCGCACCCCGTGGACAAGTGCGACCGCTGAATCGTAGGTTGACCGGGTTGCTGGCGGACGAATCATCTGAGGGGGAGCGGTGGCCAAGCCCGTAGTCGCGTTCACCGACGTGGACGACCTCGACCCGGAGCCCGGCGTACGGCTGCTGGCCGACGCCGGATTCGAGGTGCGGGTCGTGCGGAGCCGTGACCCGGACGTCATCGCCGCCTCGGCCGCCGGGGCCGTCGCGCTGGTCGTCGGTTACGCGCGGATCGACGCGAAGCTGCTCGACAGGCTGCCGTCCCTGCGGATCCTGGCGACCATGTCCGCCGGGTACGACATGGTGGACACCGCGGCGGCATGCGAACGCGGCCTGTGGGTGACCCATCTGCCCGACTCGGCGACCGAGGACGTGGCCGCACACGCGCTGGCATCGGCGCTCGCGCTCGTACGAGGTCTCGCGCACGCCGACGCCGCGGTCCGCTCGGGCGGCTGGAGCGCCGACTTCCGTGAACTCCCGCGCAGAACGGGAGAGTTGACGCTCGGCCTCGTCGGCATGGGCAGGATCGCCCGGGTGCTCGCACGGTACGCCGCGCCCCTGTTCGGCCGCGTCGCCGCGCACGACCCCCGCGCATCCGCTTCCGGGTGGCCCGAAGGTGTGGACAGGCTCGGCCTCGACGCCCTGCTCGAATCCTCCGATGTGCTCTCCCTGCACTGCCCGCTCACCGAGGACACGCACGGCCTGGTGGACGGCGCGCTGCTGTCCCGTATGCGCCCCGGCTCCTGGCTGGTGAACGTGTCACGCGGTGAACTGGTCGAGCCGCACGCCCTGTTGGACGCGCTCGACAGCGGCAGGCTCTCCGGCGCCGCACTGGATGTCTTCCCCGTCGAGCCCCCGGAAGCGCGCGATCCGCTGCGCACCCACCCCCGCCTGCTGCTCTCCCCGCACAGCGCCTTCCGTTCCGGCGCCTCGCTGCGCGCCTACGCGGTCAAGCCGGCGGAGAACATCCTCGCGTGGCACCGTACGGGCGCGCCCCTCACCCCCGTCGTCACTCCCGCACCGGGAGCCCGAGCCGAAGGAGCCACTCTGTGACCGACGTACTCAGCACCCCGGCACACCAGGAGACCACCACGCACGCGGGGGAGGAGGCCCGGCTGCGCCGCGAACTGGCCGCTGTCTACCGGCTGGTGGCGCACTACCGCATGACGGACCTGATCTTCACCCATATCTCGATGCGGCTGCCCGGGCCCGAGCACCACTTCCTCATCAACCCGTACGGGCTGCTCTTCGAGGAGATCACCGCATCGAACCTGGTGAAGATCGACCTGGACGGCAACCCCGTCGGACACACGGAACACCCCGTCAACCCGGCCGGGTTCGTGATCCACAGCGCCATCCATGCGGCACGCCCTGACGCGCACTGCGTGCTGCACACCCACACCAAGGCGGGCTGCGCCGTCGCCGCGCAGAAGGACGGGCTGCTGCCGCTGAACCAGATGTCGATGGAGTTCCACCACCGCGTCGGTTACCACGACTACGAGGGGGTGGCCCTCGACCTCGACGAACAGCGCCGCCTCGTCGCCGACATGGGCAGCCACCCGGCGCTCATCCTGCGCAACCACGGCCTGCTGACGGTCGGCTCCACGGCCGCGCAAGCCTTCCTGCGGATGTACTACCTCGACAAGGCGTGCGAGATACAGATCTCGGCACAGGCGGGCGGCACCGCACTCGTCCTGCCCGACGAGGAGGTCTGCGAGCACACCGCGCGCCAGCTCGCGGGGGAGAGCGACGGCGGCGACTTCCAGGACGACATGGGCTACGACCTCGCCTGGTCCGCGATGCTCCGCCTCCTGGACCGCGTCGCGCCCGACTACAAGGACTGAGACGGGAGCCCGACTACAAGGACTGAGACGGGAGCCCGACTACAAGGACTGAGACGGGAGGGGGCTGCAAGGTCCGAGACGGAGAGAGGACTGATCCGCCCGCATGGACCGGCCGGACGGACAAGGACCGGCGCCCGGACCGCGAGGACTGCGGCCGGTCAGATTCCCGGGCGGTAGCGCAGCGGGTGGTCGGGCGGGGTCTCCACCAGGACGATCCGGTGCCCGTCCGGGTCCGCGATCCACATCTCCACCAGCCCCCACGGCTCCTTCACCGGGGGCCGCAGCACCTCGACGCCCGCCGCTGACAGCTCCTCGTACGCCGCAGCGGCGTCGGCGACCTGGAGCCAGAGCTGGAGGGTGGGGGTCGGCTGCTCCTCGGAGCGCCCCGAGACCTCCAGGAAACCGCCTCCCAGGAAGTAGACCGTGCCCCGCTCGGGCCCCGTCCCGAACTCGCGGGAGATCTCCAGCCCCAGCTCCTCGCCGTAGAACGCCCGCGACCTGTCGGGGTCGCGGGGCCGCAGCAGCACCCTGCTGCTCAGTACATGCACCATGCCTCCGCACCCTAGTGGCGACCGGCCGGTTAGGCTCGGCGATCATGAGTAACACAGTGCAGCAGCGACACCACGAGCCCCTCACGTTCCGTAGCGCGGTCGAGGACGACGTCCCCGCGCTGACCGTGCTCGTCGAGTCCGCCTACCGGGGCGACGCCAGCCGGGCGGGCTGGACAACGGAGGCCGACCTGCTGGAGGGCCAGCGGACCGACCCGGACGGGATCGAGGCCGTCGTCACGGACGCCGCCAGCATCATGCTCGTGGTCGAGCGCGACGACGAGCTGATCGCCTGCTGCCAGCTCGAACACCGGGGCGAGGAAGCCTACTTCGGGATGTTCGCGGTCCGCCCGCTCCTCCAGGGCGGCGGCCTCGGCCGCGCCGTGCTGGAGGAGGCGGAGCGGAGGGTACGCGCCGAGTGGGGCGTGCGGCGCATGGTGATGCAGGTCATCAGGCAGCGCGACGAGCTGATCGCCTGGTACGAGCGGCGCGGCTACATGCGCACGGGCGAGCTGAGCCCCTTCCCGTACGGCGACGAGCGCTTCGGCCTGCCCCAGCGCGACGACCTCGCCTTCGAACTGCTGGCCAAGCCACTGAGCTGACGGCCACGGAGCTGACGGCCGCCGGGCAAGCCGCCGGGCCGAGCTGACCGCCGCACATCGATCCGCGGAGCTGCCCGCCGGAACAGCGAACAGCCGTGCCGACCGCCGCATCGAGCGCGGAGCTGCCCGCCGCGCATCAAGCAGCCGAGCTGACCGCCCGCTTGATGTGCGGCAGGTCGGTCACCACGCCGTCGAGGTTCAGCTCGCGTGCGCGCGCCAGTTCCTCGTCCGTGTTGACCGTCCAGCTGATGACCTGGATACCGGCGGCGTGCCCGCGCTTCACGATCCCGGCGTCGAGGTGCTCCAGCTCCAGCGAGATCATTCCGGCGCCCAGCTCCTCGGCGCGCTCGGGCGCCGTCGGCGAGGAGCGCCCCGCGACCAGGACGATCGGGATGCCGGGCAGGTGCTCACGGGTCTCGCGCAGCGCGTCGGCGTGGAACGAGATCACGGTGACGCGGTCGTGCAGCCCGCGGCTTTCGATCGTCCGGGCCAGCACGCGGGCCGCGGCGGTGTCCTTGATCTCGGCCTGGAGCGGGCTGCCGACCGCGTCCACGACCTCGTCGAAGACCGGCACCCGCTCGCCCTCGCCCGCGTCCAGTTCGCGCAGTTCGGCCAGGGTGAACCCGGAGATGGGGCCGCTGCCGTCGGTCGTGCGCTTCACGTCGGCGTCGTGCATCACCACCAGTTCGCCGTCCTTGCTCAGATGCAGGTCCAGCTCGATGACGTCGAGCCCTTCACGTTCGGCGCGTACGAAGGAGCGGAGGGTGTTCTCGGGCTCGACACCCATCACTCCGCGGTGTCCGACGGTGAGCATGGCCACGGGTCGCTCTCGCTTTCGTGCGGTGACATTCGTGCGGCGGCAGCGGTGACAGACGGCCCGGACCGGTGGCCCGCCGCGCGCCCGCAAGACTAACGGCCACGGCGGATGCCGGGCGTACCCCTTGCCTTCTGACTCCCTGACTACTAGTCATATGCCGAATCGGAGTATCTCCGTACCGAGCAAGGGCGAGGTGGCAGGCGTGAGGTTTTCGATCATCTTCGAGGCCCAACTCGCGGACCCGACCGTCGAACGCGAGCACCAGCTGTTCCACGACACCGTGGAACAGGCCGTGCTCGCCGAAAGCGCGGGGTTCGACCGCATCTGGGCCGTGGAGCACCACTCCCTCAAGTGGTATGCGCACATGAGTGCCCCCGAGATCTTCCTGACCTGGGTAGCGGCGCGCACCAGCACGATCCGTATCGGCCACGGCGTCGTGTGCATGCCGTTCGCCTTCAACCACCCGGCCCGCGTCGCCGAACGCGCCGCCACCCTCGACCTGCTCTCCGGCGGCCGGCTCGACCTGGGCGCCGGACGCGGCGGCACTCTCCAGGAGACCTCGCTGTGCGGTGTGGACAGGGAGCGCACCACCCAGGAGGTCGAGGAGGCGCTGCGGATCATCGGCGCCGCCTGGCAGAAGGACGAACTGGAGCACCACGGCCCGCTGCTCGACATCGACCCGCACCCGATCCTGCCCCGTCCCGCGCAACTGCCCCACCCGCCGCTGTTCCTCGCGTGCAGCCGCACCGAGACCCTCGCCCAGGCCGCCGAACTCGGCGTCGGGGCACTGGTGATGGGCTTCGCGGGACCCGGCTCCGTACGCGAGATGCGGGACGCCTACGACGCGGCGCGCGCCGCGCGTGACGGTGAGCGCTGCGTCTCCACCGAGGTCAACGACCACTTCGCTGTGCTCTGCCCCACGATCGTGCTCGACGACGCCGAGCGCGCCCGCGCCGTCGGCATCAGGGGCCAGCGCTTCTTCGCGCAGTCCATCAGCCACTGGTACGGCGGCGGAGGCGTACCCGACGAGGCCGTGGTCGAGGGCGCCGACGGAAAGGCGGAGGCTGCCGAGATGCGCCGGGCCGCCGAGCAGGTCGTGGCCAGGCTCCATGAGCAGGCCGTCCCCGTACGTCCCACCTCGACGGCCACCTTCCACGCCGAGCACGCCTACGGCAGCGCCGAGGACGCCGTCGCCTACGTCGAGCGGCTGCGCGACGCCGGGGCCGACGAGGTGATGTGCCTGATCCAGATGGGCACCGTTCCCCAGGAGGCGTGCGTGGAGACCATCAGGCAGTGGGGCGAGCACGTGATTCCGCACTTCCATGGGGGAGGGGCACGATGACCCGCTCGGAACCCGACCGTCTCGCGCCCGCCGCGCGGCCCCTCGTCCAGGCGCTCAGCGAGTTCTTCCCCGACGTCGGCGGCGCCGTCACCGACGCCGCCGAGGCCCGCCGTCTCCTCGCGCTCGCACCCGCGCACCCCTTGCCCCCGCCCCAGGTCAGCGAGGTCACCGACCGCACGGTGCCGGGACCCGAGGGCGCCCCGGAGCTGCCCGTGCGCATCTACCGCCCGTACGGGGAAGCGGGCCCGCGCCCGACCGTGGTCTTCCTGCACGGCGGGGGCTGGGTGCTGTGCGACCTGGAGACGCACGACCGTACGGCGCGCGAGCTGTGCCGCGCCTCGGGCGCCGTGCTCGTCTCGGTCGACTACCGGCTGGCGCCCGAGGTCCGCTTCCCCGAGCCCGTCGAGGACGCGTACGCCGCCGTGCGGTGGTGCGCGGCGCACGTGGACGAGCTGGGCGGCGATCCGGCTGCGCTCGTCGTGGCCGGGGACAGCGCCGGCGGCAGCCTCGCGGCCGGTGCCTCGCTGATGGCGCGGGACAGGGGCGGGCCCCGTATCGCGCTCCAGGCGCTGGTCTACCCGGCGACCGACTCCCGGGCCGACACCGACTCGCACCGTCTGAACGCGGAGGGCTACTACCTGACCCGGCGGGCGATGCGCTGGTTCGCCGAGCAGTACTTCGGCCCGGACGGCGACCGGGACCACCCCTACGCGGCCCCCGTACGCGCCGATCTGACCGGGCTGCCGCCCGCACATGTGGTGACGGCCGGGTGCGATCCGCTGTGCGACGAGGGAAGGGCGTACGCCGCGCGGCTGAGGGAGTTCGGGATCGGGGCTTCCGAAGGTCACTTTCCGACGATGTTCCACGGCTTCCTCGGCTTCGGCGAGCTGCTGCCGGAAGCCGCGGAGGCCATGCGGGGACTGGGCGAAGCTGTTGCCGCGGCCGGATCCTCCAGGAGGATTGGCGGTGGTGACCCCGGTCTCACCGCATAATCTCCTGTCATTTCCCCTTGAGCGGAGGACGGTCGCGTGGATACGCTTTCTTAACGCGAGTTTCTTCTGTGGAGGGGCCATCATGACGGAAATTCTTTCGCCATCGTCCGCCAAAGGCGCCGTTCCGCCGTCCGAAAGCGTCGCAGGCCATCCCGCCTGGACCACGCTGAAGACCGCGGTCGAGGCCATCAGGCCCGCCCAGTCCAAGGACGGATCGATCGACTTCGAGGCCGAGGGCGCCCCCACACGGCAGGCCGTCACGGCCGAGCTCGAACGGGTGGTCTCGGCCGTCGAAGAGCTGTCCCCGCTGCTGCCGCACGACGCCGGATACCACCGCGCGCTCGTCTCCGACCTGCGCCGCTGGGCGGACGGCGGCTTCGGCGTACCCGACTTCCTGGACTCGCTGCTCGCCTTCCAGCCGGCGCAGCACCGTGAGGACGGTCTCCAGCACCTGGTCGTCTTCGCGATGTACACGCAGAACGGCAACCCCGACCGCAACCTTGAGGCGGTCGTGCTGCGCATGGTCTGGCCGGACTGGCTCGCCGAACTGGAGCGCACCCGCTACGACAACCCGCTGTTCTGCGGCATCACCTTCGAGGACTTCACCTCCGGATACGACACGCACTCCGCCGTGCTCTTCCCGGAGACCATCGCCGTGCGCGAGGCGCCCGAGCGCTTCACCTGGGGCGGCATCTTCTGCGACCGTGAGGCGGCACGCTTCCGCCGCGTCGTGAACGCCGCCTGCGGGGTCACCAAGCTCGAACTCCCCGAGGAAGCACGGGAGATGCTCGCCGACCAGGAGCGCTGCCAGGAGACCTTCGTGCTCTGGGACATGGTCCACGACCGCACCCACAGCCACGGCGACCTGCCCTTCGACCCCTTCATGATCAAGCAGCGGCAGCCGTTCTGGATGTACGGCCTGGAGGAGCTGCGCTGCGACCTGACGGCCTTCCACGAGGCCGTGAAACTGGAGGCCGACGGCTTCCCGCAGGGTCGCGACGTGCAGTACGCGGTGATCCTGGAGCGCCTCTTCCGCTTCCCCGTCACCGGTGAGCGCAAGCGCAACTACGACGGCCTGGGCGGCCAGTTGCTCTTCGCCTACCTCCACCAGCACGACGCGCTGCGCTGGACGGACAACGCGCTCAGCATCGACTGGGACCGCGCACGGCAGGTCACCGTCGCGCTGCGCGAGGAGATCGAGACGCTCTACCGCGCGGGCATCGACCGCCCCAAGCTCGTCCACTGGTTCAAGGCGTACGAGCTGGTCTCCTCCTACCTCTCGCCGCACCCCGGATCCACCTGGGCCAAGGGCCCCGACGCGCTCGATCTGAGCCTGCCGCCGCGCAAGCTCGTCGACGAGGTGCTTCCGGACGAGTTTCCGCTCAGCATGTTCTATGAGGCACTCGCGAAGAAGCTCCGGAGTGTGATCGCATCGACCCAGGGCATCACCGCTCAGAGCCCGGTCCAGGCCGTCGCGGCATGAGCGGACAGCGGAGTGCCGAGCGCGAGGAGGCGACGACCATGACGGACGCGACAACGAGGCGCGGTTACGAAGGCAACGGCGAAGGCAGGCTCCACGGGGCCGTCATCGCCGTGGCGGGAGCCGCGGGCCCCGCGGGACAGGCGACGCTGCTGCGGCTCGCCGAGGAGGGCGCCACCGTGGTGGCGGCCGACGCGGACGTCGAGCGCCTCGCGCAGGCCGTGGACGCCGCGCGGTTCGCGCATGGAGGAGCGACCGTCACGGGTGACACGGTCGACCTGCTCAGCCTGGACGAGACACGTGCCTGGGCGGACAAGACGGAGAAGGAGTTCGGCCGTATCGACGGCCTCGTACACCTTGTCGGCGGATGGCGCGGATCCGCCTCGTTCGCGCAGACCGACCTCGCGGACTGGGAGACCCTGAACAACCTCCTGGTGCGCACGCTCCAGCACACCTCCCTCGCCTTCCAGGCGCCACTGGAGCGCGCGGGCAACGGCCGTTTCCTGCTGATCAGCGCGGCCGGCGCGAGCAAGCCCACCGCGGGCAACGCCGCCTACGCCGCGGCCAAGGCGGCGGCCGAGGCATGGACCCTCGCGCTGGGTGACGCCTTCCGCAAGGCGGGGGGCGAGGCAGGACCGCAGGCAGCCGCTGCCATCCTGGTGGTCAAGGCGCTGGTGAACGACCAGATGCGGGCCGACCGCCCGAACGCGAAGTTCGCGGGCTTCACGGACGTCAAGGACCTGGCCGAGTCCATCGCCGAGACCTGGACCACGCCCACCGAAGAGCTGAACGGAACCCGCCTGTGGCTGACGCCCAAGCCCTGACCCCGAACGCGGCACAGGAAACCGAAGCCAAGCGCCGCCACGACCCCGACGTACGCGGCTTCGCCAGCGACAACTACGCGGGAACGCACCCGGAGATCCTGGCGGCGCTCGCCGTGGCCAACGGCGGCCACCAGTCAGCGTACGGAGCCGACGCGTACACCGAGCACCTCCAGGACGTCATACGCAGCCACTTCGGGCGGCGTGCCGAGGCGTTCCCCGTCTTCAACGGCACCGGCGCCAACGTCGTCGCGCTCCAGGCGCTCACCGACCGCTGGGGCGCGGTCATCTGCGCCGACTCCGCGCACATCCACGTGGACGAGTGCGGCGCTCCCGAGCGCGTCGGCGGGCTCAAGCTGCTCACCGTGCCCACCGAGGACGGCAAGCTCACGCCCGAGCTGATCGACCGCGAGGCGTTCGGCTGGGACGACGAGCACCGCGCCATGCCGCAGGTCGTCTCGATCGCCCAGAACACCGAACTGGGCACGCTGTACACGGCCGAGGAGATACGGGTCCTGTGCGAGCACGCGCACGAGCGCGGGATGCGCGTCCACCTCGACGGCGCCCGCATCGCCAACGCCGCAGCCGCGCTCGACGTCCCGATGCGTGCCTTCACCAACGCGGCGGGCGTGGACATCCTCTCCCTGGGCGGCACCAAGAACGGCATGCTCTTCGGCGAGGCCGTCGTGGTGCTCGAACCGGACGCAGTCCGCCACATGAAGCACCTGCGCAAGCTGTCCATGCAGCTGGCCTCGAAGATGCGGTTCATCTCCGTGCAGTGGGAGGCCCTGCTGTCGGGGGACCTGTGGCTGCGCAACGCACGCCACTCCAACGCGATGGCCCGCCGCCTCGCCGAGGGCGTCGCGTCCGTCGACGGAGTGGAGCTCCTCCACCCCGTCCAGGCCAACGCCGTCTTCGCCCGCCTCCCGCACGACGTGAGCGAGCGCCTGCAGAAGCGGTACCGCTTCTACTTCTGGGACGAGGCGGCCGGTGACGTGCGCTGGATGTGCTCCTTCGACACCACCGAGCAGGACGTCGACGGGTTCCTCGCAGCGCTCCGCGAGGAGATGAACCGCTAACACCTCCCGTCCGGGTCGCGCGGCGCCGCCGTGGCCGCCCCGCACCGCCGGCCGGTGCGTCCGGGCTCCGGCACCAACGCGCCCTGCCCGGGCGGGACTTCCTCCTTTCCGGCCGCCCCGCTCCGGGCCGGCGTGGTGCGCGCGGGGCGACCCAGGAGGATGCCCGCGAACACCAGGGCGAGGCCGCACGCCTGCCGCGGGGTGAGGATCTCTCCGGCGAGAGTGGTGCCCAGGAGCACGCCGGTCACGGGGTTGAGGAGACCGATGAGCCCGACGGCCGAGGCGGGCAGATGGCGCAGGCCCGCGAACCAGGCGACGAAGGCCAGCGCCGTCGCCACCACGCTGACGTACCCGAACCCGAGGGCAGCGGGCGCGTCGAGCGCTGGCGGCGCTCCCTCGGCCAGCGCGGCGGCGGGCAGCAACAGCGCGCCGCCCGCGAGGAGTTGCCAGGAGGTCAGCGCGAGCACCTCCGGCCTGTCGGCCGCCCTGCTCCAGCGGGTGGCCAGGATGTAGCCGCACGAGGACATGACCATGGCGGCCACCGAGGCCAGCACACCCGCTCCGGAGGCCCCCGAGGCACCGGCGAACAGCATCAGGCAGACCCCGCCGATACCGATCGCCGCTCCCGACAGGGGAGCGAGGCGCGGCCGTTCGGCCAGCAGCGGCCAGGCGATCAGGATCATGGCCAGGGGCGAGGTCGCCATGATGGTCGACGCCAGGCTGGTGGGCAGCAGCTGGGCCGCGACGTAGACGAGGGCGAAGAAGCCGCCCATGTTGAGGACGCCGAGGACGAGCGCCTTCCACCACCACGCCCCGTGCGGCCGGGCGCGCGCCAGTGCCAGCAGCAGCAGTCCGGCGGGCAGCGCCCGGAACGCGGCCCCGTAGAGCGGGTGCTGGGGCGGCAGGAACTCCCGGGTGACGTAGTAGTTGGTGCCCCATGCCACGGGGGCGACGGCGGTGACCAGTGCCCACCGCAAAGTAGCTTCCATGGAAGCTATTATGCCTTCCTTGGAAGCTACAGTGGAAGAGTGCAGCAGAATCCGGATCACGTAGCCCGCATCCAGGCCGAGTGGCGCCGCGAACGGCCCGACCTCGACGTCGGTCCGCAGGGCGTGATCGGGCGGCTGCACCGGCTCGGCTCCCTGCTCACGGAGGAGCTGTGCGTCGTCTACCGCAGGTACGGGCTGAGCGAGGGCGAGTTCGACGTCCTGGCCGCGCTGCGGCGTGCGGGGGAGCCGTACGAACGCGCTCCCGGCGAGCTGGCGGCGCACACCATGGTCACGACGGGGGCGATGACCAAGCGTGTCGACCGCCTGGAGCGGAGCGGGCTGGTGACCCGGCGCCGCTCGGCAGCGGACGGCAGGGCGCGCGTCGTCGCGCTGACCGGCGCCGGCCTGAGCCTGATCGACCGCGCCTTCACCGAGCACATGCGCAACGAGCACCGCCTCCTGGAGGCCCTGGGCCCCGAGGAGGCCGCCCAGCTCGAAGGGCTCCTCACCGCGTGGCTGGCCAAGGCCGAGGAGCCGACCCGAACAGCTCCTCACAGCCCTCCAGCCCGCTGATCGTGATCGCGGGACGGCGGAAGCCCCAACGCTGGGGCTGGAGACAGGGGTTCGCGGCCCCCGTCACCGCACCGGCCGTGCCGGGCTGAGTTTCCGGTCGTGCGTGGGTACGTGGCCGGTCCGCGCGGGGGCGGATGCCGTACGCGCTGGAGACCGGGGACGTCGGCGGCCCGGCCCGGATGGCGGGGGCCGTTTGCCGCATGGGGGAGTGGCGGCTGGCCGTGGGGCGGCCGGACGGTTCCGGTAACTGTGCGGTGCCGTGGCCGCTGGCCGTGGGGCCGCCTGCCCGAGGGATTCCGCTTCAGGTCCCGGGGCGCGCTGTGCGCACGGTGAGCAAGGGGGCGCAGACGGACAGAAGTTACTTATAGGTATGTCGTGACTTACCACGCGACTGACAGTAGAACGTGTCCTCATTCATCGAGAGGGAGGAACGTCACATGGGTGCAAAAAGCGAGCGTGGTGAGGGTTTGACGGGCGTCTCACGGCGGAGGTTCGTCGCTGGAACGGGTTCTCTCCTCGGGGTGGCGGCTCTGGCCGGACACGGCGTCGCCACGAGGGCGGCTGCGGCTCCCGCAGCCGGTGTGATCGAGTCGGGCGCACAGATTCCGGCCCTGGTGATCGGTACCGGGTACGGCGGATCCGTCGCCGCGCTGCGCCTCGCTCAGGCGGGCGTCGAGGTGCACATGGTCGAGATGGGCATGGCCTGGGACGCCGCGGACTCGGACGGCAAGATCTTCGCCAACACCACCCGCCCTGACAGACGTTCCTACTGGCTTCGCACGAGAACCAAACAGCCCCTCAGCAACTTCCTCGGCTTCCCGCTCGACAAGGCCGTGCCGCGCTACACCGGCATCCTGGACGCCGAGGACTTCAGCGGTATCACCGTCTACCAGGGCCGGGGTGTCGGCGGCGGCTCGCTGGTCAACGGCGGGATGGCGGTCACACCCCGCCGCGAGCGATTAGGCGCCGTCCTGCCGACGGTGAGCGCGGAGGAGATGTACGGCGTCTACTACCCCCGCGCCAACGCGGGACTCGGCGTCAACGAGATCGACCCGTCCTGGTGGGACTCGACCGACTGCTACCAGTACGCGCGCGTGGGCCGTCGGCACGCCGAGCGCTCCGGTTTCCCGTTCGTCCTGGTGCCGAACGTCTACGACTTCGCGTACATGAGGCAGGAGGAGGCCGGGACCGTACCCAAGTCGGCTCTGGCGGCCGAGATTCTGTACGGGAACAACCACGGCAAGAAGTCGCTCCAGAAGACCTATCTTGCCCGGGCCAGAGCCACGGGCAAGGTCAGCATCTCGCCCCTGCACAAGGTCACCTCCGTCGCGCCGGCCGCGGGTGGCGGATACACCGTCGTCATCGAACAGCTCGACACCGGCGGGGTCCGTACGGCGACCAAGACCGTGACGGCGGGCAAGGTGTTCTTCGCCGCCGGCAGTGTCGGCACCAGCAAGCTGCTGACGAAGCTGCGTGCCACCGGTGCGCTGCCGGGCCTGAACGCCGAGACCGGCAAGGGCTGGGGCGACAACGGGAACGTGATGTGCGGGCGCGCGAACCATCTGTGGGACCCGACGGGCAGCCTGCAGTCGTCGATGCCCACAGCCGGCATCGACAACTGGGACGCGGGTGGCGCCTTCGCCGAGGTCGCGCCCCTGCCCACCGGGATCGAGACGTTCGCCTCCTTCTACCTGTCCATCACCAACAACCCGCACCGCGCGGAGTTCACATGGAACGCGTCGACCGGCGCGGTCGAGCTGAGCTGGCAGCGGTCCTGGAAACAGCCGTCCATCGAAGCGGCCAAGACGATCTTCGACAAGATCAACAAAAAGGAGGGGACGATCTACAGGACCGATCTCTTCGGCCTCTCCAAGATCTGGGGCGACCACCTCACCTACCACCCCCTCGGCGGCGCCGTCCTGGGCAAGGCGACCGACAACTACGGCCGCCTGCACGGCCATCCGGGCCTCTACGCCATCGACGGCTCCCTGATCCCGGGCAACACCACCGTCAACCCGTTCGTCACCATCACGGCGCTCGCCGAACGGAACATCGAGCAGATCATCGCCACGGATCTCTAGCCCTCCGCCCCCGCCTCGTGCCGCCTGCCCCCGTCCTCCCGGGGGCAGGGTCGGAGCGGGAGCGGGCCGGACGTGTCAGCGCCCCGGGAGCGCGCAGACCGTGTCGAGGCCGAGCACGTGGTTGAGCCTGCCGAACGCCAGCCAGGAGCCGACGCTCATGCTCAGTTCCACGATCTCCAACTGGCTGTAGTGCGCGGTCATCCGGGACCAGAACTCGTCGTCGAGGTTGTGGTGGTCCACGGCGTACCGCTCCGCGTACTCGGCCGCCAGCCGGGTGCGGTCGTCGAAGGCGTCGGTGGTGCGCCACTGGGTCACCGCCTCGGCGAACTCCTCCTCCACCTTCACGCCGTCGCGTTCCGTACGCCAGTCCAGGCAGAAGGCGCACCCGTTGATCTGGGCGATGCGCAGCCGCGCGGCCTCGAACTCGCGGAGCCCGAGGGTCGTATGGGCGTAGACGGACAGGGAGAAGTGCGCAGCGGCCGGACCGATGCCGGGGACCATCTCGCCCCACACGTACTCGATGGCGTCCTTGCCCTCGGGGATGTCGATGTTCATGGCCGCTTCCTTCCGAGTTTGCCGACCGCGGGACGTACCGGGATGTCGAGCGCGTCGTACAGTCCGGGTTCCGCCCGTGTCAGCCAGTCGATGGCGCCCACCAGGCGGCCGACCGCCGTGGCGTTGCCGCCCGCCGACCGGTTCTCGCCCTCGTCGGTGGCCTCCACGGTGACCTCTATGTGCGGCCGGCCCTCGATGACCACCCGGTGCGCACCGTCCCCGCCGTCCGGCGGCAGGGGCCAGTCGGGGGCGCAGGAGGGGTGGATACGGGTGATGTGCTCCACGACGATGCGGGGTTCGCCCTCCACGATGCCCATGACCTCGAAGCGCACGGCGCCCTGTGTGCCCTTCTCGAAATCGCCCATCGTGCGCGTGCTCACGGTGGTATCCAGCGGGCGCCGGTCCAACGTCTCGCGGATCTCGTCAAGTTCAGCGCCGAGGGCCCGCGCCATCAGGCGTATCTGCCCGCCCCAGATCATCGTCGGGACCGTCGGCGCGAGCATCGGCGGTTCGTAGTCCATCGGCTGTCCCATGCCGACCAGCGTGCGCACAGCGTCGGGCTGGTCGTAGGTGGAGTAGTCGAAGATCTCCTGGCAGCGGACCGCGTCGACGGTCGTGCCGAGCCCGCTGACGAACAGAGGCAGGACGTCGTTGGCCCAGCCAGGGTCGACGCCGGAGACGAGCAGCGAACCGCCGCCCTCAGCGATGGCGTCGAGGACGGGTTCGCGCAGTGCGGGCGGGGCGCTGCGCTGATCGTAGAGTGCGTAGAGCGCGGCGGTGACGACCACGGCGCCGGCCCGCAGCGCCCTGGTGATGTCGGCGAGGGCCTCGGCGGGACGGAGGTCACCTGACGCGGCATACACCACGGCGCGGGGCCTCTCCGCCAGCACCGCGCCGATGTCGTCGGTGGCCGCCACCCCCAGATCGCGATCGAGTCCGGCGAGGCGGCCCGCGTCGGTGCCGATCTTCGCCGGATCATGGACGAGGACGGCCGCGAGACTCAGCTCCGGTGCCGCCTCGACGGCACGGAGGGCGGCGCGTCCGACATTCCCGGTACCCCATACAACCGTCGGAATCATGCGCGGAGGGTAGCGGGAGGAGGGCGAGGTTCCTAGGGACACGCGCCCTCAACTCCGGTCGCCCGTACGTCCGTTCCTGCGTCCGCCCCGTCCGGAGAGCCGTCGGAGCCGTGGTCGGCCCGCCGTGCGGGGCGGCCGGAGGGGGAGCCCGTACGGGGCGGTCTTTAGGTCGCATAAATATGCGTTCACCCGCAAAGGCATTGCTTCGCCTGCCCGGCTCTCCGTACGCTCCCCGCATGCAGCTCACACCCGTGACCGCCGACGAGGCGGCCTACCTGGTCGCCGACGCCGCCGTCGACCACACCCACCCCGTCGTCCGCGAGACCGCGGCCCGCCTGAGTGCCGGGGTGGACGACCTCACCGGATATGCGCGCGCCGCCTTCGAGTTCGTACGCGACACCGTTCCGCACTCGGTGGACGCCGACGATCCGCGCATCACCTGGCGTGCCTCGGACGTGCTCGCCCGGCGGACCGGAATCTGCCATGCCAAGGCGCACGCGCTGGCCGCGCTCCTGCGCGCCGAGGGAATCCCGGCAGGGTTCTGTTACCAGAAACTGGATGTCCTGCACGGCATGATCGCGCTCAAGCTTCCCGGCGGTCGCTGGGTGAGGCAGGATCCGCGCGGCAACAAGCCCGGGGTGAACGCCCAGTTCCGGCTGGACCGCGAGCAACTCGCCTGGCCCGTACGTCCCGAGAAGGGGGAGTGCGACTACCCCGTGCTCTACGCCGAGCCGCATCCCGTGGTCCTCCGGGCGCTCCGCCTGGCCACGGACCGCGCCGAGCTGTGGCGACTCCTGGACACCGCGCTCTAGAAGACGGTGGCGTGATCCATACGACACAGGTGTCCGACGTGTTTCGGACCGGGTCTCGGCGTGAAGGATGGGATTACATAGGTGGTCGATACAAGTGACCTCTGGTAAAGCCTGTGTTACGGGGAGTCAGAACGTCATCGGCCGTTCACACCAGAGGTCGGAGCTGGAGGACAACATGTGCGGAATCACCGGGTGGGTCTCCTACGAGCGGAACCTGGTGTCCGAACGGGCGACCCTCGACGCGATGACCGAGACGATGTCGTGCCGAGGACCGGACGACAGCGGTGTCTGGGCGGCAGGGCCGGCCGCGCTGGGACACCGCAGGCTGGCCATCATCGACCTCCCAGGCGGCACCCAGCCCATGAGCGTCGACACCCCGGAGGGGCCCGTCGCGCTCGTCTACTCGGGGGAGACCTACAACTTCACCGAGCTGCGGCGCGAACTCGGCACCCGCGGACACAGGTTCACCACCGACTCCGACACGGAGGTCGTGCTCAGGGCCTACCTGGAGTGGGGCCCCGCGCTCGCCGAGCGGCTCAACGGCATGTACGCGTTCGCCATCTGGGACAGCCGCACCCGGCGCCTGGTCATGGTCCGCGACCGCATGGGCATCAAGCCCTTCTACTACGCCGAGACCGCCGACGGCGTCCTCTTCGGCTCCGAGCCCAAGGCCATCCTCGCCAACCCGCTCGCCCGCCGCGAAGTCGGACTCGACGGTCTGCGCGAGCTGTTCGCCTTCGTCAAGACCCCCGGCCACGCCGTGTGGGAGGGCATGCGTGAGGTCGAGCCGGGGACGGTCGTCACCGTCGGCGAGGACGGCATCCGTACCCATGTCTACTGGGAGCTGGAGACCCGCCCGCACACCGACAACAAGGACGAGTCCGTCGCCCATGTGCGCTCTCTCATGGACGACATCGTGCGCCGCCAGCTCGTCTCCGACGTGCCCCGCTGCACCCTGCTCTCCGGCGGCCTGGACTCCTCAGCCATGACGGCGCTGGCGGCCCAGCAACTGCGCGAGAGCGGCGAGACCGTACGCAGCTTCGCCGTCGACTTCGTTGGCCAGACCGAGAACTTCGTCGCCGACGAGCTGCGCGGCACCCCCGACACCCCCTTCGTCCACGATGTCGCCCGCGCCTCCGGCACCGAACACCAGGACATCGTCCTCAACTCCGACGACCTGGCCGACCCCGAGGTCCGCTCCCGCGTCATCAGGGCCAGGGACATACCCATGGGATTCGGCGACATGGACGCCTCCCTCTACCTCCTCTTCAAGGCCATCCGCCAGCACTCCACCGTCGCGCTCTCCGGGGAGTCGGCCGACGAGGTCTTCGGCGGGTACAAGCAGTTCTTCGACCCCGAGGCACGCAAGGGCCACACCTTCCCCTGGCTCGTCCGCCTGGAAGAGCACTTCGGCGACGACGGCAGCGTCCTCAACGACTCCGTGACCAGGGCGCTCGACCTGCCCGGATACATCGCCGACAGCTACTCGACGGCCGTCTCCGGCATCCAGCGCCTCGACGGCGAGAGCGACTTCGAATACCGGATGCGGCGCATCAGCCACCTCCACCTCACCCGGTTCGTACGCGTCCTGCTCGACCGCAAGGACCGCGCCAGCATGGCCGTCGGGCTGGAGGTGCGGGTGCCCTTCTGTGACCACCGGCTCGTCGAGTACGTCTACAACGCGCCCTGGGAGCTGAAGTCCTTCGACGGACGCGAGAAGAGCCTGCTGCGCGAGGCGACCGCGGACGTGCTGCCCCGTTCCGTTTACGACCGGGTCAAGAGCCCCTACCCCTCCACACAGGACCCCCGATACCACACGGCGCTCCAGGACAACGTCAAGGACCTGCTCGCCAAGCCGTCCCATCAGGTCTTCGACCTCGTCAGCAAGTCCTGGCTGGAGAAGGCGGTCAAGGTCGACACCCCGCAGATCACCCAGGCGTCCCGGCGCGGCCTGGAGCGCACGCTCGACCTGGCCCTGTGGATCGACATGTACTCACCGACGCTTACACTCTCTTGACCTGATCAAGACGAGACCATGGGGGGACGATGAGAGCCCAGGAAGATGCGGCACTCGAACTCGTCCTGTCGCTGCACCGGTTGCTGCGCACACTGCGCAGAGCGAGCCCGATGGGCGGGCTCCAGCCGACGCAGCTCATCGTCCTCTCCATGCTCACGGAGGCGGGCCCCAGCCGTGTCGGCGTCATCGCCGAGCGGGTCCCCTGCTCACAGCCGACGGCCACGGCCGTCGTCGCGGAGCTGGAGACCTCGGGGCTCGTCCGCAGAGAGCCCGACCCCACCGACGGCCGCGCCACCTGCGTCGCCCTCACCGACGAAGGTGCGCGCGCGCTCAGGGAGGTGGCACACGGCGAGGCCGAGGCGCTGCTCACGCGGCTGGGCTCGCTCTCCGAGAAGGAGGCGGCACAGGTGCTCGCGGCCGGCCCGCTGCTCCGGCTCCTCGCCGAGGCGGGGGGAGTGGGCGCCGCGCGCCGTACGGGCTGATCCGGCCGTACGGGCCGGCCCCGTCGTACGGGTCCGGCCGTACCGCTGACCCCGCCGTAACGCTGAGCCGCCGTACGGGCTGACCCACGTGCGTGACCGGCCGGTCGGCCGGTGCTCGCGCCCTGACTCGCGTTGCCGGGGCGGCTGTCAGGCGGGTGAAGCGGTTCTCAGAGCGCCTTCGCCTGCGCCGGTGTGGGGGCCGTGCCGCCGAGGTGTGCGGGCAGCCACCAGGTGTCGCCCTCGTTCTTGGGCACACCGGGGTACGCGCGCTGCGCCGACTCCAGCAGCTCGTTGACGCGCTCGCGCAGCCGCTCGGTCACGCTGACCGCCGACTCGTCCTGTCCCGCGTTCACCGGCTCACCGACCCGGATGCCGATCGGCAGGTGGTTGCGCCCGAAGTCCCGCTTGTGGCCCTTGGTCCACAGCCGCTGGGTGCCCCACAGCGCCATCGGGACCAGCGGGACCCGTGCCTCCTGCGCCAGCCGTGCCGCGCCCGACTTGAAGTCCTTGAGGGTGAACGAACGCGAGATCGTCGCCTCGGGGAAGACCCCGATGATCTCGCCGGAACGCAGCGCCTTCAGCGCGTGCGCGTAGGCGTGCTCGCCGCGCGAACGGTCCACCGGAATGTGCTTCATCGCGCGCATCAGCGGTCCGGAGACCTTGTGGCGGAAGACCGAGTCCTTGGCCATGAAACGGACCAGCCGCTTGGCGGGCCTGGCCGCCAGGCCCGTGAAGATGAAGTCGAGATAGCTGATGTGGTTGCTGACCAGGACGGCGCCGCCACGCGAGGGCACGTTCTCGGTGCCCTGGATGTCGAAGCGCAGGTCGAGTGCCTTGAACCACGCCCGTGCGGCGCCGATCACCGGCGGGTAGAGGAGATCTGCCACGTCGGGGGACCCTTCGTCTCGGTGCCTGGGGAGGGTTCTCCCGCCAGGAGGCTGGAACTTACGCATGCGTAACTTCCGGCTTCCGCAGATCGTTCCCCAAAGCCCTGCTCATGGCTAGCCCATGAACGGGCCAAGACGGAGATCCTCGTCACGGGTCCACGCGCACCCGTCCGGCCTGCGAGCCGGGCCCCTCCGGCGGAAGCCTCCCCCGAAGCTCCACGGGTCTCCCCGGAAGGCGGGAAGAAACCGGGCAGGCGCAGACTTCACCGAGGGAAGAGCACGTCAGGGCGGGCGCCGTCAGGGCGGGGGAAGCACGTGAGAACGGAGGAGACGATGGCCGACTGGCCGAGCGGCATGACATGGGGGACCCGCGCGACCCTCGTGCAGTTCTCCAGCGCCTTCTGCCAGCCCTGCAGGGCGACACGGCGCACCCTCGACGAGATCAGCTCCATGGTCGAGGGCGTCGCGCACATCGAGATCGACGCCGAGGACCACCTCGACCTCGTACGCGAACTGGACATCCGGCGCACACCCACCGTGCTCGTGCTCGACGCGCAGGGGCGGATCGTCCGCAGGGCCTCGGGCCAGCCGCGCCGCGCCGATGTCATCGCCGCGCTCGGCGCGGCCATAGCGTGACCCGGCCCCCGGTCTCCCGCTCTGTACGCCCCGCCCCGCCCCGCCCACGCGCCCGCTCCTGTCCCGCCCCGAAGCCCTCAGCCCCCGCCCCCCTGGCCGCCTCGGCGTGATCCAGATCCCTCCCGCCGACACTCGCGTCCTCCAGGCCCCCGTGATGGAGTTGGGGCGGTCACTCTCCTCGTTGGCCAGGTCACAGTTCGCGGGTCTTGAGAACGGGGAATGTGCCGGGTGTACTGACGAGTAATATTGTGGACGGACGCTGGTCCACCGGACCGGAACCCGTAAGTCGAAGCAGTAGGAGAGCCGGCGTGAGCTTGAGGATCGTTGTCTGTGTGAAGTATGTGCCTGACGCTGCGGGTGACCGGCGTTTCGCGGAGGATCTGACCACTGACCGCGAGTCGGTCGACGGTCTGCTCTCGGAGTTGGACGAGTACGCGGTGGAGCAGGCGTTGCAGATCGCGGCCGGGTCCGACGACGCGGAGGTCACGGTGTTGACCGTGGGTCCTGAGGACGCGAAGGACGCGCTGCGCAAGGCGTTGTCGATGGGCGCGGACAAGGCGGTGCATGTCGAGGACGAGGACCTGCACGGTACGGACGCGCTGGGTACGTCGCTGGTGTTGGCCACGGCGGTCGAGAAGACCGGCTTTGACCTGGTCGTGTGTGGTATGGCCTCGACCGACGGGACGATGGGTGTGCTGCCCGCCATGCTCGCGGAGCGGCTGGGTGTCGCGCAGGTGACGCTGTTGTCCGAGGTTTCGGTGACCGACGGCAAGGTCAATGGCCGGCGTGACGGTGACACGGCGACCGAGCATCTGGAGGCTCCTTTGCCCGCTGTGGTCTCGGTGACCGACCAGTCGGGCGAGGCGCGTTACCCCTCGTTCAAGGGGATCATGGCGGCGAAGAAGAAGCCGGTTGTGTCGCTGGACCTGGACGATCTGGACCTGGAGGCCGGGCAGGTGGGCCTGGAGGGTGCGTGGTCGCGGGTCGAGGAGGCGAGGGAGCGTCCGGCGCGTACGGCGGGCACCGTCGTCAAGGACGAGGGCGAGGGCGGCAAGCAGCTCGCCGAGTACCTCGCGGGCCAAAAGTTCCTCTGAGTCCCTTCCGCCCCTTGGGCCCAACGCCCCCCAGACATCCCGTAACCGCAGGAGTGCAATCTCATGGCTGAAGTCCTTGTTTATGTCGACCACGTGGACGGCGCGGTCCGCAAGCCCACCCTGGAGCTTTTGACCCTGGCCCGCCGTCTGGGCGAGCCGGTCGCCGTGCACCTGGGCCCGGGCGCCGAGCAGGCCGCCACGGTCCTGGGTGAGTACGGCGCCACGCGTGTACTGGCCGCCGATGCGCCGGAGTTCGGCGACTACCTCGTCGTCCCGAAACTCG
>NZ_JANCPR020000055.1 GCF_028657195.3 Streptomyces iconiensis
ACGAGACCCACTCCAAGGCCCTGACGATCGACCCGATCAACATTCCCGTCTCCGACCACTCCACCTCCGACGTCACCGTCGACCCCGTCGGCACCGGCAAGCAGTGAACCCGCGCCGTACACGGGGAAGGGGCCGTGTCTTGCGAGAACACGGCCCAACCTGCCCTGCGAAGTGGCCAGTTGGGAGTCAGGGCGCTATTCCGGCGCGGGGCATCCCGGGATGGACAGCGGGCCGCTGAAGGGTCCGGCCCAGGGCGGCGATGCGGTATGCGATCGCCACCGGTTCCGTGGACACGATCGCTCGCTCGACCATGCCGTTGCGCCCCAGTCGCCGCAGGCATGCCGTCGGCGACTTCAGTGTGACAGCGGGCAGTGCTGCCGGAGTTCGTGGACGGTGACCACGACATTCGGGTGATCGTTCTCGACAGCGCGGACGCGGGCTTCCGCAGAGCACCATCGCCAAGCTGCGGGGACTGGGACGCGGCGGAGGTGCGGAACTGCTGTCGGCTTCCCGGCTTCCCGGCTTCCCGTTCACCCGGCCCTCCGGACCTCCGACCTCCCGGCCAGCGGTCGTGTCGGTGATCAGATGGATGGCGAGGGCCGGACGGGCCCTCGTTCACCAGGTGTGGAGGCTGAGGCATGAACGTTGAGGAGATCGGGCCGCGTATGGCGGGCGACAGGCTGATGTACCACCGGGCCGTCCGGGTCGATGAACCCCGTAGCTGGCTGTTCGTCTCCGGCCACGAGGCCCGTGATGACGACGGCGCGATCACCCACCGGGGCGACATGGCCGGCCAGATCCGCCTCACGCTGCGGCGGCTGGGTGAGACCGTTGCCGAAGCCGGAATGACGATGGCGAATGTCGTCCAGATCCGCGTCTTCACCACGGACCTGGCCGAGTGCAAGGCCCACTACGCGGTCTTGATGGACGGCCTGGCCGAGGTCCACTGCCGGCCGACCAGCGTTCTGGCCGAGGTCAGCGCCCTGTCCGACCCCGCCATGCTGATCGAGATCGAGGCAGTGGCGGTGCGCTGACCCGAAACGGGCCCTGGCCTTCCACCCGCGCCCTGGTCTCGCACCCGCGCCGGTACGGGTGCGAGACCGCTGTTGAGGGTGCAGGCCCTACGCGCTGTCCTGGTCACCACCCTCGGGCTCGGGGTCACGAGGTGCCTCCGGGGGCATCGGTCCACCGTCGTGCTGGCCGCCGTCGGCTTCGGGGGCGGCCACGGCGGTGGGCTCGGCGGTGACCTCGGACAGGTCCCGGGGGTGCCGGAAGGGGGTGCCCCGCCATCCCTCGGCGTCAGGTGTGCGTGTCTCGTACGTCTCGACGGGCGCGACGCTCATGCTCAACCTCCTCTTTCAACAGAGGCCGTGCCGCCGTACCGTCGAGGGCACGGCCCGTTGGCCGCGGCGGCTGCTGCCGCCGCGGTGGGTCACCCACCTCGGCGCTCGGCCTGTCCAGGGTTTCCGTCGCCGGGGTGGGCGTGTGACGGTGACAACGCTAGGGACCGGTTGTTCCCGGCTACGAGCCGATTGCGGGTGATTGCACGGCACTTGCGCAGATCACCCGAGTGTTTCCATGACCGACGCGATCAGGGCGCGTGCTTTCGCTCCGTGGACCGCCATGTCGGCGAGCGTCGCGAACGTGTCGGCGTACATGGCTACTTCGCTGGGCTGCGTGAGCGTGAGGTAGCCCGAGACAAGTTCTACGTTGACCTGCGCCTTGTCGAAGATCCAGAACCCTTCCACGGGCATGCGTGACCGACCCAGCCTGGCGGGGATCACGCCGACGCTCACGTGGGGCAGGGCGGCGAGCGACAGCAGGTGGTCAAGTTGTTCGGCCTGCGTGTCCGCGTTGCCGAGTGCGTTGCGCAACACCGCCTCTTCCACGAGGAAGGCGAAGCAACGCTGGCCCTCGCGCAGCACGCGTTGACGCTCTATCCGCGCGGCCACGGCGTCAGCCACGTCGTCCACGACCGCACGCCTACGCTGCACGCCGCGCAGCACGTCCTCCGTATACCCGTACGTCTGGAGGAGCCCCGGAAAGAGGCCGGGGGAGTACGCACGGAACCAGCGGGTCTTTTCGTAGAGCGGCAAGCGTGCTTCCTGTGGTCGCCGCAACCCCGCACCCATGCGATGCCACTCCACCCACATGCCTTCTACGGCGTGGAGGGACGCGATCAGGTCCGCGGTCAGGTCGTCCCGGCCGCAGGCGCCGCACCAGGCCCGGATGTCGTCGGCGGACGGCGTCGTCTTCGCCGTCGATATCCGGGAGACCTTGGACGGGTGCCAACCGCACGCGTGTGCGAGCGACTTGCCGTCCAGACCGGCGTCCTTGCACAACTCGCGCAGACGGTCGGCAAGGACTTTCCTGGCCTGCTGGACACTGGATGATCCGGAGAGGGGCATGGTGCGTCAGGCCGGCCTGTACTCCTCGTGCGGCGTGGCCCGTTCCCACACTGTTTCGAAGGCCGCGTTGACCAGGCTCACGACGGCCGGTTCTGTGCGCCACTCCCGGTCGACCACCTCCCCGACGCCGGAGAAGTACGTGAACAGCACGGCCGAGCCGTCGAACATCCACAGGTCCGTTCCCGGCAGCGCGATGTCCGCCGCCCTCCGCCGGGGCAACCAGCGGACCAGTTCACCGGCCGCGACGTTGGGGAACGTCACGTCGTACTCGTACCGGATGTAGTCCGTCACCGGCTCCGAGACGATCCGGGCCCGACGCATCACGACTCCTCGCGCCGTCGTCTCGGCCGCCAAGTCACCCCAGGACGCCCACCAATCGGGCAGCCGCTCGGGGTCGTTGCCATAGCGATGGCCGGCGCGCCAACGAGCGAACTCCGGGTCATTCGGTGTGTAGCTGTCACGCATCTCCAGATGCACGGCGGAGTGCCGTGCCGTGGCCAGCCCCTCACGCGCGGGATGCTTCACCGTCGCTGCCCTCCGTTACGGAGACGTGGTTCACCCACAGGGGTGTTCGGGATGATCCCCAGGAAACGCGGTTGCATGGGCCTCTCCCCACCTCCGGCCAATTGGGTCGATTGCGCGACCATTTCGGACAAGGGGAGAGCCGTCAAGAGTGAACATTGGCCGCCCACCGGTGCGCCGGCCCGATGGCTCAGTCGGCCGAACTCGTGGAATCCACTGCTGCGTTGGGTCCCGTGCGGAAGGCGCGGCGGTAGGCGGAGGGGGTGGTGTTCAGGGCGTCCCGCATGTGCTGGCGCAGGTTGGTGCCGCTGCCGAGGCCGGTGCCGGCGGCGATGTCGTCTACGGGCTGGTCGGTGGATTCCAGCAGGTGGCGCGCGTGCTTCAGGCGGGCCGAGGTGAGCCATTCGGCGGGGGAGAGGCCGGTCTCCTGCCGGAACCGCCTGGTGAACGTGCGCACGCTCATGTGGCAGTGCCCCGCCAGGTCCTTGAGGGACAGCCGCCGGTCCAGGTGCTCGACCATCAGCGTGCGGGCCCCGGCCGTCGAGGTCCCCGCGTCCTCGGTGACCGGGTGGTCGATGTACTGCGCCTGCCCGCCCTCCCGCATGGGGGCGACGACGTTGTACCGGGCGATCCGGTTCGCCACCGAGCTGCCGTGGTCCTCCCTGATCAGGTGCAGGCACAGGTCGATGGCCGCCGCGCCGCCGGCCGAGGTCAGGATTCCGCGGTCGTCGACGTAGAGCGGGTTGGTGTCCAGATCGACCGCGGGGAAGAGCCGGGTGAACTGCCGCGCGTAGCGCCAGTGCGTCGCGGCCCGGTGGCCCTCCAGCAGTCCGGCCGCCGCGAGCACGAACGAGCCGGTGCACAGCGACACCATCCGTGCCCGGCGCGAAGCCGCCCCGAGTGCTTCGGCGACACGGGAGTCCAGCACACCGTCGTCGAGTACGTCCGGCGCGCGGGTGCCCGCGACGACCACGGTGTCCGCCTGCTCCAGCAGGGACAGGTCGCCCTGGGGCAGCACGCCGTACCCGTTCACCGTCATCACCGGGGCGCCGTCCGGCGTGATCGTCCGTACGTCGTACGCCGCTTCTCCCGCGCGTGAGGTGACCATGGCGAGCATCTGGGCCGGAATGCTGAGGTCGAAGGCGACCGCGGGCGCGAGGGCGAGAACGGTCACCCGGTGCGGAGCTGCATACGTCATGGCCCGATAGTTGCACATCATGGCCCCCGGGCCACTTCTGCGGTGATCGGAAACCGGAGAGGCTGAGGCCAGTTCGCTTTCCGCACCACACGAAAGGTGGCCGCAGGCCATGTCCATCCCCGCTGTCGACCCCGAGATCCAGTCCCTGCTCGACACCTCAGACGCCGAGGTCTTCCCCCTCCACGACCTGGATGACGTCCTCGCCGATCCCGAGCGATACAGGCTGCTGCGGGAGCACCCCGCCACCCCCGTCGACGACCGGGTGAAGGTCGAGGACCTGTTCATTCCCGGGCCCGGCGGACAACTGCGGCTGCGGGTCTACCGCCCCACCGCCGAGGAGACCCTGCCCGTCGTCCTCTACCTGCACGGCGGTGCCTTCACCTACGGCTCTCCCGAGGCCGAGGAGGACCACGCCCTGCTGTACGCCGTGGAGGCCCGAACCGTCGTCGTCTCCGTCGACTACCGCCTCGCCCCCGAACACCCCTTCCCGGCCGCGCCCGACGACGCCTACGCCGCGCTGACCTGGCTCGCCGCACACGCGGCCGAGATCGGCGGCGACCCGGAACGGATCGCCCTCATGGGCGTGAGCGCCGGCGGGAACATCGCCGCCTCCACCGCCCAGCGCGCCCGCGACCTCGGCGGCCCGAAGGTGGCCTTCCAGCTCCTGACCTACCCCGTCACGGACAGCCACCAGGCCAGTGCCTCCCTGCGCGAGGCCACCGACACCCCGGTCCTCAACCAGACCGCAGCCGCCTGGGCCTGGCACTACTACACCGGCGGCGACAACCACACGCCCTACGCCTCCCCGCTCCAGGCCACCGACCTCAGCGGACTGCCTCCCGCCCTCGTCGTCGTGGCGGAGGTCGACCCGCTGCGCGACGAAGGCCGCCAGTACGCCGAGCGCCTCAGCGCCGCCGGGGTCACCACCGAACTCATCCAGGTCCCTGGCGCCGTGCACGGCTTCGACCTGATCTTCCCGACGACCCGCGTCAGCGAACGCAACCTGGCGGACCAGGTACGCGCCCTTCGCGACGCGCTCCACGGCTGACCGATCGCCGGCTCACGCAGCCCGCGGATTCAGGTGTTTGCCGCGTGGGGGTCGGCTGTCGCGTGGGGGTCGGCCAGCGGGCTCGTCGTGCCGTGTGCGGGTGGTGCGGAAGGAGACAGGAGGAAGGCAAGCGCCATCAGTACGGCGGCGATCAGGGGAACGTATGCGATGCCCAGAGTGCCCACGGCCACCCCGCCTGTGGCGGCGGCGACGCCGGTGCCGAGGTAGAGGCCGGCGATGTTCAGCGACAGAGCGGTCATACCTGCGGAAGGGGCGGCGGCAGCCAGGATGCTGCCCTGCACCGGCGGGGTGAGTGCCCAGGCGAAGAAGGCCCAGCAGGCGATGACCGCGGTCAGGACATACCGGTCGCCGATGCCGCTGAAGACGAGCCCGGCGGCCAGGGCGAGCGCGACCGCATGGCCGGCCAGGACCAGGCGCAGGCTTCGCTGGGGCCCCCAGGAATCTGCCGCCCGACCCGAGAGAAGAGCCCCGGCAAGACCGGCGGCGCCGACCAGGAACAGCACGAACGACAGCAGTCCGTACGAGCCGTGTGCCACCTCGGCGGTGTACGGACCGAGGTAGGTGTAGAACATCAGCCCGCCGCCGGCGGCCAGGAACGTCACCGTCACCAGGCGGAGTACGGCCCGGTTCCGCAACGGTGCCAGGCGCTCCCGGAGTGGTGCCGGGGCGCTGCCGGGTACGGCGGGGGCGGTGGCCAGCAGACCCACGGCTGCGACGGCCGCGACCGCGGCGATCGTCCAGAAGGTCGCGCGCCACCCGAAGGCCCCGCCGAGCCATGAGCCCAGTGGCACTCCGCTGAACAGCGCGGCGGTCATCCCGGCCGTCACCACCCCCAGGTAGCGCCCCTGCGCGCCGTCGGGGGCGCCGGCCGCGGCCGTGGCGAAGGCCGCGGAGGCCACCGCCGCCGCACACAGCGCGGCAGCCACCCTGGCACCCATCAGGAACCAGTAACCAGGGGCGAGCGCCGCCACCGCATTGGCCACCACGAACAGCAGCAGACCGACGACCAGAACGGTCCGCTTCGCGAACCGTTCGCACATCACGGACAGCGTGGGCGCGCCGACGGCGTAGACCACGGCGAACACGGTCACCAGCTGCCCGGCGGCGGCGACGCTCACCTCCAGGTCCTCGGCGACAGCGGGCAGCACGCCCGCGACGACGAATTCGTCGGTGGCGGTGGCCAGCAAGGTCAGGAACAGGATGTACAGCCAGCCCGGAAGGGCAGCTCTCTTCATCGGTCTACTACCTCCGTGGAACGCGGTGCGCGTCCCTCGCACGCTAGGTAGTGACACCAGTGTCAAGGTCAAACGCCGGAGCGCAGCAACCGCGCGAAGCCGTCGGTGTCCGCGGACTCGGCGCGCAGACGGGCGATCCTCTCCACGAGTTCGGTCCGGTGCCGCTGGAGCTGCTCCGCTTTGGCCTCCACCGCGGCGAGCCGCTGCTCGTACATGGCGAGCACTTCGTCCGGGCTGCCGTCACAGGCCAGGAATTCCTCAGTCTTCATGTCCAGGCACGGCGCCACCACGCGGATGTCCTCCGCCGTGAGACCGGCCCGGAGCGACTCCCGCACGTTCAAGACCCGGTTGACCGCCCGCTCGTCGTACTCCCGCCAGCCCTTGCTCGTCCGCGCCGCTTCCAGCAGGCCCTGCTGCTCGTAGTAGCGAATCGAGCGGCGACTGGCGCCCGTACGCTCGGAAAGCACCCCGATCTGCATGACCCCTCCTCGCGATGTCGAGGCCAACGGTACGGGGGCCCGCACCCGCAGCGGGCGGACCGTCCAGCCGCACCCGCAGCGGGCGGGCACGCGGCCTTCCCTGACCGGGGCCAGCAACCCGGACAGCTCTCAGCACGGCCCTCAACTGCGGGCCGTCTCCTAGCTGTCCGGCTTCCAGTCCTGTACGAGGAGCCCGAGGATGACCTCGTCCAGGAACTCGCCCAGCACCCAGGCCGAGGAGCGCAGTACGCCCTCGCGGACGAAGCCGTTGCGCTCGGCGGAGCGCAGCATCGCTGCGTTGTCCGACAGTGTCTCGATCTGCAGCCGCTGCAGGCCGCGCACGGCGAAGCCGTAGTGGCACAGCGCCGCGACCGCGTCGGTGCCGTAGCCCTTGCCTCGCGAGTCCGGCAGCAGTCCCATCCCGATGTGCGCGGACCGGTGGTGGCTGTCGATGCCCCACAGCGACGCGGTACCGAGCAGCGTGCCGCCGGCCAACTCCACCACCGAGAACGGAACGGTCTGCTGGTCCTTTTCGTCCACCACGAGCCGCGGGTCCTTCGACTCGGCCGTCATCGGCCGCCACGGCTGGCCGTCGGCGCGCGCGGAGTTGACCACGTCGTTGTACAGCTCGGCCCGCAGGATCGGGATGTCGTCCTCGTGCCGCGCCCTGAGCCCGACCTTGTCGCCTTTTAGCATGCAAGCTTCTTATCCGGCCGGGTCGGCCCGCGGCAAATGGTTATGAGTGCGCCTCCGCCGGAAGTAACCGCCCGTCCCCACCGAGAGACGACCATGCAACGGGCCCCGCCCCCGCCATGCAGCGGGAACGGGGCCCAAGTCGCCTACGCCGTAGGTCGGTTACCCGTCCTTGAGCGCCGTGATGAACGTTGTCCAGGCGGCCGGTCGGACGGTGAGGGCGGGGCCATGGGGCTGCTGCTTGGAGTCGCGGACGGCCATGGCGCCGTCGTGCAGGCGGGCGCCCTCGACGCAGTTGCCGCCCTGGTCGTTACTGTGGCTCGACTTGAACCACTCGATGTCACGGGGGACCTCAACCGTGCCGTTCATGGGTATCAATGCTCCTTGACTGCCTTCTTGATCAGATTCAGGGACTCTTGAGGCCCCGGGGCAAGTGCTTGCAGGTCGCCGAACGCCTCCTCGTACCGCTCCATGTCCCCTTCCCGGCGGCTGACCCACGCATCCGCCATGTTCTCCAGATAGACGAGGGACCGCATCGCCGCGCGATCTGGGAATTGCAGGACTACGAACGGGCCGTTCATTCCCGAATGTGCCCCGCAGCTGAACGGAACCACCTGGACCCGCACGTTCGGGAGGGTCGTGGCCAACTCCACGATGTGGTTGAGCTGATCACGCATCACCTCGGGACCGCCGACCGTACGGTGCAGCACGGCCTCGTTGATGATGGCCGTCAGCTTCAGCGGAGACCGCTTCCTCCGCAGCACTTCCTGACGGTTCATCCGTACGGTGACCAGGTTATCCACTTCTTCGGCGCTCTTGCCTTGGTGTGCCCGCTCGTAGATCACGCGGACATACGCCTCGGTCTGCAAGAGGCCGGGCACGAACTCCGACTCGTAGTTCTGGAGGGTGCTGGCCGTGGCTTCAAGTCCCAGGAACGCCTTGAAGCCCGGCGCGATGACAGGCCGGTACTCCGGTGACTGCCACCAGTCGCTCCGCGTCTTGGTCACGGCTGCGTACCCTTGAAGCATCGCGCGCTTCTCGTGAGTTGCCCCGTAGATCTCGCACAGCGCTATGACATCGGACGGCTCCACCGTCGCGTTCTCGCCTGTCTCCATGCGGGACAACTTCGAGGAGCTCCACAGGAGTTTGCGGACGACCTGGCGGCCGTTGAGCCCTCTGGCCTGGCGCAACTGCCTTAGTTCACTTCCGAGTTGTAAGCGGCATAGGGCGGGAGAGGCTGACTCGATGTCGGTGATCACGTGGTTCCTTCCTCCGGTGATGCGAGGAACGTTCTGCTGGCGAGCGGGGCAGCGCGCTGGTGGATGAACACCGCGCTGAGCAGCGGAAATTGGCGGACAAACTTGTGCAGGCAATCCCGCTGTCTCTCTCCCGACGGTAACTGCCTCGGTGTCACTCTGTCCTGGATTGCTCACAGAGAGCACACGGAGGAGTCCATGACGAGTTACCGATCGCCCGCGTGCGGTATCGGGCGGCATCAGGAGTGCCGGCATGCGAGGGCGAGGCAGGCGCCTGTGGGGGTGCCGGTGAGTTATGAGGCGTGCGTGTGTGCGTGCCACCGAGGGGTGGAGGGGGTCTGTATGTGGCTGTACGACAGGGAGAGGACGGCCATTCCCGCCGCGCCGGAGCTGCGGCTGTTGCCGTGGTCCACGGAGTCGGGGAATCCGTGCTACCTCAGCGGTGCGGGGGACTCCACGCTCGCCCTGTACGCGGACGAGTTGGAGGACGCCCAACTCGCCGACGGCGACCGGGCGTTGAGGCGCATCGTTGAAGTACTGGACGCGGGCGGCGGGGCAACGGTGGAGGTCGTCAAAGAAGCGGTCACCGCGCTCAGCAACGTCCTCCGGGTTGCCGACAGCAGGGGCGCCCGGCTGCCGGGCGCCCGGTGCTCCGGCTGCGGGGTCGTGATGATCAGTGGGGCAGAGTAGGGGCATGCCTACGTACGACACGATGCGCTGCCACCTTGAGACCGAGCGGTTGATACTGCGGCCGTGGGCCGAGTCGGACGCCGAAGAGTTCCGGGACCTGCTCTCCGAACGCGGTGACGGTGCGCCCACGGTTGAGCGCACCCGTACGTCCATCGCGGAGCTGCTCGCCGCGACGGAGACCACGGGGTTCGCGCTGCTGCCCATACAGCGCCGGGAGGAAGGCGACTTCATCGGCTATTGCGGGTTGATCATCGGCCGCTCCACCGTGGAGGAGCCGGAAATCGCGTACGAGCTGTTCCAGCGCGCGCACGGGCGTGGCTACGCCACCGAGGCGGCCCGCGCGGTGCTCGATGCCGCTGTTGCGACGGGGCGGAAACGGCTCTGGTCGACCGTCGGCGCGTGGAACACGCCGTCGCTCCGTGTCCTGGAGAAGCTCGGGTTCGAGCGGGATCACGTTTCGACGGAGGACAGCGGCGAAGTGGTGTGGCTCACGCGTTCGTTGCCGTAACGCGTGGAGACCTGGGGGCCCGTGGACCCCTCAACAGCGCATGGCAGCTCAATAGCGCATGGCGGCGAAGTCGATGGGCCTGGGCCGGAGCGACTGGACGCGGGTCGTCAGCCGCTTGATGCGCCTGGTCATCTCCGGCGCGGGGAGCCGCTTGCGGTCGCCGTGTCCCGGTAGCAGCCACTCGAAGTGCAGCCGGTCGGCGGTTCGAGCCAAGGAGGCGCCCAACTCCGCGATGGAGTACCAGGTGACGCTCTCGGCCACTTCCACATCGGCCGTCGTACGCGACCAGTACAGGCTGTCGCCGCTGAAGCAGTACCTGCCGTCCGCGACATAGAGCACGCTGCCCCGGGTGTGCCCCGGGAGCGGGTGAGCTGTCACGCCCTCACCGATCTCGGCCGGTTCCGTGCCGCGCAGGATGCGGTCGGCGTCCGGCGCGGCGTCGAGGTCACCCTCGTGGATCCACAGCCGGGCGCCGAAGCGGTCGGCGTAGCGGCGGCCGTGAGCGGCATGGTCCCGGTGGGTGAGCAGGACATCGGTGACGGGCCCCAGCTCCTCGTGCTCCTCGTACCGCGTGGCCAGCGTGCTGCTCCAGCGGGGCGTATCGATCATCATCGTGGTGCCGGAGGACGGCCGGCGCAGCAGGTAGGAGTTGGCTCCCGCCGTGTGCGGGGAGTTGTGCCCGCACAGGTGGACCTCGTCCGTCAGGGCCAGGGGGAAGGGGTCCAGGGCGCCGTCGAGTCGCCCGCCGGAAGGGCGGATCGAGCGGGAGGGGCAGGCGAAGGCGGCGGCGTGCAGCTGCCTGGCCTCCGCCCTGTTCTGCGGCTGCCGGATCACCTCGGAACGGCCGGCGGCCTCGCGTACCAGTTCAGGGGCAAGCTGGCGCGCGACATCGCAGTTCGTACAGCGGCCGTCGACATACCAGCCGCCGTCCCCCTCGCTCAGCTCTTCCACCCCGGTGGCCGCGCCCTGGTCTCCCGTCGGCGCGGGTGGCAGACCGTCGTTCATGGTGACTCCGTCCTGGATGTGTGCAGGCTGTACGCCTTCCCCAGAGGTATCCCGCGCCGGAGAAAAAGAGGAAGGGGGGCCGGTGCTTGTACTTTCCGGAGGGGGCCACTCTGCGAGGGAGCAGGGAAAAGGGCGGAATGTGCCGGATGTGTGCTTCGGCAACTGCGGGGTGGGATGCGGGTGTTGTGCCCCTCAGCTGTTACTCCGGGCACAGGGCGGCGGTCGGTGCTGCCACGGCGCGTGGTCGGCGCGACGCCGGAACGGGCCCGTCCATGCGCGGCTCCGGGACGGTGGCCCGTTCATGCGCGACGCCGAACGGTGGCCCGTTCATGCGCGACGCCGAACGGTGGCCCGTTCATGCGCGACGCCGAACGGTGGCCCGTCCAATGGAGGACGGGCCACCGTGATCTGTGCTCCGCGGGCAGATGACGCGGACAGGCTCCGCGAACCGGCTCCGCGGGCAGGCTGTGCGAAGAGGCACCGCGGACAGCCGCCGCGTGCGGACCGCGAGCCGACACCGGGTGCGGGGCCGCGCAGGCGGCGAGAGGCTCAGAGGCAGCGCGGGCTGGGCGAGATGTCGATCGTGGTCACCGGCCAGTCCCGGTGGACCTTGTACCAGCCACGGGGCTTCGCGCACTTCGCGTACGCCGTCTTCCCGCCCCGGTAGGTGACGACGAGGTTCGCCGCGTCGTCCTTGCGGGAGTTGTAGACGCTCGTCGCCGTCCGGGCCTTGGGGCCTACCGACTGGGGCCCCATGTCCTTGTACGCGGCGACGATCTTCCCGCCCCGGTAGAAGCAGACGGAGGGCCACGGGCACTTCTGCGCGCCCATGTTGACCAGTTCCTCGCCGGTACGCGGTGTCCGTTCCTTGCCCGCTTTCGCGGCGGAGTCGCCCCCGGGCTTCCCGGCGGCGCGCGAGGACGTGCCGTTGCCGGACTCCGTGGCCGCCTTGCCGCTGCCGCCCTGGTTTCCGCCACCGCGACCGTTTCCGCCACCGCTGCCGCCGTCGCTGCCGCACGCGGTGAGACCGAGCGTCGCCACGACGGTCAAGGCCGCCGCCACCGTCCAGTTGTTGCGGTTCTTCATGAATGCCCCCGTAAGGATAAGTTCGTTGGCTTACGTACTCTCCTTGTTCATATCGAGAGTCATGCACACGCCACCCGCAGGCAAGGCCGGAACGGGGCCTGTGGCGGGGTGGTGACGGTTCCGGGACGGCGAGGACTGACCTGTCGGCGGTTGGTGACACGGGCACGGGCCGGGGCGTCCGGAACGGTCCCGGCGGCTCAGCGGCCGGCGCCCTCCGCGTCACCCACACGGGTAGCGGTGGCCTGCCCCGGGGGCCGCCGTGGGGCGCGGCGGGTAGGCCAACACGGAGGGCCAATGCGGGGCCCGACAGGGGGAGGGCGACCCGGGCGGCGTCAACTCGGGGGCGCCGCCCGGCAGTTGGGGGTCCCGTATTCCACGGCGACGAGATGAAGGAGCCGACCCGTGCCCACCATGCTGACACCCCGCCGGATGACCACCGAGCGCCTGCTGCTCCGCCTCCCCTTCGCCTCCGACCTCGACCCGCTGCGTGACCTGTACGACGACGCGCCCGCGCTGGACAACGTCGGGACCGAGGCCGCCTGGGGCCGGGAGCGGACCCGCCGTCGGCTGGAGACATGGAGGGGGGAGTACGAACGGTGGGGCTACAGCATGTACACCGTGGTCGAGCGCCTGGACGGTGAGGTGGTCGGGCTGTGCGGGCTGTGCCCCGACGAGGGCGGCGTTCCGGAGCTCGCGTGCCTGCTCATCCGCCGCTACTGGCGCCGGGGTTACTGCCGTGAGGCCACCGCCGCCGTACTGTCACGGGCCCAGGCGAGCCCCGGCCCGCTGACCCTTTCCGCACGCATGGAAGCCGACCAGCCCTCTCTCCCGTACCTGGAACAGGCGGTCGTGTACGCCCACGGTTTCGTCTTCGAGAGCGAAGTGCCGGATCCCTACAGCGGGAAGCGCATGCGCTACTACCGCTGGTCGTCACCCCCTGCCAAGCCCACCGCCGGACCGAGGGCTGGACCCGAAGCCGGGTGGGGGGCTTGACGTCACCCACTCGGGCGTCGCAGTCGGCGCACCGTTGTCGGCCGCTCTTGTGACACACGCTGGCCCAACGCCCCCAAGCGCTGCGCGAGTTCGGTGTCCCCGTGTGGGGCCGGGGGAGAAGAGCTTGCGAAGCCTCAGTTGCGAGGCGCAGGAGAACAGCGAGAAGTGAGGAGCACCACCATGGTCAGGAAGCTGATGGAGAAGCTGCACGTCTCACGCCGGTACGGTGCCTACCTTCCCTACTACGGGTAAGACGTCCGGCCGCGCCGTTGAGCACCCGGTGAGTGACCTGTGAGCCGGTGACCTGGGAGTCGGTGTCCTGAGAGCCGGTGACCTGGGAGTCGGTGTCCTGAGAGCCGGTGACCTGGAAGGGGTGCCGACGGCGCGGGCGTCCGCCGCGGGAGCCGTGGGCGCGATAGGCGCCATAGGAAGGTGGGGGCGCCCTCCGCACGGCGGCGTCCCCACCGGTTCGGCGTACGGCGGTGTGCGTCAGCCCCTGGTGGAGGGTGAGGGTCCCGGTGAACCGAAGGCAGCAGCCCCCGCGACTGGCGGGGAGTGGCGGGGGAAGTGCGGCGTGGCGGCGTGACCGGCTGGCCATGGCGGTGCGGGCCGCGGCGGAATGCGGTGACGTATGGATGCTGGGGCCCGGCGCCTACGTGGCCGCCACGGCCGGGCCCTGCGAGACGGTGCTGCGGCGGACCACACACGAGTACGAGACACCGCCGGGCACCTTCCTCCCCGTGAAGCGGGCGGACGGTTCAGGGCCGGGCCCCAACGAGCGGGCACACGGCCACGCGGCGCGGATGCGGGGGCTGCGGCCCAAGGTGGTGGCTGCGCGGATCGGTGAGATCGCGCCGGGCGCGGCGGAGTTCGCCGAGGGCTGGCCGGTGGGCCAGGACGTCGAGGTGCTGCCACGGGCCCGCCGCGTGCTGGTGGACATCGGCGCCCGCTACCTGTTCTCCGGCGACGCGGAAGCGCTCAGGCCCCTGGGCGCCGGGCTCGCCGATGCCCGCGAGGCCCTCATCCGCTCCTGGCCCCTGCCGCCCCGGGTGCCCACTCCCGCGCGCCGCTGCCTCGCCCGCCAACAGGCGGCGTTCGCCGGTGCGTTGCAGGCAGTGATCGACCGGCGCCGGAGGACGGGCGAACTCGGGAACGATCTGCTGGGGTTGATGCTCTGCCCGTCCACGCAGTACGGGCTGCTGCCGGACGCCGCGATCATCGACAGTCTCACCGGACTGATCGTCGCCACGGCCGAGACCCCGACCCGTGCCGTCGGCTGGCTCCTGCTCGCACTCGCACGCGAAACGCAGGCCGCTGACCGCATCGCCGTCGAGGCCGCCCGTACGCTGCCCGGCGATCCGCACACGGTGACCGGCGCCCACCTCGACGGCCTCCGCTACACCCAGGCGTTCGTCCGCGAGGTGCTGCGGCTGCACCCGCCGAACTGGCTGCTGGCACGCCGCGCCACCACACAGACCCGGCTCGGCGGCTACCCCGTCGACCCCGGTACCACGGTCCTGGTCTGCCCGTACACCGCCCAGCGTGATGCCCACGAGCACCCGGCCCCCGACCGGTTCAGCCCTGAACGCTGGCTGGAAGCGGGCGGCTCGCTCAGGGTTCCGGGCGTCTTCCTGCCCTTCGGCACGGGGCCGCGCGGCTGCGAGGGCACCGCCATGGCGCTGGCCATACTGACGCTCCTCACCGCGGAGACCGCCCGCCGCCACCACCTGAGCGAGCCACCCGGGCCCGAACCCAGCCACCGGGTGACCACCTTCGGCGCCCTCACCCCCAACGACCTGCGCCTGCGCGCCACACCCCGCGACTGAGAGCACGTCGCCACTCCGCGGGTTGCCACTCGTCGGCAGGCCAGTGATCAGTGCAAGCCACCGACCGGCCTGCGCCCAGGCCACCCGCTTTACGGCTACGGCTACGGCTACGGCTACGCCCAGGCTGCCCGTCCTACGCCTTGCGCCTGCGCCCAGGGGCTGTTGTGAAAGCGCTGGTCACAGCCACTCGTTGAGGACTGCGGCCAGCACGGTCGCCTCGTAGCGGACCGCGAGCTTGTCATACCTCGTGGCTACAGCCCGGTGTCGCTTGAGGCGGTTGCGGACACGGTCCGTCGGGGCCGGGATCCGCTTGCTTGGAGTGCACGCCAGGGCCATAGCGTTGAGACAGCTGAGCCGAACCCCCCCAACGCGTCGACGCTTCATCCCGCATGACCAACTGGAAAGGCGGCAAGTGATAGGCAACCAATTCGCCACGCATGCAGAACTTTTCGATCTGGGTGGAAAGCGCGCGCTCGTCACCGGTGGCACCCGAGGCATCGGGATGATGATCGCGCGTGGCCTTCTCCAGGCGGGCGTCCGCGTGGTCATCAGCTCACGTAGCGCGGAAGCGTGCGCTCAGGCGCAGGAACAGCTGTCCAAATTCGGTGAGGTGCGCGCCATCCCCGCCGACCTGTCCCGCCACGACGAGTGTCGGCGACTGTCCGACCTCGTCACCGCTGACTCGGAGCGTCTCGACATCCTCGTCAACAACGCGGGCGCCATGTGGGACGAACCGCTGGCGACGTTCCCGGACACGGCCTGGGACACGGTCGTCGACCTGAACCTGAAGTCGCCGTTCTGGCTGGTCCAGGCGCTGCTGCCCGCACTTCGCAGGGCGGGCACCGCCGACGATCCCGCGCGGATCATCAACATCGGCAGCATCGCCGCCATCCACATCCCCCAGCGGCCCAACTACTCGTATTCCAGCAGCAAGGCCGCACTGCATCAACTCACCAGAGTGCTCGCCAAGGAACTAGGACCGCAGCACGTCACCGTGAACGCCGTGGCGCCGGGGCCGTTCCCGTCGACGATGATGGCTGCAACCCTCGATGAGTTCGGCGAGGCGATCGCGGCGTCGGCCCCACTACGCCGGATCGGCCGCGACGACGACATGGCGGGTGTCGCCGTGTTCCTCGCCAGCCGGGCAGGCGCATACCTGACGGGTACCGTGATCCCCGTCGACGGCGGCATCGCCACAACCGCGTAGGCCGCCCAGGGTCTGTTTCCGAAAGTTGATCTTGATCGTTGATGATCACGCCCGGTGGGACGTGGGGATCCGACGCGGGATCAACGCCACGATCCCGGTCCCGACGGACCGTGTCCGCGCTACGAGGCGACAGTGCTGGTCGCAGTCCTCAACGAGTGGCTGTGACCAGCACTTTCACAACAGACCCTAGGCCGCGGCCCGCACCCAGGCCGCGGCCTCGTCCGGTGTGGTCACCACGTGTACGCCGGCCGGCACCGGGGGGCGCCGGACCACGACGACGGGTACGCCCGCCGCGCGCGCCGCCGCCAGCTTGGGCGCTGTGGCCTCGCCTCCGCTGTCCTTGGTGACCAGCACGTCGACGCGGTGCCGCGCGATCAGCTCCCGTTCGCCCTCCGGCGTGAACGGGCCGCGTGCGAGCAGCACTTCCATGCGGGGCGGGCACGGTGCCTCGGGCGGGTCGACGGAGCGGACCAGGAACCACTGTTCCGTCAGCCCCGCGAAGGCGGCGAGGCCCATGCGTCCTGTGGTCAGAAAGATCCGGTTGCCCAGCGCCGGCAGTGCGGTGGCCGCCTCCTCCAGCGAGCCCACCGGGTGCCAGTCGTCGCCGGGACCCGCGACCCAGCCGGGCCGCCGCAGTGCGAGCAAGGGAACATGGGTGTCGGCAGCGGCCCTGGCCGCGTGGAAACTGATCGTCCCGGCGAAAGGGTGGGTGGCGTCGATGAGCGCGTCGACCCGCTGTTCGCGCAGCCACACCGCCATCCCCTCGGCCCCGCCGAACCCGCCCACCCGTACCTCGCCGGGCGGCATCCTCGGCGCGGCGACACGTCCGGCCAGCGAACTGGTCGTCCGTACGCCCGGCAGCCCGGACAGCAGCCCGGCCAGGCGGCGGGCCTCCGCCGTTCCCCCCAGGATCAGTACGTGCACGGAGTCGGTTGCCTTTCATGAGTGACGCGAACGAAGTGAACGCGGCGGACGCGGCGGACGCGGCGAACGCAGCGCATGCAGCGAAGGACGCCGCCAGCAGCGCTGCCGAGACCGGCAGTGGGTCCGGCGGCGGGTCCGTCGAGCCGATGGGTGGGCGCGGCGCCCAACTCAAGCACACCGGGCTGCGCCCCGGATGGACGACCGGTGCCTGTGCGACGGCCGCCACGACGGCCGCTTACACCGCGCTGCTGACCGGCGACTTCCCCGACCCGGTGACGATCACCCTGCCCAAGGGACAGACGCCTGCCTTCGCCCTCGCGGCCGAGGAATCCGCGGCGCTCGGGACACCGGGCGCCGCCTACGCCATGGCCGCCGTGGTCAAGGACGCGGGCGACGACCCCGACGTGACACACGGCGCACTCGTACGGGCGACGGTACGGGCGCTGCCACCCGGTTCCGGTGTCGTCTTCCGCGCGGGCCCCGGCGTCGGCACCGTCACCCGCGCCGGGCTGCCCCTGGACGTGGGCGAACCCGCCATCAACCCCGTGCCCCGCCAGATGATCCGGGAACACGTGGCCCGGGTCGCCGAGCGGCACGGGGCGGCCTGGGAGGCGGAACTGCACGGCGCCCGGGACGCCGAACCGCACGGGGGCGACGCGAGGCGCGTAACCGGTGGTGAGCCCGACATCGAGGTCACCCTCTCCGTCGACCACGGCGAGGAGATCGCCCGTTCGACCTGGAACCCGCGCCTGGGCATCCTGGGCGGCCTGTCCATCCTGGGCACGACCGGCATCGTCGTGCCGTACTCGTGCTCGGCGTGGATCGACTCCATCCGCAGGGGTGTGGACGTGGCCCGCGCGGCAGGGCGTACGCATCTGGCGGGGTGCACGGGTTCGACGTCCGAGAAGACGGTGGTCGCCGAGTACGGGCTGCCCGAGGACGCGCTGCTGGACATGGGGGACTTCGCGGGAGCCGTCCTCAAGTACGTACGCCGTCACCCCGTCGACCGGCTCACGGTGTGCGGCGGCTTCGCCAAGCTTTCCAAGCTCGCCGCGGGGCATCTGGATCTGCACTCGGCCCGCTCCCAGGTCGACAAGGGCTTCCTCGCCGAACTGGCCGCGCGCGGCGGTGCGGGTGCCGCGCTCGCGGGGGAGATCGCCGGTGCCAACACCGGGCTCGGCGCGCTGCGGCTGTGCGAGGCGGCGGGGGTTCCGCTCGGCGACCTGGTCGCGGAGGCGGCCCGCGACCAGGCACTCGGAGTGCTGCGTGGTGCGCCGGTCGCCGTCGATGTCCTCTGCATCGACAGGGCGGGTGTGGTTGTCGGTCGCAGCGCGTTGCGCTGACCGCGCGTCTTGCGCTTGCGGGGTGCCCTCTCCTGCGTTGCGGGGTCCCCCCCCCGCCCGGTCTGCGTTGCGGGGTGCCCACGCCTGCCTGCGTTGCGGGGTGCCCACGCCTGCCTGCGTGCGAGGTGCCCTCGCCTGCCAGGTTCCGTGGGGAGTGCCCCTTGCGGACGTGGGGCGGCTGCGGGTCGGTTGTGGCTGGGCGCGCAGTTCCCCGCGCCCCTTCGGGCGCATTTCCGTGCGCCCTTCGGGACGCAGAAGGTCCGCCGGGGTGCAGGTCCGTGCGCCTCCGGGGTGCAGGTCCGTGCGTGCCTCAGCCGCAGGTGTGGTCGCGGTCGCGGGCGGGTGAGTACAGGTGGCTGTCGCCGAACTGTTCGGCACCGAGCGTGCGGCCGACCATGATGACGGCCGTACGTTGCACGCCCGCCTCCTTGACCTGTGCCGCGATACCGTCCAGTGGCCCGCGCAGGACCAGTTCTTCCGGGCGTGAGGCGAACGCTACGACGGCGGTGGGGCAGTCGGCGCCGTAGTGCGGCAGCAGTTCGGCTACGACGCGGTCCACGTGCCCAGCCGCCAGGTGCAGAACGATCAGCGCGCCGCTGCGGCCCAGCGTCTCCAGGTCCTCGCCCTCCGGCATGGCCGTCGCGCGGGAGGCGATACGGGTGAGGATCACGGACTGGCCGACCGTGGGAACGGTCAGCTCCCGCTTGAGCGCTGCCGCCGCCGCTGCGAAAGCGGGCACGCCGGGTACGACCTCGTACGGCACCCCGGCGGCGTCCAGCCGCCGCATCTGCTCGGCGACGGCGCTGAAGACGGACGGGTCGCCGGAGTGCAGCCGCGCCACGTCGTGCCCGTTCCGGTGCGCGGCGACGAGTTCGGCGGTGATCTCGTCCAGGTCGAGCTGCGCCGTGTCGACCAGCCGCGCCCCTTCCGGGCACTCGGCGAGCAGTTCGGGAGGCACCAGGCTGCCCGCGTACAGACAGACCTGGCACGCGGCGAGCGTCCTGGCGCCACGCACGGTGATCAGGTCGGCGGCGCCGGGTCCTGCGCCGACGAAGTACACGGTCATCGGTTCTCTCCTGGTGGGGTGGGGTCGGCGGCGCTGCCCGGCTCGGTACGCGCGCCCGGGGCCGGCTGCTGGGCGGGGCGGGCGGTGTGGGCGGTGTGGACTGTCCGGGCGGTCCGGGCGGGTCCTTCCGGCCTGGTGACGGCCCACTGGGTGACCGGCATGGCCTGGCGCCAGCCGGTGAAGGCGCCGACGGGCACCGCGTGGGAGACGGCGAGCCGCACGAGGTCGCCGCCGTGGCGCCGGTACCACTCGGTGAGCAGCGCCTCGGACTCCAGCGTCACGGTGTTGGCGACGAGCCGGCCGCCGGGCGGCAGCGCCTCCCAGCACGCTTCGAGCAGCCCGGGAGCGGTCAGCCCGCCGCCGACGAACACGGCGTCGGGGGCGGGCAACCCCGCCAGCGCGCCGGGTGCGCGCCCGGTGACCACATGCAGCCCCGGCACGCCCATCCGGTCCGCGTTGCGGCCGATACGGGCTGCCCTGACCGGGTCGCGCTCGATGGTGATCGCCCGGCACGAAGGGTGGGCGCGCATCCACTCCACGGCGACGGAGCCCGAGCCGCCGCCGACGTCCCACAGCAGCTCGCCGGGCGCGGGCGCGAGCGTGGCGAGCGTGGCGGCGCGTACGTGGCGCTTGGTGAGCTGGCCGTCGGTCTCGTAGGCGGCGTCGGGCAGCCCGGGTACGGCCCCGACGCGCGGTGCGCCGCTCGCGGGGTCGCGGACGCACTCGACGGCGAGGACGTTGAGCGCGGCGCCAGGCGGGTGCGCCCACTCCTCGGCGACGCCGCTCACCTGCGCCTCGTCAGTCCCGCCGAGCTGTTCGAGTACGCGCAGCCTGCTCGGCCCGAAGCCGTGTTCGCACAGCAGCGCCGCCACCTCGGCCGGCGTTCCCGCACCGGAGCTGAGCACCAGCACCCGGCGCCCCTCGTACAGTTCGGCCGCCAGCCGCGCGAGGGGGCGCCCGACGAGCGTGACCACAGCGGTGTCCTCCACCGGCCAGCCCAGCCGCGCACACGCGTACGAGACCGAGGACGGGTGCGGCAGCACATGCAGTGCCTCGGCGCCCACTTCCTCTGCGAGCGCCCTTCCGATCCCGTGGAACAGCGGGTCACCGCTGGCCAGCACGGCGATACGGCGTCCAGCGTGCTCCGCCAGCAGCTTGGGCACGGCGGGCCGCAGCGGCGAGGGCCAGCGCACGCGGAGTCCGGCGCAGTCGGGCGGCAGCAGTTCCAGCTGGCGCGCGCCGCCGATCAGGACCTCGGCATCCAGCAGCGCGGCGCGCGAGGTACCGGGCAGTCCTGGCCACCCGTCGGCCCCGATGCCCACCACGCTGAGCCGGTGCCGCGCGGGGTGCGCGGGAAGTGCGGGAGTCACGGCCGTTACCTCGGTCTCGCTCCTAGGGGAGTGCTGACGCAGCCGAAACTCTACTGTCCACCCACCCGACACCCCTGCCCAGGGCGCTGCGCTCAGCAACGAACGAGCCCGGAGCGGGGCCGCAGCGCCCGTACGCGCTTCACCGCCGTACGCGTCTTACGTATCCCCGTGGTTCACGGTCGTGCCCGTCCCAGGTGCCCGGGTTTCACCGCCGTACGCGCCCCACGTACACCCGCGGTCGAGGCCCGTACGCGCCCTACGTCCACCTACGTCCGACTACGCCCGCCTACGCCCCCGGAGCAGTACGTCCGCCATGGTCACGGCCAGCATCACGGTGGCGCCCAGTGCCAGTCCGGCGAGCGCGTCGGTGGCCCAGTGCACGCCGAGGTAGACGCGGCTCGCGCCCACGAGCGCCGACAGCGCGAGTGCGCCCGCCCACAGCGCAAGCCGGGCCGCGCGCGAGGCGAGCCTGGCGCTGAAGACGTACGCGAGCATCAGCAGCACCGCCGTGGCGATGACGGTGTGCCGCGAGGGGAAGCACCAGCCGTCCTCCGGGATGGCCCAGAACAGGGCGGGCGGGCGTGCCCTGTCGGTGGTCTCCTTGGCGAGGGTGGCGACGGCGACGGACAGCGCCCCGGTACCGCCGACCAGCAGCAGGGGCCGCCAGGACCGCCGGCGCAGGCTCACGAAAGCGGCGCCCAGCGCCGTCACGATCAGCAGCGGGTACTTGGAGGCGTGCGTCACCACGGTCATCGGCCCGTCCAGCAGCGCAACCCGGTGCGCAACGGCCTCGCTGAGGACGGGCCTGTCGATGAACCCCGCGTTCCGCGCCAGCACCAGACCCGCGAACAAGGCGAACACCGCGAGGCTCGCGAACAGCGCGAGGCCCAGCGTCACCGGGCGCGGAGCCTGGCGCGGGTGGGCACGCGCCGAGGCGGGCGCGGGTGCGGTCCCGGGCGTGGACCCGGGTGTCGTCGCGGTCGCGGGTGCCGGGTCCAGCGGTGCGGGGTCGGTGGCCATGTGGACTCCTTCGACCTGGTGCGGCCGGTACGGCCGGTGCGGCGGGCGCTGGGCCGTCCTCGCCAGTACAGGCCACCTGGCCGCGCGGGGCGATCCGGGCGGCCCGCTTCCTCGCCCATCCGGGTACCGGAGCGGGGGCCCGAACACGTGTCCCGGGCGGCTGCATAGGGTGCGGGGCATGGCAGCTGACGAGGGCACGCGGGTCGCGGAGTTCCGGGGGCGGGTGGGGCTGCCGCGGCTGATCGACGTGCACACGCACTTCATGCCGCAGCGCGTACTGGCCAAGGTGTGGGCGTACTTCGAGGCGGCGGGCCCGCTCGTGGGCCGGCACTGGCCGATCGCGTACAAGGAGGACGAGTCGCGCCGCTTGGAGACGCTGCGCGGCTTCGGCGTGCGCGCGTTCACCTCGATGCTGTACCCGCACAAGCCCGGCATGGCGCGCTGGCTGAACGACTGGGCCGCCGACTTCGCCGCACGGACGCCCGACTGCCTGCACACGGCGACGTTCTACGCGGAGCCGAGCGCACCCGACGATGTGCGGCGGGCGCTGGCGCAGGGGGCACAGGTGTTCAAGTGCCACCTCCAGGTCGGCGGCTACGACCCCAACGACCCGCTGCTGGACGGCGTGTGGGGCCTGCTCGCCGAGCGCGGGGTCCCCGTGGTGACCCACTGCGGCTCGGGCCCCGTGCCGGGCCCGTACACGGGCCCTGGCCCCACGGGCGCGCTGCTCGCGCGCCACCCGCGGCTGCGGCTGGTGGTGGCGCACCTGGGCATGCCGGAGTACGCGGAGTTCCTGGCGCTGGCCGAGCGCTACGACGGGGTGCTGCTGGACACCACCATGGCGTTCACGGAGTTCGTGGAGAGCGCGGCGCCGTTCCCGCCCGGGCAACTGCCCCGGCTGGCCGACCTCGGCGACCGGATCGTGCTGGGCACCGACTTCCCCAACATCCCCTACTCCTACGCCGACGCGCTCGAAGGTCTGGAACGTACGGGCCTGGGCACCGCCTGGCTCCGCGCGGTCTGCCACGACAACGCGGCCCGGCTGTTCGCCGTGTGACGTGTCCAGCGCGGGCCCGTCGCCTCGGACAAGGAGCGTCGCTCAGGAGTGGAGCGTCGCGGGCAGCGGCCCGTCCGGGCGCAGCGTCGCGGCGAACACGGGTGCGGGGTGCGGGGTCGTGAAGTGCGGTACGTGGTGCGGCAGCAGGGCTTCCAGCAGGGTCTGCATCTCCCGCATCGAGAAGTGCTGCCCCAGGCACGCGCGTGCCCCGACGCCGAAGGGGTGGAAGGTGCCGGGGCGCGGCTTCTCCGCGAACCGGCGCGGGTCGAAGGACGTGGGTGCGGGCCACAGCGCGGGGTCGCGGTGCGTCAGATACGGGCAGACGAGAACGCGCGTGCCTTCCCCCACCCGCTGCCCGCCCAACTCCGTGGTGGCGAGCGCATAGCGGGGGATGAGCCAGATCGAGGGATAGAGCCGCAGCGCCTCGCTGATGAGGGCCTGATGCCCGGACGGTCCCTCGCGCAGCGCCCACTCGCGCCAGCCCGGGTTGCGGTCCAGCAGGAGCTGGAGCCAGGTGAGCGTGGTGGCGGTCGTCTCGTGCCCCGCGACGACGAGGGTCACCAGCTCGTCCCGGATCAGCTGGTCGGGGTAGTCCAGCAACTCGTGCAGGATTCCCGTCTTGGCCGCCGGAGCAGCCTGCCTGGCCTGCGCGATCGCGCGGTAGGCGGCGGCGTCCACGCGGGCCAGCTCCGGTGCCAGATCCTCGGACTCGGCGGCCCCCGAGGAGGCGGTGGTGGGAAGCGCGGCCACGACGGTGTCCACGGCGGCCAGTTCGCCCGCCGTACGCGCGTCCAGCGGGGAGCCGGTGAGCAGCCGCCAGATCGTGTCCAGCGCGAAGTACCGCATGTCCTCGCCCACGTCGGTCGGCACGCGCTCGGCCGCGCACGCGTCCCAGTGGCGTGCGATGTGCTGCGCCGCCGCACTGATGTGCTGCTCGTAGCGGCGCACGCCGACGGTCGTGAAGTGGGCCTGGAGTGCGCGCCGTTGTCGCTTCCACGGCTCGCCCGTCGCGGTGATGAGCCCCTCGCCGAGCAGGGCACGGGCGCGGTGCGAGCGCTTGGTGTAGAGCGCGGCGTCGTGGACGAGGACCCGCAGCACGTCCTCGGCTCCCGTGACGAGCACGGCGTCCTGCGTGCCGGAGGAGCCCAGAGAAAGAGGGCTGACGGGGCCGCGTTGCCAGGCCGCGTACAGGTGATCGATCAGCGCTGTCTTTGACATAACCCTGCGCATCTTATTCGATGCGGAGCGTGTCCAGGTGCGCGAACCGTTGGGCGCGGCCGTCCGGAGTGCCGTCAACTGGCGTGAGAAGAGGGGGCGTTGGTGCCGGAACTGGTGGACTACGTCGATGCGGCCGACCGGCACGTGCGCACGGGCCCGCGCGGCGGCGCACACACCGAGGGTCTCCTCTACCGTGTCGCCGCCACCCTGCTCACCGACCCGTACGGCCGCGTGCTGGTCTACCGCCGCCCCGAGGACAGCTCCGTACTCCCGGGCCACCACGACGTCCTGGTCGGCGGCTCCGTACGCGCCGGCGAGACCCCCGCACAGGCCGCGGCCCGCGAGCTGGCGGAGGAGTTCGGGCCGGGGGCGGCCGAGTGCGGGCAGCGGGCGGAGGACGGCGGCCGGCCGCATGTGATGTGGCGGGAGCGCGTCGAAGGGCCGGCCGGGCCGTGCTGGCTGACGGTGCACCACGCACGCGTGACGGAGGACGCGCTGCGCCCTGATCCGGAGGAGATCGCCTGGCACGGTTTCCTGCCCCCCGAACAGTTGCTGGACGGCGCGCACCCGCGGCCGTTCAACCGCGTCGGCCTGCGCGCGCTGCGCCGCCTCGCCGACGCACCACAGAACCCACTGGCCCGCCAAGTGAACGCGCTGACCACCTGGGACGGACACAAGAGGCATACATGATCACAGCCGGACTCACCTCGGACCCACACCCCGCGGACTCCCCCCACTTGGACGCTCCCTCCCCGGACGCCCTTTCCCCGGACGGCTCCTCCCCGGTGTCAGCGGCGACCCCAACGACCCCGGCACAACGGGCCTCCCCGGCGCCCGAACCCCCCGTCTCCGGGCGGCTGCTGGAGGCCCGGGACCGGCTCGCTCGCCGTGTTCTCGCGCGGGTGGGCGCCGACGGGCTGCTGGACGCGCCCTGCGAGAGCCGCGTACTGGAGTCCGCGCTGCTGCTGCGCCTGGTCATCGGGCTCACCCCGACCGACCCGGCGCGCGACCGGCTGACGCACCACCTCAAGCACGCTCTCGACACCGCGCCCCCGGACCCGATCCAGCGTGCCGTGGCCAGGGCCGTACTGGGCGAGGTCGTCACCGGCGACGCGGAGACCGAGCGCGCGCTCTCCCGCTTCGCGCACTTCACGGTGGACCGTAAGCGCACGATGTTCCAGACCCTGCTCGCACACCTGGGCGCCGCACCCTGGCCCCCCGTTCCCCTGGACGCTTACGAGGCCCGGGGCCAACAGTCCTGGCTCGCCCTGGAGATGGCCGCGCTGAAGATCCTCGCCGTGCAGGGTACGGGCCGCGCCGACGCGCTCACCCCGCACGACTGGGCAGCGCTCGCACCCGCACTGCGCACGGGTCCCGCCTGGGAGGCCAACAACCTCGCACGCCTGCTCGGCCTGCTCGCGCTGAGCACCGACCCCGTACGGCACCCGGAGGTCGCAGCCGCCGTCACGCGAACGGCCCGTGAGCTGCGGCCCGACGGCGGGCTGCCGTTCATCACCGGCATGGACGTCTTCGCCACGGCCACCGGCGGCCTCGCGCTGACGGCCGCCGGATACGGCGCGCATCCCGCCGTGGCGCGCATGGTGCACGGGCTCGCGGCGCAGCAGCACAAGGACGGCGGCTTCGGCTTCACCCGCGGGGTACGCCAGAGCGACGCCGACGACACGGCGTACACCGTGGAGTTCCTGCGCGCCATGGCGCCCGTACGGCACGCGGCCGTCATCGAGGCGGCCGAGGACTACCTGACGGGGCTCGCCAACGACGACGGCGGCATCCCCACCTTCGCGCGCGGCGTCGACTCCGAGGCCGCCATGACGGCGGGCGCCGTCAACGCGCTGGCGCCGAGCGCCCGTTGCCGGGAAGCGGTCGAGGCAGCGGCGCGCTTCCTCACCGGAGAGGCCGCCGCCGCCGCTCTGCACGAACGCAGTTGGAGCCGTAACGTCACCAACGCCGTGCACCGCACCGTCCTCGCGTGCGACTCCCTCACCTCCCTCGCCCCGGGCCCCGTGCTCCGCGAACGCCTCGCCGCGCTCCGTACCCGGCTGCTCGCGCACCTGCTGGAACACCGGCTGCCCGACGGCGGCTGGGGCCACGAGGACACGGGCCCCAGCGACCCCATCAGCACCGCCTACGCCACCGTCGCGCTCGCGCGCGCCCCGGGGCATACCGCCGAACTCGGCGCAGCCGTCGACTACCTCGCCGACCGCCAGCGTCCCGACGGTGGCTTCGACTCCGTCCCCGACCAGGCGGGCCCGCGTCCCCTCCTCTACGACGCCCCCGCACTGGCCGACAACTGCGTCCTCCTGGCCTGGGGCCATGCCCTGCGCCGCCCCACGACCCCACGCCGATAGTCCGCACCCACCCCGAACTCCCGTGCCCCCGAAGCCCGTCCGGCGCCACGTCGCCGCACGCGCGGTGCCGCCCCGTGCGGTTGCCGCCCCGCGCGGTGCTGCCCCAAGGACCGTCACTGCGCCGTCCCCGTGTCGGTCCGCTCACCACTCCCGCGAGTGAAGCTCTTCACTCTTCCGAAGGGCAGGGCGCGGAAGGGCGGTTGGCGGGAGGGGGGTCTTTGCTGTGATGGCCCGGTTATGCCCCTTGTTCCCGCGCCTGCCCCGGGCGGGCTCCCCCTCCTCGGACATGCGCCGCAGATGCTGCGGCGACGGCTCGCCTTTCTGGAGTCCCTGCGCGAGCTGGGCCCCGCCGCCACCATCCGGCTCGGTCGCGGCACGGTCACCGTGCTCAACGACCACCGGCTGGTGCGCGACGTCCTGTCCGCGCGTGCGGGGGACTTCGGCCTCAGTCCGCACTTCCGCGTGATGAAACGGATCATCGGCAACGGCCTGCTGGCCACCGACGGTTCCTTCCACAGACGGCAGCGCAAGCTGTTGATGCCCGCGCTGCGGCAGTCCCGTATGCGCGCGTACGCCGAGATCATGTCGGACCTCGCCCAACGGCACCTCGACGGGCTGCGCGGCACGGCGCAACCCGTTGACGTCGACCGGATATTGATGGCGCTCGCCACGGAGACGGTCACGCGCTGTCTGTTCTCCACGGGCGTCGCCCAGCACCAGGTCGACAGGGTCGCGGAAGCGGTGCCCGTCCTCATGGAGTGGGCGGGCAGCAGGGGCATGGACCCCACAGGGCTGCTCGCGAAGCTCCCCACGCCCCTCAACCGCCGCTTCCGCGACGGCATGTCGGCGCTCGACACCCTCGTCGGCGGTCTGATCGCGGAACGGTGCGCGGGCAACGGCCGCGTGCGGACGGACGAGGACCGCGAGGCCGGCGAGGACAGCGGGGTCGGTGAGGACAGCAAGGACCGGAATGACGACGGCGTCCGCGACGGGCGCGGGGACCGTGACGAGGTCGGTGATCCCGAGGGGCGCGGTGTCTCAGATGCCGCCGCCGGTGTCACCGGTCCCGCCGGCACCGAAGGACGCGTCGAGCAGGGCGACCTGCTCGACGCCATGCTCCGGGCCACCGACGCCGCGACGGGCGAGCGGATGCCCGAGCGGCAGGTGCACGACGAGGCGATGTCGTTCCTGATCGCCAGTACCGAGTCCGTCTCCCGCACCCTCACCTGGGCACTCCACCTGCTCGCCCGTGATCCGGACGTACGCGCGAAGCTGCACGCCGAGGTGGACGCGGTGCTCGCGGGGCGCACGGCCCGCTGGGAGGACATTCCGCGGCTCCCGTACACCCGGCACGTGCTCAGCGAGGTGCTGCGGCTGTATCCGCCGGGCTACCTCATTTCGCGTACGGCGGCGCGCGACACCGTCGTACGGGCCGAGGGCGCGGGCGAACTGCCGCTCGCGGAGGGCGCGATGGTGATGTTCTCGTACTACGCGCTCCAGCGTGACCCCCGGCTCTTCCCCGAGCCCGGCGCCTTCAGGCCCGAGCGCTGGGAGAGCGGGGAGGCGGCGTGCCCAGGAGGGGCGGCGCGGCAGGCGTTCCTGCCGTTCGGGCTCGGACCGCACGGCTGTCTCGGCGAGGGCTTCGCCTGGACCGAGATGACGCTCGTGCTCGCCTCCCTCGCCGCGCGCTGGGAGCTGCGCGCTGTGGGCGAGGAGCCGCCGCGCGCGGTCGCCGCCTTCTCGTTGAGCTTCGACGACGCCCGGATGACGGCCGTGCCCCGTGTGCCGGGCCCGCGCGGCGAAGCGCCCCGGTGTCCGACCGCGGCGCCACACCCATAACCCCCACCCCCACAGGGAAGTGACATGACCGTCGAGGAACTCAAAAGCGTGCTGGTGTCCATGGGAGTGGACGGAGAGCTCGTCACTCCGGACGCCGTACGGGAGGAGGTGGACCTGGACTCGCTGGGCCTGGCGGAGCTGGCGCTCGTCATGAACCGCGAGAAGGGCATCCCCGTCACCGAGGACGAGCTGTCCTCCACCGTCACCGTCGCCGACATCGCCGCGCTCCTCACGGACGCGGCGGAGCGCACGGGCGTGCACACAGGTGTGCACACGGCGGGCGGTACCGCGTGAGGGGCGAGGACAGGCGGGGCGGTGCCGCGCACGCGGTCGGCATCACCGGTATGGGCCTGTTCACCCCGGCGGGCGACGGTACGGAGGCGACCTGGTCGCGGGTGTGCGAGGGCACGCCGACCGCGGTGTTCGCCGAGGGTTTCGGGCCTGAAGGCCGGTCACCGGTGTCACCGCATCCGCACATCGGCTGCCCCGCACCCGGCTTCGACCCCGCACGGCTGGGCGCCGCACGCCCGCGAAGGCCGGACCGTACCGTGCAGCTCGCGCTGCTCGCGGCGGCCGAGGCGGTGCACGACGCGGGGTGGGCGGACCCGGCGCTGCCCGAGCCGCCCGACTGGGGCGGGGCGCGGGTCGCGGTCGTCATGGGCTGCGGCGCCTCGGGCGCGCACACGCAGGAGACCGAGTGGCGCGCGCTCGCCGAGCGGGGGCCGACCGGGATGTCGCCGTACGCGGTGCCGAGTTCGCTGGGCAACTCTGCTGCGGCGCAGCTCTCCCTCGCGCTGGGCGCCGAGGGCACCTGCTTCACCGTCAACACCGCCTGTGCGGCCGGGGCCACGGCGGTGGGCACCGCCATGGACCTGCTGGCGCTCGGCCGCTGCGACATCGCCGTCGCCGGCGGCGCCGACGCGGGGCTCACACCGTTCTACGTCGCGGGCTTCGACCGGATCAGGGCGCTGTCCCGGCGGTACGCCGAACCGGCAGCCGCCTCACGCCCGTTCGACGCCGACCGCGACGGCTTCGTCATCGGCGAGGGCGCCGGAGTGCTCGTCCTGGAGCGGCTGGCCGACGCGAGGGCACGCGGCGCACGCGTGCACGCCCGGCTGGTGGGGTACGGCGCGGCGGGCGACGCACACCACCCGGTCAAGCCACGGCAGGACGGTGCGGGGATCGCGGCTGCCGTGCGTGAGGCGCTCCTCCAGGTGGGCGCGGGGCCCGACGAGGTCGGCCATGTGAACGCGCACGCCACCGGCACCCCGCTCGGCGACAGCGTGGAGGCGGGCGCACTGGCCAGGCTGCTGCCGCACGGCCCTCCGGTCTCCTCGACCAAGGGCGTCACCGGGCATCTGCTCGGCGCCGCGGGAGCGGTGGAGGCGGCGCTCGCCGCGCTCGCGGTCGCGCGGGCCACGGTGCCGCCGAACGCCAACCTCACCGAGCCTTCACCGGAGTTCGACCTGCGGCTGCCGACCCGCGCGCTCGACCACAAGACCGGCCTCGCGCTGTCCGTCTCGGCGGGCTTCGGCGGCCACAACGCCGCGCTCGCCCTCGCCCCCGCCTGAGCCCCACCGCCTCCGCGAGAACGGACAGTCATGCCCGAAGCCCTGCGGCCTCTGCGGCCCGCAGCCTCACTGACCGCACCGCGGCCCCTGTCGGTACGGGACCGGCTCATTCTCGACATCGCGCGCCGCGGCCCCGACAGCTCGCTCCATCTGGGTGGGCTGCTGCTCTTCGACGGGCCGGCGCCGACAACGGACGAGCTGGCCGCGCACCTGGCATCCCGGGTGCTGGCGGCGCCCGAGCTGACCTACCGGCTCGCGGCCGACGACCGGCTGCCCGCCTGGGCACCCGATCCGGCCTTCGACGTGAGCCGCCACATCCACCGGGTCACCGTCCCCGGCAGCGTGCCGCGCATGCCGGACGCGACGCTGCGCGCCGTGCTCGACCAGCCGCTCGACAGGGACAGACCGCTGTGGGGCATCTGGCTCGTGCAGGGCGAGGGTGACGGGTTCGCGCTCTGTTACCGCGCCCATCACGCGTTCCAGGACGGGCGCGCGGCTGCCGAGACGCTCGGATGCCTCTTCGGCCCTCCCGCCCAGCAGCGGGGCGCGCCCAAGGCGGCCCAGCTCGTCCCCGCCGCCACCCGCGGCGACTGGGGGCTGACGGTGCTCAAGGACCTGCTGCCGCCCGTACGTCCCGCCGCGCGCTGGCCCGCGCTCTCGGCCGCCACCGGCGCGGGGCGTACGGGCGTCACGGCGAGCTGCGACCTCGCCCCGCTGCACGCGATCTCCCGTACGACGCGGGCCACCGTCACCCAGATCTGCCTGGCAGCCGTCACGGGCGCGCTGCGTGCCTGGCACCCGGAGACCTGGGCCGCCGCGCCGGGGCGCAGCCTGCGTGCCACGTTCGCGATCAGCCTCCGTACGGCCGACGATCCGCTGCGGCTGCTCGGCAACCACGGCGGGGTGGCGACCGTGCCGCTGCCGTGCGGGGAACCCTCGCCGCTGCGGCACCTCAGCCTGCTCCAGCGCGAGGTGACCCAGCCGCGGCTCGCGGCGCTGGGGCGGCGCCACCGGGTGCTCTTCGACCGGCTGCCGTACTGGTGCGGGCGGCTCGGCCTCAACCGGGGCATCGACCCGCGCTATGTGCCGCTCACGCTCGCCGACGTGCGCACCCGTTCGCGGCTCAGCTGGGCGGGGCAGGCGCCGGTCGCGCTCTTCCCCGTACCGGTCTCGGTGCCGGGCCAGCCGCTCTTCGTCGCCTGGACCACCTTCGGCGGACGGCTGCATGTGACGTTCGTCGGCGACGCGGCCGTGCCGGGCCTTGAGGGGCTGCCCGCGCTGTGGCGCTCGGGCCTGGCGGCCCTGGGGGAGAGGGCACGCGAAGGATGACGCGCCGGGGGTGAGCCCGACTGGCCGTGCTGCCCCGCACACGTCAGATTGGGACAGTGCGGGAGAAAACAGGTGACAACGGCAACCCCCTCAGAAGGCACTCCGGCAAGCATGTCGTGGCGCCCACGGGCGTACTGGGCGGCAGGCGGGGACGGTATGTGCGGCTGGTCCCCGCCGCGCTGATCGTCCTCGGGACCCTCATCGAACTGACGGCGGCCGGCGATGTCACCGTCTCGGCCCTCTTCGCCGCCGCGCCCGTCGTGGCCGCCGCGCTCCAGTCGGCCCGCGCCACCCTGATCACCGGCATCCTCGCGACCTGTGCGATCGCGGCGCTGTCCCGCTTCTACGAGGGCATGGCCGGGCTGGAGTCCGAGGCCAGGGTGCTGACCGTGGTGACCGTCTCCGTGATCGCGATGGGCGTCAACGCCATCCTGCGCCGCAGCGTCACGGAGCTGGCCTCCGTCCGCACCGTCGCCGAGGCCGTCCAGCTCGCGGTGCTGCCGGGCCCGCCTACCCGTATCGGTGACCTCGCGGTGGCCACGCACTACCGCGCCGCGCAGGCCGACGCCCGTATCGGCGGAGACTTCTACGCCGTCGAAGAGACCCCGCACGGCCTCCGGCTCCTCCTCGGCGATGTGCGCGGCAAGGGGCTCGGCGCCGTCAGGGCCGTCGTCATCGTGGTCGGTGCCTTCCGCGAGGCCGCCGAACAGGAGGCCACGCTCGCCGGGGTGGCCGCACGGCTCGACAAGGCGCTCCAGCGCGAGGGCAAAAGGCAGCGCGGCGCCGCCGAGTCCGAGGGGTTCACCACCGCCGTGCTCGTGGAGATCCCCGACGCCACGCAACCACCCGACCCGGGCGACGGCTCACGCACCCTGCGCCTGGTCAACCGGGGCCATCCCGGGCCGATCCTGCTCGACGACGGCCAGGTATCCGTCCTGGAGGCGGCCGTACCCGCACTGCCGTTGGGCATGACCGAACTGGGCGTATGGCCCGACCGCACCGAGGAGTTCCGCTTCCCGCCCGGCGCCTTTCTTCTCCTCTACACCGACGGCCTGTCCGAGGCACGCGACGAGGAAGGCGCCTTCTACGAGCCGCACGCCCGGCTGGCAGGCCGCCATTTCCCGGGCCCCGACCGGCTGTTGGGCATGCTCGTCGAGGATGTCGCCGCCCATACGGGAGGCACGGCCGAGGACGACATGGCGCTGCTCGCGCTCGCCCACGGAAGCGATTCCTCCGTCACGGTACGGAGCGGTAAGGGCCAACCCGGGTGACCGGGCATCCCAATTGACCCGCCATCAACCGAAAAGCGTTGGCCAGTGTGACTACAAATTAGCGGGAACAGCTTGGAATCACGGGCGCGCTTCTATTAACGTCCGATAACGCAGCGCGGTCGTCACTGTCGTCACGAGAGACGGCACCGTGCGCCGTCGCCGAATCCCGTACGTACGGCACCACGAGCCACAACTCGCCGGAGCCGCACCGTGGGAACCGGGGAACCACCCCTTCTCGTCACGCCATGACGGGAAGGACGGGGTGAATCGGGCAGCCTCGCGAGAGGACGCCGGTAGGAGACCTTCCTGCTCCGAACCCGTCAGCTAACCCGGTAGGCGAGAGGAAGGAAAGGAGAACGCCACCCGTGGCGTCCACGTCGAAGCGGCATGCCCCCGAGGTCACGTACGACCCGTACTACGACGATGACGGGTCGGCGCCGTACGACGCCTACGGCCCCTATGACGCGTACGGCCCAGGCGACACCCACGGTCCCGGTGAGGCGTACGGGCCCCGCGGCGGATTCGCCTCCAGTGGCGCGTACGGCCCCGAAGACTCCTACGGCGACGCGCCGTTCGAGGAGTGGAACCCCACGGAGGAGTCCCTTCGCCCCGTACGCGGCAAGCACCGCGTGGGCAAGCAGCGCTCCGGCGGTATGGCCCGCAGCGGCGCCGTGCTCGGCGTCGGCATGATCGCCGCGGTCGGCGCGGGCGGCATGGCGACGGCCAAGGACAAGGACCCGGCGGCGATCACCATGCCCGATCTGGCCTCGGCTGCCGGAGCGGTCAAGGAGATACCCAAGCACCTCCCCGACGCCGACCAGCTCCCCGGCGTCGGCGACCTCATGTCCGGCGACGACACCGACTCGGGATCCGTGGCATCGACCGCGGCCCAGGCACCCCTCACCCAGGCCGGGCTCTCCCAGGACGAGGCGGCCGAGGGCACGACCGACGCGGGCGAGGCACTGCGCGCCCGCATCCTGGCGCAGGCCGAGCAGCAGCAGACCGAGGCCGACGCGACGGCCCGTCAGCAGGCGGCACAGGAAGCAGCCCAGGAGGCGGCGGCCGAGGCCAAGAAGTCGGCTGCGGCCGAGGAGAAGGCCGAAGAGGCACGCAAGAAGCGGATCGCCGAGGAGAAGAAGCGCAAGGCCGAGGCCGAGCGCCTCGCCAAGCTCGCCCGCCAGTGGACGGCGCCCCTCGCCTCCTACCAGCTCAGCGCCGGATACGGCCAGGCGGGCGGCATGTGGCAGAGCGACCACACGGGCCAGGACTTCGCCGCCCCCAACGGCACTCCGGTCAAGGCCATCCACAGCGGCACCATCAAGGAAGCCGGCTGGGCCGGTTCGTACGGCTACCGCGTCGTCCTTGAACTGGACGACGGCACCGAGCTGTGGTTCTGCCACCTCTCCTCGATGACCAAGTCAGCGGGCGACAAGGTCCGTACGGGCGATGTCATCGCCCGCGTCGGTTCCACGGGCAACTCCTCGGGCCCCCACCTCCACGTGGAGGTAAGGCCCGGCGGCGGCGACCCCGTCGACCCGCTGCCGTGGCTGCGCGGCAAGGGCGTCGACGTCTGAGCCGTCCCCGGCCGTCCGGGACGCGCCGCTCCTACTGGGCGACACGTCACGGACGGACCGGCCCCCGGCCCGTCCGGCCCCCGGCCCGTCCGGCCTCGTCGTCGGGCGCGCGCACCGGACGGGAGACAGGCGGCACCGGACCCCGCACCGCGCCGCACGGCACACAGCACCCGGCAACGAACGCGGACCGGGCGGGGCAACCGGGGCACATGTCCCGGTGCTCGCCCGCATGGCCCGCATGGCCCGTATAGCCCACATGGACCCACCCCCCACACCCCGCGCCGCCGCCTCGGACACCGCTGAGGCGCACGTGCCGCACAGGCGGCAGCCCCTCGGCACGCACCACAGGAGGGGACGAGGCGGCGGCGGAGGGGAACAACAGCCCCGGCGGCCCCGGTGAACACCCCCCGACACCGGGGCCGCCGGTCAGCGCGCGTCACGCGGTGCGCGCGGGGCCCGCGTTACGGTCGCGACATGTCCGAGAACGCTAAGAAAACCGGGAGCACAGCGCCCCAGGCGAACAGCGGAAGCGCCCCGCGACTGAGCGCCGACAGGAAGATCGGCGAGCTGTCCGTCTCGCCGCTCTCGCTCGGCGGCAACGTCTTCGGCTGGACCGCCGACCAGGCCACGTCCTTCGCCGTCCTCGACGCCTACACGGAGGGCGGCGGCAACTTCGTCGACACCGCCGATGTCTACTCGGCCTGGGTGGAGGGCAATTCGGGCGGCGAGTCCGAGACCGTCATCGGCGAGTGGTTCGCGGCGCGCGGCCCCGCGGTACGCGACAAGGTCGTCCTCGCCACCAAGACCGGTGCGCACCCCGACCACAAGGGCCTCGCGCCGGCCACCCTCAGGGCCGCGCTGGAGGACTCGCTGCGCCGCCTGCGCACCGACCACATCGACCTCTTCTACACCCACTACGACGACGAGACGGTCGAGGTCTCGGAGATCATCAGCACCCTCGACAGCTTTGTGAAGGAGGGCAAGGTCCGCGAGATCGGCGCCTCCAACGTCTCTCCCGCACGCCTCGAAGAGTTCCTCACCTTCAGCGACACGGCAGATCTCGCCCGCTACGTCGCGCTCCAGCCGCACTACAACCTCGTCTCGCGCGACACCTACGAGGGCGAGCTGGCCGCCGTCGCACAGCGCGCCTCCCTGGCCGTCGTGCCGTACTACGCGCTCGCCTCCGGCTTCCTCACCGGCAAGTACCGCCCCGGCCAAGAGGTCCCCGAGAGCGCGCGCTCCGGCAAGGCGGCGCAGCTCCTCGCCACCGACAAGGGCCAGCGCGTTCTCGCTGCGCTGACCACCGTCGCCTCGGCCCACCAGGCATCCGAGGCAACCATCGCCCTCGCCTGGCTCGCCGCCCAGCCCACCGTCACAGCCCCCATCGCCAGCGCCCGCACCCTGGACCAACTCCCCCCACTCATGGCCGTAGGCACCACCACCCTCGCCCCCGACGAACTACGCCTCCTCACAGACGCCTCAGCGTGAGGCCCTGGCGGGCCCGGGTTGCGCGTGGGCCGGGCCCCGGGCCGGGGCGCGCGTGGAGCGGGGCCGGGCGCCGAGGGCCTACGGCCCGGTCGCCTCTCGGGACGGGAGCGGTCGTCCCCCGCCTGTCTGTTGCCTGTCCTCGCCTGTTTCTTCGTCCGTCCCCCGCCTGACGGCGGAACAGCGCAGGCGCCGCCGCCCACCTTGACGCCGAGGCGGCGACACTCTGCGGGTGAACGCCCGCCTCGGCGGGCCGCTTTCGGCCTCGGGGGCCCAGCACCGGCACCGGCCGACGGCGTTGCGTACGGGCGGACGCGAGGCCCCTGCTGGGGTCGGCACCGGCACCGGCACCGGCACAGGCACCGGCATCGGCGGCAAGTGTCACGTACACGTGGGCGCCCGGCCCGGTGCCGACGGGGCCCGCAGCGGACAGCACGTCGGCGTCGGCATCAGTGACGGCATCGGCGACGGAACCGGCGTCGGCATCGGCACCGGCGTAGGCGCAAGCGCGAGCGGCAGCGTCACCCGCGGCGGGGCTGACCGTAGGCGCGTTCGACGTTGAGCCGTACCACCTGCCGCCCGTCGGCGACCATCGCTGCGCGGTACTCGTCCCAGTCCGGGTGCTCGCCCTGGATCGCGCGGAAGACCTCGATCAGTTCCTCCACCGTCGCGTCGTGCGGCTCCCGCGCGACCGGCGTCAGCTCAGCCGTCCCCTCCGCGACCGTCCATGCCCACCCGTCGTCGCTGGTCACATGGAAACTCGCGCGCGGATCGCGGGCCAGATTGCGGGACTTGGCGCGGTCCTCCGTGATGGAGACGCGGAGCAGCCTGGTCGCGGGGTCGTAGGTGTGGTTGACGTTCGAGAGCTGGGGCCTGCCGTTCGCACGGATCGTGGCGAGCACACCTCTGTCGTGCTCGGACAGCAGCGCGAGTAGAGCTTCTTCTGTCTCCTGGGCTGTGCTGGTCATGGTGGCCTCTTCCTGAACGCTCGTCCGGATTGCCAGTCTGGCTCGTCTTACTCGCCTGGCTCGTCTTGCCCGTCGTCTCTGTCGTGCTTCGTCGTGTTCGGCCGGCACGGGGCCGACCCGAGGTGAAGGGGTGGGGGTGCCCCCACCCCGAACCCGGTGGGCAGCGTCAATGATTCCCGACCCCGCCGGGCGATGGAATGACCTTGTACACGCAGATCAACTGACGCGCTCGGAGAGGAACTTGTACATGGTCATGTCGAGAAGCAGATGGAGCAGGCTGGTCATCGGCGTACTGGGCGTCGGCTCGGTCGTCACCCTCACGGCGACGGGCACGGCACAGGGCACGGGGCCCGTCGAGCCGCGCGGAAGCGCGGGACCGCCGGGCAAGGTGAGCAACGCGGCGTCGGCGGCGTACGGCGCGGCACCGGGCAACTCCGCCTCGGGGAGCGGTGACGCGAGCGGGAAGAAGGGCGGGAAGAAGGGGGCTGAGGCGCAGAGGGTCGGGTCCGCCTGGACGAGCACGTGGGGTGCGGCGCCCCAGCGGCCCACTCCGGGAACGGAGGACACGGGCCCCAACTGGTCCGTACGCGGCTTCGACCGCCACTCCGTACGCCAGGTGGTCCGCGTGACGACGGGCGGCACGTCTCTGCGTATCCGCCTCACCAACCGTTACGGTGCCAAGCCCCTCCGCATCGAGGGCGCCTCCGTCGCCCGTACGGCGAAGGGTGCGGCCACGAGACCGGGCACCGCGCGTCCCCTCCGGTTCGACGGCCGTGCCTCCACCGTCCTGGCCCCGGGCGCCGAACGAGCCAGCGACGCGACCGCGTTGAAGACCCGGCCCGGCGAACGCCTCACCCTCACCCTCCGCACCGGCGCCCACACGGGCCCCGCCACCTTCCACCGCTTCACCACGGGCACCGCGTACCGGGCCAAGGGCGACCACGTAGGGGATACGTCCGGCGCGGCGTACAGCGCGCGTACCGCGTCCTGGTACTACCTGGCCGGCGCCGACGTACGAGGCAAGGGCAGCGCCGGGGCCTCCGTCGCGATCGCCGGTGACTCCCTCATCGACGGCGTCGGTGCCACCCCGGGGCGCGACACCCGCCTCTCGGACGCCCTCGCCCGCCGCCTCGCCGCACGTTCGGACCGCCCCCTCGGCGTCCACAACGCGGGCATCGCTGGCAACAAGCTCCTCAACAGCGCCGCCTGTTACGGCGACCCCGGCGTCGACCGCCTCGCGCACGACGCCCTCGCCCGCCCCGGCGTCCGTACGGTCCTCGTCCACCTTGGGGCCAACGACATCGGAGCCCCCCACTCCGGCGACCCCTGCGCCCAGCCGGCCCCCGAGGTCACCGCTGCCCAACTCATCGCGGGGCACAAGCGTGTGATCCGCGCAGCGCACGCCCGTGGCATCAAGACCGTAGGCGCCACCGTCCTGCCCCTGAAGGGCTCCCGCTTCCCCTTCTGGACGGAGCGCGGCGAACGCGTACGGCACGCCGTCAACCACTGGATACGCACCAGCGGCGCCTACGACGCGGTCCTCGACGTCGACCGTGTCCTACGCGACAAGACCGGCCCCGACCCCGACAAGCCCGACCCCACCCTCGTCATCGACGACGGCGTCCACCCGAACGACAAGGGGTACGCGGCACTCGCCGACGCCGTGGACCTCACCTCACTCTGACCCGTAAGCCCCGACCCCGGCCCTCTCCACCACCCACCCTTCCTCAAGGAACGCGGCCGTGCCCCGCGCCCGCAGGGCCCCGTCGCCCGAGGCGAGCCGCACCCAACTCGCCGCGTCAGGGCCCAACATGCCCCGCAGCGTCGCCGACTCCCGCAACAGTTCCCGCAACAGCGCGGGCTGCGGGCCCGCCGCACGCGGCTGTCCCACATACGGGGGCCGGGCGAGGACCCCGCGCACAGTGGCGTACACATGGACGCCACCGTCCAGCGCCGCGGGCAACGCGTCCGGCCCCTCACTCACAGGGAAGGCCCCTGGATCGAGCAGCACTCGCTCATAGTTGCGCCGCTCGCTCTCGTCCAGGACGGCGAGCTGCTCCGCGTCCAGCCATGTGAGCACGACCGAACTCACCGCGCCGGGCAGCGCATACGGCGCCGCCGGCACATACCCCGCACCGCTGATGTGCGCCGAAACCCCCACCCCGAGCCCCCCGACCCGCACCGGCATCATCGGCACGACCCCCGAAACCCCGCGCCGCGCGAACTTGTACCGCAACTGCGCCGGCGCCCCGTTCGACCCCACCCCCAACACCGCGACCCGCTCCCCAAGCGGCGCGACCCCCGCCTCCTCCAGCACCCGCCCCACATCCAAGGGCCACGTCCGCACCCCTTCCTCCCCCAGCACCACCCCCCCCGCCACCACCCCCCCCCGCAAAACCCACCCCACCCCCAACCGCCCCCGCCCCCACACGTCTCCACCCATGCCAACCTCCACACCCGGGCACCCCTCAGTCATGCCCGCCCACTGGTTCGGCCTCCCAGGGAACACCCACCGGACGGCACTTCCCCTACCGCAACGCAGGGGACGTGCCGGCGCCGCGAGTAGGCGGCTCAGCTCCCGTAGGCCGGCCGACATGGCTGAAGGAGCGACCAAGCGGGTGGTAGTGGCTGGAGCGATTTTCGACGCCGGCGTCCACCTGAACGACAAGGCGTATGCGGCTCTCGCCGACGCCGTCGACCTCGCCTCACCCTGACCCCGAAGCCCACCGGGCCGGCCCTGCCACCGCCCACACGACACGGGTCAGCAGACGACGCCCGTCACGGCGCCACGTACCCGTACGGCGATCTCGTCGGGCGCCTCGTGTTCCCAGAACCGGAGAACCGTCCAGCCGAGCGATTCCAGGTGGGCGGTCGTCTCCAGGTCACGCGCGACGTTCTTGTCGAGCTTGGTACGCCACCAGGCCGCATTTGCCTTGGGACTTGTGGCGTGGGTGGGGCAGCCGTGCCAGAAGCAGCCGTCGATGAACACGGCGATCTTCGGTCCCGGGAAGGTGATGTCGATCGTCCGGCGTGCCATGCCGGGTACGCGTCGTTGGAGGCGGTAGCGGAGCCCCGCCGCGTGGAGAAGGCGCCGCACGGCCAGCTCGGGAGCCGTGTCCCGGCGGCCCTGACGGCTCATGCGAGCGGAGACCGTGGGGGAGGAGGGAGACGGCGGCGGAGTACGTTCGGACACGGTTTCAGTGTGCTGCACAGAGTGCGTCGGACGCGCGTTCGGTGTCGGAAGCTGCGACCTTCCGATCCGGCCTCGGACACCACTCGGAGAGTCGGCGCCACACGCTCTCGGTCGGTGCGTCGAGTCCGAGCGCGGCACTGAGCACGTGCACCGCGAGGCGAGGCGGGACGGCGTTGCCGATCTGCTGGGACACGTCGCCACCCCTCCACGGGTACCGGGCGGGGAAGGTCTGGAGCTGTCCCGCTTCGGACAGCTCGAACCGTGGCAGCTCACACTCCCGGGCGTCGTCGGTGACGATGCGGTTCCGGGAGATCTTCCCCGTGACCGTCGCGGACGGCTGACAGGAACGGCGCCTGCCGCGCGCCTTGGGGTCTCCGCCGGTGCCGTAGTTGGAGACGACCTGGAAAGGCGGGCGACGAGGGCTCAGCACGTCCTCCATGGCCACCCAGGGTTCGAGGAACAGATCGCCCGCGGGACGGGGGACCCCCTTGCGGTACCGATGGTGCGTCGGGGAGGGAAGGGCGGCGTGCGCTCCGCCGAAGCGAGCGATCAGCACAGCTCGTCGACGTGTCTGCGGCACACCGAACTCCTCGGTGCGCAGGATGTCGTGGTCCACGGAGTATCCCTCGGCGGAGAGCGCCTCCCCGAACGCCTCCCAGACGGGCAGCACAGCGGGAACCTGCTCCAGCACGATCGCGTGGTACGGACGCGACTTGGGATCGTCGATGGCGTCGAGCGCCCAGCGCAGGGGTTCCAGTACGAGCCCGGTGCGCTCGTCATCCATTTTGACCAGGTCCGCGTCGATGTCGGCACGCTTTTCCCGCTTGACCAGGCGCTTCACGAACTCCAGCACATCGTCCAGGGCACGCCGTCCCGCACCACCTCCCGCCACGGTGAACGTCTGACACGGCGGGCCCCCGACCAGGACGTTCCGCTCGTGGAACTTCGAAGGGCCGTACTCGCGCACGTCGGCCTCGATGGTCTTGAGGCCGGCCGCTCGGCGGGTCGCACACGCTCCCGCGTCCCATTCGATGCCGATCGAGTCGACACCCAGGACGTCCGCCGCCACGTCCATGCCGCCCGGTCCGGCGAAAAGGTCCACGATGCGCAATTTTGCAGGTGGGGACTGGTGGGGCAGTGCGGCGGTCATGATGAGTGAGTCTATAGGCGTTACCGTCCGTCGTGGCCCGCCTCGGCTATCCGGCGTGCAGTGCGGCGCCGACGGCTCGGCCGAGCGCTTCCCCCACCGGGGGCGGCGAGGCGTGTCCCACCTGGCGGTACCGGGCTGTCTTGCGGCCGGCGAAGTGCCAGTCCTTGGGAAAGCCCTGGAGGCAAGCCGCCTGCTCCACCGTGAGTGCCACCATGCCGGCCCTTCCGAGTTGCGGATCCCAGTGGAAGTCGGCTCCGGGGACGTCGTCCGCCACCGTGCCACCGTCCACGCCCATCCGCGCCCAAGTGCTCTTCGTGCCGGTCGGACCGAGGTCCGGGCCGCCGCGCTCCCACGAGCCGCCCACCAGTGTCGGAGCCACGCGGTCGGCCTGGAGGGCCCAGCGGTCGGCGTCCGCCCAGCCGCGCGCCGCCATGGAGGCGCCGAGAGCCTGGCCGACCGTCGGGGGAGTCTCCGACGGCGCCGGTGCGCGGAACGTTGTCGTCACGTCGCCGCTCATGGCTACGAGAACGCCTTGTTTCCTGTCCTGGGGCACTCCGTGCTCCACCGCGTTGAGCACGAACCAGTCGAGACGGTAGCCAAGAGGGGTCAGCCGTTCGGTGACGTACTCCCGAACCGACTCGTACACCTCGCTCGTCACCAGATCCGGCACGTTTTCGAGCAACAGTGCTCGGGGTCTCAGGGCCCGTGCGAGGTCGATCGTGGCTCGGAGGACCGTCAGCTCGTAGCTGTTGCCTCGTTCCCGATTGACGGCCGCCGCGGCCTTGAGGCGGGGAAGACCCGCGGAGATCAGGTCGAGACCGTGGAGATCATGGCCCAGCCGGTGTGTGGTCGGGTCGAGGTCGAGCAGGTCGATCTCGTGCACGTTCCAGTCGGGACGGTTCGCGCACAGGGTCTGACAGGCGACAGGACGGTTGTCGACCAGGAGCACCGGGTCGAACCCGGCGTTCTCCAGCCCGAGCGCCAGCCCGCCGGCCCCGGCGCAGACCTCAAGGGACCTGAGGCGTGTCCGACCGTGCCCGGAGGGCATCGGCTGCTGGGGAACGGGAGTTGCCGGCGTGCGGGCCCGCGGCTGCTGCGGAACGGGCCCGCCCTCGGTGACCCGTTCCCCGGAGACGCTGCCTGCTTGTGGCGCCGCCTTGTCGGCACGAAGAGCAGCGACGGACTCCGCGGCCACGATCTTCAGCTCGGCGTCCAACTCCGCGTCGTCGAGGGCCTCGAAGAGGACGAACGGGGCGATGCGGAGGAGCCGTTTGAGGAAGTCACGCAGAACATCCCGTTCGTTCAGGTTGTCGAGAAGGAGCGTGTCCCAGACACGGAGAATGCCGCGCACGAGGTGCGGGCTCCCTCCCAGCGCCTTACGGCGGGCGTAGATCTGGTCGAAGGCGGCCTCGCCGAGGATCTCCAGGGCCGCGTAGGGGTGCGGTGATCCGGGATCGTGGATGAGTTGCGCACGCCACCACAGCCGGCCGAAGACGTGACGGGTGATGTCGCTCGCCAGGATGCGGTCGCGGGGAGGACGGGGGTAGCGCCAATGGGCCACGTCGGGGAGCACGACCAGGGCCAGGAAGGCCCACATGTCGCCGGACGCGGCTTCGGCAGGGACGAGGTTCATCTCCGCGTGCAACATCGCGGCGATGTCGAGGTCGAACCTGGCGCGCGCCGAGCGCGTCGACTCCTCGGGGAAGCCGGCGGCCCGCGCGTGCACGAGGACGCGTTCACGCAGGGTTCGCAGGTCTCCCTCGCCGGCCCGGTCACCTCCCGTGGCGACGTAGACGGCCGAGTCGTGGCGTGTGCCGGTGCGCCGGGCGAGTTCCGCCAGAGGTAGCTCCTTGTACTCCTGGTACAGCGGTCTGGCCTGCCCGGCGAGGAGACGGGGGTACAGCAGGGCCATCGGTCGCTACGCCTCCTTGAAGATCTGAGTGGCGGCCTGGAGCTCGGAGGCGAACAAGCTGGGTGAGTGCTCACGGCGCAGGCGTAGGTCGTGGACGGTCGAGCCGGGGAAGAGTCGATGGAAGAGGTTGGTCAGGGTGGCTCCGAGAGAGTCCTCGGGGAAGTCCGCGCCGTCCACGAACTGCTCCTGCTGCAGGGCGTGTTCGAGCATGATGCGTGCACAGTCCGCGTAGACCATCGACAGGACGGCCCTGTCGACGGCGCGGGGCTTTCCCGCGTTGGCGAAAGCGGTGGCCACGGTCTCGTTGCGTTCGTTGACGAGCAGCAACAGCGATCCCATGGCGGCGGAGTGGAGGTGGGCACCGATCTGTAGATGCCAGGCGGCCTCGGTGGGGAAGGAGGTGTGCTCGAAGTCGATGACCGTCATCGGGAACTGCGGGGCGTCCCCTTGCAGGCGCAGCGTCGCCTGATCGCTCCAGAGCAGCGAGCCGGCGCGGTGCGGAGCGAAGGGGGCGTGCGTGGAGGAGACGCCGGAGAGCACCAACACGGTGTCCAGTGTCAGGACGCCACCCAGATCCACGCCGCGCAGTGTGCCTCGCAGCTCGATGTCCTGGACACCGTCCCCCGTGAGAGGCACCCGCCGGAGGCAGCCGCGCAGGTTGGAGCCCGTCGCGGTCCAGATGGCGGCCAGGCCGAGCACGGCGTCCGCCGGCAGGCCCGCACCGGCTCTGGCCCGGGGGACATCGATGCGCACCGCCCGTCGCAGTTCGACATCCATCTGGTAGTCCCAGTCGTCGAGCGCTTCGGGAAGAGGAAGTTCTTCGTCGCCGAGGACGAGACGCCACCCTTCCGGGACGACGACCGTCGCCGGTGGCGTCCGATACGGAAGCGCGAGCCTGCTCATGTGAGGCTCACCGCCCGGGTCTTGACCGTGATCTCCGTGATGGTGTCCGGAGCGGGCAGCACCACGGCACGCCACACGGCGTCGTCCCCGCCCTCGATCACGTACGTCGGGGTGGTGTGCAGGTCGCCCGACGGGTCCTCCCAGCCTACGAGTTGGGGCTCTGGCGCGCCCATCGGTGGGTCCGTCTCGCGATTCCCGGCTCCCGGTAGCGCCACGGCCAGTTCGACGCGTACGCGTTGCGCGACCGGCGCGGGGAGCCGGAAGTGCTGTACCAGAACGGCCACCCCGGAGCGCTCCTCGAAGGAGGTGTCGCCGACGTACTGGACGCGCGGACGGTGCTTGGCCACGTTCGAGGGTCGGGGCGCCGGCAGGCCGCCCGCTTCGCCCAGGGATCGGGGCGTTCCTGCACCGTGGCGGTCCGAGGTGCCTCCCACGGCCGCACCTTCGGCCGGTGCGTCCTCCGTGTCGTCGTCCGGCATCGCCACCGCCCTGCCGACGGCGGTGCCGTAGTCGGTGCCCGCACCGATGCCCCATGCGCCACCGACCAGCGACGAGAACCGGGTACTCGCCGCGCCGAGTGCCACGTGCGCCGAGCCGCCCCGGGCCGAGCCGCCCAACTCCAGAAGCCCTTCGACCGACTCCTTGATCCGCGTGAACGTCGTTCGTACGAAGGAGCTGTCCGGAAGCTCCAGGGACTGTGGGTTCCAGGCGTCGTGCGTCGGCGGTTCCGACTGCGCGAACACCTCGTCGAGTTCCGTGTCCGCGCGGAACACGCCGGCGTAGGAGACCTGCTCCATGCCCGGCTCGCGGCCCGCGTAGTAGGTGACCACGAGTTCCGCGGGACGCATCAGGCACACATGGTGCACGGTGTGCCCGATCTGCGCGGATTCCATCGCCCGCCGGGCCGCAGGAGAGAGGCTCGGCGACGGCACGAGGCGTTTGACGAGCCCCAAGCGGCCGAGGAGTCGATGGGGGCGGCGACACATGAGCTCTTGCCCGTCGCCACCTTCCATCTTCCGGAAGGCGTCGACGAAGAGGTTCAGAGGGCGCGTGCTGCGCGGATCGGGTACGGGGACGTCGAGCCCGTCACAGGTGACGGAGAACCGCATGGGGACGCGCCCGTCGGCGCGCTCCAGCATCTTGGGCCACAGTTGCCACGCCATGGTCTGTGCCAGGTACGCGGCAGCGGCTTGCGCATCCAGTGCGTCAAGGTGCGGATCGACGACGACCACACTGGTGCCGGTCTCCCCGGGCCCGAAAGGGGTCAGCCCCAGGCGCTTCGCGGTGTCCTCCGCCGTCCGGCCGGTCAGGGGCTCGATCACGTCCCCGGACGCGTCGCCCCACCAGTGCCGGCCGGTGAAACGTCGCGTGCTTCCGTCGGTGGTCGTCGCGTGGAAGCTGGTCCACAGAGCGCACCCCATGAGCCGGGTTTCCAGCTCTCCGGCCGGAGTGCGACAACGTGTGTGCACGAGGACGGTGCCCGCCTTGGACAACAGGTAGAAGATGCTCTTGCCGAAGCCGTACGTCCCGCCCCCGAGCGCGCCGTCACGGGGCTCACCCACATTGCGGACGAAGGCGACGAAGTCCTGGCCGCCGGGCACACCGTCGTCGGCGCGTGTGGGCCCACCGAGGCCGCAGGTGCCGCGGTCGGAGATCACCATGAGTCGGATGGAAGGGCTGCCCAGGGAGCCCCGCAAGGGCAACCGGTCCGTCCTCGGTGCGTTGTGCGTCAGCAGCTCGCGCCAGGACGTCGCGTGCGCGGGTCCGACGGTGCGCAGCTCGATTCCGAACTCCACCGAGCCTTCCTGCTCGGTGTCACGCGCGTCCCAGCTGTTCTGCGCGGCCTCCCGCACCAAAATCGTCAGCAGGTCCAGTTCGGGGCGCCCGAGTTGATTGCGGATTCCCTCCGCCGCGCCGGCGCCCTCGGGAGGGAAAGGTTGCGAGTACCACCGCGCCTGCGTCGTGGTCCCTGTCATGAGCCCTCCTCGACGAGCATGGCCTCCAGATACCGCTCCACCCGGGTCCTGGACAGCGGGTGCGGGGGCTCGACGGCCAGATCGACCGTGTACTCCACGTCGGTCACGGTGATCGGCACCTCGGCGGCCGTCAGATCCTGGCTCGTCAGCCGGGGGAACCCCTTCTCCACGGCGTACCAGCGCTCCTCCGCCACGCGGAACAGCACCGATCGGTAGCGTTCCGCGTCCGCGGTACGGTAGCCCGCCTCCACGAGCAGTCCGAGCAGTGCGCTCTCGTCGTCGCACAGGGACAGCGCGCGGGCCACCAGGTCCACCACGCTGCTTCCGGACGCGGGGTCGGTGGCCCGCTCCAGGCGAAAACAGACGAGCCGGAGATTCCCACCCTCCGGGGCCTCCAACTGGCGCAGGCCGTGTACGCGCACCCGCAGTGCGTTGCCGCCGGTGACGGACTTGACCTCGACCGCGTCGGTGCCGGTGGTGAAGTCGTGACGGTTCCCGCTGGGGCCGAGCCACAGCCGATGCGCGCTCGGGTCGTCCTCCAGCAGGCGCGCCAGCAGCGTCAACTCTCCGAAGAGCGCGGCCAACTGATCGACTCCCAGCGGTGAGCCGCTGGTCTGGAACAGCGCTCGCCAGCGGTCCAGTACGCGGTGGACGGCCTTGAGCGCCGGGGCGTCGCGGGTCGGGGACGCGCTCTCGCTCTCCGAGCCCTCGATCTCTTCGAGCACGTCCTCGCACAGGCCCGTGAACACGTCGTCCAGGTCGCGTCGTAGGCAGCCGAGGTCGGCATAGCTCTGATAGACCTCGGCGTCCTCCAAGGGGCGCTTGCGCAGCAGCAGGACGGGCCCGTCCAAGCCGCGTCGTACGCGTTGACCGGAGGCGATGGGAACGAGCAGGTGCCGGTGGCCCTCGTGGTCGACCGCGGCCAGCGGCGGGCCGCTCCGGGTCGAGACCGGCAACGGGGCCGTACGCAGCCGGTGGGGTGAGGAGGCGGGCCGGTCGGCCAGGTCGCGCCAGCGGTCCTCGACGGCGGGCCGGAATCGCCCCTTCACCCGGCGTCCTCCGCCTCAAGCGCGCTGAAGTCCTCTTCTTCGAGGCGCACGCGGGACAGATCGGCGGAGATGTAGCTTCCGTCCCAGTTCACCTGGCTGTCCTCCGTGCTCGGTTCCGGGAAGACCAGACCGACGCCGATCACATGCTCCTCAGCGCCCAAGGGTTCACGCCTTTCGCGCTTCTCGCTCGGGACCGAGTCCTTGTCGATCGGGTAAAGAACGACCAGGCCGGTGTCAGGAAGCTGCTGGGCGCGTGCCGCGGTGATCTCCTTCTCCTTCATCTTCTCCGAGACGTTCTTCAGGTCGACTGCCGCGTCCCGACGGCTCATCAGCGTCTTGATGTCCGCGAAATCAGGCTCCGCGGGGTAGTGGACGCGGGCACGCGAAACACGTCCGACAGAGATGTCAGGCCCGAAGGTGAAGGAGTCCTCGTCGTTCCGGACAGGAGTACCGATGAGGGCGACGTTCCACCGGCGGAGCGCCCCTGCCTTCACTCTCCGCTGGATGTACTCGGTCAGGAGACGCGAGTCCCCCTCCTGCGATTTCGGGTGGAAGCTGTATTCCTCCAGGAAATCAAGAACCAGCTCGTGGTTGACGCCGTGCAGCACGTGGCGTCCGTCCTCCGGACGGGCGTCGTGCCTGTCGGCCGCTGCGGCGGCGCCGGTGACGAGCGTGCGCGCGGCGCGCTGGTTGCCCAGCAGCCAGTCGGCGTTCGTGTGGAAATAGTGCGTCTGCACGCGGCGGCCCCCGTAGGAGGAGCACGCCTTCACCGCCGACTTCATCTTGGCCGCCGCCGTCACGCGCAGGCTCGGGTGAGTACGTAGGCGCACGGCGAAGGACAGCGGAGTCTCGTCCTCATGCATGTAGACGTCGATGTCCCGCCGCATCTCGGCCTCGACCGTGGCCACGTGACGGAACCAGCCCTGCAACTCGTCCGTCATCCAGATCCGCGGCAGGTCGGCGTACCCGTGCCGGAAACCGAACCATCGGCCCATCTGCAACAGGGTGTCGTAGGCCGAGACAGCGCGGACGAAATAGCTGACCGACAGGCCCTCCAGGGTCAGACCGCGCGAGAGCGTGTTGCCGCCGACGGCAACGGCCACCACAGGGCCTTTGTCGTAATCCAGGCGGTCCTCGCTCCGCGAGTTGTCCATGACGACACGGCAGTCGTCCAGCACGCCCGGAAGCTCCGGGAGCAGTTCGTCGAACGCGACCGTCTTCTCCCCGAAGTCCTCCGCCGGCACCCGTGTGGTCTCCGCGTTCCACAGCGCGCGCAGCCGGCTGAGCATTTCCGGATCGCTCAGCCGGCCACGCACGTGAATACGCGCCTTCTCCAGCGGTTGCCAAAAGCTGTCGTGCACCAGGGTGTTCACGCTGGTGTGGATGAGCATGGTCGCGTGGGGATTTCCGGTGCCCCGTACCCTGCGGGCCGCCGTGGAGAGCCAGAAATAGCGGATGGCCTGCTCAAGGGTGTCGGTGACGGCCGGCGTGAAGCCCTCCACCTCGGCCCGGGACGTGGGACGGACGTCGGAGACGTCGTCCTCCGGAACGCTGCGGACCATGTCGTGACCGTCGTCCATGTCGGCCGGGTCCTCCCCGTCCAGCGCATAGCGTCCGAAGAGGACCTCCGTCCCGAAATGGCCTTTCGGCTTGGGCAGGTTGACGATGAAGTCCTGCGGATACAGGTCGTCGGCCGACGGATCGATGAGGACATTGGCGAACGGAGAGGCCGTGTAGCCCACGTACCCGGATTTCGGCAGGGTGTCGAGGATCCTGCGAATCAGCGGGTTGATCGTCTTCGTGGCGACCGTCGCCTGATCGGCCTCGTCGTCGATGATGAGGGCAGGTGCGTCCTTGAGGTAGTCGGAAGCCGATTCGAGCCACTTGGCGAACTTACGCAGCACGGGGGCATTCTTCTTCACCACGCACAGGACATGGGTCTGATTGCTGCCGCCGAAGTAGGACTTGGCGTTTTCCGTGGGGACGAAATCGTGGTCGAGGCCGGTCAACTGCGACCACCGTGTCGGATTCGCGTGCACCAACTGCTGGACGAGCCGAGCCTGTGTCTGTCGGCGCAGGCCGTTGTGGACCCCGGAGAGCACGATGAAGAGTTTGTAACCGCGATCGGCCGCTTTCGCCATGACGGAGGTGAAGTTGGTGGTCTTGCCCGACTGCACGTAACCGACGACGAGCCCTCGGGTGGAGAACTCACGTTCCTTGGGGTGGCTGAGCAGGGAGACGATTCGGGTCGAGGCGTCGTCCAGATCCTGGACGGCCTCGTCCGGCCAGCCGGCTTCTCGCTGGATGCGCTTCACCGCGTTCCAGGCCACATCGTCCTCGCGAGGACCGGTGTACCAGGTGTCCCGGTTTCCGCGAACCACGGAGCGTGGCTCCTCCAACTCCTTGATCTCCAGCATGCGTTGTTCGTGACGTTCCCTGAGGGCCTCGATGGTGTCGTCGGGGAGCCGGAGGATCTGGAGTTTCTTCACGGCATCGGCCGGTGTGGCGGTATCCAGGAGACTCCGAAAGACCTCGTACTGGTCGTCCAGCTCGCTGCTCACCGGGGGCCTCCTGATCGTCGCTCTGTGGTTCTCCGTATGCAGCCTCTGTCACCGGGCCAGGTCAGGGGAACACGAGCCCCGCAGATTGCCCAAAATGTTATTTATGTGGGACAAGCGAAAGTGGCGGTGCCAAACGGTCGGAGGCGTCTCGCCGCCGCTGTTCACCCCCGAGGGACAGGCCCCTGGCCCCAGGGGTTGGGCTGGTGCGGCTGGGACAACGTAAGGGCCGCGCTGGTGGTAGGGGGGCCCGCGAGGGCGCGGTTGTTCCAGATGCGGTGGAGCAACTCGCGCTCGCGTGCGGCGAATCCGGGTGCCGTCGTGCCGTTGGCGGCGCGGGAGCGGAGGAGGGCGAGGGCTGTGGCGTCGTGCTGGTACCTCGCGACCGTGCGGGCCGCCTCGGGTCCGTGGCTGCGGCGGGCCGTCGCGCGGGCGAGGGAGCGGGCGCGCATCGAGGAGAGGGACCATGGTTCCGGCTCGTCGAACCAGCCCGCCGCCGCGTACGCGGGCAACGTGTTCCGTACGACGCGCAGCTCGTGCGTCCGTGACCAGATGGCCAGCCAGGTCAGCGCGGCGAACACGGGGATCATGAACAGCCCGTAGACGGCCATGAACGTGAGGTTCTCGAACGACGCCGACCCGTTCCATATGGCGTGCAGCAGAATCCCCGTGAAGAGGCCGGCGAACGGCAGCACCCAGCGCAGCACGCGCCGGCGCCTGGGCAGGGTCGCCACCATGCCGAACGCGACGCCGACCAGTGCGGTGAACAGCGGGTGGGCGAACGGTGCCAGGACGATACGGATGAAGAACGTCGCCGCTGTCGCCGAGTTGGACAGGCTGTCGGGGTCGAGCGCCGAGTCCTCCCCGTACGCCGTACCGAGATACAGGATGTTCTCGGTGAAGGCGAAACCGGTCGCGGTGATCCCGGCCACCGCGATGCCCGCGACGACGCTGTCGAGTTGGCGGCGCCGGTAGAGGAAGAGCAGCAGAACGGCTGCCGCCTTGGTCGTCTCCTCGACGAACGGGGCTATGACGGTGGCCCCGAGCGTGTCCGCCTCGCCCGGTGAGTCCACGACGACGGAACTGGCGAGCCAGTTCGTGGCGAAACCGTTGGCGAGGATCGCGACGAGCGTCGCCGCGCACGCGCCCCACGCGAAAGCGAACAGATGGGTACGCCAGGGTGCGGGCAACGCCCCGCTCAGCCATCGGAAGGCGGCGATCAGCAACGGTACGGGGAAGAGCGCGAGCCCGAAGCCCACCAGGAGGCCCTGCGTACCGGTCTGTTCGCGGACGAGCGCCAGAATCATCAGCCCGCACAGCGCCAGCAGCACGGCCAAGATGACGGCGCGCAGCGTACGGCGATGCCGATGCCACCACGACGTCACCACGGCACCCCCGCCGTACGGCCGTTCCCCGTACGTTCCCTCCCCGTACGGCCCCGCCCACCCGGTCGGCCCGGTGGGTCCGGGCCGACCGGGTATCCCTGATGTCCCGGGGAACGGTTGTGCGCCGGGGCCCTGCTCGGCCCCGCCACCGGCGCCTGGACCACCGGTTCCTGGACCGACGCCCGACCCCATCGCTGCTCCGGCACCTGCTCCGACACCTGCTCCGACACCTTGTCCGGCGCCGGTGCCGGTGCCGGCGCCAGGACCCACGGGGCTCGACCCCGCGTTCGGCCCGGTGCCGGGCGCAGCGCCTTGCCCCGCCCATGGGCCGTTCCCGGGTCCGTTCCCGGGTCCGTTCCCGGGTCCGTTCCCGGGCCCGTTCCCGGGCCCGTTTCTCGGACCGGTGCCCGCTCCGGCGCCTTCCCCCGCGCCCGGCGGGATGCCTGGCCCCGCGTCGGCTGTACGCGGTGGCGCGTACGAGCTGTATGGGTTGTACGGCTCGTACGAGTTGTGATGCGTGTACGGGGGCGACGAGGCGTACGGGTCGGCGTCCTGCGGGGACCTCGCGTCCCCCGGAACCTCGGCACCCTGCGGCACATGCGGGGTCTGCGGAGGTGGCGGAGGCGGCGCGGTATGCGCGCTCCGTGGCTCGGAGGCGGGCTCACCCGCGTAGTTCGTAGCGCCTACGGTGCCGCCGGCGATGGCACCCTCCGTGCCCCCGGCACCCTGCGTGCCCCGGGTGCCCCCGGCACCCTCGACACTCTCGGCATCCCGAGAGTCCCCCGCGCTCATGGAACCCCCCGTACCCCTGGAACTGGAATCCACAGCGCTCCTCACCCCCGGTGCACCGTTCACCGCCGCGTGCGGGCCCGTGGGCCCCGGTGTCCCCGGCGTGGGGGGCGGGGCCGCGTTCGGTGGCGCGCTCTGAGCGCCGGCTGTGTCGTCATGCACCCATCGACAGTAACCAGTGTGGGTGACGTCCGGAGGCTGACGGCCGCAACCTCAGGTCACGGCTCAGATGCGGCGGAAGAGGAGATCGCGTACCGCATGCCCCTTGTCGAGCCCTTGCCCTTCAAAACGGGTCAACGGGCGCGAGTCGGGGCGCGGTGCGAAGCCGCCGTCCGGCTGGGTGTTCGCGTAGGCGGGGTGCGCCGTGAGGACTTCGAGCATTTGCTCGGCGTAGTCCTCCCAGTCCGTCGCGCAGTGCACCAGCGCGCCGGAGCGCAGCGCGACGGCGGCGAGGTCGAGGAACTCGGGCTGGAGCAGGCGGCGTTTCTGGTGCCGTGCCTTGGGCCAGGGGTCGGGGAAGTAGACGCGCAGGCCGGACAGGGAGCCGGGAGCGATCATTTCGCGGAGCAGGATGATCGCGTCACCGTTGCCGACGCGTACGTTCGTGAGGCCCTTTTCGTCCGCGAGACGCAGCAGGTTCCCCTGGCCCGGGGTGTGCACGTCGACGGCGAGGATGCCGGTGGACGGGTCGGCGGCGGCCATCTGAGCCGTGGCCTCGCCCATGCCGAAGCCGATCTCCAGTACGACGGGAAGTTCCGGATCTCCGAACAGTTCGGAAAGATCCAGCCGCCGCAGCCCGTCGATGTCGAACCCCCACCGCGGCCAGAACCGTTCCAGCGCGGCACGCTGCCCCGCCGTGACCCGGCTGCGGCGCGGCTGGAAGCTCCGGATCCTGCGCTCGTGGTGCGAGCCGGCGGGATCGGGCGACGGGCCGGCCCCCGGCGGGAACATCCGGGCCGGAGGCTGGGGGCCCGGTCGGGGCCGGCCCCGACCGGACGGCAGCGGCGCGGACGATGTCGACGGTGCTGAGGAGGAGGGAGACGGGGACGCCGAGGGCGAGGAGGGCGGCGAGGACGGCTGGGGAACGGCCCTTCCGCCGACGTTGGGGTCAGCGCTCGGCCCGGCGTCCAGGCCGGGGCCAGAACCGGTGCCGGAAGCGGGGCCAGAACCGGTGCCGGAAGCGGGGCCCGAACCGGCGCCGGAACCGGCGTCGTGGTCGGCGGGACCGTGGGGGTGGGGGAAATTCGTGGACACAGTGTGGTGATTTTACCGGTGCCCGCCCGCCGCCCCGCCCGCGTAGGGCTCAGCGGGATCGACCCCGAGCCGTCCCGTGCCGGAGCACCCGCCGCCGAGGCGGATGCCGGGCACCTCACGAGGGCTCGGCAGCGCCGACTCACGGGCCACGACTCAGCTCACCCCTCACCCCTCACCGCGATACGGCGACCCCTCACAGTGCGACGCCTCACTGCCCCACGGCGGCCCCTCACAAGGCCGCAGCGGCCCGTAACCACGCGAAGGTGGCCCTCACAGGGCCTCACGGGGCCATGGCCGCCAACGCCCGTTCCGCGATCTCGCGCCCGATGGGTAGCGAGGCGGTCGCGGCCGGTGACGGGGCGTTCAGTACGTGCACCGTGTGCGGGCCCTCCGCGAAGAGGAAGTCGTCGACGAGGGAGCCGTCCCGCAGTACGGCCTGTGCGCGTACCCCGGCGGGCGCGGGCCGCAGGTCGGCCTCGGTGACGTCGGGGAGCAGGCGCCGTACGGCGGAGGTGAAGGCGCTCTTGGACAGGGAGCGGCGCAGCTCTCCCGCGCCGTACCGCCAGTGGCGTCTGGCTATGTGCCATGTGCCCGGGTACGTGAGCAGGCCGCCCAGGTCGGACCCGCTGATGACGGGCCATGTGTACCCCTCGCGGGCGAGCGCCGGCACCGCGTTGGGGCCCAGGTGCACGCCGCCGTCCACGCCGCGCGTGAGGTGGACGCCGAGGAAGGGGAAGGCGGGGTCGGGTACGGGGTAGACGAGGCCGCGCACCAGGTGTTCGCGGGAGGGCACCAGCTCGAAGTACTCGCCCCTGAACGGCAGTACGCGGGCCGGTGCGGGGTCGCCCGCGAGCCGGGCCACGCTGTCGCAGTGCAGGCCGGCACAGTTGATCAGGGCGCGAGCGCGCAGCACCCGCCCGTCGGCCGTACGGACGGCGACGCCGCGTCCCGGGCGGCGGTCGACGGCGGTGACGGTGCCCTGTGCCCCGTACCGCACCTCGGCACCCGCGTCTTCGGCGAGCCGCGCCAACTGCCGCGCGACGGCGCCGTAGTCGCACACGCCCGTCGTCCCGACGTGGATGGCGGCGAGCCCGCTCACGTGCGGCTCGCGCTCGGCTATCTGTGCGGGGCCCAACTCCCGTACGGGGATGCCGTGCTGTCTGCCGCGCTGGATCAGGGCGTGCAGCCGGGGCAGCTCCTCGCGCTCGGTCGCGACGATCAGCTTGCCCGTGACCTCGTGCGGAATGCCGTGCTCCGCGCAGAACTTGACCATCTCGGCGGCGCCCTGCACCGCGAAACGGGCCTTGAGCGAGCCGGGCGCGTAATAGATCCCACTGTGGATCACACCGCTGTTCCGGCCCGTCTGGTGGCGTGCGGGGCCTGGCTCCTTCTCCAGGACGGTGACGCGGGTTCCCGGTGCCGCGCGGGTAAGGGCATAGGCCGTGGACAGGCCGACGATGCCGGCGCCGACCACCAGCACATCGCGGTCGGCGGTCGGCACCTCGCTGTCGTGGCCCCTCGCTGAGCCTTGGGACGTCGTGGACACGTGACCCATCATGACCCGGGCCACTGACACTCCGCTGCGGCGCCCGTCACGTCGATGATCAAGGAACCTCCCGCACGCCCTCCACGCCCCCCGGACGCGGCCCACATCAACGCCTCACGCACAGCCCATGCCCCGCGCACAGTCCACGCCTCACGCCCCGCCCAATCCCTACGTCCAGCGCCCACGTCACGCCGGGCCCATGCCCCGCGACGCCCGGCCCATGCCCCACTGCGGCCTATCCATGCCCCACGATGCCCAGCCCATACCCGGCGACGCGCACGCCACCTCTCGCGCACACGCCGTGCCTCCCGCACACTTCGCCCCGCACGCGTACGCCGCCTCTCCAGCGCATCCCGCCCCGCACGCGTACGCCATGCCTCACGTGCGGCCCACCCCTCACGCGGGAGTGACAAGCAGCGGCCGTGCGCGTTCGCGCAGGGCGACGACCCGGGGCTCGTCCCCGTACGGCTCCAGGCGGTGCAGGAGATCGCGCACGTACTCCGTCGTACGGGCCGAGGAGATGCGTCCCGCGACCTCCACGGCGCGGGTGCCCGCCGCGCAGGCGGCGTCGAGGTTTCCCGACTCCAGTTCGGCCACGGCGGATACGACGAGGCGCAGCCCGTGCGAGCGGACGAATTCCTCCGTCGGCTGTGAGAGCGCCTTCTCGGTGAACCTCCGCACCTGGCGCGGTGCTTTGAGGTCGCGGTAGCACTCGGCGGCGTCGGCCGCGAGCCGGTCGTAGGAGTAGAAGTCCAGCCAGGACGGGTCCGCGTCGCCGCGGCGTGAGCGCTCCAGCCAGCCTTCGGCGGCCGAGAGCGCTCCGGCGCACGCGTGGGCGTCGTTCGCCTTCGCGTGCGCCCTCGCCTCGACGAGCTGGAAGAAGCTCATGGTGCGGGCGGTCGCGAGTCCCCTGTTGCGTTCCAGCGCCGCCTGCGCGAGGTCGACGCCCTCGTCGGCGAACCCTCGGTAGGTGGCCTGGAGCGACATCGAGGCGAGCACATAGCCGCCCAGCGGCACGTCGGCTGCGGCGCGTGCGAGGCGCAGTGCCTGGATGTAGTAGCGCTGTGCGGCCTCTTGCTGGCCCGTGTCGAAGGCCATCCACCCGGCGAGGCGCGTCAGTTCGGCCGTGGCTCCGAACAGGGAGCGGCCGACCTCGTCGGTGTAGGCGCCGAGCAGCAGCGGCGCCGCGTCCACGCGCAGGCACTCGGGGACCATCGAGGAACGCCAGTCCCCGCCGCCGTACTTGGAGTCCCAGCGGCGGGCCTCGTCGGCGGCCTCGCGCAGTTTGGAGACGTCGGTGTGTCCGACGCGCAGTGGCGAGGTCCCGTTCTCCTCCTCGCGCGCGCGCCCCTCGGCGATCGCCGCGACGGCCGCGACGGGGCCGCCCTGTGCGGACTCCTCCGCGTACTCGACGTAGCGCGCGACAGAGCTGTCCGCCGGGGTTATGAGCCAGCGCGATGCCGGCGTGGCGTAGGCACTCACGGCGAACGAGCCCGCGAGGGACTGCCAGATGCTGCCGCCGCCTCTGCGCCCCGCGAGATCGAGGCGGTAGAGATCGGTCGCCGACCTGACCGCGGCGCCCACGTCGCGCGGGAAGGCGAGCCCGACCTCGGGGGTCGGATCGGCGTCCGCGAGCCCGATCTCGTGCAGTGGCACGGGACGGCCGAGTTTGCTGCCGATGGCAGCGGCGATGAGGTGGGGCGCCGCACCCTGCGGCACCATCCCCTTCGACACCCAACGAGCCACCGACGTCTTGTCGTACCGGAGCGTGAGTCCACGCTGAGCCCCGAGGTCGTTGACCCGACGGGCGAGTCCGGCGTTGCTGATCCCTGCGAGGGCGAGGACGGTGCCGAGCTTCTCATTCGGCCCGCGTGACTCCCTGGACATGCGCACCCCTGACACACACCGACGACCGCCCCGCGGCTGGCGCGGGGCCCCCTCCCGTCACTGCGCACTGCGCGCCGCGCGGAAGCACTGCCAACACAGCGTAGTTCGCCGAATCCCTACCGTTAAGGGGCGTCCTGCCGGATGGCGAGATCTGTCGCCGTACGGGTGTACGTGCGCGGGTCACGTGCCAACCGCGCGCCGCCCGGCGCGGGACGGCCGGAATCGTGTGCGAAAACAGCCGGGGTACGTGCTCCGGGTGTGTGGCCGTGCGCCCATCCATGCGCCTGCCCCGCATGAACGGGGAGCGCTTCCATGGGAGTTGCGTGGGTCGGCCCGCTGCACAGGAACAGTGGGCTGGGGGACACCGCCGTCTCATTCCCCGCGGGCGGCGGTTCGGCCCGGGAGACGAGAGTGTCTCCCGGGCCGACAACTGTCCCCGTACGTCCCGGATCCCTTCCCACGCCCCGGTTCTCACCCGGAACCGGAGCGCGCGGTGCGCCGCCGTAAGCGGGCCCTGCCGGGGGCTTTTCGCCGTACGGGGCGGCTGGTTGGCCCTCCACGGAGGCCGCGGGGCGACCGTTGAGGACTCCCGCGCGCAGGGCACGCGGAGCCTCGGCGTACGGTGGCGCACGGTGCCGTGCCGTGAGCCTTCCGCGCGCCTCGCCGCGAGCCGGAGAACCCTGCCCGGACGCTCCCGGTGCCGCCCGTTCGGCCCTTGCGTCGGAGCGCGTTACCGCTTCGGTGCAAGTCGCGTGCCGGTTTCCATATTTGGCCGAATGACATCGGTCGGGTGTGCGGTGCCGGATGCCGAAGCCACCGGTATATGCGCCCCTTTGCCCCGGCGCCGCCCGGCGTGTTCCCGGCGGTCCCCGGTACGAGTCGGTCAGCGCATTTTGGTGAGCTATGCGCCCCTTACACGCCTCTCGCGCGCCACTCTCGTGGCAACATAGCGGCAACGGCACACGATCCGGGCGGCGTTCACCGCCCCCGGGCCGTAAGGGCCCAGAGCGCGAGACAGTGACTGGACGCCGCGGGAAAGCGGCGGAGCGAAGGCAGGCGGCGATGCGTTGGTTGGTGGGGTGGAGCAGCGCCGCGGCGGCACAGGGCCGGGCCGGTGTGCCACACTCCGCTGCCGACCGGTCCCAGGGTGGACGTAACGCGCAAGGTACGTACGGCGCTTACGGTTCACCGGGCTCATCGGGCAGCCAGGGCCCTCAAGCCCCCCAGGGAACGCAGGGCACCCACAGCTCATTCGGCCCCCACGGCAACGGGGACCACAGCCGCGCCTCGGACCCGTACGACTCGGCGGGCCGCGCGTACTCCCACGACCCGTACGACTCCTACGGTCCCTACGGTCACGCTGCCCACACCGCCAACGTTCCCGACGGTGCCTTCGGCGAGGGCGTGCTCCAGCCCGTCGGTGCGCAGGTCCTGTGGAGCGACCCCGATCCGCTCTGGGCCGTCGGCGACTGGCGGCCCGACGAGATCCGTGTCATCGAGGCCGAACCCGGCAACAGACTCGCGGTGTTCGGCTGCTGCGGCGCCTCCGACGAAGAGCTGCGCGTCGGCCTCGTCGCCGCACGAGGAGGAGCGTTTCGCCACCTCACAGCCTGGCCCGGCAGCTACACCGCCGTCGCCTGCATCGGCCGCCGCATCACCATCGCCGCCGACCTCGCCGGCGCCAGACCCGTCTTCCACGCGCCCTGGGCCGGAGGCACCGCCTACGCCACGGCCGCGCTCCCGCTCGCCGACCTCATCGAGGCCCAGCTCGACGTCGGCCACCTCGCGGCCGTACTCGCCTGCCCCGACGCACCCGAAGCCCTCGGCGACGGCACGCCCTACCTCGGCGTACGGCGCGTTCCGCCCGGCCATGCGCTCATCGTCCGCGACGGCGGCAGCCGCGAGATCGCCAGCTACGAGTCGGGCTCCTCACTCGTCGTCGGAGCGCCGCCTGTCGACCCCGAAGCGGCCGTCGCGGGCGTACGGGACGCGCTCGTGGAGTCCGTACGGGCCCGCCTCACCGCGCCACGGCACGCCGCCGAACACGACTTCGACGTACGCGATCCCGGGCCCGTACCCGGAATGGGCCCCGCCGACCGGCGTGCCGCACGCGGCGGCCCCGCACCCGGCATAGGGGCCGACCTGTCCGGAGGGCCCGCCTCCGGAACCCTCGCGCTGCTCGCCGCCGGGCTCCCCGGCATGCCCGGCACCGTCTTCGGGGCCGGCGCCTCGGGAGCGGGCGAACGCCTCCTGGCCGTCACGTACAACGACCTCACCCTCAGCGCCGGAGCATCGGCCAACGGCGCGGTCGGCAGCAAGGACGCCGAACTCGAACGGGCGCGCTCCATCGCCGAGAACCCCCGCCTCCACCACGTCGTCGTCGCGGGCGGCGAAGAGGTGCTGCCGTACGCGGACCTCGCCAGCGGCCCCCTCACCGACGAACCAGGACCCTCGCTCGTCACCGCCGAACGCCACAGGTACCGGCTCGCCGCAGGAAGCTCCGACCACTTCGTCGGCCTCGGCGCCCGCCAGGTCCTCGACGCGCACCCGGCCCGCCTCGCCGACCTCCTCCTCGACCGGCGCCGCCGCAACCTCGTACGCCCCGTGGCCGCGCTCGCCCGCTCCGAAGGCCAGGCGGCCGGGCGCTCCCTGCTCGTACCCGTCACCATCTACCGCGCGGCACGGAGGCTCGCGCGCACGCCCTACCGCGACGGCGTCGAGGAGACCGCCGCACACATGCGCGACGGCACGCTCGCCGCCGCCGCTTTCGCGGCCTCGGCCGAGAGCGGCGACAGCGCGGTCGACGCGTCCGTCGCCGCGCTCACCTGGTGCCGCCCCGGGCCCGCCGCACGCTGGCTCACCGGTGAGGCGCTGGCCCAGGTCTCCCTCCGCCTCGAAGCCGCGGCCCATGCCAGACCCTCGGTCGAACGCCCCGGCGAACGGCGGGCCCGCGCCGCGCTCGCCCGCCGCGCCGCCGACCACCGCGTGTTCGAGCAGGCCGTCGAGATTCGCAACCAGCGGCTGCACGCGCCCTTCTTCGACAACCAGGTCGTACGCGCCTCCCGCGACCTCCCCGACGCCCTGCGCGTACGGCCAGGAGCCCGCGCCTCCATCCTGCGTACAGCGCTCGCGGGAGCGGGTGTACACGAACTGCCCACGGGTTGGGGGGCGCCCTCGCACTCCGCACACAACACGTCCCTGCGCGCGGGACTGCGGCTCGCGGCCGACCAGCTCATGCAGCTCTTCGAGGCCCCGCTGCTCGCCGACGCCGGCCTGGTGGAGGCCCGTGTCGTACGCAAGGCCATCCAGCTCGCCGCCAAGGGCGACCCGCTGCCCCTCGACGGCCTCGCCGACCTCGTCTCCATGGAACTGTGGCTCGGCCGCCTCCTGGCCCGCCGCGGCACCTGCTGGACCGGCTCGGCGGCCCCCCGCCAACGCGCCGCGGCAGCCGGGGTCGCCCCGGCCACCGCCACCTACGAACGCACCCTGCCGCCTACGGCTTCGCCGTAACACCGCGCCCCCGCCCGTCTCGCGTCGCGGTGGCGTGACGGGCAGGAACGCTGCGGTGGTCCACGTGTCCGCGCCCGCCGCGCGCCGTACCTGGGCAGGGGACGTGTGACCTGTACGGGCGGGTAGGTGGGAGTGGCCGTGACCGAACCCACCACCGACCGCACGCTGGGCACGCACCCCGGGCACAGCCCAGGCACCGGCCCCCCACGCGGGCCGCAGGCGCCGCAGCAAAAACCGCAGGGAAAGTCCGGCCCCGGGCGGCGACAATGGGGCGGTGCGCTATCTGATTCTGGGGGCCAGCGAGGCCCGCGACGCGGCGGGGCGGGCTCTGCCGCTGGGCGGGCAGCGCCTGCGCGCGCTGCTCGCCGCGCTCGCGCTGCGCGCGGAGAGCCAGGCGCCGGTGTCCCCGGACGCGCTGATCAGTGAGGTGTGGGCGGACACGGAACCAGAGGCGATGCCGGACAACGCCCCGGCCGCGCTCCAAGCGCTGGTGGGCAGATTGCGGAGAGTGATCGGCAGGGATGCCGTCGAGTCCCTGCCGGGCGGCTACCGCCTGCGTACGGACCCGGAAGCGGACGAGGTCGACCTCGTCCGCTTCCAGCGGCTGGCTGCCGAGGGCGAACGCGCGCTCGAAGCGGGCGACCCGGCGACGGCAGCCGCCGCTCTCCGTGAGGGCCTCGCGCTGTGGCGCGGCCCGGCGCTCGCCGACCTTCCGGACCGCGCCTCGGCCGCGGCACGCGCCGAGTCGCTCAGGCTGGTTGCGCTGCAACGCCGCCTGGCGGCCGACCTGGCGCTGGGCAGCTCGGCCCGCGTCCTGCCCGAACTGCGCGAGCTGGCGGCTGAACGCCCGCTGGACGAACCGTTGCAGGCGCTGTTCATCCGCGCCCTGCGCGACGCGGGTCGTACGGCCGAGGCGCTGACGATGTACGAGTCCGTACGCAAGGGCATCGCGGCCCGCCTCGGCGCCGACCCGGGCGCCGAACTGCGGTCCCTGCACGCCGAGTTGCTTGCCGGAGGGCCGGGCCCCGGCGAGCACACGCGGACGCACAACGGAACCCCCGCCCCCGGCAGAGCATCCCCGCAGGGCACCCCGTATCCGTCCGGTACTCCGTACCCGCCCGGTACCACGTCCCCGTCCGGCACCCAGCCCTCACCAGACACCCAGCCCTCACCAGGCACCAAGCCCCCACCGGGCACGGAGCCACACTCCGGCACGGAGCAGCAGCACCGAAAACCCGGCTCGCCCGGCAACCTGCGTTCCCGTCTGACCAGCTTCGTCGGCCGCGAGGCCGACATCGCCACCATCGGTGGTGACCTGGCGCGCGCCCGCCTGGTCACTCTCACGGGCCCCGGCGGCTCGGGAAAGACGCGGCTGTCCGAACAGGTGGCCGTCACCGCGTCGGCGACGTCGCCCGCGCCGTATCCGGACGGGACCTGGCTGGTGGAACTGGCCCCTCTCGACCATCCGGACGCCGTCCCCGGCGCCGTACTCAGCGCACTGGGCCGCAGGGAGACGGCGCTGTCGACGGCGGCGACGGAGGGCGCGCGTTCGATGGGCGCCGACAGCGACGCCACCGCGCTGCTGATCGAGCACTGCCAGCACCGCGCCCTGCTGCTCGTGCTGGACAACTGCGAACACGTCATCGCCGCGGCGGCCACCCTCGCCGAGACGCTCCTCGCACACTGCCCCCGCCTCACGGTGCTGGCCACCAGCCGGGAACCGCTGGGAGTGCCGGGCGAAACCGTACGGCCCGTCGAGCCGCTGTCACCCGCCTCCGCGCTGCGCCTGTTCGCCGACCGCGCCGCCGCCGCACGGCCGGGCTTCCGTACGGAGGAGGACCCGGCGGCGGTCGCCGAGATCTGCCGACGGCTCGACGGGCTGCCGCTCGCGATCGAACTGGCCGCCGCGCGCCTGCGGTCGCTCACACCGCACCAGATCGCCTCGCGCCTCGACGACCGTTTCCGCCTGCTGACCAGCGGCAGCCGTACGGTGCTGCCCCGGCAGCAGACGCTACGCGCCGTCGTCGACTGGTCCTGGGACCTGCTGGACGAGCGTGAACGCACCGTACTGCGGCGCCTGTCGGTCTTCGCCGGCGGCTGCACACTCTCCGCCGCCGAACGCGTGTGCGCGGACGGGAACGCCATTACCGGGGGCGAGCACGCCGTATCCGGGGACGGGAACGCCGTAACCGGAGGCGAGAACGCCGTGCAGGCGGACGGGAACGCGGTCTCGGGAGACGACGTCCTCGACGTCCTCTCCGCGCTCGTCGACAAGTCGATCCTCGTCGCCGACCATCCCCAGGACCGCGCGGGGACAGGCGTGCGTTACCGCATGCTGGAGACCATCCACGAGTACGCGCGCGAGCGCGCCTCCGAGCACCCGGCCGACCGCACGGCGGCCGAGCGCCGGCACACCGACCAGATACTCCGCTTCGTGACGGCAGCCGAACCCCGTCTCCGCTCGTCGGAGCAGCTGAGCTGGCTGCCCAGGATGGAGGCCGACCTCGACAACATACGAGCCGTACTCCACCGCGCCGCCCAGCGCCGTGACCTGGACACGATGGTCGAACTCGTGCGCGCCGTCGGCTGGTTCTGGTGGCTGCGCAACTACCGCGACGAGGGGTCACGCTGGGTCGGCGCGATCCTGGAGATGCTCCCCGCCGACGCCTCCGTACGCGACGAGAGACAGGAGCTGCTCTTCCGCGAGTTCCAGCTCCTCGACTACTTCCTGATCGCCGAGAACCGCGCCCAGGAACTGTTCCAGGATCCGGGTCACCAGAAAACGGCCGCGGAACTGGTAGAGGCGTTCAGGAAGCCTGGCCCTGCCTCGGCGCGGTTTCCGGGCATGCTGTGGCCGTTCACCGGCTATTTCTCCGAGGGCAGCAGGGGAGTGGCACCGCTGATGGACCTCTCCGTCGCCAACTGCCGCCGCTACAGCGGGCCATGGGAACTGGCCGTCGCACTCCTGTTCCGCGCGCACGTACGTATCGACGCCCCGGGCGGCGTGAGCCGTACGGCGGAGGACATCACCGAGGTCGAGGCGCTCTCCGAGGCCACGGGTGACCGCTGGCTGCTCAGCCAGCTGTGCGGACTGCGCGCCGAGATCGCCATCCAGAAGGGGAATTACGACGCCGCGCGCGCCGAGTGCGAGAGGGCCATGCGGTACGCCCGGCAACTCGGCGCGCTCACCGAGATCCCCGTGCTCCTCGTACGCATCGCGGACATCTGGTTCCGGCAGGGCGACGGAGAGCAGGCCGAGAAGCTCGCACAGCGCGCCGTGGACGACGCGGAGCGGCTGGGCGTCCCGGACGCGCAGACCCTCGCCGTCTTCCTCCGCGCCACCGTGGCCCTGGAGAACCGCGAAACGGCCCGTGCCCGCGCTCTCTACAGCGAGAGCGAGCTGTACGCCACGGTGGGTACGCCCCCCGCCGTGTTCGCGATCGCGATGCGCATGCTCGACGCGCGCATCACGGCGAGCGAGGCCGACGGCGCGTCAGGGGGCCGTGCACGGGAGCAGCGGGTGACGGAGGCGGTACGGAAGGCCAGGGAAGCGCTACGCCTCGCGGTGGACAGCGAGGTAGCCGAACTGTTCCTGACCAACGGCCTGTTGAACACCGCCTTCGTCGTCCACAAGGCAGGCCACCACTCTCTGGCGGTCCGGATCGCGGATGCCGCCGAACCCCTGCGCGTCGGCCCGGCGAACGTCCCCGAACAGCGCCTCGACCGTGCCATACGCGCGGCGGCGGACGAGGTGGCCGGGGCATCCGCTGCGGCCGGCGCACCCGGTACGTCCGACGCAAACGATGCGTCCGGCGCACCCGACAGTCCGCCGCTCACATCTGAACAGGTGATCGAGCAGCTCGACGCGCTGCTGACCCCCGCCGACGAGGGAACCCCGCAGCCGCCCTCAGCGGCACGCGATCTGTGACCGCGCCCAGTTCGCGAGCGCGATCCGGTCCTCGTGGTGGCGTGGCTCGACCACCAGCCGGATCGAGGTGACCCCCGCCAGCGGCACCCGTACCGGCACCGCCGGCTGGCCCCTGTGCAGGAACGGGGACCGCCACAGTCGCACCCCGTCGCCGTACACCGAGAAGCGCACGGTGCGCCGGCCCATCGTCATGTCGTCGACGCCCGCGAGCGCCTCGTAGGTGGTGCACGCCTTGTTGAGGTCGATCGTCACGGACGAGGGGGCGTGCACGGTCACCCCGTGGCCATAGCGCCTGCCTCCTATCGACATGCCCTGGCGCTGCCACATCCAACTGCTCCGCACCGCACGGACGGTGGGCCCCTTCCGTTTGGCATCGGGGTCCAGCACGTCCCACTTCAACTCGTTGAGCTGGTGCTCCCTGGGCGCCGGTGCGGGCGGTGGTGGGGGCGGTTCGGGCGCGGGCTTCTCCGGAGGCGGCTTCGGCTTCCCGGGTGGCGGCTCGGGTGCGGGCGGCTCCCGCCGGGGTTCAGGGCCGGGCTTGGGCGGTTGCTCCTTCTCCGGAGGCTTGGGCCCTGACTTCGGCTCCGGCTTGGGTTCCGGCTTCTTTCCGGGCGCCGGAGGCTTGGGCTCCGGCGGTTTCGGCTTGGGCTCGGGCTTCTTGGCCGGTGGCTGGGCCGCCGGCGGGGCCGAGTGTCTGGCCTGCGGTTTCTTCGGCGGCTCCGGGTCGTTCCCCGAAAGCGCATACGCCAGCACGGCACCTGCGGCGACCGCGACCCCCACGCCGATGCCCACCTTCGCCGGCGTTCCCAGCCCCTCGGAGGCGGCGACCCCCACAGCCC